>NZ_RBXT01000001.1:1341198-2682396 GCF_003635045.1 Terracoccus luteus | reverse complement strand
TCGGTCGCTCGACGATGGCGCCCGACACGCTGCTGGCCCGCCTGCACGAGATCGAGGCCGAGCACGGCCGCACCCGTGAGATCCGCTGGGGGGCAAGGACGCTCGACCTCGACCTCATCGCCTTCGGCGCCCCCGGCTCGCGCCACGAGGTGACGAGCGACGACCCGACGCTGACCCTCCCGCACCCGCGGGCCCACGAGCGCGCCTTCGTGCTCGTGCCGTGGCACGACGCCGACCCGGGTGCGAGGCTGCGCGTGGGACCCGGCCCCGACGGCATCCGGTCGGTGGCCGACCTGCTCGACGGTCTCGACGCGACCGGCGTGCGGGCGCTGCCCGGGGCGGCACCGCTCGACGGTCCGGTGGCCGTGGGGGAGGGGGCCTCGTGACCCCGCACGCCGGCATCCGCGGCACGACGCTCGTCATCGCCGCCCTCGTCACGACGGGCATCGCCTGGCTCGGGCTGCGCGCGGCCGCGACCGGCGGGCTGCCCGACCAGGGGTGGATCGGGCTCGTCGCCATGCTCTTCCTCGCCGGTGGCCTCGTGGCGGCCGGGTGGCAGGTGCGGCGCGTGCGCGACGGCGAGGCGCTGTCGCACGTCACCCCGCTGCGCGCGGCTCGGACCCTCGTGCTCGCCCAGGCCGCGGCCCTGACCGGCGCGGTGCTGGTCGGCTGGTACGCGGCCAACGTGCTCGTGCTGCTGCCCGACATCGACGTCGAGTCGCAGCAGGCGCGGGTGTGGCCCTTCCTGGCCCACGACGTCGTCGCCGCGCTGCTCTCGGCGGCCGGCATGCTCGTACAGCGCTGGTGCCGTGTACGGCCCCGCGACGATGAGGACGCCGACCGCCGCTCCTGATGCGCCCCCCGGGCCGGCTCGATCAACTGGCCGATCACCTTGCACGTGGTGTTGCGCTGGCGACACCAGCCGCCAGCTGGTCTGCCGGTTGATCCGCCGCACATCGCGGGTCTGCGGGCCGGAGCGCGGCGGGGTCGTGCTCGAGACGTGACTGCCCGGGGTCTGGCAACGGTTCCGGCGCCTGTGGTGTCCTTAAGGCGTGACGTGCTCGCGCTCGAGAAGGGCCCGGTGGTGGGTGGCGGTGGCGGCCGTGGCGCTGACGGCGTCGGGGGCCGGCTGCTCCACCCAGGCGCCGCACGGACCGGGCGTCGACATGACCTCGAGCCCGACCGCCCTGCCGGTCGTGGCGGCCCCCGACCGCTTTCGGGTGCGCGCCGAACAGACCGCCGCGTCGCTGCGGAGCGGCGGCACCCTGGAGCACCTGCACGACGCCGTCGTGCTCATGCAGCCCGTCATGGTCGGCGGCGGCTTCGGCGACGACGGCGTGGCCAAGGAGACCTTCTTCGCCGGGCTGGTCCGACTCTCCCCGCGGGTCACAGGAGCGGGCTGGCCGGTGACCCTGCGGCCGCCCGGCCTGGCGCCCCGGGACGTCGTCACCCTCGGGCCCCGCGAGACCCTCGAGCTGGCCACCCACCTGCAGCCCTGCGGCGGGCGGGGTCAGGAACGGTGCGGCCTGACCGTCACCGGTGCCGAGCGCGGCTCCGTCTCCGTGCTGACCCAGCGCGGGGCGATGACGGCTCCGGTCTGGCGATTCACCGGGTCCGGGATCGACGACCCCCTCGTCGTCGTCGCGCTCCCGCCAGGAGTGCTGACCGAGGCCCCCGGAGCCGGGGGTGCTCCGAGCCCGCAGGACGGCGACCTCCTCGGAGCCGCGAGCGCCACGGCGACGGGACCGACCTCGCTGACCGTGCGTGTGTACTCGAGCGCCTGCGAGGTCGACCTGCAGGCCCACGTGTGGGAGGCCGACGACGTCGTGGTGGTCGGGGGGACGACGGGAGGGTGGGGCGGGGTCGCCGCCTGCCCGGCCATGTTGATGGCGACCCCGGCCGAGGTCCGGCTGGCGCGGCCGCTCGACGGCCGTCCGGTCGTCGAGGTCGTCAGTGGTCGCCTCCTGGGGCCCGAGCGCTCCTGATCGCACGGCGGTCACGGGCTGGACAGCCGACCGCCCGGCATCCGTGCTCGGGCGTCCCGGCGGGCCACCCGGCATCCGTGAACGTACGACGAGGTGACCTAGGGAAGGTCGCCCGTCCCGGACACCGACGGCAGGGGCACCACCGGCACGGTGGGCAGGTCGACCGTGGGGGTCGGCCAGGCCGGCGGCACGGTGTCGACGGTGTCCTCGTCGCTGCAGGCCGCCGCGAGCGTCACGCTCGCCGTGATCGCGAGGACGGCAGTGGCGCGCAGCCAGGTCGCACGGCCGGGACGGTTCGTCGGTGCGCTCACTTGTCGATGTCCCCAACGACGAAGAACATCGAGCCGAGGATGGCCACCATGTCGGCGATGAGCTGGCCGGGCAGCATGCTCGCGAGCACCGAGACGTTGTTGAACGAGGCCGAGCGCAGCTTGAGCCGCCACGGCGTCTTCTCGCCGCGCGAGACGAGGTAGTAGCCGTTGAAGCCGAGCGGGTTCTCGGTGGCGCAGTAGATGTGGCCCTCGGGCACCTTGAGCACCTTGGGCAGCCGCACGTTGACGGGCCCTTGCGGCAGCAGCGCGAGCCGGTCGAGGGCGGCGTCGGCGAGGTCGAGCGAGACGTGCACCTGCTCGAGCAGCACCTCGAGCCGGGCGAGGCAGTCGCCGGCGGTACGGGTCACGACCCGGCCCGGGCCGCCGTCGGGGAAGAGCTCACCGTAGGCGAGGTAGGGGGTGTCGCGGCGGAGGTCGACGTCGAGGCCGCTGGCCCGGCCGATCGGCCCGCTGACGCCGTGGGCGAGCACCGCCTCGAGCGGCAGGACCCCGACGCCACGGGTGCGCGCCTCGAGGATCTCGTTGCCGACGATGAGCCGCTCGAGGTCCGGCAGCCGGCGGCGCACCGCCGCGACGGCGTGGTGCGCGCGACCCAGCCAGCCGGCGGGGAGGTCCTCCTTGAGGCCGCCGACGCGGTTGAACATGTAGTGCATCCGCCCGCCGGAGATCTCCTCCATGACGGCCTGCAGCTCCTCGCGCTCGCGGAACGCGTGGAAGACGGGGGTGATCGCGCCGAGCTCGAGCGGGTAGCTGCCCAGGAACATCAGGTGGTTGAGCACCCGGTTGAGCTCGGCCAGCACGGTGCGCGCCCAGACCGCGCGCTCGGGCACCTCCATGCCGAGCAGCTGCTCGACCCCGAGCACGACCCCGAGCTCGTTGCTGAAGGCGCTCAGCCAGTCGTGGCGGTTGGCGAGCACGAGGATCTGCCGGTAGTCGCGCACCTCGAACAGCTTCTCGGCGCCGCGGTGCATGTAGCCGACGATCGGTTCGGCACTGACGATGCGCTCGCCGTCGACGACGATGCGCAGCCGGAGCACCCCGTGCGTCGCCGGGTGCTGTGGGCCGATGTTGAGCACCATGTCGGCGGTCGCGAGCCCGCCCGCACCGACGCCGACCGTGAGGGCGCGCTCGCCCCCGCGGGTGGCCGCCGTCGTCTCGGTCATGCTCCGAGTATGCCCGCCGGATGCCGTCGTGGCCGGGTCGGGTGGTCGGGCCACGGCACGGCGTAGGCGTCGTCACGACCGACGCGGACGCGGGCGTACCGCAGCAGCTCACGCACGATGCCGGCCGAGCCCATCGCCCAGCCGCGCTCGGGCCGGAGGTCGGGCGGGTCGTCCCGGTGCTCGTGGTTGCTCCACCGGGCCCCGTCCTCGTCGACGGTCGCGCGGGCGAGGAGGTCGTCGACGAGCACGTCGGCGAAGACGCCGGGGTCCTCGTGGCCGCCGTGGCCGCCGTGGTCGCCGTGGTCGCCCCGCTCCACCACGCGGTCGAGCGCGAGGGCCAGCACTCCGGCGGTGCCGCAGCAGCGACCGCTGTTGTCCCAGAACCCCGGACGCAGGCGCGCCGGCAGGCCGGAGGTCACGACCGTGTGCCAGCACCTGTCACCGAGCGCGCGCCAGCGGTCGTCGCCGGTGACCTGGTGCAGCAGCCGGAAGGTCTGCGCGTCGCCGGCCGGCCCGTTGCACCACCCGAGGCTGTAGCGCTCGATGAGGTCGGGGCGGTGGGGTGGGTCGGAGTGGGGGACGAGGAAGCCCTCGGGGCCCTGCTCGTCGCGGCCGACCACGTCGGCGGCTCCCCGCAGCGCGAGCTCGACGAGGTCGCCGCGTCCGACCTCCGAGCCGACCGTGCCCAGGGCCAGCACGATGCCGAGGGTGCCGTGCGCCACGTGGTGCGATCTCGCCGGGGTGGGGCGCACCGCCCAGTTCACGCCGGATGCCGTCGGGGTGGCCTCGGAGAGGTAGTGCTCGACCGCCGCGACGGCGAGGTCGTGGTCACCCGCGCGGAGGGCGCCCAGGGCGATCCCGGCGTTGCCGGCCAGCAGCTCGAACATGGGCCCCCAGCGGCCGTCGACCGCGCGACTGCGGACCAGCCGGAGCGCGTGCGCGGCTGCGTCCTCGCGCATCAGGACGTGCAGGGTGAAGGCGATGCCGGTCAGCCCGAAGTAGAGCGAGGAGACGTCGACGTCGTCGACCTGTGCGGCGAGACGGTCGGCGCCCTCGTCGACGAGGCGGCGCAGCCGAGCCGACCCGGTGTGCTCGGCCGCCTCGTGCAGGGCCAGCAGCACCCCGGCGTCCCCGGAGTAGAGGGACGGGTCGGGGTCGCTGCCGACCGTCGACACCCGGTCCGCCTGCTGCTCCCGTGCCGCCACGAGCCAGTCGACCGCTCGCCGGGCGAGGTCCTCGGCGACGGCAGCGCGGTCCGAGCCCGGGGTGCCCACGTGCCGAACCTAGCCCCGCGCCACCGGGCACGGGCCCGCGACCTCCGCCATACTCGCCGCATGTCGCTCAAGGTCGCGCACCGCGAACTCGTCGCCGAGGCGAGGGCCGTCGGCGAGCTGGACCTCGACTCCTTCACGGCCTCGCACCGACCCGGCGACGGGCTGACCGGCATCCACGTCTACCTCGTGACCGACCGGTCCCTCTGGCGCTCGGGGAGCCGCCGCCCGTGGTTCACCTCGCCCCTGCCCGTGCACCGGTGGCCGCTCGGCGACTGCTCGCTCGCGGCCGACCCCGACGGTCTCACCCTGACCACGCCAGACGGCACCGTCGGTCTCGACATCACCGCCGCGAGCGAGCTCGACCGGGTGACGGCCTTGTTCGCCGACCCGGTGGCCGGGGATCCGACCCCGCGTGTGTCGCTCGTCCCACCCCGCCCGGATGCCGTCCGCGAGCCGTCGCGTGCCTCGCGTCCGTGGGTGGTCGACCACGAGCTGCGGCTGACGGTGCGCGGCGAGCGCTTCGTCGTGCGCCCGAGGCTCGCCGAGCCCGGTACCTACGACTACGAGTGGCCGGACGCCCCCGGCGGACCGCACGGTTTTCTCGCCGGCTTCGCCGGCCCGGTGGAGTCGAGCGTGGCCGACCACGTCGACAGCATCGTCGGCTTCCTCGACGACATGGCCCCCGACGTCGGGTACCGGCTCCGCACCACCGACTGACGGCCCCGGACCGCCGACCACCCGCCGGCCGACCCCGTCGACGAACACACCGAGCAATGTCCAGATAGGCGGGTTGCAGCTCGCCGATCTGGACATTGCTCGGTGTGTTCGCCACCTGACGGGGCAGACGGTTGACGCTCGGGTCCGACGGCGTCACCCTCGGGAGATGCCCGCCGACCCTGCCGACCACCCCCGGCCCGACGTGGACGCCGGGCCGGAGCCGGGCCCGGTCGAGCAGGAGCGGCAGGCGCTGACCCACGTCTACGCCCGCCTGGCCGAGCGGTTCCCGTCCGTCGACCCGACGGTGATCGAGGCGGCGGTGCGTCTCGAGCACGTGCACCTCGACGGACCGATCCGCGACTACGTCCCGGTGCTCGTCGAGCACGCGGCGCGCGACCGCATCGCGGCCTTCGCCTCGCGCGGGCCCGAGGCCGACGAGCCGGTCTGACGGGGGCTTGGCGAGGTGGACGTGACGGTCCGGCTCGCAGGGCCGGACGACGAGGAGGCCCTGGCCGACCTCACCTCCCGGACGTCCGACGTCGGCGCGGCGCAGTTCACCCACGACCTGCTCGTCACGGCGCAGGAGGCGGGCCCGACCCCCTCACCCGAGGCGACGCCGCCCAGCTCCGGGGAGGTCGGCGGCCGCGCCGTCGGGCGTGCGGCAGAGTGTCGCCCGTGAGCGCACCGTTCGAGCTGTCCGACCCCGCCTTCCTCGCCGACCCCTACCCGGGTTTGGCCTCCGCGCGCTCCGAGGCGCCGATCGTCTGGCACGACGGACTGGGCGAGTGGGTGACGACGACCCACCGGGCGGCCAGCGACGTGCTGCGCCACCGCGGCCTGGGCCGCGTCTTCCGCGAGCGGGCCGCCGGCCACGACGACCCGTGGACCGTCTTCGACTGGCTGCACGCCGACTCCATCCTCGACTCCGAGCCGCCGAAGCACACCCGGCTGCGCCGCCTCGTGGCCGGCGCCTTCGGCCGGGGCCACGTCGAGCGGCTGCGGCCGAGGGTCGTCGAGCTGGCGGGCGGGCTCGCCGACGACGCGGTGGCCGAGCTCGACGCGACCGGACGCGTCGACCTCATCGCCCGGTTCGCCGAGCCGCTGCCGGTGCTCGTCATCTGCGAGCTGCTCGGTGCGCCGACCTCCGACTGGAAGCGGCTGCGTGACTGGTCTCAGGCCATCGTCGCCATGTACGAGGTCGGTCCGTCACCGGAGGCGCAGCAGCGCGCACAGGTGGCCAGCCACGAGTTCGCCTCGTACGTCGAGCAGCTCGCCGAGCAGCGCCGCGGGGAGCCCGGCGACGACCTGCTCACGTCGCTCGTCGAGGCCCGTGACGGCTCCGACCGACTCAGCCCCCGCGAGCTCGTCGCCACGGTCGTGCTGCTGCTCAACGCCGGGCACGAGGCGAGCGTGAACGGCTTCGGCAACGGTGTGGCCTCGCTGCTCGCCGCGCCCGACCAGCTCGACGCGGTCGTGGCCGGGCTCGACGACGACGCCGTCGTGCAGCGGCTCGTCGAGGAGATGCTGCGCCACGACGCCCCGCTGCACCTCTTCGAGCGCACCGCGACCGAGGACGTCGCCCTGCACGGCGTCACGATCCGACAGGGCCAGAAGGTCGCGGCCCTGCTCGGTGCGGCAGCCCGGGACCCCCAGGTGTTCGACGAGCCCGACGCCTTCCGCGCCGACCGCGACCCCAACCCGCACCTCGCGTTCGGGGCCGGCATCCACTTCTGCCTCGGCGCCCCGTTGGCGCGCCTCGAGCTGCAGGAGAGCGTCCGGGCGCTGCTCCGGCGCACCGGCCCGGTCGAGGTGGTCGAGGCCCACCGCCGCCCGACCTTCGTCCTGCGCGGCTACGAGACCCTCGTCGTGGCGAGACGCGCCGAAGCGGCCGCGACGAGCGAGACGAGGGGCTGAGGCAGGCTCAGGCCGGGTCAGGCGGAGGTGGGCCGACGGCGGCGCAGCAGCAGGCCCACCGCGACGAGCACGACGACGAGCACGACGGCGAGGCCCACGACGATCGGCAGCGAGGAGCCGCCCCCGTCCGGCTGCGCCGCCGACGCGGACCCGCCGACGGGGCCCGTGGCGGCCGGCGCCGCCGACCCGTCGAGGCCGGTCGTGGCCCGGAACGCGAACGTGCCGCTCACGGGGTGACCGTCGTCGCTCGTGACGCGGTACGTCACCGTGTAGTCGCCACCCGGTGCGCTCGACGAGACCGCCTGGCGCACCTCGCGACCACTGACGGTCGGCTTCCCCTCGGCGACGTCGCCGCCGGGGCCGCGCACGAGCAGCTGGGTGCCGAGAGGCAGCGGGTCCTCGGAGAAGGTGAGCACGACGGCGGCCGGCATGCGCTCGACCGTGGCCCCGTCGGCGGGGTTGGTGCTCTCGAGCACGTCGTGCGCCGACGCGCTGAGCGGCATCCCGACGACGGCGCCGAGGGCGAGCAGGAGGACGACGAACCGGCGCATGGCCTCAGGGTACGTCCGCCGGCCGGACCCTCCTGACCACCCACCAGAAGGCCCCGTAGCCCTCCCGGTCGCGCAGCGCAGTGAGCGCGCTCGACCGCTGCAGGGCCGAGAGGTAGGCGAGCGGGTCGGCTCGGGCGAGGTCGTGCGCCGGGGTGGCGCCGGTGAGGCCGAGCGCGTCGAGGACGTCACGCTGCCGCACGCGCTCGTCGGCCTCGAGGGAGTCGACGGCGACGTGGGCGGTGACGTCGCAGGCGCCGTCCGGCACGGGCACGACCTGCCGCCCGCCGGCGTACCCGGTGAGGGTGCCGGCCGGCGGCCTGGTGCCCGTCGTGTGGCCGTAGTCGACGGCGACCACGAGACCGCTGCGGACGCGCCCCAGCAGCCCGCTCCACGCCTCGTCGCGGCTCCTCCCGACCTCGACGCGGTCACCGGGTTCCGTTGCACGCCAGTACCGCTCGCACCAGCTGAGGTCATCACCCACGAGGGCGTCACCGAGCGTCTCGATGCCGGATGCCGGGTCGACAAGCAGCTCGTGCAGCGCACCGTCGGTGCCCACCTCGGCGACCGTGCAGGGCACGACGTCGAGCCATTCGTGGGCCACGACGAGAGCCCCGACGAAAGCCTCGTCGAGAGCCTCGTCGAGGGCGTGGGGCAGCGCCGCGCCACCGGGGGAGACGAGCCACTCGACCCGGTCGGGCAACGCCGCCGGGCGCGCGGTGACGTCGACGGCCACGACCCGAGTCGTCGCCGAGGCACCGCCGTCGCCGGCCCGGTCGAGCAGCGCCGCGAGGTGGGCGGCCAGCTCGCCGTGGCCCGCGCCGACGTCGACCACGACGGTCGGTGGCCGGGGGTGTGAGCGGTGCCACAGGGCGAGGAGCGCCTCGGCGAGGGCCGCGCCGGCGGGCCCGTTGGCCGCCGTCGCGAAGTGGGCGGCCGGCCCGTCGCCCGACCGGTAGAAGCCCGACCCGGAGGCGTAGAGGGCGTCGTGCCACGCCCGACGCCACGGCATGGCATCCGGGACCGCTCTCGTCCCGTCCCTCTCGTCGTCATCGTCGCCGGCACCCACGAGGCAGGAGGCTAGGCGATACCGTTCGGGTCGTGACGAGCCCGCACGACCGCCCCGCCCGCTTCGACGTGGGTGTCGTCGGTTCCGGTCGGGTCGGCGCCGTGCTCGGCGCCGCCCTGCGCGCGGCGGGTCACCACGTGCGCGCGGTCTCCGCGGTGAGCGAGGCGAGCCTCGAGCGGGCCGCGACCCTGCTGCCGGGGGTGCCGGTCCGGCCGGTCCCCGACGTCGTGTCGGGCGCGCACCTCGTGCTGCTCGCCGTGCCCGACGACGCCCTCGGCGAGCTCGTCTCCGGTCTCGCCGCGACGGGGACGTTCACGCCCGGGCAGCTCGTCGTGCACACCTCGGGCACCCACGGCACCGAGGTGCTGGCACCCGCGGCGGCCGCCGACGTCGTCCCCCTCGCGCTGCACCCGGTCATGACGTTCACCGGCACCGCCGTCGACCTCGACCGCCTCGTCGACTGCTGCTTCGGGGTGACGACGGTCGACGTCGCGCGCCCCCTCGCCGAGGCGCTCGTGATCGAGATGGGCGGTGAGCCGGTGTGGGTGCCCGAGGACGCCCGCGAGACGTACGCCACCGCCCTCACCCACGGCGCCGACCACCTCGTCACCCTCGTCGCCCAGTCGATGCAGCTGCTCGCGGCCGCCGGCATCGACGACCCGGCGCGGGTGCTCGAGCCGCTCCTGCAGGCGGCGCTCGCGAACACCCTGCAGGGTGGTGACGGCGCCCTGACCGGCCCGGTGTCGCGAGGTGATGCGGGTACGGTGTCCGGGCACGTCGCCGCGCTGCGGCGGGTGGCGCCGGACGTCAGCCCGGCCTACCTCGCCCTGGCCCGCGCGACGGCGCAGCGCGCGCTGCTCAGCGGGCGTCTCAAGCCCTCCGCGGCCGAGCCGTTGCTCGAGCTGCTCGCGCCGGGCCGACCCGACGAGGAGAGCGCGTGACCTGCGACCACCAGCGTGAGGGCGGGGCGCGATGACGACCGCGCCCACCGGCATCCGCATCCCCCGCCGCCTCCGCTCGCGCGAGCCGGGGTGGACGACGACCGCCGACGTCATCGTCGTCGGCTCCGGCATCGCCGGGCTCACGACGGCGCTGCGGCTGCGCCGCCGCGTCGACCGCGTGCTGCTCGTCACCAAGACCGTGCTCGACGAGGGCTCGACCGCGTGGGCGCAGGGAGGCATCGCGGCGGTGATGTCGCCGGAGGACAGCGCCGCCGAGCACGTGCACGACACGCTCGTCGCGGGGGTCGGTCTCTGCGACGTCGAGGCCGTCGAGACCCTCGTTCGCGAGGGCACGGACGCCGTGTGGGACCTCATCGCCCTCGGCGCCGAGTTCGACCGCGGCGACACGGGCCAGATCTCGCTGACGCGCGAGGGCGGTCACCACCGCGACCGCATCCTGCACGCGGGGGGTGACGCGACCGGGCGGGAGATCTCGCGCGCCCTCATCGCCGCCCTGCGTCGCGTCAACGACGACCCGGGCATCGAGGTCATCGAGCATGCCCTCGTCGTCGACCTGCTGACGGATGCCCGGTCGCGGGTGTGCGGGGTCACCCTCCACGTCATCGGTGAGGGCCAGAACGACGGGGTGGGCGCCGCGCACGCGCGCGCCGTCGTGCTCGCCACGGGCGGCCTCGGCCAGATCTACGCCTCGACGACCAACCCGCCGGTCGCGACCGGCGACGGCATGGCGGCCGCGCTGCGGGCCGGCGCCGTGCTCGGCGACCTCGAGTTCGTGCAGTTCCACCCCACCGTGCTCTGGCTGGGCGAGGGCTCACGGGGGCAGCAGCCGCTCATCTCCGAGGCGGTCCGCGGTGAGGGGGCGTTCCTCGTCGACGGCGCGGGCGAACGCTTCATGCAGGGTCAGCACCCGCTCGCCGACCTCGCCCCGCGTGACGTCGTGGCGAGGGCGATCATCCGACGGATGCGCGAGACCGGCACCGACCACGTGTACCTCGACTGCCGTCACCTCGGGGCGGCCTTCCTCGAGCAGCGCTTCCCGTCGATCGTCGAGCGCTGTCGCGGGCTGGGTTTCGACCCGGCCACCGACCTGCTGCCGGTGGCGCCGGCCCAGCACTACGCATCCGGAGGCGTGCGCACCGACCTGCGGGGGCGGACGTCGCTCGAGGGCCTCTACGCCTGCGGTGAGACGTCGTGCACCGGGGTGCACGGCGCGAACCGGCTCGCGAGCAACTCGCTGCTCGAGGGGCTCGTCTTCGCCCGCCGCATCGCCGACGACCTCACCGCGCGGCTCGCGGCCGGAGAGCTGCCGCCGTCGAGCCCGGTCGACGTCGTCGACGACGCCGACCGCGCCCTCGTGCGGGGACGTCGACGGCTCGAGGTCCAGCGGGCCATGACCGCGGGCGCCGGCACGGTGCGCTCGGCCGCCTCCCTCGACCGCACCGAGACGGCCCTGGCCGCCCTCGCCCGCACCGGCGCCGACGAGGACGCGGCCAAGAAGGGCGGGCCGAAGAGCTGGGAGACGACCAACCTGCTGCACCTAGGCCGGGCCCTCACCCACGTCGCTCGGCTGCGCGAGGAGACCCGTGGCGGCCACGTGCGCGAGGACTTCCCCGACCGCGACGACGCGCGGTACCTGCACCACACGTGGCTGCGGCGCTCGGGCGACGGCGAGCTCGTCACCGAGACGGTGCCCGTGCCTCAGGAGAACCTCGACGGGCTCGACCTCGACGCCGTCGGAGACAGGAGATGACCCGGGTGGACACGACGCAGGCGACGGACGACGGCCTCAGCGGCTTCCCCCTCGAGCATGCCCTCGCCCTCGTCGAGGTCGCACTGGCCGAGGACCTCGGCCCCCGCGGGCTCGACGTGACGACGCTGGCCACGATCCCGGCCGACCAGGTGCGCACGGCCGAGGTGGTCGCCCGCGCGCCCGGGGTGGTGGCCGGCATCCCCGTCGTCTCCCTCGTGCTCGAGCAGGTGGCCGAGACCCTCGGCGTCGACGTGCCGAGCGTCGAGGTGGTCCGCGACGACGGCGCGCGCGTGGAGCGGGGGGACACCATCGCGCGGGTCGTCGGGTCGACCCGGGTCGTGCTCGTCGCCGAGCGCACCCTGCTCAACGTCGTCAGCCGGCTCTCCGGCGTGGCCACGCACACGCGCCGGTGGGCCGACGCGCTCGAGGGCACCGGCACGATGGTGCTCGACACCCGCAAGACGACGCCCGGGATGCGGTGGCTCGAGAAGTACGCGGTGCGCTGCGGCGGCGGCACGAACAAGCGGATGGGTCTCTACGACGTCGCGATGATCAAGGACAACCACAAGCTCGCAGCCGGGTCGGTCGCGGCGGCCTACGCCCTCGTGCGCGAGCGCTTCCCCGACGTGCCGGTGCAGGTCGAGGTGACGACCCCCGACGAGGCCCAGGAGGCGTGGGACGCAGGCGCGCGGTTCGTCATGTGCGACAACATGGACGTCGCCACGCTCACCGCGACCGTGGCGCTCCTGCGTGAGAACGCCTCTGCTGCAGGCGAACCGGTCGAGATCGAGGCGACGGGCGGGCTCACGCTCGAGGTCGTGCGCGACTACGCCGGCAGCGGCGTCGACTACGTGTCGGTCGGCGGGCTCACCCACAGCAGCCCCATCGTCGACATCGCCCTCGACCTCGTCGACTGACCCGTCGGGAGGAGTGCCCGGGCGGGGGGTCAGTAGCGGCGGTGCCAGAGGTTGACGGCGTAGTCGACACCGGTCGCGTCGGGGTGCTCGGCGAGGATGAGGTCGGCGTGCTCCGGCGCGAACTCGATGCCGACGACGGCCTCGAAGTCGTCGCGGCTGTCGAAGGTCCACGCGATGTCGAGGCGCTCGCGTGACCAGCCCTGCCGCTCCCAGAAGCGCTCGACGGCCCGGGGGTCGTAGCCCGGCAGCGCCCTCCGGAACCAGCGCCCGAACGTCGAGCGGGTGGCGTCGTTGTCGACGACGAAGGCCGCGCCGCCCGGGCGCATGACCCGGTCGAGCTCGGCCAGACCCGGCTCGCAGCCGGGCCCGAAGAAGTAGGCCCACCGGGCGTGCGCGACGTCGAAGGAGGCGTCGGGCACCCCGATCGCGGCGGCACCCTCCTCGCGGACCGAGCACGAGGGCATCCCCGAGACCCGTTCTGCCGCAAGCGAAGCCAACGGCGGGTGCGGTTCGACACCGACGACCGACCGCGCGTCGCGGGCGAAGACCGGCAGGTGGTAGCCCGTGCCGCAGCCGATGTCGACGACGTCGAGACCCGACCAGTCGAGCACCGAGCGCATGGCCGCGTCGATGACGCCGGCCCGGTCGACGCCGCGGTTCTCGACCTCGTAGACGTCGGGCGTGTGCCAGATGTTGGGGGAGGGGATGACCTCGCTCACGCCGTCACCGGGCCCGCTTGCGCGCGGGGTGCGCGGGCGAGGCCGCCAGCGTGGCGGGGTGCACGAGCAGCGGCAGCAGCTCGCGGGCGCCGCGGGCCCGCACGGCCTTGACCTGGGCGAGGTGCGCCTCGGCACGGATGACGAGCTGCTCGTAGGCGGCCTGGCCCATGAGCTCGACGAGCTCGGGGGCGTTCGAGCGGTAGACCGGCTCGCGGCCGACGTGCGCCTCGGGGTTGCCCGAGCAGTACCAGTCGAGGTCGTGGCCGCCGGGGCCCCAGCCACGGCGGTCGTACTCGGTGATCGTCACCTCGAGGTAGCTCGTGTCGTCGGGCAGCTCGACGGTGCGGTACGTGCGACGGATCGGCAGCTGCCAGCACACGTCGGGCTTCGTCGTGTGGGGGTCGACCCCCGTGAGCACCGCGTGCTGGTGCAGGGCGCAGCCGGCGCCGGCGGGGAAGCCCGGGCGGTTGAGGAAGATGCACGCGCTGTCGACGACCTTCGTCTTGCGCGCGCCGTCCTCGGTCTCGGTCCAGTCGCTGCGCCGGCCGGTCGCCGTGCCCTGCGCGTGGTACTGCCACTCGTCCTCGCCGAGCTCGGCGACGAAGCCGGCTACCCGGCGCACGTCGTCCTTGTCGGTGAAGTGCGCGCCCAGCGTGCAGCACCCGTCGTCGGGCCGGCCCGCGTAGATGCCCTGGCAGCCGCTGCCGAAGATGCACGTCCAGCTGCTCGTCAGCCAGGTGAGGTCGCAGCGGAAACGCTGCGAGGCGTCCGCCGGGTCGGTGAACTCGACCCAGAGGCGCGGGAGGTCCAGGGGTGCTTCGGCCACCGGGTCACCCTATGCCGCAGGGCGCCCGCCGCCACGACCACCGTCGGATGCCGGTCGGCCGGGTCCGCGGCGTCCGCCCCCTCGCGTGCGGGTCCACGCGGGATTCGTGCGGGTTCTCGCGGGTCCGTTCCCAAAAGGTCCCGGCCACCACCCCCGCTAGGGTGAGGTCATGCGGCTGGGCGTCATCGACATCGGGTCGAACACGGTTCACCTGCTCGTCGTCGACGCCTACGCCGGCGCCCACCCGCTGCCCGCGTCGTCGCACAAGACCGAGCTGCGGCTGTCCGAGAGCACCCGGCCCGACGGCAGCATCGACCCGGCCACCGCCGACCGGCTCGTCGCCTTCATCGGTGAGTGCCTCGTCATCGCCGAGGACCAGGGCGTCCACGACCTCTTCGCCTTCGCCACGTCGGCGCTGCGCGAGGCGCCGAACGGCCCCGACGTCATCGCCCGGGTGCGCGCCGAGACCGGCGTCGACCTCGAGACCCTCACCGGCAGCGACGAGGCGCGCATGACCTTCCTCGCCGTGCGGCGGTGGTTCGGCTGGTCGAGCGGGCGGCTGCTCGTCGTCGACATCGGCGGCGGCTCGCTCGAGCTCGCCGGCGGCCTCGACGAGGAGCCCGACGTCGCCGTCAGCCTGCCCCTCGGGGCCGGCCGGGTCACCCGCGAACGTCTGCCCGGTGACCCCCCGACCGCCGACGAGCTGCGGGCGGTGCGCGGCTGGGTGCGCACGACCCTCGCCGAGCAGCTGCGCCCGCTGCTTACCGCCGGCCCGCCCGACCGCGCCGTCGGCACGTCGAAGACCCTGCGATCGCTGGCCCGCATCGCCGGTGCCGCCCCGCGCGAGGAGGGGCCGTTCGTCCCGCGCCACCTGACCCGTGACGACCTCGCCGTCGTCGTCGAGAAGCTCGCGGGCATGGATGCCGTCGCCCGCACCTCCCTGCCCGCCGTGTCGGTCGGGCGCGCCCACCAGCTGCTCGCCGGCGCGCTCGTGGCGCAGGCCTCCATGGACCTGCTCCAGCTCGAGCGCCTCGACATCTGCCCGTGGGCCCTGCGCGAGGGCCTCATCCTGCGCCGCCTCGACCACCTCGCCGGCGCGTGACGCCGCGCGAGGGCCTCTGGGCCCAGAGGGCCCGGTGGGTGACGCGGTGAGCGTCCGGGTCGGACTCTCGACGTCGTCGGTCTACCCCGACAACGCCGCCACCGCCTTCGCCACGGCGCTGCGCCTCGGCTACGACGCCGTCGAGATCATGGTCTGGACCGACCCCGTCACCCGTGAGGCGGGGGCCCTGCGCGCCCTGTCCGAGCACCACGGGCTGCCCGTCGCGTCGGTGCACGCCCCGACCCTGCTGCTGACGCAACGGGTCTGGGGCACCGAGCCGTGGGACAAGATCGACCGCTCCATCGAGCTGGCGCACGAGATCGGCGCCCCCACGGTGGTGCTGCACCCGCCCTTCCGCTGGCAGCGCGAGTACGCGGCGGAGTTCGTCGAGGGCATCGCCCTGCGGGAGCACGACAGCGGCCTGCGACTCGCCGTCGAGAACATGTACCCGTGGCGCACGGCCGGGCGCGAGCTGCTCGCCTACCTTCCCCACTGGGACCCGACCGACCAGCCCTACGACAGCGTCACCCTCGACCTGTCCCACACCGCGACCGCCGGCTCCGACGCCCTCGCGATGGTCGAGGCCCTCGGTGACCGACTCGCCCACGTCCACCTCGCCGACGGCCTCGGCTCGTTCAAGGACGAGCACCTCGTCCCGGGCCGCGGTGCCCAGCCCTGCGCGGCGGTGCTCCAGCTGCTCGCCGACACCGGGTGGCAGGGCGACGTCGTCGTCGAGGTCGGCACGCGCAAGGAGTCGGCCGACCAGCGTGAGATCGACCTCGCCGAGGCCCTCGCCTTCGCCCGCCTCGCCCTCGAGCCCACCCGGGGGGAGGGGCGGCTCTGACCGTCGACCGGATGCCGGGGGGCGCCCGGTTATCGTGGCGGCGGACACCGGCATCCGCGGTGCCCTGACGGAGAGGTGCCGACGTGGCGCGCTGGTTGTACGGTCTCGGCTCGCGTGCGGCGGGGCGGCCGAAGGTGGTGCTCCTCGTCTGGGCGGTGCTGCTGGCCCTCGGGGTCACCGGCTTCCTCGCCTTCGGCGGCACGCTGTCGGCGCAGGTGACGCTCCCCGGCACCCCGACGGCGAAGGTCGTCGACCGGCTCGCCGAGAAGCTGCCGGCCGCGAGCGGTGGCAGCGGCACCGTCGTCTTCCACGCCGAGGACGGAGCCGCCCTCACCGCGGCCCAGCGTGCGCAGGTCACGGCGCTGCTGCAGCGCGTGGGCCGCCTCGACGGCGTCGCCGGCACCGTCGACCCCTTCGCGACGACGGCGCAGCGTCAGCAGCAGGCCGACCGGCTGGCCGCGGCGAAGCAGCAGGTGAGCCAGGGGCGCACGCAGCTGACGGCCGGTCAGCAACAGCTCGACACCGCCCGGGCCCGGCTGACGTCCCTGCCCGCCGCGCAGCAGCAGAGCGCCCAGGTGCAGGCGCAGCTGGCCGCGCTGGAGAAGCAGCAGGCCACGCTCGACGCCGGCCGCACGCAGCTCGAGCAGCAGGCCGGGCAGGTCGACGTGGGCGGTCGGCTGCTCGCCGTGTCCGAGCGCCTCCGCCAGGTCTCGACCGACGGCAGCACCGCGCTCGGCGTCGTCCGCTTCACCCAGCCGCAGCTCGAGGTCACCCCCGAGACGAAGGACGCCGTGGCCGCGGCCCTGCAGGGCGCCGACCTCCAGGGGGTGCAGGTCGCGCTCAGCCAGGACCTCGTGCAGGAGGTGCCCGAGGTCTTCGGCCCCGGCGAGGCCGTCGGCCTGCTCGTCGCCGCGATCACCCTGCTCGTCATGCTCGGCACCGCCATCGCCGCCGCCGTGCCGATCGTCTCGGCCGTCGTCGGGGTGGGCGTCGGCGTCACCGCGGCGCTCTCGCTGTCGGGCGTCGTCGACATGATCTCGGTGACGCCCATCCTCGGCGTCATGCTCGGGCTGGCGGTCGGCATCGACTACTCGCTCTTCCTGCTCAACCGGCACCGCCGTCAGCTGCTGCACGGCATGCCGATGCGCGAGTCGATCGCCCTCGCCACCGGCACCGCCGGCAACGCCGTGGTCTTCGCCGGCCTGACCGTCGTCATCGCCCTCGTGGCCCTCAACGTCACCGGCATCGGGTTCCTCGGCCTCATGGGCAGCGTCGGCGCCTTCTGCGTGCTCGTCGCGGTCGCGATGGCCGTGACGTTCACGCCGGCGCTCCTGTCCCTGCTCGGCACCCGGGCCCTGCGTCGGCGCGAGCGCGCCTTCTACGAGCGGCACGACGACGCCGCCGAGGAGCAGCGCCGGGCGCAGCAGTTGCAGGAGGCCGCGGCCACGGCCGGGCTGCGGCCGATGCGCACGGCCCGCGCGGCCGTGACGCTCGTGCTCGGGGTGGCCGTGCTCGGCCTGCTCGCCGTGCCGGCGGCCTCCCTGAGACTCGGCCTGCCCGACGGGTCCTCCGAGGCGGCGGACTCGACGCAGTACCAGGCCTTCGAGCTGACGCAGCGGTACTTCGGCGCCGGCTTCAACGGGCCGCTGCTCGTCGTCGCCGACCTCGCCGAGCCCGTCAGCGAGGCCGGTCAGGCGGCCGAGCAGGTGCGCGTCGCCGAGCGGCTCGTGCAGCAGCGCGACGTCGCGGCGGTGGCCCCGGTCGGGGTGTCCGACGACCGCACGCTGCTCGCCTTCCAGGTCGTCCCCACCGGCGGGCCGACGAGCGAGTCGACCGAGCAGCTCGTGCAGGACATCCGCGCCCTCCCCGAGGGCTACGGCGTCGCCGGCAGCGCGAGCGGCAACATCGACGTCTCCGAGCAGCTCGGTGGGGCCCTCCCCGGCTACCTCGGCCTCGTCGTCGGGCTGTCGCTGCTCATCCTCGTCGTCGTGTTCCGCTCGCTGCTCGTGCCAGTCACCGCGACGCTCGGCTTCGTCCTGTCGCTCTTCGCGACGCTCGGCGCCATCACCGCCGTGTTCCAGTGGGGCTGGCTCGCGTCGGTCTTCGGCATCACGACGCCCGGGCCGGTGCTCAGCTTCCTGCCGACCATCGTCATCGGCATCATGTTCGGCCTCGCGATGGACTACCAGCTGTTCCTCGTCTCGGGCATGCGCGAGGCCTACGCCCACGGCACCGACGCCCGCACCGCCGTCACGGCGGGGGTCCGGGCCGGGCGCCCGGTGGTCGTCGCCGCGGCGGTCATCATGGTCGCCGTGTTCGCGGGCTTCATCAGCTCGGACGCCGTCATCATCCGGTCGTTCGGGTTCGCCCTCGCCTTCGGCGTGCTCGTCGACGCCTTCCTCGTGCGCCTGCTCATCGTCCCCGCGGTCATGCACCTGCTGGGGCGCAGTGCGTGGTGGATTCCGGGGTGGCTGGCCCGGGTGCTGCCCGACGTCGACGTCGAGGGGGCCTCGCTGGAGCGCGGGTCGTCGTCAGGCTCGGCAGGCTCGTCGTCGTCGGAGCGCACGCCCGCCTGACCCGCGCCGTCGCCGCTTCGACCGGATGCCGGTCAGCGCGGTGTCGTCGGCCCGCCCCGCGGGCGCACCGACAGCGAGTCGACGCTCGCCCCGGCCGGCGCGTCGACGGCCGTGCGAACCGCGGCCACGACCGTGTCGACGTCGAGGTAGGCGGCGGCGTCGTACCGGGCGCCCTCGTGCTCGACGAGCTCGTGCTGCATGTCGGTGTCGACGCGTCCGGGGTGCAGGGAGGTCACCCGCACGCCGTGCGCCCGCTCCTCGTCGCGCAGGGAGTCGGTGAGCGCACGCAGCGCGAACTTGCTGGCGCAGTAGGGGCCCTGGTCGGCCGAGGCGGTCAGGCCCGACCCGGAGTTCACGGCGACGACCGTGCCGCCCGCCGCCC
Source organism: Terracoccus luteus (assembly GCF_003635045.1). Classification (NCBI taxonomy): domain Bacteria; kingdom Bacillati; phylum Actinomycetota; class Actinomycetes; order Micrococcales; family Intrasporangiaceae; genus Terracoccus; species Terracoccus luteus. The sequence continues at coordinate 2,663,316 of NZ_RBXT01000001.1, read as the reverse complement.
TGAGGGCGGGCAGCAGGGCCCGGGTGACGGCGACGACCGCGACGACGTTGACCGTCATCGACTCGAGCCAGTCCGCGGTCGACGCCTCGGCCACGGTGCCGGCCCGCAGCACCCCTGCCGAGTGCACGAGCACGTCGACCCGGGGGAGCGTGGGCACGAGTCGCTCGAGCGCGCGCTCGAGCGACCCGCCCGGCCCGCAGTCACCGAGGTCGGCGACGAAGCCCGCGGCAGAGGGCAGCCCGGCCACGACGGCATCCACGCCCGACTGCGAGCGACCGCCGACGACGACGTGGTGGGTGCGGCCGAGGTCTCGCACCACCCCGAGGCCGATGCCGCGCGTGCCTCCGGTGACGACGGCGACGGGGCGGGTGGGTGCGTCCATGGGCCTACCCTAGGGAACGGGGTGGGAGGCTCCGCCGGGCGGACGGGTCAGGCCGACTTGCGGGTCGCGCTCTTGCGCGTGCTGCTCGCCTTCTTCGTGGCCGACCTCGCGGCGGGCGCCTTCTTCTCCGTGGTCTTCGCGGTCTTCGCGGTCGTCTTCTTCGCCGGGGCCTTCTTCGCCGGGGCCTTCTTCGCCGCGGCCTTCGTCGCCGGGCCGGAGTCGTCGTCGGCGCCCGAGTCGGCGGCGGCGGCGCCGCCACCCTTGGCGGCCTTGGCCTTGTCGACGCTGCGCTGCAGGGCCGCGAGGAGGTCGACGACCTCGGTGTCCTCCTCCTTGGCCTCCGGCGTCTCGGTGATGTCGCCGCCCTCGATCTTGGTCGCGACGAGCTGCGTGACGGCCTCGGCGTAGTCGTCCTCGAACTCGTCGGGCTCGTAGTCGCCCGAGAGCGAGTCGACGAGCGAGCTGGCCATGGCGAGCTCCTTGGCGCTCGCGTGCGTCTCGTCGCCCAGGCTCTCGAACTCGGGCGCGCGCACCTCGTCGGCCCACAGCAGGGTCTGCAGGACGATGACGTTGTCCCGCACCCGCAGCACGGCCAGCGTCATGCGGGTGCGTACGGCAACCGTCACGAGGGCCATGCGGTCGGCCTTGGCCAGGGCGTCGCGCAGCAGCACGTAGGGCTTGAGGCCGGTCTTGTCGGGCTCGAGGTAGTAGCTCTTGTCGAAGAGCAGCGGGTCGATCTGCTCGCTCGGCACGAACTTCTCGATCGAGATCTCCTTCGACGACCGCGACGGGAGGCTCTTGAGCTCCTCGTCGGACAGCACGACCATCTGCCCGTCGGCGGCCTCGTAGCCCTTGGCGATGTCGCTGTAGGCGACCTCCTCGCCGTCGATGGAGCAGACGCGCTGGTACTTGATGCGGCCCCCGTCCTTCTCGTGGACCTGCCGGAACTGCACGTCGTGGTTCTCGGTGGCCGCGAAGAGGCGCACGGGCACGTTGACCAGCCCGAACGACACGGCGCCTTTCCAGATGGCTCGCATGGGAACAAGAATGCACCCATGCGCCCCATGCTCGCGACGGCCACGGCGACCGTCCCTGACGGGCCCCGCTGGGCGCACGAGGTGAAGTGGGACGGGATGCGGGTCCTCGCCGACGTCTCGGAGGGGCGGCTGCAGCTGTTCACCCGCACCGAGCGGGACGTCACCGTCGCCTTCCCCGAGCTGCTGCCGCTGGCGGCGGAGTTCGCCGACATGCTGCTCGACGGTGAGGTCGTGTGCCTGCGGGACGGCATCCCCTCGTTCGCCGCGCTGGCCGACCGCTTCCACGTCACCGACGCCCGCCGGGCCGCCCGGCTCGCCGAGGCGAACCCGGCCACCCTCATGTCGTTCGACCTCCTGCGGCTCTACGGCGTCGACCTCATGGCGCGGGCGTGGTCGGACCGGCGGGCGACCCTGGAACGCCTCGAGCTCGAGGGTGCGCGCTGGCAGACGCCGCCGACGTTCGACGACGGCCGGGTGCTGCACGCGGCCACCCGCGACCAGGGCCTCGAGGGCGTCGTCAGCAAGCGGGTCGACTCGCCGTACCTCCCGGGACAGCGAAGTGCGTTGTGGCTCAAGGCTCCTCACCGTGCGACGGTATCGGTCGTCATCGGCGGTTGGCGCCCGGAGTCGACGGGTACGGTCGCGTCCCGGCTGGGCGCGGTGCTCGTCGGCGTCCCCGGCCCCGGGGGCCTGCGCTACCTCGGCCGGGTCGGTTCGGGCCTGGCCGGCCGGACGGGGCAGGCGCTGCTGCAGGACCTCGAGCCGCTCACCGCGGCCGAGTCGCCGTTCGGGACGGAGGTGCCACGCGTGGACGCCCTGGGCACGCGCTGGGTGCACCCGGTGCTCGTCGCCGACGTGCAGTCGCTCGGTCTCGGCGGGCAGGGACGGCTGCGCCAGCCCGCCTGGAAGGGTCTGCGCGACGACCTCACGCCGGGCGACGTCGAACCCCCCGAGGGGCTGTGATGGCGGCCGAGCCGGCGCGGGTGACGGTCGAGGTCGAGGGCCGGCGGATGCGGCTCTCGAGCCTCGACAAGGTCATGTACCCCAAGGCGGGGACGACCAAGGCGCAGGTGCTCGACTACTACGCCCGCATCGCGCCGGTGCTGCTGCCCCACCTGGCCGGCCGTCCGGTCACCCGGGTCCGGTTCCCGCACGGCACCGGCGACCTGCAGTTCTTCGAGAAGAACATCCCGGCCGGGACGCCCGAGTGGCTGCGCCGCGCGGGGCGAGACCCCGTGTTCCCGCTCGTCGACGACCTCGCCGGCGTGACCTTCCTCGTCAACCTCAACTCCCTCGAGCTGCACGTACCGCAGTGGCGCTACGAGGGGGAGGGGCGCGACGCCGTGGCCCGGCACCCCGACCGGCTCGTCATCGACCTCGACCCGGGGCCGGGCACGGGACTGACCGAGTGCTCCCGCGTGGCGCTCCTCGTCCGCGACCGCCTCGGGTCGCTCGGCCTCGACACCCTGCCCGTGACGAGCGGCAGCAAGGGGATGCAGCTCTACGCCGTGCTCCCGGGGTCGCTGTCGAGCGACCAGGTGCGCGACACCGTGCAGCAGCTCGCGCAGGAGCTGACGAAACGGCACCCCGACCACGTGGTCTGGAAGATGGCCAAGGAGCTGCGGCCGAACAAGGTGTTCCTCGACTGGAGCCAGAACGTCGCCGCCAAGACGACCATCTGCCCGTACTCCCTGCGCGGGCGCGACGCCCCGACCGTCGCCGCGCCGCGTACGTGGGACGAGGTCGAGCAGGGCGCCGCCCGGGGAGACCTGCTGCAGCTGCGCGCCGCCGAGGTGCTCGAACGCGTCGAGCGCCACGGCGACCTCGCGGCCGACCTCGTCACGTAGGCGGGTCCTTCGCGAGGTCGCCGGCCGCAGCCCTCGACCGGGTGAGTCCGCGTCAGCTCACCGACACGTGCACGTGGTCGTCGTGGTTCTGCGTCGCCGAGCCGCGGTCCTCCATGAGCCGCCACCCCTCGTCGGCCCGCGCCACGCTCCAGATGTGCTGACGCCAGATGACGTACGTGACGCCGAGCTCGGACGCGTGGGCCCGCACGTAGTCGGCGACCGCCTGACCCTGCGCCCGACCGGATGCCGTCGTCCACGAGGGGATCATGACGTCGACGGCGTGCCCGGTGCCGTGGTCTCCGGCGCCGGCGCGGTAGCCGCTGAAGCTCGTCAGCGCGGGCCAGCGCTCGAGCACGAGCCGGCGGATGCCCTCGGCGTTGCCGCTCAGCCCCGACAGACCGCCGGAGGTGCCCGCCGTCGTCGCGGTGGAGGTGACCGAGGTGGCCGGGCTGGCGGATGCCGTCGTGGCCGCGGTGTCGGCGGACCCGGAGGTGCTCGACCGTGTGACGCCGGTGGCACCGAGCGCACCCCGCGCGTCGGTGCGCTGCCAGCGCGACGGCCGCTCACCGGCATCCGTCGTCGACCAGTGGGCCGACGGGCGCTCCGACGGCCGGTCCGACGGCGGCTCGGGAGCGGCGTGGCGTGGCCGACCCCGATCTGCGTCCGGGTCGGTGGTGCCCCCGCTCGCCACCGTCGCGGACCGCTCGGTCGACGGGCGGTGGTGCGGCGTGGCGGACGCCGTGGACGCCCCGACCGCGACGACCCCGACGGCCAGGGCGCCGGCGACGACGGCCCGGGTGGTGGCGGTGCGCTTCGTGTGGTGCCGCATGGTGTGCCTCTCGATGGGGGATCTGACCTCCCGCGAGCCGGGCGACCGGCCGTTGGGAGCCCCGACCATAGGCACGTCAAGAGGCGGTCACCAAGCCGGCGGCGGACATTCACAGACTCCGGATCGCATTGCAGGACAACGGTTTTCACCGGCACTGCCAAGGTCGGCCACAACGGCCGGACAGGGGCGCGACAGGCGTCGGACAGCAGGCCCGGGGCCGAGGCCGGAGGCGCGGTGGGATGCGACGAGGCCCGGCACCCTGTCGGGTGCCGGGCCTCGTCGGTGACTCCGGTGCGGGCGCCGGTCGAGGCGCCTGCGAGATGTCGACGGCTCAGTGGGCCTTGTCGTAGGCCTCCTGGACCTCCGCGGAGATCCGGCCGCGCTCGGACACGTTGTGCCCGTTCTGCCGCGCCCACTCGCGCACCGCGCTGAGGTCGGAACGCTTGGCCGAGGTGCCGGGCCGCTTGCGGCTCACGGACCGGCCGGCGCTGCCGGCACGGCGGGCGTGCCCGCTCCACGTCGCGAAGTCGTCGCGGAGCTTGCGGGCATTCTTGTCGGAAAGGTCGATCTCGTACGTGACGCCGTCGAGTCCGAAGGTGACGGTCTCGGCGGCGTCACCGCCGTCGACGTCGTCGATGAGCACGACTTCAACACGCTGTGCCATTGTTCTCCACTTCTGTGCAGGCCATTGTCGAGCGCCCATGAGGGGGATGGGTTGGGGATGGCGCTAATGCATTGTTCGCCGATGAACAATGTACACGCGAATGGCACCAGAATTGAATAGGTGTTCCGTCAACCGCTTTTACCAAAGCGACAATAAGCGGGTATGTCAGGACGATCGGGTGTCGTTCTCCGGGCTTTTCGCCGACGGCGCCGCCAGATTTCCCTCGTCGCCGCCGGACGCGGTCCGCGCCGGCGGCGGGGCGGGCGTGTCGCGGTGCTCGGCCTCCCAGCGCGCCTGGGCCAGGCGCTCGCGGCGGTCGCCCTCGAGGAGGTTCTTGATGACGACGTAGAAGAGGGCGCCGACGCCGATCGTCGGGACGAGGGCGAGCACGTAGGGCATGACGGCGTCCATGCCTCCATGGTCGCACGCACCGGCGCGCGAGCCCCCTTCCTGACTGTGCAGTACCGCGTCGCTCGTTCCGTCGTGGTGACCGTCGCCCACCGGCGGGGTGGCACGCGTCCCGGGCTGTCGGCGGCGGCGTCTAGGTTGCTCGCATGCCTCGAACCGCCACGACCCGTCGGACCGCCGGCTACCGCTGTGCCGAGTGTGGCTGGCAGACGGCCAAGTGGGTCGGGCGCTGCGGAGAGTGCCAGGCGTGGGGCACCGTCGCCGAGGTCGGTGGGGTCGCGGCCGCCCGCACCACCGCCGCTCCCGTGACGGCCCCCGCCCAGCGCATCGGCGACGTCGACCTCACGCGGGCCACGGCCCGGCCCACCGGGGTGGCCGAGTTCGACCGGGTGCTCGGGGGCGGGCTCGTGCCCGGCGCCGTCGTGCTCGTCGCCGGTGAGCCCGGCATCGGCAAGTCGACGCTGCTGCTCGACGTCGCCGCCCGGGCCGCGCGTCAGGGCGGTCCGGTGCTCTATGTGAGCGGGGAGGAGTCGGCGGCCCAGGTGCGGTCGCGCGCCGAGCGCATCGGCGCGATGGCCGACACCCTCTACCTCGCGGCCGAGACCGACCTCGGCGCCGTCCTGGGCCAGGTGGCCCGGGTCGACCCGCAGCTGCTCGTTGTCGACTCCGTCCAGACCGTGTCGAGCGCAGAGGTCGAGGGGCAGGCGGGCAACGTCTCGCAGGTGCGTGAGGTGACCGCGAGCATCATCGCCGCGGCGAAGGCGAGCCACACCGCGGTGCTGCTCGTCGGGCACGTGACCAAGGACGGCTCGATCGCCGGGCCCCGGGTGCTCGAGCACCTCGTCGACGTCGTCGTCCAGTTCGAGGGCGACCGCCACTCGCGCCTGCGCCTCGTGCGGGCGGTCAAGAACCGCTTCGGCCCCACCGACGAGGTCGGCTGCTTCGACCTCTCCGACGGCGGCATCACCGGTCTGTCCGACCCCAGCGGGCTGTTCCTGTCGCAGCGCGACCACGCCGTGCCGGGTACCTGCGTCACCGTCACGCTCGAGGGTCGCCGCCCCCTCGTCGCGGAGGTCCAGGCCCTCGTGGCGGCCTCCACCCTGCCGTCACCGCGGCGCACGTCGAGCGGCCTCGACAACGCTCGCCTGGCCATGATCATCGCGGTGCTCGACAAGCGGGCGGGGGCGCCCGTCGCCCAGCGCGACATCTTCGCCGCCACCGTCGGTGGGGTCCGCGTCACCGAGCCCGCCGCCGACCTCGCCATCGTCTGCGCCCTCGCCAGCTCGGTGGTCGACCAGGCCCTCGCCACCGACGTCGTCGCCTTCGGTGAGGTCGGTCTGGCGGGGGAGGTGCGTCGGGTGACCGGCCTGCAGCGTCGCCTGGCGGAGGCGGCGCGGCTCGGTTTCCGGCACGCGCTCGTCCCCGCGGGGTCGCTCGACGACGTGACGGTGCCACCCGGCATCCGGGCCGTCGAGGTGCGCGACGTGCCGCGGGCCATCGAGGCGATGGGGCGCCTCGCAGGGGCACGGACGGACGACGCCGCGGCCCTGCCCAGCGTCTAGACTTCGCGTGGACCAAAGGGCCTCGACGGCCCGTGACCCTCGGCGAACGGGACGTGATGGAGAGGAACGACGAGCTGCTCCTGCGCATGGAGCTCGCCGCCGTCGCCCCCGGCACCGAGCTGCGTGACAGCCTCGAGCGCATCCTGCGCGGCCGCACCGGCGCCCTCATCGTGCACGGCTTCGACAAGACGGTCGAGTCGATCTGCACGGGCGGCTTCGAGCTCGACGTCGAGTTCTCGGCCACCCGCGTGCGCGAGCTGTGCAAGATGGACGGCGCCGTCGTGCTCGACACCGACGGAACCCGCATCCTACGGGCGGCCACGCAGCTCGTCCCCGACTCGAGCATCGAGACGACGGAGTCGGGCACCCGGCACCGCACCGCGGAGCGCGTCGCGAAGCAGACGGGCTTCCCCGTGATCTCCGTGAGCCAGTCGATGGGCGTCGTCGCCCTCTACGTCGGCGGCATCCGGCACGTCATCGAGGGCTCGCCGACGACGCTGTCGCGCGCCGACCAGGCGCTGCAGACCCTCGAGCGCTACAAGTCGCGCCTCGACGAGGTCACCGGCACGCTCTCGGCCCTCGAGATCGAGGACCTCGTCACCGTGCGCGACGTCACCGCCGTGCTGCAGCGCCTCGAGATGGTCGGTCGCATCTCCGCGGAGATCCAGGACTACGTCGTCGAGCTCGGCACCGACGGGCGCCTGCTCAGCCTCCAGCTCGAGGAGCTCATCGGCGGGCTCGGCAACGACCGCGAGCTCGTCATCCGCGACTACCTGCCCACGACGAAGAGCGAGCTCACGGTCGAGGAGGCCCTGGGCCGCCTCGAGGCCCTCAACTCCGTCGACCTGCTCGACCTCGCTGCGGGCGCCCGGGCCGTCGGCTTCTCCGTCGTGGGCGACAGCCTCGACGCCCCGGTCAGCCCGCTCGGGTACCGGCTGCTGACGAAGGTGCCGCGACTGCCGGCCGCCATCGTCGACCGTCTCGTCGTGCACTTCGAGTCGCTCCAGCGACTGCTCGCGGCCGGCATCGACGACCTCATGCTCGTCGAGGGCGTCGGCGAGGGCCGCGCCCGCGCCGTGCGCGAGGGGCTGTCGCGCCTCGCCGAGTCGAGCATCCTCGAGCGCTACGTCTGAGCGGGTGGTCGTGACCCTCCCGACCGGCCCGCCGCTCGCCCTGCTCCACGAGCGCGTCAACACCTGGTTCCTCGAGACCGGGCGCGACCTGCCGTGGCGGCGGCCCGACTGCAGCCCCTGGGGCGTCTTCCTCTCCGAGGTCATGTCGCAGCAGACCCCGCTCGCCCGGGTCGAGCCCGTCTGGCACGAGTGGATGGAGCGGTGGCCCACCCCGGCCGACCTCGCCGCGGACGCCCCCGGCGAGGCCGTGCGCCGGTGGAAGCGGCTCGGCTACCCCCGGCGGGCGCTGCGCCTGCACGAGGCCGCGACCGTGATGGTGCAGTGGCACGACGGCCGGGTGCCGTCGACGCACGCCGAGCTGCTCGCCCTGCCCGGCGTCGGCGCCTACACCGCGGCGGCCGTCGCCTGCTTCGCCTTCGGCGTCCCCGAGGTCGTCGTCGACACGAACGTGCGCCGGGTCATCGCCCGCACGGTCACGGGTCTCGCCCTGCCCGCCCCCACCCTGACCCGCGCCGAGTCGCAGCTCGCCCACGACGTGCAGCCGACGGAACGGGACGCCGCCAACCTCTGGAACGTCGCCGTCATGGAGCTCGGTGCTCTCGTCTGCGTCGCCCGCGGTCCCCGGTGCGGCGAGTGCCCCGTCGCCGACCTCTGCGCCTGGAACCGGGCCGGTCGCCCCGCCCACGACGGGCCGCCGCGCCGCGGGCAGGCCTGGCACGGCACCGACCGGCAGGTGCGCGGCGAGGTGCTGCGCCGGCTGCGGGCCGAGGACCACCCGCTGCCGCTCGCGGCCCTCGCCGACAGCGGCCCCGACGCGGCGCAGGTGATGCGCTGCCTCGACTCCCTCGTGGCCGACGGCCTGCTCGAGCCCATCGACGGCGACCGCTACCGCCTCCCCGCCTGACCTCGCCCCCCGTCGAGAGGCCAAATAGACACCGTCGAAAGGCCACTTCCCGACGCCGCCCGACAACCCACACCGTCGAGTGGCCAGTTCGAGACGCTGGGTCGTCGTCCTCCACCGTCGAGTGGCCACTTCCCGACGCCGCCCCCGACCAGAACTGGCCTTCCGACGACCTCGAGCTGGCCTTTCGACGAACCCTATTTGGCCTTTCGACGGGGGAGTGGAGGGGCGCGGGGGGGTCAGAAGGTGCCGAGGACGCGGTCGACGGTGATCTCGATGACGACGCGCTGAGGGTTCTCCCGGGGCTCGCGGTAGCGCGCCGCGTAGCGCCGCTCGGCGTCGTGCACGGATGCCGGGTCGCGCAGCACGCGTGACGGTCCCTCGAGCGAGAGCCAGTACCGTCCGTCGACCTGGCAGAGCACCGACCGGCATCCGGCCTCGACGTTACGCACCTTGCGGCTGCCGCCGTTGGTGATGACGCGGGCCACCCCGGCGTCGGCGTCCCACGTGAAGCCGACGGGCACGACGTGCGGCGAGCCGTCGGGCCGCAGCGTCGTCAGGGTGGCGAGGTGACGCACGGTGACGAACTCGACCGCGGGGGCGGGCAGGGTGACGGGGTCGGGGCGCTCGCTCACCGTCACACCACGACGCTGAGCAGCATGACGAGGGCGAAGCCGACGACGGAGATGACGGTCTCCATGACCGACCACGACTTGATCGTCTCGCCGACGGTGAGGCCGAAGTACTCCTTGACCAGCCAGAATCCCGCGTCGTTGACGTGGCTGAAGAACAGCGAGCCGCACCCGATGGCGAGCACGAGCAGGGCCAGCTCGTTCGTCGAGAGCGATGCGGCGAGCGGTCCGACGATGCCGGCCGCGGTGATGGTCGCGACGGTGGCCGAGCCCGTGCCCAGGCGGATGAGCACGGCGACGAGCCAGCCGAGCACGAGCGCCGAGATGTTGACCCCGGTCGCCCAGTCGCGGATGACGTTGCCGACGCCCGCGTCGATGAGGGTCTGCTTGAGGCCACCGCCCGCGGCGACGATGAGCAGGATGCCGGCGATGCCCGGCAGGCTGGAGCCGAACGTGTCGCTCACCGTCGAGCGGCTCATGCCGGAGGCGAGTCCGAGCCGGAAGTAGCAGAAGATGACGGCGATGAGCAGCGCGACGACGGGGGTGCCGATGACGTCGACGACCTTGCGCAGCCCGTTCTCCGCGTCGGTGACGGTGAGCTTGACGATCGCGTCGATGAGCATGAGGGCGACGGGGAGGGTGATCGCGACGATGGCCGACCCGAAGCCGATGCGGCGGCGTCCGGGCTGGTTCGCGGGGTCGAGGGCGTCGAGGTCGTCGACCTGACGTCCGCCGGCTGCGCCGCGGCTGCGCTCGCGTCCGTTCTTGCGACCCTTCTCGCGACCGCCGCCGGCGGTGCCGGTCGCGGCGCCTCCGGCCCCGGCGAGCACCAGGGAGTCCGCGTGCTTGGGCACCCACTGGTCGACGAAGCGGGCCAGCACCGGCCCGGCGACGACGACGGTCGGGATGGCGACGAGCAGCCCGAAGAGCAGGGTGCGCCCGAGGTCGGCGTTGAGCAGGCCGATGGCCGTGAGCGGGCCGGGGTGCGGTGGCACGAGACCGTGCAGCACCGACAGGCCGGCGAGGGCCGGGATGCCGACCTTCATGAGCGAGGCGCCGGTGCGCTTGGCGACCATGATGACGACCGGCACGAGCAGCACGACGCCGACCTCGAAGAAGAGGGGCAGGCCGAGGATGGCGGCGATCGCGGCCATCATCCACGGCAGCCCGTTCGGGCCGACGCGGCCGACGAGCGTGCCGACGATGCGGTTGGCCCCGCCCGAGGCCTCGAGCATCTTGCCGATCATGGCGCCGAGCGCGATGAGCACACCGACCGACCCGGTCGTCGAGCCGAAGCCTGCGATGAAGCTCGTGACGATGGTGCCGGGCGGCATCGTCGCGACGAGACCGAGCACCGCCGAGCCGAGGATGAGGGACAGGAACGGGTGCAGCTTGGCCCACGTGATGAGCACGACGACGGCGAGGATGCCGGCGAGGCAGGCGACGACGAGCTGGCCGTCGCCCGCGTAGGGCACCTCGGGCGGGTCGGCGAGCAGCGTGGTGATGGGGGCGGCGGCGGGCGAGAGGGCGGGGGTCAGCAGGGTCAGGCTCATGCGCGGGAGTCCTTGCTCAGTCCGAGGGCGCCGAGCGCCCGGTCGAGCACGGCGGCCGCCGTGCCCTCGTTGGTGATCTCCACTCCCGGCTCGTCCGGCTCCAGCGGCTCGAGGGTGGCGAGCTGGCTGGGCAGCAGGGACGAGGGCATGTAGTGCCCGGGCCGGTGGTTCATGCGGTCCTCGATGACGGTGCTCGGCGCCTCGACGTGCAGGAAGCGCACCGACGGCCGGTCGCGGCGCAGGAGGTCGCGGTAGACCCGGCGCAGCGCGGAGCAGGTGACGACGGCGCTCTCGCCGGCCGCCTCCTTGCCGCTGATCCAGTCGCCGATCGACTCGAGCCATGGCCAGCGGTCGTCGTCGGTGAGCGGCTGGCCGCTGCGCATCTTCTCGACGTTGGCGTCGGAGTGGAAGGCGTCGCCCTCCGCGAACTCCCAGCGCATCACCGTCGAGATGCCCTTGGCCACGGTCGACTTCCCCGACCCCGACACCCCCATCACGATGATCACGTCGAGAGTGCGGTCGGGGTCGTCGTCGTTCGCGGGCATGCCCCCGAACATAGCCCGTTGTCCGTCCGGGCCTCGCTGGGTAAGGTCGCCCCTCGTGCCTGCCACCGACGAGCGACCCGGACTGCGCTCGGGGGTGAGGGTGTTCGCCCTCCTCGTCGCGGCCGGGTTCCGGCGGCACTCGACCTACCGACTGGCCCTGCTCGCCGGCCTGACGACCAACTCCGTCTTCGGGCTCGTGCGCGCGTCGATCCTCTCCGCCACCGTGGCGTCGGCCGGGGCGGCGGTCGGTGGCTACGACACGGGACAGGTGCTCGCCTTCGTGTGGTGGGGCCAGGCGCTGCTCGGCACCGTCAACCTCTGGGGGTTCCAGGAGGTCGCCGACCGGGTGCGCACCGGCGACATCGCCGTCGACTTCCTGCGGCCGCTCGACCCGCAGCTGGTCTACCTCGCCGGCGACCTCGGTCGGGCCGGCATCAACCTGCTGGCCCGGGGCCTGCCGGTGCTCGCCATCGGCTGGCTGCTGTCGGCCTTCTCGTGGCCGCCGGGGCCGCTGTCGTGGCTGCTGGGGGTGGTCTCGGTGCTCGTCGCCGTCGTCGCGGCGTTCGCCGGCGGGTTCGCCGTCAACCTGCTCGCCTTCTGGCTCGTCGAGATCCGCGGGCTGCGCATGCTCTACACCGTCCTCGGCGGGTTCCTCTGTGGTCTGTACGTGCCCGTCCCGTGGTTCCCCGACTGGCTCGGCACCCTGGCCCGCTGGTCACCGTTCCCCGCCATGCTGCAGAACCCCCTCGACGTGCTCACCGGGCGGGTCATCGGCGCGGATGCCGTCGCCACCGTCGTCACGCAGCTGGCGTGGGCCGGGGCCCTGCTCGCGCTGGGCCAGGTGCTGCTGCGCCGCGGCCGGCGCACCCTGGAGGTGCAGGGTGGCTGAGCCGCTCACCGGGCCCCGACCGCGCCCATCGCGCCGGTCGCGCCGGCCCGACCACCTGCGCCCGCTCCACCCCTACCGCGTGCTGCTCGCCTCGCGGCTGCGGTCCCAGCTGACCTACCGCACCTCGTTCGCGACCGACGTCCTCGGCACCCTCGTCGTGGGCCTCGTCGAGCTCGCCGAGGTGTGGGTCATCTTCCACAACGTCGACACCCTCGGCGGCCTCGACTTCGCCTCGGCGCTGCTCGTCTTCGCCCTGAGCAACGTCTGCTTCGCGGTCGCCGACCTGCTCGTCGGCCACCTCGACAGCCTGCCCACGTACATCCGCGCCGGCACCGTCGACGCGTTCTACGTGCGCCCGCTGCCGCTGCTCGCCCAGCTCGTCTCGAGCGACATCTCGCTGCGTCGCGTCGGGCGGCTCACCGTCGCCCTCGTGGCGCTCGTCGTCGGGCTCGCGACCGCGGGCGTCCAGTGGTCGGTCGCGGCCGCGGCCCTGCTCGTCCTCACGATCGTCAGCGGCACGGCCGTCTTCGCCGGCCTCTTCACGACGGCGGGCGCCCTGCAGTTCTTCGTCGTCGACGGCGCCGAGGTCACGAACTCCTTCACGTACGGCGGCTCCTACGCCGCGCAGCAAAGCCAGCAGGTCTTCCCGGACCCGCTGCGCGTCTTCTGGACCTTCGTCGTCCCGACCGCCTTCGTCGCCTACCAGCCCGCCCTGACCCTGCTCGGTCGCGACGACGGCTTCCTGCCGGGCTGGGCGGGGTGGCTGACCCCGGTCGCGGCCCTGCTCACGTGGGCCGTCGCCGCGACGTGCTGGCGCCTCGGGACCCGTCACTACCAAGGAGCAGGCGGATGACCGGCACGCCCACCACCCCCACCACCCCCACGACCCGGCGCGGCGGCTCGCCCGTCGTCGAGACCCGCGACCTCGTGCGCGACTTCAAGCGCACCCGCGCGGTGGACCACCTGAGCATCACGGTGGATGCCGGGGAGGCCGTCGGGTACATCGGTGCCAACGGCGCCGGGAAGTCGACGACGATCAAGATGCTGACCGGCATCCTCAAGCCCACGTCGGGCACGGTGCGCACGTGCGGGCGGGACCCGCTGACCGACCGGGTCGAGGTGGCGCGGCGGGTCGGTGTCGTTTTCGGGCAGCGCTCGCAGCTGTGGTGGGACCTCCCGCTGGGGGAGTCGTTCACCATCCTCGCCGCCATCCACCGGCTCGAGCCGGCCGCGGCGCGGGCGAGGGCGGCGCGCCTCGTCGAGCAGCTCGAGATGGGGCCGCAGCTGAGCACGCCGGTGCGCTCGCTGTCGCTCGGTCAGCGGATGCGGGCGGAGGTCGCGGCCGCGCTGCTGCACCGGCCCGAGCTGCTCGTGCTCGACGAGCCGACGATCGGGCTCGACGTGCTCTCGAAGCAGCGGCTGCGTGAGTTCCTCGTCGCCGAGCGCCGCGAGCGGGGCACGACGCTGCTGCTGACGACGCACGACATGGGCGACATCGAGCGGCTCTGCGACCGCGTCCTCGTCGTCGACCACGGGCGGCTCGCCTTCGACGGCACGCTCCCCGGGCTGGCCGCCACGGTCGGCGCCCGGCGTGTGCTCGTCGTCGACCTCGCCGCCCCGACCGCGCCGCTGCAGGGCATCCCCGGCACGGCCCTGCTCGCCGGCGAGCCCGACGGGCTGCGCCAGCGGCTCGCCTTCGACCCGGCGGAGACGACGGCGGCCGAGGTGCTGGCCCACGTCAGCGCGCGAGCCGAGGTGCGCGACCTCACGATCGAGGAGCCCGACATCGAGGACGTCGTGCGCCGCATCTACGCCGCGTCTCGCTGACCCGGCGCTGCCTCAGGGGTGGCCGGCGGCGGTGTCGCCGAGGCGGAGCAGCCGGGTCGTGCCGGCCAGTGCCCCGACCAGCGCCACGAGCGCGTAGACGACGATGACGAGTCGCGGGTCGACCCACGTGATGGCGAGGCCGGCGACGACGACCGGCACGGTGATGCCGGTGTAGGCGAAGAGGAACATGCCGGCCAGCGTCTCGCCCCGGTGCTCGGGGGAGGACGCGGTGGCGGCGGAGGCGAGGGCGACGTTGAAGACGAGCCCGACGCCGGCGCCGGCGAGCACCCCGGCCACGACGAACAGCGGCAGCGACAGGGCGAGGCTGCCGGCGGCGACGAGCAGCAGGCCACCGACGAGCAGCCCCCGGCCCCATGCCGTGCGGGCCCGCAGCGAGGCCGATCCCAGGGCGATCTGCGACAGGGCCGAGGCGCCGATGACGCCGAAGACGACGGCGCCGCTGAGCAGGCGCGACTGCTCGTGCAGCGTCGTGCCGAGAAAGCTGGCGGTGAGCGAGGTGAACAGTCCGAGCACCGAGAAGGCGGCCGCGGCGGCGACGGCCGCCGCCGTGAAGGCGGGGCGGGCCGACGGCTCGACGCCGACGCGCTGGGGGCGGTACGGCGGCCGGTTCTCCGGGGCCCGGGTCTCGTCGGGCACGGTCTCCGGCACCCGGGTCAGCGCGACCAGGGCGAGCGCGATGAGCACGGCCCAGACGACGTAGGGCAGCGTGAGCGGGGCGGGCAGCCACTGGGTCAGCAGCCCGGCGGCCACCGACCCGAGGGCGAGGCCACCGGTGTTGACCGCACCGGCGACGACACCGGCGAAGCGGCCACCGTCGTCCGGCCGGGCCACCGACCACAGCTCTCCGAGGTGCGCCGTGGCGGTCGACGTGAGCGCCCCGATGCCGAGCCCGCACACGAGCCTGGCCACGAGCAGCACCGCGGTGCCCGCCGACAGGGCGAACATGGCCGCGCTGACGAGCTCGACCGCCGTCGCCACCAGCAGCACCCGGCGCCGGCCGAGGTGGTCGCTGAGGTGGCCGGTGAGGTAGAGGCCGGCCATGACTCCGACCCCGTAGGCGGCGAAGATGAGCGTGATGACCGCGGTCGGGAAACCGTCGCGCTGCTGGTAGAGCGGGTAGAGGGGCGTCGGCAGCGTGGCGAAGGCCATGACGAGGCCGAAGACGGCGACGACGACCCAGAACCCCTGCGCGTGGCGCGCCCGCCCCGTCGTCACAGCGTGCGCAGCATCCGGTGGTTGCCCAACGTGTTCGGCTTGACCCGTTCGAGGTCGAGGAACTCGGCGACACCCTCGTCGTAGCTGCGCAGCAGCTCGGCGTACACGTCGGCCGACACCGCCTGCCCCTCGATCTCGGTGAACCCGTGCCGTTCGAAGAAGGCGGTCTCGAAGGTGAGGCAGAACAGGCGGCGCACCCCCAGCTCGACGGCGTCCTGGACCAGCTCGTCGAGGATGCGGCCGCCGAGCCCGGTGCCCAGCGTCGACGGGCTGACCGCGAGGGTGCGGATCTCGGCGAGGTCCTCCCACATGACGTGGAGGGCGCCGCAGCCGACGACGTGGCCGTCCTGCTCGGCGACCCGGAACTCCTGCAGCGTCTCGTAGTACGTGACCGCCTCCTTGGCCACGAGCACGCGTCGCTCGGCCAGTGGCGCGACGAGGGCCCGGATGCCGCGGACGTCGGCCGTGCGCGCGCGCCGGATGACGGGGGTGGCGGTCACGAGAGCCTCCCGTCGCGGAAGTCGGCGAACAGTCGCCGCGCCTGCTCGCCGAGCACGACGATCGACTGCCCCGACGCGGTGCCGAACGCCCCCTTGGCGACCCCGCGGCCCACCTCGAGCGGGTTGAGGGCGTAGAGGCGGGCGGCGTAGGTGAGCATCGCCTCGGCCGACAGGTCGCTGCGCCCGACGCCGCTGAAGCTCGTGAAGGCCGCCGGGATGGCCTGCGGCCCGGCCAGCTTCGCCTTGACCGCCGCCGCGAGGATGATCTGGCCCTGGTGCCGTGACCGGCCGAAGTCACCGTCGGGCAGGGTCTTGCGCTCGCGGGCGTAGGCGAGGGCCTGCTTGCCCGTCAGGGTCTGGGGCCCCTTCTCGATGACGAGGTCGGCGTGCGAGGCGTCGACGCGCTCGGGGACGACCATCGGGATGCCGCCCTGGTCGTCGACGACGCGGGTGAAGCCGCCGAAGCCGACGAGCACGTACCCCTCGGCGGGCAGCCCGGTGGCGGCCCGCACCGTCCTCCGCTGGGCCTCGGGGCCGCCGAAGACCATGGCGGCGTTGATCTTTCCCTTGCCGCCGGTGCTGAGCGGCACCCAGAGGTCGCGGGCCAGACCCAGGACGCCACCGCCCCCGGAACCGTCGGTGCCGACCACCTGCAGCACGTCGGCGCGGGTGCGGTCGAGCGGCTCGCCCCGGCGGGCGTCGGAGCCGACGGCGAGCACGAAGCGGGGCCCGGGCCGGCCGAGGCTGGGCGCGTCGACCCCGAGCGACGGCCACCAGCCGCCGACGACCCTCCAGGTCGGCCCGACGGCGAGCGTGACGTCACGTCCGGCCGTCACGACGGCGACCGGTGTGCCGAACCACGTGCCGGTCGTGGCCTTCGCCCCGGCCGGCAGCGCGGCGGGGGTGGCGCCCTCGAGGGCTGCCGCCACGGTCGCGGTCGCGCCGGCCCCGAGACCCTGTCCTGCGTACAGCCGACCGACCAGGGCGCCGAGGGCCGCGGGTGCGCCCGTGACCGTGGCGTCGCTCGAGCCGGATGCCGGGGTCGTCGCGCCGTCGCCCGTCGCCGGAATCGACGGGGTCGGGCTCGACGGGGCCGGGCTCGACGCGGCGGGGGTGGTGCCCGTGGTGGCATTCGACGCGGCGCCGGTGGCCGCGGACGACGTGGCGCCCTCGCCGCCCGTGCAGGCGGCCAGCAGCAGGGCTGCGGCCGCCGCAGCGGCGGCGGACGGGGCCCACCGCCGGCCGCGGGCCGCGGTCGGACCGGGCCGACCGGCATCCGGGGCGGTGGGGGTGGTCGTGCTCACCGGTCCACCGTAGAGGACCGGTTCACCCGGCCAGCGCGGCCTGGCGCACGAGGGAGCGCGAGGCGAGCACCGACGCGAGCATGAGCCCGCTCGCGGCGGTGACGGCGACGGCGAACCGTGTGACGAGGCCGGCGTCCTGGGCGCTCGCGAAGGGAGCGACGACTGCGAGGGCGAAGCCGGCCGAGACGACGACCGTGACGACGAGCGGCAGGGCGACCTCGACGGTGCGGGCCCGGTGCAGGGTGCGCAGGCTCGTTCCGGCGAGCGACAGCGACCGGTACTGGGCGCGCTGGTCGAGCACCCGCGAGGCCTGCACGACACCGGTCGAGGTGGCTCCGACGATCGTGATGACCGTCAGCGTGACGAGGGCGCCGGTGCGCAGGTCGGCGGTGAACACGGCGTCCGGACCCGACTGGCGCTCGGCCGCGCTGACGACGTTGGTGAAGCCGACGATGATGATGGCCAGGCCCAGGGCGCCGACCGCGCGCCACGTGCTGCGGGGGTCGTCGACGATGCGACGGGCGGCGAGCAGCACCGGCGCGGTGGGGGCGAAGCGGGCCACGAGGCGACCGACGAGCATGACGACGAACGGCCCGACGGTGTTGACGGCGAGGATGAGCCCGCCGAGCAGCAGCACGATGAGGCCGCGCTGGTCGTTGCCGGCCTCGGGGTCGTCCATCGGCGAGATCACGAGGACCCAGGCGCCGACGGCGACAGCGGCCACGACGACGCGCAGCAGGCTGAGGCGCTTCGGCGTCGTGCGGGCGGCGACGCCGAGCGGGCTCACGACGACGCGGGCGAGGCTGGACAGCCCCGAGACCATGGCGAGCACGACCACCCCGGCGACGACGGCGAGCAGCTGCC
Organism: Terracoccus luteus; assembly: GCF_003635045.1. Taxonomy (NCBI): domain Bacteria; kingdom Bacillati; phylum Actinomycetota; class Actinomycetes; order Micrococcales; family Intrasporangiaceae; genus Terracoccus; species Terracoccus luteus. The sequence goes on along the minus strand of NZ_RBXT01000001.1, from coordinate 2,645,203 downwards.
ACACCGGCACGACGAGCTCGCGCAGCTCGAACGGGGTGGCCTGGAACTCGAGGCGCGCGACGAGCGGCAGGGCAGCGGCGTAGAGGACGACGCCCCCGAGGGCGCCGAGCAGTGCCTGGAGCGCGGCCTCGGCCAGGGTCATGACGGTGACCTGGGCGGACGTCGCGCCGGCGAGACGCAGGGCGGCCAGCCGCTGGTCGCGACGGGCGATCGCGAGACGGGCCGCGACACCGCCGAGGGTGAGGATCGGGACGACCATGCACGTCGTCGCCACCCACGCGAGGGTCACGTACATCTCGGCGAGGAAGGACAGGTCGTCGACGGCGGGCAGGTCGGGGCCGGCGCCGGCGTTCGAGGCGGCGATCGCGGCGAGGGCCGTGTCGGCCTGGGCGGCCCGGGCCGTGAACGCGCCCAGGCCGCCGAGGCAGACGAGCAGGGCCGCGGTGGCCACGGCGAAGGCGATGACGGCGAGGGCGCCCGGCGTGCGGTTCTCGCGCGCTCCGGCGGCCCGCAGCCGCCAGGACAGCTGCAGCGCGGCCCTCATCGGAGCGCCCCGTCGGTGGTGAGGCCGGCGGGGTGCAGCGTCGTCGTGCCGGTGCGGGCGTCGCCGACGACGCGACCGTCACGCACGCTGACGACCCGGGAGCACCAGGCGGCGACGTTCTCGTCGTGCGTGACCAGCACGAGGGAGGCCCCGGTGTGGCGGACGAGCGCGGTGAGGTGACCCATGACCTCGGCGCTCGTGGTCTGGTCGAGGGCACCGGTCGGCTCGTCGGCGAAGACGACGCCGGGCTGGGCGACGAGGGCGCGGGCGATGGCCACGCGCTGGGCCTGGCCGCCGGAGAGCTCTCCGGGTCGGCGCTTCTCGTAGCCGGCGAGGCCGAGCGGCGCGAAGAGCGCGGCGGCGCGGGCGAGCGCCGCCGCCCGGCGGGTGCCGTCGATGAGCAGGGGCAGGGCGACGTTCTCGACCGCGGGCAGCTCGGGCAGCAGCATCCCCTGCTGGAAGACGAAGCCGAAGTCCTTGCGGCGCAGCGTGGTGCGGTCGGCGTCGCCGAGGCGGGCGACGTCCCGGCCGCGCCAGAGCACCTGGCCCTCGGTGGGGCGCACGATGCCGGCCAGCACGTGCAGCAGCGTCGTCTTGCCGGAGCCCGACGGACCCATGACGGCCACCGTCTCCCCGGCCTCGATGCGCAGGTCAACACCGCCGAGGGCCGGGGGCGCGGTGGAGTCCGACCCGTAGCGCATGACGAGCCCTCGGGCCACGAGGTCGCGCGCGGTGGCCGAGACGGGGGAGTCGGGGGAGTCGGGGGAGCCGGCCGTGGTGGCGCCGGCGACGGGTCGGGGCGCACCCGGCGCGCTCACCGGCATCCGGGGCTCAGGGGTGTGCGGCGGCAGGTGGGAGGTGGCGTTCTCGCTCATGACTGCCACTCTGTCCGCCGTGGCGTGGGTGGCGCGTCGGCCCGCGGTCGCGTCGTGCACGGGCGCTGTACGACCCCGGTATGACGAAGGGACCGCGGACGGTGTCCGCGGTCCCTTCGTCCTCAGGCGTTCGTCGTCAGCGCTCGTTGCCCATCGCGCTGTCGGGGAACTGGTCGTCGGGGACCGACGACCCGCCGGTCACGTTGACGCTCAGGGCCTCGTCGAGGGCGGGCCCGTCGGCGATGTCCTGCAGCTCGTCGGCCGGACGGTGGGTGGGGTCGGGGTGCTCCATGTCGACGAAGATGAACTTCTCCGCCTTGCCCTCGCCCTCCGTGTCGACGCGGATCCACTGGCCGGAGAGGAACTCGGCGTAGAGGATCTTCTCCGACAGGGCGTCCTCGATCTCGCGCTGGATGGTGCGACGCAGTGGTCGCGCACCGAGCACGGGGTCGTAGCCCTTCTTCGCCAGCAGGTCCTTGGCCGCGGGCGTGAGCTCGATGCCCATGTCCTTGTCCTTGAGCCGCTTGTCGAGCTTGGCGATCTCGAGGTCGACGATCTGGGTGATCTCGTCCTTGGTCAGGTGCGGGAACACGATCGTGTCGTCGACACGGTTGAGGAACTCGGGCCGGAAGTGCTGCTTGAGCTCGTCGGTGACCTTGTTCTTCATCCGCTCGTAGTCCGAGAGGGTGTCGGGGCCGGCCGAGAAGCCGAGCGACGTGCGGCTGATGTCCCTCGTGCCGAGGTTGGTCGTCATGATGATGACCGTGTTCTTGAAGTCGACCATCCGGCCCTGCGAGTCGGTGAGGCGGCCGTCCTCGAGCACCTGCAGCAGCGAGTTGAAGATCTCCGGGTGGGCCTTCTCGACCTCGTCGAACAGCACGACCGAGAACGGCTTGCGACGCACCTTCTCGGTGAGCTGGCCGCCCTCCTCGTAGCCGACGTAGCCGGGAGGCGAGCCGAACAGGCGGCTGACCGTGTGCTTCTCGGAGTACTCGGACATGTCGAGCTGGATGAGCGCGTCCTCGCTGCCGAAGAGGAACTCGGCGAGCGTCTTGGCCAGCTCGGTCTTACCGACACCGGTGGGGCCGGCGAAGATGAACGAGCCGCCGGGGCGACGCGGGTCCTTGAGGCCGGCGCGAGTGCGTCGGATCGCCTGGCTCAGCGCCTTGACGGCGTCGTTCATGCCGACGATCCGCTTATGCAGCTCATCCTCCATGTTGAGCAGTCGGCTGCTCTCCTCCTCGGTCAGCTTGAACACCGGGATGCCGGTGCTGGCCGCCAAGACCTCGGCGATGAGCTCTTCGTCGACCTCGGCGACGACGTCCATGTCACCGGACTTCCACTGCGCCTCACGCTCGGACTTCTCGCGCAGCAGGCGCTTCTCGTCGTCACGGGCCCTGGCCGCACGCTCGAAGTCCTGGCCGTCGATGGCCGACTCCTTCTCGCGCACGAGGGCGGCGATCTTCTCGTCGAACTCGCGCAGGTCCGGCGGAGCCGTCATGCGGCGGATGCGCAGTCGCGCGCCCGCCTCGTCGATGAGGTCGATGGCCTTGTCGGGCAGGAAGCGGTCGTTGACGTACCGGTCGGCCATGTTGGCCGCGGCGACGAGCGCCGCGTCGGTGATCGTCACGCGGTGGTGCGCCTCGTAGCGGTCGCGCAGCCCCTTGAGGATCTCGATCGTGTGCGGGAGCGTGGGCTCCTGCACCTGGATCGGCTGGAAGCGCCGCTCGAGGGCGGAGTCCTTCTCGATGTGCTTGCGGTACTCGTCGAGCGTCGTCGCGCCGATGGTCTGCAGCTCACCACGGGCCAGCATCGGCTTGAGGATGCTCGCGGCGTCGATCGCGCCCTCGGCGGCACCGGCACCGACGAGGGTGTGGATCTCGTCGATGAAGATGATGATGTCGCCGCGCGTGCGGATCTCCTTGAGGACCTTCTTCAGCCGCTCCTCGAAGTCACCGCGGTAGCGGCTGCCGGCCACGAGCGAGCCGAGGTCGAGGGTGTAGAGCTGCTTGTCCTTGAGCGTCTCGGGCACCTCGCCCTTGACGATGTCCTGCGCGAGCCCCTCGACGACGGCCGTCTTGCCGACGCCCGGCTCGCCGATGAGCACCGGGTTGTTCTTGGTGCGGCGGGACAGGACCTGCATGACGCGCTCGATCTCGTTCGTGCGCCCGATGACCGGGTCGAGCTTGCCCTCACGGGCCGCCTGCGTCAGGTTGCGGCCGAACTGGTCGAGCACGAGGGATCCCGCGGGCGTGCCCTCGGCCTGACCCGGGCCGACGCCGGCGCCGGCCTTGTCGCCCTGCCCGCTGCCCTGGTAGCCCGAGAGCAGCTGGATGACCTGCTGGCGCACCTTGTTCAGCTCGGCGCCGAGCTTGACGAGCACCTGGGCCGCGACGCCCTCGCCCTCACGGATGAGGCCGAGCAGGATGTGCTCGGTGCCGATGTAGCTGTGCCCGAGCTGCAGCGCCTCGCGCAGCGAGTACTCGAGCACCTTCTTCGCGCGGGGCGTGAAGGGAATGTGTCCGGTCGGGGCCTGCTGGCCCTGGCCGATGATCTCCTGGACCTGGGCCCTGACCGCTTCGAGCGAGATGTCAAGCGACTCGAGGGCCTTCGCGGCGACGCCTTCGCCTTCGTGGATCAGACCCAGGAGGATGTGCTCGGTCCCGATGTAGTTGTGGTTGAGCAGGCGTGCTTCCTCCTGCGCGAGGACAACCACCCTCCGGGCCCTGTCGGTGAACCTTTCGAACATGCTCTTCTCCTGACTGATCGAGAGTCACCTCGATGCTAACCGTGCCCACTGACGTCGGGCACATGCTGACCAACGCCGCGCCGCCGGGACGTGTTCCCATCCTGAGCCCCGTCGGCTCAACTCCGACCGTCTGTTCGCTGCCAGCGGACAGCCGCCCGGATGCCGGTCCGCGGGTCTCGTACCCGCCCGCACCTCGGCGCCACGGCCGGCCCGGGACCGCTCAACCCCGCCCCCGGCATCCGCCACACTCCCCGGGCCTCCATGACTGCGCCGCGGCCCGATAACGGACAGGTTCTCCTGCCGGCACCGTCCGTGACCGCGCCGTGGCTCGAGAACGGACAGGTTCTCCTGCCGGCACTGTCCGTGACCGCGCCGTGGCCCGATAACGGACACCCTCCCCCGCCCGCACCGTCCACTTCCGCGCCGTGGCCCGATATGGGACACGACCTCGCGCCAGGACCTCCGTCGATGCCTACGCCAGGGTCCGACGAATCCGTCGGCGCTCGCCGCGCTCATCCGAAACCGGGGTGCGGCGCGCTGTGAGACGAGGACTGACGGAAATCGCGCGGCGTCCGGTGAGAAGCGAAGGAAGGCGGCAGCCCCCGTCACCCGGGGTTGGACACGTCGTCGCCTCGGCTCGGGAAGTGGCGGCGCCACTCGTCGGACAACGTGGACACGGTCATTCCTTGCTCGCGCATGGCCCGACAGATGCGCGACAGCGTCTGACCCGGCACGCCGTAGATGTCGTCGGCCACCGTCACGACCTTGCGCAGCCGCCACGCATCGAACTGCTCGTCGCGCAGGATGTCCGACCGACGCTGTCTGTCCTTCTCGTGCTGCTTGCCGTCGTACTCGATGATGTGGCGTGCCGCTGCGTAGTACAGGTCGAAGCGGTAGAGCAGGACGCCGTCCCGAGTGTGGATGCGGTGGTCCACCGTGGGCTCGGGCAGACCGGCCAGGACGATGAGCAGCCGCAGACGCGTCTCCATCGGCGAGTCCACGCCCTTGCGCACGAGCAGGGCCGCCCTGCGAGCGCTGGTGGAGTACGGCCCGCACCGCCCAGCCGTGAGCTCGACCAGCTCGTCGACCGTCACTCGCCCGGCTCGGACGAGCGAGTCGCCGAGCACGACGAGGTCGACGAGGCCCAGCCGGTGCGCAAGGTCGAGAAAGGTCTGGCCGGGCGCCGTCACGCGTAGCCCTTTCCAGGTGACGACGCGCTGGCCGGCCTTGACCCGGTGGGCAGCGATGCCGTGCTTCTTGGACCGTAGCCCCGGGGTGGTCACGTGGACGTCCGGGCTGTCCGGTACCACCGCGCCCCAGAGCCGCGCTGCCGTGTGGTGCGAGAGGTAGCTGTCCGGTTCCGAGGCCAGCAGGGCCGCCCGGGCGAGCAGCTCGGTCGTGAGGGCGACGGTCCGGTCGACGTAGACGCCCTGGAAGAGCATGCGATGACGTCGGCGCATCGAACGCAGCACGGACGGGCCGCCGTCGACGTCGCACAGGCGGAACGGCGCGAGCACGGTCGGGCTGGACATGCTCAGCAGCGTGGCCGATGTCGGCCGGCGTCCGCGGAGGTTGTGCACAGGGCCGCGACGCGCGTCGTTCCGCGTGCGCGGGCTACCCGGCATCCGGCGCTCGTTGGGCGATGCGGGTGGTGTCCACAATCGGGCCGTGGCGAAGAGGGGGCGTGGTCTCGGGGTCGGGGTGTCCGGAATCGGGCCGTGGCGACGGAGCGGACATCGTTTCCTGATCCCGGTGTCCTAAATCGGGCCGTGGCGAAGAAGGGGAGGGCGGCTACGGATCGCAGTGTCCGAAATCGGGCCGTGGCGGAGATGGAGGCGGGCGCAGGATGCCGGGGGGCCGGGTCAGGCGCCCGGCCGGTCCTGCCTCACGGGGTGCGCGACCCCCGGGCGAACGCCTCGTGCAGCGACCGCACCTCGTCGGCCAGCTCGGGTGCCGGACCGTCGACGGGCACCCCCGGGGCGACGTCCTGCACGGCGAGCGGACGCACCGGCCCCGGCCCGCCACCCCACGACGACTGCCACTGCCCGAGCTGCGCCGAGCTCGCGGCGTAGACGATGCGGCCGAGCCCGACCCACGCGTGGGCCGCGCTGCACATGGGGCAGTGCTCCCCGGACGTGTACACCGTCGCCGCCGCCCGCGCCGCGGCGTCGAGGTTCGCCCCCGCCCACTGCGCGATTGCCAGCTCGGGGTGGCGGGTCGCGTCCTGCTCGACGACGTGGTTGTGGTCCTCGAAGAGCACGTCGCCGTCGGCGCCGACGAGCACCGAGCCGAACGGCTCGTCACCCCGCTCGAGCGCCAGCCGGGCCAGCTCGACGGCCCGCCTCAGGTGCGTCAGGTCTGTCCGCGTGATCGTCATGCCACCCTCCCGGTCACGAGCGCGAAGGTGAGGAACGCGCCCTGGTCGGCCTCCAGCATCCCCTGCACCGGGGAGCTCTGCTGGCCCTTGAGCTCGTTGACCGCCCGCTCCCACAGCAGCCAGTTGGCCGCGCCCTCGGGCTGCGAGCGCGCCGTCACCTCGGTGAACGCGCGCGACAGCGACCACTGCGTGCGCAGCCACTCGTGCGTGTGCCACGCCGCCGCCTCGGCCCCGACGACGTGGTCGACGTGCTCGGGCAGGGCGCCGAGCTCGCGCACCTCGGTCGTCAGGGCCGGCGTCGCGACACCGAGCTGGCCGCCGGGGCGCACGAAGCGCGCGAGGTAGCCGGGGTAGTGGTCACCGGTGCCGAAGTACTCCCACGCGTCGACGCTGACGACGGCGTCGAAGCTCTGCCGCCCGAACGGCAGGGCGTGCGCGTCGACCCGCATCGCCAGCACGCGGTCGCCGACGCCCTCCCGGTCGAAGACGCGCGCGGCCTCGCTCGGGTCGACCCAGAGGTCGGCCGCGACGACCTGCACGCCGTACTCCCGGGCGAGGAAGACGGACGTCGCACCGAGACCCGAGCCGAGGTCGAGCACGCGCATCCCGGGCCGCAGGTCGAGGTCACCGGCGAGGTCCTCGAGCAGCCACAGCGGGTGCGGACCCATGTCGAGGTCCACGAGCCACCGCGCGTCGTAGGTCGCCGATCGCGGGTACTCGGGGCGGCTGAGGTGGTCGAGGGCGGGCACCGCTCGATCCTGCCCACTGACACGCGCGTGTCCAACCGGGTATCACGCCTCGTCCCTGTGGTAGACCATCCCCGTGGCGTCCGACGGGGATGCCGTCAGACGTCTTCGTCGCACGAGATCGACCGGGTGCCAACGGGTCCCGTCGTCTCACCGATGCGGATGCCGTCACCCTCCTCGACAAGGGATGTGGCCCATGGCTGCCAGCAAGCTCGTCACCGGTTCCGTCGTCCTCGCCGCGGCGCTCGCCGTCACGGCCTGCAACCCCGCGCCCAAGACGTCGACGGGGAGCGGCACCGCGGGAGCGGCCGCGAGCAAGCCCCTCGTCGTCGACACCGTCTTCGTCCTCAAGAGCGCCGACCCGGCCCGCAACTACGAGCCCACCGGCAACATCGTCGCGCGCGCCCTCTACGACACCCTCGTCACCTTCAAAGGCGCCGACCTCAAGACGCCCGTGCCGTCGGTCGCCACGTCGTGGAAGCAGTCGGCCGACGGCCTCACGTGGACCTTCGCGCTCGACAAGAACGCCAAGTTCAGCGACGGCTCCGACATCACCGCCGACGACGTCGTCTTCTCGCTCGACCGCGTCCAGCGGGTCAAGGGCAACCCGTCGTTCCTCGCCGACGGGCTCACCGTCACCGCGACCGACCCCGACACCGTCGAGGTCAAGACCGCGAGCTACGACCCGGCCCTGCTCGGAAAGCTGGCCAGCCCGTCGCTCGGTGTCGTCAACTCCAAGGCCGCCAAGGCCGCCGGGGCATCGGATGCCGAGGATGCCGCCACCGCGGACAAGGCTGAGGACGCCTTCGCCAAGGCCTCCATGGGCTCCGGCCCGTACGTGCTCGAGTCGTTCGGGCTCTCGACCGAGGTCGTGCTCAAGGCGAACCCGAGCTACTGGGGGGCGACCAAGCCGACGTACCAGCGGGTCGTCATCCGCAACGTCGACGCGGCCCAGCAGAAGAACAACGTCGAGAAGGGCGAGAGCTCGCTCGCCCTCGACCTCTCGCCCGACCAGGTCGCCTCCGTCGGCAGCGGCGCGGTGTCGAGCTCGGTCCCGTCGCAGTACACCTTCTACCTCTTCACCAACGCCAACCCGTCGGTGAACACGTGGACCGCCAACCCCGACTTCCAGGAGGCCGTGCGGCGCGGCATCGACTACAGCGGCCTCCTCGAGCTAGCCGGCAAGGGCTCGCGCCGGGCCGACGGCATGGTGCCGGTCCAGTTCGCCGGCTCCCTCCCCGAGGGCCAGGGCCCGACGTACGACGCCGACGCCGCCAAGGCCGCCCTGGCCAAGTCGGGGTACGACGGCACGCCCATCGAGGTCTCGTTCCCGTCCGACCTCACCCAGAACGGTGTCTCGTTCACCGACATGTCGACCCGCATCGCCGCCGACCTCAACAAGATCGGCATCAAGACCGAGCTCAAGGGCGCGCCCGTCGCCACCGTGCTCGAGCTCGCCCGCGGCGGCAAGCAGCAGGTCGGCGTCTGGCTGTGGGGCCCCGACTTCCCCGACTCGAGCAACTACCTCGCCTTCGGCCCCGGCGGCATCGTCGGCGGCAAGCGCGTCAACTGGACCGCCGGCTCCGACCCCCAGCTCGAGACCGTCATGAAGCAGGCGGCGACCGAGAAGGACGAGAGCAAGCGTGCCGCCCTCATGGAGGAGTTCCAGAAGGGCCTCAACGCCGGCCCCGTCATGTCGCTCATCCAGCCGGCCCAGGTCTTCCTCGCGAGCAAGGACCTCAAGAACCTCAGCTACAACCTCGTGTGGACCGTCAACGTCGCCGAGCTCGGCTGATGCCGGTGACCTCCACCGCGCGCCGCCACCCGTGAGCGCCGGGTGAGCGCGCCGGTCGCCGACCCCGTCGCCGCCCCAGCCGACCGTCGCGAGACGGCCCGGCGCGGGGCGGGGCTGGGGGGGTTCCTCCTGCGCCGGGGTGGGGCCGGCATCCTGCTCGTGCTCGGCATCACCCTCGTCGCGTTCGTGCTGACCCACGTCGTCCCCGGCGACCCGGCCGCGGCCGCCCTCGGTCAGCGCGCCATCGAGGACCCCGCGACGGTCGCCGCGTTCCGCGCCCAGTACGGGCTCGACGACCCGCTGTGGCGGCAGTACGTCACCTACCTCGCCAACCTCGTGCACGGCGACCTCGGCATCTCGCAGCAGACCCGCCGACCGGTGCTCACCGACCTCGGCGACTACCTGCCCCCGACCATCGAGCTCGCCCTCGTCGCCATCGTCATCTCGCTCGTGCTCGGTGTCACGCTCGGCACCCTCGCCGCCCTGTACCGCGACCGCTGGCCCGACCAGCTCATCCGCGTCGTCAGCCTCGCCGGGGTGTCGGTGCCGACGTTCTGGCTGGCCCTGACGGCATCCCTGATCTTCAGCGTGCGCCTCGGGTGGTTCAGCTCGACGGGCCAGCTCGACCCGGGCTACCCGCGCTCGCCCGAGGTGACGGGGCTGCTGCTCGTCGACTCGCTGCTCGACAACGACCCCTTCACCTTCCAGATGGCGCTGCACCACATCCTGCTGCCGGCCTGCGTGCTCGCCGCGTACACCGTGGGGCTCATCACCCGCTTCACCCGCGCCAGCGTGCTCGAGGTGCTCGGCAACGACTACGTGCGCGCCGCCCACGCCAAGGGGCTGCCGCGCCGCACGGTCATCCTGCGCCACGTACTGCGGCCCGCCCTCGTGCCCATCATCACCGTCTCCGGCCTGGCCTTCGGGTCGCTGCTCTCGGGCACCGTGCTCGTCGAGTCGATCTTCTCGTGGCCGGGCCTGGGCCAGTACGCCTACAAGAGCTCGCTCGCCCTCGACCTGCCTGCGGTCATGGGCGTCTCGATCACCGTGGCCGTCGTCTACGTCGTCATCAACCTCGTCGTCGACGTCCTCTACGGGGTCATCGACCCGCGGATCCGGCTCTCATGAGGACGCTGCGACGGGTCCTGTCACCAGCCGGGGCGGATGCCGGTCGGTCGCCGTGGTCGCGCCCGCTCGCCGTCGTCGGGGCCGTGGTCATCGTGCTGTGGGTGCTCGTCGCCCTCGCCGCGCCGCTGCTCGCGCCGCACGACCCCAACGCGCAGGACTTCGCCCGCCTGCAGCCGCCGGGCGGGGACACCCTCCTCGGCACCGACGGCCTCGGTCGTGACGTGCTCAGCCGCATCCTCTACGGCACCCGGATCACCCTGCCGCTCGCGGTGCTGCTCGTCGTGCTCGCCACGACGGTGGGCACGGTGCTCGGCGCCGTGGCCGGCTACTTCGGCCGCTGGGCCGACACCGTCGTCATGCGCCTCGCCGACCTCGTCTTCGCCTTCCCCGGCATCATCCTCGCCATGGCCGCGGCCGCCGCGCTCGGACCGGGGCTGCGCAACGCGGTGCTCGCCCTCACGGTGGTCATGTGGCCGTCGTACGCCCGGGTGGTGCGCTCGATGCTGCTCGGCCTGCGCGAGGCCGAGTTCGTCTCCGCCACACGGCTGCTCGGCGCATCGGCCCGACGCACGCTCGTCGTCGACCTGCGGCCCAACGTCGCCGGGCCGGTGCTCGTGCTCGCCGCCCTCGAGGTCGGCAACGCCGTGTTGCTGCTCTCGGGACTGTCCTTCCTCGGTCTCGGCGCCCAGCCTCCCGACGCCGAGTGGGGCGCCATGGTCAGCGAGGGGGCCCGCAACTTCGACGCCTGGTGGATCGGGGTCTTCCCCGGCCTGGCCATCCTCACCGTGGTGCTCGCCTTCAACTTCCTCGGAGACACGTTGCGCGACGCGCTCGACCCCCGCACCGCCCGCGCCCTGGGCGGCACCCCGTGAGCACCGTGCCCGTGACGGGGGCCGCGTCCGACACCGGCGCCGAGCCGCTCGTGCGGGCGGAGGGCCTGCGGGTCGTCCTGCCCGGTGGGCTGGTCCCCGTCGACGGCGTCGACCTCGTCGTGCGCCCGGGCGAGGTGGTCGGGGTCGCCGGGGAGTCGGGCAGCGGCAAGACGCTGACGGCCCTGTCCCTCTTCGGCCTGCTGCCCCACGGGGCTCGCACCGAGGGCCGGCTCGAGGTCGGCGGCCGTGACGTGCTGCGCATGCGCGACCGCGAGCTGCGGTCGCTGCGCGGCAACGAGCTGGCCATGGTCTTCCAGGACCCGATGACCTCGCTCCACCCGATGCTCACGGTCGGTCGCCAGGTCACCGAGCACCTGCGCCACCACCGCAGGGTCGGCCGACGGGCTGCACGCGAGCGCGCCGCCGAGCTGCTGCGCCAGGTGCGCATCCCCGACCCCGACCGCACCCTCGACGCCTACCCCCACCAGCTCTCGGGCGGCATGCGCCAGCGGGCCGCCATCGCCGTCGCCCTCGCGTGCTCGCCGCGGCTGCTCGTGGCCGACGAGCCGACGACCGCCCTCGACGTGACCGTGCAGGCCGGCATCCTGCGTCTGCTCGACCGGCTGCGCCGCGAGGAGGGCGTCGGCATCCTGCTCATCACCCACGACCTCGGCGTCATGTCGGCGCTCACCGACCGGCTCGCCGTCATGTACGCCGGCCGGGTCGTCGAGACCGGTCCGACCGCCGAGCTGCTCGCGGCGCCGCGCCACCCGTACACCCGCGGGCTGCTCGACTCGCTGCCGAGTACCGACCACGAGAGCGAGAGCGCCGCCGGGGCCGAGGGCGCCGCCCACGCGCCAGGGCGCCGGCGCTCGCTGACGGCCATCCCCGGCTCGGCCCCCCGGCTCGGCTCGGTGCCGGCCGGGTGCCCGTTCCACCCGCGGTGCGCCCACGCCCGCCCGTCGTGCGCACAGGACCGCCCGGCGCTGCTGCCGCTGTCGGGTACCCGCCGCGAGCTGGCCTGCCCCGTCGACCCGTTCGCGGGCGCGGGCCCGGCCACGGCCAGGGGCACGGCGCCACCCGACCACGACACGGAGCGGAGCCGCTCATGAGCCTCGTCACGGTCACCGACGCCGAGGTCGTCTACCGTCGCGGCCGTCAGCTCGTGCGGGCGGTGGCGGGCGCCAGCCTGTCGGTCGAGCGCGGCGAGGTCGTCGGGCTGGTCGGCGAGTCGGGCTGCGGCAAGTCGACGCTCGCGAAGGCGGTGCTCGGGCTCGTGCCGCTCGAGTCGGGCAGCGTCGAGTTCGAGGGCCGCCCGGTGCAGCCGCTCGGACGCGGGGCGCGCGAGCAGGGGCTGCGCGGCATGCAGATGGTCTTCCAGGACCCCTACAGCTCGCTCAACCCCCGGCGCCGGGTCGGCGACCAGGTGGCCGACGGCATCGAGCTGGGGGCGGGCCGACGCCTCGACGCCGCCGGGCGCAGGCGCCGTGTCGGCGAGCTGCTCGAACGCGTGGGCCTCCCGACCGACTTCGCCCGACGGTTCCCGCACGAGTTCTCCGGTGGGCAGCGCCAGCGCATCGCCATCGCCCGGGCCCTCGCCGCCGAGCCCCGCCTCATCGTCGCCGACGAGGCCATCTCGGCCCTCGACGTCTCGGCGCAGGCCTCCATCGCCAACCTGCTGGCGTCGCTCGCCGCCGACCTCGACGTCGGCCTGCTCTTCATCTCGCACGACCTCGGCATCGTGCGCCAGCTGAGCGACCGCATCGCCGTCATGTACCTCGGCAAGGTCGTCGAGACCGGGCCCGCCGACACGGTGTGGGGCTCCCCGGCCCATCCCTACGCCCGCGCCCTCATCGGCGCCATCCCGTCGCTCGAGGCGGGGCGCCTGCCCGACGACCTGCCCGGTGACGTCCCCGACCCCGCCGCCCCGCCGACCGGATGCCGGTTCCACCCGAGGTGCCCCCGCGCCTTCGCGCCGTGCCCGACGAGCGAACCGTCTCTGCTCGCAGTCGAGCCCGGCCACGCGGCCGCCTGTCACCTGCACACCCACGCCGACGCGCCGGCATCCGACACGGTGGTCTCCGCCCCGAGAGGAGGGGCATGACGCCCCCGACCCTGCTGACCAATGCCCGGGTCGTCGACGTCGAGGCGGGCACGACGTCGCCGGCGTCGGTGCTGCTCGACGGCGGCCGCATCGCGGCGGTGACGCCCGAGGGAGCCGCCGGCACGGCGACCGACGCCACGCCTCCCGGCACCCGCGTGCTCGACCTCGGCGGGCGGGTGCTCGCGCCCGGCTTCGTCACCGTGCACATGCACCTGTCGATCGTCTTCCCCTTCAGCGACACCGACGAGGACGAGGACCCGATGCTCACCGCCTTCCGCGCGGCGACGCGAGCCCGCGAAGCCCTCGACGCGGGGGTCACGACCGTGCGCTGCGTGCACGAGCAGCACCGCGTCGACATCGCCCTGCGCGAGGCCGACCGTCGCGGCTGGTTCACCGCGCCACGCATCCTCGCCGGCGGGCGGGCGCTGTCGGCGCCCGGCGGTCACGGGCAGGGCTCCGGGTCGGTCTACTGCACCGGGCCCGACGAGTTCGAGGCCGCGGCCAGGGCCGAGCTCGAGGCGGGCGCCGACCACGTCAAGATCTTCATCACCGGCGGCCTCGCCCACGCGGGGGAGCGGCCCGAGGACCCCGAGATGACCGACGCCGAGATGCGGGCCGTCGTGCGCGCGGCCGACGACCACGGCACCTACGTCGTCGCCCACGCCGGTCACCACGAGGCGATCCGCCGCGCCCTCGACGCCGGCGTGCGCAGCTTCGAGCACGCCTACGTCGTCGACGAGCCGACGGCCCGGCTGCTCGCCCGCCCGGGGGTGTTCGTCTCGCCCACCCTCGCCGTGACCCGGTCGCAGGACTGGATGGCCGAGCACGGGTTCGAGGCGCACTCCCGCGAGAACGCCGCGCGCGCGAGCGTGGAGCACCTCGCCTCCGCCCGGCGGCTCGCCGCGGCGGGGGTCGCCCTGACCAACGGCACCGACCTGCCGCCCGGCGACCGCACCGAGGGCACGACCGCGGTCGTGCGCGAGGCCGAGCTGCTCGTCGAGGCCGGCCTGACCCCCGCCGGGGCACTCGCGGCCTCGACCCTGGTGCCCGCCCGCATGTGCGGCGTCGACGCCGAGACCGGGCGGGTGGCCGCCGGGCTGGCCGCCGACCTCGTCGTGCTCGACGACGACCCGTGCGCCGACGTCGCGGCGCTGCGCACCGTGCGCGCCGTCGTGTCGCGCGGTCGTGTCGTCCGTGACGACCTCGGCCTCTTCGACCACACCACCACCGACGCGAGGGGCACGACATGAGCACGACGTCGCGAGAACCGCTGGAGCCGCGCGAGGCCGAGGTGTTCGCCGTGCTCCAGGACCTCTACGAGGCCTACCTCGCCGGTGACCGTCCGCGCCTCGAGGCCCACCTCGACGAGGTCTGCACGATGTGGGACTCGACCCTGCCCTCGCTGCGCACCAAGGCCGACCTGCAGGCGGGCACGACGACCCCGTCGGATGCCGGTGGGCGGGCACCCGGGTCGCCCGCGGCATCCGAGGTGGCCGGCTATCCCTCGCCGGTCAGGCTCGAGGCGACCGAGCCGGTGGTCGGGCTGCTCGGTGACGACGCCGCGTGGGAGGCGCACCTGCTGCTCGCCGGGTTCGACGACCCGGCCCTCGACGAGCAGCTGCGCTGCACGTCGGTGCTGCGCCGCCGGCCCGAGGACGGCCGGTGGGTCGTGGTGCACCACCACGAGGAGCTCATCGTCGGGCCCGGCCGCGGGCTGGCCGTCCGGTCGGTCGGCTGACCGCCTCACCGGGGGCCGTGGAGGCCTCGCGTCGCCCTGACGACGACGGTCCTCCACGAGGGGCGCGCCCCGTTCGGGCGCGACCGGCGCTCAGCCGGCCGCCTGCTCCCTCGCGAGGCGGGAGCCGAGCTCGCGCAGCGGCCCGAGGCCCATCGGCCCGAGCCGCAGCAGTGCGGTGAGGAAGCGGCGCTCGTCCCACGCCCCGCCGGCCTCGTGACGGGCGAGGCGGCGCACCGACTCGACCTCGCGGGCCCCCACCCGGAAGGCGAGGGCCTGCGCCGGCCAGCCGAGGTAGCGGTCGACCTCGAAGCGGGCCATCTGCGGTCCGAGCCCCGTGACGGCGGTGAGGAACTCGACGGCCACGTCGTACGACCACGCGGTCGCGTCGCCCAGGGCCGCGCCGGCGGCGAGACCCGTGCGGTGGCGTCGGTCGGCCGGGATCGGCAGGCCCAGGTGCAGGCCCATGTCGATGACGATACGGGAGGCCCGCCACGCCTGGCCGACGAGCATGCCCAGCCGCTCGGCGGGCTCGTCGAGCAGCCCCACCTCGGCGCACCACGCCTCGGCCCAGTGCGCCCAGCCCTCGGCGTGCCCGTGCACGTGGCACAGGTGCCGCTGCCAGGGGTGCAGGCCGGGCGCGGTCATGGCGGTGACGATCTGGGTGTGGTGGCCCGGCACCCCCTCGTGGTGGGCGGTCGTCGCCTCGCGCCAGGTGCGCGCCCCGACGGCGGGGTCGACGGTCCACCAGACCCGCCCGGGCCGGGTCAGGCCGGGGTCGGGCTCGGCGTAGTACATGACGCCCGAGGCCGCGGTCGACATGCGGCACTCCGGCAGCCGCAGGGGGTGCGGCGGGAGGTCGAGCAGCCGCCCGTCGAGCGTCTCGGCGACCCCGGCCATGCGCTCGCGCAGCCACCGTTCGATCTGCTCGCCGGTGTCCATCCGGGTGGCTGGGTCGGAGTCGAGCCGCGCTGCGACAGAGGCGAACCCGCCGGGTCCGACCTGCGCCGCGACCTGCTCCGCCTCGGCGGCGATGCGGTCGAGCTCGGACCAGCCCCACGCGTACGTCTCATCCAGGTCGACCGTGGTGCCGAGGAAGGCGCGGGCGGTCAGCTCGTACCGCTCGCGCCCCACGGCATCCGACCCGCCGGCCAGCGGCAGGAGGCGCTGCTCGAGGTCGTCCGCGAGGCGCGAGGTGGCTCGGGCGGCGGCGTCGGCGGCCTCCGTCACGACCGGGCGCAGGGCCGCGGGTGCCCGCCCGGCCAGCGATGCGTAGAACCCGTCGTCGACCCAGCGGCGGCAGCGCGCGGCGACCCCGGACACCTGTCGGCGCGAGACGACGTGACCGCGGCCGGCCGAGCGCAGCAGGGTGTCGACGTAGTCGTCGTGGGCACCACCGACCCGCCGCAGCGCGTCGGCGACGTGGCGCCAGTCGTCGTCGGTCTCCGTCGGCAGCTGGTCGAAGGTGGCCCGCACCGCGTCGACCGGCGTCGCCAGCGGGGCGAGCAGGCTCTCGGTGAAACCGCCGTCGACGAGGTCGACCTCGGCCTGCAGCCGCTCGCGCAGCACGAGGGCCAAGGTGTCGTCGTCACCCCTGCGAGGCAGGGCGGCCAGCGCCGCGAGCGCGGCCCGGGCCGCGTCGGAGCGGTCGTCGAAGGCGTCCGGCGAGAGCGCGGGCAGGACCGGCGACGTCTCGTCCCCGACCACGATGCCCTCCCGGCGGGCGAGGTCGGCGGCCGCGACGTCGGTACGGGCAAGGGCCACGATGTAGCGGTCGGCCACGTCGGCCACGTCGGGGGCGGCCGGGCGGTCGTGGTCCGGCGTGGGCCCGGTCACCGGGTCACCCGCGGCAGCATCTGCTCACCGAGCAGCCGGATGCCGTCGAGCGCCGAGACCCCGTGGGGGGTGCCCAGCTCGACCCGGTGGGCCCCGGCGTCGAACAGGGCCTCGACCTGGACCGCGATGTCGGCGGGCGTGCCGCTGAAGGCGAACCGGTCGAGCAGGTCGTCGGGCACCGCGCGCCCGGCCGTCTCGGCGTCGCCGGCGCGCACCGCCTCGGCGATGCGTGAGCGCACGTCGGCGGGCACCTCGACGGTGGGGTCGAGCCCGGCGACGACGTCGAGGTAGAGGGCGACCTCGGCCCGGGCGAGGGCCCGCGCCACCCCCCGGTCGCGGTCGCAGACGGTGACGGCGCCGGCGACGACGCGCGTCGGGGTGCCGTCGAGCCAGCCGGCCATGAGGGCCACCATGTCAGGGTTCGCGGTGCCGCCGATCTTCACCTCGTCGGCGCAGGTCGAGGCCCACGCGGCCGTCCGCCGGCCCCACGTGCCGACGAGCAGGGGCGGTGGCTCCGTGGGCAGGGGCACCCGCAGCCGCGTCCCGGCGGGCAGGCCCAGCACCGTGCCCTCGTAGCCGGAGTCGTCGCCCGACAGCAGCCGCGTGACGATCTCCGCGGTGTCGGCGAGACGCGCGAGGGGGCGGCTCGTGTCGATCCCCAGCCCGTCGAGCCACGCGCCGCGGGCGAGCCCGACGTAGGCGCGGCCGTCGCTGGCGAGGGCGAGGGCGGCGGCCTGCGCGGCGATCTCGACGGGGTGCGTGAGCAGCGGGTTCTGGCAGGCCGCGCCGATGCGCACCCGGCTGGTGGCGGCGGCGATGGTGGCGAGGGCCAGCGCGGGCGACTGGTAGCCGAGGTCGCTGAAGACGCTGACGCCGTCGAACCCGAGCTGCTCGGCGGCCCGGGCCAGGGTGGCGTACTCGGCCGGGCCCTTGTCGGTCTGCAGGGCGACCGTCACCTCGCGGGCGCGCGTCACGTCAGCTCGTCCGTGGCGAGGCGGTGCACGGGTCCGGCCTCGATGCGCATGACGAGCCGTTCCTGCGGGTCGGGGCAGGCCACCTCGCAGTCGCGGGCCAGCCAGTCGCCGTCCGCGAGGGCGCGCTGCTTGGCCGGCAGCAGCGGCAGCAGCGCTGCGAGGGCGTACATGCAGAAGTGGCCGCCCTCGGGCAGGCGCAGCTGGCTCGACCGCGTCACCGTGAGGTGGTCGCCGACCGACAGCCCGCACACCGAGCGACCCTCGATGCGGTCGACGACGACCCGCAGGTCGGCGAGCTCGGTGACGTCGGCCGTCGGGGCCGGGGTGGGTCCGCTCGCGCGGTCGTCAGTGGTCATCGCCACTCCTGCTCAGGCGGTCGGGGGTGAGGTCGGCCGGGCTCGCGCAGCCGGTGAGGGACATCATGAGGTCGAGCTCGGCCCGCAGGTTGCGCAGCACCTCGGACACGCCGTCGGCGCCCGCGATGGCGAGGCCGTGGAACAGCGGTCGCCCGACCGCGACGGCCGTGGCGCCGAGGCAGAGGGCGACGAACACGTCGGCGCCGCAACGGATCCCGCTGTCGAAGAGCACGGGCACCTGCGAACCCGCCGCGCGTACCGCCGCCACGACCGCGGGCAGCGCGTCGAGCGCCGCGACCGACCGGTCGACCTGCCGCCCGCCGTGGTTCGACACCTGTATGCCGTCGACGCCGAGGTCGACCGCCCGGCGGGCGTCGTCGGGGTGCAGCACCCCCTTGACGACGACCGGCAGGCTCGTCATGCGTCGCAGCCGGGGGAGGTCGGCCCACGAGAGGTCGGGTCGCGAGAAGACGTCGAGGAAGGTCTGCACCGCGGCCCGGGGCTCCGGCGAGCGCAGGTTCGCCGCGGTCGCCCCCGGGTGCCGCCGGCTCATCGACACGAGCGCGGCGACGGCGGCCGGTGTCGGGCGGGTCCGCCCGTCGCTGCCGGCGTCGCCGCCGGTGTCCCGGCCGGCCGCCGCCATCCGCTGCTGCACGAGCCGTCGGAACACCGGGTCGGACGTGTACTGGGCGATGCCCTCGCCCCGCGCGAACGGCAGGTGCCCGAGGTCGAGGTCGCGTGGCCGCCACGCAAGGTGGCCGGTGTCGAGGGTGACGACGACCGCCTCGCTGCCGCACGCCTCCGCGCGCCGGACGAGGCTCTCGGCGAGGTCCTCGTCGCGGCTCCAGTACAGTTGGTACCAGTGGCCGGCGTCCGACGGGGCACGGGCCACGATCTGCTCCATCGGCACCGACGCCTGCGTGCTGATGACGTGGGTGACGCCCTGCGCGGCGGCCCCGCGGGCCAGCCCGACGTCGGCGTCGCGGTGGGCCAGCGACAGCACCCCCATCGGGGCCGTGAGCAACGGGCTCGGATGCCGGCGCCCGAACAGCTCGACGGACGTGTCTGCGCCGCCGTGGCCGGCGAGCACGCGCGGGACGACGCGGTGGCGGTCGAAGGCGGCGAGGTTGGCGCGGGCGGTGGCCTCAGCGCCGGCCGAGCCGTCGACGTAGGCGCGGGCCCGGCGCGAGAGGTGCGGACGGGCCGCCGCCTCGAGCCGGTGCCCGTCGGTGGGCACGAGCGGCCGGCGACCGGTGACGCCGGCGCGGTACACGGCCGCCTGGGCCGCGCGCCCGAAACCGCTCACGGCCGCACCTCGACGTGCTCGGTCCACCAGCGCGCGGCGCCGTCGGGCCCGTCCGCCGCGTCGGCCCCGACGGGCGTCGCCCGACCCCAGAGGCGCAGGTACAGCTCGACGGCAGGAGCCTCGAGCACGTGGTCGGCCACGACGTCCTCGCACCAGGCCGCGTCGTCGGCCGTCTGCACCTCGACGTCGGTGGGCGCGTCCTGGCGGGCCCGCACGACCCAGCGCACCGGCGTCCGACCCGTCTGGTCGTCTCTCGACGGAGCCGCGGCGATCGGCCGCACGAGCACGGTCGTGGGCCGGGGGACCTGCACCGTCGTCGACGTCGGACGGGGCACGAAGCCACGCAGCAGCTCGTCGACCCCGTCGAGGGCGAGAGCGGGCCGCAGCCACGTCTCCTCCGGGCGGGGCGCCCGGCCGAGGCGCGCGGCGAGGGCGTCGACGGCGTGCACCGACGTCTCGTGACACTGGCGGCGCACCCAGTACCGGCGCGGGGCGGGCGCGTTCTCGAGGAACACCGGCGCGTCGAGGTCGTCGGGGGCGTCGGCGAGCGCCTGCAGCAGGGCCGTGGCGCCGTCGTCGAACCAGCCGAGCAGGTCGTCGTCCGCGGCGGCGGGCGCCTCGGTCACGTCGGGACGCCCGCCCGAGACGACGCGGGTGGCGTAGCGGTGCACGACGCCGACGTGGGCGACGAGGTCGCGCACGGTCCAGCCGGGGCAGGTCGGCACCGGGGCGTCGAGGCCGGCGGCCCCCGCGTTGGCCCGCAGCACGGTGGCCGCGGCGCCGATACCGTCGCCGAGCTCGTCGAGGCCGGGCTCCGCTGGCAGGCGCATGGGCGCCATTGTGTCCCACGTCCTGAGCCGCCCGCCGACGGAGGTAGATTCGAGCGAGCACCCCGAGACCGACGGAGGACCCCGTGGACGCCAGCGACCTGCTGCGCAACTCGCTCCTGCAGCTGAGCAAGCAGGAACGCATCCGAGACGTCGTCGAGAAGGCCCCCGTGTCGCGGGCGGTCGTCCGGCGGTTCGTGCCCGGCGCCGAGCGCGCCGACGTCGTGGGCGCTGCGGCCGAGATCTCCGCCTCCGGGCGCCTGTCGACCATCGACTACCTCGGCGAGGACACCCTCGACCTCGCCCAGGCGCGGCACACCCGCGACGCCTACGTGGGCCTGCTCACCGCGCTGCGCGACCAGGGCCTCACCGAGGGCGGCACCGTCGAGGTGTCGCTCAAGCTGAGCGCGCTCGGGCAGGCGCTGCCCGGCGACGGCAACGCCGTCGCCCTCGACCACGCCCGCGAGATCTGCACCCTCGCGAAGGATGCCGGCACGACGGTGACCCTCGACATGGAGGACCACACGACGACCGACCGCACGCTGGAGGCGCTGCGCGAGCTGCGCGCCGACTTCCCGTTCGTCGGGGCCGTCCTGCAGTCGTACCTGCACCGCACCGAGGCCGACTGCCGCGACCTCGCGTACGCCGGGTCGCGCGTGCGGCTGTGCAAGGGCGCCTACAAGGAGCCGGAGTCGGTCGCCTTCCAGTCGGGCGCCGAGGTCGACAAGAGCTACGTCCGCTGCCTCAAGGTGCTCATGCAGGGCGAGGGCTACCCGATGGTCGCCTCCCACGACCCCCGCCTCATCGAGATCGCCGGGGCGCTCGCTGGCCAGGCCGGGCGCGACCCCCGCTCGTTCGAGTACCAGATGCTCTACGGCATCCGGCCCGACGAGCAGAAGCGCATCGCCGACCGCGGTGACCAGCTGCGCGTGTACATCCCCTACGGCCAGGAGTGGTACGGCTACCTCATGCGCCGCATGGCGGAGCGCCCGGCCAACGTCATGTTCTTCCTGCGCGGCGTCGCGACCAAGGGCTGAGCCGTGACGGTCACCGCGATCCTCGGCGCCGGGGTCATGGGCGAGACGCTGCTCTCGGGACTGCTGCGGTCGGGGCGGGATGCCGGTGACATCGTCGTCACCGGACGCAACCCCCAGCGGGTGGCCGAGCTCGTCGAGCGCCACGGCGTGCGTTCGCTCGGCAACGCCGAGGCGGCCGCCGCGGCCCAGACCGTGGTGCTGTGCGTCAAGCCGCAGGACATGGAGGGGCTGCTCGACGAGGTCCGCGACCACGTCGGCCCCGACGCCGTCGTCGTGTCGCTCGCGGCCGGCATCACGACGGCCTTCGTCGAGTCGCGGCTGCCCGAGGGGACCTCGGTCGTGCGCGTCATGCCGAACACGCCCGCGCTCGTCGACCAGGGGATGGCCGCCAT
Organism: Terracoccus luteus; assembly: GCF_003635045.1. Lineage (NCBI taxonomy): Bacteria > Bacillati > Actinomycetota > Actinomycetes > Micrococcales > Intrasporangiaceae > Terracoccus > Terracoccus luteus. Next base: position 2,623,550 of record NZ_RBXT01000001.1, on the reverse strand, counting down.
CGCCCCCGGCAGCCACTGCACCGACGACCACCTGGCCGAGGCCGAGCAGCTGCTCAGCTCGTGCGGCCGGGTCGTGCGCCTGGCCGAGAAGCATCTCGACGCCGTCACCGCGATCAGCGGCAGCGGCCCGGCCTACGTCTTCTACGTCGTCGAGGCGATGATCGAGGCGGGCGTCGTGCTCGGCCTGCCGCGCGCCACCTCGACCGAGCTCGTCGTGCAGACGCTCTACGGCGCCGCGACGATGCTCAAGGAGACCCGCGAGCACCCGACGGTGCTGCGCGAGCAGGTGAGCTCGCCGGGCGGCACGACGGTCGCGGCGCTGCGTCAGCTCGACGACCACAAGGTGCGGGCGGCCTTCGTCACGGCCATCGAGGCGGCAGCGGCCCGGTCGCGGCAGCTGGCGTCCGGCACGGCCTGAGCGGCGGCGTCTGGGCGGTGTCGGCGAGGGGACGGTGACGTCCCGGCGACGATCCGGTGACACCCCTCGGGCCGCGGGTGCGTCCGAACCGACCGCATGCCAAGGTTTACCCATGAGCGACATCACCGTGCGCCGTCTCGGCGAGGACGACTGGCAGGAGTACAAGGCCGTCCGGCTGGCGGCCCTGCGCGAGTCACCCGAGGCCTTCGCGGCGACCGCGGGCGAGGAGGAGGCGTTCGACGACGACCTCTGGCGCGACCGCATGACCCGTTCGGAGCGGCTCGTCGCCGAGCGCGGTGACGAGGCCGTCGGGGTGCTGAGCATCGGGTCTGCCAAGACGACGCCGACGAACCCCGACGCGGACGACGCGAACGACGCCGCTGACGCCGCTGACGCGGCCCCCTCTGACGGGTCGGACGAGTCCGCCGAGGTCGCGGAGATCTTCGGGCTCTGGGTGCGGCCCTCGACCCGTGGGTCCGGCGTCGCCACCCGCCTCGTCAAGGAGGCCGCGCAGCACGCCCGTGACAGCGGCCGCAGCCACGTCGTCTACTGGGTCGGCACCGAGAACGGCCGCGCCGTCGCCTTCGCGAGCGGCATGGGCTTCCTGCCCACCGACTACCGCCGCCCGATGGGCGTCGTCAGCGAGGAGGACGGCGAGGAGGAGCTCGCCATGGTCCTCCCGCTCGGCCAGGACGTCGGCCCGCACCCGCGCTTCTGAGGGGCGGGCCCGCGGTTCCCGACAGCCCCCGACAGCCCCGCGCCCGGTCAGGGCCGGGCGGCGAACCGTTCGATGAGCTCGACGGGGCCGCTGACGATGAGCATGTGGTGCTGCGAGATCTTCGTCGCCGGTACGGCGTAGGTGAAGTCCTCGCCGGGCGCCTTGACCCCGACGACGGTCACGCCGTACTTGCGGCGGATCTGGCTCTGCTCCAGCGTGAAGCCGATGGCCTCGCTCGGCGGCTTGAGCTTGACGATGGCGAACCCGTCGTCGAACTCGATGTAGTCGAGCATCTTGCCGTTGACGAGGTGGGCCACGCGCCGGCCGGAGTCGGCCTCGGGGGAGATGACGTGGTGCACCCCGATGCGGGTGAGGATGCGCTTGTGCTCGGGCGTGAGCGCCTTGGCCCAGATCGAGGGGACCTCGGCGTCGACGAGGTTGGCCGCCGCCAGCACCGACGACTCGACCGAGGAGCCGATGCCGACGATGGCGATCTTCGGCTCGGCGCTGCGGATCATGTCGAGAGCCGTCGACTGGGCCATGTCGGCGTGCACGACCTTGGCCACCTTGTTGACGTAGCTCTCGGCGATCGCGTTGTCGCGCTCGACCGCGACGACCCGGTGACCGAGCTTGGTCAGCTCGAGCGCGACCGCGGCGCCGAAGCGACCGAGCCCGATGACGAGCACGTCGTCGTCGAAGAGCCGGTTGCGGGCCATGGGTCGCTCCTGGAGGTCGTGGGTGAGGTCGTGGGTGAGGTCGTGGGTGGGGTCGAGGCTGGTGTGACGCGATAGCGTCATCATCATGCCAAGTCAGGCCCGAGTCGTCTGGGACCAGTCCTTCACCCGGTACGACTTCGGGCCCCACCACCCGATGGCACCGATCCGCCTCGACCTCACGGCCCGTCTCTGCGACGCGCTCGGGGTGTTCGCGGCCGACGGGGTGGAGGTGACGGGAGCCGAGCCGGCGACGGACGCCCAGCTGGCCACCGTGCACGACCCCGACTACATCGCGGCGGTGCGGGCCGCCTCGGCCGACCCCTCCCGGGCCGAGCCCCGCTACGGCCTCGGCACCGAGGACGACCCCGCCTTCGCCGGCATGCACGAGGCCAGCGCCCGCGTCGTCACCGGCACCCTCGAGAGCTGCCAGGCGGTCTGGCGCGGGGAGGCCGAGCACGCGGTCAACTTCTGCGGCGGCCTGCACCACGCCATGGCCGACGCCGCGAGCGGGTTCTGCGTCTACAACGACGCGGCCGTCGGCATCCGGTGGCTGCTCGACAACGGGGCGAAGCGCGTCGCGTACGTCGACGTCGACGTCCACCACGGCGACGGCGTCGAGAAGATCTTCTGGGACGACCCGCGCGTGCTCACCGTCTCGGTCCACGAGTCGGGCCGGGTGCTCTTCCCGGGCACCGGCTGGCCCACCGACGTCGGCGGCCCCGACGCCGAGGGCAGCGTCGTCAACGTCTCGCTGCCGCCGGGGGTCTCGGATGCCGGGTGGCTGCGGGCGGTGCACGCCGTGGCCGGCCCCGTCGTGCGGGCCTTCGCCCCCGACGTCCTCGTCACCCAGCACGGGTGCGACACCCACGCCGAGGACCCGCTCGCCCACTTCGCCGTGACGGTCGACGCCCAGCGGGCCGCGGCCGACGCCATGCACCGGCTCGCCCACGAGGTGTGCGGCGGCCGCTGGGTCGCTCTCGGCGGGGGCGGCTACGAGGTCGTCGACGTCGTGCCGCGCACGTGGACCCACCTGACGGCCATCGCCGCGCACCAGCCGGTCGCCGTCTCGGTGCCCGTGCCCGCGGAGTGGAGCGAGTACGTCGAGCACGTCACCGGCCGCCCCGGTCCGGGGCGCATGGGCGACCTCACCACGGAGGACGGCCCGCTGTGGTGGCGCTCGTGGGACATGGGCTACGACCCGGCCAACGAGGTCGACCGCGCCGTCATGGCCACCCGCAGCGCCGTCTTCCCGCTGCTGGGGCTCGACGTCCACTTCGACTGACGGACCCGCTCGGCCGGCATCCGGTTCGAGGTATCTCGTCGCGCTCGGCCGGTCGGTCGAATCGGGTTGCGGCGGTGGCGGGCCGGGGGCCTACAGTGTCGGCACGGCGACGACGGGCCTGACGATCCTGAGCCGAGCACGACCAGAGGCCGATCGCGACTCGCGGCGGCGAAGGTGTGGTGGCACAGCGACTCTCCCCATCGCCCACACCTCCGGGGCTCGACCCCACGGAGGTGACGGACATGCACACCCATCAGCACCAGCAGCATCCCGCTCGACCAGCCCCGCCCGGCGCACGACCGCCGCGCACCCTCGCCCGCGACCTCGCCGGCCTGCCCGAGGGGAGCCTCGCCCGCATCGCCGGCTGGGTGCACCGCCGGCGGGCCCTGGCGCGGCTGACGTTCGTCGTCGTGCGCGACCGCACTGGCCTGGCCCAGGTCGTCGTGCGCGAGCCGGAGGCGCTCGCCGCCCTCGCCGGACTCCCGGAGGAGACGGTCGTCGAGGTCACCGGCACGGTGCGTCTCGACCCGGCCGCCCCCGGGGGCGCCGAGCTCGTCGAGCCGACGTTCGAGGCCCTGACCGAGCCGGCGACGCCGCCGCCGGTCGAGCTGTGGCGACCCACCTTCGGGGCGGGTCTGCCGACGCACCTCGACCACGCGGCGGTCACCCTGCGGCATCCTCGACACCGGGCGGCCTGGCAGCTGGCCAGCGCCTCGACGGCCGGGTTCCGTTCTGCCCTGGGCGCGCTCGACTTCACCGAGATCGCCACGCCGAAGCTCGTCGGCACCGCGACGGAGTCGGGGGCGAACGTCTTCACGGTCGACTACTTCGGTCGCACCGCCTACCTCGCCCAGAGCCCGCAGCTCTACAAGCAGATGCTCGTCGGGGTCTTCGAGCGCGTCTTCGAGGTCGGGCCGGTGTTCCGCGCCGAACCGCACGACACCGTGCGTCACCTCGCCCAGTACACCTCGCTCGACGCCGAGCTCGGCTTCGTGCGCGACCACCGCGACGTCCTCGCCGTCCTGCGCGAGGTGCTCGCCGGCATGGTCGAGGCGGTCCGGCGCGACGCCGCCGACGCGGTGCGCCTGCTCGAGGTCGACCTGCCCGTCGTGCCCGAGCAGCTGCCGGTCGTGCACTTCAGCGAGGCCCTGGCGATCGTCGGCGCCGACCCCGACGAGCCCGACCTCAGCCCGGCCCACGAGCGGGCGCTGGGGGAGTGGGCGCTCGCCGAGCACGGCTCCGACTTCCTCGCCGTCGAGGGCTACCCGATGGGCAAGCGGCCGTTCTACACACACCCGCAGCCCGACGACCCGCAGTGGAGCAACAGCTTCGACCTGCTCTTCCGGGGTCTCGAGCTGACGACGGGCGGCCAGCGCCTGCACCGGCCGTCCGACTACGCGGCCGCGCTCGAGCGCACGGGGACCGACCCGGCGCTGCTCGCGGGCTACCTCGACGCCTTCGCCCACGGGATGCCGCCCCACGGCGGTTTTGCGATCGGGCTCGAGCGGTGGGTGGCCCGGCTCACCCGCGTCGAGAACGTCCGCGAGGTCACGCTCTTCCCGCGCGACCTCCACCGGCTCACCCCGTAGGACCTCTCTCGAACAGGGTAATCCGACACGTCGGACTATTCGGGCAAGAAATCGCCGAGCGTCCGGCGTGTCGGGTTGCCTTTCGGGCCCGGAGCGTTCTCACAGCCTTCCCCCACGTCACAACTGCCCCTAATGTTGCCTTCTGCGCCCGCGTGACGTTTCGCCGGAGGGGAAGCCGGCGACGCGGGGGTGTCGTACACAGATCGGGGTCACGAATGCCGAATGAGCGCAAGCTCGCCGAGGTGCGGTTTCTCACCGTCGCCGAGGTCGCCTCGATCATGCGTGTGTCGAAGATGACCGTCTACCGCCTCGTCCACGGGGGCGACCTGCCTGCCGTACGGGTCGGCCGGTCGTTCCGGGTTCCGGAGGACGCGGTGCACACCTACCTCCAGACCTCGTACATCGACACGGCGTGAGCGAACCGCACGCGCAGCGGGGCGATCGGCCGTAGCGGCCGGTCGCCCCGCTGCGTCCGGGCGGGCGCCCTCCGCATGGCGCGGCCCGCTTTGGGTCCGACGCGGGCGACGCGCTAGGGTGGCACCTCAGTTCGGCTCATCACGCTCGCCCTCCGTTAGGCGGGGCGTCGGCGAAGGTCGGCACCAACCCGTCAACTGATCGAGGACACCATGGGCTCTGTCATCAAGAAGCGCCGCAAGCGGATGGCGAAGAAGAAGCACCGCAAGCTGCTCCGCAAGACGCGCCACCAGCGCCGCAACAAGAAGTGACCGTCGCGGGCCCCGCCCGCTGAACGGTCGCACCGCACGACCCCCGTCCGCACCGGCCGGGGGTCGTTCCGTGTCCGCCGTGGGTAGGCTTCCGGTGCGGGCCCGCACGAGAGCGAGGCGGGGTCAGGGCGAGGGACGGAGACACGATGGCCAAGGTCGTTCTGGTCACCGGCGTGTCGCGCCACCTGGGCGGCCTCTTCGCCCGCCGCCTCAGTCTCGACCCATCGATCGAGCGCATCCTCGGCGTCGACGTCGTACCTCCGAGGCACTCCATCGGGCGGGCCGACTTCGTACGGGCCGACATCCGCAACCCGATGATCGGGCGCATCATGGCGCAGTCGGGCGTCGACACGGTCGTGCACCTCAACGTCATCGCCACCCCCAGGGACACCGGGGGCCGCGGGACGCAGAAGGAGATCAACGTCATCGGCACGATGCAGCTGCTCGCGGCGTGCCAGAAGTCGGAGTCCGTTCAGCGTCTCGTCGTCAAGTCGTCGGCCGCGGTCTACGGCAGCTCGCCGCGCGACCCGGCCATGTTCAGCGAGGACATGAACCCGAAGTCGATGCCGCGCACCGGCTTCGGCAAGGACTCCGTGGAGGTCGAGGGCTACGTCCGCGGCTTCTCGCGCCGACGCCCCGACGTCGAGATCACGATGCTGCGCTTCGCCAACATCATCGGCCCGAACATCCGCACCGCCATCACCGACTACTTCGCCCTGCCGGTCGTGCCGGTGCCTGCCGGCTTCGACGCCCGCTTCCAGTTCGTGCACGAGGAGGACTCGATCGCCGCGGTGATGCTGGCCACGACCGGGCCGTCCGTCGGCATCGTCAACGTCGCGGGCGACGGCTTCCTCACCGTCAACCAGTGCGCCGCCCTCGTGCGGCGGCCGATCCTGCCGGTGCCGATGTCGGCCGCCGGCCTCATCGGGACGATGGTCAAGCGCAGCGGTCTCGCCGACTTCTCCGCCGACCAGGTGAGCTTCCTCGCCTTCGGTCGTGGCCTCGACACCCACCGGATGCGGGAGGTGCTCGGCTTCGAGCCCCGCTGGACGACGCGTGAGACCTTCCTCGACTTCGCCCGGGGTCTGCGCCCGGTCGTGCCCGGCGTCGACGCCGTCGGCGGAGTCGTCACCGAGGCCGCCGGCGGCACCGCGGCGGCCCTCGGTCGCGTCTTCGAGCGGATCCAGTCGTGACCCCGCCCGCCAGCCGCAAGGCCGCGTCCGCGAAGAAGACCACGGCGAAGAAGGCCACGACGTCGACGGCCAGGAAGGTCACGGCGAAGAAGGCGACGTCCGAGAAGCCTGCGGCCAAGAAGGCCACGACGGAGAAGGCCACGGCGAAGAAGGCGACGACCACGGCAGCCGCCGCCACCGCGCCCGAGGCGAGTCGCCCGGCATCGCAGGCTCGCCCGCCGCGTCGCGCCGGCTCCTTCGCCAGCGGGGCCGCGCGCGCCACCGGCGAGCGACGCCGCCGCACCGGCACCCCCCTCATCGAGGGCTCGACGGTGGACGCCAGTGCGCCCCGCCGTCGTGCCGCCGACGCCACCCCGCCGATCCCCGACGTCGAGACGCACGTGCTGCCTCCCGTCGCGCAGACGGAGCGCCCGGTCGAGACCGCGCCCGAGCGGATGCCGGTCGGCCCGACGGGTGCGGACGTGCCCCGCCGCGACCCGGACCCCACCTCCGACACGGCACCCGACGCGACCCTCGACACGGGCGGGAGCGCCGCGGACCCGGTCGCTCCCGACGACGCTCCGACCCCTACCGCCGCCGACATCAGCCGCCGGGCCCGACGCCTGCGCGCCGTGCCGACGGGCGACGCGGTCCCCGACGCCCCCGTCCGCCGGCCACGGCCCCGACCGACCCGCGACCCCCGGCCACGGCCCGCGCGCCCGCCCCGCCCGGCGACCGCGTCCGGCGCCGGCCCGACCACCGCCGCCGCGTCCGCGAGCCCGACCGCCGCGGCGGGTCGCGTCGACGGCGTCGCCGGCTCCCCGGCATCCGACGGCGGTTCGCTCGTGGCCTCGGTGCAGGCGAGGGCCGGGCGCCTGCTCGGCTCCGTGCTCGAGGGCGCCGACCTCGTCTCCGAGGCGAGCCCCGGGCCCGCCGAGCTCGTGCAGCTCGCGGTCGACGTGCTGCGCAGCGCGGCGACAGCGGCCGGGCTGCCGGCCGACGAGGCCGAGCGCCAGGTGGCCGAGTCACTGGCGTACCTGCGCGGCCGGCTCACCGGCGACTACACCGTCGACGAGTTCGGCTTCGACGAGGACTACACCGTCAACGTCCACCTGCCGCTGCTGCGCCCGCTCTACCGGTCGTGGTTCCGGGTCGAGGTGCGGGGCATCGAGAACGTCCCGGCGGAGGGTGGCGCCCTGCTCGTCGGGAACCACTCGGGCACGGTCGCGCTCGACTCGCTCATGACGCAGGTCGCGGTCTTCGACGAGCACCCCGGACACCGGCACCTGCGCATGCTCGGGGCCGACCTCATTTTCCGGCTGCCGTTCCTCGGCACGATGGCCCGCCGCTCCGGCACGACGCTCGCGGCCAACACCGACGCCGAGCGCCTGCTCTCCGGCGGGCAGCTCGTCGGCGTGTGGCCCGAGGGGTTCAAGGGCACCGGCAAGCCGTTCACCGAGCGGTACAAGCTGCAGCGGTTCGGCCGCGGCGGGTTCGTCTCGGCGGCGCTGCGTTCCGGGGTGCCCATCGTGCCGGTCAGCATCGTCGGGGCCGAGGAGATCTACCCCATCCTCGGCGACCTGCCCGCGGTGGCGCGGCTGCTCGGGGTGCCCTACGCCCCGGTGACCCCGACCTGGCCGCTGCTCGGGCCGCTCGGGCTCGTGCCCCTACCGAGCAAGTGGCTCATCGAGTTCGGCCCGCCGATCGAGACGACGAGCTTCGGGCCCGAGGCCGCCGACGACCCGATGCTCGTTTTCGACCTCACCGACCAGGTGCGCGAGACGATCCAGCAGACGCTCTACAGCCTGCTCATGCAGCGCACGTCGGTGTTCTTCTGATGGCCCGCCGACCGGCGTCCGACGGCGTGCGGGTCGTCCTGCTCGGCCGCGAGGGCTGCCACCTGTGCGACGAGGCCCGCGCGGTCGTCGAGCGGGTGACCGCCGACCTCGGGGTGGCCTGGGCCGAGCGGTCCGTCGACGACGACCCCGAGCTGCGCGCGACGTACGGCGACCAGGTGCCGGTGACTTTCGTCGACGGCCGCCGCCACGACTTCTGGCGCGTCGACGAGCAGCGTCTGCGCCGCGCGCTCGCCTGAGCCCACACCCCCGGGGGTGTGTCCCGGGCACCGTCCGGGGCGTGGTATACGCAGCTCCTCGACTTTGTGCATGCCTTCACAAACGTCTAGCCTGAACAGGTCCCAAGCCCTCCGCGTCCGCCCCGGACGTCCCAGCGAGAGGAGCCGGTGAGCAAGCGTGTCCGCCGACCCTGCACTGCGTCGAGAGATCCCCGACGCGACCGTCGCGCGGCTCCCCGGATACCTCCGGACGCTCTCCCGCCTCGCTGAGGACGGCGTGCTCTCCGTGAGCTCCGAAGAGCTGGCCAGCGCCGTAGGCGTGCGCAGCTCGCAGCTGCGCAAGGACCTCAGCCACCTCGGCTCGTACGGCGTGCGCGGCGTGGGGTACGAGGTGGAGATGCTGGCCCTCGAGATCTCGCGAGCCCTCGGCCTCAGCACCGACTGGCCCGTCGCCATCGTCGGCATGGGCAACCTCGGCCGGGCCCTGTCGTCGTACTCCGGCTTCGTCACGAAGGGCTTCCGCATCGTCGGCCTCTTCGACGACGACCCCGCCGTCGAGGGCGAGGTCGTCCTCGGCGTGCCGATCCGCCCGCTGTCGGGCCTGCGTGAGGCGCACGCCGCCGAGCCGATCGCCATCGGCGTCATCGCCACCCCCGCCTCGGCGGCGCAGGTGGTCTGCGACGCGCTCGTCGAGGCCGGCATCACCTCGATCCTCAACTTCGCGCCCTCGGTGCTGTCGGTGCCCGACGGCGTCGACGTGCGCCGCGTCGACCTCTCGACCGAGCTGCAGATCCTCGCCTTCCACGCGCAGCGCAAGTCGCTCGCGGCCGGCGACCTCGACGGGGCGGTGGCCCGGTGAGCCTGCTCGTCATCGGCCTGTCGCACCACACGGCCCCCCTCACGGTGCTCGAGAACCTCGCGCAGCGTGCCGAACGCGCCCGCGAGATCGCGACCGACGTGATCGGCTCCGCCACGGCCACCGAGGTCGTCGTGCTCACGACGTGCAACCGCCTCGAGGTCTACGCCGAGGCCCCCGCCTTCCACCCCGCCGTGGCCGCCATCGGCGAGGCCCTCGCCGTCGCGGCCGGGTCGACGGCGCCCGGCCCGGCGCTCGACCCGCGGGTCGCGCCCGCCACCCCGGGCGACCCGCGCGACGAGCTCGCGGCCACCGCCGCCGGGCTGGCCGAGCACCTCTACGTGCGCTTCGACGACAGCGCCGTCGCCCACGCCTTCACCGTCGCCTGCGGGCTCGACTCGATGGCGGTCGGTGAGGCCCAGATCCTCGGCCAGATGCGCGAGGCCCTCGCCTCGGCGCAGGCGGCCGGCCAGGCGGGCGAGTCGCTGAACTCCCTCTTCCAGCAGGCCCTCCGGGTCGGCAAGCGCGCCCACTCCGAGACCGAGATCGACCAGCACAGCGTCTCGCTCGTGCAGATGGCGCTCGAGGAGGCGGCCCGCACCCTCGGCCCGCTGTCGGGCCTGCGCGTCGCCGTCGTCGGCGCCGGCGGCATGAGCGGGCTGTCGGCCGCGACCGCCCGCCGGGCCGGTGCCGGCTCGCTCACCGTCGTGGGCCGAACGCCGGAGCGGGCCCAGCGTCTCGCCGCCACGACGGGCGCCACGGCCCGACCCTGGGCCGAGCTCGTCGACGTCGTCGCCGAGAGCGACCTGGTCATCTCCTGCACCGGCGCCGTCGGCCACGTCGTCACCGCCCTCGACGTGCTCGAGAGCTCGCGCCGCCGCGGTGGTCGCGCCCAGGTGCTCGTCGACCTCGCCCTGCCCCGCGACGTCGCGCCCGCCGACACGTGGCCAGCCCCCGTCGACGGCGTCACCGTCATCGACCTGCAGCAGCTCGGCCGGCTGCTCGACGGGCGCACCGACGGCGCCCTGCTCCGGCGCGTGCGCGACATGGTCACCGGCGAGGTCGCGGCCCACCTGACCCGTCGCGTCGAGAAGTCGGTCGGCCCGACCGTCGCGGCCCTGCGCGCCCGCGCCGCAGCCCTCGTCGCCACCGAGATGGCCCGCCTCGACCAGCGGCTGCCCGACCTCGACGACGCCACCCGCTCGGAGGTCGGCCTCGCGGTGCACCGCATCGTCGAGAAGCTGCTCCACACCCCGACCGTGCGGGTCAAGGAGTTCGCCATGGAGGAGGGCGGCGCCGACTATGCCGCGGCCCTGCGCGAGCTCTTCGACCTCGAACCCAAGGACATCGCCAACGTGTCGACGCCGCCGAAGCGAGGTGGCCGCGCATGACCACGCTCCGCCTCGGCACGCGCCGCTCACGCCTGGCCACGACGCAGTCGCAGTGGGTCGCCGACCAGCTGGAGGCCGCCGGGCACGAGGTCGAGCTCGTCGAGATCACGACGGAGGGCGACGTCTCCGCCCAGGCCCTCACGGCCATCGGCGGCACCGGCGTGTTCGCCTCGGCCATCCGACATGCGCTGCTCGACGGGCGCATCGACGTCGCCGTCCACTCGCTCAAGGACCTCCCGACCGCGCCCGAGCCCGGCCTGACCATCGCGGCGGTGCCCGTCCGCGAGGACAGCCGCGACGTCCTCGTCGCCCGAGACGGCCTCACCCTCGGCGAGCTGCCGCAGGGCTCGGTCGTCGGCACCGGCTCGCCCCGACGGGCCGCGCAGCTCGCCGCCCTCGGACTCGGTCTCGAGATCCGCCCCATCCGCGGCAACGTCGACACGCGCATCGGCTTCGTCACCGAGGGGCTGCTGGATGCCGTCGTGCTGGCCCGCGCGGGCCTGTCCCGTCTCGGCCGGCTCGGTGACGCCACCGAGGTCATCGACCCCATCCAGGTGCTGCCCGCTCCCGGTCAGGGTGCGCTCGCCGTCGAGTGCCGCAGCGACCGCGCCGACGTGCTCGACGCCGTGGCCTCGCTCGACGACGCCGACACCCGCGTCGCGGTGACCGCCGAGCGGGCGCTGCTGCGCGCGCTCGAGGCCGGCTGCACCGCCCCCGTCGGGGCGCTGGCCGAGGTCGTCGAGGGCGACGACGGGCTCGAGCTGTCGCTGCGCGCCTTCGCCGGCAGCGACGACGGGACCATCGAGTTGCGCCGCTCCCTCGTGGGGCCGTACACAGAGCCTGAGGCGCTCGGCGCCCGGCTCGCCCAGATCCTCCTCGACGACGGCGCGGCCGACATCGAGGGCACCACCACCACCGCCACAAGCCGTTCGGAGCATGTCTCGTGACTCGTTCTCGCCAGCCGTCAGAGCAGACGGTCTCGACCCCCACGGTGCCGACGACGCCGGCGCGTGTCGCCTTCGTCGGTGCCGGCCCCGGAGACCCCGGGCTCATGACCGTGCGCGGCCGTGACCTGCTCGCCGCCGCCGACGCCGTCGTCATCGACCGCATCTCGCGCGACGACGTCGTGCTGCGCCACGCCCGCCCCGACGTCGAGGTCATCGACGCCGGCCACGGCGAGCAGGGCCAGGAGCTGACCCACGCGGTGCGGGCCAAGCTGCTCGTCAAGGCGGCCAAGGCCGTCGGCCCGGGCGGTCTCGTCGTGCGCCTCATGGACGGCGACCCCAGCCTCTGGGGCGGTCTCGTCGAGGAGGTCCGCGCCTGCCGGCGCGCCTCGCTCAGTTTCGACGTCGTCCCCGGTGTCAGCGCCGTGAGCGCGGTGCCGACCTACGCCGGCATCCCGCTCACCGCCAAGGGCACCTCGGCGGTGCACATCGTCAGCGCCGACCTGCCCGGCGTCTCGTGGCCGCGCTACGCCGTCGGTGACGACACGGTCGTCGTGCTCGGTGGCACCGCCGCCATCCGCACCGGGCTGCGCGCTCTCGCGGCCGCCGGTCGCGACGCCGACACCCTCGTCTCGCTCACCTTCAACGGCACCACCGTGGGCCAGACCTCCCACGTCGTCACCCTGGATGCCGTCGACGACACCCTCGAGGGACACGACGACGACCTCGCCATGGCCGTCGTGTCGAGCACCGTGGGCCTGCGCGACGAGCTGTCGTGGTTCGAGACCAAGCCCCTCTTCGGCTGGAAGGTGCTCGTGCCGCGCACCCAGGCCCAGGCCGGCACGATGGTCGACCGGCTCGCCGGCTACGGCGCCACCGCCGACGTCGTGCCCACGATCTCCGTCGAGCCGCCGCGCACGCCGCAGCAGATGGAGAAGGCCGTCAAGGGTCTGGTCACGGGTCGCTACGAGTGGATCGGCTTCACGTCGGTCAACGCCGTGCGCGCGGTGCGCGAGCGCTTCGAGGAGCTCGGGCTCGACGCCCGCGCCTTCGCCGGGCTCAAGGTCGCCGCCGTCGGTGGGGTGACCGCCGAGGCCCTGCGGGAGTGGGGCATCAACGCCGACCTCGTGCCGAGCGGGGAGCAGTCGGCCGCCGGTCTGCTCGAGGAGTGGCCCGACTTCGACGAGCTGCTCGACCCCATCAACCGGGTCCTGCTGCCGCGCGCCGACATCGCCACCGAGACCCTCGTCGCCGGCCTGCGCGACATGGGCTGGGAGGTCGACGACGTCACCGCCTACCGCACGGTCCGGGCCGCGCCGCCGGCCGCCGAGATCCGCGACGCCATCAAGGGCGGCGACTACGACGCCGTCGTCTTCACCTCGAGCTCGACGGTGCGCAACCTCGTCGGGATCGCCGGCAAGCCGCATCCGGCGACGGTCGTCGCCTGCATCGGCCCGGCCACGGCGAAGACGGCGCAGGAGCACGGCCTGCGGGTCGACGTGCTCGCGCCCGAGGCCTCTGCCCTCAGCCTCGTCGACGCCCTGGCCGGCCACGGCGTCGGCATCGCGGTCGCTGCGGCCGAGTCGGGCCAGCCCGTGCAGCGCCCGAGCGACAAGCGGCCGGCCTCGCGTCGCCGCGCCCGCTGAGGCGGCCGGTGTGATCGAGCGACCCCGGAGGCTGCGCCAGAACCCCGTCGTGCGAGAGATGGTGGCCGAGACCCGGCTGCACCCGCGAGACCTCGTGCTTCCGGTGTTCGTGGCCGAGGGCCTCGACGCGCCGCGACCGATCTCGAGCATGCCCGGGGTCTCGCAGCACTCGCTCGCCTCGCTGCGCACGGTGGCGGAGCAGGCGCGTGACGCCGGCCTCGGCGGCCTCATGCTCTTCGGCGTCCCGCAGCACAAGGACGCCGTCGGCAGCGGCGCGACCGACCCCGGCGGCATCCTCAACGTCGGGCTCGGCGTCGTGCGCGAGACGGTGGGCGACGACCTGCTCGTCATGGCCGACACGTGCCTCGACGAGTTCACCGACCACGGCCACTGCGGCGTGCTCGACGACCGCGGTCGGGTCGACAACGACCTGACGAACGAGATCTACGCGGCCATGGCGGTCGCGCAGGCCCGCGCCGGCGCCCACGTCGTCGCCCCCTCCGGGATGATGGACGGCCAGGTCGGCGAGATCCGCACCGCGCTCGACGGGGCCGGCCTCACCGACACCGTCGTGCTCGCCTACGCCGCGAAGTACGCGTCGGCGTTCTACGGCCCCTTCCGCGAGGCGGTGCAGTCGAGCCTGGAGGGCGACCGCCGCACGTACCAGCAGGACCCCGCCAACCGGCTCGAGGCGCTGCGCGAGATCGACCTCGACGTCCAGCAGGGGGCCGACCTCGTCATGGTCAAGCCCGCCCTCGCCTACCTCGACATCGTCGCGGCGGCGGCCGCGCGGGTGCCGGTGCCCGTCGCCGCCTACCAGGTGTCGGGGGAGTACGCGATGGTGCGCGCCGCCGCCGAGCGCGGCTGGATCGACGGTGACGCCGCGGCGATGGAGTCGGTGCTCTGCATCCGCCGCGCGGGCGCCTCGGTCGTGCTGACGTACTTCGCCCTCGAGCTCGCGGAGCGGCTGTCGGGCCTGCGACCCGCACGCCACTAGGATCCGATGCGGTACGAAGGAGGTGCGCTGTGACGCAAGCACCGTCGGGGGACGACGTCAGGTGGCTCGACGAGCGTGAACAGGCGTCGTGGCGCGCCGTGCTGCGCGGGACCCGCCTGCTCGAGCAGGCGCTCGACCAGGCCCTCCATGTCCACGACATCCAGCTCAGCGAGTACGAGATCATCTCGATGCTCTCCGAGAGCTCGTCGTACCGGCTGCGGATGTCCGACCTCGCCGCCATGGTCGTGCAGTCGCGCAGCCGCCTCACCCACACCGCCAAGCGGCTCGAGCTGCGCGGCTGGGTGACCCGCGAGCCCTGCCTCGACGACCGTCGCGGCGTCGAGCTCGTGCTCACCGCCGCCGGGCTGCGCGCCATCCGCGAGATGTCGCGCATCCACGTCGCGAGCGTCCGCGAGCACCTCACCGACATCATGACGCCCGAGCAGTTCCAGGCGCTCGGCGACGCGATGGCCATCATCCGTGACCACCTCGACCCCGACGGGCTGAGCGGGCGCTGAGCGGGCGCCGAGCGGATGCCGGTGGGGTGCGGGCGTTTGCGAGGATGGGGCCATGAGCACCGAGCCCACGGCCGCGCCGACCCAGACCACGACGGCATCCGCCACCCTGCTCGACCGGGCGAGCCGCGTCATCCCCGGCGGGGTCAACTCGCCGGTGCGCGCGTTCCGCGCCGTCGGCGGAACCCCCCGCTTCATCGCCAGCGCCACGGGGCCGTGGCTGACCGACGCCGACGGCAACCGGTACGTCGACCTCATCTGCTCGTGGGGCCCGATGATCCTCGGCCACGCGCACCCGTCGGTGCTCGAGGCGGTGAAGGACGCTGCCGCACAGGGGTTCTCGTTCGGCACCCCCTCCGAGAACGAGGTGAAGCTCGCGGAGGAGATCGTCTCGCGGGTCGCACCGCTCGAGCAGGTGCGCCTCGTCAACAGCGGCACCGAGGCGACGATGTCGGCGCTGCGCCTGGCCCGCGGGTACACCGGCCGCGACGTCGTCGTGAAGTTCGCCGGCTGCTACCACGGGCACGTCGACGCGCTGCTCGCGTCCGCCGGGTCGGGCATCGCGACCTTCGCCCTGCCCGACTCCGCCGGCGTGCCGCGCTCGAGCGCCGGCGAGACGATCGTGCTGCCCTACAACGACCTCGGCGCCCTCGAGGCGGCTTTCGCCGAGCGCGGCCACGAGATCGCGGCCGTCATCACCGAGGCGGCCGCGGGCAACATGGGCGTCGTGCCGCCCGCCCCCGGGTTCACCGAGGGGCTGCGCCGCGTCACGGCCGCCCACGGCGCGCTGCTCATCTCCGACGAGGTGATGACCGGCTTCCGCTGCTCGGCCTCGGGCTGGCTCGGCCGCGAGGGCGTGGCGCCCTCGGGGGCGCCCGACCTCTTCACCTTCGGCAAGGTCATGGGCGGCGGCTTCCCGACCGCGGCCTTCGGTGGCCGGGCCGACGTCATGGCGCTGCTCGCTCCGCAGGGCCCGGTGTACCAGGCAGGCACCCTCTCGGGTAACCCGGTCGCGTCGGCGGCGGGGCTCGCCACGCTGCAGGGCTGCACCCCCGACGTCTACGAGCGGCTCGACACGGTCGCCACCGCGATCGCCGGCGCCGCGTCCGAGGCCCTCACTGCCGCCTCGGTGCCGCACACGGTGCAGTGGGCCGGATCGATGTTCTCGGTCTTCTTCCGCGACGGCGAGGTGCGCGACTACGACGACGCGCGCGACCAGGACTCCGCCGCCTTCCGCCGGTTCTTCCACTCGATGCTGGCCCAGGGCGTGCACCTGCCCCCGAGCGCCTTCGAGTCGTGGTTCGTCTCCGCCAGCCACGACGACGCCGCCGTGTCGCACGTCCTCGACGCGCTGCCCGCCGCGGCACGCGCCGCCGGCACGCCCGACTGAGCCCACCCGAGCCCTGACATGGATGCCGGCCGGCCGGCATCCGCGAGGGGGTGACGGCTGTCGGTGGTCGGCGCTAGCGTCCCGCCATGGCGGACTACGAGGGGACCGACTTCCGGGGCAAGCACTTCGACTGGGTGGAGTTCGGCGGTGCGCGGCTCACGTCGTGCTCGCTCAGCGACACCTACATCGACAACACCGACCTGCACCGCGTCACGATGAAGGGCGTCGAGCTCTACGACGTGACCATCGAGGGTGACGTCGAGCGGGTCTTCGTCAACGGTGTCGACATCGCGCCGCTCGTCGAGGCCGAGCTCGACCGGCGCGAGCCGCTCCGGGCCAAGATGCGACCCGACGACCCCGACGGGTACCGCGAGGCCTGGGAGGTGCTTGACGGGCTGTGGCAAGGCACGATGCGGCGGGCCCGGGCCTTGCCCCCCGAGGCGCTGCACGAGTCGGTCGACGGCGAGTGGTCGTTCGTCGAGACCCTGCGCCACCTCGCCTTCGCGAGTGACTCGTGGGTCGGTCGGGCCATCCTCGGCGACCCCTCGCCGTGGCACCCGCTCGACCTCCCGTGGGACCAGATGCCCGACACCCCGGGGGTGCCGCGCGACCGTGAGGCGCGGCCCACGCTCGACGAGGCGCTCGAGGTGCGCGAGCGCAGCCGGCAGCTCGTCGCCCGCTACCTCGCCGACCTGACGCCCGAGCAGCTCGCGGCCGACACGACTCCGGTCGAGGGCCCCGGCTGGCCCGAGGCGCGCAGCTACCCGGTCGCGCAGTGCCTGCGCATCGTGCTCAACGAGGAGTGGTGCCACCGGCTCTACGCCGAGCGCGACCTCGCCGTGCTCGAGCAGCGCCAGACGGCCGGTGGGTCCGGGTGAGTCGCGCGGGTCCGTGTGAGTCCGCCCACAGCGCGTCGCGGGCACGCTGGTGACCCGCCGGGAGCGCGCTGGGAGGGCGGTCGTGGATTGGGTCGACCGGCGTTGGTTTGAGACACTGGGGGCATGAGCCAGAGCACCCCGGGCGAGGCGCCGACGACCACCGTCGTGCACCTCATGCGCCACGGTGAGGTGTACAACCCGGAGGGTGTGCTCTACGGCCGGCTCGACGGCTACCACCTGTCCGACCTCGGCCGCGAGATGGCCGAGACGGTCGCGCGGCACCTGGCCCCGAACGACATCGTGCACGTCGTCGCGTCGCCCCTCGAGCGGGCGCAGCAGACGGCGGCTCCCATCGCCGACTCGCACGACGTCGAGATCGTCACCGACGCCCGGGTCATCGAGTCGGAGAACGTCTTCGAGGGCCGCACGGTCGCCAAGGGCGACATCCTGCGACCGGCCAACTGGCGGCACCTGCTCAACCCCGTGCGCCCGTCGTGGGGTGAGCCCTACACCCAGATCGCGGCCCGCATGCTCGCGGCGGTCGACGACGCCCGCCGGGCCGCCGCCGGCCACGAGGCGGTCATCGTCTCGCACCAGCTGCCGGTGTGGACCGCCCGCAACCGCCTCGAGAACCGCCGCCTCTGGCACGACCCGCGCAAGCGTGAGTGCACGCTCGCGTCGCTGACGAGCCTGACCTACGACGGAGACGAGCTGCAGTCGGTGTCGTACTCCGAGCCGGCCGCGGCCCTGCTCGCCCGGGCGAGCAAGAGCGTGGGCGCCTGATGTCGCAGCCCGACCGCCGCACCGTCCTGCGCTGGGGCGGGGCCACCCTGGCCGCCGCCGGCGCCGGGCTGCTCGCGGCGTGCAGCAGCGACCCGAACTCCGTCGCCGAGCAGGCCAAGGCGGGCGACGACAAGAACTACGTGGCGGGCGACGGCTCGATCGAGCAGCTCGCTCCGGAGAGCCGTGGCGAGCCGGTGTCACTGACCGGAACCACCCTCGAGGGCAAGCCGTGGAGCATGGACGACGTCGCGGGCGCGGTGCTCGTCGTCAACGTGTGGGGCTCGTGGTGCCCGCCGTGCATCGACGAGACCGACGACCTCCAGGCCGCCTGGGTGCGGCTGCAGAAGGAGCGCAAGAAGGTCGCGTTCCTCGGCCTCGACAAGCTGGAGGGGGCCGCCACCGGCCTCGCCTACCAGGAGGCCAACGGGGTCACCTACCCCTCCCTCGCCTACGACGGGGGAGTGCCGATCCTCTCCCTGCAGGGCAAGGCCGCGGCCACCCCCACCACGCTCGTGCTCGACCCGCAGGCCCGCATCGCGGCCCGCGTCTCCGGACCGGTCACGACCTCGACGCTCGTCGGGCTCGTCGACGACGTGCTGTCGCAGGGGGCCTGACCCGTCGTGGGCGCCGAGCTCGTCAACGGGTCGCTGCTCGTGGCGGCCGTCGTGGCCGTCGCCGCCGGTCTCGTCTCGTTCGCCTCGCCGTGCGTGCTGCCCCTCGTGCCGGGCTTCCTCGGCTACGTCACCGGCCTGTCCGACGTCTCGCTCGGGCAGCGGTCGCGCGGCCGGCTCGTGCTCGGCGCGCTGCTCTTCGTGCTGGGCTTCACCGCCGTCTACCTCCTCGTCGGGGTGACCTTCAGCTCGCTCGGGCTCGCCCTCGCCGAGCACCGCAGCCTGCTCATGCGCCTCGGCGGCGTTGTCGTCATCGTCACCGCGCTGATCTTCCTCGGCGTCGGCGGCCTCGGCTCCGGCCTCACCGCGAAGGTCGGCTGGCGACCGCGCGCCGGCCTCGCGGGGGCGCCGCTGCTCGGCGTCGTCTTCGGCCTCAGCTGGGGCCCGTGCCAAGGGCCGACCCTCGGCGCCATCATGGCGATGGCCACGCCGCTGAGCGCCGAGTCGGGCACCATCACCCGCGGCGTCGTGCTCGCCGGGCTCTACTGCCTCGGCCTTGGAGTGCCCTTCGTGCTCATGGCCGCGTTGTACGAGCGGGCCGGGCGCGCGGGCGACTGGCTGCGCCGCCACCGCCGCGGCATCCAGCTGGCCGGGGGCACGATGCTGCTCCTCGTCGGCATCCTGCTCGTCACAGGTCTGTGGGAGACGGTGGTCGTATGGCTGCAGACCCGTCTCGTCGACTCCTTCACGACGGCGCTCTGACATGACCACCGAGACCCCGACCCGCCGCCGCTCGCCCGACAACCCCGGTCGTCGCCCCGAGCCCGCCCTGCCCGAGCTGGGCCCGCTCGGCCTCGCCCGCTTCGTGTGGCGCCAGCTGACGAGCATGCGCACCGCGCTGTTCCTGCTGCTGCTGCTCTCCGTCGCGGCGGTGCCGGGCTCGATCTTCCCCCAGCGCAACATCGACGCGGGCCGGGTGGCCGACTACATCGCCCAGAACCCGACGACCTCGCCGTGGCTCGACCGCTTCGGGTTCTTCGACGTCTACAGCTCGCCGTGGTTCTCGGCCATCTACCTGCTGCTCTTCGTCTCGCTCATCGGCTGCATCGTGCCGCGCACGAAGGTGCACCTGCAGGCCCTGCGCTCCCGACCGCCGAAGGCGCCCGCGCGCCTGCAGCGCCTCGACGAGCACGCCGAGGTCGTCACCGACCTCTCGCCCGACGAGGCGCTGGCCCTCGCCCGGGCGACGCTGAAGCGCAAGCGGTTCCGGCTGCACTCGCACGACGCGACGACGCTCAGCGGCGAGTCCGGCTACCTGCGCGAGACGGGCAACCTCGTCTTCCACCTCGCCCTCACCGGCATCATCATCGGCATGGCCGTCGGCCACCTGCTCGGGTGGCGGGGCGACGTCATCCTCCCGGAGGGCGAGAAGTTCGCCTCGTCGGCCGGCACGTACAACACGTTCTCGCCCGGCCCCTGGGTCGACCAGGAGACCCTGCCCCCGTTCGTGCTCGGTCTGGACCGCCTCGACGTCGAGTTCAACGCCACCCCGGGCCGCGGCTTCGGCCAGCCCCGGGAGTTCACGGCGTACACGTCGCTGGCCCCCTCACCGGGCGCACCGGCATCCGCGGGGAGCATCTCGGTCAACCACCCGATCTCGGTCGACGGCGCCGACGTCTTCCTCCTCGGCAACGGCTACACGCCGGTCATCACCGTCAAGGACGCCGCGGGCAAGGTGCTCTACCGCGAGGCGACGCCCTTCCTCGCGCAGGACGCCAACTACCGGTCGGTGGGCGTCGTCAAGGTGAGCGCGCTCAAGGCGCCCAAGCAGCTCGGCATCACCGGGTTCTTCCTGCCGACGGCGGAGCCGACCTTCGCCAACGGCCCGGCCTCGATCTTCCCCGGACTCGGCAACCCCGAGCTCGCGCTGTCGGTCTGGGAGGGCACCCTCTTCCCCGGCGGCGCGCCCCAGAGCGTGTACACGCTCGACACGAAGGAGATGACGCAGGTGACGAAGGAGGACGGCAGCCCCGTCCTCGTGCGCCTGCGCCCCGGCCAGAGCTACGAGCTGCCGGGGGGCCGCGGCTCCATCACCTTCGACAGCGTCAAGCGCTTCGCGGGGCTGTCCGTGCGCACCGACCCCGGTGCGCCGATCAGCCTCGTCAGCGCCATCCTCGCGACGGGCGGGCTCATCCTCGGGCTCACCGTCAAGCGCCGCCGGGTCTTCGTGCGCGTGCGGCCCCTCGACACCACGGCCGCGGCCGGCGGCAGCGGCGGACCCGACGGACCCGGCGGGCGTGACGACGCTCACCGGCCCGACGGCTTGCCCGCCCGAGCGGCTACCGTGGTGAGCATCGGAGGCCTGTCGAAGGACTCCGACGCCGGGCTCGCCGCGATCGTCGCGGCGCTGCGCGACTCCCTTGCAGATCGGAAAGACCCATCGTGAACCTCGCTGCCGCCGCCAACGCCGCGCTCTACTCGTCGATGATCGTCTACACCCTCGCCATGCTGGGGTTCACCTGGCACCTGGCCGCGCGGGTGCCGCAGGTGACGACGGCCCGGGCCGGGGCCTCCGCTGAGACGGTCCGCCAGTCGGCCGACGTGCGCGAGCGCGTGCTCGTCGGGGCCGGAGACGGGTCGTCCGACGGGGTCGGGCGCGCGGGCACGACGTCGCACCCCGCGTCGACGGATGCCGGTGGGCCGGCGCCCGCGGAGAGCCTGCGCAGCCGGCAGCGCGGCAGCATCGCCCTGATGCTCACGTACCTCGCCACGGCGCTGCTCGTCGCGTCGGTCGTCATGCGCGGGGTCGCCGTCTCGCGTCCGCCGTGGGGCAACATGTTCGAGTTCGCGACGGCCGCGGCCGCCGCCGTGGGCGCCGCGTACTGCCTGCTCGCGAAGCGCAACCGCTGGGAGTGGCTCGGCGTCTTCATCGTCACGCCCGTGCTGCTCGTGCTGGGCCTGTCGCTGGCCGTGCTCTACACGGAGGCCGGCGAGCTCATGCCGGCGCTCAAGTCGTACTGGCTCGGCATCCACGTGTCGGTCGCCTTCCTCGCCGTCGCCTTCTTCACCATCGCCTTCGCCGTCGGGATGCTCTACCTCGTGCGCCGTCGCCGCGAGCAGAAGCCGCCGGCCCGCCCGAACTTCATCGAGTCGCTGCCGTCGTCGGCTGCCCTCGAGCGGACGGCCTACAGCCTCAACATGGTCGGCTTCATCCTCTGGACCTTCACGCTCATCGCCGGCGCCATCTGGGCGAAGCAGGCGTGGGGCGCCTACTGGCAGTGGGACCCCAAGGAGGTCTGGACCTTCGTCATCTGGACCGTCTACGCCGCGTACATGCACAGCCGGGCCACGGCGGGTGTCGACCTGCGCAAGTCGACCTACATCGCCCTCGCCGGCTTCGTGTGCGTCATCATCAACTTCACGCTCGTCAACCTCGTCTCGACGTTCGTGGGCATGCACAACTACTCGGGGATGTGACGCCGCGGTGGTCCGCTACTCCCTGATGCGCCTGCTCATCTTCTTCGGCTTCACCATGCTCTTCTGGCTCATCGGCCTGCGCAACAACCCCGTCATCCTCGTCGGCGCGGCGGCGATCGCCTCGGCCGCGGCGTCGTACGTGCTGCTGCGCGACATGCGCGACGAGATGACGGCCAAGCTCGTGCAGCGGCACGAGAGCCGGCTGCAGCAGAAGCAGCAGCTGATGCGGGGCGAGGACGAGCTGGCCGAGGACGCCGAGATCGAGTCCGACCGCCGAGAGCGCTGACGGGGCCGGGCGGGTCACCGCGGTGGGCGTCGACGAGCTCGATGTCGTCGTCGTGGGCGCCGGCCAGGCCGGTCTGGCCACGAGCCACGAGCTGAGCGCCCGAGGGGTCGAGCACGTCGTGCTCGAGGCGGCGCAGCCGGGTGGGTCGTGGAGCGAGCGGCGGGACAGCTTCACGCTCGTCGGCCCCAACCACACGGTGCGCCTGCCCGGCGCCACCTACGCGGGCGACGACCCGGGCGGCTTCATGTCCGGCACGGCGGTCACCGAGCACCTGCGCGACTACGCCGCCCGGCTCCCGGCCGAGCTGCGCACCGGGACACCCGTCCGGCGGCTGACGCCAGCCCGGGGTGGCTACCGGCTCGACACCGACGACGGTGCGGTCCGGGCGCGCCAGGTCGTCGTCGCGACCGGGGCCTTCCAGCGGCCGCTGCGCCTGCCGGCCCTGGCCGGGCTCGCCCCTTCGGTCGCGGTGGTCGACGTCGCCGGCTACCGCAACCCGGCGGCCCTGCCCGAGGGGGCCGTGCTCGTCGTCGGCAGCGGGCAGAGCGCCTGCCAGATCGCCGAGGAGCTGGTGCTCGCCGGCCGCCGGGTCGTCATGGCCTGCGGACGGGCCCCGTGGTTCCCACGTCGCGTCGGCGGGCGCGACCTCTTCGAGTGGCTCATCGCCGCGGGCTTCTACGAGCAGACGCCGGGCGACGTGCCGCCGGCGGCGCGGCACCGGGCCAACGTGCAGGCGACCGGGTCACGCGGCGGGCACGACCTGCACTACCGCACGCTGCACGCCCTCGGGGTCGAGCTGGCGGGTCACCTGCTCGCCGTCGACGGGCTGACCGCTCGCGTCGCCACGGACCTCGGCGAGACGCTGGCCACGGCCGACGAGGGGCACGCCGTCGTCGCCTCCCTCGTCCGCCGGGTCTGCGCGGTCGAGGGCGCTCCGGCCCCCGACATCGAGCCGCCCTCGGACACGGCGGTCCTCGTGGCCGCCGCTCCGGACTCCCTCGACCTCACCGGTTTCGGCGCGGTCGTCGTCGCGTGCGGCTTCCGGTCGCGCTACGCGAAGTGGGTGCAGGTCCCGGGCGTCGTCGACGAGCACGGCTTCCCGGTGCACGTCGACGGTGAGAGCGTCGTCGCACCGGGGCTGCACTTCGTCGGCGTCCACTTCCTGCGACGGCGCCGGTCGTCCCTGCTCTTCGGGGTCGGTGACGACGCGACGGCGTGCGCCGAGCGCGTGGCCCGCCCGACCTGACCTGACCTGACCGCGTGTGACCGGGGTGGGGAGTCAGGACCGGCCGAGCGAGAGGCCGAGCGCGAGCAGCACCGACCAGGCGAGCTGGAAGACGCCGGTGCCGGCCAGGGCCGGGACGAGGTCGCGGCCGGTCGCACCGCCCGTGACGGCCTGCAGCGGGCGCAGCGCGAGCGGCAGTGCGAGCAGGGCCAGCAGGGCCCACGGCGTGACGAGGGCCGACAGCACGACCATGGCGGCGGCGAGGGCGAGCAGGCCGACGTAGAGGGCGCGGGTGCCCCGCTCGCCGAGGCGGACCGCGAGGGTGCGCTTGCCGTGCTCGCGGTCGGTGGGGATGTCGCGCAGGTTGTTCGCGACGAGGATGGCCGACGACAGGGCGCCGACGCCGACTGCGCCGTACCAGCCGAGGGCGGTGAGCGGGGTCATGGTCGCCATCGTCCCGAGGGTCGCGACAAGCCCGAAGAAGACGAAGACGAAGACCTCGCCGAGGCCGAGGTAGCCGTAGGGCCGGCTGCCGCCGGTGTAGAACCACGCGGCCGCGATGCACACCGCCCCGATGGGGATCATGAGCCACACCCCGGCGAGGGCGACGAGGGCGAGCCCCAGCAGCCCCGCGAAGAAGAAGCAGGTGAAGGCCGCGATCTTGACGCTGCGCGGCGCGGCCAGCCGCTGGCCGACGAGGCGGACCGGCCCGACCCGCACCTCGTCGGTGCCGCGGATGCCGTCGGAGTAGTCGTTGGCGTAGTTGACCCCGACCTGCAACAGCAGGGAGACGGCCAGGGCGAGCACCGCGTAGGCGACGACGAGGTCACCGGCCTGGTACGCGGCCCCGGTGCCGATGAGGACGGGGGAGACGGCGGCGGGCAGGGTCCGGGGGCGGGCGCCCTCGATCCACTCGTTCAGGGTGGCCATTCGTCCTCGTGGGTCAGGCAGGTGGGAGGGGGTCAGAGCTTGCGCAGGAAGTCAGGGTCGTCGTCGGGGCCGCGCGGCCCGGGTGGCGACGGCCGGCCGTTCGACGGGCCGGACCGGCCGCCCCAGCCACCCAGGGTGCCCGATCGCCCGATGAAGAACCATGCGGCCGGGCCGAGCACCGGCACGAGGGCCACGATGAGCCAGACGCCCTTCGGCATGACGGCGACGCGACGGCGGTCGGTCTGCAGGCAGTCGACGAGGGCGTAGATCGTCGCGAACACCACGAGGGCGATGAACACGACACGCAGCACGAGGGTGACTCCCGGTCCAGGTCAGGCGGGTGGGGCGAGGGGTGGTCTCATCTTGCCACCGAGTCAACCGTCGGCGAGCACGGCCCGCCGGATCGCCGCCCGGTCCGGCTTGCCCGGGCCGCGCTGCGGGATCGAGGTCACGACGAGCACCCGCCGCGGCAGGGCGGCATCCGGCAGGATGCCCCGCAGCCGCTCGCGCAGGCCGGCCTCGTCGACCGTCGCGGCCGGGTCGGCGAGCGTGACCGCGGCACAGACGATCTCGCCCCACTCGGGGTCGGGCACGCCGACGACGACGACGTCGTGCACCTCGGGGAGGTGGCGCAGCATCGCGTCCTCGACGACGCCCGGGGTGACCTTCAGGGCGCCGCTGTTGATGACGTCGTCGGCGCGGCCGTCGATGACGAGCCGCTCGTCGTCGTCGAAGTGGCCGAGGTCGTCGGTGCGGAACCAGCGCACCCCGTCGGGGTCGACCGAGAAGCTGTCGGCGGTGCGCTCGGGGTCGCCGAGGTAGCCGTGCGCCACCGTGTCACCCCCGAGCACGACGTGGTGGTCGTTGTCGATGTGCACGCGGCTGCCCGGCAGCGGCGAGCCGTCGTAGACGCACCCGCCCGCGGTCTCGCTCATCCCGTACGTGAGGCGCAGGGGGATGCCGGCCCGCCGGGCCCGCGCGAGGGTGGACGAGGCGGTCGCGGCCCCACCGACGAGGACGGCGTCGAAGCCGGCCAGGGCCTCGGTCGCGGCCGGGTGCTCGAGGATGCGGCCGAGCTGGGTCGGCACGAGCGCGGTGTAGCGACGACCGGCGCCGGCGGAGGGGCGCACCTCGCGGGCGGCGGCCACGAACGCCTCCGGCGTGAAGCCCGGGCGCAGGTCGAGCACGGCCGGGACGGTGCCCGCCGCGACCGAGCGCAGCAGCACCTGCAGCCCCGCGATGTGGTGGGCGGGCATGGCGAGCAGCCACGCGCCGCTGCCGCCGAGCGACTCGTGGGTGGCGTCCGCCGAGCGACGCAGGGCCTCGGCGGTGAGCAGCGCCCGCTTCGGACGCCCCGTCGAGCCGGAGGTGCCGATGGCGAGGGCGAGACCGTCGGGCAGGTCGCCCGGGAGCACGGGGTCGGGCAGGGCCGGAGCGGGCTCGTCGTGCGCGTGCGGCATGACCGGCCGCCCGCCCGAGAGGGCCGACTCGAGGCGGGGCAGCAGCCCGAGCACGTCCGGGCCGGCCGGGACGGCGAGGGGCTCCGGGACGGCGCTGGTCATCGCCCCATCCTGCCCGTCGCGCGGTGCGGAGCGGTGCGCGGGCCGGCCAGGCGGCGCTGGCGCAGGGCCATGACGACGCAGCCGAGCAGCCCGACGGCGCACGCCCCGAAGCCGATGCGCGGGTCGAGGGGCAGGACGATGCCGAGCGTCCCCCCGACCACCCACAGCACCTGCAGCACGGTCTCGCTCCAGGCGAAGACCGACGTGCGCACCCGCTCAGGCACCTCGCGCTGGACGAGGGAGTCGAAGCACAGCTTGGACAGCTGGGCCGACACGCCCTGGACGAGACCGACGACGATGACGGTGACCAGCCCGTAGGAGACCGCCGCGGCGACGCTCGCGGCCACGGTCGCCAGGGCGGCGGTGAGCGCGACGAGGTGGGGGTGGAAGTCCTTCAGGGTGTTGCCGAGCACGCTGCCCGACGCGTTGCCGACGCCGATGGCGACGGCGAGGACGGCGAGCACGACGCCGGCGTGCAGGTCGCCGATGGGGCGCTCCTTGGCGAGGAAGGCCATGAAGAGCAGGACGAAGCCGGTGAGCAGCCGGGTGGCCCCGGTCGACCAGAGGGCGTGCATGACCGGCCACGGGATGGCTCGCACCCGGCGGCGCAGTCGGCCGACGAGGCCGGACGCGTCGGTGCTGGCCGGCTCGGTGGTGGGTGTGTCGCTGGGTGTGTCGGTAGGCGGGTCGGTGGGCGGGTCGGTGGGCAAGGCCGTCGGCTGCACGGGGATGGCGACGGTCTGCTCCGGGTCGAGCTCGCCGGCGGCCGAGTCGACCCGGGCCGGCAGCCGGATGGCCTGGATGGTGCCGACGACGAAGACGACGAAGGCCACGCGCAGCGCCCACGAGGGCCCGGCGAGCAGGGCTGCGCCGCCCATCGCGCCGCCCACCACCGCCCCGATGACCCCGGCCATCGACGCCTTGGAGTTGGCCCGCACGAGGGTGGTGCCGGCGGGCAGCAGCCGGGGCACGGCGGCGGACCGCGTGATCGTGTAGGCCTTGCTCGCCACGAGGCAGCCGAGGGCGGCCGGGTAGAGCCACGCGCTGTCGTTGTTGATGGCCTCGCCCAGCACCCAGCAGAGGAACGCGCGCACGGCCAGGGTCGAGCCGATCGCCCAGCGGCGGCCGTGGCCGAAGCGGTCGAGCAGCGGCCCGACGAGCGGCGCCACGAGCGTGAACGGCACCATCGTCAGCAGCAGGAAGATCGCGACCTGCCCGCGGGCCTGCGCGGTCTGGGGGTCGAAGAAGAGGGTGCCGGCGAGGGCGAGCATCATCGCCGCGTCGCCGGCCGAGTGGCTGGCCTGCAGCTCGGTGAGGCGGGCCAGCCCGCTCTCACCGGCCCCGCCGGAGTGCGTGTAGGCGTGGTACTTCGCCGCCGCGTACCGGCCGGAGCGCGCGGTCAGCCGGGCGCCGCCACGGGTGGCGCGGTGCAGGTGCCCGCCCGCGCTGCGCAGCCGCCGCCGTCCCGGGGGTCGCGTGCCGTCGGATGCCGTCGTGGCCGAGTCGGGAGCGTGGGGCGCACCGGGTGCCGCAGCCACCCCGGGCGCCTCGGCGGCCTCCGGGGTGGGGGAGCGGTCGTACGGGCCCACCCCGTCATCTTGCCCTCTCACGGTGGCCCTCCGGGGTCGGGACGCACCGGTCGACGGCCCACTCCGTCGACCGGTGCGGCGGTCTACGCTCGCGACCATGGGTGAACCTGCGGCCGGAGCACCGCCCGGCCCACCGGCATCCGGCTCGTGCTTCGCCGTCGGGTGGTCCGCGGTGCTGGGGGCGGTGCTCGTCGTGTCGGCCGTGCTCTTCGCGGCGCTCAGCTGGTCGGTGCTGCTCGCCGGACACCCGGCCCACCTCGTGGCGCTCGCGGTGGCCGCGGTCGTCGGCCTGCTGGTGCTCGGGCGGGCCGTGCGCCTCGCCCGGCGCCCCCGCGCCCCACGGCACGGTCGGTGGCTGCGCCTGCTCGGGCGCGCCGCGGCCCTCGTCGCGGTGCCCGTCGTCGTCGGCTCGTTCGCCTACCTCAAGCCCTTCGGCGCGGACCCCGCGGCCGTCGCGGCGATGGGCGGAGGCGACGGCGTGCGGGTCACCGACGCGGCGACGACGATCACGCTGGAGCCGACGTCAGGGCAGGCGACGCGCGGCCTCGTCTTCCAGCCCGGCGCCCGCGTCGACCCGCGCGCCTACGTGCCGCTGCTCGAGCGCGTGGCCGCCGACGGGGTGCTCGTCGTCGTGGTGAAGCAGCCGTTCGACATCGGTTTCCTCGCCGTCGGGGCGCCGGATGCCGTCGTGGCGGCGCACCCCGAGGTGACCGCCTGGGCGGTCGGTGGCCACAGCCTCGGTGGCGTCGCGGCGAGCAGCTGGGCCGGGGCGAACACCGGCACGGCGAAGGGGCTCGTGCTGTGGGCGTCCTACCCCCTCGGGTCGCTCGCTGACAGCGGCCTTCGCGTCGCGTCTGTGTCGGGCACCCGCGACGGGCTCGCGACCCCGGCCGACATCGCGGCGAGCCGGTCGGACCTGCCCGCCTCGACGACCTACACGGCCGTCGAGGGTGGGGTGCACGCCTTCTTCGGTGACTACGGCGAGCAGCCCGGCGACGGCACGCCGACCGTCAGCCGGGCCGACGCCCAGCGCCAGGTCGTCGCCGCGACGACCTCGCTGCTCGACTCGCTCTGAGGGCGGGCTCGTCGACCCCGCCACGACGCGGCGGCGCGGGCAGCGCGACCGCGGTGCCCGGCATCCGGGCGGGTCTCAGAAGTACCAGGGGAAGGGCGACCAGTCGGGGTCGCGCTTCTCGAGGAACTGGTCGCGTCCCTCGACCGCCTCGTCGGTCATGTAGGCGAGGCGGGTGGCCTCGCCCGCGAAGACCTGCTGGCCCATGAGGCCGTCGTCGGTGAGGTTGAAGGCGAACTTGAGCATGCGCTGCGCCTGCGGGCTCTTGCCCATGATCTCGGTGGCGACCTGCAGCGCCTCGCGCTCGAGGTCGGCGTGGTCGGCGACGACGTTGACGGCGCCCATGCGGTGCATGTCCTCGGCGGAGTACGTGCGGCCGAGGAAGAAGATCTCGCGGGCGAACTTCTGCCCGACCATCTTGGCGAGGTAGGCGCTGCCGTAGCCGGCGTCGAAGCTGCCCACGTCGGCGTCCGTCTGCTTGAAGCGCGCGTGCTCGCGGCTCGCGATCGTGAGGTCACAGACGACGTGCAACGAGTGGCCACCACCCGCGGCCCAGCCGGGCACGACGGCGACCAAGATCTTCGGCATGGTGCGGATGAGCCGCTGCACCTCGAGGATGTGCAGCCGGCCGCCCTGGGCGCGCACGCGGGCCGAGTCGACGGTGTCGGCGGTCTCGCCCTCGGCGTACTGGTAGCCCGAACGCCCGCGGATGCGCTGGTCGCCGCCGGAGCAGAACGACCACTTGCCGTCCGTGGCGCTGGGGCCGTTGCCAGTGAGCAGCACGACCCCGACGTCGGGCGTCATGCGCGCGTGGTCGAGCACGCGGTAGAGCTCGTCGACGGTGTGCGGGCGGAAGGCGTTGAGCACCTCGGGACGGTCGAACGCCACCCGCACGACGCCGGATGCCGTGGAGGGGCCGCCCGCGACCGGGCGCCGTCGGTGGTAGGTGACGTCGGTCAGCTCGAAGCCGTCGACGGGCTCCCACTCGTCGGGGTCGAACAGGTCGGACACGCGCTCGCTGGTCACGCCGGAAGCCTAGTGAGGCCGCTCGTGGTGCTTGGCCGGGTCGCGTCTGACGGTGGGTCGGCTGGTGCTCGAGGGGGAGGGGGTGGTGCGGCGCAGGCGTCTGTCCGGGGGTGCGTACGCGAGCCAGCGCTCGCGGTCTGAGGTCGTCGAGACATCGTGATCTGGTTCGTCGGTCGTGGCCGGATCTGCCTGCGACACGGGCGGATCGGCCTGTGCACGACTCTGGCGCCGAGGGCTGCCGTCGGCTAGAATAGAACACATGTTCGATAGTGATGAGGCGGTGACGGCGGTGGGGCTCGAGGGCCTGCTCGCGGTTCTCGCCCGCGTCGAGCAAGCGTCGGCATCGCCGGCGAGTGGCGCCGAGGCGACCGCCGCGTCGATCGGTTCGACGTGCCTAAGCGATGCGGAGCGCATCGACGTGCTGTCGGCGTTGGAGCGGGTCAAGGCGGCGGTGGGGGCGGCGCAGGTGCGGGTGACGGCGGGGTTCGTGGCGTCGCAGGAGCGGGTGTCGCTGGCGTGGCGGGAGGAGGCGGAGGCGGCCTCCGGGGCGGGGGACTTCGACGGGTGGCGGGCGGCGCGGGAGAAGGCGGACCTGGCCTCGTGGGCGGCGGCGTTGGAGTTCGGCGCGCACCCCGACCCGCGAGCGACCGCAACGGCGGCGGACTCGTCAGACGCGGACGCCGCGGGGTCGGGCCGTGCGGCGGATGCTGACAGGCCCGCCTCGTCCTCCCGGCGGAACACGATCGCGAAGGGTGGCGTCGCGGCGCAGGTGGCGTTGGCGCGGCGCCTGTCGCCGTTCAAGGGCGCCGAGGGCATCCGCTTCTCCCTCACGTTGACGCACGATATGCCGCACACGCTCGCCCTGCTCGAAGCCGGCGTGTTGAGCGAGTGGCGGGCGTTGTCCATCACGAAGGAGGCAGCGATCCTCTCGCCCGAGCACCGGCGCCTGCTGGACCAGGAGCTGCACGACACGTACGGCGACCGCCTCGGCGGGCTCGGTGACCGGGAGCTGAACCGGCTCGTCCGCGCAATCGCGTACCGCCTCGACCCGGAGAGCGTGCTGCGCCGGGCCCGGAAGGCCGAGTCGGAGCGGCGGGTCACGATGAAGTCGGCGCCGGACACCATGGCGTACCTGACCGCGCTGCTGCCGGCCGCTGAGGCGGTGGCGGCGTACGCGGCGCTGACCGGGGCGGCCGCGAGCGCGAAGGCGGCGGGGGACGAGCGGGGCAAGGGCCAGGTCATGGCCGACACTCTCGTCGACCGGGTTCTGGGCCGCACCACCAGTGACGACGACAGCCCCGCCACCGACGGGGCCGCCGCTGACGGCGCCGCCGCCGCAGAGCCGGCTGGCGCGGCTGCCGCCGCTCCCGCGGCTGACGGCTCTGGCACGCCCGGCACGGCTGGCACGGCTGGCACGGCGGGTGAGTCTGACCCCGACCAGGGCCCGGACGCCGAGGCGCCGGAGCCGGCCGACAGGGCCGGGGTGGACGTCGAGGTGCAGCTCGTCATGGGCCTCGACGCGCTCTTCAACACCGGCAACGGCGCCGACACACCCGCCCAGCTGCTCGGCTACGGCACCGTCCCCGCCGGCTGGGCCCGGGACTACCTCCGACCCACAGAGCCGGACGACCCCGGCGGCGGGCAGGTCTCGGATCGTGGGGGTGGTCTGTCCCGCGCCGGTCGGGTCTGGATCCGGCGCCTGTTCGTCCGGGCCGACACCGGTGAGCTCGTCGCCATGGACTCCCGACGACGCCTCTTCAGCGACGGACTGCGCCGGTTCGTCCTGACCAGAGACGCCGCGACCTGCCGCACCCCGTGGTGCGACGCCCCCGCCCGACACATCGACCACGTCACCCCCCACGCCGACGGCGGCCCCACCACCGCGGCCAACGGCCAGGGACTGTGCGTGGCCTGCAACCTCACCAAGGAACACCCCGACCTCACCAGCACCACACTGCCCCCGAACCGCCGAGGTCGTGGCCGTGGCGGGCACACCGTGCGGGTCACCACCGGCACCGGGCACACCTACGACTCCGAAGCACCACCCCTGCTGCCCGGCGCACCGCCACCCCCGAAGCGACCCCGCGACTCGGGACACCCGTTCCCGACCCTCCTGTGGCCGCTGCCCGTCGACCCCACCCGGTCCACGACCGCACCCGAGAGCGGCCTCGAACGATGGCTCGAGCAGCTCATCGCCGCGTCCGTAGAGCACCGGGGTTAGGGTCGAGACGTGCCCATCCCACCGTTCATCGTCGAGCTGCGTGAGCGCATCGGGCACGACCTCCTGTGGCTGCCTGGCATCACCGCGGTCGTGCTCCGCGAGGGCGAGCGGGGCACGCAGGTGCTGCTCATCCGCCGCAGCGACGACGGCGCCTGGACGCCC
The DNA here is from genome assembly GCF_003635045.1 of Terracoccus luteus. Classification (NCBI taxonomy): domain Bacteria; kingdom Bacillati; phylum Actinomycetota; class Actinomycetes; order Micrococcales; family Intrasporangiaceae; genus Terracoccus; species Terracoccus luteus. Next base: position 2,591,295 of record NZ_RBXT01000001.1, on the reverse strand, counting down.
GTCACCGGCATCGTCGACCCCGGTGAGAACCCCCACGTCGCCGCCGTGCGCGAGGTGCTCGAGGAGGCCAGCGTCGTCGCGGAGGTCGAGCGGCTCGTGTGGGTCCGGGCGACACCGGTCGTCACTCACCAGAACGGCGATATCGCCCAGTACCTCGACCACACCTTCCGCTGCCGGTGGGTGTCGGGAGACCCGACCCCGGGCGACGACGAGGCCACCGACGCCGGGTGGTTCGACCTCGACGACCTGCCCGACATGCGCCCCGTCTTCACCGAGCGCATCGCCTGCGCGCTGGCCGCGCCCGGCGACGTCCGGCTGGGCTGAGCGGCTCGCCGGCATGGGCGCCGTCGACACGGACCGCCTCCCCGACGCCTCGGCTCTCGTGGCCGGCGCCCACGTCGTCAGCCTCCCGATGCGCACCCGTTTCCGCGGCATCACCACCCGCGAGGCGCTGCTGCTCGAGGGTCCTCACGGGTGGGGCGAGTTCTCCCCGTTCGTCGAGTACGACGACGAGGAGTCGAGCCGGTGGCTGGCCGCGGCGCTGGAGTCCGGGTGGTCGTCGTGGCCGGAGCCCCGACGTGACGCGGTGGCCGTCAACGCGACCGTCCCCGCCGTCACGCCGGATGCCGTACCGGCCGTCCTCGCGCGGTTCGACGGCTGCACCACGGCCAAGGTCAAGGTGGCCGAGCCCGGTCAGTCCGTCGACGACGACGTCGACCGCGTGGCCGCCGTGCGCGAGGCGATGGGCTCGTCGGCCGGCATCCGCGTCGACGCCAACGGTCACTGGGACCTCGACACCGCCGTCGACGCCCTCGCCCGGCTGTCCCGGTATGGCCTCGAGTACGCCGAGCAGCCGTGCCGCACCGTCGACGAGCTGGCCCAGCTGCGAAAGACGCTGGCCCGCAACGGCATCGACGTGCGCGTCGCCGCCGACGAGTCGATCCGCAAGGCCGACGACCCCCTCCGGGTGGCCCGGCTCGAGGCGGCCGACGTCGTCGTCGTCAAGGTGGCGCCGCTGGGTGGCGTCGGTCCCGCACTCGAGATCATCGACGCGTGCGGGCTGCCGGCCGTCGTCTCCTCCGCCCTCGACACCGGTGTGGGCATCTCCGCCGGGGTCGCCCTCGCCGCCGCCCTGCCCGACCTGACGTTCGCCTGCGGCCTCGGCACCGTCGGCCTGCTCGAGCACGACGTCGTCGACCCGCCGGTCGTGCCCGTCCGCGGTCTGCTGCACCCCGGACGCGTCACGCCCGACCCCGACCTGCTCAGCCGGGCCGCTGCCCCCGCCGACCGAGACCAGTGGTGGCGCGAGCGCCTCGCCCGCTGCCTCCCGCTCGCCCTGTCGCGGCTCGCGTCCCGGCCATGATCAAGGCCTGCCTCAACGGCTCCCGCACCAAGGGCGAGCACCCGCGCGTGCCCGTCAACCCGGCCGAGCTCGCCGCCGCGGCGGCCGGGGCGGTCGAGGCCGGCGCCTTCATGGTGCACGTCCACCCGCGCGACGACTGGGGCGCCGAGACACTCGACACCCGGCACATCGTCTCAGCGTGCCTCGCCATCCGCCGACGGCTGCCCGACGTGCGCATCAGCGTCTCCACGCGCGACGGCATCGTCGAGAACGCCCGGGCCAAGGCGGCGCACATCGCGGAGTGGCCGACGGCCGACAAGGGCGGGCCCGATTGCGCCAGCGTCAACTGGCACGAGGAGGGCGCGGCCGAGGTCGCGGAAGCGTTGCGCGACAGTGGGATCGGCGTCGAGGCGGGCATCTGGACCCCGTACGCCGCCTCCCGTTTCGTCGCCACCAACTGGCCGTTCGAGGTCGAGCGCGTGCTCGTCGAGCTCATGCCCGGCGTCAGTCCCGGCTCCGACGGGCGGTGGGCGGCCGACCGCGTCCTCGCCGCCCTCGGCATGCGCACCGCCCCACTCGTCGTCCACGGTGAGAGGCACTGGGCCTGGCCCGTGCTGCGCTGGGCGCAGGCCGCGGGTCACGACGTCCGCATCGGGCTCGAGGACACCCTTCTGCTGCCCACCGGTCGCGAGGCCCACGACAACGCCGCCCTCGTCACCGAGGCCCTGCGCACCGAGGGCGGCACCCCGTCGCAGTGGCCACCGCCCTGACGTCTCAGGCGAGGTCGAGCCGGCGGGCGAGGTCGACCAGCCGGCGGGCCTCGCTGCGACGCCCGGCCCGCGACACGACCACCTCGAGCACCCGGATGCCGCTCGGCTGCTCGGCGAGCGCAGACTCCAGCCGGGGGAGGTCGTGCACCCGCTCGTGCGACACGTGGTGGGCCGCGCACAGCGCCCCGAGATCGGTGCCGTGGGGCGTGGCGAACACCCGCTCGAAGGAGTCCGCGAACCGCTGGTCGCCCTGCTCGAGGGTGCTGAAGATCGCGCCGCCGTCGTCGCTGAGCACGACGATCGTCAGCAGCGGGCGCCGCTGGCCCTGCCCGACGAGCAGGCCGTTGGTGTCGTGCAGGAAGGTGAGGTCGCCGACGAACGCGACCGTCCTGGAGGCGTGCTCGCGGCCGAGTGCCACCCCGACCGCCGTGGAGACGAGGCCGTCGATGCCGGCAAGCCCGCGGTTGCCGACGACGAGCCGTCGTTCGTGCGGCGGCCACGGCTGAGCCATCACGTCGAGGTCGCGCACCGGGTTCGACGAGCCGACGACGAAGGTCGCGCCCGCCGTCACCGCCCGGCCCACCGCCGCCGCCACCGACAGCGGTGAGAGCTCACCGGCCGGCTCGCCCGCGACGTGGTCGTCGACCGCCTGCGACAGCGCGCGGTCGGCGGTGCGCCACGCCTCCAGCCACGCCCGGTCTGACGCGTCGTGCTCGCCCGAGGACGGCGCGACCGTGGGCACCGCGTCGAGCACCCTCGCCACCCGCCCCGGGTCGGTGGCCGTGCCGGCGGGCCCGCGCACGGCGAGCACCTCGAGGCTTCCGTCGCTGATGAGCGAGGTCACCGGCCGGGAGAGCGTCGGGTGCCCGACGACCACCACCCGCTCGACGCGCTCGCGCAGCGCGGTGCCGAGCAGCAGCCGGTAGGTGCGCACGGCGTGCTCGCCGATGCGCGCCCCCGACGTCGGCTCGGCCAGCAACGGCCAGCCCGCAGCCTCGGCGAGCAGCCGCGCCGCCGGGCCGGCGTCGTCGCCGGCCACGACGACCGTCCGCGGGCCGCGGGGGAGGGTGACGGTCTCTTGCGATGAGCCCCCACCGTCCTCGTCAACGCCGGCCTCGGCCGAGCGGATGCCGGGCAGCCGGGTCGGGCGCGCCCACCACGTCGCGGGGTCGTCGTCCTGCGGCACGAGCGGCCCGTCGAGCTGCACGTTGAGCTGCGACGGCCCGCGTCGGGCGAGGGCGGCGTCGACGGCGGCGTCGAGCTCGTCGTCGTCCGTGCCCGGCTCGAGGTCGTGGCACGGGGCGAAGACGCCGTATAGGCCGGCCTGCAGGGTCGTCTGGTTCGCTCCGGTTCCCCGCAGCCGCGCGGGCCGGTCGGCGCTGACGACGACGACCCGCCGGCCGCTGTGCGAGGCCTCCATGACGGCGGGCAGGAGGTTGCCGACCGCGGTGCCCGACGTCGTGACGACGGCGACCGGTGCGTGCGAGCCGACGCTGAGACCGAGGGCGAGGAAGCCGGCCGACCGCTCGTCGACCCGCACGTGCAGGCGCAGGTCACCGGCGCGGTCGGCGGCGTCGAGCACGAGCGCGAGCGGCGCCGACCGCGAGCCCGGGGCGAGCACGACGTCGCGGACCCCGCCCGCCCAGAGCCGCTGCACCAGCGCGAGGGCGAGCGCGAACGCCGGACGCGGCCCACCGGCATCCGCCTCGTCGTTCACGGCCACCTCACGCGTGGTGGTCGGGCGCGAGGGCGTCGCGCATCGGGATGAGCTTGGCGGTCGACTCGGCGACCTCCGACTCGGGGTCGGACCCGGCGACGATGCCGCAGCCGGCGTAGAGCCGGATCTGCCGGGGGTCGTCACGGTCGATGGCGCCGCTGCGCAGGGCGATGCCCCAGGCGCCGTCGCCGTTGCCGTCCATCCAGCCGACGGGGCCGGCGTAGCGACCGCGGTCCATGTGCTCGAGCTCGCCGATGAGCCGCACCGCCGCCGCGGTCGGCGTGCCACCGACCGCGGCGGACGGGTGCAGCGAGGCGGCGAGGGCGAGGGAGGAGGCGTCGTCGGCGCTCACCGCGGCGACGTCGGTGGCGAGGTGCATGACGTTAGGCAGGTGGAGCACGAAGGGCGACTCCGGCACGTTCATCGACGAGCTGTGCGGGGCCAGCGCGTCGGCCACCGACCGCACCGCGTACTCGTGCTCCTCGAGGTCCTTCGACGACCGGGCGAGCGAGCCCGCCAGCGCGAGGTCGGCCTCGTCGTCGCCGGTGCGGCGGATCGTGCCGGCGAGCACCCGCGACGTGATGAGCCCCTTGTCGCGACGCACGAGCAGCTCGGGGGTCGCGCCGACGAGCCCGGCCACGGCGAAGACCCACGTGTTCTCGTAGCTCTCCGCCAGCCGGCGCAGCAGCCACCGGGGGTCGATCGGCGTCGACGACGTGGCCACGAGGTCGCGTGCCAGGACGACCTTGTCGATCTCACCCGCGGCGATGCGCGCGACCGCCTCGGCGACGGCGTGCGCGTAGTCGGACGGGGAGACGTCGCCGTCGGCGAAGGCGAGGTCGGTCGGGGCGTCGGGCGGCGGCGACGGCTCGGGCAGGCCGAGGGGGGAGAGCTGCGGCTCGAGGGTCGTGCGCGTCACCCACGAGCGACCCTCGCGGCGACCGACGACGGTCGAGGGCACGACGAGCCGCGCGGGCTCGTTCGAGTCGTCGGAGAAGGGGAAGGAGCCGAAGCAGACGAGGCCGCTGCCGGGGACGCCCACCTCGTTGCGCACAGCGGCGCCCACACGCACCCGGTCCCACCAGGCCTCGGCCTCCGCGAAGCGGGACGGGCCGGACGTCTCGAGCACGAGGGCCTCGCCCCAGCCGACGAGGCCGTCGCCGCGGCGCACCCACGACACGAGCTCGTCGTGGGGGACGTCGGCGGGCAGGTGCTCGAGCAGCGAGCCGGCGTCGTCGAGGGCCGCCGTGCGCACGACGACGCTCACCGGTGTCGCGCGGGAGGCGGGCTGCATGGACATCGGTTCCACCTTAGGCCGCGGGCCGGCCGGCCGCCCCGGACCTCTTGCCGTGGTGCGCGTCACCACGTACCGTCGCCGTCACTCTAGAAAACGTTATCGACAACGATGTCGACGACGACAGCCACCGTGCAAGGGAGCACCCGTGAGCCGTACCTCCACACCCGGAGCCAGCCGCACGACCCGCACCACCACCAGCACCAGGACCACGACCCACCCCCGTCGCCGTGGCCGCGCCCTGGCCGCGACGCTCGCGGGCCTCGCCCTCACCGCCGTGACCGCCACCGTGACCGTCACCGCGGGCCCGGCCGGGCCCGCGTCGGCCGCACCGGTGCACGAGGACCGCACGCCGCAGGGCCGCACGCTCGGCGACCTCGCCGCCCGCCATGACCTCGCCATCGGCACGGCGGTCGACCCTGCGGCCCTGACCGACCCGCGCTACCGGTCGATCGCGTCGACGGAGTTCACCAGCGTCACGGCCGAGAACGCGATGAAGTGGGAGGTGACCGAGCCCGTGCGCGGCACCTACGACTGGTCGGCCGCCGAGCGCTTCATGGCCTTCGCCGAGCGCAACGACCAGAAGGTGCGCGGCCACGTCCTCGTCTGGAACAACCAGCTGCCGGCGTGGCTCACCGAGGGCGTCGCCTCCGGCGCCATCGACCGGGCCGAGCTGCGCGGCATCCTCAAGAAGCACGTCCAGGACACCGTGCGCCACTTCAAGGGACGCGTCTGGCAGTGGGACGTCGTCAACGAGGCGGTGACCGACTCCTACGACGCCGTCGACGGCCGCATCGGCTACAAGGGCTTCTGGGCCGAGCAGCTCGGGCCCGGCTACGTGGCCGACGCCTTCCGGTGGGCGCGGGAGGCCGACCCGAAGGCGCTGCTGTTCTACAACGACTACAACATCGACGCCTTCGGTGACGGCGGGCCGCTCGACAAGACGGCCTTCGTCTACCGCATGGTCAAGCGGCTGCGCGAGAACGGCGTGCCGATCGACGGCGTCGGCAGCCAGGCGCACCTGTCGACGCGGTACGGCAACTACTCCGCGTTCCAGATCGCCGACACCCTCGAGCGGTTCGCCGGCCTCGGGGTCGCCACCGCCCTCACCGAGGTCGACGTGCGCAACCTGCTGCCCGCCGAGGCCACGTCCGACGCCCTCAACCCGCTGCTGCAGGCCCAGGCGTTCGACTACAGCGCGCTGCTCACCGGCTGCCTCACCAGCCGGCACTGCATCTCGTACACGGTGTGGGGCTTCGACGACAACCACAGCTGGACCAACACGTGGGACTTCGGCAGCGGCCCCGGCCGGGAGGCGCTCGCCGCGATCTACGACACCGGGTACCAGCCCAAGCCCGCCTACCGGGCCCTGCAGGCCGACCTCGCCTACAGCGCGCCGCCGCTCGTGCAGCGGCGCATCCCGCAGCGCCCCACCCCCTGACGGCACCCGACCCCACCGACGTCCTCGCGCTGCGGGATGCGGCCGCAGTGCGAGGATGCCGTCATGACCCGAGCGCAGCTGGACAAGAAGCCGGTCGACGTCGCGTCGATGTTCGACACCGTCGCCGACCGCTACGACGTCACCAACGACGTGCTCTCGCTCGGGCAGGACCGGCTCTGGCGCCGCGCCGTCGTCACGGCGGTCGCGGCGCGCCCGGGGGAGCGGGTGCTCGACATCGCGGCCGGCACCGGGACCTCGAGCGAGCCCTGGGCCGACGCCGAGATCGACGTCGTGGCCGCCGACTTCTCGCTGGGCATGCTGCGCGTCGGGCGTCGCCGCCGCCCCGACATGGCCTTCGCCGCCGCCGACGCGATGGCCCTGCCCTTCGCCGACGAGAGCTTCGACGTCGTGACGATGAGCTTCGGGCTGCGCAACGTCAGCGACCCCGAGTCCGCGCTGCGCGAGTTCGTGCGTGTCACCCGCCCCGGGGGCCGGCTCGTCGTCTGCGAGTTCAGCCAGCCGGTGAACAAGCTCTTCCGTACCGTCTACACGAACTACCTCATGCGCGCGCTGCCCCCCGTGGCGCGACGCACCTCGAGCAACCCCGAGTCGTACGTGTACCTCGCCGAGTCGATCCGCGCGTGGCCGCCGCAGGGCGAGCTGGCCGGCATCCTGCAGCGCGCCGGGTGGTCGCAGGTGGGCTGGACCAACCTCACGGGCGGCATCGTCGCGCTGCACACGGCCACGCGCCGCTGAGCCACCGGATGCCGGTCCGCACGGTCCCGGCGGTCCGTGCGGGCCGCTCGGCACCCTCGGGTTAGGTCCGCCTTATCTGACAAGCCGGAAAACCCGGGAATACACTCGTCACAGAGTTCGTGAAGCGGTTCACAAGCAGGCGCGCACGGACCCGGCACCTCCCGTCCCGCCACGCGCGACGGGTCCCATCGCAGAGCAGCAGGGAGCACGACCATGTCGAGCGCCGAGACCATCGGGACGGATGCGCACCGCGCCGACGTCGTGGTCGTCGGGGCCGGTCCGGGTGGGGCGGCCACGGCGGCCTACCTCGCCGACCACGGGCTCGACGTGGTCATGGTCGAGAAGGCGGCGTTCCCCCGCGACAAGATCTGCGGCGACGGCCTGACCCCGCGCGCGACCAAGGAGCTCATCTCCCTCGGCGTCGACACGACGGGGTGGCAGCGCACCAAGGGGCTGCGCATCAAGGGCGGCGGCCACACGCTGCAGCTCGACTGGCCCGAGAGCCCGGCCTTCCCGGGCTACGGCATGGTGCGCACCCGCGCCCAGCTCGACGAGGCCCTCGCGCGCCACGCCGAGTCGCGGGGCGCCCTGCTGCACGAACGCACGAGCGTCACCGCGCCGGTGCGCGACGGCTCGGGCCGGGTCACCGGCGTCACGGCCAAGCGTCTCGACGACGCGGGGCGGGCCACGGGCGAGACCGTCACCTACCGCGCGCCGGTCGTCATCGCGAGCGACGGGGTCTCCTCGCGCCTGGCCACGAGCGTCGGCCGCCCGCGTCGTGACGACCGCGTCATGGGGGTGGCGGTGCGGGCCTACTACCGCACGCCGCGCCGCGACGACTACCTCGAGAGCCACCTCGAGCTGTGGACCCGCGACGACCGCGGCAACCGCATCCTCATGCCCGGGTACGGCTGGCTCTTCCCGCTCGAGGACGGCCGCACCAACGTCGGCCTCGGCACGCTCGACACGACCTCGGCCTTCCAGAAGACGGACTTCAAGGACGTCATGCGGCGCTGGGTGGCCGACATCGACGCCGACTGGCAGCTCGAGCACGACGAGTCGGCCGGGCCGATCCGCGGCGCGGCGCTGCCGATGGGCTTCAACCGCACCCCACTCTACGCCGACGGTCTGCTGCTCGTCGGCGACGCCGGCGGCATGGTCAACCCGTTCAACGGCGAGGGCATCGACTACGCCCTCGAGGCCGCCCGCCTCGGGGCCGAGCTCGTCGCCCAGGCGATGGCACGCCCCACCGACGCCGGGCGCGAGCGGGTGCTCGCGCGCTACCCCGCCGTCATGAAGCACGAGCTCGGCGGCTACTTCACCCTCGGGCGCTGGTTCGCCCACGCCATCGGCAACCCGGACGTCATGCGCCTCGCCACCCGCTACGGGCTGCCGCGCACGACGCTCATGCGGTTCCTGCTCAAGATCATGGCCAACCTGCCCGACCCCGCGGGTCGCGGCGCCGGCGACCGGCTCATGAACGCCGTCACACGGATCGCGCCGAGCGCATGACGCCCAGCACGCCGTCGGTGGTGGCCCATAGGATGAAAGCGCCGCGGAGGCGCCCGGAGCGGAAGGGAAGTGACGAAGGATGAACGAGCCCTACGTCCCGATCTTGTTCATGGCGGCCCTCGGGCTCGTCTTCGCCGCGGGCTCGGTGGGCACCTCGCTCGTCGTCGGCCCGAAGCGCTACAACCGCGCCAAGCTCGAGGCCTACGAGTGCGGCATCCAGCCCACGCCCCAGGCGGCCGGCGGCGGCCGCGTGCCGATCAAGTACTACCTGACGGCGATGCTCTTCATCATCTTCGACATCGAGTCGATCTTCCTCTATCCGTTCGCCGTCGCCTTCAACAAGCTGGGCCTGTTCGCGCTCGTCGAGATGGTCCTGTTCATCCTCACCGTCTTCGTCGCCTACGCCTACGTGTGGCGGCGCGGCGGTCTCGACTGGGACTGAGCCCACCGGCTCCGGTCCACCCCACCGACTTCCCGCCGACCGCACCGGCCCACCACGCCGGCGCCGACGGGGCAGCACGCACCAACGAGGAGAAGAAATGGGTCTCGAAGAGAAGCTGCCGGCAGGCTTCATGCTCTCGACCGTCGAGGGCCTGGCCGGCTACATGCGCAAGGCCTCGATCTGGCCCGCGACCTTCGGGCTGGCCTGCTGCGCCATCGAGATGATGGCCGTCGGCACCCCCGACTACGACATCGCCCGCTTCGGCATGGAGCGCTTCGCCGCGACCCCGCGCCAGGCCGACCTCATGATCGTCGCCGGCCGGGTCAGCCAGAAGATGGCCCCCGTCGTGCGCCAGGTCTACGACCAGATGCCCAACCCCAAGTGGGTCATCTCGATGGGTGTCTGCGCCAGCTCGGGTGGCATGTTCAACAACTACGCCATCGTGCAGGGCGTCGACCACATCATCCCGGTCGACATCTACCTGCCGGGCTGCCCGCCCCGCCCGCAGATGCTGCTCAACGCCATCATCGAGCTGCACCACCAGATCGAGTCGACGCCGCTCGGCGTCAACCGCAAGAAGGCGGCCGAGGCCGCCGAGGCGGCAGCGTTGAGCGCGACCCCGACGCACCAGATGAAGGGTCTGCTCGCATGAGCGACGCCGAGAAGAAGTCCGGCCCCGAGGCCGGCAGCGCGGGTGACCAGACGACCGGCCTGACGCCGGGCGAGGTCGACCTGCGCCGCGAGGGCAGCGGCAGCGAGCCGCGCGTCGTCGGGATGCGCCAGGGCATGTTCGGCGCCACCCAGGGCGGCGACACGTCCGGCTACGCCGGCATCCGTCGCCCCGTCCTCGTCGCGGGCGCGGCCAGCCGCCCCTACGGCAGCTACTTCGACGCCCTCGCCGACGACCTCGAGCGGGCGCTCGTCGGCGGCACCGCCTCGTTCGCCGAGGCGGTCGAGAGCGTCGTCGTCGACCGTGGCGAGATGACGCTCAACGTGCGCCGTCAGCACCTGCCGGCCGTCGCCCGCGCCCTGCGCGACGACCCGGCGCTGCGCTTCGAGATCTGCACCGGCGTGTCGGGGGTCAACTACCCCGAGCGCACCGGCGAGGAGCTGCACGCCGTCTACCACTTCCTGTCGATCACCAACGGCGGCAAGCGGGTCCGGGTCGAGGTCAGCTGCCCCGACGACGACCGTCACATCCCGTCGATCGTGTCGACCTACCCGGCCAACGACTGGCACGAGCGCGAGACCTGGGACATGTTCGGCATCGAGTTCGACGGACACCCGGCCCTGACCCGCATCCTCATGCCCGACGACTGGCCGGGTCACCCGCAGCGCAAGGACTACCCCCTCGGTGGCATCGACGTCGAGTACAAGGGCGCGACGGTCCCACCGCCCGACCAGCGGAGGTCGTACAACTGATGAGCACCCAGACCAGCACCGGAACGCCCACGGGCGCCGAGCACGACCCCTACGCCAGCTCGCTGGCCGACGACGCGGTGAGCGACACCTCGCACGTCTTCAACGCGACCGGCGGCGACTGGGACGACCTCGTCGACGAGGCGAGCGCCCTCCACGAGGAGCGCATCGTCGTCAACATGGGTCCGCAGCACCCGTCGACGCACGGCGTGCTCCGCCTCATCCTCGAGCTCGACGGCGAGACGGTGACCGAGGCCCGCGCGGGCATCGGCTACCTGCACACCGGCATCGAGAAGAACATGGAATACCGCACCTGGGTGCAGGGCGTCACGTTCTGCACGCGCATGGACTACCTCACGCCCATGTTCCAGGAGACGGCCTACTGCCTCGCCATGGAGAAGCTGCTCGGCATCACCGACGAGATCCCCGAGCGCGCGAGCGTCATCCGGGTGCTCATGATGGAGATGACCCGCATCAGCAGCCACCTCATCTGCCTCGGCACCGGTGGCATGGAGATGGGTGCGACGACGGTCATGACCGTCGGCTTCCGCGAGCGCGAGCGGTTGCTGCGCGTCATCGAGATGATCACCGGCCTGCGCATGAACAACGCGTACATCCGCCCCGGTGGCGTCGCCCAGGACCTCCCGCCCGGCTCGATCGACGCCCTGCGCGAGATGGTGCCCGAGCTGCGTCGCGGCCTCGGTGAGCTCGAGGCGCTGCTCAACGAGAACCCCATCCTCAAGGGCCGCACCGTCGACGTCGGCGTGCTCGACCTCGCCGGCTGCATGGCCCTCGGCATCACCGGCCCGGTGCTGCGCTCGACCGGGCTGCCGCACGACCTGCGCAAGGTCGACCCGTACTGCGGCTACGAGACCTACGACTTCGACGTCATCACCCGCACGAGCCAGGACGCCTACGGCCGCCTGCGCATCCGCATCGACGAGATGTACGAGTCGCTCAAGATCGTCGAGCAGTGCACCGAGCGGCTGCAGGCGGGCGAGGGCCCGGTCATGGTCGCCGACAAGAAGATCGCGTGGCCGGCGCAGCTGGCCCTCGGCGGCGACGGCCTCGGCAACAGCCTCGACCACATCCGCGAGATCATGGGCACCTCGATGGAGTCGCTCATCCACCACTTCAAGCTCGTGACCGAGGGCTTCCGGGTCCCGCCCGGCCAGGCCTACCAGGCCGTCGAGTCGGCCAAGGGCGAGCTCGGCTGCCACCTCGTCTCCGACGGCGGCACGCGCCCCTACCGCGCGCACTTCCGCGACCCGAGCTTCAACAACCTGCAGGCCGTGGCCGCGATGTGCGAGGGCGGCCAGATCGCCGACGTCATCGTCGCCGTCGCCTCGATCGACCCCGTCATGGGAGGAGTGGACCGTTGAGCGGACACGACACCGCAGCGGCCTCCGGGTTCCTGCACGTCAGCCCCGAGTCGAAGGCGCCCTACGCCGACGACGTGCTGGCGAGGCTGCACGAGGACGCCGCCCAGGTCGTCGCGCGCTACCCGCAGAAGCGTTCCGCGCTGCTGCCGTTGCTGCACCTCGTGCAGTCGGTCGACGGCTACGTCAGCGGCCGTGGCGTGAGCTTCTGCGCCGACGTGCTCGACCTCACCGAGGCCGAGGTCAGCGGCGTCGCGACGTTCTACACGCAGTACAAGCGCCACCCCAACGGTGAGTACACCGTCGGGGTCTGCACGAACACCCTCTGCGCCATCATGGGCGGCGACGCGATCTTCGACCGGGTCTCCGAGCACCTCGGCATCGGGCACGACGAGACGACCGACGACGGTCGCATCACGCTCGAGCGCGTCGAGTGCAACGCCGCCTGCGACTACGCGCCCGTCGTCATGACGAACTGGGAGTTCTTCGACAACCAGACTCCTGAGAGCACCGTGGCGCTCGTCGACGACCTGCGGGCCGGACGGACCGTCACGCCGACGCGGGGCGCCGACAGCGTCTGCAGCTTCAAGCAGATGTCTCGGGTGCTCGCCGGCTTCAGCGACGGCCGCGCCGACGAGGGCGTCGGCGCCGGGCCGGCCTCCCTGCTCGGGCTGCGCATCGCGCACGACCGCGGCTGGGTCGCCCCCGGCGACCAGCGCCCCGACGGCAGCCACGCCCCGGAGGAGCGCGACGCGGACGCCGGCACCGCCGGTGGCGCGAGCGGCGCCCAGGACGTCCCGGCGGCCTCGCCCGACGGCTCGCCCGCGGGTGCCGAGGACGCCGGCCCCACGGCGGCCGAGGAGAGCAAGGGCAGGACCCCCGGTTCGACGGGGGGCACGGGCACGACGGGCAGCACCGGCACGGCGGCCACCGATGGGAAGGACGAGTCGCGATGACCGACACACTCACCCCGATCCTGACGAAGTTCTGGGACGACCCTCGCTCCTGGACCCTCGAGACCTACCGCCGCCACCGTGGCTACGAGGCGCTCGAGAAGGCCCTCGCCATGGAGCCGCAGGCCATCATCGACGCCGTCAAGGACTCCAGCATCCGCGGCCGCGGCGGCGCCGGCTTCCCGACCGGCATGAAGTGGTCGTTCATGAGCCCGCCCGACGGCGGCCCGCGCTACCTCGTCGTCAACGCCGACGAGTCCGAGCCCGGGACGTGCAAGGACACCCCGCTCATGATGGCCAACCCGCACGCCCTCATCGAGGGCGTCGCCATCAGCTCGTACGCCATCGGCTGCGAGCACGCCTTCATCTACCTGCGCGGCGAGCTGCTGCACGTCTACCGCCGCCTGCTGCGGGCGGTCGAGGAGGCCCGCGAGGCCGGGCTGCTCGGCACGGACGTCGGCGGCAAGGGCGTCACGATCGACATCACCGTGCACGCCGGCGCCGGCGCGTACATCTGCGGTGAGGAGACGGCGCTGCTCGACTCGCTCGAGGGCCGCCGCGGCCAGCCGCGCCTCAAGCCGCCGTTCCCCGGCGCGGCCGGGCTCTACGCCCGCCCGACGTCGGTCAACAACGTCGAGTCCATCGCCTCGGTGCCCGGGATCATCCTCGAGGGCTCCGACTGGTTCAAGGGCATGGGCACCGAGAAGTCGACCGGTTTCGGCATCTTCAGCCTGTCGGGCCACGTCGCCAACCCCGGCCAGTTCGAGGCGCCGCTCGGCATCACGATGCGCGAGCTCATCGACCTCGCCGGTGGCATGCGCCAGGGCCACCGCCTCAAGTTCTGGACCCCGGGCGGCAGCTCGACCCCGATCTTCACCGACGAGCACCTCGACGTGCCCCTCGACTTCGACTCGGTGGCCGCAGCGGGCTCGATGCTCGGCACCCGCGCCCTGCAGGTGTTCGACGAGACCGTCTCGGTCGTGCGCGCCGTCGCCCGCTGGACCGACTTCTACGCCCACGAGTCGTGCGGCAAGTGCACCCCGTGCCGCGAGGGCACGTGGTGGCTGCGCCAGATCATGAACCGCATCGAGAACGGCGAGGGCACGCAGGACGACATCGACAAGCTCGTCGACATCTGCGACAACATCCTCGGCCGCAGCTTCTGCGCCCTGGGTGACGCCGCGACGAGCCCGATCACGTCCGCGGTGCAGTACTTCCGCGAGGAGTTCGAGGCCGGCATGCACACCCCGGCCCACGTCCTCTTCCCGCCCGAGAGGTCGGTGCTGTTCGCGACGAGCGACCCGGCATCCGCCCCGGGCACCGGCCCCAAGGAACCCACCGGGATGGTGACCGCATGACCGTGACCACCTCACCCAGCGCCGGCGGCAACGCCGTCGACTCGGGTGGCGACGCCACGCCGCCGAAGAAGGCCGACGACGTCACGCTGACGATCGACGGCGTCGAGGTGAGCGTGCCCAAGGGCACGCTCGTCATCCGCGCCGCCGAGACCGTCGGGATCGAGATCCCGCGCTTCTGCGACCACCCGCTGCTCGACCCGGTCGGCGCGTGCCGCCAGTGCCTCGTCGACGTCGCCATGCCCGACCGCGAGGGCAACGTGCGTCCCATGCCGAAGCCGCAGGCCTCGTGCACGATGGCGGTCAGCCCCGGCATGGTCGTCAACACGCAGCAGACCTCGAAGGTGGCCGAGAAGGCCCAGCACGGCGTCATGGAGCTGCTGCTCATCAACCACCCGCTCGACTGCCCGGTCTGCGACAAGGGCGGCGAGTGCCCCCTGCAGAACCAGGCCATGAGCAGCGGTCGGTCGGTGTCGCGCTTCGAGGACGTCAAGCGCACCTACCCCAAGCCGGTCAACATCAGCTCGCAGGTGCTGCTCGACCGTGAGCGCTGCGTGCTCTGCGCCCGCTGCACCCGGTTCAGCGACCAGATCGCCGGCGACCCCTTCATCGCCCTCGTCGAGCGTGGTGCGCTGCAGCAGATCGGCATCTACGAGGACAAGCCGTTCGAGAGCTACTTCTCGGGCAACACGGTGCAGATCTGCCCGGTCGGCGCGCTCACCGGCGCGGCCTACCGCTTCCGCTCGCGCCCGTTCGACCTCGTGTCGACCCCGTCGGTGTGCGAGCACTGTGCGAGCGGCTGCGCCACCCGCACCGACCACCGCCGCGGCGTCGTGCTGCGTCGCCTCGCCGCCCTCGACCCCGAGGTCAACGAGGAGTGGAACTGCGACAAGGGCCGGTGGGCCTTCACCTACGCCACCCAGCCCGACCGCATCACCCTGCCGATGGTGCGCGACACCAAGGGTGGCGAGCTGCGCGTCGTCGGCTGGCCCGAGGCGCTCGAGTTCGCCGCCGCCGGCCTCGCCCGCTCGCGCGGCGCCGGCGTGCTCGTCGGCGGTCGCGTGTCGAGCGAGGACGCCTACGCCTACGGCAAGTTCGCCCGCGTCGTGCTCGGCACGAACGACGTCGACTTCCGCTCGCGCCCGCACTCGGTCGAGGAGGTCGACTTCCTCGCCGAGCACGTCGTCGGCACCGGCCCCGATGGGGGCTCGGTCACGTACACCGACCTCGAGCACGCGCCGGCCGTCGTGCTCGTCGGCCTCGAGCCCGAGGACGAGAGCCCGATCGTGTTCCTGCGCCTGCGCAAGGCGTGGCGTCACAACAAGACCAAGGTGTTCTCCGTGGGCGCCGTGCCCACCCGCGGCCTCGAGAAGACGGGCGGCAGGCTCGTGCCCGCCGTCCCCGGGCACGAGGCCGACGTGCTGCGTGACCTCGGTTCGTCGGATGCCGGTCGGCTGGCTCGCGAGGCCCTCGGCCAGGGTGCGGTCGTGCTCGTCGGCGAGCGCCTCGCCACCTCGCCCGGGGCCCTGCGCGCCGCGGCGGAGCTCGCGACCTCGACCGGGGCACGCCTCGCGTGGGTGCCGCGTCGGGCGGGGGAGCGCGGGGCCCTCGAGGTCGGCGCGCTCGGCTCGCTGCTGCCCGGCGGCCGTCCCGTCGCCGACCGTGCCGCCCGCGGTGAGGTCGCCGGCGTGTGGGAGGTCGAGCACCTGCCCGACACCCCGGCCCGCGACACCGAGGGCATCCTCGTCGCGGTCCCGCGGGGCGAGATCGACGCGCTCGTCGTCGGTGGCGTCGACCCGGCCGACATCGGCTCGGAGCACGCCCGCACGGCCCTCGAGCAGGCGTTCGTCGTCTCGCTCGAGCTGCGTGAGTCGCCGGTCACCGAGCTGGCCGACGTCGTGCTGCCCGTCGCGGCCCACGCCGAGAAGGGCGGCTCGTTCGTCGACTGGGAGGGGCGCGTGCGCACCTTCGAGCAGGCGCTCGACAGCAACGCCGTCAGCGACCACCGGGCGCTCGACATGCTCGCCGCCGAGATGGGCTTCTTCCTCGAGACGCGCACGCGCCGCGAGATCCACGCCCAGCTCGAGGCGCTCGGCGCCTGGGAGGGCGAGCACCACGTGACCATCGACGAGGCCACGGTCCGGGCGGCGACCACCGGCGAGGGGGAGGGGCGGTTCGTCCTCGCCACCTGGGCCACGCTGCTCGACGCCGGCCGCATGCAGGACGGCGAGCCGTTCCTCGCCGGCACCGCCCCCGCGCCCGTCGCACGCCTCTCGGCCACGTCGGCATCCGCCCTCGCGGTCGCCGACGGCGACCTCGTCACCGTCAGCGGACCCCGCGGCGCGGCCACGCTGCCCGTCGCCGTCACCGAGGGCATGCTCGACGGTGTCGTGTGGCTGCCCACGAACGCCCGCGGGTGCGCCGTGCGCACCGGCCTCGGCGCCGACTCCGGTCACCACGTGACCGTCACCAAGGGAGGGGCCGCATGAGCCTGCTCACGCTGGCGGCGGCGGTGCCCGCCGCCCTGCCCGCCGCCGACAACCCGACGGCCGACTTCAGCGACACCCCGTGGTGGCTCGCGCTGCTCAAGGCCGTCGTCGTCTTCGTCTACCTGCTCGTCTCGACGCTGCTCGTCATCTGGTTCGAGCGCCGCGTCATCGGACGCATGCAGCAGCGACCGGGCCCGAACCGCAACGGCCCCTTCGGCCTCCTGCAGACGCTCGCCGACGGTGCGAAGTCGATGCTCAAGGAGGACATCACCCCGGCCAAGGCCGACAAGTTCATCTACACGCTGGCGCCGCTCATCACCGCCACGATGGCCTTCGTCGCCTTCTCGATCATCCCGCTCGGCGGGACGGTCACGATCTTCGGCCACACGACGCCGCTGCAGGTCACCGACGTCCCCGTCGCCGTGCTGCTCGTGCTCGCCGTGGCGTCGGTCGGCGTCTACGGCGTCGTGCTCGCCGGCTGGAGCTCGGGCTCGACCTACCCGCTGCTCGGCGGGCTGCGCTCGACCGCGCAGGTCATCAGCTACGAGATCGCCATGGGCCTCTCGCTCGTCGCGATCTTCCTCTACAGCGGCTCGATGTCGACCTCGCAGATCGTCAGCTCCCAGAGCTCGCTCTGGTACATCCTGCCGGCCTTCTTCTCCTTCGCCGTCTACGTCATCACCATGGTCGGCGAGACCAACCGCCTGCCGTTCGACCTCGCCGAGGGTGAGGGCGAGCTCACCGGTGGCTTCCACACCGAGTACAGCTCGATGCGCTTCGCCATGTTCTTCCTCGGCGAGTACGTCAACATGTTCACCGTCTCGGCGCTGGCCACGACGATGTTCCTCGGCGGTCCGGCGGCGCCCCCGATCGTGTCGCTCATCAACGACAACATGTTCGACGGCGGCTGGTGGGGCCTGATCTGGTTCACGCTCAAGATGTGGAGCTTCATCTTCGTCTTCGTGTGGCTGCGCGGGTCGCTGCCGCGCGTGCGCTACGACCAGTTCATGCGCTTCGGCTGGAAGTTCCTCATCCCGATCACGCTCGCCTGGGTCGTGGCCGTCGCCTTCATCCGCGGCGCCCAGCTCGGCTTCCTCGGCAGCACGACGATCACCGTGGCCGGCCGCGACCTCAGCCTCGCCACCCTCAC
Source organism: Terracoccus luteus (assembly GCF_003635045.1). NCBI lineage: Bacteria > Bacillati > Actinomycetota > Actinomycetes > Micrococcales > Intrasporangiaceae > Terracoccus > Terracoccus luteus. Next base: position 2,573,276 of record NZ_RBXT01000001.1, on the reverse strand, counting down.
CATCGTCGGCGTCGTGGCCGTCATCGCCCTCGCGGCCGCGTGGATCTGGGACGACCGCCGCGCGGCCAGGCTCGCCGCCGCCGAGGAGCCCCCGCCGGAGGAGGTCGACCCGTTCGCGGGCGGCTACCCGGTCCCGCCGCTGCCCGGCCAGCGCCTCGTCGAGCCCGGCCCGATGATCGGCTCCGGCACCGGCGACGACCGAGAGCCGGTGCTGTCCGGCTCCGGCTCGGGCGGCTCCCGCCCGACCACCCGTTCGACCGGCGGTGGCACCACCGTCGTCAAGGAGGATGACCATGGCTGACGACACCGCCGGCAGGCCCGGCAAGGACGTCCAGCGCGGCAGCAGCGGTGACGGCAGGGCGTCGGACCGGACGCCCGGGCTCTTCGACGCGGTCGCCGGGTTCGGCGTCTCGTTCTCGACGATGTTCCGCAAGGTCGCCACCGAGGAGTACCCCGAGAAGCCGCGCCCCACGGCGCCGCGCTTCCACGGACGCCACCAGCTGAACCGGCATCCGGACGGGCTCGAGAAGTGCGTCGGCTGCGAGCTGTGCGCGTGGGCCTGCCCGGCCGACGCGATCCTCGTCGAGGGCGCCGACAACGACGACTCGCCGGGTGGCGCGGGGCGCTTCAGCCCCGGTGAGCGCTACGGCCGCGTCTACCAGATCAACTACCTGCGCTGCATCTTCTGCGGGCTGTGCATCGAGGCCTGCCCGACGCGCGCCCTGACGATGACGAACTTCTACGAGCTGGCCGACAACGACCGCAGCAAGCTCATCTTCACCAAGGACCAGCTGCTCGCGCCGCTGCAGGGCGGCATGCTGCCCCCGCCGTTCCCCATGGCCGACGGCATGGAGGAGCGCGACTACTACCAGGGCAAGGTCTCCGGGGCGACGACGGCCCAGGAGGCCTACGTCGACGCGCGCGACAGCGCCGGTGACCCCGACGACGGCGGGGCGTCCGACGGTGACGCCGAGGCACCCGGTAACGTCGGCGCGCGCGTCCCGGGCCAGCACGACGTGGGCCACACGCTGCACCCGACCGCCGCCGAGACCAGGGAAGGGGCCAACCCGTGACATCGACCGCGGAAGCCGTCGGCTTCTGGATCATGGCCCCGCTCGCGTTCGTCGCGTCGCTGGGGCTCTTGTTCGCCCGCAAGGCCGTGCACGCCGCCCTCGCCATGGCCCTCGTCATGGTGCTGCTCGGCGTCATGTACATCATGCAGAAGGCCGACTTCCTCGGCATCGTGCAGGTGTTCGTCTACACCGGCGCCGTCATGATGCTCTTCCTCTTCGTGCTCATGCTCGTCGGCGTCGACAGCAGCGACTCGATCGTCGAGACGATCAAGGGGCAGCGCTGGGCCTCGCTCGTGCTCGTCCTCGGCCTCGCCGGGGTGCTGCTCTCGACCATCGGCTCGGCCGTCTTCGACGAGTCGACCGTGCAGACGGGCCTCGACAAGGTCGTGACGACCAACCGCGAGACGGGCAACATCACCGGTCTGGCCGAGCTGATCTTCGGCCAGTACGTGTGGGTCTTCGAGGTCACCTCGGCCCTGCTCATCACCGCCGCCCTCGGCGCGATGGTGCTCGCCCACCGCGAGCGCCTCTCGCCGAAGGTCACGCAAGCACAGTGGGCCGCCCGCCGCGTGCGCGAGAACGCCAACGTCGCCGGCCTGCCCGCGCCCGGTGTCTACGCGCGCCACAACGCGGTCGACACCCCGGCCCTGCTGCCCGACGGCACGCCGAGCGACCTGTCGGTCTCGCGCGTGCTCGTGGCCCGTGACCAGGTCGCGACGGCCGACGGCTACCGCGACGTCGAGCGTCACCTTGACCGCGAGATCGAGGAGGGGAGCGAGCGATGAGCCCGATGAACTACGTCTACCTCTCGGTGCTGCTGTTCGCCGTCGGCGCCGCCACGGTGCTGCTGCGACGCAACGCGATCATCGTCTTCATGGGCGTCGAGCTCATGCTCAACGGCACGAACCTCGCCCTCGTCACCTTCTCGCGCATGTACGGCCAGCTCGACGGCCAGGTCATGGCCCTCTTCGTCATGGTCGTGGCCGCCGCCGAGGTCGTCGTCGGGCTCGCGATCATCATGGCCATCTTCCGTGCCCGCAGGTCGGCCTCGGTCGACGACGCCAACCTGCTGAAGCTGTAAGGAGCACAGGCCTTCCATGACATCACTCGTCCAGACGCTCGCGACCGCGCCGAGCAGCGTCGGTGCGCACGCCGCCCACGCCGCCCGGGCCGCGGCCGACGGTGAGGTGGCCGCCGCGACCGGCGCCACCTCGCTCGCGTGGCTGCTCGTGGTGCTGCCGCTCGTCGGCGCCGCCGTGCTGCTGCTCGGCGGCCGGCGCACCGACCGCTTCGGCCCCGTGCTCGCCACCGCCCTGTCGTGGGGCGCCTTCGTCGTCGGCGCCGTCGTCTTCCTCGCCATGCTCGGGCGCGACGGCGAGCAGCGGGCCCAGCACGTGCAGCTCTTCGACTGGGTCACCGCCGGCACCTTCAAGCTGAGCGCGGGCCTGCTCGTCGACCAGCTCTCGCTCGTCTTCGTGCTGCTCATCACCTTCGTCGGCTCGCTCATCCACGTGTACTCGCTCGGGTACATGGAGCACGACCCCGACAAGCGACGCTTCTTCGCCTACCTCAACCTCTTCGTCGCGGCGATGCTCCTGCTCGTCCTGGCGGACAGCTACCTGCTGCTCTACGTCGGCTGGGAGGGCGTCGGCCTCGCGAGCTACCTGCTCATCGGGTTCTGGAACTGGAACCCGGCCTACGCGAGCGCCGCGAACAAGGCGTTCGTCGCGAACCGCGTCGGTGACCTCGGGCTGTCGATCGCCCTGTTCATCATGTTCTTCCAGTTCGGCGGGGTCGACTTCACGACCGTCTTCGCCGGGGCGGAGGCTGTCAACGGCGTCAACCAGGGCTTCATGACCGCCATCGGCCTCATGCTCCTGCTCGGGGCCTGCGGCAAGTCGGCGCAGTTCCCGCTGCAGAGCTGGCTCGGTGACGCCATGGCCGGCCCGACCCCCGTGTCGGCGCTCATCCACGCCGCGACCATGGTCACCGCGGGCGTCTACCTCGTCGTGCGCTCGGCCCCGATCTTCACGGCCACGCCGAACGCGCAGCTCGTCGTCGTCATCGTCGGTGCGATCACCCTCGTCTTCGGTGCCATCGTCGGCTGCGCCAAGGACGACCTGAAGAAGGCCCTCGCCGCGTCGACGATGAGCCAGATCGGCTACATGATGCTCGCCGCCGGGCTCGGCCCGGTCGGTGCCGCCTTCGCGATCTTCCACCTGCTGACGCACGGCTTCTTCAAGGCCGGCATGTTCCTCGGTGCCGGCTCGGTCATGCACGGCATGAACGACCAGGTCGACATGCGCCGCTTCGGCGGCCTCTCGGCGGTCATGAAGATCACGTGGGTCACGTTCGGCCTCGGCTACCTCGCCATCATCGGCTTCCCGCTGCTGTCCGGCTTCTGGAGCAAGGACAAGATCATCGAGGCCGCGTTCATCGGCGAGGGCTGGCGGCCGTGGGTCTTCGGCCTCACCGCGATGCTGGCCGCCGGCGTCACCGCCTTCTACATGTCGCGCTTGTTCTTCATGACCTTCCACGGCAAGCGCCGCTGGACCGACGACAACAAGCACCCGCACGAGTCGGGCATGCTCATGCTCGTCCCGATGATGGTCCTGGCCGTCGGCTCCGCCCTGCTCGGCCTCGTGCTCGGCCCGACCGGGGCCTTCACCTCATGGCTCGAGCCGGTCACCGGCGCCGAGCCGGAGGGGGTGCACCCGGTGCTGCCGATCCCGGTCATCACCGTCGCCACCCTCGTGCTCGTCGCCGCCGGGGCGGGTCTGGCCTTCCTGCGCTACGTCCGCGAGGACGTCCCCGTCGCGCAGCCCGCCGGCAGCCTCGCCACGCAGGTCGCCCGCCGTGACCTCTACCAGGACGCCGTCAACGAGGCGCTGCTCATGCGCCCCGGCATCCACCTGACCCGTTCGCTCGTCTTCCTCGACGGCAAGGGGATCGACGGCGCCGCCGGCGGTCTCGCCGCCCTCGTCGGGGGCACGTCGTCGCGCCTGCGCCGGCTGCAGAACGGTTTCGCTCGCTCGTACGCCCTGACGATGCTCGCCGGTGTCGTCGCCATTCTCGGAGCCCTGTGGGTGATGTCCTGATGACGACCTCGACGACCATCATGTCCAGCGTGCCGTGGCTGACCATCCTCGGTGTCATCCCCCTCGTGGGGTCGCTGCTGGTCGCCTTCGTCCCCGGCTCGGCCCTCATGGCCAAGCGGCTCGCGCTCGGCGTCTCCCTGCTGACCCTCGTGGTCGGCGTCGTGGCCGCGCTGCAGTTCGACCGCGGCTCGAGCGCCCAGTTCCAGCTGGGGGAGCAGTACTCGTGGATCCCGCAGTTCGGGGTCAGCTACGCCCTGGGCGTCGACGGCATCGCGCTCGTGCTCATCCTCATGTCGCTCGTGCTCACGCCGATCTGCCTCCTCGCGGCGTGGCGTGACCTGCCCGAGGACGACGCGGCCGACGAGCGTCGGGTCAAGACGTACTTCGCGCTCCTGCTGCTGCTCGAGACGTTCATGGTCGGGGTGTTCGCCGCCACCGACGTGTTCCTCTTCTACGTCTTCTTCGAGGCCATGCTCATCCCGGTGTACTTCCTCATCGGGCGCTTCGGTGGTGCCCGTCGGCAGTACGCGGCGATGAAGTTCCTCCTCTTCTCGCTCGCCGGTGGGCTCGTCATGCTCGTCGCCGTCATCGCCCTCTACATCCAGGGCCCCGGCGGCACCGACGGATTCCTCGTCGAGCGCCTCACCGGCCTGTCGATCGACCCGACGACCGAGCGCCTCATGTTCGTCGGCTTCTTCATCGCCTTCGCCATCAAGGCGCCGATGGTGCCCTTCCACACGTGGCTTCCGGATGCCGCGACGGAGTCCTCCCCGGCGACGGCCACCCTGCTCGTCGGCGTCCTCGACAAGGTCGGCACCTTCGGGATGATCCGCTTCTGCCTCCAGCTCTTCCCGGAGGCGAGCCACTGGGCCACGCCCGTCGTCGTCGTGCTCGCCGTCGTGTCGGTGCTCTACGGAGCCCTGCTCGCCATCGGCCAGACCGACATGATGCGGCTCATCGCCTACACGTCGGTCAGCCACTTCGGCTTCATCGTGCTCGGCATCTTCGCCTTCACGACGACCGGAGGAGCCGGCTCGACGCTCTACATGGTCAACCACGGGTTCTCGACCGCCGCGCTGTTCCTCTTCGCCGCCATGGTCGTGCGCCGCGGCGGCAGCAAGCGCATCCCCGACTACGGCGGCTGGCAGCGGGTCACCCCGGGGCTGGCGGGCATCTTCCTCGTCGCCGGCCTGTCGGCCCTGTCGCTCCCGGGCCTGTCGACCTTCGTGTCGGAGTTCCTCGTCCTCGTCGGCAGCTTCCCGACCCGCCCGGCGGCCGCCGTCATCGCGACGGCCGGCATCATCCTCGCCGCGCTCTACGTGCTGCTCATGTACAAGCGGGTCATGACCGGCCCGAAGCCCGAGTCGCTCGCCGCCGACGGCGTGACCGTCGACGACGCCTGGCGCAAGTCCTCGGGCGGCGTACGCGGCTTCGAGCTGCCGTCCGGCCGACGCATCGTCGACCTGACGACCCGCGAGAAGCTCGTCGCGGCCCCCCTCATCGCGGCGTTCCTCGTGCTCGGGTTCTTCCCGAACCTCGCGCTCAACGCCATCAACCCGGCCGTCGACAAGTCGATGTCGCACGTCCAGAACACCCCCGCCGCCGGCAACGCGGCTGAAGGGAGCACGAGGTGACCTTCCAGCAGTCGCAGATCGACTACCTGGCCATCCTCCCGCTGCTCGTCGTCTTCGGTGCCGCGCTCGTCGGGGTGCTCGTCGAGGCGTTCGCCCCGCGCGAGCTCCGCCAGCGCATCCAGGTCGGCCTGTCCGTCGTGGCGCTGCTCGGCGCCTTCGTCGCCGTCATCGTCGCCGCCGGCCACCAGGGGCTGACGATGGGCCTGTCGGACGGCACGACCAACCGCCGTCTCTTCGCCCTCGCCATCGACGGACCGGCCCTGTTCATGCAGGGGACCATCGCGCTCATGGGCATCCTCGGCATCCTGACGATGGCCGAGCGCTTCGGCGGCCAGGGGCCCGACGCCTTCACCCCGAGCGGTGCCTCCACCCCGGGCTCGCCGCTCGAGACGGCCGCCACCCGGGCCGGGGCCCTCACCTCCGAGGTCTTCCCGCTGACGCTGTTCGCGATCTTCGGCATGATGCTCTTCCCGACGACGAACGACCTGCTCGGCATGTTCGTCGCCCTCGAGGTGCTCTCGCTGCCGCTCTACATCCTCTCGGGCCTGGCGCGGCGCCGCCGCCTCCTCTCGCAGGAGGCCTCGCTCAAGTACTTCCTCCTCGGCGCCTTCAGCTCGGCCTTCTTCCTCTTCGGCACGGCCCTGCTCTACGGCTACGCCGGCTCGGTCTACCTCGGCGACCTCAGCGCCGCCGTCTCCGCAGGCCCGCTCGACATGAACGGCCTGCTCGTCCCCGGCGCGCTGCTCGTCTTCGTCGGCCTGCTCTTCAAGGTCGGTGCGGTGCCGTTCCACGCGTGGACGCCCGACGTCTACCAGGGCGCCCCGACGCCGGTCACCGGCTTCATGGCCGCGTGCACGAAGGCGGCGGCGTTCGGCGCGATCCTGCGCCTCGCCTACGCCGGTCTCGACACGGCCCGCTGGGAGTGGACCAACGCCCTCGTCATCGTCGCCCTGCTGACGATGGTCGTCGGCTCCGTGCTGTCGGTGACGCAGACCGACATCAAGCGCCTGCTCGCCTACAGCTCGATCGCCCACGCCGGGTTCATCCTCGTCGGCGTGCTCGCCTTCGACCGCCAGGGCGTCGGCTCGGTGCTCTTCTACGTCGCGGCCTACGGCTTCTCGACCATCGCGGCCTTCGCGATCGTCTCGCTCGTGCGCCAGAACGGGGGAGAGGCGACCCACCTGTCGCAGTGGGCCGGCCTCGGCAAGCGGCATCCGCTCGTCGCCGGTGCGTTCGCCTTCCTCATGCTCGCCTTCGCCGGCATCCCGCTCACGTCCGGCTTCGTCTCGAAGTTCGGGGTGTTCGCCGCGGCCGTGTCGGGCGGCGGCGCCACCGGCACCGTGCTCGCGGTCGTCGGTGTCGTCTGCAGCGCCATCACGGTCTTCGTCTACGCGCGCATCATCGTGCTCATGTTCTTCAGCGAGGCGCCCGACGACGCCGTCGAGGTCGTCACCCCGTCGGTGACGACGACGTTCTCCATCGCCATCGGCACGATGATCACGCTGGCCCTCGGCGTGCTCCCCTCGGCGCTGCTCGACCTGGCCGACCGGGCCTCGCTCTTCGTCCGCTGACGCGGCTGACCCTGCCATGACGACCCACGCCACCCCGCCCGTCCTCACCGTCCCCGGGGCGAGCCCGCAGCTGCGGGCTCGCCTGCAGGACGGGCTCGACCGGGTCGACGCGCTGCTGCGGCAGGTCGTCGACCACGACGACCCCTTCATCGCGGGGGCGTCCGCGCACCTCGTCGAGGCCGGGGGCAAGCGCTTCCGTCCCCTGCTGACGCTGCTCGCCTCCGAGGTCGCGGGGGGCATCGACGACCGGGTCGTGGCCGCCGCCGCCGGCGTCGAGCTGACCCACCTCGCCTCGCTCTACCACGACGACGTCATGGACGAGGCGACCGTGCGCCGCGGGGTGGTCTCGGTCAACGCCGCCTACGACAACACGACGGCGATCCTCGTCGGCGACCTGCTCTTCGGCAAGGCCTCCGAGCTCGTCGCCGGGCTCGGTGCCGAGGCGGTGCTCATCCAGGCCCAGACCTTCGTGCGGCTGTGCTCCGGCCAGATCCGTGACGCCCGCCCGCGGCCCGAAGGCGTCGACCCCGTCGCGTACTACCTCGACGTCCTCGCCGACAAGACCGGCGTGCTCATCGCCACCGCGGGCCGGTACGGCGCCATGTTCAGCGGCGCCGACGCCGACACCGTCGAGATCATGCGGGCCTACGGCGAGAAGGTCGGCATCGCCTTCCAGCTCGCCGACGACCTCATCGACGTCGCGTCCGAGGCCGACGACATGGGCAAGGTGCCCGGCACCGACCTGCGCGAGGGGGTCGACACGCTGCCGACGCTCCGGGTGCGCTCGCTCGCCGACCCGGCCGACCCCACCGACGCCCGGCTGCTCGAGCTGCTCGACGCCGACCTCTCCGACGACGACGCCGGCGTGGCCGAGGCGATGACCCTGCTGCGCGGCCACCGCGCCATGGACGCAGCCCGGGCCGAGACCGAGGCCGTCGCCGAGGACGCCCGGGCCCTGCTCGACCCGCTGCCCGACAGCGACGCCAAGGCCGCCTTGGCCGCGCTCGCCCTGTCGGTCGTCCACCGCGCCGGCTGACCGGCGCCCGCTCCCACCCCCACCGGCCGACCTCCGGCCGGGTCGCGCACGACGTCGCTCGCCGTCGCCCCACACCGGATGCCGGTGCGCCCCGGTGCGCGTGGCTGCGCCTTGAGGCGGGTCCGCCGTCGGCCGGGGCGCCGGCCGTTCCGGGCCAGAAGAACCTGAGAAAAGTCTGGTCGCAGACGTATCTTGTCGACTGTATACAGGATACGTTGTGCCAATCCCTCCCCCCGCCCCAGGAGCGCACATGTCCCGGCACCCCCTCCCCCGTCGCCGCACCGCGCCGTCACCCACGGCCCCCAGCGCCACCTCCACCTCGACCGACGGACCGACGGCCGCCCCGGCATCCGGGGGTCGGCCCCGCTTGGCCCTGCCGCTCACCGCCCTCGCCGCCGTCACCGCCTTGGCGCTGGGCGCCTGCTCCGCGGTGACGCCGACCACCGGCTCGGGGAGCGGGGGCTCCGGCACGGCCGGGGCCGCGGCGGGCCCCGGCGGCGACACCTTCGGCGAGCCCGTCTCGGCCGACCAGGTCAAGCAGGGTGGCACCCTCGTCATGGCCCTGTCGGCCGAGCCCGACCAGCTCGACCCGGCCCTCTCGCGCAGCCTCTACTCGCGCTACGTCTTCCACGCCATGTGCCAGAAGCTCTACGACGTCGACGAGAAGGCGCAGATCGTGCCCCAGCTCGCGACCGCCCTGCCGACGACGAGCTCCGACGGCCTCACCGTCACGATCCCGGTGCGTGAGGGTGTGAAGTTCGCCGACGGCACCGCCTTCGACGCCGCCGCCGTCAAGGCGAGCATCGACCGCGAGCTGACCCTCAAGACCTCGGCCCGCCGCAGCGAGCTGGGCCCGATCACCACGGTCGAGGCGCCCGACGCGACGAAGGTCGTCATCACGCTGTCCAAGCCCTTCGCCCCGCTCGTGGCCGCCCTGACCGACCGCGCCGGGATGATCGTCAGCCCCACCCAGGCCGACAAGCTCGGCGAGGACTTCGCCACCGCCCCCGTGTGCGTCGGCCCGTTCAAGTTCAGCAAGCGCGTGCCGCAGAACTCGATCGAGCTCGTCAAGGACCCGAACTACTACGACGCGAAGAACGTCCACCTCGACGCGATCACCTACCGCATCATCACCGACGCGAGCATCCGCGCGGCGAACCTGCGCTCGGGCGACGTCCAGGTCGCCGACTCCCTGTCGGCGCAGGACGTCCCGACCCTGCAGCAGCAGAGCAACCTCACCGTGCTCTCGTCGCAGTCGCTCGGCTACCAGGGCCTCACGGTCAACATCGGCAACGTCAACGGTGTCGGCTCGCCGACCGGCACCATCGACCGGCCCGAGGCGAAGGACGCCAAGGTGCGTCAGGCCCTCGAGCTCGCCATCGACCGCAAGGGCCTCGTCAAGGTCATCTTCAACGACCTCGCGACGGTGGCCTGCTCGCCCATCTCGCCCTCGACCCAGTTCACCTCCGAGGCCGCGCAGACCTGCACCGAGCACGACCCGGCCAAGGCGAAGGCGCTGCTGCAGGAGGCGGGCGTCAGCACCCCCGTGCAGATCCCGATGATCACGTCGAACAACCCCGACAGCCTGCGCCTGGCCCAGGCGCTGCAGTCGATGGTCAAGGAGGGCGGCTTCGACCTGCAGATCAAGCCGGTCGAGTACGCGACGCTGCTCGACCAGCAGGACCGCGGCGAGTTCTCCCTGCTGCAGCTGGGTTGGTCGGGTCGCATCGACCCCGACGCCAACATCACCAACTTCGTCGGAACGGGCGGCAGCCAGAACGTCGCCGGCTACAGCAGCAAGACCGTCGACGACCTCCTCGCCCAGGCCCGTGAGGAGCAGGACGTCGCGAAGCGCCGGGACCTCTACGGCAAGGTCGTCGAGCAGCTGCACCAGGACGACCCGCTCATCTACCTGTACCGCCAGCGCAACCTCACCGGCGTCTCGAACACCGTCAAGGGCGTCCAGGTCTTCCCGGACGGCGTCATCCGCGTCGGTGCCTCCGGCCTGGCCAAGTGACCGATGCGCCGCTACCTGTGGGGCCGGGCCTGGCAGTCGGCGCTCACCCTCCTGCTGGCGACGGTCGTCGTCTTCATCGGGGTGCGCGCCCTGCCGGGTGACCCGGCCCTCGCCCTCGCGGGGGAGGACCGCAGCCCGGAGGCCCTCGTCGCCATCCGGCAGAAGTACGGGCTCGACCAGTCGGTGCTCGTGCAGTTCTGGACCTTCCTCGGCAACGCCGTCCGCGGCGACCTCGGGACCTCGATCCGCACCGGTCAGCCCGTGCGCGACATGCTCGCCACGGCCCTGCCCGTGACGGTCGAGCTGTCCCTCATCGCCATCGTCATCGCCACCCTGCTCGGCGTGGGCGCCGGCGTCGTCGCCGCGGTGCGGCGCGGACGCCCCGCCGAGTGGGTCGCCAACGCGTTCGCCCTGCTCGGGCTGTCGGTGCCGCACTTCTGGCTCGGCCTCGTCGCGATCCTCTACCTGTCCGTCGCGACCGGGCTGTTCCCGGCATCCGGCTTCGTGCCGCTCGGTGACGGCGTCGTCGACAACCTCTACCACCTCGTCCTGCCGGCACTCATCCTCGGCACCGGGCTGGCGGCGGTCATCATGCGCCAGACCCGCTCGTCGATGCTCGACGCCCTGTCGACCGACTTCGTGCGCACGGCCGAGGCGAAGGGCCTCAAGCCGCGCGTCGTCGTGACCCGCCACGCCCTGCGCAACAGCCTCATCGTCGTCGTGACGATCGTCGGCCTGCAGCTCGGCGGGCTCATCTCGGGGGCGGTCGTCACCGAGCAGATCTTCGGTCTGCCGGGCTTCGGCAAGCTGACCATCGACGCCGTCTTCCAGCGCGACTACCCGGTCATCCAGGCCGTCGTGCTCGTGACGGCCACCTCGTACATCGTCATCAACTTCGTCGTCGACCTGCTCTACTCGGTCATCGACCCCCGCGTCCGGGTCTCCGGGGAGGCAGCATGAGCGTCGACACCGCCCTCGCGTCGCCCGTCACGAGCGGGGCGAGCGAGCCCTCGCAGGGCCCGCGCCGTCGGGTGCTGCGGCGCCTCGCCCGCAACCCCCTCGCCCTCGTCAGTGCGGTCGTGCTCGTCGTGGCGATCCTCGTCGCGCTGCTCGCGCCGGTGCTGGCGCCCTACGCGCCGGAGCAGACCGACTTCGCCAACACGCTGTCGCCGCCCGGCACCCCCGGTCACCTGCTCGGCACCGACGACCTCGGCCGAGACGTGCTCTCCCGCATCATGCTCGGCGTGCGCGCCTCGCTGACGGTCGCCGCCCTGGCGGTGCTCACCGCACTGCTCATCGGCGTGCCGCTCGGCCTCGCCGCCGGCTACTTCCGCGCCGTCGACGGCGTCATCTCGCGCCTCACCGACCTCATGCTCGCCTTCCCCTTCCTCATCCTCGCGGTGGGCCTGGCGGCGATCCGTGGTGCGAGCCTCGGCAACGCGGCGGTGGCCATCGGGGTGGCCCAGATCCCCGGCGTCATCCGGGTCGTGCGCTCGGACACGCTGCGCCTCAAGTCGCTCGACTTCGTCGCGGCCGCGGTCGTCGACGGGGCGAGTGACATGTGGGTGCTGCGCCGGCACGTCCTGCCCAACGCCACGTCGGTGGTGCTGGTGCAGGCCACCGTGGCCATCCCCGCCGCCATCCTGGGCGAGGCGGTCCTGTCGTTCCTCGGGCTCGGTATCCAGCCGCCCGACCCCAGCCTCGGCACGATGCTCGCCAACGCCCAGCAGTTCGCGGCCCGCGCGCCGTGGGCGGCGGTGCTGCCCGGCCTCGTCATCATGGTGCTCGCCCTCGCCTTCAACGTGTTCGGCGACAGCCTGCGCGACGCCCTCGACCCCAAGGGGAGCCGACGATGACCGCCGCCGCGAAGCGCGAGAAGGCAACGGACACAGGTGCGCCCGTCCTCGAGGTGAGCGGGCTGAGCGTCGGGTTCAGCGGCGAGAACGGGCCGGTCAGCGCGGTCGACCACGTCGACCTCACCCTCGGCCGCGGCGAGATCGTCGGCATCGTCGGCGAGTCCGGCTGCGGCAAGAGCGTCACCGCCATGAGCCTCGCCGGCCTCCTGCCGCGCAGCGCCCGGGTCACCGGGTCGGTGCGGCTCGAGGGGGAGGAGCTCGTCGGCGCCACGCCCGCCCGGCTGCGCACCGCGCGGGGCCGCGAGATCGCCTACATCTTCCAGGAGCCGATGACCTCGCTGAACCCCGTGCTGACAGTGGGACGTCAGGTCGGCGAGGTGCTCGAGGTGCACGAGAAGCTGAACCGCAAGCAGGCCCAGGCCCGCGCGGTCGAGCTGCTGCGCCTCGTCGGCATCCCGTCGGCGGCCGAGCGCGTCAAGCACTACCCCCACCAGCTCTCCGGGGGCATGCGCCAGCGCGTCATGATCGCGATGGCGATCGCCTGCGAGCCGCGGGTGCTCGTGGCCGACGAGCCGACGACCGCCCTCGACGTGACGGTGCAGGCCGGCATCCTCGACGTGCTGCGCGGGCTGCGCGACCGGCTCGGCACGAGCATCCTCGTCATCACCCACGACCTCGGCGTCATCGCCGACGTGGCCGACCGCGTCGTCGTCATGTACGCCGGTCGCGTCGTCGAGGACGCTGGGGTCGACGAGCTCTTCGAGCGACCCCAGCACCACTACACCGCAGGCCTGCTCACGGCGTCACCGACACCGGGGCGCCACGCCGGCACCCACCGGCTGCGAGAGATCCCCGGCCTCGTGCCGACCCTGCGCGAGCAGCCCGACGCCTGCACCTTCGCCGACCGCTGCGCCGCCGCCGACCAGCGCTGCCGCACGTCGGCGCCGCCGCTCGCCGCGGCCCCCGTGGGGGTCGGGGTCAACGGTGGCGCCGGCCACCGGGTCGCGTGCTGGCACCCGAGGGGCGACCTCGGGCGCCCCGCCCAGGAGGAGATCGCATGACGACCCAGACCCGGATGCCGGTCGCCACCGAGGGGGCGCCGCCCGCCCTCGAGCTCGACGACCTCGTCATGCACTTCGGCCCGGTGCGGGCCGTCGACGGGGTGTCGCTGACCATCCGCCCCGGGCAGGTCACGGCCCTCGTCGGCGAGAGCGGCTCGGGCAAGTCGACCGTGGGCCGCTGCGTCGTGCGGCTGCTCGAGCCCACCTCCGGCTCGGTGCGCCTCACCGGGACCGACGTCACGTCGCTGTCGCGCGCCCGGCTGCGCCCGCACCGCCGCGCCGTCTCCATCGTCTTCCAGGACCCGGCCGGCTCGCTCGACCCGCGGATGCTCGTGGGTGAGGTCGTCGGTGAGCCGCTGCGCCTGCTCGGCGGGCGCCTCGGGCGGGCCGAGCGCGAGCGGCGGGTCGCCGAGGGCCTCGAGCGGGTGGGGCTGCGGCCCGAGGTGGCCCGCCGCTACCCGCACGAGCTCTCGGGTGGGCAGCGCCAGCGCGTCAGCATCGCCCGCGCCCTCATGTCGGAGCCGTCGCTGCTCGTCGCCGACGAGCCGACCAGCGCCCTCGACGTGTCGGTGCAGGCGAGCGTGCTCAACCTGCTCGCCGACCTGCAGCGCGACATCGGTTTCGCGTGCCTCTTCATCACGCACGACCTCGCGGCGGTCGAGTACCTCGCCGACGACATCGCCGTGATGTACCTCGGCCAGCTCGTCGAGCAGGGTTCTCGCGCCGAGCTGTTCGCGCAACCCAAGCACCCGTACACGCAGGCCCTGCTGGCGGCGGCGCCCGTCGCCGACCCCGTGCGCCAGCGGGCCCGCACCCGGGTGCTGCTCGGCGACGACCTGCCGTCCGCCCTCGACCCGCCGCCCGGCTGCCGGTTCCACACCCGCTGCCCCGTCGCCGTCGAGCGCTGCTCGACCGAGGTCCCGGCGCTGCGTCACGCCGGCGGCGGCACCGTGGCCTGCCACCTCGTCGCCGACGACGGCACCGGCCCGGACGTGCGCGTGGGCGGCACGGTGACTCCCGCCGCCCTCACCCCGACCGTGACCCTGCACGACACGCAGGCCGACACCCGGACCGAAACCCAGACCGAAACCCAGACCGAAACGCAGCACCCGAGGAGCAGCGAATGACCTTCACCACCCGACCGACCCTCGAGGGGACCTTCGGGATGGTGTCGGCGACCCACTGGGTGGCCTCCCAGTCAGCGATGCGGATGCTCGAGCTCGGCGGCAACGCCTTCGACGCGGCCGTCGCGGCCGGGTTCGTCCTGCACGTCGTCGAGCCCCACCTCAACGGCCCGGGCGGCGACCTGCCCGCCATCGTCTGCACCGCGGAGGACCCCACGCCGCGCGTGCTCTGCGGGCAGGGCCCGGCCCCGGCCGGCGCGACCATCGAGCACTACCGGGGGGAGGGGTTCGAGCTCGTCCCGGGGTCGGGGCCCCTCGCCGCGGCCGTGCCCGGCGCCGTGGACGCGTGGCTGCTACTGCTGCGCGACCACGGCACCCGCACCCTCGCCGAGGTGCTCGAGCCCGCCATCGGCTACGCGCGCCACGGCGTGCCCGTCCTCGAGCGGGTGTGCACGACCATCGGCCTCGTCCGCGACCTCTTCGTTGACGACTGGACCACCTCCGCCGACCTGTGGCTGCGGGACGGTCAGCCCCCGGCGCCGGGCTCGCTCGTCACCAACCCCCGCTGGGCCGACACCCTCGAGCGCCTCGTCGCCGAGGCGACCGCAGCCGGTGGCGCCCGGGCGACACAGGTCGAGGCGGCCCGTCGCGCGTGGTCGCAGGGCTTCGTCGCCGAGGCGGTCGACGCCTTCTCGCGCCAGCCGTTCCGCGACTCGAGCGGCGAGCGCCACGCCGGTCTCGTCACGGGCGACGACATGGCCGCGTTCTCGGCGACGTGGGAGGACACCGTCTCGGTGCCGTGGCAGGGCCACGAGATCGCCAAGACCGCGGCCTGGGGGCAGGGCCCGGCCCTGCTGCAGACGCTTCGCGGGCTCGACGCCCTCGGTGACCCGGCCCATCTCGACCCGGCCGGCGTCGACGGCATCCACGCCATCACCGAGACGATGAAGCTCGCCTACGCCGACCGAGAGGCCTGGTACGGCGACGTCGAGGTGCCCCTCGACACCCTCCTGTCGGAGCAGTACGCCCGCGAGCGCGCCGCGCTCGTCGGCGAGCGAGCCTCCCTCGAGGTGCGGCCCGGCTCACCGGACGGCCGGGAGCCGCGCATTGCCGCCTACCTGCGCGCGGGTGGGGGAGCCGACCGGCCCATCGCCGACGCCACGCTCGGTGAGCCGACGGTCGACCGGCGGGGCGAGACCCGCGGCGACACGTGCCACGTCGACGTCGTCGACCGCTGGGGCAACATGGTGTCGGCGACCCCGAGCGGCGGCTGGCTGCAGAGCTCGCCGACCGTGCCCGAGCTGGGCTTCTGCCTCGGCAGCCGCATGCAGATGTTCTGGCTCGAGGAGGGGCTCGCATCCTCGCTCGCGCCCGGCCGTCGCCCGCGCACGACCCTCACCCCGACCATGGTGCTGCGCGACGGCGCCCCCGTCATGGCCTGCGGGTCGCCCGGCGGCGACCAGCAGGACCAGTGGCAGCTGCTCTTCCTGCTGCGGACCCTCGTGCACGGGCAGTCGATCCAGGAGGCCATCGACGCCCCCTCCTGGCACACCAACGCCTTCCCCGGCTCGTTCTGGCCGCGTGCCGTCGAGCCGGGGGTCCTCATCGTCGAGGACCGCATCGGTGACGACGTCGTGCAGGGCCTGCGCCGGCGCGGCCACGAGGTGCGCCTCGGCGACCCGTGGAGCGAGGGCCGCCTGTGCGCCGTCACGCGCGACCCCGACAGCGGCGTGCTGCGGGCCGGCGCCAACCCGCGGGGCATGCAGGGCTATGCGGTCGGGCGCTGAGCCCGGCTCAGTCGGCGGCCGCGAGGTTCTCGAGCGCGGCTGCGGTCGCCGCGGCCACGTGGGCGTGCGCCGCCGCCTCCGCGGCGTCGCCGTCGCCGGAGGCGATCGCGTCGACGAGGTGCGTGTGCTCGGACCACGAGTGCGGCGCCCGGTGGGACGCGGTGATGCGGAAGATCCAGTGCACGTGCAGGTACACGGCGGCCGAGATCGTGCTGAGCCACCGGTTGCCGCTGATGTCGATGATGCTCATGTGCAGGTCGCTGTTGAGCTCGGCCACGCGCGAGAAGTCGGCGGCGTCGGTGGCCCGCCGGGCGGCATCCACGAGGTCGCGCAGCCGCGTGACGTCCTGCGGGGTGGCCCGTTCGGCGGCCAGCCGGGCGGCGACCGCCTCGAGCCCGGCGCGCACCGCGAACAGGTCGGCCACGGCCTTCGGGTCGGGGGTCGCGACGACCGCGCCCCGACGCGGCGCCATCGTCACGAGACCGTCGGCCTCGACGACGCGCAGCGCCTCCCGCACGGGGTTGCGCGAGACGCCGAAGTCGGCGGCGAGGCGGTCCTCGGTGAGCCGCTCGCCCGGCGGGTAGTCGCCGTCGACGATGCGCCGACGCAGCTCGGCGAGCACCTGGTCGCGCAGCCCGAGGTGCGCGCTGCCGATCGTCTGAGACTCCACGCCCCGACCCCCTTTTGACGCGTCCCCGGCCTGCCCGGGACGCCTGTCGTGACCCCGACCGTATACGAAAGACAATCGCGTGCCACCGGCTTCAACCCCTTCCGTCCTCGACTGGGCGCTCGCCGTCAGCCCCGTCGTGCTCCTGCTCGCCCTCGTGCTGTGGGGGCGCCTGTCGATGCTCGTCAACGCCGGCCTCACGGTGCTCTACGCCGTCGCGCTCGCCGTGCTCGTCTTCGGCGCGGGCGGGCTGACGGTCGCCGTCGGTCTCGGCAAGGGCGCCTGGGTCGGGGTCTGGATCCTCTACGTCATCGGGCCGGCGCTGCTCATGCACCACCTCGCCACCCGCATCGGCATGACCTCGCTCGGCCGGGCCCTCGGGCGGCTGCTGCCCACCCGCACCGAGAACGTCCTGCTGCTGGCCTGGGTGCTGCCCTCGTTCATCCAGGGCGTCTCCGGCTTCGGCACGCCCATCGCGGTCGCGGCGCCGCTGCTCGTCGCGCTCGGCGTCGGCGTGGTGCGCGCCGTCGCCCTGCCGCTCGTCGGCTACCACTGGGCCGTCGGGTTCGGGTCGATGGGCTCGTCGTTCTACATGGGCTCGCTCACCGCCCACCTCGACGCCGCCGACACGCACGAGTACGCCGTAGCCGCCAGCGTGCTGCTCGGTCTCAACTGCCTCGTCGGCGGCGTGCTCGTGGCCCTGATGACCGGGGGCCTGAAGGCCCTGCGCGAGTCGTGGCTGACGCTGGTCGTCGTCGGCCTCTCGATGGCCCTCACGCAGGCCGGTGTCGCGCAGGTCGAGCCGGGCATCGCCGCCCTGTGCGGCGGGGCCGCCGGCATCGCCGCCGTCTTCGTGCTGCGCGCGCTCCGTGGCGTCCGGGCCCGTTCCCGCGCCGACCGGATGCCGGTGGGTCACACCTCGGGCGGGCTCGCCTCCGGGTTGTCGGCCGACGTCGACGCAGCTGTCGAGCCGGTCGAGCCGGTCGAGTCGGACGAGTCCGACGAGCGCAGCCGCGCGTGGGCGGCGGCGGTGCCCTACGCCCTGCTCGCCGTCGTCGCGCTCGCCGTTTACCTGCCGCCGGGCCTGCGGGCGTGGGCCAAGACGCACCTGCTGCTGGGGCCGTCGTTCCCGCGGACGACGACGGGGCAGGGAGTGGCCAACCCGGCATCCGCGCCCTACAACCCGATCGCCCTGCTCGGGCACCCGGGCACCTTCCTGCTCGTGGCGAGCCTGCTCAGCGTGCTCGTCTGGCGGCTGCGGGGGCGGTGGCCGAAGCGGTCGTGGGGGCCGGTGGCCGTGGCCACCCTCAAGCAGTTCCGCAAGTCGTCGGTGTCCGTGCTGCTGCTCGCGTCGGTCGCCGGGGTGCTCGTCGACAGCGGCATGGTGACGACCGTGGCGCAGGGCGCGGCGGCGGCCACCGGCTCGGCGTACCCGGCCATCGCGCCGCTCGTCGGGGCGCTGGGCTCGTTCATCACGGGGTCGACGACGAGCTCGAACGCGCTGTTCTCCGCGCTGCAGGTGCAGGTGGCCGACCTCGTCGGCGCCCCCCGCGCGGTGCTGCTGGCCGGTCAGCTGGCGGGCGGCAACATCGGCAACTCGCTCGCGCCCGTCGTCATGGTGCTCGGGCTCACCGCCGTCGGCGGCGACCGCTCGGCGACCGGTCGGGTGCTGCGGGCGACGCTGCTGCCGGCGGCCGTGCTCATGGCGGTGACGGTCACGACGACGGTCGCCCTCGACCTGCTCCTCTGACGGTGGGGTGGCCGGCTGCGTCGGGAGGTGCCCGATGCGTGACGAACGCACACTTCGTCACGGTGCGGTCACATTGGTGAACCATGCGCTGCTCGCCGGGAAAGTGCACCGAGGGTTGGGTAGGTCTTGCTCCTACGTCGGGACGTCCCTGCACCGGAGCAGGCGGCCGCAGCGGCGTGACCCCAGCCTCCAGGAGCCACGATGACCGCTCGACCGACACCCCGCGCCACCCCGAGCCACCGCCGGCCGGGTCGCCGCCCCCTCGCCCTGGCTCTCGCCGTCGCCGCCACGGTGACCGCGGGAGCCTGTGGCGCCGGCTCCGAGGTGGGGGCGTCCCCCTCGGCGTCGGCGGTCGCGTGCGAGATCACCGCACCGACCAGCGCGACGACCGTCAACATCCTCGCCTACAACAGCGCGGCCACCGACCCCTTCACGAACGTGCTCACCTCGGCCTGCAGGTCCGACACCCTGACGCTCAACCACCCCGCCACCGACCTCACGGGGCAGAAGCAGCGGGCGGTGCAGTCGCTGTCGGGCTCAAGTGCGAGCTACGACCTCGTCGAGCAGTTCGGCACCGTCTACCCGCTCTACGCCGACCGCGGATGGACCGTCCCCCTCGACGACTACATGACGAAGTACTCCTCCACGTTCGCCCTCGACAAGCTCGACCCCACGCTGCTGGCGGCGCACAGCTACGACGGCAAGCAGTTCGGCCTCCCGACGTACTGGAGCGTCAACCAGCTCGTCTACCGCAAGGACGTCTTCGACAAGCTCGGCCTGAAGCCGCCGACGACGTTCGAGGAGATGCGGCAGGCGGCCAAGAAGATCCAGGACGCCGGCGAGATCAGGTACCCCCTCGCCATCCCGATGGCCCCGGCCAACGACATCCAGGGACTCTTCGGCCAGACCATCCGCTCGCTCGGCGGTGACTACTTCGAGGCCGGCAAGCCCGTGCCCGCCATCGACACCGCAGCCGGCCGCGAGGCGGTCACCGAGCTGAAGAGCCTGCTGCCGTACATGTCGCCGCAGACCCTGAGCTTCTCCTCACCCGAGGTGACGACCCAGCTGCAGACCGGCCAGGCCGCCATGGGGATGCTCGTCACCGGGCGGCTGTCGCCGCTCGTGGATGCCGCGAAGTCTCCGCAGGCGGGCAACTTCGCCTTCGCGACCCCTCCTGCCGTCAAGAGCGGCGGCAAGCCGCTGTCGTTCGTGTCGGTCGACGGGTTCGCGGTGGCGAAGAACTCGAAGGTCGACCCCGACCTGCTGTTCCAGCTGGCGGCCGTCGCCACGAGCGAGCAGGCGGGCAGGTCGGCGCTGCCGAACGCCCTCCCGGCCCGTCTCGACCTCATCGACACGAGCGCGATCCCGTTCGCGGCCAACGCCCAGGAGGTGCTGGCCACCGGTCCCAAGCCGCTCAACCCGGTGCCGTACATCGCCGACGTGTACAGCGTGATCGGCGCGCCGATCGGGGATGCCGTGTCGGGCAAGCAGAGCGTCGAGGCCGCGTTGGCAGAGGCGCAGTCCACCGCCGTGGAGGCCATCGCCAACGCCGGCTACGCGCAGTGACGCCGGCGCCCGGCGGCCCGGCGCTGCGGTCCTCCGACTGATGCGCACCCGCACCTTCGTCGCCCTGTCGGGGCCGGCCATCGCGTTGATGGTCGCCCTGCTCGTCGTGCCCCTCGTGGCCACGGTGCGCTGGAGCTTCCAGAACGTCCCGGTGGGGCAGCCGGGCGTCTTCAACGGCCTCGACAACTACCGCGAGCTGTTGAGCAGCCCTCGCTTCGGCGAGGCCGCCTTGTTCACCGTGGGGTTCGCCGTCGTCGTGACCGTGCTCAAGGTCGTGCTCGGCTACCTCGTGGCGCTGGTGCTCGACCGGGCCCGGTACGGGAGGGCCATCTTCCTCGGCGTCCTGCTCGCCACGTACGTCGTGCCCACGGTCGTCGGGGCGCTCGACTTCTCGTGGCTGTTCAACGACGTGTTCGGGGGACCGGTCAACCGCCTCCTCGAGCTGGCCGGCATCCGCATCGACTGGCTCGTCAGCGAGTGGCCGGCGCGGGCACTGCTGACGATGCACATGCTCTGGCACGAGATCCCGTTCGCGGTGCTCATCTTCTACGCCGGGTTGCAAGGCCTGCCCGACGAGCCGCTCGAGGCGGCGTCGCTCGACGGCGCGAGCTGGTGGCAGAAGCAGCGCTACGTCGTCATCCCGGCGCTGGGGCGGCTCGTGTCGTTCGTCTGCGTCATCAGCATCATGGACTCGCTCAAGGTGTTCGACTCCATCCGCATCATCACGCCGGCGGCCTCACAGCTCGGGACGGAGTCGCTCATGACCTACGTGTTCCAGATCGCCCTCAACGACTCGTACCGACTCGGGATCGGCAGTGCCGTCAACCTGCTCACCATCGTCGTGACGCTCGTGCTGCTGCTGCCCTTCCTCCGGTCGACGTGGCGCGACGCGCGGGGGCTGTCGTGAGCACGGCGCCGGCACGGCCGGTGGGCGGCCCGGCGCGGGGCGCGGGTTCGCGGGTCGCGCGCGAGGGGCGTGGTTCCGGGGGCTCGTGGTGGGCGTTCTGGGTGATGTGCCTCATCGCGGTGGTCATGATGACGCCGTTCCTCTGGGCCGGGCTCACGGCGCTGAAGCCGTTCGCGCAGGCCTTTCAGAACCCACCCGTCTGGGCCTTCACGCCGCAGCTCGACGCCTTCAGCGACCTGTGGCGTCGCACGACTTTCGCCGAGGTGCTCGCCAACACGGCCCTGGTAGCCGTCCTGTCCGTCGTCGTCAGCCTCGCCGTCGGCGCACCCGCGGCCTACGCCTTCGCGCGCTACCGCGGCCGCATCGGCCCGATCCTGCTCGTGCTCGCCCTCGTGTTCCGGTCGCTGCCGCGGTTCGCCGTCGTGCTGCCGTTCTACGAGGCCTCGCGGGCGGTCGGCATCTACGACACGAACGTCGCCCTCGTCATCGCCTTCGTGGCCGTCAACATGCCGTTCATGCTGCTGCTGCTGACCGGTTTCTTCCGCGAGCTGCCCGAAGAGCTCGACGAGTCGGCGATGGTCGACGGCTGCACCCGCCTGCAGGCCTTCTGGCGTGTCATCGTGCCGCTGAGTGCCCCGGGCCTCATCACCGCAGGCCTGTTCGCGTTCCTGCTCGCCTTCCAGGAGTACCTCGTCGCCCTGACCCTGACGCAGAACGACGCCGTCACCATCCCGGTGTTCGTCGCCGCCCAGTCGGGCGCCGACGACGTGACGACCTTCCAGCTGCTCGCCGCGTGCAGCCTGGCCCTCGCCGTGCCGATCGTGCTCATCACCATCCTCGCCCGCCGGTACTTCGTGGCCGGGCTCGCCGGGGGCGCCGTGAAGGGCTGACCAAGTGGGGCCGGGTACCGGTGTCGGCGTCGGTGTCGGTGTCGAGCCCTACCCTCGGACCGTCAGCGCAGCCGAGGGTCCTGGGAGCAGCAGATGAGCGAGCCACGCACCTACCCCACCGGGGTGCCGTCCTGGGTCGACCTCGACGCGGGTGACGTCGACGCCGCGACCGCGTTCTACGGCGGGCTCTTCGGCTGGACGTCCACCGACGTCATGCCCCCGGGCCTGCCGCAGCGCTACGTCATCGCGCAGCTGGACGGTCGCGACGTCGCCGCCGTGGGCGGGCCGAGCGCTCCCGGTGCGACGGGTGCCGACACGGCGACGTGGAACACCTACGTCGCCGTCGACGACGCGGATGCCGCGGCCGCCGCGGTCGAGCGCGCTGGCGGCACCGTGGTCGAGCCACCCGCCGACGCGGGGGAGGGCGGACGCTCGGTGCTGTGCCGCGACCCGGAGGGCGCGCCCTTCCGGTTGTGGCAGGCACGTCGGCGGTTGGGCGCCCAGGCCGTCAACGAGCCGGGGGCCTGGAACTTCAGCGACCTCCACGCCGCCGACCCCGACACCGCCGCGCGGTTCTACACCGAGGTCTTCGGATGGGTCGTCGACGACGTCGGGTCCGCCACCATCGTGCGTCGACCCGGGTACGGCGACCACCTCGCCGCGACGGTCGACCCCGGCATCCACCACCGTCAGGACGGTATCCAGGCGCCGCCGGGCTTCGCCGACGGCATCGCCTGGCTGGCCCGGGCGGAGGATGGTGAGCGACCGCACTGGCACGTGACCTTCGCGGTCGCCGATCGTGACGAGGTGGCGTCGACGGCCGAGCGACTCGGCGCGACCGTGCTCGACCGCGCGGAGACCGACTGGACGCGAACCGCCGTGGTGCGCGACCCGCAGGGCGCGGTGCTGACCGTCAGCCAGTTCCTGCTGTGAACGACCCGACCGCTCCCTCGCGCACCGTCCCCCGGAGCGTGCCCGACACCCTCCCCGACGACCTGCCCGACAGGGCGGACGTCGTGGTCGTCGGCGCCGGGCTCATGGGCGCCGCGACGGCGTGGCAGCTCGCTGCGCGCGGGGTCGACGCCGTCGTGGTCGAGCAGGACGAGCCGGCGAGCGTGCACGGCAGCTCGCACGGCTCGGCCCGCATCGTGCGGCGCGCCTACGCGCAGGACGACTACGTCGCGCTCACCGGCGACGCGTTCGAGCTCTGGAGCGAGCTCGAGCGGCAGTCGGGGCGTGCGCTGGTGCGGCTCACCGGCGGCATCGACCACGGGCCCGCCCGCGACCCCGCCGGCATCCGCCAGGCCCTCGACCGGGCCGGTCTGGCGACCGAGCTGCTCGTGGCCGCCGCAGCCGAGGAGCGTTGGCCTGGAATGCGTTTCGCCGGCCCGGTGCTCTACCAGGCGCAGGCGGGCACCGTCGACGCAGAGCAGGCCGTGCACGCCTACCTCGACGTCGCGCGTCGAGCCGGGGTGCGGCTCGTCACCGGCACCGAGGTGCTGGGCATCGACCCGGGTCGCGCCGACACCGACGACACCGTCGTGCGGACGAGTGCGGGCGACGTCTCCTGCCGCCGGGTCGTCGTCGCAGCGGGTGCATGGTGCGCAGACCTGCTCGGCGGGGCCGTGGGACTGCCGCCGCTGCGCGTCACCGAGCACCGCGTCTTCCACTTCCCGCGCCTCGACGAGAGCCTCGTCTGGCCGGTCACGATCCACCTCGACGACCTCGACGTCTACCACCTGCCGGGGGGCCGCGACGGGGGCCTCGGTGACGCCCGCAAGGTGGCCGAGCACGTGGGTCGGCCCTCCGACGCGCGCCATCGTGACTCCGCCGTCGACGTCGCCGCGCGAGAGCGCATCGTGCGCTACGTCGAGCGCTGGCTGCCGGGGCTCGTGCCGGAGCCGTTCGCCGAGGCGACCTGTCTCTACACGACGACGCCGAGCGAGGACTTCGTCGTCGACCGCGTCGGCGGAGTCGTCGTCGTGTCGGCGTGCTCGGGTCACGGCGCCAAGCTCTCGCCGGTGGTCGGGCGATGCGCCGCCGAGCTCGCCACCTCGGCCGCGCCGGCGTATCCCCGCTTCGCCCTCGCGGCCCATTCCGCGAGTCCGGCCGCCACCATCCGTGTCGGCGGGGAGCCTCAGGGGCGTCGCACCCGGTGATGGGTGGTCGCACGATGGGGTAGCCCGCGAGGGCGCCTCGCTGCCCCCTAGAGCCCGGGCGGGTCTGCGAGGTCGGTGAGGAGGGCCGCGAACACGGCTGAAGTCGTTCCGGCCCGCTCTGATGCGTCGGCCAGTCGGGCCTGAGCCTGCTCGATGGAGATGTCGTAGCGGCCGCTGATCATCCAGACGGCACGCTCGATGATCTCGCGCTCGGCCAGCCGCTCCGGGGTGACCTGCGCCTGCTGACGACTCTGGAAGGCGAGGTCGGCGTTGTGGGTGACACCCTGGGGCCACGATCCCAACGCTGCCGCCAAGCGGTCGGCCTGACCTCGGAACGAGTCCGCCCGCAGCCCGTACAGATTGATGCTGGCGACCACGCTTCCGGTGTCATCGGCGATCGGCAGTGACAACGTGGACCGGACTCCGACCGCGGCGCCGGCCTCGGCGAACAGACGCCACCGATCCTCATCGAGGGCAGACATGACGGTTTCGCGGGCTTGGCCGTCGTGCACGGTCTCCACGCACGGGCCCGCATCGAGGTACTGCACTGCATCCAGTGCCGCAGCCACCTCGGGCACCGCCTCGTAGGTGAAGGTCAGACCCTCGGCGATCATCGTGAAGCTGACACCCACCAGGTCTGGCACGACCGCCAGCACGGCGTCGATCCATCCACGGATGTGAGGCTCGAGGTCGAACTCCTCGTACCGAACGAGGTCAATGAACGCTCGACGGGTCTCCGGGATGGGCTCCACAGCTGTACACGCACCTTTCACCTTCGCCACCGGGCTCGGACGAGCTGACCGCGCCGGCTCCAGCCGGACCGGTCAGCTTCTTCGGGGGCCGGATCACGACGCCGGTCGTCGCGTCCCTGGCGTCCGTCAACGCCCACATCCATCGACTCACCGTCTTCGGGCGACCCTCAACCGGGTTGCGACCTCACTCGGGGTCAGCAGGCATCGCCCGGGTTCCGGCCCGGCACTGCCGTCGTGACAGTCCGGCTCTGACGACGGTGCGACAGGAGGGCGGGGTGTACCGCAAGGGACGGGGTCTGGTGAAGGTGACATGAGTCCCTCAGCCGGGTGGATCAGCAGCGGAGCGCTCGTGGTTTGAACGACTGTGCTGCCGGCGTCAGTATGACCCAGCCGGCGCACGATCGGCGTGAGGCACCCACCCACGTGGCGTCGCTCCCGGGTCAGGAGGCGCGGAGCGCACTCTCGACATGGCCCGGTACGGGACGGATGGGCGCCCTCCCGTCAGCGCTGCGGCGGGCGCGTCATCGACAGGACGTCGAGAGCCTCGTCGAGCTGGGCCTCGGTGAGCGCGCCCCTCTCGACGTGCCCCTGCTCGAGCACGACCTCACGGATGGTCCGCCGCTGCGCGACCGCCTGCTTGACGACCTTGGCCGCCGCCTCGTAGCCGATGTACCGGTTGAGCGGCGTGACGATGCTGGGCGAGCTCTCCGCCAGCTCGCGCGCGTGGTCGACCTCGGCCGTGATGCCGTCGACGCAGCGGTCCGCGAGCAGCCGGGCGCACGCGGCGAGCAGGGTGGCCGACTCGAGCACGTTCCGGGCGAGCACCGGCAGCATGACGTTGAGCTCGAAGTTGCCGGCGGCCCCCGCCACGGTGACCGTGGTGTCGTTGCCGATGACCTGGGCGCACGCCATGAGCGTCGCCTCCGGCACGACGGGGTTGACCTTGCCCGGCATGATGCTCGAGCCGGGCTGCAGGTCGGGCAGGTGGATCTCCCCGAGACCCGTCCTTGGCCCCGAGCTCATCCACCGCAGGTCGTTGCAGATTTTCGTCAGCCCCACCGCGACGACCTTGAACGCTCCCGACAGCTCGACCACTGCGTCCTGCGTCGACTGCGCCTCGAAGTGGTCGGCCGCCTCGCGGAAGTCGACCCCCGTCGTCTCAGCCACCTTCGCGATGACGGATGCCGCGAAGCCGGGTGCCGCGTTCAGCCCGGTCCCGGCGGCGGTGCCCCCGAGCGGCAGCTCCTTCGTCGCCTCGGCCGCGGCCCGTACCCGGGCGGCGCCGAGCTCGACCTGGCGGCGGTAGCCGCCGAACTCCTGGCCGAGGGTCACCGGCACGGCATCCATGAGGTGGGTGCGACCGGCCTTGACGACGTCGGCGAACTCCTCCTGCTTGCGCGCCAGCGAGGCCGCGAGGTGGTCGAGAGCCGGGGCGAGGTCGTCGAGGGCGGCGAGGGTGGCGGCGATGCGCAGCGCGCTGGGGAAGGTGTCGTTGCTCGACTGACCGGCGTTGACGTGGTCGTTGGGGTGCACCGCCAGCCCCGACCGCAGGTGCGCGAGCCGCGAGACGACCTCGTTGACGTTCATGTTCGTCGAGGTGCCCGACCCGGTCTGGAAGACGTCGACGGGGAACTCGCCGTCGTGCTCGCCCGCGGCCACCTCGGAGGCCGCGCGCTCCACGGCATCCGCGACGGGGCTCTCGAGCACCCCGAGGTCGGCGTTGACGCGGGCGGCGGCGGCCTTGAGCTGGGCCAGCGCGCGCACGACGCCCGGCGGCACGGGCCGGCCGCTGATCGGGAAGTTCTCGACCGCGCGGGCGGTCTGTGCGCCCCAGAGGGCGTCGGCGGGGACCTGCACCTCGCCCATCGAGTCGTGCTCGGTGCGGTAGGTGCTCGCGTCGTCGCTCATGCCCTCATCATCCCCCTGCCTCGGCCGACTCGAACGAGTCGTTGGATGCCGAACACCGCCTTGCGGGCCGAACGCGGCCGTATACCGGCGCGTTCGACCTCCAGCAGCGCGTTCGACGTCGAACGGTTGGTTCGAGGAGGCGGGCCGGGCGGTGGCGGCGGGTGGCGCAGGGCGGGGTGAGGGAGGCCGAAGGCGGCGGTCAGCGGGGGCAGTCGTCGACCGGCAGGGCGGCGGCCCGGCGGCTCCGGCCCACGGCCACCAGCGAGTCGACCGTCAGCACGACGAGCGCGACCCAGACGATGCCGAACCCGACCCAGCGCTCGGCGGGCATGTGCTCGCCGAGCAGCAGCACGGCGCAGAGCAGCTGCATGACCGGGGTGATGAACTGGATGAGCCCGATCGTCACGAGCGGGATGCGGCGGGCGGCGGCGGCGAAGCACAGCAGCGGCAGCGCCGTGGCCACCCCCGAGAACACGAGCAGCCCCGTGTGGAGTGCTCCGTGGCGGCCGAACTCGAGCCCGCCCTGGGCGTGCACGACGAGCAGCGTGACGACGGCGACGGGGGCGAGCACGACGGTCTCGACGGTGAGGCCGTGCACCGCCTCGAGCGAGGCGCCGATCTTCTTCTTCGTCAGGCCGTAGAGGGCGAACGAGAACGCCAGCGTCAAAGCGACGACCGGCACCTGGCCGCCGGCGACCGCGAGGAAGACCGCCGCGCTGACACCCACCCCGACGGCCACCCACTGCAGCACCCGCAGCCGCTCGCCGAGCACGACGACCCCGAGGGCCACCGTGACGAGGGGGTTGAGGAAGTAGCCGAGGGCCGCGTCGCTCGTGTTTCCCGACGTCACCGCCGCGACGTAGACGGTCCAGTTGACGGCGATGAGCACGGCGGCGACGGCGATGCCGGCCAGCAGCTTGGGCCGGTGCAGCAGCGGTCGCACCCACGACACGTCGCGCATGACGGCGAGCACGACGACGCAGAAGAGCAGAGTCCAGAGGATGCGGTGGGCGAGGATCTCCCACGCCCCCGCCGGGCGCAGCGCGTCGAAGTAGAGCGGGAACAGGCCCCAGAGGCCGTAGGCGGCGAAGCCGAGCACCGTGCCGCGGGTCACCTCACCGGTGGGGGAGGTGTCGAGGATGCCGGTGGGCGCGGCCGTCGGTCGCGGCCCGGGGCTGGCGGCGCCGCTCGTCACGCCCCCACGGTCCACGTGTCGCGACCGGCGAGCAGGGCGTCGATGTCGGCGTCGGTGACCTCGCCGGTGCGCGACGCCGTGATCTGCTCGCGCAGCCCGTCGTCGTAGGTCGGCCGGGCGACGCTGCGGAAGACGCCCATCGGCACGTGGCCGAGGTCGGGCGAGTCGAGGCGCGAAAGAGCGAACGCCGCCGACGGGTCGTCGGCGGCCGGGTCGTGCACGACGACGCGGGCCGGGTCGGCATCCGCCTCGGGCACGAACGCGAGCGAGCCGTCGTCGCTGCGCACCACGACGTTCTCACCGGCGCCGACCCGCTCGCCGGGGGCGAGGTGCAGGATGCGGGCGGCGGCCTCGGTGCGGTCCTTGAGGACGTCGAAGACGCCGTCGTTGAAGATCGGGCAGTTCTGGTAGATCTCGACGAGGGCCGACCCGCGGTGCTCGGCGGCGGCGCGCAGCACCGACGTGAGGTGGGCCCGGTCGGAGTCCATCGTGCGGGCGACGAACGTCGCCTCGGCCCCGAGGGCGAGCGACACCGGGTTGAACGGCCGGTCGACCGAGCCGAGGGGCGAGCTCTTCGTCACCTGGCCGACGTGCGAGGTCGGGGAGTACTGGCCCTTCGTCAGGCCGTAGATCTCGTTGTTGAAGAGCAGGATCTTGAGGTTGACGTTGCGACGCAGCGCGTGGATGAGGTGGTTGCCGCCGATCGAGAGGGCGTCGCCGTCGCCGGTGACGACCCAGACCGAGAGGTCCTCGCGGCTCGCCGCCAGGCCCGTCGCGATGGCCGGCGCGCGTCCGTGGATCGAGTGCATGCCGTACGTGTCGAGGTAGTACGGGAAGCGCGAGCTGCAGCCGATGCCGGAGACGAAGACGACGTTCTCGCGCTTGAGGCCCAGCTCGGGCAGGAAGCCCTGCACCGCGGCGAGGATGGCGTAGTCACCACAGCCGGGGCACCAGCGCACCTCCTGGTCGGAGGTGAAGTCGCGCTTGCCGAGGCTGACGCCCTCGGGGAGGCGTGGGACGCCGTCGGTGCCGGCCGCGAGCGTGCGAGGCAGTCCGAGGTCGGTGGTCACGATGCCAGCTCCTTGACCGACGTCGTGATGGCGTCGGCGAGATCGGTTGAGGTGAAAGGCAGCCCGCGCACCGAGGTGTACGACTGCACGTCGACGAGGTACTTCGCGCGCAGCAGCAGGGCGAGCTGGCCGAGGTTCATCTCCGGCACGATGACGCGGCGGTAGCGCCGCATCACCTCGCCGGTGTTCGCCGGGAACGGGTTGAGGTGGCGCAGGTGCGCCTGGGCCACCCGCACCCCGGTGTTGCGGGCGAGGCGCACGGCCGCCGCGACGGGCCCGTAGGTCGAGCCCCACCCGAGCACGAGCAGCTCGGCGTCACCGGTCGGGTCGTCGACCGCGAGCGGGTCGATGCTCGAGGCGATCCCGTCGATCTTGGCCTGCCGCAGCCGTGTCATGCGGTCGTGGTTGTCGGGGTCGTAGCTGATGTTGCCGGTGACGTCGGCCTTCTCGATGCCGCCGACGCGGTGCTCGAGCCCGGGGGTGCCGGGCACGGCCCACGGGCGCGCCAGCGTCTCCGGGTCGCGCAGGTACGGGTGGAAGACCGGCTGGCCCTTGGCGTCGACGCCGTTCGGCTCGCTCGCGAACTCCACCGCGATGTCGGGCAGCTCGGCCGTGCGCGGCAGGCGCCACGGCTCGGAGCCGTTGGCGAGGTAGCCGTCGCTCAGCACGATGACCGGCGTGCGGTAGGTCGTCGCGATGCGCACCGCCTCGACGGCGATGTCGAAGCAGTCGGCCGGCGTCGACGGCGCCACGACCGCGACCGGCGACTCGCCGTTGCGACCGAACAGCGCCTGCAGCAGGTCGGCCTGCTCGGTCTTGGTCGGCAGGCCGGTCGAGGGCCCGCCGCGCTGGATGTCGCACACGACGAGCGGCAGCTCGAGCGAGACGGCCAGGCCGATCGTCTCGGCCTTGAGGGCGAGGCCGGGGCCCGACGTCGTCGTGACCCCGAGCGCACCGCCGAAGCTGGCCCCGAGCGCGGCGCCGACGCCGGCGATCTCGTCCTCCGCCTGCATCGTGGCGACGCCGTAGCGCTTGAGGCCGGCCAGCGTGTGGAGGATGTCGGATGCCGGGGTGATCGGGTAGCTGCCGAGGAACAGCGCCAGCCCGGCCCGGTGCGCGGCGGCGACGAGCCCGAGGGACAGGGCGGTGTTGCCGGTGACGTTGCGGTACGTGCCGGGGGCCATGGTGGCCGGGGCGATCTCGTACGAGACGGAGAAGTCCTCGGTCGTCTCGCCGTAGTTGTAGCCCGCGCGCAGGGCCGCGAGGTTGGCCTCGAGGATGTCGGGCTTGTCGGCGAACTTACCCTTGAGGAAGGCCTCGGTGCCCTCGGTGGGGCGGGTGTAGAGCCACGAGAGCAGGCCGAGCGCGAACATGTTCTTCGCGCGCTCCTTCTCCTTGCGGGTCAGGTCGGTGAAGGCGGCGAGGGCCTCGACGGCGATGGAGGTCAGGGCCACTGGGTGCACGTGGTAGCTCTCGAGCGAGCCGTCGTCGAGGGGGCTGACGGTGTAGCCGACCTTCGCGAGGTTGCGCTTGGTGAACTCGTCGGTGTTGACGATGACCGTCGCGCCGCGGGGCAGGTCACGCAGGTTGGCCTTGAGGGCGGCCGGGTTCATCGCCACGAGCACGTCGGGGGCGTCGCCGGGGGTGAGCACGTCGTGGTCGGCGAAGTGCAGCTGGAAGCTCGAGACGCCGGGCAGGGTGCCCTGGGGGGCGCGGATCTCCGCCGGGAAGTTCGGCAGCGTCGACAGGTCGTTGCCGAGCAGCGCCGTCTCGGAGGTGAACCGGTCGCCGGTGAGCTGCATGCCGTCACCGGAGTCACCGGCGAACCGGATGACCACGCGGTCGAGCTTCTGGACCAGTTTGCTGCTCATGCTCTGCGTCGTCCTCGAACTTCCTGCGGCTCTCGGGCGCGGGGAGTGGCCCCCATCGCCTCGTCCATGCTAGTTCGTGATCGAAACCGTCTCGGGCGCTCCATCACCTTCTGGACAGGCCAGCGTCCCGGTCGGCCCGGGCATTCCCGCCCGGCCCCGAGCCGCTGTCCCCGCTGCGTGAGAGGGTGGGAGAAACCGACGAAGGAGACACCGATGTCCGACCCGTCCACCCCCACCGGCCCGAGCGACCAGCAGACCGACCAGCAGAGCGACCAGCCGGGCGCCGACGACCTGCCCGAGCCCCTGCAGGAGGGCGACGGCGACGGCATCGAGCTGACCACCGGCGAGCCCAACACGTTCGAGCCGGAGGAGGACCCCGACGCCGCCGACGCCTGACGTCCGGTGACCACAGGCCCGCCCGCTGACCGCACCCGCCCGCCCGGCGGCACCACCCGGCATCCGCCGCCGGTCGCGGGGCCACCGGCGGGCCCGCTCTGGTTAGGCTGACCGCCATGTCCGGCTACCTCGCAGTCGCAGCGGTGCTCGCAGCCGGGGTGCTCCTGTTCGTCGCCGCCATGGGGGCGCGCCGTCTGCTCGCGCCTCGGGCGCCGAGCGCGGCCAAGGCGAGCACCTACGAGTCGGGGGTCGACCCGGTCGGCGAGGGCTGGGCGCAGACGAAGGTGCGCTACTTCGTCTTCTCCTTCCTCTACGTCATCTTCGCCGTCGACGCGATCTACCTCTTCCCGTGGGCCCTCGTGCTGCGCTCGCCCGAGATCGGGCGGTCCAGCCTCGTCGAGATGTTCGTCTTCATCGCCGTCATCGTGCTGGGCCTGGCCCACGCCGCCCGGCGCGGCCTGCTGAGGTGGGTCTGATGGCCACGGGTACCGGCAGCACCGGCGGGCCGGGCGGCACCGGCGGGCCGGTCGGGCTGCCGCTGCCGACGATCCGTCCGGTCGAGCACCCCGACGCCGCGATGGGGGTGCTGGGCGCCCACGCCCCGAAGCCCGTCAAGGTGGTGCTCAACTGGGGTCGGCGGTACTCGCTCTGGGTCTTCAACTTCGGGCTGGCCTGCTGCGCCATCGAGTTCATCGCCGCCTCGATGGGCCGCCACGACTTCATGCGCCTCGGGGTCATCCCCTTCGCGCCCGGTCCGCGCCAGGCCGACCTCATGGTCGTCTCGGGCACGGTGACCGACAAGATGGCGCCGGCCATCCGCCGCCTCTACGACCAGATGCCCGAGCCGAAGTACGTCGTCAGCTTCGGGGCCTGCTCGAACTCCGGCGGGCCCTACTGGGACAGCTACTCCGTCACCAAGGGCGTCGACCAGATCGTCCCCGTCGACGTCTACGTGCCCGGCTGCCCGCCGCGGCCGGAGGCCCTGCTGCACGGCATCCTGCGCCTGCAGCAGCAGATCGCCGACGAGCGGCTCTCGGCGGGCACCCTGCGCGGGCGCTACGCGGGCACGCGGGTCGGCAGCAGCGGCGACGTGCGCCGGCCCCTGCTGCGCCGCCCGCGGGACAGCGACCGATGAGGGTCACCGACGTGCGCGACGTGCCGCTCGGCGAGTGGGTCGCGACCGCCGTCGCGCTGCGAGAGGAGGGCTACGCCTTCTTCGACTGGCTCACCGCCGTCGACGAGACCGATGCCGAGCAGGACCCCGGCCTCGACGTCGTGTGCCACCTGGTCGACGTGCGCCCCGACACCCCGCTCACGTCGGTGCTGCTGCGCACGCGCGTGCCCGACGGCGTCGCGGTGGCCTCGCTGACGGGCACCTTCGCGGGCGCCGCCTGGCACGAGCGCGAGACGCACGAGATGTTCGGCCTCCCCTTCGACGGCTTCGACGACGGCACGGATGCCGGCCTGCGCCCGCTGCTGCTCCCTGACGGTTTCGAGGGCACCCCCCTGCGCAAGACGTTCGTGCTCGCCGCCCGTGCCTCGAAGCCGTGGCCGGGCGCCAAGGAGCCGGGTGAGGGCCACGAGAGCGCCCGGGCGCCCGGTCGGCGCCGGGTCCAGGCACCCGGCGTGCCGCCGCCGGAGTGGGGCCCCCGGTGACGCCTGCGCTCGACCTGCCCTTCGACATCAGCGTCAGCTGGCCCTTCGACTGGAGCCTCGGCTGGCCCGACTGGCTGTCGTGGCCCGATGCGGTCGTGCTGCCGACGTGGCTCGAGGTCGTCCTGCGGGCCGTGGCCGTGCTGCTCGCCTTCCTCGTGCTGCCCCTGCTCGTCGGCCAGACGGAGCACAAGGTCATGGCCCACATGCAGGGCCGGCTCGGGCCGATGTACGCGGGTGGCTTCCACGGCTGGGCGCAGCTCGTCGCCGACGGGGTCAAGTTCGTGCAGAAGGAGGACATCACCCCGGCCCGGGCCGACCGGTGGGTCTTCCGGCTCGCCCCGGCGGTGGCGCTCGTGCCCTACCTCGTCGCGCTCGCGGCCATCCCGCTGTCGCCGTCGGTCGTCGGGGCCCCGGTCGACGCCGGGGTCGTGCTCGTGCTCGCCGTCATCGGGGTCGGCGTCATCGGCACCCTCATGGCCGGGTGGGCCTCGGCCAACAAGTACTCGCTGCTCGGGGCGATGCGCGCCGCCGCCCAGCTCGTCTCGTACGAGCTGCCGCTCGTGCTGGCCGTCGCCTCGGTCGCGCTCGCCGCAGGCACGCTGTCGCTCGTCGGCATCGCCGAGGCGTGGAGCCCGTGGTGGCTGCTCTGGCAGCTGCCGGGGGCGGTCGTCTTCCTCGTCGCGGCGCTGGCCGAGCTGCAGCGACCGCCGTTCGACATGCCGCTCGCCGACTCCGAGATCGTCTTCGGCGCCGTCACCGAGTACACCGGCCTGCGCTTCGCCTTCTTCCTGCTCGCCGAGTACGCCGGCATCGTCGTCTTCTCGCTCCTCTTCGCCGTGCTCTACCTCGGCGGGTGGGCCGGGCCGCTCGAGAGCTGGCTCGGCTGGCTCTGGACGCTGCTCAAGGGCTTCGTCGTCGCGGTCGTCGTCATCTGGCTGCGGGTGTCGTGGCCGCGCCTGCGCGAGGACCAGCTGCAGCGGCTCGCCTGGGTCTGGCTCGTCCCGATCGCCCTGTTCCAGCTCGCCCTGACCGCCGTGGGAGTGGTGATGACGTCATGACCGGCACCGACGCCCGAGGGGGTGGCGCCGCATGAGCGAGCGCGACGGCATCCTGCCCGGCCTGGTGAGGGGCCTCGCGACGACCGCGAGGTCGCTCACCCGGCACACCCACACCGCGGAGTACCCCGACGTCAGCCCCGCGCTGCCGCCGCGGTCGCGCGGCGTCATCGCGCTGACCGAGGAGAACTGCACCTCGTGCATGCTCTGCGCGCGCGAGTGCCCCGACTGGTGCATCTACATCGACTCGCACAAGGAGGAGCTGCCCCCCACGACCCCGGGCGGGCGCGCCCGCCAGCGCAACATGCTCGACCGCTTCGCCATCGACTTCTCGCTCTGCATGTACTGCGGCATCTGCATCGAGGTGTGCCCCTTCGACGCGCTGCACTGGAGCCCCGAGTTCGAGTACGCCGAGGTCGACATCCGCGACCTGCTGCACGAGCGCGACCGGCTCGGCGCGTGGATGGCGACCGTTCCGCCGCCGCCCGCCCTCGACCCGGGCAGCGCCGTGCCCGCCGAGGTGACGGCCGCGGCCAAGCCGAAGCGCCCCGCCCCGGCAGGGGCCGCTCCGGCCGCCCGCGCCCGCCCTGCCCGCCCTGCCCGCACTGAGGGGGGCGGGACTCCCGCGCGACCGCCGCGACCCCGCCGTGAGGCGCCGACGCGCGAGCTACCGGTGACGCCGCCGGTGGATGCGACCCAGGTCATCCCGGTCACCCCGCCCGCGCCGGAGGCCGGGCCCGGGACGCCGGATGCCGGTGGGCCGGCCCCGCGGCTGCAGCCGGGGGAGGGTGGGGAGTGACGACCCGCGACATCGTCTTCGTCGTCGTCGGGGCGATCACGGCCGGCTCGGCGCTGCTCGCCGTCTCGACCCGGCACCTCGTGCACGCGGCGCTCTGGCTGCTCGTCTGCCTCGGCTCGCTGGCCGGGTGCTACGTCGTGCTCGGCCAGGAGCTCGTCGGCCTCGTGCAGCTGCTCGTCTACGTCGGGGCGATCGTCGTGCTCGTGCTCTTCGCGCTCATGCTGACGCGAGCCCCGATCGGGGCGAACCGCGACATCAGCACCCCCGTGTGGCAGCGGGTGGTCGCGGTGCTGCTCGGCGGCGCGACGACCTCGCTCCTCGCCGCCGCCCTCGTGCCCGCGCTCGCCGACGTCCGGGTCGACGCCGACCGCCCGACGACGGGGACGCCCGAGATCGCCGCCGCGGTCTTCGGCTCGTGGGTCTGGCCGTTCGAGCTGCTCTCGGTGCTGCTGCTCGTCGCCCTCGTCGGGTCGTTCGCCGTCTCGCGGCTCGTGCTGCGCCCGGGCGGTGACCGCCCGTGATGCACCTGCACTACCCGGCCGCGCTCGCCGCCCTGCTCGCCGGCATCGGGCTCTACGGCGTGCTGGCCCGCCGCAACGCCGTGCTCGTGCTCATCGGCGTCGAGCTCGTCCTCAACGCCGCGAACCTGCTGCTCGTCACGGTCGGCTCGCAGCCCGGGTCGCCCCTCGCGACCGGGCCCGTGCTCACCCTGTTCGTCATCACCGTCGCCGCCGCCGAGGTGTGTATCGCCCTGGCCATCGTGCTCGTCATGTTCCGGCGGTTCGGGCACGTCGACCTCACCGCCGTCCCCGACCTCGGCGACGACCACGGCGACGACGACGACCGCGACGACCATGACGACGCGCGCGACGGGGCCGGGGCCGTGACGCCGGCCGCGCCCGCTTCGCCCACCGCTGCGACGGGGGCCCGCCCGTGACGTGGGTCGTGCGCCTCCTCGTCCTGCTGCCCGCGCTCGCGGGCCTCGCGGGCCTGCTCGCCGGCCGGTCGCACACCCCCGCCCGCGCGCTCGCGGTCGGCACGGCATCCGCCGTCGTGCTACTCGCGATCGTGCAGTGGGTGTCGCCGGTGGGCGCGGCCGACCTCGACAGCACGGGGCCCCTGCCCGCCGGCGAGCTGTCGCTGCCGCTGCACCTGCTGAGCGACGACCTCGCCGCGCTCGTGTCGCTCGTCGTCGCCGTCGTCGTGCTCGCCATCCAGGTCTTCACCGTCTGGTACCTGCGCGACGACCCCCGGTACGCCCGGTTCGCCGCCACCGTGTCGCTCTTCGCCGCGGGGATGCTGCTCGTCGTGCAGTCGGCCGACCTCGTGCTCGTGCTCGTCGGGTGGGAGGTCATGGGCTGGTGCTCGTGGCTGCTCATCGGGCACGACAGCGAGCGGCCCGCCGCCCGCCGCGCCGCCTACAAGGCCTTCGTCGTCACGCGGGTCGCCGACATCGGCATGGTCGTCGGGCTCGTCGCGCTCGCGGTCCGCGCCGGAAGCACCGACCTCACCACCGTGCTCGCGGCCACGACGCCGGATGCCGCCCTCACCGTCGGTCTCGTCGGCGTCGTCGTCGGGGTGGCCGGCAAGAGCGGTCTCGTCCCGTTCCACGACTGGCTGCCCGACGCGATGGAGGGCCCGACACCGGCCTCGGCCCTCATCCACGCCGCCACGATGGTCGCCGCCGGCAGCTACCTCGTCGCCCGGCTGCTGCCGCTGCTCGCCGTCGACGACGCGGCCCGCACGGTGCTCGCCCTGCTCGCCGCCGTGACGATGGTCTGGGCCGCCCTGCTCGCCTGCGCGCAGGCCGACCTCAAGCGCCTGCTCGCGTACTCGACCCTCAGCCAGGTCGCCATCATGCTCGGCGCCCTCGCCACGACCCCCGCCGCGATCGGGCCGGTGGCGGGCGTCTCGCACCTCGTCGGCCACGCCTTCTTCAAGGCCCTGCTCTTCCTCGGCGCCGGCTGGCTGGCGGCGCTGCTCGGGGCGACGGCCCTCACCGCGCTGCGGGGTGGGCTGCGCGGTCGTGGCGCGCTGCGCTGGGCGATGGCGATCGGCCTCGCCTCGCTCGCCGGGGTGCCGCCGTTCGTCGGCTTCCTCACCAAGGATACCGCCGTCGACGCCGCCCTCGAGGGTGCGCTCGACGGCGTCACCGGTGCCGGCGGCGCCGCGGCGTGGCTCGTCGTCGTGGCCCTGCTCGTCACCGTCGCCCTCACCGCCTTCTACTGCACCCGCGCGTGGCTGCTGCTCGACACCCCGGTGGCCGAGCAGGAGAGCCCGGCCGCCGACGATCTCCCGCCCCAGCCGCTCGCGGTCGGGGAGCCCGGGGCGCTCGCGGCGCACGGCGAGCACCGACCCATCACGCTTCCGGCCGCGCTCGCGGTCTGCGTCCTCGCCGTGCTGACGGTGCTGGGGTCGCTGCTGCTGCCGCGCGTCGACGGCATCCACCTCGGCGTGGTCTCGGCGCTGCTCTCGCTCGCGCTCGTCGCCCTCGGCGGGTGGGCC
This sequence comes from Terracoccus luteus, assembly GCF_003635045.1. Classification (NCBI taxonomy): domain Bacteria; kingdom Bacillati; phylum Actinomycetota; class Actinomycetes; order Micrococcales; family Intrasporangiaceae; genus Terracoccus; species Terracoccus luteus. The sequence goes on along the minus strand of NZ_RBXT01000001.1, from coordinate 2,535,873 downwards.
GCCTTCACGGCCGCCCGGCGCGGGCAGCGCGACGCGGCCGAGGTGCTCCCGACCTCGACGCGTGAGCGCGCCGTCAGCGGCTTCGGCGCGGATGCCGGGTACGCCGCGGTCGGTCGCGCCGTCACCGCCGTGGCCCGGGTCGTCGTGACGCTCGACCGCGACGTCGTCGACGCCTACCCGCGCGCGGCCGCCGTCGCCGTGCGCCAGGCCGGCCGGCTCGCCGAGCGCGGCCACCGGGCCGTGCCGGGGCGGGCCCTGCTCGGGGTCGTCGTCGGCATCGTCGCCGTCGCCCTGCTGGGGGTGACGGCGTGGCGGTGACCCTGCTGCTGCTCGTGCCGCTGCTCACCGCGGTCGCGCTGCTCGCCCTCCCGGCATCCGTCGACGGAGGTCGTGACGGCCTCACCGGCGCCGGTCGGGGCGTCGGTCTCGCGGCCCTCGTCGCCACCGCCGTCACGGCGCTGCTGGCCGTCGTCGTCGTGGCGGGGTCGATGAGCGTCGACCTGCCGTGGATCCGGGCCCTGGGCGTGCGCTGGCACTTCGCCGTCGACGGGCTGTCGGCCGCGCTCGTGCTGCTCACCGCCCTGCTCACGGTGGCCGTCGTCGTGCACGCGCTCGCCGGCCGCACCCCACCCGGCGGGTCGCGGGCCACCTACCTCGGCTGCATCGTGCTCGTCGAGACCGGGGCGCTCGCCACCTTCCTCGCCCGCGACGCGCTGCTCTTCTTCGTCGCCTTCGAGATCGTGCTCGTGCCGATGTGGGTGCTCGTGCGCCGGTTCGGCGACGAGCACGTGCCCGACGAGCGGCGCGCCGACGCCGCGGGCCGGTTCGTGCTCTTCACCGCCTTCGGCTCGACCCTCATGCTCGTCGGCGTCCTCGTGCTCGTGAACGCCGCCGGCACGAGCGACCTCGACGCCCTCGCGGCGCGGGCCGGCGCGCTCGAGTCGGGCACCCAGCTGACGGCCGCCGCCCTGCTGCTCGCCGGCCTCGCCGTCAAGGTGCCGGTGTGGCCCCTGCACACGTGGCTGCCGAGCGCGCACACCATCGCCCCGACCGCCGGTTCGGTGCTGCTCGCCGCCGTGCTGCTCAAGATGGGCACCTACGGCATCGTGCGGCTGCCGGTCGCGTCGGCGCCCGACGGGGTGGCCACCCTCAGCCCGGCGCTCGCGCTGCTCGGCGTGGCCGGCATCCTCTGGGGAGGCCTGGCCTGCCTCGTCGAGCGTGACCTCAAGCGGCTCGTCGCGTACAGCTCGGTCGCGCACATGGGCTTCGTCGTGCTCGCGGTCGCGTCGGGGAGCGAGACCGGCCTGCAGGCCGCGCTCTTCGGCAACATCGCCCACGGCATCGTGTCGGCGCTGCTCTTCCTCGTCGTGGGCGACCTCAAGGAGCGGTGGGGGAGCGCCGACCTCGGCACCGCCCGGGCGGCACTGCGCGACAAGGCACCCCGCCTCGGGCTGGCGCTCGTCGTCGGCCTGGCCGCGGCCCTCGGGCTGCCCGGGCTCGTCACCTTCTGGGGCGAGTGGCTCGCCCTCTACGCGGCGTGGTCACCGGCCCCGGACCGCCCCGTCGGCCTGCTGCGGTCCTGCGTCGTGGCCGGCGCCGTCGGCCTGGCCCTCGCCGCCGCCTACAGCCTGCGCGTCGCGCGCATCGTGTGGGCGGGCGAGGGCGGCGACGCGGCCGAGGGTGACGCCGCCGAGCCGGTACCCGACTCGCGGGGTTGGCAGTGGGGCGTGCTCGTCACGCTGCTCGTCGCCACGGTCGGCCTGGGCGTGGCCCCCCACCTGCTGCTCGGCATCTCGGCGCAGGACGTCACGACGCTGCTGGGGGTTGGCCGGTGACCGGCGGACTCGTCATCGACGTCGGCGCACTGTGGCCGGCGCTCTTCCCCCTGCTCGGGGTCGTCGCGGTGCTCGTCGCCGACCTCGTCTCGCCCCGGCTGCGTGAAACGCCGTTCGTCATCGCGGCCGTCGCGGCCGGGTTCGGCGCGTGGACCTGCCTGCCCGGGGTGCTGCAGACCTCCGGCGAGGTGCGCACGAGCTTCTGCCTGCCGTCGGGGTGGACGGTGCCGGCCGCCTCGGGGTCGGGCGAGGCGGTAGGCGCCGCGGCCGCCGCGGGCAACTGCCTCTGGCAGGCCGACTCGCTGTCGAGCGCGCTGCAGCTCGCCGCCAACCTCTCGGCCCTCGTCGTGCTGCTGCTCGCCTGGCCGGGCCGTCGCGCCCGGGCGACCGACCCCGGGACGACGGCGCTTTCGACGCCCTCGCCGACGAGCGAGCCGGTGCAGGCGGTGCTGCTGCTCGCGGCGCTCTCGGGCACCGTCGTCGTCGCGGCGGCCCGTGACATCGCCACGTGGCTCGTGGCGCTCGAGCTGGCCACGCTGCCCGTCATCGCCCTCGTCGCGCTGTCGGGCGGTCGGCGGGCCGTGGCCGGTGCGGTGCAGCTGCTCGTCACCTCGCTCGTCTCCTTCGCCCTGCTCGCGCTCGGCGCGGCGCTGTGGTTCGCCGCGACCGGCAGCCCGTTCCTCTCGGGTGCGGCCGCGCTCGGCGCCCAGGGCGCCGGCGTCGCGACCGGCGGGGTGGCGAACGCGGCCCTGCTGTCGCTCTCGGTCGTGCTCGTCGTCGCCGGCCTCGGGTTCAAGCTCTCGCTCGTGCCCTTCCACGCCTGGACGCCGACCGCCTACTCCGGCTCGAGCCTGCCCGTGGCGGCCTTCCTCGCCACCGTGTCGAAGATCGGGGCGCTCGCCGGGCTGCTCGTCTTCCTGCGCGCGGTGGCCGCCCTCGGCACGCCGGGCCTCGTCGTCGTCGCGGTCGTCGCGGCGCTCAGCATGACCCTCGGCAACGTCATGGCCCTGCGGCAGGACGACGTCGTGCTCCTGCTCGCGTGGTCGACGGTCGCGCAGGCCGGCTGGGTCGTGCTGCCGCTCGTCAGCGTGTCGGCGCTGGGCACGTCGGCCTCGGCCACCTACCTGCTCACCTACGTCGTCGCCACGCTCGTCGCGTTCGCCGTCGTCGCCCTGCGGGCCCGCGAGGTCGGGGTCGCCGCCCGTCGCCTCGACGCCTACGAGGGCCTGTGGCGTCGCACCGCCTGGCGGGCGGGCGCGCTCGGCCTCGCCCTGACCTCCCTCGCCGGCCTCCCGCCCGGCATCGTCGGGCTCGTCGGCAAGGTCGTCGCCCTGCGCCCGGTCGTCGCCGAGGGTTGGACCTGGCTCACCGTGGTCGCCGCCGCCAACGCGGTGCTCGGCGTCGCCGTCTACCTGCGGTGGCTGCGTCCGGTCGTCACCTCGGTCGACACGCCGGATGCCGGTCGGTCGGCCCCCACGGTCGCCGTGGCGTCCCGGTGGGGCGGGCCCGGTCGCCGCGGTCCGCTCGTGGCCGCGCTCGTGCTCACGGTGGCGGTGCTCTTCGTCGTCAGCGTGCAGCCGGACCTGCTCTTCGGCCTGCTCGGCTGACGGTCCCTGTTCGGGCCAGGGCCCGGTGCCGGACGGCGATCGCGGCCCGGGCCGTCCCTTTCCGGGCCGTGGCGCCGTCCCCGACGGGGCGCAGACCGCGCGCTCACCACCAGCCCGGCCACCCGGCATCCTGCCCCCTCGCCCGTGCGACCCGGCTGGACGACGGCTGGGAACAGGCGCCAGTGGTCACTCGTTCAACCGGCATGCACAAGCACTTCAACGGGCTCAAGACCGCTGCGCTCTTCGGCGGCATCTGGGCCCTGCTGCTCGCGCTGGGTGCGCTCATCGGCAATGGCAGGTTCATCTGGCTCTTCGCCCTCATCGGTGTCGCGACGACCGCCTACGGCTACTGGAACAGCGACAAGCTCGCCATCCGTGCGATGCACGCCTACCCGGTGAGCGAGGCGCAGGCGCCCGCGATGTACCGCATCGTGCGTGAGCTCTCGACGGCCGCCGGCAAGCCCATGCCGCGCCTCTACATCTCGCCGACCCAGGCGCCCAACGCCTTCGCCACCGGTCGCAACCCGAAGAACGCGGCGGTCTGCTGCACCGAGGGCATCCTCCAGCTGCTCGACGAGCGCGAGCTGCGCGGTGTGCTCGGCCACGAGCTCATGCACGTCTACAACCGCGACATCCTCACCAGCTCGGTGGCGGCCGCGATCGCCGGTGTCATCACCTCGGTCGGCCAGATGCTCATGTTCACGAGCATGTTCGGCGGCGGCAACTCGGACGAGGACCGCCCCAACCCCCTCGCCCTGCTCGCCATGTCGCTGCTCGCGCCCTTCGCGGCGATGATGATCCAGATGGCCATCAGCCGCACCCGCGAGTACGACGCCGACGAGGACGGCGCGAAGCTGACCGGCGACCCGCTCGCCCTCGCCTCGGCCCTGCGCAAGCTCGAGTCGGGCGTCGCCCGCGCGCCCCTCGCGCCGCAGCGCCAGATCGTCAACGCGAGCCACATGATGATCGCCAACCCGTTCCGGGCCAAGGACGTCTCGCGCGCCTTCTCGACCCACCCGCCGATGGACCAGCGCATCGCCCGCCTCGAGAACATGGCCGGCGGCCCGCAGCGGTACTGACCGGCCTGACCCGCGCTCCCGCGTCGGCATCTGGCAGGCTCGCCCCATGCCGAGTCTCACGCTGGCCGAGGCGCGCGAACGCGCCGACCTCGTCACCGTCACGTCGTACGCCGTCGACCTCGACCTCGACCGGGGGGTCGAGGTCTTCGGGTCCCGTTCCGTCGTGCGCTTCACGTGCACGACGCCGGGGGCCCGGACGTGGGTCGACGTGCACGCGCGCACCGTCACCTCGGCCACCCTCAACGGCCGGGCCCTGGATGCCGGTGACCTCGTCGACGGTCGCCTGCCCCTGCCCGACGTGGCGGGCGAGAACGAGCTCGTCGTCGAGGCCGTCATGGCCTACAGCCACGACGGGCAGGGCCTGCACCGCGCGACGGACCCCGCCGACGGGCTCGACTACGTGTACGGCCACCTCTTCCTCGACGCGGCGCCGAGCGTCTACGCCTGCTTCGACCAGCCCGACCTCAAGGCGCCGTACGAGCTGACCGTCCTCGCCCCCGAGGAGTGGGTCGTCCTCGGCAACGGCGCCGCCACCCGTGAGGCCCCCGGTCGCTGGAGGCTGGCGGCGACCCTCCCGCTCGCCACGTACTTCGTCACGGTGTGCGCCGGGCCCTACGTGTCCGTCACCGCCGAGCACGACGGCATCCCGCTCGGTCTGCACGCCCGGGCGTCGCTGCGCGAGCCACTCGAGCGGCACGCCCCCGAGATGCTCGAGGTCACCCGCCAGTCGTTCGACTACTTCCACGACCTCTTCGGCATCCGCTACCCCTTCGGGGAGTACCACCAGGTCTTCGTGCCGGAGTTCAACGCCGGCGCGATGGAGAACCCCGGCTGCGTCGTGCTGCGTGACCAGTACCTCTTCCGCGGGGCGGCCACCCGCGACGAGCTGCTCGGGCGGGCCAACACGATCTCGCACGAGCTGTCGCACATGTGGTTCGGCGACCTCGTGACGATGCAGTGGTGGGACGACCTGTGGCTCAACGAGTCGTTCGCCGAGTACATGTCGCACCGCTGCCTCGTCGACGCCACCCGGTACACCGACGCCTGGGTCGACAGCTCGATCGTGCGCAAGGTGTGGGGCTACGGGGCCGAGCGCTCGCCGTCGACCCACCCGGTCGCCGGGGTGGAGGCCCTCGACGCCCAGAGCGCGCTGCAGAACTTCGACGGCATCTCGTACGCCAAGGGCGCCGCGACGCTGCGCCAGCTCATCTCCTTCGTCGGCGACGACGCCTTCATCGCCGGGGTGCGCGACTACCTCTCGCGGCTCGCCTACGGCAACGGCACGCTCGCCAACTTCCTCGGCGCGATCGAGCGGGCGAGCGGACGCTCGCTCGAGCAGTGGTCGCGCGCCTGGCTGCTCACCGCCGACCGCGACACCCTGTCGGTGCGGCTGACCGAGCAGGGCGGCGTCGTCTCGGATGCCGTCGTGCTGCGTGAGACACCGCAGCGCCACCCCGCCGACCGTCCCCACGCCTTCGACGTCGCCGGCTGGACCGACGGCGAGCAGCGGCTCGGGCTGTCGCTGACCGTCACCGACGCCGAGACGCCGGTGCCCGCCCTCGTCGGCAACCCCGCCCCGGCGGTCGTCGTGCCCAACGCCGCCGACCTCACGTGGGCCCGGATCCGTCTGTCGGACAGCACGATCGACGCACTGCCGGCCCAGCTCGCCTCGGTGCCGGACGCCCAGGCCCGCGCCGTCGTCTGGTCGGCGCTGCTCGACGGCGTGCACGGTGCGACGGTCTCGCCCGACACCTTCCTCGAGGTGTTCCACGCCTCGTGGCCGCACGAGACCAACCCGTCGCTGCTGACCCGCGTGGCCTCGTACGCCGAGCACCGCATCGTGCCGTGGTTCGTCCCGCGTGAGCGACAGGCGGGCGTGCGGTCGGCCCTGGCCGAGAGCGGTCGTACGGTGCTGGAGCAGGCACCGGCCGGTCAGACCGCGTCCCTCGCCGCCGCGCGGCTCGTGGCCGGGACGAGCGACGACGAGTCGCTGCTGCGGGCCTGGGCCTCGGGCCACGACCTGCCGGAGGGCCTGTCCGACGACGGCGACTTCCGCTGGATCGTCGTGCGCAACCTCGCGGGCCGGGGCCTGCTCGACGACGAGGGCATCGAGCAGTTCCGCTCGCGCGACGACACGCTGCAGGGCTCTCTCAACGCCCTGCTGTGCCGGGCCAGCCGGCCGGACGCCGACGCCAAGGCGTGGGCCTGGGAGCAGCTGACCGGCCGTCACGGGCGCAGCAACTACGAGATGGTGCACCTCGCCCGCGGCTTCTGGCAGGCCCCCGACGACGACCTCGTCGCCGCCTACGTGCCCCGCTACTTCGACGACGTCCCCGCGATGGCGGGCTGGGTCGGCGAGGACGCCCTGTCGCGGGTCGTCGAGTCGGCCTTCCCGGTCGTCTTCAGTGACGCTACGGCGCGCCTCAGCGCCGCTGCCCTCGAGCGCACCGACCTCTCGCCCGGGGTCCGGCGACCGCTCGTCGACTGCGACTCCGAGCTGCGCGAGGTGCTGGCCTCGCGTCGCGCCTTCGCGGGGTCGTGAGCCGGGGCGGACCACCGGCGACGAGGCGCCCGTCGTGAGCGACGCTGCGGGACAGGACCGTTGGCTCATCGAGCTCGGTGACGTGACGGACCCGGCCTCGGAGGCCCTGCTGCGCCGGCTCGTCGTCGAGCTTCTGGAGCGGGCCGCGGGGGAGGGTGCGTCGCCCTCGCCCGACGAGCTCGAGGACGGGTGGGACCGCCTGCGCCGCGACGACCTCGCCCCACCCACCGGGGTCTTCGTCGTCGCCCGGCGCGGTGGCGAGGACGGACCGCTCGTCGGCTGCGTCGGCCTGCTGCGTCAGCGCGGGAGCGACCGCGGCCGCTCGGCCGAGCTGCGCCACCTCTACGTGCGCCCGGCCGAACGTGGCACCGGCGTCGCGCCGGGGCTTCTCGCCAGCGCCGAGGAGGTCGCCCGGGTGTGGGGTGCGCGACAGGTGCGGGCGGTCGTGCGCGACGAGCAGGTCGAGGCGCGAAGCCTGCTCGTACGCAACGGCTGGCGGGCCGACCCCGCCTGCGGCGACGGGCGGCTGACCCTCGAGCTCGGCTGACCGGCATCCGGCCCCGGGCTCCGACGGAGAGGCACGGGAGACACGGGAGACACGAGGAGGGCACCGCCTCGTCGGCGGTGCCCTCCCGGTCGTGCAGGGTTGGGTCGGCTGGTGGTCAGCTCGTCGCGTCGGGCTTGACCGCGAGGGTGACCTCGATCGTCTGCGCCGCGCCGCCGCGGACGACGGTGAGCTTGACCTTGTCGCCCGCGCTCATCTCGCGCACCTGGGCGACGAGGGCGGTCGCGGAGTCGACCGGCTGACCGTCGACCTCGGTGATGACGTCGCCCTTGCGGACGCCGGCCGAGGCGGCCGGGGTACCGCTCGTGACGGCCGCGACCTGGGCACCGGCCCGCTTGGCCCCACCGACGCTGACCGTCGTGTCGGTCGTGCTCACGCCGAGGAAGGCGTGCTCGGCCTTGCCCGTCTTGATGAGCTGGTCGGCGATCGACTTGGCCTCCTTGACGGGGATGGCGAAGCCGATGCCGATGTTGCCGCTCTGGCTGCCGCCGCTGCTGCCGCCGAGCGAGGCGATCGAGCTGTTGATGCCGACGAGCTCACCCTTGGCGTTGACGAGCGCGCCACCGGAGTTGCCGGGGTTGATGGCCGCCGAGGTCTGGATGGCGTTGGTGACGACGGTGTCGCCGGACGCCTGGTTGCCGAACGGCGACTGCTCGCTGCTGCCCGTGCTGACCGGGCGGTCGAGGGCGGAGACGATGCCGGTCGTGACCGTGCCCGACAGGCCGAGGGGGTTGCCGACCGCCATGACGGGCGCGCCGACGGTGAGGTTGTCGGAGTCGCCCAGCGTGATGGGGGTGAGGTCGGCGGGTCCGTTCGTCAGCTTGATGATGGCGAGGTCGGTCGACGGGTCGGTGCCGACGATGGTCGCGTCGTACGTGCGGCCGTCGGCGAGGGTGACCTGGATGGCCCCGTTGCCCGTGGCGTCGCCGACGACGTGGTTGTTCGTCAGGATGTGGCCCTGGTCGTCGTAGACGACGCCCGACCCGGCGCCCGAGCCCTGCTGGGTCTGCACGACGATGGAGACGACGCTCGGCGACACGGCCTTGGCGACGGCGGCCCAGTCGGGCGCGGTGGCGCTGCCCTGCACGACCGTGGGGGAGGTGGTGCCGCCGCCCTGCGTCGTCGACGAGCTCGTCTGCGAGGCGAGGGTGGTGTCGTCGCCGTGGGTGAGGGCGTACGTCCCACCGCTGGCGAGCACCGCCGCGAGCAGGGCCACGCCGGCCGTGCCGAGCACACCGCGCCCACGGCCCTTCGAGCGACCGCCGGTCGGGCCCTGCGGGGGCGCCGGCGGGTAGCCGCCCTGCGGTGAGCCGCCCTGCGGGGAGCCCGTCGCGCCGGTGCCGACGGGGCCCGGGGTGGTCGTGCCGTCGGGCGCGACGTCCCAGTACTGCGACGGCTGCGACGGCTGCGGGATCTGCTGCGTGTTGTCCGGTGCCATGGTCATGGCTCCTCCTCTGTGGTCCGTTGTAACCAGTTGACCGGAACAGATTGGGTGACCGGTATGGCCTTCCTAGGAATTGGCTGTGCGATCCGGAAGGGTCCGGCCGGTGTCGCCCGCGGGAGGCTCGCACGGCAGCTCGACGATGAACGTCGCTCCGCCCGAGAGGGTTTCGTCGACCCGGACGGTGCCGCCGTGGGCGGTGACGATGGCGTGCACGATGGCGAGGCCGAGCCCGTTGCCGCCGCCGTGCTCACGGCTTCGTGACCAGTCGGCCCGGTAAAAGCGCTCGAAGACGTTGCCACGCTCGGACTCGGGGATGCCGTGTCCGTGGTCGCGCACGTGCAGCGCGACCCGCGCCGCGCGCCCGCCCCGGGCCGGGTTGACGCGCCCGACGAGGATCTCGACCGGGGTGCCCGCCGGGGTGTGCACGCGCGCGTTCGTGACGAGGTTGGTGACGACCTGACGCAGCTGTCGCTCGTCGGCGACGAGCTCGGTGGGCTGGATCGGGCCGGTGATGCCGGATGCCGTGAAGGCCCGGTCGGGATTGATGGTGCGGGCGTCCTGCGCCGCGTCGGCGGCGAGCACCGCGAGGTCGACCGTCTGCAGCTCGAGCGGTCGCTCGCTGTCGAGGCGCGCGAGGGCGAGGAGGTCCTCGACGAGGCCGCTCATACGGTGGCCCTCGCTCTCGATGCGCCCCATGGCGCCCGACACGGCATCCGCGTTGGGCAGGGCGCCCTGGCGGTAGAGCTCGGCGTACCCGGTGACCGCGGCGAGCGGGGTGCGCAGCTCGTGCGAGGCGTCGGCGATGAAGCGGCGCATCTTCGCCTCGTTGGCCTCGCGCACCGCGAAGCTGCGCTCGATGCGGGTGAGCATGGCGTTGAGCGAGCGCGACAGCGAGGCCACCTCGTCGTGGGTGGGCGGCACGTCGACGCGCTGGGTGAGGTCGCCGCCGGCGATGGCGGCGGCGGTGTCCTCGATGCGGGTGAGGGGGCGGAAGGTGCGGCGCACGAGGAACCAGCCGAGACCGCCGCAGGCGAGCAGGGCGAGGGCGCCGATCCCGCTCGAGTACCAGACGAACTGGTCGACGGTGTTGTGCAACGAGCGCAGCGGGAGGGCGAGCACGTAGGTGCCGGTGCGCTCGCTGTTCGGCTGCGCGAGGGCGAGCCAGTCGACGTCGGGGTCACCGACCGAGCCGATGGTGAAGACGCGTCCCTCGGTGACGAGCGGGTCGGTGGGCCTGAGGTTCGGCACGGCCGCCTGCCGGTGCGGCTCCGTGGCGGCGTTGAGCACGAAGGTCTGGCGACCGGTGGGGCCGATGAACCGCAGGGTGAAGCCGTTGGGGAACGGCGACCCGCCGCTCTCGAGCAGCTCGCTCTGCAGGTCGGCGATGCTCGCGCCGTACAGGCGCAGCTCCTGCTCGGCCTGGTTGAGCAGGTAGCGGTTGAGCAGCGCGCTGACGAGCGCGATCGTCGCGACGAGGGAGACGAGCACGAGGCCGAGGCTGACGAGCAGCAGGCGCCAGCGCAGTGGCAGGGCCCGCAGCCGGCGCAGCCGCCGGCGCACCGCGTCGGTCAGCACGCGCCGGTCATGCGGAGACGGACTCGGGGGGCACCCGCAGAACGTAGCCGACACCGCGCTTGGTGTGGATCAGCGAAGGCCCGTCGGCGTCGATCTTGCGGCGCAGGTAGGAGATGTACGACTCGACGATGCCGGACTCGCCGCGGAAGTCGTAGTCCCACACGTGGTCGAGGATCTGCAGCTTCGACAGCACCCGGTTGGGGTTGAGCAGCAGGTAGCGCAGCAGCTTGAACTCGGTGGGGGACAGGTCGATGACTCGCCCGCCGCGGCGCACCTCGTGGCTGTCCTCGTTGAGCTCGAGGTCGTGGAAGCGCAGCGTCGAGCCATCGTCCTCGGCCGCCCCGCGGGTGCGGCGCAGCACGGCCCGGATGCGGGCGATGACCTCCTCGAGGCTGAACGGCTTGGTGACGTAGTCGTCGCCGCCCACCGTCAGGCCCTGGATCTTGTCGCCCGTCGCGTCACGCGCGGTGACGAAGACGATCGGCTGCTTGCGACCTCGGTCGCGCAGCCGCCGGGTCACCTCGAAGCCGTCGACGTCGGGGAGCATGACGTCGAGCACGACGAGGTCGGGGTCGCGCTCGGCGGCCATGGCCAACGCGGTGGTGCCGTCACCGGCGGTGTCCACCTCGAACCCTGCGAAACGAAGCGAGGTGGCGAGCAGCTCACGGATGTTGGGCTCGTCCTCGACGACGAGCAGTCTGGCCTCAGGCGTCTGGGTCTCCACCACTTCAGTGTCGGGGTACTGGCTGGGAGTTCGCTGGGAACGGGCGCGACCGATCAGAAACGGTAGTAGCGCACCGCCGCCGTCTTGGTCGCCCCCGGCTTGATCGTGCCCACGGCGTACGAGATCGAGTCGCCGTAGTCGCCGCGCGAGACGAAGTAGTCGGGGCTCTGCGGGGCCTGGGCGGGCGCGCAGCCGGGGTCGAGGATGTCCTGGGTCACGAGGGTCTCGAAGGGGCCGGGTGTCGTCTGGCTCCCGAGCGTGATGCCGTGCGCCTCCGCCCCCGCCGGGGCCTCGACCGGGTCGTGGAAGGCGCTGACCGTCGCCTTGGTGCGCGCGTGGTTGCTGAGGAAGCCCGCCCAGCCCTGCGGGCCACCGGTGTCGATGTCGAAGTCGACCTGCCGACGCAGCACGACACCGGAGATCGGGCTGGCCGTGAGGTTGCGCAGCTTCATCGTCACGAGGAGGTTCGAGACGTTCGTGTTCGAGCCCACCGTGAAGGCATACGACTGCGTGAGCTCGATGCGGTTGTCGCTCGTGCGGCGGGTGACCGCGTTCGAGGTCGTGGTCGGGGCCGCGAACCCCGAGGCCAGGTCGCCGAGGTCGTAGGCGCTGCCGCTGAGCCCCGAGTAGCACAGGACGTAGCCCTCGCCGACCGTCCCCACTCCGATGTGCTCGTACTTCGCGCCGGTCTGGTTCGGTGAGAGGTAGGAGGTGATGTTGCCGCCGGTCGAGACGGTGATGGCAGTCCCCCGCCCGACCGTGGTCGAGAAGACCTTCCACGTCGGCGAGGTCGACCGGGCCACCCTCTCGCGCGCGTCGCGGTGCTGCTGGGCCTGCGGGCTCGAGGTGGGTGTCGCCGACGGGGTCGCCCCGGTGACGACGAGCGGGGTGCCGGCCAGGGCGGCGGCGGCGAGCACGGTGACGAGACGTGTGTTCATGTGGGGCTCCCGAGACGAGGTGGCACTGCAGGACCTGTCGCTGGGCGGGGCAGGACGGACACCTCGCCCGAGTCGGGACTACACCCGTTCGTCCGGTTGCGGCAAGAGTGCCGCGCCGCGGGTGGGGCCCCTGCTACGCAGGGTCGCCAGAGCGCAGGATGAGGTGGTCCCGACGGCTCCCGGCGCGCCCTCGGGAGGCGCCCGGGGTCACGGCCGCGCGGTCAGAGGTCGTCGGCATCCATGATGCGGTAGGCGTAGCCCTGCTCGGCGAGGAAGCGCTGCCGGTGGGCGGCGAAGTCGGCGTCGACCGTGTCGCGGCTGACGACGGTGTAGAAGTGCGCGGTGCGCCCGTCGGCCTTGGGGCGCAGCACGCGGCCGAGGCGCTGGGCCTCCTCCTGGCGCGAGCCGAACGTGCCGCTGATCTGGATGGCGACGCTCGCCTCCGGCAGGTCGATGCTGAAGTTCGCGACCTTGCTCACGACCAGGGTGCTGATCTCACCGGTGCGGAAGGCGTCGTAGAGCCGCTGGCGCTCCTTGACGGTCGTCTCTCCGGTGATGACGTCGGCGCCGAGGCGCTCGGCCACCTCGTGCAGCTGGTCGAGGTACTGGCCGATGACGAGGGTCGGCTCGCCCGGATGCCGGGAGGCGAGCTTCTCGACGACCGGCAGCTTCGCGTCGGTGCAGCTCGCGAGCCGGTAGCGGTCGTCGGGCTCGGACGTCGCGTAGGCCATGCGCTGGCCGTTGGGCAGGCTGACGCGCACCTCGACGCAGTCGGCGGGCGCGATGTAGCCCTGCGCCTCGATGTCCTTCCACGGCGCGTCGAAGCGCTTCGGGCCGATGAGGCTGAAGACGTCGGCCTCGCGGCCGTCCTCGCGCACGAGCGTCGCGGTGAGGCCGAGGCGCCGGCGGGCCTGCAGGTCGGCCGTCATGCGGAAGATCGGCGCCGGCAGCAGGTGCACCTCGTCGTAGACGACGAGGCCCCAGTCCTTGGCGTCGAGCAGGTCGAGGTGGGTGTACGTGCCCTTCCGGCGGGTCGTGAGCACCTGGTAGGTGGCGATGGTGACCGGGCGGATCTCCTTGCGGGCGCCGGAGTACTCGCCGATCTCGTCCTCGGTCAGGGTCGTGCGCTTGAGCAGCTCGTCCTTCCACTGCCGGGCGCTCACGGTGTTGGTGACGAGGATGAGCGTCGTGGCCTTGGCCGAGGCCATCGCGCCGGCGCCGACGAGGGTCTTGCCGGCGCCGCAGGGGAGCACGACGACGCCGGAGCCGCCGTGCCAGAACCCGTCGACCGCCTGCTGCTGGTAGGGCCGCAGGTGCCAGCCGTCCTGGCGCAGGTCGATGGGGTGGGCCTCGCCGTCGACGTAGCCGGCGAGGTCCTCGGCCGGCCAGCCGACCTTGAGCAGCTCCTGCTTGAGGGTGCCGCGCTCGCTCGGGTGCACGAGCACCGCGAGGTCGTCGATGCGGTCGCCGGTGAGCGGCTTGATCTTCTTGTGCCGCAGCACCTCCTCGAGCACGGGGCGGTCGGTCGTGCGCAGCACGAGCCGGGTGCCCTCGGGGGAGTCGGCGATGCCCTCCTTCTCGAGGGTGAGCCGGCCGTAGCGGTCCATCGTCTCGGCGACGTCGACGAGCAGTGCCCCCGGTACCGCGTAGCGGCTGTGGGTGAGCAGCGCGTCGACGACCTGCTCGGCGTCGTGGCCCGCGGCGCGCGCGTTCCAGAGGCCGAGCGGGGTGATGCGGTAGGTGTGCACGTGCTCGGGGGCGCGCTCGAGCTCGGCGAACGGGGCGATGGCCCGCCTCGCCGTCTCGGCGTTCGGGTGGTCGACCTCGAGGAGGAGGGTCTTGTCGCTCTGCACGATCAGGGGTCCGTCATTCATCGTCTTGCCTCAACCCTGCCCGTGGTACGACGTATTCCGGGTGACAGTATGACCGGATGCGACTCCCACAGGTCGAGGCGGCGACGGGGCTGCCCCCGGAGGTGACGATCTACGAGGTCGGCCCGCGCGACGGTCTGCAGAACGAGAAGGCGGTCGTCCCGGCATCCGTCAAGGTCGAGTTCGTGCGGCGGCTCGTGGCCGCGGGGCTGTCGACGATCGAGACGACGTCGTTCGTGCCGGCGCGCTGGGTGCCGCAGATGGGCGACGCCGAGGAGGTGCTCGAGGCCCTCGGCGCCGACGGCGTGGGGCGGGCGCGGCCCGCGCTCGTGCCCAACCTGCGCGGGCTCGAGCGCGCCGAGGCGCTGGGGCTGCAGGCGGTCGCGGTGTTCGGCTCGGCGACGGAGACGTTCGCGCAGAAGAACCTCAACCGGTCGGTCGGCGAGCAGTACGCGATGTTCGAGCCCGTCGTGACGCGGGCCAAGGATGCCGGTCGGTGGGTCCGCGCCTACGTGTCGATGTGCTTCGGCGACCCGTGGGAGGGGCCGGTACCGGTCGGGCAGGTCGTCGACGTCGCAGAGCGCCTCATGGGCATGGGTTGCGACCAGCTGAGCATCGGCGACACGATCGGCGTCGGCACGACCGGGCACGTGCACCGGCTGCTCGAGGCGCTGGACGCCCGGGGGATCGGGCCCGAGCGGGTGGCGGTGCACTTCCACGACACGTACGGGCAGGCGCTCGCCAACACGATGGCGGCCCTGCGCGACGGCGTCACCGTCGTCGACGCCGCGGCCGGCGGGCTGGGCGGGTGCCCCTACGCGAAGTCCGCGACCGGCAACCTCGCCACCGAGGACCTCGTCTGGGCGCTCACCGGAGCCGGGGTGCGGACCGGCGTCGACCTCGACGCCCTCGTGGCCACGTCGGTCTGGATGGCGCAGCAGCTCGGCCGCCCGTCCCCGAGCAACGTCGTCCGCGCCCTCACCCCGCCCCCCACCCCCTGACCCGTGTGACCCGTCGAGAGGCCGAATAGAACCCGTCGAAAGGCCAAATAGGGGTCACCGAGAGGTCAGCGCCGCGCTGCGGAGGCGACCGGCATCCGACATCCGGAGTGGGACCTCACCACGATCGCGACGCCGCCCACTGGGCGAGGTGCCGTCTGCGTCGTCGCTCGAGGTTCTCCATGAGAGTGTCCGCATAGGCCGCCGAGAACCGACGTGGCTCGGCCGCGTCGAGGTCCAGTCGGTCGGGTGGGAAGCCCACCGCCTCGGCGATCTCCGTCAACGCCTCGTCGCGCTCCGGCTTGCTCCAGACGTGTGCGGATCGGACGGCGAACATGGCCCACCCGTGGGTCTCCGCGCGGTCGAACCGCGCGTGGTCCGCCTTCACGGCCTCCGGGAAGTCGTGCCAGACGGCGCCCTGGTACTCGACCGCGACCCGCCGCGCACGCCAGCTCATGTCCGGGCGGAAGAGCCATCTACCGTCGGCGTCGAACACGTTCTTGTTCAGCGACGGCAACGGAAGCCCGGCGCGGTGCATGACGAGCCGGAACTGGGTCTCGCCCGCCGACTCCGAGCCCCGTCGGGCCCAGCGCAGGGCCGGACGCAGGTTGCGCACGCCGCGCGCGGCACCACGGCCGGCGAGGATGCCGTCGAGCTCGCTCCGCGTGCACCCCTGGTTGAGTGCCTGGTCGGCCGCCGCCACCAGACTGTGGAGGGCGAAGGTGCCACCCGACACCGACAGCTCGCCGAGGTCGGCCCAGGTGTGGCCCGCGGCGACGACCGGCACTCCCTCGACCTCCACGACCCGTCGGAGCTCCAGGCCCCGGTGTCCGACGACACCCCGCCGTCGCACCCGGTTGTCGCGCGTCGGCGTGATGACGTGGACGTCACCGGTGACCTCAGCCGGCCAGGGCAGGGGCCAGCCCAGCAGCAGCGCGGCCGTGGCATGGGAGAAGGCATATCGCCCCGGAATGGTGGCCCCGATCGCGAGGAAGCGATCGCGAACGGCTGGTTCGAGGGTGGGTGCCCGGCCCACCGACGGTGAGTCCGTGTCGTCCCACGGGTCGTCGGCCGGCGGACCGTGACGCTGTGACATGGGGTCGATCTTGGACGCCTGGTGCCACGTGCTGCAGAGCCCCTGTGGACAACTGGGCCGTCCGTGCCGGTCCGGCGTACGGCCGTGCACGATGTGGCCTTTCGGCGACCTCTATTTGGCCTTTCGACGGGAGAAGGCGGGGAGGGAGGGCAGGGTGGGCGGGGTGGGTCAGTCGGGCTGGAAGCGGCTGAGGGCGAGGATCCAGTCGCGGTCGGTGCGGACGAGGGCGTAGCGCCGCGCGCCGCGGCGGCCGTGCAGGACGAAGACGATACGGCGCTCGTCGGCCGACTCCTCCTCCCACCAGCCGGTGTCGGCGACGGTCTTGTGCCGGTCCTCGTACGTCAGGTGGTCGAGGTCGTGGTCGGCCACCGCGACGGCCAGCCGCACGTCCCGCGTGACCGTCGGCAGCCCGCGCGGCACGGCCCACGAGCGCAGCACGCCGTCCTGCTCGAGCCGCAGGTCGAAGTGCGGCGTCGGCCTGCGGTGGTCGTGCAGCACGAACGCGGGGCGAGCCGGCTCGGGCACCGCTCAGCCCTCGACCGTGGCGCCGGTGATGCGGTGCACGGAGAACGACTTCTCGCGCCCGCCCTCGTCGGTGGCCCACACGCGCCCGCCGTCGACCCGACGGGGGTGGATGAGGTGGCGGGTCGTCACCCCGACCTGGTCGGTGAGCCCGATCCAGACGCCGTGCCGCTCGGCCACCGCGTCGCGCAGCAGCGACAGCGTCACGACGGGGTCGGTGGCCGGGATGCGCGGCCCCTCCCGCGCCTCCTCCTCGGCGCGCCGCTGCTGCGAGCCCTGCTCGGCCGTGCGCAGCCCCGCCACGAGGGTGCGGGTCACGGACTCGTCGACCGGCGACACCGCGGCCGGGCTCGCGCGTCGCCGGGTGGCGGCCCGCCGACGCGGCGTCTCGGCGTGCACGACGCTGCCGTCGAGGGCCTCGGCCACCGGTGCGAAGCCGTGGTCGCGCATGACCTCGACGACGACGGCCGGTGACGCCGCCGACACGAGCACCGTCGGGGCGAGCCGCCGCAGCTGCAGCGGGGCGAGCTCGCGGGCGGCGAGCATCTGGTCGAGCACCGACTCGTCGTCGCTGCGCACGTACGCCTCCGCCGCGCCGATACGGGTCTGGCCGTGCCGCCGCGCGACGTCGCCGACGAGGTACTCGAGCGGCTGCGGCACCGGCGTCCGGCTCGACCGACGCACCTGCTCGACGAGGTCGTGCGCGGTCCACCCGGCGTCGAGCGCCCGCCGCACCGACTCGGCGGTGAAGCGGTACACGGTCGCGCCGCCGCGCGACTCGACCTCGGCGGCCAGGCGCATGAACGCCGCCAGCTCACCCTCGAGCGGCCCCGGCGCCACCGCGGTGAGGTCGGCCTGCACGAGCACGTGGTCGACCGGCTCCGGCAGCAGCCGCGACATCGCCTCGGCGAGCCCGTCGCCGTCGGCGTCGTCGGTGCCGCCGGCGCCCGGTCCGGATGCCGTCGTGGCCCGGCCCCGGCGGTCGAGGTCGCGGATGGCGGGTGGCCGGGGGAGTGACGCCGTCAGGGTGCGGCCGGGGGTCGAGAGCGCGCCGCGGCCGGTGACCCCGAGCCACTCCGCCTCGCGCAGGACGGCCTCGAGCGCCTCGCTGAGGACGGCGTCGGGCCGCAGCGGCCGGCGCCACAGCAGGCGGTCACGCAGCGAGCCGGTGTCGGGGGCCGAACCGGGCTCGAGGGTGGCCAGCTCGTGCAGCACCTCGCGGCGGATCGCCCGCACCGCCGGCCACTGCACATCGGGCCCCAGGGCGTTGGCGGCGGAGGTGCCCGACCCGACGCGGCGGCCGACGAGGTGCGCGGCCCGCGTCGAGTCGCCCCACGCCCGGGCCACCCCGGCCCAGCGACGGCCGGCGTCGCTCGAGCTCCAGTCGTCGACGTCGGCGGTCGGCGCCCACACGGGGACGACCTCGCCGTCATCGGCCACGAGGCCGGCCGCGTGCGCCAGCTCGACGACGAAGGCCGCCCGCTCGGTCTCGAGGTCGAGGGCGGAGGCGGTCGCCCGCAGGTCGCGCACGGAGAGCCCACCCGAGCGCATCGCCCGCGGCGGCTCGGCGCCCCAGGCCGCGACGAGCTCGTCGAGGTGGGTCAGGGTCTCGCCGGCGGCGCCCCCGGCGACGGCGTCGACGAGCGTCACCGACCGCGCCTCGAGCGCCGGTGGGCGCAGCCGCGTCTCGCGGTGCAGGCGGCCGTCGCGCAGGACGAGGCCCACCTCTCGGGGCAGGGCCACCCGGTCGGCGGCGACCGGGACGAGCAGGTGCCGCTCGAGCAGCCAACGGGCGGGGCTGTCGCCGGTCGGGTTGCGGGGCAGCACCCCGAACGGCGGGCCCCAGGCCATCTTCTCGAGCATGGCGCGGGCGGCGTCGGGGGCCTCCCCGAGGGTCTCCCGCAGCGCAGCCGGGTCGTCGTGGCGCGCCACGAGCGATGGGCGCAGCTCGGCGATCGGGGCCCCGAGACCGGCCACGGTGGCCCCGAGCACCTCGGGCACGGTGCGCACGACGTGGTGCACGCCGGCGTCGTCGGCCCAGAGCAGCCCGAACCGCCACAGGTCGTCGGCGAGGCGGTCGACGACGGCCCCCTCACCGTCCTGCCCGTCGTCCCCCACGCCGTCGTCCACCCCGAGCAGCCCGAGCAGCCCGAGCAGACGCTCCCGCCGACCTGCGGGGCCCTCGGCGGCGGCGTCCTCGCCCCCGACGACGACGAGCGCCTCGAGCACCTGCAGGTGTCCCCGGTCGAGGGCCTCGATCGCCCGCTGCACGCTGGCCCGGGTGCTGGCCCGGGCCGCGAGGCTCGTGAGGTCGGCCGGGGCCGGGCGCGCGAGGTCGGGCCGCGCGAGGACCAGCTCGGAGAGCTCGTCGTCGCTGCGACCACGGATGTCGTCGGCGAGGCTGCGGCGTGGGGTGGGCATCCGCTCAACCCTACGGCGGCGGCCTCCTCGGTGCCGCTACCGTGGGCGCATGCGCGCGCTCACGCCCGTCCCGGCGGGCCGGCCGGTCAGCCCGACCGGTCAGCAGTGGACCATCTCGCACGGCCCGTTCGAGGCCACCGTCGTCGAGGTCGGCGGCGGTCTGCGCACCTTCACGCGTGACGGCGTTGACGTCGTCGCCGGCTACGGCGAGCTGGAGGGGTGCGCCTCCGGGCGGGGCCAGCAGCTCATCCCCTGGCCCAACCGCATCCGCGACGGCCGCTACACCTTCGGCGACAGCCCGAAGCCGCTGCAGCTGCCCCTCACCGAGGTGCCCTTCGCCAACGCGAGCCACGGCCTCGTGCGCTGGGCCCTGTGGGAGCTCGTCGAGCTCACCCCGGATGCCGTCGTGGTCGGCTACCGCCTGCACCCGCAGCCGGGCTGGCCGCACCACCTCGACCTGCGCACGACGTACGCCCTCGACGACGCCGGCCTCACCGTCACCGCGGCCGCGCGCAACGTGGGTGCCACGGCCGCGCCCTTCGGGTACGGCGCGCATCCCTACCTCGCCACCGGCGAGACCCCGCTGCCCGAGATCGAGCTCGGCGTCCCGGCATCCACCTGGGTCGAGGTCGACGAGCGCAAGCTGCCGGTGGCGACCCATCCGGTCGACGGCGGCGAGTACGACTTCCGCGACGCGCGCCCGGTCGGCACCGCCGACCTCGACACCGCGTTCACCGGGGTCACCCGCGACGACGACGGGTGCTGGCGGGTCACGGTGCGCTCGGGCGACCGCGGCGCGAGCCTGTGGGCCGACGAGGCGTTCCCGTGGCTGCAGGTGTTCACCGCCATCGCCCGCGACCGCAAGGACGTCGTCGGCGTCGCCGTCGAGCCGATGAGCTGCCCCGCCGACGCCTTCAACTCGGGCGACTCGCTCGTCGTGCTGCAGCCCGGCGACGAGTGGACGGGCACGTGGGGCGTCTCACCGCTCTGACCAAACCGGTTTGCCCCGCCCGTTAGGCTGGGTGCGAGCGCAGAGAGCGCGATCGAGCCGTGCCCGCGCGCGGCTCGCCCACAACATCACGAGGTGCACACGTGCCCACTGGCAAGGTCCGGTTCTACGACTCCGACAAGGGCTTCGGCTTCATCGCCGAGGACGAGGGGGCCGACGTCTTCCTGCCCTCGAGCGCCCTGCCCACCGGCGTCACGACCGTGCGCAAGGGTGCCCGGGTCGAGTTCGGCATCGTCGAGGGTCGCCGCGGCGCGCAGGCGCTCTCGCTGCAGCTGCTCGACCCCGCGCCCTCGGTCGCCGCCGGTCGGCGCGAGCGCGACCGTCGCCCCGCCGAGGACATGGTCGTCATCATCGAGGACGTCGTGCAGCTGCTCGACGGCGTCGGCAACGGCCTGCGCCGCGGTCACTACCCAGACCGCAAGCTCGGCTCCACCGTCGCCCGCGCCCTGCGCGGCCTCGCCGACCAGCTGGACGCCTGATGGCCGTGGCTGCTCCCACCAAGTCGGATGCCGTGCTGTCGGCCGCCGTCGACGTCGCCCGGTCCGCGCTCGACGAGATCACCGAGCCCGGCTCGGTGGGCGAGCACGTCGGCTTCGAGATGCTCGACGAGCGCCTCGGCATGCACTGGTTCGCCTGCCTGTCGGCCGGCTACGGCGGCTGGCGCTGGGGCGTCAGCGTCGCCCGCGTGCCGCGGGGCAAGGTCGCGACCGTCTGCGAGACCAACCTGCTGCCCGGTGCCGACGCCGTGCTCGCGCCGCAGTGGCTGCCCTACGCCGAGCGGCTCGCCCCCGGTGACCTCGGGGCCGGCGACACCCTGCCCTACCGCGCCGACGACCCGAACCTCGAGGCCGGGTTCGAGGCCACGGGTGACGAGGACGTCGACCAGGTCGGCTTCTTCGAGCTCGGCCTCGGCCGCCCGCGCGTGCTCTCGGCGGAAGGCCGCGAGCAGGCCGCGACCCGGTGGTACGAGGGCTCGCACGGCCCGACCGCCGAGGTCGCGACCAAGGCGACCGACCGCTGCACGAGCTGCGGCTACCTCGTCCCGATGCCCGGCGCCCTGCGCTCCGTCTTCGGTGTGTGCGCCAACGCGTGGAGCCCGTCCGACGGCCAGGTCGTCTCGCTCGACCACGGGTGCGGTGCGCACTCCGAGACCGAGGCGGAGCAGCCCGAGCCGCTCTCGGTCGGGCAGCCGATCGTCGACGAGTTCGCCGTCGACCTCGAGCCGGCCGAGCGGGCCGTGCGCGAGCCGCAGGCTGCGACGGACGAGGCGCCGGCGACGGATGCCGACGAGCCGGAGGAGTCGACGGACGCGGACGAGCCCGCCGAGTCGACGGGGGCCGAGCCCGAGGTGGGCGCCGACGACCCGCTGCAGCCGGCGGAGCCGGCCGAGAGCGACCAGCCGACCGACCCCGAGACCGAGCAGCCCACCGACTGAGCCGTCCGGACCCGGCACCACCCGGCATTCAGCCCATCCCTGACGCGCGTCGGTCAGGCGGCGTCGGTGGCGTTGCCGCGCCCGCGGCGCACGTAGAGCCAGCCGACGGCGCCGAGCGCGACCCCGGCGACGCAGGCCCACGGCCACCAGCCGCGGTCGCCCTCGTGCAGCGTCGGGACGACGAGGGTGACGACGAGCGCGACCACCCAGCAGGCGATCCCGGCCTCGACGATGCGCAGCATCGGCACGTGGATCGGGGCGATCGGGGTCATCTCGGGCGTCGCCTCGGGCTCGGGTCGCGACGTCATGCGACCAGCGTAGGCGCTCGACACATCCGGGAAACGTCGCGCCGCTACTGTTCGCGCCATGGCGACCGACCTGCGCACCAGACGACCGGCCTCCGGCCTCGACGGATTCTTCAAGATCAGCGAGCGGGGGTCGACCCTCTCGCGCGAGCTGCGCGGTGGCGTCGTCACCTTCTTCACGATGGCGTACATCATCGTGCTCAACCCGATCATCCTCTCCGGCGTGGCCGACGGGTCGGGCAACTTCATCGGCGGCACGACGGACCTCGCCGAGAGCAAGCTGCTCGTCGCCGTCGGCACCGCGGTCGTGGCGGGCGTCATGTCGATCCTCATGGGGGTGGTCGGTCGGTTCCCGATCGCCATCGCCGCAGGCCTCGGCATCAACGCCCTCATCACCGGCATGGTCGTCACCCACGCGTCGGAGGGGATCACCTTCGCGGACCTCATGGGCCTCGTCGTCATCGAGGGCGTCATCATCCTCGTGCTCGTGCTGACCGGGTTCCGGCGGGCCGTGTTCCGGGCCATCCCCGCGCCGCTCAAGGTGGCCATCTCCGTCGGCATCGGCCTGTTCATCGCCTTCATCGGCGTCATCGACGCCGGGTTCGCCCGCCGGCCCAGCACGCCCGGCTCGGTCCCGAGCGAGCTCGGCATCGGCGGCAGCCTCGACGGCTGGCCGACGGTGGTCTTCGTCGTGGGCGTGCTGCTCATGGCGGTGCTGCTCATCCGCAAGGTCAAGGGCGCCATCCTCATCGGCATCGTCGTGGCCACGGCGCTCGCCATCGCCATCGAGGCCGTGGCGAAGATCGGCCCGCGCACGTTCGGGGCCGACGGGGCGCTCGTCAACCCCGACGCCTGGGCGCTGACCGTGCCGGCGCTGCCGACGTCGATCACGAACACGCCCGACCTCGGCATCCTCGGCCAGTTCAGCCTCCTCGGCAGCTTCGGCAAGATCGGCGTCATCACCGCGACGCTGTTCGTCTTCAGCCTGCTGCTCGCCGACTTCTTCGACACCATGGGCACGGTCGTCGCCATCGGCACCGAGGCCAAGCTGCTCGACGAGCACGGCAACCCGCCGAACACCGACCGCATCCTCGCCGTCGACTCGGTGGCCGCCATCGCCGGTGGCGCGGGCGGTGTCAGCAGCAACACGAGCTACATCGAGAGCGCCGCGGGGGTGGGGGAGGGAGCCCGCACCGGCCTCGCGTCGGTCGTCACCGGCATCCTCTTCCTGCTGGCGACGTTCCTGGCCCCGCTCTTCGCGATCGTCCCCTCGGAGGCCGCGGCGCCCGCCCTCGTCATCGTCGGCTATCTGATGATGACGCAGGTCACGAACATCTCGTGGGACGACATGGAGGTCGGCATCCCGGCCTTCCTCACCATCGTGCTCATGCCGTTCACGTACAACATCACCGTCGGCATCGGCGCGGGGTTCATCGCCTGGGTGCTGCTCAAGGTGGCCCGGGGCAAGACGCGCAGCATCCACCCGCTCCTGTGGATCGTCACGGCGTTCTTCCTCGTGTACTTCGCCAAGGCGCCGATCGAGAGCCTCCTCACCGGCGCCTGACCGGGGGCTGCCGCGGGCTGTCGGGGGGCGGCCGGCCGCTCGGACGACCCGTGGTCGGGTGCGGCCACCACCGCAAGCGGCGCGGCCGCTCCTCACTGGGGGTGCCCGGTAGTAACGGTCGTCAGGGCCTCAGAGCCCAGTCCGTCGGCCACGTGCGAACCGTCGGGCGTGGGCGATGGTCGTGCCGAGCGCCAGCTCCTGGCGGTCGGTGGCGCGCAGCATCGCCGACCGCACCCCGGCTGTCGGTACATCGCCTGCACCCACGAGACTCACACGAGGAACCACCGGGCGAGCGCCGGCTCCGTGTAGCGCCAGCAGTCCTTGTCGATGGCACGACCCGAGGTGTGGAACTCTGCGCTGTCGCACTCGACGACGATGCGCAGCTGCTCGTCGACGAGATCGGGTCGGATGGTCGTGCCGCCCACCCGCAGCCGGCGCTGAGGGACGAGGCGGATGCCGGGAGCCGAGTACGAGTCGGCACGGACGACCGACTCGAAGGGGTTCGCGGCCCTCCCGTCCGCCCGTCACGCGATCTCGGCCGCCGCGTCGCGCCCTCGGCTCGGCAGCCGCCCCGCCGCCGACAGCAGCTGGGCGCGGGTCGGCTGGGTCGTGAGCGACCACTCGTACGAGACGGCCGCGGTGCGCAGACACGCCACGGCCGACAGGCGGTGCGACTCGCGACGGCCGACCTCGGACGTGGGCAGCACGTAGCGCCCGCGGGCCGGACGCAGGAAGCGGGGCTGTGACGGTGGCGGAATGGTTAGCCGGGGTAATGAGTTAAGGTAAGTAGTTGTCGATACAACACTTCCGAGGACCCCCTTGCGTACCAAGACCCCCACCACCATGGATGCCGGCCCGTCGGCTCCTGCTCTCACCCGCGGTGAGCTCGTCACCCTGTCGAACGAGCTGCGCATCGCGTGCATGCGCATCTCGCGCCGCGTGCGGTTCGAGAGCGACCCCGAGCTCGCGCCGCACCAATTCTCGGCGCTCATCCGCCTCGAGACGACGCCGCGCACCAACAGCGAGCTGGCCGAGATCGAGAAGGTGTCGGCGCCGAGCATGAAGCGCACGACCCAGAGCCTCGTCGACCTCGGCCTCGTCGCCCGAGCCGACGACCCGACCGACGGCCGGCAGGTCATCCTCAGCCTCACCGCCGAGGGCCGCAAGGCCGTCCGGCGCATCCGACGGCACCGCGACGAGTGGATGCTGGCCCGGTTCGAGAACCTCTCCGAGGACGAGCTGCAGCTGCTGCGCCGGGCCGGGGCGGTCCTGGCCAAGGTGGCCGGCGAATGAGCCCCACCTTCCACTCGCTCGGCATCCGCAACTACCGCATCTACGCCTCCGGCGCCATCGTCAGCAACGTCGGCACGTGGATGGGGCGCGTCGCCCAGGACTGGCTCGTGCTCACGCAGCTGACCGACCACTCGGCCAGCGCCCTCGGCATCGTCACGGGCCTGCAGTTCCTGCCGTTCCTGCTGCTGGCGCCGTGGGCCGGCATGATCGTCGACCGCTTCCCCAAGCGGCGCATCCTCTTCCTCACCCAGACGGCGCTGCTCACGACCGCGTTCGCCCTCGCGGTGCTGACAGCGCTCGGTGTCGTGCAGCTCTGGCACGTCTTCGCCCTCGCGTTCCTGCAGGGCATCGCCACGGCGGTCGACAACCCGGCCCGGCAGACGTTCGTCTCCGAGATGGTCGACACCGCCCACCTGCCCAACGCGGTCGCCCTCAACAGCGCCTCGTTCAACCTCGGGCGGCTCGTCGGCCCCGCGGTCGCGGGTCTCGTCATCGCGTGGTTCGGCATCAGCCCCGCCCTGTTCGTCAACGCGGCCAGCTTCGTCTTCGTGCTGTGGGCGCTGCAGCGGATGAACGCCCGTGAGCTGACACCCGCCCCGCGCGCCCGCGGCAAGGGCCAGATCCGGGAGGGCGTGCGCTACGTGCGCGGCCGACCCGACATCATGCTCGTGATGTTCCTCGTCTTCATGCTCGGCACGTTCGGCATGAACTTCCAGGTGACGATGGCCCTCATGGCGACCAAGGTCTTCGAGAAGGGACCGGGCGAGTACGGCCTGCTCGGCTCGATCATGGCCGTCGGCTCGCTCGCGGCGGCACTGCTCTCGGCTCGGCGCGAGCGGCCCCGCATGCGGGTGCTGCTCGTCGCGCTCGCCGGCTTCACCGTCTCGACGGCGCTGCTCGCGATCGCCCCGACGTACGAGACGTTCGCCGTGCTGCTCGTCCCGACCGGGCTCGCCGCCCTCACGGCGCTGACGACCGCGAACGCCATGGTGCAGATCAGCGTCGAGCCCGTCATGCGCGGCCGTGTCATGGCGCTCTACATGGCCATCTTCATGGGCGGCACCCCGATCGGCTCACCGGTCATCGGCTGGATCGGCGACGCCTTCGGCGCCCGCTGGACCATCGCCATCGGCACCTTCGCCGTCGGCCTCAGCCTGGTGGCGGTGGCCCTGTGGGTGTACCGGCGTCACAATGTGGCGGTCAGCTTCGAGCTGCGCCGCCGGCCCCACCTGCGCGTGCGCCGGCTCGCCCCCGAACCGGTCGAGGTCGCCAAGTGAGCTTCAAGTTCCGTCACCGCATCACCGTCGCGGCGCTGGTGCTCTTCGTCGTCATCGCCGTGGTCGCCGCCATCGTGCGCTGACCGGCACACCACCGAGCACGGACACACAGCACACGCGCGGATGCCGCGGGGCCCGGCCCCGCGGCATCCGCGCGTGTGCTGACCGTGAGGAGGTCAGGCCAGGGCGGCGACCACGTGGTCGATGGCCTTGGTCAGGGTCGTCACGTCGTCGGGCTCGACCGCGGGGAACATCGCGACACGCAGCTGGTTGCGGCCGAGCTTGCGGTAGGGCTCGACGTCGACGATGCCGTGGGCGCGCAGCACCTTGGCGACGGCGGCCGCGTCGATGCTGTCGTCGAAGTCGATCGTGCCGACGACCTGCGAACGGGCGGCCGGGTCGGCCACGTAGGGCGTCGTGTACGACGTGCGCTCGGCCCAGTCGTAGAGGCGTGAGCTGGAGTCGAGGGTGCGGCCGGTCGTGAACTCAAGGCCGCCGTTGCCGTTCATCCACTCCAGCTGGCTGCGCATGAGCGCGAGCGTCGCGACGGCAGGGGTGTTGTACGTCTGGTTCTTCAGCGAGTTGTCGACGGCGGTCGGCAGGCTGAAGAAGTCGGGCACCCAGCGTCCGGTCGCGGCGATCTCGTCGACGCGGGCGAGGGCGGCCGGCGAGAACGCCGCCAGCCACAGGCCGCCGTCGGAGGCGAAGCACTTCTGCGGCGCGAAGTAGTAGACGTCGGCCTGGGTGATGTCGACCGGGAGGCCGCCCGCGCCGGACGTCGCGTCGACGAGCACGAGGGCGTCGTCGTCGGCGCCCTCGACCCGCTTCACGGGGGCCATGACACCGGTCGAGGTCTCGTTGTGCGGCCAGGCGTAGACGTCGACGCCCGCCTCGGCGTGGGGCGACGCGAGGGTGCCGGGGTCGGCCTTGACGATGGTGGGCTCCCCGAGGAAGGGGGCGGCCTTCGTGACGGCGCCGAACTTGCTGGAGAACTCACCGAAGGCGAGGTGCTGCGCGCGGTCGCGGACGAGGCCGAAGGCGGCGATGTCCCAGAACGCGGTCGAGCCGCCGTTGCCGAGGATGATCTCGTAGCCCTCGGGCAGCGAGAAGAGGTCGCGCAGGCCGGAGCGCACGTCGCCGACGAGGTTCTTGACCGGGGCCTGGCGGTGCGAGGTCCCGAGCACGGTGCGCCCGATCTCGAGGAGGTCGTCGAGCTGGGCGGGGCGCACCTTCGACGGTCCGGAGCCGAAGCGTCCGTCGCCGGGGAGCAGGTCGGCAGGGATCTCGATGGTCTGGGTCGCGGTCGGTGCGTCGGTCACGGATTCACCCTCGGGTCACGGCCACGGCACGTCGGCGGGTCCTGACCGGGGGTGCCGGTGCGGTGCCGAGCCCGTGGCGGTTGTCGGTTTCCGGCGACGCGGGACTGCCCGGCCGCCGGTCGTCATTGAACCCCACCATCCCAGCAGGTGGACCTGTCTGCCCGCTGGGTGGAACGCCTCGCCGCCTCGGACGTCAGGTGACGACGCCCCCGAGCGAGACGTTCACGTAGCCCCCGGTGCGCGCGTCGAAGAGGTACAGCTGCCCGTTCCCGCCACGACCGAACATGACGAAGGTGCCGTCGCTGCGGGTGACGACGTCGGGGGCGGAGGTGTAGACCGCGGTCACCCCGAGCGACGCGCCGTTGCGCTCGACCACCGGGCTGCCGTCCGGGCCGACGGAGACGGACAGCCGCGGGCCGCCGGGCCACCGGTCGCCGAGGGCACGGGCACTCCAGCCGGACGCCAGACCGGGCTGTACGGGCCACCCGCCGCCGCCGGTCGCCGTGAAGACGCCCTCGTAGGTCCGGCCCGTCTGCCCGCGACCGCTCACGACGGTCTGTTTCGTCGAGGGGACCGCCGCCGCCGACAGGGCCGAGGTGAAGATGCCGCCGGTGGTGCGCCAGCCCGACCATCGCGAGCCGTCGTAGCGATTGCGGAACCCGCCGCCGGCCGGGGCGACCGCCCAGACGTCGAGGGTGCCGTCACCGAGCGAGCTGCCGTGCTGGCTGATGACGCCGCCGCCGAGGTTCGCGGAGCCGCGCCGCACGCCGTCGGTGAACCACGTGTGCACGACCGCGCGGTTCGCGTCGCGGGTGAAGAGGTCGACCCGTCCGGATGCCGACGACGCCGCGGAGGGGGCGTCGGACGAGGTCACCCCGGCGGACGTCCAGGCACCCCACGTGCGCCCGTCGTCGGTGCTGCGACGGAAGTAGACGCGGTCGCCCGTGCTGCGCACGAAGGCGGTGATGGCCGAACCGGTGCGCACCGCGGTCACGCCGGAGGGCGTCACGAGCGACCCGGCACGTACGGTGGGCACGGTGGCCGTCGGCCGCACTCGCAGGATGCGGTCGCTGCCGCCGTTGTCGGTGGTGACGTAGAGCGAGCCGTCGGGACCCTGCTGCAGTGCGCGCACCCGGCCGATGCCCTCGGTGGCCGGCAGCCGACGCACCGAGACGACGTCGCCCGTCGTCGGCGAGGGCTGCAGCCGCATGAGGTAGACGCCCTGGGCCTTGAGCAGGGCGACGGCGAGCCAGCCCTGGTACTCGCCCCAGGCCGCGCCCGTGAGGAAGGCCGCGCCGCTCGTGGCGACCGTGGGGGAGCCCGAGCTCCACCGGGCGACGCGCGCCGAGGGGAATGTGGTGAGGTCGGTCATCGGGCGCGACTCGTCGTAGCCGGGCACGGGGTCCCACCCGTAGTTGCCGCCGCGGACGAGCAGGTTGACCTCGTCATCGCGGCTCGTTCCGTGCTCGGCGGACCACATCTCGCTCGTGCCGGGACGGAAGGCGAGCCCCTGGACGTTGCGGTGCCCGTAGGTCCATACGTACCGGGCGTTGCCGCCGCGGGAGTAGAACGGGTTGTCGGTCGGCACAGAGCCGTCCCACCCCACGCGCAGCACCTTGCCGCCGAGCGAGGCGAGGTTCTGCGGGTTGGTGCCGACGGCCGCGTCACCGGTGCCGACGTAGAGCTTGCCGTCGGGGCCGAAGCGCAGGCGGCACCCGGAGTGACGACCCGTCGTGATGGGCAGCCCGGTGACGACCGGCGCCCCGTCGGACACCGCCGTCGTGTCGGAGGTCAGCCGCCAGCGCAGCACCCGCCCGTCGAGCGTCCCCCCGGTCGAGACGGACTGACAGGTGTAGAACCGCTTGTTCGTCGCGGCTGCCGGGTCGGCCACCATGCCGAGCAGCCCGCTCTCGCCGCTCGCGAAGATCGTGGGGAACCCACTGATGGTGACCCGCCGCGGTGCGGCCGTGCCGCGCTGGCTCCACACCGACCCGGCGCGCAGGTCGTAGAGCATGAGGTCGCCGACGAAGGTGAGGTCCCACGGGTGGTCGAGCCCGGACACGACCGTCGAGACCTGCACCGCGGGGGCGGCCTGCGCGGGCGACGGGGCGGTCGTCGCGGTGAGCGTGCCCGCGCCGACGACGGCGGCGACGAGGCAGGCGAGCAGGCGGCTCGGGCGAGTGGTCATGGCGGCTCCGCTCAGGACGTCACGGCCCCGGCGGACGGGTGGCTCCCGACTCGTCCGGCTCCGTCACCCCATGATGCGCGCGACCACCGACAGTCGCCACCGGGCGGACGTGGAGGCTGTGGACGACGCCGAGGAGACGGCCACGGGGGCCGCGAGGCTGGCACACTCGGCGGCATGTCCCGGCCGTCGTCGCAGCGCCCCCGTCGCCCCGCCACCCCGCCGCCGGACGACCTCGAGCCCTACCCCCACGACCGGTTCGATCCCGCGCTCGGCCACCACGACGGCATCCACTTCGAGGGCACCGACTTCAGCGGCGTGCACGCCGAGGGGGGCGCCTTCCTCGAGTGCGTCCTGACCGACGCCGCCCTCGACGACGCGCACCTCGAGGGCTCGCGCTGGTCCGAGTCGCGCTGGGAGCGCGTGCACGGCGCGGGGCTGGCGCTGCAGGAGGGCGCCCTGGCCGACACGACCTTCGACGGATGCCGCCTTGCCGCGGTGTCGGCGTGGGGGGCGTCGTGGCGCGACGTCACGGTGGTCGGCGGCAAGGTCGACTTCCTCAACCTCCGCGGGGCCGCCCTGCGCGACGTCGCCTTCGTCGACTGCGTCGTCACCGAGCTCGACCTGCAGGAGACGACCGTCGACGGTCTCACCTTCGAGGGCTGCACCCTCGTCGCGCCGGAGTTCGGCCGCGGCCGCTACGCCCGGCTCGACCTGTCTGGCGCGCAGCTGCGCGAGCCCCGGGGGCTCGCCGGCCTCCGTGGCGCGACGCTGTCCCGAGGCCAGGTCATCGAGCTCGCCGACGCGCTCGCGTCCGAGCTCGGCATCGTCGTCGCCGACTGAGCCCGGGCCCCGCCGGCCCTGCGGGCGCGGGTCTCAGTGACCGCGCGGGTCGGTCGTCTCGCCCTGCAGGGGCGTCGCGCCCGGGCGGTCACCGCGACGCAGCGCGGCGTCGGCGGCGTCCTTGGCCCGCTCGCGCACGGAGCCCTGCTGGCCCGGGCGCACCCGGCGGGTCAGGTCGGCCCGGTCGACGAGCGCCGACAGGGGCACGTCGACGGTGGGGTAGACGCTGACGGCCGTGTCGCCGCTGAAGACGACCCACACCGTCTCGCCGGTGCGCGGCACCTTGAGCACCGCGCCGTCGCTGAGCCGCTGGGCATGCTCGAACGCCGCCTTGCGCGCCCGGTCGCTCGCGACGAGCTTCTGGCCCGCCTCCTTGGCCGGCTCGCGCAGTGCCTTGCTGGCCACCCACAGCTGCGGCCCGTACTTGACCCCGAGCCGCACGGCCGAGACGACCAGCTTGCCCTTGCCTGCCATCGGGGGACTCCTCGTGGTCGGTGGTGCCGCCCCTGCGGCACACGGTGCGACCCGTCGATGGGCCGTCCGCCCAGCCTAGTCTGGGCCCATGAGCAGCTCCTCCTCCGTCCCCGGCCCCGACGTGCCGCGCATCGACTACGCCGGCGAGGGCCTCGACGAGTCGGCCGTCGCCGCCACCCCGTGGGAGCAGGCGAACGCGTGGGTCGAGCACGCCGCCGAGGTGGCCCGCTCGCGCGACGACGTGCCGGAGCCGACGGCCATCTCCGTCGCCACCGTCGACAGCTCGGGCGCGCCCAACGTGCGCACCGTGCTCATGCGCTTCTTCGACGAGCGGGGCCCCGGCTTCGTCACCAACCTCGGCTCGAGCAAGGGCCGCGAGATCGAGCACGAGCCGCGCGTCGCCGTCAGCCTGACGTGGCCCGCTCTCTACCGGGCCATCCGCTTCCGCGGGCGCGCCGAGCCGCTCGGCCGCGACGAGGTCGAGGCGTACTTCGACTCGCGGCCCTACGGGTCGCGGCTGTCGGCGTGGGCGTCCGAGCAGTCGGAGCCCGCCACCGGCCGCGACGAGCTCGAGCGCCGCTGGGCCGAGGTGTCACAGCGCTTCCCCGACACGGGCGACGACACCGACGTCCCCGTGCCCCCGTTCTGGGGCGGGTACCGCGTGCGGTGCGACGAGGTCGAGTTCTGGGCCGGCCGCTCCAACCGGCTGCATGACCGCATCGTCTTCACGCGCGTCGGTGACGGCGACCTCGCCACCGCGAACGCGTGGCGTCGCTCCCGTCGCCAGCCCTGAGACCCGGCATCCGACGGCATCCGACGGCATCCGACCGACCGACAACGGAACAGGGCGGCCCGACCGTGGTCGGACCGCCCTGCTTCATCCATGGTTACGGGTCGCTGACGCGACTATCGCGTGGCCACCTCGTACGTTCCGGAAGAAGAAGACACTTCTCGGACCACCTCCCTTCGGGCTCGGTCCTTGCACCGTACGTCGGCATCCCGACCGGTTCAAGACCTTTTCCGCACCGTGGCGCGGGCCATGCGGGAGCGCTCAGGCGGCGCGCTCGCCGCCGTCGTCGGATGCCGGTGCGCCGACGTCCGGGGGCAGGTCGGCTCGCGCTCGCGCCACCCCGACGATCCCTGCGCCACCGGCCACGAGCAGGAGCACCGCCGCGAGCTCGAGCAGCATCGGCGCCGCCGACAGGGCTGTGAAGACCCGGGCGCCGAGTGCGTAGTCGCGGGCGAAGAGCACCGCCAGCACGGCGGCGGCGGTGAAGCCGACGACCCAGAGCCGGGCGCCGGTGAGCCACGGCAGCCGTGTCTCCAGGTCGGCCGACACGTCGGGGGCCCAGTGCGGTAGCAGGCCCACCCACACCGCGAGCTGCACGGTCTGGCTGAACGCGAAGAGGGTTAAGAGGCGCTCGGCGAGCGCTCCCGCCCCCGCCCCGGGTGGCGCCCCGAACGCCCCGACGGCGCCGTCGGCGAGGCCGCGGACGAGGTCGACGTCGGCGTGGAGCAGCCCGTCGAGGGCCCCGGAGAGCAGCAGCGCCGGCACGAGCACCACCCAGCCCGCGACGACCCAGCGCACCGCCCGCCGGCCCCGGGCCGAGCGCCGCGACGACCAGTCCCACACCAGCACGGCCGGCACGAGGTGGTGCAGGTGCGCCAGCACGACGAGGTGCTGGTCGGGGAAGGCGAGTGACAGCGCCGCGCCCACGGCGACGACGCCGAGGGCCGCCCGGCGAACCCGGCCGCGGAGGCAGCGGTGGGCGACGAGGGTGAGCAGTCCGTACGTCGCGACGACCCCGACGACGGCGCCCGCACCGCGGCCGGCCGGGGCCACCGCGCGGGCGGCGACGGCCACCGCGACGAGAGCCCCGACGGCGAGGGTGACCGTGCCCGACGAGCGCACCGGCATGAGGCCGAACCGGCCACCGAGGTAGCGCAGCTCGAGCACGACGGCGAGCACCCCGAAGAGCACGATGCCGACCGCGGCCGTCCCGACGGGGACCGTGAGGGCCAGCACGAGGGACCCGATCACGACGAGCCCGAGGGCCCAGGCGAGCGAGCGTCCGCCGGGCAACCGCGCGGCCGGAGCGGACGGGGCAGTCGGAGCGGTCGGTGAGGGCACCGGCCACGGCGACGAGGCCGCGACCGGCCCGTCCGCACCGGGGCTCGTCACGTCCCTCAGCCTCGCCACAGCCCCTGCGGGCGGCCACCCGAGATGCCCAATCGTTAGGGTCTCGTGCCATGACCGAGACCCCTCCCGCCGTGCCGGTCGGCGGGGCGGGAGCACCGGGCGGCGTGCCCGGGGGCTGGCGCTCCATCGCCGTCTCGGCGTACGGCCCGAGCCTGCTCTCCGCGGTCGGCTCGGGGGCCGTCATGCCGGTCGTGGCCGTCACGGCCCGCGGTCTGGGCGCGTCGGTCGCGGTCGCCGCCCTCGCCGTCGCGGCCATCGGCGTCGGCCAGCTGCTCGGCGACCTGCCGTCCGGGGCGCTCGCGGCCCGCATCGGTGAGCGGCGCGCCCTGCTCACCGCCGCGGTGGTCGAGGCCGTCGGCATGGCCCTGTGCGCGCTCGCCGGCCACCTCGCCCTGCTGTTCGCAGGCGTGCTCGTGATCGGCCTGGCCGGCTCGCTCTTCGGCCTGGCCCGCCAGGCGTATCTCACCGAGGCGGTGCCCGTCGCGATGCGCGCCCGGGCCCTGTCGACGCTCGGGGGCGTCACGCGCATCGGCGCCTTCATCGGCCCCTTCATCGGCGCCTTCGTCATCGCGCGCAGCGACGTCGCGGCCGCCTACGTCGTCGGGGCGGTCGCCGCCGGGGCCGCCTTCCTCCTCGTCCTGCTCGCGCCGGACATCACGAAGGATGCCGACGGGGCCGCGGCCGCGGTCGCCCACCGGTCGGTCTTCAGCGTCCTCGGAGAGCACCGCTTCGTGCTGCTGACCCTCGGCACGGGTGCCCTGTGCATCTCGGGTGCCCGGGCGGTGCGCGAGGCGCTCGTGCCGCTCTGGGCCGAGTCGCAGGGGCTCACCCCGTCCCAGACCGCGCTCGTCTTCGGCGTGGCCGGGGCCCTCGACATGCTGCTGTTCTACCCCTCCGGCTGGCTCATGGACCGCTACGGCCGGGTCGCCGCCGCGGTGCCCAGCATGGTCGTGCTCGGCATCGGGATGATGGTGCTGCCGCTCGCCACCGGCCTCGTCGCCATCACGCTCGCGGCCACCGTGCTCGGGCTCGGCAACGGCATCGGGGCGGGCCTCGTCATGACCCTCGGGGCCGACGCCTCACCGGCCGTCGGCCGCACCCAGTTCCTCGGCGGCTGGCGCCTGTTCGCCGACGTGGGAAGGGCGGCGGGCCCGCTGGCGTTGTCGGGGCTGAGCGGCATCATGACGCTCGGGGCCAGCTCGGTCGTGCTCGGCGTCGGCGCCGTCGTCGGGGCCGGGTGGCTGCGGGTGTGGGTGCCGCGGCACGACCCGACCCGCCGGCATCCGACGGCGTCCTGACACCCGGGCGCCGGTGCCGTGGGCGGCGTGAACTCTGAGAGGCTAGGGCTGTGACCGACCTGATCGACACCACCGAGATGTACCTGCGCACGATCTTCGAGCTGGAGGAAGAGGGCATCGTGCCCCTGCGCGCGCGCATCGCCGAGCGCCTCGGGCACTCGGGGCCGACGGTGTCGCAGACGGTGGCGCGCATGGAGCGCGACGGCCTCGTCGCCGTGTCGGGCGACCGGCACCTCGAGCTGTCCGACCACGGCCGGCTGCTCGCCACCCGGGTCATGCGCAAGCACCGCCTCGCCGAGCGGCTGCTCGTCGATGTCATCGGGCTCGAGTGGGAGTACGCCCACGACGAGGCGTGCCGGTGGGAGCACGTCATGTCCGAGCAGGTCGAGCGCAAGATCCTCGGGCTCATCGGCGAGGGTCTCGAGTCGCCCTACGGCAACCCCATCCCCGGCCTGCACGAGTTCGGGGTCGAGCAGCCCGAGGACTTCCTCGCCGGGCTCACCGCGCTCACCGCGGCCGCCGGCGCCCAGCCCCGCGTCGTCGTCATCCGCCGCATCGGCGAGCCGGTGCAGGTCGACCCCGACGCGCTCTCGCTGCTCACCGCGGCCGGGGTGCTGCCCGGCAGCCACGTCGAGGTCGTGCGCGAGGGCGGGCGCGTCGTCGCGGTGCGCCAGGGGAGCGAGGCCTCGAGCGGCGTCTCGCTGCCCGACGACGTCGCCGTGCACGTCTACTGCGAGACCGTCTGACGCCGGGTGCGCGTCGCGCGGAGTTCCCGTCCGGACCGGATCGTGACCTTGGCGTGACAATGCGGGGGTGACTCGCTACCTTGGGGGCACTCACCCACCCGTCGGGCGAGGGCTTCGAACCGGAACGCCGAGTCCTGCCACCGGTTCGAAGGTCGGCTTGAACCCTTCACGGCAGGAGCGGGGGACCCACTTCCACGGGCGTCGAGAGACGTCCTCGGGGTGAAGTCCCACGAGCCATTGCGGCTCCACGGACCGGGCAGTACCTCAGCCCGAACCCGACAGCTCACCTCGTAGGCGTCGAGAGGTAGATCCCGTGGCTCACAACGCTCCTGGGCGCCACCGCGCCCCCGGCCGTTTCAACCCCCTTGCCGAGCTGACGCTCATCGCCAAGGAGTCCGCCCAGCCCGCCGTCAAGGGGGCCGCGATCGTGGCCGCCTCCGGTGGCCTCGTCGCCTCCTTCGTCCAGCCCGCGGCCGCCGCCGACGACACGAACGTCGTCGCCGCCGTCGACGCCAAGGTCGCCGCGGCCCCCGCCGTTGTCGGCCCGCAGGCCGTCGACTCGGCCCGCACCACCGCGCTCACCGCGTTCGGCTACGTCGCCCCGGCCGCCGCGCCCAAGGCCAAGCCGATCGTCATCGAGGACCTCGTCGTCGAGAAGCAGCGTGCCGTGGCCGCCGCGAAGGCCAAGGCCGAGGCGAAGGCCCGCGCCGAGGCGAAGGCCGCCGAGCAGGCCCGCGAGGCCCGTCAGCGCGCCGCTGCTGCCGAGGCCGCCCGTGAGGCGCGCGAGGCCCGCGAAGCCCGGGAGGCGCGCGCCGCCCGTGCCGCTGCCGCCGAGCGCGAGCAGAGCACCACCCGCTCGTCGCGTTCGACCGAGCGCACCGCCGTGTCGACGCGTTCCAGCTCGCGCTCGACCTCGAGCAGCACGACGAGCCGCTCGACCTCGAGCCGTTCGACCTCCTCGTCGTCCTCGTCCTCCTCGAGCACGCCGACGAAGACGACTACGACGGCCCCGAAGCCGGCCTCGAACCCGGCCCCGTCGGCATCCGGCATCGTCGGCATCGCCTACAACTACACCGGCGTGCCCTACGTCTACGGCGGCTCGACCCCGAGCGGCTTCGACTGCTCCGGCTTCACGTCGTACGTGTACCGCAAGGCCGGCGTGTCGATCCCGCGCACGGCGTCGGCGCAGCAGCGTGCCGCCACGCGCGTCAGCAGCCCCCGCCCCGGCGACCTCGTGTTCTTCGGCTACCCGGCCTACCACGTGGGCATCTACGTGAGCCCCGGCCGCATGGTCGACGCGCAGCGCCCCGGCACCGTGATCGGCAACCACTCGATCTGGACCACGCCCTCGGGCTACGGCCGCTTCTGAGCGACCCCGCCCCGGGATCCCGAGGCCCCGTCCACCATTCGGTGGGCGGGGCCTCGCCTCGTCCCGGGGCGCTCCGCTCGTCGGGCGGAGGTGGAACCCGACCGTCGGTGGTCGCGGATCACCTCGACCCCCGCGGGTGCGAGCCGGGTCGAGGTAGACGGCCGCGGCAGGGAGCGAATCATCACCTCGACCCGCGCCCACCGACACCGGTCGGCCCTCACCTCCACCCGGAGGCTGTCGGGGCTGCGTGCCAGACTGACGCGATGAGCACGACGAACCAGCAGGTGGCCGACTCCAGCACCGCCGTCGACCTCGAGCTGTGGGGTGACCTCGTCAGCCCGCTGTCGTGGGTCGTCAAGCAGCGCCTCGAGGCGGCTGTGCACGCGTTCGAGCGGCCGTCCGACGTCACGGTGACGTGGCGGGCCCTCGTGCAGGGCCCCACCGACGAGGATGCCGTTCGGCGGGCCGTCGCGGACGCCGCGGAGGTCGCGCGGTCCGGCGACGACGACGAGCTCGTCGGGTTCGACCCCGAGCGCATTGTGCCCGCCGACAGCCGCGACGCGCAGCGCCTCATCGCCCTCGCTCTCGCCCAGGGCGGGCACGGGCTCCAGTCGGCCGCGGTCGAGCGCTTCTGCCGGGCCCACTTCGCCGAGGGGCTCGACATCGCCGACCACCAGGTGCTGCAACGGCTGGGTGCCGAGTGCGGCCTCGACGAGCGCCGTACCGCCGCCGTGCTCGCGGCCGACGACTACGAGGACGCCGTGCGAGCCGACGAGGACGCCGCCCGTTCCCTCGGGATCACGCAGGTGCCGGTCGTCGTGGCCAACCGGTCCGCCGCCCTCACCGGTGCGCGCAGCGCCGACGACTACTTGGCCCTGCTGCGGGGCGTCGTCACCGCCGCGGGCTGAGCGGGCCGGTCGTCGCCTGGCTGGATGACGTGGCCGGCGGTCGGCCGAAGGTGACGGCCGCCCGGACGTCCTCGGGTGCGGCCTCGACGAGCTGGCGGTCGGGTCGGGCGCCGAGTGCGTCATTGACGGTCGAGAACGCCTGCCGCAACGCGACGAAGAGGGTGAGCCCGAACACCTGCTGGTCGTCGAACCCGGCCGCCCGCAACGCGTCCACGTCGGCCACCGTCGTGCTGTTCGGGTCGCGGGTCACCACCCTCGCCCACCGCACGAGGGCCAGGCCGCGCGCGTCGAGATCGGGGTCGTCAGCCCCGGTGAGCACCGAGGCGACGGATGCCGGCCCGACCTCCTCCGCGAGCCGCGCCCCCCAGGCCAGCGAGCAGTACGCGTCACCGAGCGTGGCCGCCATGGCCGTGACGAGCAGACCCCGCTCACGCAGGTCGAGTCCCGCGAGGCGGGCGGCGGCGCCGACCAGCTCGAACAGGGCCGGTTGGGTCGCCGGGTCGTGCGCCCACACGCGGGTGAGGTTCATGACGTAGCCGTCGTCGCGCAGGTCGGCCGCGTAGAGCGCCTCCACCGCGTCGTCGACGTCCGGCTCCTGCAGGTGGGTGGCGGGCTCGCTCGTCCGGTCGGGCCCGGGGTACTCGATCGGTACAGCCATCGCTCCTCCTGGCAGTCGACGCAGCAGTCTCGGATGGCCCGACAGAATACGCCCGACCCGGCCGGCGGGGAGGGGCTCACCGGGCTCGCCTACTGTCGTGAGGGTGAACCGGGCCCGCGTCGTCGACACAGCCGTACCAGCCCAGCCGACCGGTCTCGTCCTGGTGCTGCACGGCGGTGCCGCCCGCGCCGGCGCGGCGCGGGTCAGCCCGGCCCAGCTGTCGGTGCTGCGCATGGTGCCGGTCGCGGCGCGCGTCGCGCGGGCGGGTCGGGACCGCCTCGTCGTGCAGCGGCTGCTCAACTCGAGCCGCGGCTGGGACGCCGGCCACACCCCCGTCGACGACGTCCGGTGGGCCCTCGACCGGGCCGAGGAGCGCTTCGGCGAGCTGCCGGTCTGCCTCGTCGGCCACTCGCTCGGCGGGCGGGCCGCCATCCTCGCCGCCGAGCACCCGTCGGTGCGCAGCGTCGTCGCCCTCGCGCCGTGGGTCTACCCCCAGGAGGGACGCCTCGACCTCGCCGGCCGCCGGGTGCTCCTCGTGCACGGTGACGCCGACCGGGTCGCCAGCCCGGCCGCGTCGGCCGCCGTGGCGCGTGACCTCGCCCGTACGGCGGACGTCGCCTACGTCACCGTCACCGGGGGCAAGCACGCCATGCTCGGCCGCCACTCCGTCTTCGACGGGCTCGCCGCCGAGTGGGCCTCCGCCACCCTGTCCGGGCGGCCACCCGACACCACCGACGGCCCTACCGACGACGAGGGCCCGGGCATCGTGGC
Organism: Terracoccus luteus; assembly: GCF_003635045.1. Taxonomy (NCBI): domain Bacteria; kingdom Bacillati; phylum Actinomycetota; class Actinomycetes; order Micrococcales; family Intrasporangiaceae; genus Terracoccus; species Terracoccus luteus. The sequence goes on along the minus strand of NZ_RBXT01000001.1, from coordinate 2,497,002 downwards.
CCGGGCCCTCGCCGGTGAGCGGTGGATCACGGTCTGAGCGACCGCCCTCGGGTCACGTCGACGGCGCGGCCGCCCGCAGCTTCTCGAGCAGGGGCTCGGCGGCCTCGTCGAAGAACCGCTGCTGCGTGTCGCCGCCGACCTGCACGAGCGCGATGTCGGTGAACCCGGCCTCCCAGTAGGGCTTGACCGCGTCGACGATGGCGTCGAGGTCGGGGCCGCACGGGATGGTCTCCGCGACGTCCTCCGGTCGCACGAACTGGCTGGCGCCGTGAAACCCGTGGGGCGTCGGCAGGTCGGAGTTGACGGCCCAGCCGCCGGCGAACCAGCGGAACTGCTCGTGCGCGCGGGTGGTCGCCGTGTCGGCATCCGGGTCCCAGCTGATCGGGATCTGGCCGATGGCGCGCGCCGCGCGGCCGATCTCCGGCGCGCCGGAACGCGAGTTCCACGCCGAGACGAGGTCGGCGTCGGGCTCGGTCGCGATGAGGTGGTCGGCGAGGGGGCCGAAGCGGGCGACGGCCTTCTCGCCGCCGACGGCCACGCCGATCTCGACGGGGGAGTCGGGCAGGTCCCAGATGCGCGCGGAGTCGACGTCGAAGTGGTCGCCGCGGAAGGTGACCAGCTCACCGGTGTGCAGCTCGCGGATGATCTCGATCGCCTCGGCGAGCATCGACTGCCGCGTGTCGACGCCGGGCCAGCCCTCGCCGACGACGTGCTCGTTGAGGTTCTCGCCGCTGCCGAGGCCGAGGGTGAAGCGGCCGTCGGCGAGCAGCTGCAGCGTCGCGGCCTTCTGCGCGACGACGGCCGGGTGGTAGCGCATCGTCGGGCAGGTCACGTACGTCATGAGCTCCATGCGCTCGGTCGCGTACGCGACGGCGCCGAGTACGGTCCACGCGTAGGGGGCGTGCCCCTGCTCCTTGAGCCACGGCGAGAAGTGATCGCTCGAGACGGCGAAGTCGAAACCGCTCCGCTCGGCCCGCACGGCCCACTCGACGAGGTCCTTGGGGCCGCTCTGCTCGGTCATCAGGGTGTATCCGAAGTTGGTCACGCTCACTCCTGCCGTCTGGTCTGTCGAGGTCTGACGGGGTCCGGACGGGATGGTGCCGTCGGACCGGTCCACCAGCGCCCGTACCCGGTGGGCGGCCCCACCGACCGCCCGGATGCCGGGTGGCCCGGGTCGTGCCCTGCGCGCGGGTGGGTAGGTGGCAGGGGAGAGGCCGCCGGACCCCGGCGGCAGCACGTCGCGAGAGGGTGGAGCACATGGTGCAGGAGGCGGACGCGGTCGTGGTCGGTGCGGGCCCCAACGGGCTCGTGGCGGCGATCGCCCTCGGTGACGCGGGCTGGGACGTCGTCGTGGTCGAGGCCCACGACGAGGTGGGCGGGGCGGTCTCGAGCGCCGAGGTGCTGGCCCCCGGCTACGTCACCGACCTCTTCAGCGCGTTCTACCCGCTCGCCGCCGCCAGCCCGGTCATCACCGGCCTCGACCTGCCGGCCCACGGGCTGCGGTGGGAACGTGCCCCCGACGTCGTCGGCCACGCGCTCGACGACGGAGACGCGGCGGTGCTGCACCACGACCCGGCCGACACCGCCGCCCGCCTCGACCGCGAGGCCCCCGGGGACGGCGACGCCTGGCTCGAGCTCGTCCGGCAGTGGGACTCCGTGCGCGACCCGCTGCTCGACGCCCTCTTCACCCCGTTCCCGCCGACGACGGCGGCGGCGCGGCTGCTGCGTCGCCTCGGCACCCAGGGCACCCTTGAGCTTGCCCGGCTCGCCGTCACCCCGGTGCGTCGCTTCGGCGACGAGCGCTTCCGGGGCAAGCACGCGCCGCTGCTCTTCACGGGCAACGCGATGCACAGCGACGTGCCGCCCGACGGCGCCGGCAGCGCCATCTTCGGCTGGCTGCTCGTCATGCTCGGTCAGGACGTCGGCTTCCCGGTGCCGCGGGGCGGGGCCGGACAGCTGGCCGCCGCCATGCGCCGACGGGCCGAGAGCGTCGGCGTGCAGTTCGTCACCGGGGCGCGGGTGACGGGTGTCGACGTGCGCGGTCGACGGGCCCGGGGCGTGCGCCTCGCCGACGGGAGCAGCATCCAGGCTCGTCGGGCGGTGCTGGCCGACGTGCCCGCACCGACCCTCTACCGCGACCTCGTGGGCGAGGACCGTCTGCCGTCCGGGCTGCGCCGCGACCTCGACCGGTTCCAGTGGGACAACTCCACCATCAAGGTCAACTGGGGCCTGAGTTCGCCTGTGCCGTGGGCAAACCCGGACCTGGCCGGGTCGGGGACCGTTCACCTCGGGGTCGACCTCGACGGCTTCGTCGACTTCGCCGCCGACCTGTCCACTCACCGCGAGCCGGAGCGACCGTTCCTGCTCTTCGGCCAGATGACGACCGCCGACGCGACGCGCTCGCCCGCCGGCACGGAGTCGACGTGGGCGTACACGCACGTCCCGCACGGCGACTGGACGGGGGCCCGCCTCGAGCGGCACGTGCAGCGGATGGAGGATGCCGTCGAGCGGGTCGCGCCGGGATTCCGCGACGCCGTCGTGGCCCGTCACGTGCAGTCGCCGGGCGACCTCGAGGGGCGCGACCCCAGCCTCGTCGGCGGCGCCATCAACGCCGGCACCTCGGGCCTGCACCAGCAGCTGTTCTTCCGCCCGACCCCGGGTCTGGGCCGCCCCGAGACGTTCGTCGACGGCCTCTACCTCGCGGGGGCGTCGGCCCACCCCGGCGGCGGGGTGCACGGCGCGTGCGGCTGGAACGCCGCCCGGGTCGCCATCGCGGCCCAGGGCTGGAGCGGACCGGTGCGGCGCCGGCTCAACCGGACCGTGTGGGGTCGGCTGCTCACACCCCCGTGACCGACCGCCGACCACGGCCCTCGGCGAGCCAGGCCAGCCGGCGCAGGGCCTCCTGGTTGCGGGGGGCGATGGCCAGCTGCCGCACCGGCTGCGGCACGAGCGTGCCGGGGCCGGTGGTGACGTCCTCCACGATGGTGATGCGGGTCCCACCGGCGCGCGGGGTGAGGGTCACCCAGACGGTCGCCTCACCGGCGGGCCACCCCCGCGCCTGCAGGGTCAGCTCGGCCCGCTCGACCGAGGTGAGCACGGTCGTCGTGTCGTCGATGACGAGCGGCCAGAGCCCGAACGAGTGGTGCAGTCGGCTGCCCTGTGCCGGCCACGTCGGGTCGACGCGGCGCATCCGGGAGGCGCCGACGACCCACGTCGCGTACGCCCAGCCGTCGGCGAGGATCGACCACACGTGCTCGGGGGCGGCGCTCGTGTCGTGCTGCACCCGCACCCCGGACCCGCCCGGGTCGTCGGGGGCGTCGGGGGCGTTCGTCCCGACGGGGTGAAGGGGCCGGGTGCTCGTCATCGGGGACCTCCGTCGACAGGGGGACCGTCGGGCCCGTCGCGACCCACGGGGCCGTCGTCGGACCGCTCCGGGTGGGCTCGCTCGGGCGTGACGACGGGCGAGACCGCCCGCGTCCCGCCCCAGCGGTTCCAGCGGTCGTGCACGGCCTCGCCCGGGCCGTTGGGCTCGAGCACGTTGCCGGGTGAGTCGGGCACCGGGACCCGCTCGATGCCACCGAGGCGCATGAGCGGGGTGACGAGCCGGTCGAAGACCCCGGGCAGCAGGCGGAAGCCCGCCACGACGATGCCGTTGGCCAGGCCCACAGACCGCTCACGGCTCGGGCGCTCGAGACAGCGCACGACGGCATCCGCGACCTTCTCGGGCGGGTCGACGGGGGGCGGCGGGCGGCCGTGCCGCTGCAGGTACGTGCCGGCCTGGCGGTAGACGGGGGTGTCGACGCCGCCCGGGGCGACGAGGCTGATCTCGATGCCGGGGGTCTGGCGCGCCTCGATCTGCAGCGTGCGCACGAGCCCGTGCACGCCCCACTTGGCCGTGACGTAGCTGCTCATGTACGGCGTCGAGATGCTGCCGAGCAGCGAGCCGACGACGACGAGGCGGCCACGACCGGTGGCGTGGAAGTGGCGCAGCGCCGTGCGGCACACGTTGGACGTGCCGAGCAGCGTCGTCGTGAGGGCGGCGTCGAACACCTCGCGCGGGACGTCCTCGAACCGGCCGTACGCGAGCGCGGCCGCCGAGTGGACGACGGCGTCCAGACGGCCGAAGCGCTCCAGGGCGGCCTCGGCGGCACCGTCGACGGCGTCGGCGTCGCCGACGTCGGCCGGGGCGACGAGCACGCGGGCGCCGTGGGCCTCGCACTGCCGCGCCGCCGCCTCGAGGGCGTCGACCGACCGCGCGGTGAGCACGAGGTCGGCGCCGTCGCGGGCCAGCCGCAGCGCGGTGGCCAGGCCGATGCCGCTCGAGCCGCCGGTGACGAGCACGACGCGGCGGGCGCTCGAGTCCGGGCCCGTCATGACGACACCTTCAGCCCGGTGGTGCCGTCGATGCGCAGCGTGTCGGGGGTGAACCCGCGCTGCACCGCCCACAGCACCGCCTGGCTGCGGCTCTCGACCTCCATCTTGCGGTAGGCGGTGCGGATGTAGCTCTTCACCGAGTTGATGCTGAGGTGGGTCAGCTCGGCGATGGCGAGGTTGCTGAGGCCCTGCGCGATGAGCGAGACGACCTCCCCCTCGCGGGGCGTCAGCCCGTGCTCGCGGCCCGGCCAGGCGTGCCGCCCCCGTCGCGCACGTCGGACGGATGCCGGGACGGCCGGTGACGTCGTGCCCGGAGCGCCGGGCGCCCCCGAGTCGACCGAGACGAGCGGCCCGTGGCGGTGGACCCGCTCGAGCGCGGTGACGAGCTCGGCCGCGGCGAGGGACTTGGACACGTAGCCGCAGCGCCGGCCCCGCAGTATCCGGGAGACCCGCTGCGCCTCGTCGTCCCACCCGTAGACGACGACGGCGCCGACCCCGGGGCTGGCGAGCAGGCGGTCGACGGCGTGCTCGGAGGCACGGCCGTGCGTGTCGTACAGGGCGAGGTCGACGGGGCGCGAGACGGGCAGCCGGGCGTCGAGCTCGACGAGCTGCACGCGGTCGGCGTAGGGCCGGAACATCTGCGCGAGGCCGCGCAGCACGATCTCGTAGTCGTTGACGAGGGCGACGCGCAGGGGGCGCGACCCTCGGTGGTGGGCAGTGGGCATGGCGGTCTCCTCCGAAGGGGCTCGGAGTCTGCTTTCCGAGGTGCCGGCCCGTCAGCGGGCGCGACGTCGTACGGGTTGGGTACCCGCCGTCCGTGCGGTTCAACCACCCCGACGGGTGGGTTTTCGAACGTACCCCTTGGGGTGTTCAGCCCGCGCCGTCGTGCGACTAGCGTCGAGTGATGAGAGCTCTCACCTGGCACGGCATCGAGGACGTCCGCATCACCGAGGTCCCCGACCCCGTCATCCAGGAGCCCACCGACGCGGTCGTCCGCGTCACCTCCACCGCCATCTGCGGCAGCGACCTGCACCTCTACAAGGTGCTGGCCCCCTACCTCACCGAGGGCGACGTGCTCGGCCACGAGTTCATGGGCGTCGTCGAGGAGGTCGGCACCGCGGTCGAGAACCTCGCCGTCGGCGACCGCGTCGTCGTCCCCTTCAACATCTCGTGCGGGCACTGCTGGATGTGCGAGCACGGCCTCTTCGCGCAGTGCGAGACCACACAGAACGTCGAGCAGGGCAAGGGCGCCAGCCTGTTCGGCTACACCTCGCTCTACGGTGCGGTGCCCGGCGGCCAGGCCGAGCGGGTGCGCGTGCCGCACGCCGACTTCGGCCCCGTCAAGGTGCCCGAGGGCATGTCTGACGAGCGCTACCTCTACGTCTCGGACATCCTGCCGACCGCGTGGCAGGGCCTGAAGTTCGCGGACGTCCCCGAGGGTGGCTCGCTCGCCGTGCTCGGCCTCGGGCCGGTCGGCCAGCTGGCCGTGCGGGCGGCCAAGCTGCTCGGCATCGAGGAGGTCTACGCCGTCGACCTCGTGCCCGAGCGCCTCGAGCTGGCGCGCGAGTGGGGCGCCCACGTCGTCGACCTCAGTACCACGAAGGACGTCCCCGAGGCGCTGCGCGAGCTCACCGACGGCCGCGGGCCCGACTCGGTGCTCGAGGCCGTCGGCATGGAGGCGCACGGCAACCCGGTGTCCGAGAAGGTCATCGGCCTCGCGTCACGGATGCCGGGACCGGTGGCCCGCGCGGCCATCGAGAGCTTCGGCATCGACCGCGTGTCGGCGCTGCACACCGCCTTCGCGGCCGTGCGTCGCGGCGGCACCGTGTCGATCAGCGGGGTCTACGGGGGTATGGCCGATCCCATGCCGATGATGGACATGTTCGACAAGGGCCTCACCCTGCGAATGGGCCAGTGCCACGTGCGCCGCTGGACGGACGAGATCACCGCTGTGCTCGACCAGAGCGAGGACGTGCTCGGCGTCGAGGGCCTGGCCACGCACCACGTGCCGCTCGAGCAGGCGCCCGAGATGTACCGGACCTTCCAGCGCAAGGAGGACGGCTGCCTCAAGGTCGTCCTCACGCCGTGACCCCTGGCGCGACCGCGTGATCGGCTACTACGTCCACCACCACGGCGCGGGCCACGTCACCCGCGCGGCGCTGCTCGCCGAGCGGCTGTCCCGGCGCGGTGTGACCGTCACCGGCCTCAGCTCGCTGCCGCGCCCCGCGGGGTGGGCGGGGCCGTGGCTGCGCCTGCCCCACGACGCCGTCCCCGCGCCCGACGAGCTCGCCGACCCGACGGCCGGCGGCACCCTGCACTGGGCGCCGACCGGCCACGACGGCCACACCGGCCGCATGGCGGCGATCGCGGGGTGGGTCGCCGACGAGCGACCCCGACTCGTCGTCGTCGACGTGTCCGTCGAGGTCGCCGTCTTCGTGCGGCTCATGGGCGTCCCGGTCGCCGTCGTCGCCATGCGCGGCGACCGCACCGACGCCCCGCACGTGCTCGCGTACGACCTCGCCGACGCCCTCGTCGCCTTCTGGCCGGAGGGTGTCGCGAGCGAGAGCTGGCCGCAGCGGTGGCTCGACAAGACGGCGCACGTCGGCGCCCTGTCGCGCCTCGACGAACTCGCCGCCGCCGGTGCCGACGCCGAAACCACTGCGGCGCAGGCGATCTCGGATGACGGCGTGGCCGATTCCCGCGTGGAGGCGACCGAGCCGGGTGGTGGGCCGCGCGAGGTGCTGCTGCTCTGGGGGCGCGGCGGTGAGGGCTCCGGCCCCGACGTCGAGGCCGCCCGCGCGGCGACGGCGGGCGCGTGGACCTGGAGCCGCCCGCCGGTCCACGCGACCGCGGCCGAGCTGGTCGACCTCCTGGCGCAGGCCGACGTCGTCGTCGTGCACGGTGGCCAGAACGCCGTCGCCGAGGTGGCGGCGGCCCGCCGACCGGCCGTCGTCGTGGCGGAGGACCGCCCGTTCGACGAGCAGGTCGAGACGGCCACGGTGCTCGACCGCCACGGCATCGCCGTCGGGCTCACCCGCTGGCCCGAGCCCACGGAGTGGCCGGCCGTGCTCGACCGGGCGGCCGTGCTCGGCGGTGCCGGGTGGGCTAAGTGGTCCGACCGGGGCGCCGCCGACCGCGCCGCCGACGTGTTGACCGGTCTGGCGGGGCGTCGATGACCGCGGCCGCCCCGACGGCCGGCCCACCGGCATCCGGCCGACGACCGCGGGTCGGCGTCGTCACCATCGTCGCCGGGCGCCACCGCCACCTCATCGCCCACCTGCGGGCCCTCTCGCGCAGCGAGCCCCGCGCCGACGTGCACGTCGTCGTCGCGATGGGCGATCGCGAGATCGCCGACCTCGTTGACGAGGGCGGCTCGGCGCGCTCGGTCGTGTCGACCCTCGTGCACGTCCCCGACGACGGTGAGCTGCCGCTCGCAGAGGCGCGCAACGTCGGGGCGGCGGCCGCCGTCGACGCCGGCTGCGACCTCGTCGTCATGCTCGACGTCGACTGCCTCGTCACCCGCTCGACCCTGGCCGCCTACGTCGACGCCCACCTGCGGGTCGAGGCGACGGCCGGCCCGGGCGCCGGGCCGGTCGTGCTGTCGGGGCCGGTCGCCTACCTGCCGCCGCCGCGGTCACGCTCGGGCTACCCCCTCGAGGGCCTGCACCTGCTGGCCGACCCCCACCCGGCCCGGCCGGCGCCGCCTCCCGGCGAGCTCGTGCTCGCCGACGACCTGCGCCTCTTCTGGTCGCTGTCGTTCGCGCTGTCGGCGCGCGACTGGCAGCGGGTCGGCGGGTTCGCGACGACCTACCGCGGCTACGGCGGCGAGGACACCGACTTCGGGATGCGGCTGGCCGCGGCCGGCGGGCGCCTCTACTGGGTCGGTGGGGCCGAGGCCTACCACCAGCACCACCCGGTCGAGAGCCCACCGGTGCGTCACCTCGAGTCAGTCGTCCGCAACGCCAACCATTTTCGTGAGCAGTGGGGCTGGTTCCCGATGGAGGGCTGGCTGGAGGGCTTCGAGCGCCTGGGCCTGGCCCGTCACGACGCCGCGCGAGACCTCTGGGTCGTGACCGGCGCGGACGGCGACGCGGTAGAGGTCGACGTAGCGCTCGACCATGCGTCCCAGTGACAGCCGCCGCTCGGCGTGACGTCGCACCGCCTCGCGGTCGATGCGCTCGGCGAGCGGGATGGCGGCGGCCATGGCCGCGACGTCGTCGGCGGGGACGAGCACACCCGACCCCGAGCTGCCGATGACCTCGCGGATGCCGCCCCGGTCGAAGGCGACGACGGGGGTGCCGCACGACAGGGCCTCGGCGACGGTGAGGCCGAAGGGCTCCTCCCACACCGGGGTCGCGAGCACCACGGCGGCGCTGCCGACGAGGGCGGCCAGGGCCTGCTGGCCGAGGTGCCCGGCGTAGGTGACGTCGTCACCGAGCAGGGGGGCGATCTCGCGGCGCACGTAGTCGGGGTCGCTGACCGGGCCGGCGATCGTGATCGGGCGACCGGCCAGGCGCGCGGCTCGGATGGCGAGGTGCGGGGCCTTCTCGGGCACGAGCCGGCCCGACCAGACGACGCGGCCGCCGCCGGGCCCGGCGCGCCAGACGTCGGTGTCGACGCCGTTGAGCACGACCTCGGGTCGCTGCTCGAGCACGGACCAGGCCTTCGAGACGTGCGAGCTGACGGCGGTGAAGCGCACTCCGGCGCCGCGCGTCACGGCGAGGGTCGACTCCAGCCAGGCGGTGGGCGGCGTGTGCAGGGTGGCGATGACGGGGACCGGCAGCGAGGGGGCCATCGCGACCGGCAGGTGGTGCACGGCGTGGATGTGGATGAGGTCGAACCGCTGCTCCGCCTCGCCGTGCACGAGCCGCAGCAGGAGCCGCTGGTAGGCGTGGTGCTCGAGCATGGCCGCCATCGACGGCATCGACACGTCGCGGGTGGCCGCCAGGCTGGGGATCCACCCCGACTCGAGCTCGTCACCGGTGGCCACCCCGGTGCTGCCCTCGCGGGCGAAGAGGCTCACGTCGTGGCCGAGCTGACGCAGGCGGGCGGTCAGCTCGCTCACGTGCGACTCGAGGCCACCGGCGAAGGGCTGCACGAGGGGGTACTTCCAGGGCCCGATCACCCCGATGCGCAGGGGTCGGCGGGTGCGTCGGGTCGCCAGACCCAGCGTGAGGGGGGTCGGCAGCGGCGTGAGCAGGGGGGTCGGGACGGCGTGCAACGGACTCCTCACGGCCCACCCACCACGGGGGGAGCGGTCGACAGCGGTCGGGTGGAGGCGGCCAGCTCGCGCAGGTACCGGGCGAAACCGCCCGGCGTGCGGCCGTGCTGTCGCCCAGAGGTGAGTACCCGAACGGCGTCCGTGGCCACCGCGCCCCCACGGGCGCGGAGCCGGACGACGAGGTCGAGGTCCTCGTGCTCGGCGAGCGGGGCCCAGCCTCCGACGGCCCGGTAGACGTCGAGCCGGAAGCCGAGGTTGGCGCCGTGGACGTGCTCGTGCTCGTCGGCGAGCCGGTGCTGGGCCCACCACCGGTCGAGCACGCCCGTGTCGACGTCGCCCGGGTCGGGGGCGACGGTGCCGACGACGAGGCGGGCGCCCGCCTCGGCGAGCTCGACCTGCCCGGTGAGCCAGTGCGCGGGCACGACGCTGTCGGCGTCGGTGTTGGCCACCCACACGCCGTCCGGGGCGGTGGCGTCGTCGAGGTGGCGCAGACCGCACGCCCGCGCGGCGCCGGCCGAGCCGGCATCCGAGGTGACGACGCGCACGGTCGGGAAGCCGGCGACGACACCCGCCGAGCCGTCGGTGCAGCGGTCGAGCACGACGGTCACCCCGCAGCGGATGCCGGGTCGCTCGCTCGCGAGCCGCGTGACCGCCACCTCGAGCGCGGTGAGGCAGCGACCGAGCAGGTCCTGCTCGTCGCGGACGGGCACGACGACCTCGACCCGCTCGACCGGTGTGACGGGCACGGCGCTCACGGGGACACCCCGCGGGCGGCGTGCACGACGAGGGCGAAGTCGCGCTCGAGGTGGGTGACGACGGGCGGGCGGCCGGTGCGCTCGGCCCAGCGCTCGTGGACGCGGTCACCGGTGAGGGGCCAGCCCTCGATCGGGTGGCGCCAGTGGCACAGCACGACGGCGCCGTCGGGGGCGAGGCAGCGCTCGACGCGGTCGATGACGCCGTCGAGGTCGAGGGGGCTGAGGAAGTAGCCCACCTCGCTGACGACGACGAGGTCGAACTGCGCGTGCGGCCAGTCGCGGGGCACCGTCGCCCGGCGCACCTCGACGTGCTGCTGCCCGGCGATGGCGGCGCGGGCCCGCTCGACCGCCGAGTCGGCCCGGTCGAGGGCCAGCAGGTGGTCGCAGCGGTCGGCGAGGGCCCGGGCCAGCTGCCCGGTCGAGCAGCCCACCTCGAGGGCGCGGCCGTAGCGCTGGTGCGGCAGGGCGGCGAGGGTGACGGCGCGCTTGCGCTGCTCGTACCACGACGTCGGGGTGTCCCACGGCTCCTCGACCTCACGGTGCAGGCGCTCGAAGGCGTCGTCGTCGTGCGGGGCGCGCGGCGTCACGAAGACCTCGTGGGGCCGGTCGAAGTGCGCGAGCATCGACGGTGAGAGCAGGGCCTCGTCGCCGGGCCCGTCCGAGAGCGGCGTCACCTGGCTGGCGTGGGCCGCGAGGGCGGCCGCCTTGGCGGCGCGGGCGCCGTCGTCGAGCCGAAGACCGCGGAGGTCGTGCCACGGCACGTCCTCTCCAGTTCCCCAGTGCCACAACCAGATCGGGTACTCGACGACATGGCTGTCGGTGCGCACGGCGGCGGTCGAGGCGACGACCGACGCGGCCTCGTGGTCGGTGTGGCCGTCACCCCGCCACGGGGCGACGAGCAGGGTGTCGGGGCCGCGTTCGCCGACGACCGCGACGAGGGCGGTGACGGCGGCGTCGACGTGCCGGGCGAGCTCGCCGTCGGGCAGCCCCACGAGGTGCACGCCCGCGAGGGGCGCGAGGGCGGTGACGGCGGAGCGGGTCTCGTCGGCGCGCAGCGCGGCGAGGGCGTCGCCGGTCACCGAGGTCGAGCCCGGGTGCGAGGCGGCCCCGTCGGTGAGCACGACGACCTCGACCGGCACGCCGAGCTCGGCCGCCGTGGCGATGAGGCCGCCGGCGCCGAGGCTCTCGTCGTCGGGGTGCGCGGCGACGACCACGAGCCGGCGGGCGCCCGAGGGGCCGAACGGCTCGAGGGCGCGCACCCCGTCCCAGTCGGGCAGGGCCAGCCACTGCTGCTCGGGGGTGCCGGCGTCGTCGTGGCGGAAGGTGGGAGGCGTCGCGGCCGCAGCGGTGGGGCTCACCACGGCGCCGGGCCGTCGGTCGGGGCGTCGCCGTGCTGCAGCAGCAGCCGCCCGAGGGTGGCCTGGTCGCGCTCGGCGTGCTCCTGGCGCACGTAGACCTGCAGGTCGGCCACCCGGCGGGCGTGCTCGTCCTCGAGGGTGAGCGGGGCGGGGCCGAGGGCGTGGGCCACGTGCTCGAGCACGGTCTCGGCCGCACGGGCCACGACCTGGCGGGTGCGCAGGGCGAGCACGGCGGGGTCGACACCCGTGCTCGTGCCGTTTGACGTCGCGTCGACGACCGCGGCGGCCTCGGCGAGGGCGGCCCGGGCGGCGTGCAGGGCACCGTCGACGGCGCCGAGGTGGGCGAGGGCCAGCTGGTCGGGCTCCCGACGGGCGGCCTGTTCCGCGAGCCGGCGCGCGACGCCGACGGCGCCCCCGAACCAGATGGCGGCGACCCCGATGCCGCCCCACGCGAACCCGGGGCGGTGCAGGTACCAGCCGGGCGGGCCGACGGGCACGGCCGGCACGTCGACGAGGTCCACGGGCCCGCTCGTCACGGCGGTGAGCCCACGCGCGGCCCATGCGACGTCGGTCGCGACGGTGACGCCCGCGTGGCGCAGGTCGACCGCGTAGAGGCGACGCTCGTCCGGACCGCACCAGGCGGTGACGAGGGCGTGGCTCACGCGGCCGGCGAGCGAGCACCACGGCTTGCGCCCGGTGAGGAGGGCCACCTCGTGACCCGACGCGTCGCGGTCCGGGTGCGCCTCGAGGCGGGCCCCCGGTCCCTCGGCCGCGTAGACGCCCCACGTGGCTCCGTCGTCCACGCCCACGGCGTCGAGGGCTCCGTCGGGCAGCAGCCCGTCGGCCTCGACTTGGGCGAGCACGGCGAGGGCGTCGAGGTGCGGCTCGACCACCCGGGCCACGGTGAGGTCGGCGGCCCCGAGCGAGGCGAGGGCCTCCCACAGCGCCCGGGTGGCGCCCGAGCCGGGCAGGGGCAGGGTGGTGGCGAGGTCCCGCGCCAGCCACAGGGCGGCGTCGACGTCACCGGCCGCCGCGGTGGCCGCCTTCGCCACCGACCCGAGGTCGGGCACGCCCGTGACGGCCCCCGCCGAGGCGGGGGCCAGCAGAACCGGGCGCGGTGACGGCATCCTCGCAACGTAGGCGAGCACTCACAGGGGAGGCACATCCTTTGGGGTGTGCGGCCGTGTGCTGAGCCGACCTCGCCGACCGGGTACGACCCCGTCGTGTCCGATGCCGACCGCCGCCCGCTGCGGGTCGCCCTCGTCGACGACTACGAGATCGTCGTGCAGGGACTGGCCCGCATGTTCGCCTCCTACCGCGACCGGGTGCGCCTCGTCGAGCTCGACGTCGAGGCACCGGTCGGTGAGCCCGTCGACGTCGCCCTCGTCGACACCTTCGGGCAGGACCGCACCGACGACATCGCGCTGCAGAAGATCGTCGCCAACGGGCTCGCCGAGACTGTCGTCGTCTACGGGTGGAGCGACGAGGACGACTTCATCGAGCGGTCTCTGGCCGCCGGGGCCGCCGGCTACCTCGCCAAGAGCCTCCCCGCCGGCCAGCTCGTGGCCGGGCTCGAACGGGCCTACCGGGAGCGGGGCGTCGTCGTGCGCCCCGAGGCCGGCACCGGCATCGCCGATCCCGGCGACTGGCCGGGTCGCGACGAGGGCCTGACCCCGCGGGAGTCGGAGGTCGTCGCGCTCATCACCCTCGGCCGCTCGAACCAGGAGGTGGCCGCCGCGACGTTCCTCAGCATCAACTCGGTCAAGAGCTACATCCGCACGGCCTACCGCAAGATGGGCGTGCAGACCCGCAGCCAGGCGGTGCTGTGGGGGCTGAACCACGGGTTCGGCCCCGAGCGGCCGCACCGGGCGGACGCCGACCGCACGTAAAGGGTGCTTGACACCCACGTCGGATGCCGTCAGGCTGGTGCTGTCAAGCACGCTTGACAGCCGTCGTGGCCCCGTCACACCGAGGGCCACCCGTCGACAGGGGAGCCCGTGAACACCACCGACCGCCCGTCCGCCTCCGAGCAGGTTTCGGCCACGGTGCCGTGGCGGGTGCGCCTCGCCGTCGCCGGGGCGACGTTTCTCGTCGTGGGCCTCGTCGCCCTGGTCGCGGCGTGGGCCCGGCCCGGCGACCCGTGGGCCGCCGCCCTCGTCTTCGGCGCCTGCGCCGTGGGGCCGGTCGCCGGGCTGGCCTGGCTCGTCCTCGCGCACCCGCACGTGCACCGCCCGAACCCGCACGACGACGAGAGCGTCGAGGCGCGGTGGGCCGAGCAGGCGGCGTCCGGCACGTGCATCGACCTGCTCGTCGCCGCGGGCCTGGCCCTCACCGTCGTCAGCGTCGTCGACGCCGACCTGCCGGCCCAGCCCGTCCTCGTCGCCCTCGTCGTGCTGGGGCTGGCCGACCTCACCCTGCGCCACGTCCTCGTCTCGCGCCGGGAGTCCTGATCGACAACGAGGTCGCCGCCCGGCGCGCCGCGCAGGGGTGGTCGCAGGTCGAGCTCGCCGAGCGCCTGGGCGTCTCGCGGCAAACCGTCATCTCGATCGAGCGGGGGCGCTTCGACCCGTCGCTGCCGCTCGCCTTCCGCCTCGCGGCCGCCTTCGAGTGCCGCATCGAGGACCTCTTCCGACCTGACCTGTCGTGAGGTCCGCGCCGGGTCGGCGCCGTCGGCTCAGCGGCTCCGGTCGCCGACGAGGGGCAGCGTCATGAACGTCGACAGCGGGTCGGGCCGGTACGACCCGAACGGACCGCACTCGACGAAACCGGCCCGGGCGTAGAGCCGCCGGGCCGGGGCGAAGAACTCCTCGCTGCCGGTCTCGAGCCAGAGGCCGCCCAGGCCGCGCTCGCGGGCGCGCTCGACGAGGCGCCCCACGAGCAGGGCGCCGACGCCCCGGCCCCGCGCAGAGGCCACGGTGCGCATCGACTTGAGCTCACCGGCATCCGTGCCGTCGAGCGTGAGGGGGGCCAGGGCGGCGCAGCCGAGCAGCGACGTGCCATCGCGCACCACCCACACCTCGATGCCGGGCGCGCGGAGGGCGTCGACGTCGAGCGCGTGCGTGCTCTCGGGCGGCGAGAGCGCGCGCAGCTCGGTGAGGTGGCCTTCGAGCAGGGCGACGAGCGCCGGGTCGTCGAGATTGCCCCGCTCGAGCCTCACCGGGTGCCCGTGAGGTCGACGCGGATGCCGTCGGGCCGGGTCCCGAGGGCCGTGCGCACCCACGAGTCGGCCTCGGCGTCGGACTCCGCCCCGGTGTCGGGGCCGAGGTCGGGCAGCATCGTCGCGATGCGCGTCATCGTGGCGGCGAGCAGCACGGTGACGAGCTGCTGCTGCACCGGGTCGAGGGTCGCGTCGAAGGGACGGGGCCCGGCGCGTCGCTCGCCGGTGCGCGGCAGGAAGCGGCCGGGGTCGAACGACTCTGCGTCGTCCCACCGGCGTTCGTCGTGGTTGCTCGCGTGCACGTCGACGACGACACGGTCGCCCGCGCCGACGGCGAGGCCGGCGACGTCGAGGTCGCGGCGCGCGGTCACGACGAGCAGGGGAGCGGCGCAGAACAGGCGCTGGGCCTCCAGGGCGACGGCGGTGGCGACCGGTCCGGTCGGGGTCGCCGGGGTGCTCGACGCGGTGCGGGCGGTGCCGCGGGTGCTGCGGGTGGGGGCGCGGTGGCCCACCCGGGCCTCACCGCGACGGGGGCCGAGGTGCTCGACGCGGAGGCGGGCCTGCCAGTGCGGGTGGTGGGTGAGCGCGAGGGCGGTCCAGGCGGCGAGGCAGGCCGACCCGACGACGGGCGCGACCGCGTCGAGCAGCAGCGAGGCGACCTCCGGCGCGGCGACGTGGGCGCCGTCGGAGCGGCGCAGGCCGGCGAGGTCGTCGAGCAGCGAGCCGACCCGGGGGGTGACGTCGCCCGACCGGGTGGCGAGCACCGCCTCGAGCGCCCACGCCTCCCAGCTGCCGCGGCAGCGCCGGGCCCGTCGGGCATCGGGCACCGACATCGCCGAGCGCGCCGACGCGGGCGAAGCCTCCGCCGCGCGCACGAGGGTGCGGCAGCGGAAGTCGTCGCCCCAGATCGACTGGGGCAGCCCCGCCCAGCGCAGCACGACCCGACCGAAGGCGACGGAGGCCGAGTCGTGCACGAGGCCGGTGCCGGCGTCCCGCCACGCCGACTCCATCTCGTCGAGCTCAAGGTCGAGGGCGAGCGCGACCTGCCGGGCAGGGGCGGCGCGCAGGGCGCGGGCCAGGGCCGAGCTGCGACAGGCCAGCGAGGCGTCGTCGGGACCCTCGGTGACGCCGGGGGTGCCGCCCCGGCCGAGGGCGCCGACGGCGAGCGCCCGCGGCAGCGAGCCCCCGCGTCGCACGGCGGTCTCGTCGGCGAGGAGTCGTTCCGCGAGGGGGCCGCGCACGAGCACGGCGCGACGCCCGAGCCAGCGCACCGGCATCCGGTCGAGGGCGTGGGGGTCGGCGCCGGCACGCGAGGCCGCCTCGACCCAGACGCGGGCGGCGGCGCGGTGGCCGTCGCGCGCGAAGGCCAGCGACTCGTCGCGCAGCGCCGGCCCGGCCACGGCGACCGCACTCGCCCTCGTGCTCAGCACGTGCCCACCTCATCACCCCTGTCTGCGAGTCAGGTGACGCCGGGGGCGGGTGGCGTGGGCGTCAGTGCCGCACGCGCTCCTCCCCGTCGGGTGACGAGGCCTCGCGCTCGTCGGAGGTCTGGCCCTCCGACTCCCGCAGGGCTCGGCCCTCGGCGATCTCCTCCTTGCGCTGTTCGTCCGCTTTGTCGATCTTAGTGGTGTCTCGCGGCGGCAGCTGGATCTTCTCCTCGGCGGCGATCCCGGCCTGCAGCTGACGGCCCCGCTCGAGCTCGCCGTCGAGCTCGGCCCCGAAGAGCAGGGCGAGGTTGGTCAGCCACAGCCAGAGCAGGAAGACGACGACACCGGCGAGCGAGCCGTACGTCTTGTTGTAGTCGCTGAAGTTGGCGACGTAGAGCCCGAAGAGGGCCGAGGCGACGATCCACACGACGATGGCGAGCGAGGCCCCGACGCTGATCCAGCGGAACTTCGGCTGCTTGATGTTCGGCGTGACGTAGTAGAGCAGCGCGACGATGACGATGACGACGGCGAGCATGACCGGCCACTTGGCGATGTTCCACACCGTGACGGCGGTGTCGCCGAGGCCGATGACGTCGCCGACCGCGCGGGCGACAGGGCCGGTGAGCACGAGCGACAGGGCGACGAGGGCGATGAGCACGACGGTGACGAGGGTGAGGGCGAGCATGACGGGGCGCAGCTTCCAGAACGGGCGCCCCTCGCGCACCTCGTAGATGCGGTTCATCGCGCGCCCGAAGCTGGTGACGTAGCCGGATGCCGACCACAGCGCGGCCACGAGGCCGAAGACGAAGGCGAACCCGGCGGCAGAGGTCGAGCTGAGCGACTGGAGCGCGGGGGTGATGGCGTCGGCGACCGAGCCGCCGCCGACGTCGCGCAGCACCTGGGTCAGGGCGTCGACGACCTGCTGGCCCTGCCCGACGAGACCGACGAGCGAGAGCAGGGCGATGACGGCGGGGAAGAGGGCGAGAACCGCGTAGTAGGTGAGGGCGGCGGCGATGTCGGTGCACTCGTCGCGGTTGAACTCTCGGACCGTGCGCTTGAGCACGTACTTCCACGACGGCTTCGTGACGTCGGTCGGGGAGTCCGGCTTGCCGGCATCCTCGGGGGCGGGGGCATCTCGCTGGTGGCGGTCGCTCATGGGGTACGCATACCCCTGAGCGCTCGACTGACGCCGCCGCGACACGGCCGGCGTCGCGCATCGTGACGGTTTCGGGCTACGGGGCGGATGCCGGGTGGCCGGCCACCGTGTCGGCGGCGGCGAGGCGGGCGGCGCGGTAGGCCGCGCGCCGGCGGGCACGCTGACGCCCGCGCCACGCACTGCGGGCGTAGCTGACGAGGAGGCCGAGGGCGGCGGCGATCGCCCCGATGCGCACCACGGTGGGCCAGGTGCCGCGGTCGGCGCTGCCGGCGGGGCGTACCTCGAGGTCGGGCGCGAGGGCGCTGGCGAGGTGGAAGCGGCCGACGCCGTAGTTGCCGTCGTCGGGCACGGACATGAGGCGCCGGCTCTGCTGCCCGTCGACGGACACCGCTGTCACCCAGTGCTTCTGGTCGGTGAAGTCGGGGGACGTGGGTGCGGTGAGGTCGTCCAGGACGACGACCTCGGTGGGGCTGGTCCAGCCGAGCACGTCGCGGGTGCCCGAGAGGTCGCCCTTCAGCGGGCGGGGGACGGCCGCGCCGGTACCGGTGGCGTCGACGAACGACAGGCCGTCTGTGCTGGGGTCGCAGTCCTGCACGAGGCCGGTCGGGTCGACGTAGTCGGCGGGGTCGAAACAGGTCGTCATCGGGCGCGTGATGGCGAGCAGGCGCCCGTCCGGTGACCAGGCCGACGGCCCGGCGAGGTGGCGCTCGGCCGGGAGGGGGAGCCTGCGCCGCTCGGCGCCCGTGGCGTCGAGCACCCGGATGGAGCCCGGTGTCTCGACGGCCACGTCGGTGCCGATGGGCGCGAAGGCGACCGCCGCGTAGTCGGTGACGGGCAGCTTTGTCACGGCGCCGCTCGTCGTGTCGACGACCGACAGCCGTGAGCCGACGGGCCAGCGGGGGTCGCCGGAGTAGGGGTTGTCGGGACCGGTCGAGGCGCCGTAGGCGAGCCGGGTGGAGTCGGGTGACCACGCGAGGGGGATGACCGAGTGGCCCTCCGGCAGCGGATGCGTCGTGACGTCGCCGGTGGCGAGGTCGACGACCGCGAGGTCCGGCGGGTCGATGTCGTAGTGGCCGACAGCGGCCTTCGTGCCGTCGGGGGAGAGCAGCATCGGGCCCGGATCGCCCTGCGTCTCGGCGCCGTGGCGACCCTCAGCCACGTCGAGCCGGCGGTAGACGTCGCTCGACGCGCCCAGCACGACGGCCTGCGGGAAGTCCATGAACTCGACGCCGAAGCCGTACTGCCACAGGGCGACGGCCCGTCCCGGTGGGGCGCTCGTCACGTTCCCCGTCAGGTACGAGTACCCGGCCATCTCGCTCGGCAGGCCGGGTTTCGCGTCGGCGGCCAGCGCCTGGCCCGGCACGACCGCGAACACCCCCGCCGCAAGCAGACCGGCCACCGCAGCGGCCTTGAACGTCTTGTCGACCCGTCCCCGTCTCCCCATGCAGCGACGGTAGTGCGCGTGGTGACTGGATACGGGGCATTTGCTGAGATCGGGCTGAACGTGCGCGGCCGTCATCTCAAGCGCGTCGTGGCGGCGCGCCCAATTGGGCGGCACGTCGGGGACGGACTAGCGAGGCGCCCGGCGGTGTTGGCTCACAGCCTCAATCAACTTCGAGATCACAAGTTGATTGAGGCGCGTCTGCAATGCAAGCTTGTATTAGGGCCAATGGCGAAGCTAGCAACCGCGTTACTCACCGGGTGGGTCTTGAATCGTGGCCACCAGCCTCGCGGTACCTCTGTTCTTTGGCCAGTCGCGGGTCCGGCGGTGTCTTGTCCTGCTTCTGCTTGAACTGGTCACCGCGGGCCTCGTCAAGCTTGTTTTGTGTCCTACGGTGGTCGTCCACCTCGCTCGTAAGTCGCTCGCGGAGCCGCTGCGCCGTCGCGTCGGACTTTGCCTTCGCGGCGTCAGCGCGCGCCTGCGCGGACTCAGCGGCCGCCCGCGCGGCCTCGGCGGCCTCCCTGCCCTCGCGCTCCCGTTCCGCTTCAGCGCCAGTAAGACGATCCCAAATACCCATGTTGCTGCTCCTTTCTACCTCTGAGTGAAAGGATCAGTCTCGCAGGTTCGGTCTGGCGCGGCAGGTACTTACGCCATCACGTGCAAATTAGTAGTCGCGTAAAGATACTCCCCACGTAGGTGCGTGGTCGCTCAAGATCCAGGGCCAAGATGGGTGCAGCCCCACCCTGGAACGCGGTCGCCGTCTGGTCGCTCACGATGGTTCGGCGCGAGCGCAAGCCAGCCGCGATTTTCACATCGGTGCGGACTGTGCAGGAGTTTGGACGGCCAACAACCCACACTGTCATCGACAGACAGGTCATCAGCGCTTCCAACTGTCGGAAGCCCAAGTCGCTAGACGACTAGGTTCGTCCGTCAACAGTCCCCAAAGACCCACCGGCGAGAGAACACCGTCGGTGGCCGACGGCACCAGGATGGCCCCAAGGCCGCACAGGCGGGGTTGCCAGAACACTGGCGAAACAGCCGGTTCGTCAATTCTCCTGGAGACGTATGCAGTGCCCCCGGCAAGATTCGAACCTGTTTTTAAAAGTTTTCGGCTCTGTGTTGGCGTGGGTGATCGGGTGTTGTTGTTGGGATCGCGGGGGCCGTCGACTCGGACGCTG
The DNA here is from genome assembly GCF_003635045.1 of Terracoccus luteus. NCBI lineage: Bacteria > Bacillati > Actinomycetota > Actinomycetes > Micrococcales > Intrasporangiaceae > Terracoccus > Terracoccus luteus. The sequence goes on along the minus strand of NZ_RBXT01000001.1, from coordinate 2,476,935 downwards.
TGTGCCACGAAAGTTGAGTCCCTGATAGTGGTGTAGCGCGGTCGCCGAGTTCGTCCCGGTCGTGGACATGGGTGCGGCCACCGCGTGATCCTTCGAGTGAACCTTCCAAAGCACCCTCGAACGGAGCCATCACGATGACCGCACCCCACATTGTCGACCCTGCCGGCTTGCTCGGCGAGGCGTTGTCCGAAGCCAGCCCCGACATGATGCGCTCGCTGCTGCAAACGGTGATCAACGCGTTGCTGTCGGCGGACGCCGACGCCGTCGTGGGCGCAGAGTACGGCCGCCCCTCGAGCACACGAGGGGCCCAACGCAACGGGTACCGCCACCGCGACCTGGACACCCGTGTCGGCACGATCGAGCTCGCGGTGCCGAAGCTGCGCAAGGGCACCTACTTCCCGGAGTGGCTCCTCGAGCGTCGCAAACGCTCAGAGTCCGCGCTGGTCACCGTCGTGGCCGACTGCTACCTCGCCGGTGTCAGCACCCGCCGGATGGACAAGCTGGTCAAGACCCTGTTGTGAGCACGGGATCGACTCGCTGTCTAAGTCGCAGGTCTCTCGGATGGCCACCGACCTCGACGAGCACGTCGAGCAGTTCCGCCACCGCCCCCTGGACACCGCGGGCCCGTTCACGTTCCTCGCTGGTTGACCGACGGGACGCGTTGACGATGAAAGTGCGTGAGGGAGGCCGTGTCGTCAACGCCGTGGTTCTCGTCGCGACCGGTGTCAACGGCGACGGCCACCGCGAGGTCCTGGGCATGCGCGTCGCGACCAGCGAAACCGGCGCGGCTTGCTCACCACCTGAACGAGTTCTTCGCCGATCTGCTGGCCCGCGGACTGACCGGGGTCCGGCTGGTCACCTCCGATGCCCACGTCGGGCTGCGGGAGGCGATCGCGGCGAACCTGCCCGGCGCAGCCTGGCAGCGGTGCCGCACCCACTACGCCGCGAACCTGATGAGCATCACTCCCAAGAGCATGTGGCCCGCGGTCAAGGCGATGCTGCACAGCGTGTACGACCAGCCCGACGCCCCGGCCGTGCACGCCCAGTTCGACCGGCTGATCGACTACGTCACCGACAAGCTTCCCGCCGTCGCAGAACACCTCGCTGAGGCCCGTGAGGACATCCTCGCGTTCACCTCCTTCCCCAAAGACGTGTGGACCCAGATCTGGTCGAACAACCCCGCCGAGCGCCTCAACCGCGAGATCCGCCGCCGCACCGACTCCGCGTTGTCAGCGCGAGATCTTCCCCAACCGTGAAGCGATCGTGCGCCTCGTCGGCGCTGTCCTGGCCGAGCAGACCGACGAATGGGCCGAAGGCCGGCGCTACCTCGGCCTCGACGTCCTCGCCCGCTGCCGGCTCACCGCCATCACCGCCAACGACCCCGAGATCGGAGCTGACGCCATGCCCGCCCTGACCGCTTAAGCAACACTGGATCACGCAGCGCTACACCACTCACCGGGACTTGACCCGCCTCGACGTCGAACGGCGACGGCTGACCACCTCCGAGAGCGTGACCCGGGTCGGCTCGACCATGGTCTTCTCGACGCCGAAGACCCATCGCACCCGGTCGGTCCCGGTGCCGCCGGCCCTCATGCCTGCGCTGCTCGGCATGTGCCAGGGCAAGGAGCGCGACGACCTGCTGTTCCCGGCCGCGATGGGTGGCCCGATCATCCTCAACAACTGGCGACGGCGGGTGTTCGACCCGGCCTGCGTGGCAGCCGGTCTTGTCGGGGTGACGCCGCACGACTTGCGCCACACGGCGGCCTCGCTCGCGGTCCGCGGTGGCGCGAACGTCAAGGCGATCCAGCAGATGCTCGGCCACGCGTCAGCCGCGATGACGCTCGACATCTACGCCGGTCTGTTCCCCGACGACCTCGACGCCGTGGCCCTGTCCCTGGACCTCCATGTGCCACAGATGTGCCACAACGAGCCGTTCGGCCTCATTGAAGGGGGAGCAGTGGATGAGTGACACCGCCGCTGACCTGCGCAAACGTGTGGTGCCCCCGGCAAGATTCGAACTTGCGACACCCGCTTTAGGAGAGCGGTGCTCTATCCCCTGAGCTACGAGGGCGGGGCGACGCGGCCAAGGCTACTGGACCCGTCCCCACCCTCAGAGCCGCGCGCATCGGTCCCACGGCAACCGCACCACCCGGCATCCGGGTACCACCACGGGGCCCGCAGCACCGCACCGCCCAGAAGGAGCACCATGCAGACCCGCACCCTCGGCACGTCCGGCCTCACCGTCTCGGCCCTCGGCCTCGGCTGCATGGGCATGAGCCAGTCGTTCGGCGAGCGCCCGCCGCGCGACGAGATGGTCACCTTCCTCCGCGCCGCCGTCGAGCGGGGCGTCACCCTCTTCGACACCGCCGAGGTCTACGGGCCGTGGCACAACGAGGAGCTCGTCGGCGAGGCCCTCGCGCCCGTCCGCGACGACGTCGTCATCGCGACGAAGTTCGGCTTCGCCCTCGACGACGACGGCACCCAGACCGGCGTCACGAGCCGCCCCGACAGCATCCGCAAGGCCGTCGACGGGTCGCTGCGGCGACTGCGCACCGACACCATCGACCTGCTCTACCAGCACCGCGTCGACCCCGACACCCCCATCGAGGACGTCGCCGGCACCGTCAAACAGCTCATCGACGCCGGCAAGGTGCGCCACTTCGGCCTCTCCGAGGCGGGCGTCGACACCATCCGCCGCGCGCACGCCGTGCAGCCGGTCACCGCCCTGCAGAGCGAGTACTCCCTCTTCTGGCGCGAGCCCGAGCAGCAGATCCTCCCCGCCATCGCCGAGCTGGGCATCGGCTTCGTGCCTTTCAGCCCCCTCGGCCGCGGCTTCCTCACCGGTCAGGTCACCGCAGCCACCCAGTTCGGCGAGGGTGACATCCGCGCCACCCTGCCCCGCTTCGAGCGCGAGGCGTTGCAGTCCAACCTCGCGCTCGTCGACCGCGTCACGGCGGTCGCCGAGCGCAAGGGAGCCACCCCCGGGCAGGTCGCCCTCGCGTGGCTGCTCGCCCAGCAGCCGTGGGTCGTGCCGATCCCGGGCACCCGCCGCCTCGAGCGCCTCGACGAGAACCTCGGCGCCGCCGAGCTCGAGCTCACCACCGACGACCTCGCCGAGCTCGACGACGCCTCGACGAGCGTGAAGGTGCAGGGGGAGCGCTACCCCGAGGCCATGGCCCGCTTCATCGACCGCTGACCTCACCGCCACGTCGGATGCCGGGTGGTGGCCTCCCGCGGCCACGCCCGGCGTCCGCTGGCCGAGCCACGACGGAGCACCCCCTCCGATTCGTTAGCCTTCACGGGTGACCGACGCATCCAGGCCCGACCCTGCCCGTGGGGGCGTGTCGGCGTCGGCAGCCCCCCTCACCACGCCCGACGCCGACCCCCGCGCCGAGCGCGTCGCCGCCGCAGTCCGGACCTGGCAGCGCACCCTCGTCGACCTCGGCGGGCGCAACACGCTGCTCTGGTACCGCGACCTGCCCTCGGGCACCCTCGACCTGACGACCGCCCACCCCGGCGGCGTCTCCAAGCTGCTCGCCGGCAAGCCGACCCGCCTGTCCGACCTCGTCCGCGAGCCGCAGGCCCTCGGCGAGGCCCGCCGTCGGGCCCGCGCCATCCGCGGCAAGGCCCTCGAGCTGCGCGAGGAGCGCGGCATCGCCGCCGGCTTCGTCGCCATCGGCATGGCGACGTGGTCGGTCCCGCGCGCGGCCCGCCCCCCGGCATCCCCGGTGCTGCTGCGCCCGTGCGTGCTGCGCCCGACGGGCGCCGCGCAGGACGACTTCGAGCTCGACCTCGGGCCGGAGGTCGAGCTCAACCCCGTGCTGCGCGAGTACCTGCGCTCCGAGCAGGGCATCGAGCTGGATGCCGAGTCGCTGGCCGAGATGGCCACGGTCGGCAACTCCTTCGACCCCTACCCGTCGTACGCCGCCCTCAAGAGGCTGTGCCAAGGCGTGCCCGACTTCGAGATCGCCCCCCGGCTCGTGCTCGGCACCTTCTCGTACGCCAAGCTGCCCATGGTCGCCGACCTCGCCCTGCAGGGCGCCACCCTGGCCGACCACGACGTCGTCGCCGCCCTCGCCGGTGACGAGTCGGCGCTCGCCGCCGTGCGACTGCGCCTGCCCGACAGCGAGCCCGACCCGGACCCCGAGCACGAGTACCTCGTGCTCGACGCCGACTCGAGCCAGCACGCCGCCATCGACGCCGTCCGCGCCGGCGCCCACCTCGTCATCAAGGGCCCGCCCGGCACCGGCAAGTCGCAGACCATCGCCAACCTCATCGCGGCCCTGGCCGCCGAGGGCAAGTCGGCCCTCTTCGTCGCCGAGAAGCGCGCCGCCATCGACGCCGTGCTCGGCCGCCTCGACCGACTCGGTCTCGGCGACCTCGTGCTCGACGCCTACGACGGCACGACGAACAAGCGGGCCGTCGCGCGACAGTTCGCGACCAGCCTGGACGCCGCGCTCGAGCACGTGGCCGCGCCCGACGACGGCGCGGTCGGCACGCTGCGCGACCGGCGTTCGCGCGTCACCCGCCACCTCACCGCGCGGCACGCCGTGCGCGAGCCGTGGGGTGTCTCGGCCCACGACGTCGAGCAGGCCATGGCCGAGCTCGCCACCCGCAAGCCGTCGCCCAGCTCACGAGTTCGGTTGCGCGGCAACGCGATCGCGTCCATCTCCCGTGCCCGCGCGGTCGAGCAAGGACGCAGACTGCGGGATGCCGCGGGGCTGGGGGCGTGGGCCCCCGACGGTGACGACCCGTGGTTCGCGGCCCGCATCACGACCCCCGACGAGGCCTCCCGCGCGCTCGACGTGACGACCCGGTACAGCACGGGTGGGCTCGACGGCATCGCCCACGAGCTCAACGGCATCCTGGCCGAGTCGCATGTCCCGCAGGCGAACTCGGTCGGCGACTGGCGGGCGGCCTTCGACACCATGCACGCCGTGCGGCACACCCTCGAGGTGTTCCGCCCCGAGGTGTTCGACATCCCGCTCAACGAGCACATCGCCGCCACCGCGACCCGTGACTGGCGGGCCAACCGCGACGTGCAGATGGGCGCGCTCTCCCGCTGGCGCATCCGTCGCCAGACGAAGCGGCTGCTGCGCCCCGGCCGCCCGCCGGCGCGCCTTCATGACGAGCTCGTGTCGGCGAGCGAGCAGCGCCAGCACTGGTTCGACCTCGTCGGCGGTGGCGGCCGACCCGAGATCTCACCGCGGCTCGACGAGGGCATCGAGGTGCTGGGCGGGCTCGTCGGCGACCTCGAGTGGCTCGGCACCCGCCTGCGCCCCGACACGGAGCGCCCGCGCCTCGTCGACCTGCCCCTCGACCGGCTGCGCGAGCGGCTGGCCGAGCTGGCCGCCCGGCCGGAGCGCATCGCCGTGCTGCCCCACGTGACCGCCGCCCTCGACGGGGTGCGCGAGGCCGGTCTCGGAGACGCCGTCGACGACCTCGCCCGCCGCGGTGTCGCGACCGACGACGTCACGTCCGAGGTCGAGTACGTGTGGTGGGCCAGCGTCGCGCAGGAGATCATGCTGCGCGACCCGGCCTACGGCAGCCACGACGGGCCCGGCCTGCGCCGGGCCGTCGACGAGTACGTCGCCGCCGACCGGGCGCACCAGATCGCCACCGTCGGCCGGGTCCGGGCCGCCGTCGCCCGCAACGTGCGCGAGGTCGTCGCCGACCACCCCGGCCAGGAGGCGCTCGTGCGCGCCGAGGCCGGCAAGGCCCGGCGCCACCGTCCGCTGCGCGACCTCATGCCGGTCGCCGCGCCGGCCCTGACGGCGATCAAGCCGTGCTGGGCGATGAGCCCGCTCGTCGTCGCCTCGACCCTGCCGCCCGGCCGTTGGTTCGACGTCGTCATCTTCGACGAGGCCTCGCAGGTGCAGCCCGCCCAGGCGGTCTCCGCCATCGCCCGTGCCCGTCAGGTCGTCGTCGCGGGCGACGAGCGCCAGCTGCCGCCGACCAACTTCTTCACCGTCGTCAGCGACGACGAGCAGGGCTCCGCCGACGAGCCCGACGTGCTCACCGACGGCTTCGAGTCGGTGCTCGACGTGCTCACCGCCGCCCTCCCGACGCGCCGGCTCACGTGGCACTACCGCAGCCGCGACGAGCGCCTCATCGCCTTCGCCAACGACGCGATGTACGACGGGGCGCTGACGACCTTCCCCGGTACGTCGCTCGACTCCGCCGTCACGTTCGAGCCCGTCGACGGGCAGGCCGACGTCGTGCAGGGACAGTCGTCGATCGAGACGACGGACGCCGAGGTCGAGCGCGTCGTGCAGCTCGTCCTCGAGCACGCGCGCACCCGCCCCGACGAGTCGCTCGGCGTCATCGCGCTCGGCCTGCGGCACGCGACGCGCCTCGACGACGCCGTCACCGCCGCTTTGCGCAGCAACCCCGACGTCGCCGACTTCTTCGACGACGCGGCGCCGGAGCGCTTCTTCGTGAAGAACCTCGAGCGCGTGCAGGGCGACGAGCGCGACGCCATCATCCTGTCCGTCGGCTACGGCAAGACCCGCCACGGCCGGGTGCTGCACCGCTTCGGCCCCCTCAACATCGAGGGCGGCGAGCGTCGCCTCAACGTCGCCGTCACCCGTGCCCGCGTGCGCATGACGGTGGTGTCCGCCCTGCGCGGCAGCGACCTCGACCCCGAGCGCCTCAAGGCCCGAGGCGCCGTCATGCTGCGCGACTTCCTCACCTACGCCGAGCGCGGGGGAGTCGACCCGGCGGCGGATGCCGGTACGCCCACCCCTGCCGGTGCGCCCGGTGCCACGGTCGACCACCTGCGTCGCGACCTCGCCCGGCGGCTGCGCCGCGAGGGCCTCACCGTCCACGAGGAGTTCGGCAGCGCCGGCCAGCGGATCGACCTCGCCGTCGAGGACCCGCACCACCGCGGCCGTGCCCTCGTCGCCGTCGAGACGGACGGTGACCGCTACGCCGCCATGCCGAGCACCCGCGACCGTGACCGCCTGCGGCCCGAGCAGCTGCAGCGGCTCGGCTGGGCCCACACCCGCGTGTGGAGCACGGACATCTTCCGCGACCCCGCCCGCGAGGTGGCCCGCATCGTCAGGCTGGTGCGCTCCACGGCGGCCGCGGCACCTGCGACGGGTCAGGCCGGCGCGGGAGCCGAACCTGCGGTCGAGTCGGAGGCGTCGACAGACGCCGCGGGACACACCGAGACGGTGGACGCCGACGCCCGGGAAGCCGACGAGGAGATCACGGCTGGACGTTCGGCCGAGGCACAGGCCGACGCCGCCGAAGCCGGCGAGCGCGACGACAGCACCGACGCCGACGACGCGGCCGGCTCGGACTCCGGTGGGCGCCGGGGTCGGCGCCGTCGGGTGTTCCGCAAGGGGACCGGCGCGGCGGCCGACGCCGAGGACTACACGGAGTCGCCCGTCGAGCGTGGGCGCGACGAGGCCCCGGCCGGCAGCGAGGGAGCCCGCGACACCTGGCTGCGGCAGCAGCGTCCGCCGCACTACGAGTAGACCGCTCCGGCCACGCCCGCCACGCCGACCGCCGGCCGGAATGCCGCGCGGGCGATCGACGTTCTGCGGCCATGACCTCGAGCACCTTCGCCCTGCGCCTGTCCCTGGCCCAGCAGCAGTTCGAGCGCGGTGAGTACCTGGCCGCCTCGCGGGCCCTCGCCGACCTCGTGAGCGAGGTCGAGCAGGAGGCCGCTGCCTCGACCGGCGGGCATTCGCTGCACCCGACCACCGACCTGCGCCTGCTGCTGGCGCGCGCCTACTTCCACTCGGCCCAGCTCGGTCGGGCCGAGGCGGTGCTGCGACGGCTCACCGACGAGTGCCCGACCGACGCCTACGCGCACCTGCTGCTCGGTCGCACCCTGTCGCGGGCCGGCCGGCACGAGGAGGCGGCGCGCCCGCTCGCCCTGGCCCAGGTGCTCGGCGACTACGAGGACAAGGACCTCCACCCCCACCGCGCCTGACCGCTCGAACCGTCGAGAGGCCACTTCCCGACACCCGAGGTCGTCCTTGACCGTCGAGTGGCCTCTTCCCGACACCCGCGATCGGGCCACGGGTCCGGTTCCGGACGGCGCTGACCGGCATCCGGGTTGGCCTTTCGGTGACGTCCATCTGGCCTCTCGACGGTGTCGCGAACGGGGCGGGGACGCGAAGAGGGGCGGGAGCCGGGTCGGCTCCCGCCCCTCTCGGGCGTTCGGGTCAGCGGGCGCGCAGCGAGTCGCGGATCTCGGTGAGCAGGGCGACCTCCTCCGAGGGGGCCTCCGTCTCCGGCTCGATGCCCTTCGCGCGGCGCTCGGCGAGCTTGTTCATCGGCACGACGACCACGAAGTACACGACCGCGGCGATGATGACGAAGCTGATGAGGGCGGTGATGAAGGCGCCGAACGGGATGCCGAGGGGCGTCCAGCCGTTGAAGTCGGGCTGGCCGCCGATCTTGCCGATCAGGCCCATGATGACGTCGACGAACGCCTTGACGACGGCCGCGAACGCGGTGCCGATGACGACGGCGACCGCGAGGTCGACGATGTTGCCTCGCATGAGGAAGTCTTTGAATCCCTTGAGCATGGTCGTGTCCTTCGTGCCGGTGGATGGTGTGGCCAGAGAAGTCACCCGGAACGGTGTGACACGGGGAGACTACTGGGACGAGGCGGGCAGACGGCGGAGGGCGACCACGAAACGGTCGCCGGCGCCGAGCGCGCTGAGGTGCGTCGCCACGCGGGCCGCCGCGTCGGACGACAGGGCGAGCGTAACCGTGGCCGGGGCCTGCTCGCCGAACGTCGGGGCGCTGGCGCCGCCACCCGCGACCGCGAGCACCACGGCGTCGTCGACCGCGCGCTCGCCCGTGCCCGTCGCCCAGAGGTCGACGTGGCTGCCGGCGGTGGCCCCGAGCGTGCTCGCCCCCTGCACCGGCAGGGTCATCGCGACGTGCCCGGCCGGCTGCCCCGCGAGCAGGTCGGCGCCGACCAGCCGCGGCGGGGTCAGCACCTCGCGGGCCTCGAGCGCCGCAGCGGTCGTGCGCCCGACGACCGACGAGGATGCCGTCATCGCCGACTCGGGGCGCAGCGCGACGGGGAGCGACACGACCTCGACGTCGTCGGCGCCGACGACCGTGCCGGCGGCCATGGCCCGGACGGCCACCACCGTCGGCGCGCCGACGACGGGCGCCCGGTCACGGGCCAGCGCGGAGAGCGTGACGAGCACGGCCGAGCCGGCGAGCAGGGCGGCCACAACCCGCCGGACCCGGGCCCGGCGGGCGCGGCGACGACGTGAGCTGGGCGCCGCCCGCCGTCGCGGGGGCCACGGCAGGCTCACGGCAACGCGAACGGCAGCTCGATGCCGTCGAGAGCCCGTCGGCACGGGCACGTCGCATCGGCGTCGGACTCGGGCTCGGGCAGGTCGCCGATGGCGTCGCGCAGGACCCCCTTGAGGCGGTCGACGTTCGCGGCGAAGACCCGCAGCACCTCGTCGTGCGAGACGGCCTCGCCGCCCTCGACCCCGGCGTCGTGATCGGTGACCATGGCGATGGTCGTGAAGCACAGGGCGAGCTCGCGCGCGATGGCGGCCTCGGGCATCGTCGTCATGCCGACGACGGACCAGCCCTGTTGCTGGTGCATGACCGACTCGGCGCGGCTGGAGAAACGCGGACCGTTGACGACCACGAGGGTTCCGCCGTCGACGGCGTCGAGGCCCGCCCGCCGCACCGAGCCGAGGGCGACGGACCGGCCGCGCGGGCAGAAGGGGTCGGCGAAACCGATGTGGACGACCGGCCCCTCCTGCTCGTAGACGGTGTGGCCGCGACCCCACGTGCGGTCGACGACCTGGTCGGGCACGACGACGGTGCCGGGCCCGTTCTCGGGTCGCAGCGACCCGACGGCGCACGGCGAGAGCACCTGCCGCACCCCGACCGCGCGCAGCGCCCAGAGGTTGGCGCGGTAGTTGACCCGGTGCGGCGCGAAGCGGTGGCCCTTGCCGTGCCGCGCGACGAAGGCCACGCGCCGGCCGTCGACCTCGCCGACGACGAGGGGGTCGCTCGGCGGGCCGAACGGGGTGTCGACCTCGACGGTGTCGTAGGTCTCGAGGAAGTCGTAGAGGCCGGAGCCGCCGATGACGCCGATGTCGGCCCGCGGACCGTCGACGGTCGGGGCGGGGGAGGACGCGGTCAGCGCAGGGTCGGCCATGCCCCCGACTCTAGGGGCGCCCCGCCGGCGACCGGCGGTCGTCGACGGGCCTGTGGACGACGGCCGTCCGGCCGTCGCGTCGTCAGGAGGATGTGGACGACGAGCCCGAGCCACCGGACGAGGAGCCCGAGCCCGATGACCCGGACGAGGACGAGGACCCCGAGGAGGACGACCCGGCACCCGTGCCCTTCGACGCCGCACCCGACGAGCCCGAGGAGCCCGAGGCGCCTGACGTGTCGCCACCGGACGAGGAGCCCGAACCCGAACCCAAGCCCTTGTCGCCCTTGTCGCCCGAGCCCTTGTCGCCCGAGCTCGAGCCCGACGGCTTCGATGCACTCGCCCGCGAGTCGGTCTTGTAGAAGCCGGAGCCCTTGAACGCGATCCCGACGGGGTGGATGACCTTGCGCAGCGTGTGCTCACCGCACTCGGGGCAGAAGGTCAGCGTGTCGTCGGTGAACGACTGACGGATGTCGAAGGCGTGCGAGCACGAGGTGCACGCGTACGAGTAGGTGGGCATCGGCGGGTCCTCGCGCGTCTGGTGCAGGGGTCGGTCACCGCGGCGGTGACGCAGGGAAGTGTACGCAGCCGCGCACGGGCGCCCGCGCCCCGGACGTCACGGCCAGCGGGCCAGCGGGCCAGCGATCACGGCCAGCCCGCCAGCCGCCCGTCCCGGCTCACGGCGCGGATGCGCTGCTCGGTGCGGTGGTGCACCTTCGACGGGGCGACGACGAGCAACCGGTCGCCGTGCCGGATCGTCGTGTGCGGCGCGGGCACGAACGACTCCCCGTCGCGCACGACGAGGGTGACGTTGGCCCCCTTCGGCAGGCGCAGCTCGAACACGGCCACCCCGTGCAGGCGCGACTGGTCGCCGACCGAGACCTGCAGGACGTCGGCCCCGATCTCGAGGAGGGTCGTGCTCTCGAGGTCGACGTCGACCGAGTGGACGTCCTCGACGAGCCCGAGCCGGCGGGCCACCCACGGCAGCGTCGGCGCCTGCACGATGGTGAAGACGACGACCAGCATGAAGACGAGGTCGAAGATCCACTCGGTGTCGGGCGTGCCGACGACGAGCGGCACGGTCGCGAGCACGACGGGCACCGCGCCGCGCAGCCCCGCCCACGACAGGAAGGCCTGGTCGCGCCACGAGAGCCCGAACCACGACGTCGACGCGATGACCGACAGCGGCCGGGCCACGAGCAGCAGCACGAGCCCGATGACGACGGCGGGCACGATCTGCTCGTCGAGGCGGAAGGGGTCGGCGAGCAGCCCGAGCAGCACGAAGAGGCCGATCTGCGCGATCCACCCCAGGGCGTTGCCGAAGCTCTGGAACGCCGTGCGGTAGGGCAGGCCCATGTTGCCGAGCACGAGCGCGGACAGGTACGTCGCGAGGAAGCCGGAGACGTGCACGGCCGTGCCGAGCGCGTAGGCCAGCACCGTGAGGGTGACGATGCCGATGGAGAACAGCGCCGACGACCCGCCCGCCGCCCGCTTGAGCAGCTGCCCGCCGACCCAGCCCACCGCGACGCCGACGAGCGCCCCGCCGACGAGCTCGAAGGCGGCGCTGCCGACGAGCAGGTACCAGGGCTCCGCCTCCGCGCCGGGCACACCCTGCGCGGCGAAGGCGACGACGAGGATCACGACCGGCGCGTCGTTGAACCCCGCCTCCGCCTCGAGCATCCCCGACAGCCGCTTCGGCAGCGGCACGTTGCGCAGCACCGCGAAGACGGCCGCCGCGTCGGTCGAGGTGACGATGGCGCCGACGAGCAGCGAGATCGTCCACGACAGCGGCAGGATCGTGTGCGCCGCGACCGCGACGACGATGACCGACACGGCGACGCCGACGGTCGAGAGCACCGCCGCGGGTGCGACGGCATCCTTGATGTTGCCCCACGACGTCGTCAGCCCGCCCTCGCTGAGGATGAGCACGAGGGCGGCGTAGCCGAGCACCCGCGTCACCGACGCGTTGTCGAACTGGATGCCGGCACCGGCGTTTCCGAGGGCGAGGCCGATCGCGAGGTAGATGAGCAGCGACGGCAGGCCCGAGCGGGTCGAGAGGCGCACGGCGGCGACGGCCACGAGCATGACCAGCGAGCCGATGAGGAGCACACGCGTGAGGTCGTCGAGGGTCATCCCCGACGACGTGATGGTCGTCAGCAGCGGCATGCCCGGCCTCCCGCGATCGCTGCGACCATCCAACCATCCGGCCCGTGCGCCGTCGCGAAGGGCCCTGCGGCATCGCCTAGTCTCGACCCGTGCCCCGCAAGAAGCTCGTCCGCCGCGTCGGCCTGTCGGCCCTCGCGTTCGTCCTCGTCGCCGTGGTGGCACTGAGCATCTTCGCGATCTCGACCGTCCGCCAGCCCTTCCCGCAGACCGGGGGCACACTCGAGGTCGAGGGGCTGAGCGGTCAGGTGCAGGTCTCGCGCGACGCCCGCGGCATCCCGACGATCTACGCCGACACCGCCACCGACCTCTTCCGGGCGCAGGGCTACGTCAGCGCCCAGGACCGCTTCTTCGAGATGGACCTGCGCCGCCACATCACCGCCGGGCGGCTGTCCGAGCTCGTCGGCGCGAGCGGCCTGCAGACCGACCGGGTCATCCGCACGATGGGCTGGCGCCGCGTCGCCGAGGCCGAGCTGCCGCGCCTCGCCCCCGAGACCCGTCAGTACCTGCAGGCGTACGCCGACGGCGTCAACGCCTACATCCGGGCCGAGGGCTCGGCCGCGAGCATGTCGCTCGAGTACCGCCTGCTCGCCACCCGCAACCCCGACTACCGGGTCGAGCCGTGGTCGCCCGTCGACTCGCTCGCGTGGCTCAAGGCGATGGCGTGGGACCTGCGCGGCGACTACGACGACGAGCTGACCCGGGCCCGCCTCTCCCGCGGTGGCCGCACCCCCGTCAGCCAGATCAACCTGCTCTACCCGCCCTACCCGTACGAGCGGAACCTGCCGATCCTGTCGTCCGACGACTGGAAGCCGCGGTCGGCCGACGCCACGTCGCAGGCCGCCGCCCCGGTGCCGGCCGTCGCGTCCGCCCTGCGCGCCCCGACGACACAGTCGGCCCTCGACCGCACCGCCTCCGCCATCGAGGCCATCCCGGCCACCTTCGGCAAGGGCGAGGACATCGGGTCGAACTCGTGGGTCGTCTCCGGCTCGCGCACGACGACGGGCAAGCCGCTGCTCGCCAACGACCCGCACCTGTCCCTCGCCATTCCGAGCATCTGGAGCCAGGTCAACCTCCAGTGCCGCACGCTCTCGACGTCGTGCCCGTTCCAGGTCTCCGGCTTCTCGTTCTCCGGGCTGCCGGGCGTCGTCATCGGCCACAACCAGAAGGTCGCCTGGGGCTTCACCAACCTCGGCCCCGACGTCACCGACTTCTACCTCGAGCAGGTCACCGGCGACACGTACCTGCGCGACGGCCAGCAGGTGCCGCTGCAGTCGCGCACCGAGACGATCAAGGTCGCCGGCGGCGCCGACGTGCCGATCACCGTCCGTTCGACGGTGCACGGGCCGATCCTCTCGGATGCCGTCCCCTCCGTGGAGGAGGCCGGTGACCGGGTCGTCGTGCGCGGGGCCCCGCAGAGCAGCAGCTTCGCCGTCTCGCTCGCGTGGACCGCCCTGACCCCCGGCACGACCGCCGACGCCATCTTCGCGATGGACCGGGCCACGAGCTGGCAGGAGTTCCGCTCCGCCGCCGAGCTGTTCGCGGTGCCGTCGCAGAACCTCGTCTACGCCGACACCGACGGCCACATCGGCTACCAGGCGCCGGGCGTCATCCCCGTCCGCCGCTCGGCCACCTCGGGTGCGCCCCCCGGCTACTGGCCCTCGCCCGGCTGGGACAGCCAGTGGGACTGGCGCGGCACCGTCCCCTTCGACGAGATGCCGTACGCCTACGACCCGCCCGAGGGCTACATCGTCACGGCCAACCAGGCCGTCACGGCGGCCGACGAGCCGTTCCTCACGACCGAGTGGGATGCCGGTTTCCGCGCCCAGCGCATCCGTGAGCTCATCAACGGGGCGGGCAAGGTCTCGCCGCAGAAGATGAGCGACATCCAGGGCGACGTGCGCAACACCTTCGCGCCGATGCTGAGCGAGCGGCTGCTGCAGGTGCAGGTCGACGACTTCACCGCCCAGGCGCAGCTGCTGCTGCGCGACTGGGACGGCAGCCAGCCGAGCGGCACGGGCCGCGACTCGGCCTCGGCCGCCTACTACAACGCGGTGTGGAAGCACCTGCTCGAGTACACGTTCGACGAGCTGCCCAACGACATCGCGCCCAACGGCGGCAGCCGCTGGATGGTCGTCATGGAGCAGCTGCTCAAGGACCCAGACAACGACTGGTGGGACGACCGGACCACCCCGGGCGTCGTCGAGGGCTCGGGCGAGATCCTCAAGCGGGCCCTCGTCGAGGCGCGCCTCGACCTGGCCCGCGAGCTCGGCAAGGTGCCGGCGACGTGGCGCTGGGGCCGGCTGCACCAGCTCGAGCTCACGCACCAGGTCATGGGCGACCCGTCGCTGCCGGAGGTCGTCCGCAGCATCTTCGACCGCGGCGGCATCGAGCTCGGCGGCGGCAGCTCGATCGTCAACGCCAACGGCTGGGATGCCGCGGAGCCCGGTTACGCCGTCACCTCGGGTCCGTCGATGCGCATGGTCGTCGACCTGTCCGACCTCGATGCCTCCCGCTGGGTCAACTCCACGGGCCAGTCGGGGCACGCCTACAACGCGCACTACGCCGACCAGATCAACGCGTGGGTCGCGAACGAGCCGTTCCCGTGGCCGTTCAGCCGTCAGGCGGTGAGCGACGCCTCGGACGTCGAGCTGACGCTCACGCCGCCGGGGTCACCCGCCGGCTGAGGACGCCCGACCGACCTCCCCGGTCGTCGTGACCCAGCCGTCGACGGGGACGTCGTGCGGCTCGCGGGGCAGGGGCGTCGGGCTCAGCTCGCCGTCGTGCACGAGGGCGATGACGGGGGCCGCGGGGTCGCGGTGCGCGAGCGCCCGGTCGTAGCAGCCGCCGCCCTGCCCGAGCCGTGACCCGTGGGCGTCGACGGCCAGGGCCGGCACGACGACGAGGTCGCACCGGGCGAGGGCGTCGGGGCCGAGCAGGGTGAGACCCTCGGCCGTCTGCTCGCGGGTCGTCCTCGAGGTCGTCGCCCGGTCGGCCACCGTGCCGACGCGGGCCGGGGTCCAGTCGAGTGACCAGTCGTCGAGGGTCACCGGCACGAGCACGGTGTGACCGGCCTCGACGAGCCGTCGCACGAGCTCACCGGTCGGGGGCTCGTCCGGCAGGGACTCGTACACGGCGACCGTCGCGGGCCCGGCATCCGGTGGGACGAAGCCGAGCACGGCGCTCGCGAGGGCTGCCCCGGCGGCCTCGCGACGGGCCGGTGTGAGGGCCGCCACACGCTCCCGACGCTCTCGCCGGAGGACGTGACGCAGATCACCCTTGTCAAGGGCGCTCATCCGTGCTTCATTCTGCGGTTTCCCAGTTGCCCCACATCGTCCACCGTACTCTGGAACGCATGACTCACAGGGGCCTTGCCGAGGCTGTCGACCGCATGCGACGGCGTGGACTGGGCCCGGAGGCCATCACCGTCTTCGAGCACTACTTCCACGAGCTGGAGCACGGTGCCGAGGGCACGATCCCCGAGGCGACCATCGAGCCGCTCGGCGAGGTCAGGGCGCTGGGCGAGGCCCCGGTGAACGCCGAGGAGGCCCGCCGCGCGCTGTCACAGACGGCCGTCATCAAGCTCAACGGCGGTCTGGGCACCGGCATGGGCATGACCGGGGCGAAGTCGGCGCTCGAGGTCAAGGACGGCCTCACCTTCCTGGACATCATCGCCCTGCAGGTGCTCTCGCTGCGCGAGCAGTACGACGTCGAGCTGCCCCTCGTGCTGATGAACAGCTTCCGCACGAGCGACGAGTCGCTGAAGATCCTCGGCAAGTACCCCGACCTGCCCGTCGACGGCCTGCCGCTCGAGTTCATCCAGAACGCCGAGCCCAAGCTGCGCCCCGGCGCCCTCACGCCGGTCGACTGGCCGGCCGACCCCGAGCTCGAGTGGTGCCCGCCCGGCCACGGCGACGTCTACGTCTCGCTCGTCACCTCGGGCGTGCTCGACTCGCTGCTGGCCAAGGGGATCCGTTTCGCGTTCCTGTCCAACAGCGACAACCTCGGGGCCACGTGCGACCCCGACGTCGCGGCGTGGATGGTCGAGCACGACCTCCCATTCGTCGCCGAGGTCTGCCGCCGCACCAAGAGCGACCGCAAGGGCGGTCACCTCGCCGTGCGCAAGAGCGACGGCCGCCTCATCCTGCGTGACACGGCGATGGTCGAGGAGGGGGAGGAGCGCTACTTCCGCGACATCGAACGGCACAGCACCTTCAACGCCAACAACATCTGGATCAACCTCGAGGTGCTGCGCGAGCGGATGACGAGCCACGGCGGCGTGCTCGGTCTGCCGATCATCGTCAACCACAAGTCGGTCGACCCGGCCGACCCCGACAGCCCCGAGGTCATCCAGGTCGAGTCGGCCATGGGCACGGCGATCGAGGTGTTCGAGGGCTCCGAGGCGATCCTCGTGCCGCGCACCCGCTTCCGCCCGGTCAAGACGACGAACGACCTGCTCGTGCTGCGCTCCGACTACTTCTCGTTCGACGACAGCTACCACGTCGTGGCAGCCCGCCCCGGGCCCGAGCCCTACGTCGACCTCGACTCCGCCTACCGCTTCGTGCCCGGCTTCGAGAACCGCTTCCGGCACGGCGTGCCGTCGATGGCGGAGTGCACCAGCCTGCGCGTCATCGGCGACCCCGTCTTCGGCAAGGACGTGCGCTGCGTCGGTGACGTGCTCATCGACGGGTTGGCGCGCATCCAGGACGGAGCCGTCATCGGCGAGCGGCCGCGGCCGCCGCGCCACCGCGACATCCGCTCCGTCGACCAGCACCTGCGTGCCATCCTCGGCGCCCTGCAGCCGGCCCCGACGGTGTCGCTCCCGCTCACCGAGGCGATGGGCCTCGTCGTGGCCCGTGACGTCCGCTCCCGCCTCGACCTGCCCGGCTTCGACAACTCGTCGATGGACGGCTACGCGGTCCAGGCAGACTCGCTGTCGGGCGTGGGGGAGCGGCCCGTGCGGCTGCGCCTCGTCGGTGAGGTGGCCGCCGGTGGCGACGGCAAGGCCCTGCGTGTCGGTCCGGGTGAGGCGGTGCGCATCATGACCGGCGCCGAGCTGCCCGAGGGTGCCGACGCCGTCATCGCCGTCGAGGACACCGACGGCGCGGCCGCCGGCCAGGTCGAGTGCCGCGCCAAGGTCCGCCGCGGCCAGTACGTGCGCCCCCGCGGCGAGGACGTCCGCCAGGGCAGCCTCGTCGTCCCGGCCGGTGACGTCATCGGCCCGCGCTCGATCGCCGTGCTCGCCGCCTGCGGGCACGCCGAGGTGCAGGTGCACCAGCGCCCCCACGTCGTCGTGCTCTCGACCGGCGCCGAGCTCGTGAGCCCCGGAGAACCGTTGGGGCGCGGGCAGATCCACGACTCCAACTCCTCGATGCTGTGGGCCGAGGCCATCAACGTCGGCGCCACCGCCGAGATCCGCACCGCCGTCGGCGACACCGAGGCCGAGCTGCTCGCCGCGCTCGACGCGGTCGTCGGCGAGGCCGACGTCGTCATCACGAGCGGCGGCGTGTCGATGGGCGCGTACGACGTAGTCAAGAGCGCGCTGTCCTCGGAGGGCGTCGACTTCGTCAAGGTCGCCATGCAGCCGGGCAAGCCGCAGGGCTTCGGCTTCCTCACCGGGCCGGGTGGTCGCCGCGTGCCGCTCTTCGCCCTGCCCGGCAACCCCGTGTCGTCGTTCGTCTCGTTCGAGGTCTTCGTGCGACCCGCCCTGCGCCGGCTCATGCGTCTGCAGCCGGAGAAGCGCCGCCTGCGCCGGGCCGCCCTCACCTCGGGCGTCACCTCGCCCGACGGTCGTCGCCAGTTCGGCCGTGCCGTCGTGACCCGCTCGCCCGACGGGCCGCTCATCGCGGCGCCGGTCGCCGGTCAGGGGTCACACTTCGTCGGTGACCTCGCCAAGGCCAACGCCCTCTTCGTCGTCCCCGACGACGTCACGCAGCTCGACTCGGGCGACGTCGTCGACGTCGTGCTGCTCGACTTCGAGGTCTGAGGTGTCACCGCATCCCGACGACCACGGCCGCACCGGTGGCCTGACCCACGTCCGGTCCGACGGGACGGCGCACATGGTCGACGTCTCGGCCAAGGCCGTCACCGCGCGCGAGGCGAGCGCCGCCGGGCGGGTGCTGCTCAGTGCCGCGGCCGTCTCGGCCCTGCGTGAGGGGGCCGTGCCCAAGGGTGACGCCCTCGGCGTGGCCCGGTTGGCCGGCATCCAGGCCGTCAAGCGCACGCCCGAGCTCATCCCGCTCGCGCACCCCGTGGCGGTACACGCGGCGCACGTCGACGTCACCGTCGTCGACGACGGCGTGATGATCGAGGCCACCGTGCGCACGGCCGACCGCACCGGCATCGAGATGGAGGCGCTCACCGCCGTCAGCGTCGCCGCCCTCGCCCTCGTCGACATGGTCAAGGCGGTCGACAAGCACGCCCGCATCACCGACGTGCGGGTGACGGCCAAGTCGGGCGGTCGCTCGGGGGACTGGCGTGAGTGAGCCGTTCGGCGCCGGCCGCCGGGCCGTCGTCATCACGTCGTCGAACCGTGCCTCCGCCGGGGTCTACGCCGACACGTCGGGCCCCGTCGTCGTCGAGCGGCTGCGCGCGTGGGGCTTCGAGGTGCCGGATGCCGTCGTGGTGGCCGACGGGGAGCCGTTCGGGCGGGCCCTGGCCGAGGCCCTCGACGCCCGGCCCGCCGTCGTGCTGACGACCGGGGGCACCGGTCTGACCCCGACCGACGAGACGCCCGAGCGCACCGCCCCGCTGCTCGAGCGGCTCGTGCCCGGCGTCGCCGAGGCGCTGCGCTCCGCCGGCGTCGCCAAGGGCGTGCCGACGGCGATGCTGTCGCGCGGCCTCGTCGGCACGACGGGGGCGACCTTCGTGGCCAACCTGCCGGGGTCGCGCGGCGGCGTGCGCGACGCCCTCGACGTCCTCGAGCCCGTCCTCGGTCACGCCCTGTCGCAGCTCGCGGGGGGCGACCATCCGCAGGCCTGAGTGGCTCGGGGGGCGCCGGTCGACGACGACCGGGTCACCGGGGCCGTGGCCCCTCGTGCTGCGAGACGCGAGTGCCGATCCGGCGATCGTGCTGCGTCCGCTGACCGTCGCCGACCAGCAGGAGTGGCACCGCGTGCGCCGCGAGAACGCCTCGTTCGTCGCGCCGTGGGAGCCGACGCTGCCGCCGGGGTCCGGCCCGCGACCGACGGTGTCGTTCCGGCGCTTCGTGCATGACCTCGACGCCGACGCCCGCGACGACCTGTCGCTGCCGTGGTGCATCGAGGTCGGCGGGGCCATCGTCGGACAGGTGCACCTCTTCGGCATCGTGCGGGCGGCCCAGCAGTCGGCGGCCGTGGGCTACTGGCTCGCCGAGTCGGCCACGGGTCGCGGGATCGCCACGCGCGCAGTGGCGCTCGTCGCCGACCACGCGCTGGGCCCGGCCGGGCTGCACCGCGTGGAGGTCAACGTCCGCGGCGACAACACGGCGTCGCTGGCCGTCGTGCAGCGGCTGGGCCTGCGAGACGAGGGCGTTCGACAGCGCTTCCTGCACATCGACGGCCGGTGGCACGACCACCGCACCTTCGCCGTCACCCGCGAGGAGGTCGAGTCGGCCGGCTCGTTGCTGGGGCGGGTCTCACGCCGGGACGGCTGACGACGGCTGACGACGACTGACGGCGGCGAACCGAGTTCGGCCGCTGGGGCGACACGCTCCGGATGTGCCGGGAAGACAACGTCGTTCGCCCTACCGTTGGGCTCGTGCAAGGCAGCCTCATCTTCGTCGTCATCGTCGCGATCTGGGCTGCCTTCCTGGTGCAGCACTGGGTCCGTCGCCGTGAGCACGCCGCCGCCGCCCGCTCGGCCGACGCGTTCAGCGCCGGCATGCGGGTGCTGCAGCGTCGATCGTCCGCGGCCCGGGCCTCCGTCACCCCGGCCCGGTCGCCGCTGTCGGCCAGGTCGGGTTCGCGCCGACAGGTCGCCGCCATACCCTCGGTCACCGGTTCACCGGCGGCTCGTCCCGAGACGTCGCGACCGACGACCGCCCGACCCCAGACCGCAGAGGTGCCCCCGATGACCCCGCCCCGCCGCCCGTCCACCGTGCGACCGGAGGGCCCCACCCTCGGCCAGCGACGGCTGCGGGCCGGCCTGCTGCTCGCGGCCCTGCTCTGGGTGCCGGTCTCGGTCGTGCTCGTCGCCACGGGCACCCTGACCTGGATCTCGATCCCCTTCTCCCTGCTGACGGTCGCCGCCGTCGTCGTGTGGCTGCGCACCGAGGCGGCCTCCGACCGCGCCCGCTCGCGTGACGAGTACGTGGTGGACGACGCCGACGACGCCTTCGTGCCCTCGGTCGACGACACCCAGGCCGTCGCCTCGCACCTCTACGCCCGCCCCTCGCAGACGGGCCGCTCGGCTGCTGCCCCGGCCGCGTCCGACCCGTCGCCGGCCGTGTCGTCCGCCTCGAAGCCCTTCGACCTCCAGGCCGAGACGGCCGCTGCGGCGGCCCGGCCCACGGGTCCGTCCGCCGGTTCGCAGGCCGCCCCGGCCGCTCAGATCGACGAGGTCGCCGAGCCCGCCGCGGGCACGTGGAGCCCCGTCCCCGTGCCCCGCCCGACGTACACGCTCAAGGCGAAGGCCGAGCCCCGCCTCACCGAGAACGGCATCCCCGCCGACGTCTTCGCCACCCCCGAGTTCGCCGACGAGGCCGACGAGCTCGACGAGCGCGGCCTGTTCGCCCGTCGCGCCGCCTCGCAGTAGCCGTCCGCCGGTCGCCCCACAGGGCGCCTGCACCCGGTACGCGAGAACCCCACCGAGCTCGGCTCGGTGGGGTTCTCGCGTGTCAGGGTGCGTCCGGTGGCGCGGGGGCTACGACTGGGCGGTGGAGCCGCCCTCGTCGGCGGTCTCCTCGAGCTGTCTCCTGATGTCGTCGGGCGTCTCGCCCGAGAGCAGGTGCCGGCCGACCGCGTTGACGACGGCGGCGAAGGGCACCGCCGTCAGCGCGCCGACGATGCCGGCGACGACCGACCCGCCCGCCACCGCGAGGATCACGGCCAGCGGGTGCACGTGCACGGCCTTGCCGAGCAGGAACGGCTGCAGCACGTGCGACTCCACCTGCTGCACGGCGATGACGACGGCGAGCATGATGAGCGCGATGCCGGGGCCGTGCGCGACGAGCGCGAGCAGCACGGCGACCGCGCCCGAGAGCAGCGCACCGACGATCGGGATGAAGGCGAAGAGGAAGACGAGGATGCCGATCGCGAGGGCGAAGGGCACCTTGAGGATGGCGGCGCCGAGGCCGATGCCGATGGCGTCGACGAGCGCGACGATGACCGTCGCGCGCACGAACGCCGACAGCTGTCCCCACGCGATGAGGCCGGAGGAGTTGACCCGCGGGCGCGCCACCCGGGGGAAGAGCTGCACGACCCAGGCCCAGATGCTCGAGCCCTGGTAGGTGAAGAAGAAGAAGGCGAACAGGGCGATGAAGATGCCGGCGACGAAGTGCGTCGCGCTCAGCCCGATCGAGGATGCCGTGTCGCCGAGGTTGCCGCTGTTGCCGACCTGCTGCCGGAGGGTGTCGAAGTAGTCGTTGAACTGCGAGTCGGTGATCTTGAAGGTGGTGCGCACCCAGTCGCGCACCTGCTCGAGGCCGCCGGCCACCTGGTTGGTGAGGTCGGAGAACCCGCTGGAGAACTGCGAGCCGACCAGGGTGAACAGGCCGCCGACGACGACGAGGAGGCCGACGAGGGTCAAGCCCGTGGCCGGGCCGGCCGGCATCCAGCGCTGCAGCCACTTGGCGAGCGGGCCGAGCAGCGCCGTGAGCAGCACGGCGATGGCGATGGGCACGACGATCTCGGACACCTGGCGCAGCACCCAGGCGAGGGCGTAGAGCCCGACCCCGATGACGAGCAGCCGGGCGGCCCACTCGCTCGTGGCGCGCACGAGCGGCGGCACGGCGCGGCTGCCGTCGGTGTGGCGGGCGATGGACTGCGGGGACAGCGGGTCGGGTCGGGCGGCGGGGACGTCCGCCTGGTCGTGGTGCGCCCCGGCGACCGGCGCCGCGGCAGGGGCGTCGGTGGGGGGCGTGGTCTTGTCGGTCACGACCCAACCGTATGCCCGGCGCACCCCGGCCCGTGCCGTCCGCGCCCTAGCATGGGCCGATGGACGCACCAGCGCTGGCCGTGACGGGTTCGACCGGGTGGCTGGGTGGGCTCGTGGCCCGTGACCTCGCGGCCGACGGCATCCGGCAGCGGCTGCTCGTGCGCAACCCCGACCGGGCGCCCGCGTTGGACGGCGCCGACGTGCGGCGCTGTGCCTACGGCGACGACGACGAGGCCGTGCGCGCCCTCGAGGGGGTACGGACGCTCTTCATGGTCTCGGCCGCCGAGCACCCCGACCGCCTCGGCCAGCACCTCGGGTTCGTGCGGGCCGCCGCCCGGGCCGGCGTGGGCCACGTCGTCTACGTCTCGTTCTACGGGGCCGCGCCCGACGCCACCTTCACCCTCGCCCGCGACCACGCGGCGACCGAGGAGGCGCTGCGGGCCTCCGGCATGGCGTGGACCTTCCTGCGCGACAACCTCTACCTCGAGTTCTTCGGGCAGCTGCGCGGCGAGGACGGCGCCATCCGTGGGCCCGCCGGCGACGGGCGCGTGGCGGCCGTGTCGCACCCCGACATCGCGGCGGCCGCCGGGGCCGTGCTGCGCGACCCGGCCGCACACGCGGGGGAGACGTACTCGCTGACGGGACCGGAGGCGCTGACCCTGGCGGAGGTGGCCGACGTCGTGGCCGAGGTGCAGGGACTGGAGACGACGTACGTCGACGAGACCGTCGAGGAGGCGTACGCCAGCCGTGCGGTCTACGGCGCGCCCGACTGGCAGGTCGACGCCTGGGTGTCGACGTACACCGCCATCGCGGCCGGCGAGCTGGCCGGCGTGACCGATGACGTCGAGCGGCTCACCGGCCGCCTACCCCTCTCGCTGCGCGAGGTGCTCAGCCGCGGCTGAGCACCTCGGCCGCCTGGCGGGCGATGGCGAGCTCCTCGTTCGTCGGTACGACGGCGACCGTCACGGGGGAGCCGTCGGGCGAGATGACCCGGGCCTCGTTCTTACGGGCCTCGTTGCGCTCCGGGTCGACCGAGAGGCCGAGCCCGCCGAGACCCTCGACGACGGCCGCGCGCACCGGCGGGCTGTTCTGCCCGATGCCGGCGGTGAAGACGAGGACGTCGAGGCGGCCGAGCTGGGCCAGGTACGCGCCGACGTAGTGCTTGAGACGGTGGACGAAGACGTCGAAGGCGAGGCGCGCGTCGTCGTCACCGGCATCCTTGCGGCGCACCACCTCGCGGAAGTCGTTGACCCCGGCGATGCCCTGCAGGCCGGACCGCTTGTTGAGCAGCTCGTCGACCTCGTCGAGCGAGAGGCCCGCCTCGCGGTGGAGGAAGGCGTGCAGGCCGGGGTCGACGTCGCCCGAGCGCGTGCCCATGACGAGCCCCTCGAGGGGGGTGAGCCCCATCGAGGTGTCGACGGCGCGGCCGCCGTGCACGGCCGAGGCCGAGCAGCCGTTGCCGAGGTGCAGCACGACCTGGTCGAGGTCGGCCAGCGGGCGGCCGAGCAGGTCGGCCGTGGCGCCGGCCACGTAGCGGTGCGACGTGCCGTGGAAGCCGTAGCGCCGCAGCCGGTGCTCGCGGGCGAGGTCGCGCGGCAGGGCGTACGTCGCGGCAGCGGCGGGCAGGTCGCTGAAGAAGGCGGTGTCGAAGACGGCCACCTGCGGCACGTCGTAGGCCTCCTGCGCCGCCTCGATGCCGGTGATGGCGCCGGGGTTGTGCAGCGGGGCGAGGGGCACGAGGTCGCGCACCCGGCTCAGCACCTCGTCGTCGACGAGCACCGGGTCGCTGAAGTCGGGACCGCCGTGCACGACGCGGTGGCCGACGGCGCGCAGCCCGACGGCCTGCAGGTCGACGCCGTCGTCGCGCAGCCGCTGCTGCATCTGCTGCAGCGCCTCGGCGTGGTCGGCGGGGCCACCACCCCCGTCGCCGCCGCCCTCGCCGATGCGCTCGACCGTGCCCGAGGCGAGCACGTGCCCGCTCTCGGGCACGACGAGCTGGTACTTCAGCGACGAGGAGCCCGCGTTGAGGACGAGGACGGGCTGGTCGGTGGTCGGTTCGGTGGTCGGCTGCGTGGGCGGTTCGGTCACGGTGTCCCCGGGGGTGGTGGGCTGGGCGGCAGGCCCTGCGCCTGCACGGCGGTGATGGCGACGGTGTTGACGATGTCGTCGACGAGGGCGCCGCGCGAGAGGTCGTTGACGGGGCGCCGCAGGCCCTGCAGCACCGGGCCGACCGCGACCGCGTGGGCGCTGCGCTGCACCGCCTTGTACGTGTTGTTGCCGGTGTTGAGGTCGGGGAAGATGAAGACGGTCGCGCGCCCCGCGACGGGCGAGCCCGGCAGCTTCGCCGCCCCGACGACGGGGTCGACGGCCGCGTCGTACTGGATCGGTCCCTCGAGCAGCAGCGCCGGGTCACGCTCGGCGACGAGCGCGGTCGCGGCCCGCACCTTCTCGACCTCGACGCCGGAGCCGGACGTGCCGGTCGAGTACGACAGCATCGCCACGCGCGGCTCGATGCCGAACTGGCGGGCGGTCTCGGCCGACGACACGGCGATGTCGGCGAGCTGCTCGGTGGTCGGGTCGGGGATGACGGCGCAGTCGCCGTAGACGAGCACGCGGTCGTCGAGGCACATGAGGAAGACGCTCGACACCGTGCGCACGCCCGACCGCGTCTTGATGAACTCGAGGGCGGGGCGGATGGTGTGCGCGGTCGTGTTGACGGCGCCCGAGACCATGCCGTCGGCGAGGCCGAGGTGCACCATCATCGTGCCGAAGTACGAGATGTCGGTGACGAGCTCACGGGCCCGCTCGAACGTGACGCCCTTGTGCGCCCGCAGCTTCGTGTACTCGGCGGCGAAGCGGTCGACGAGCAGCGGGTCGGTCGGCGAGACCACCGCCGCCTCGTCGAGGTCGAGGGCGAGCGCCGAGGCCCTCGCCCGCACGGTGTTCTCGTCGCCGAGCAGCGTGAGGTCGGCGACGCCCCGACGCAGCAGGATCGCCGCCGCCTCGAGGATGCGGTCGTCCTGGCTCTCGGGCAGCACGATGTGCTTGCGGTCGCTGCGCGCCCGCTCCATGAGCTGGAACTCGAACATGAGCGGGGTGCGCACCTCCGACCCCGACACGTCGATGGCCTCGAGCAGCGCGGCCTGGTCGACGCCCTCGGAGAAGAGCCGTCGCGCCGTCTCGATCTTGTTGCGCGACCCCTTCGTCATCGGCCCGCGCACCTGCATGAGCCGCTCGGCCGTCGTGAAGGTGCCGAGGTCGGTGAGGGCGATGGGGAGGTCCTGCTGCACGCCCGCCGACAGCCGCCGGATCGTGTCGGGGATCTCGTAGCCACCCGTCAGCAGGATGCCGGCGAGGCTGGGGAAGGTGCCCGACTGGTGCGCGAGCATGAGGCCGGGGACGAGGTCGGTGCGGTCGCTCGGGGCGATGACGGTGACGTCGGTCTCGAGCCGCGACAGCACGTTGGGCAGGCTCATCGCGGCGACGACGAGGCCGAGGCTGTCGCGGTCCATCCACGCGTCCGTGCCGAGCACGAGCTGGGCGCCGGTCGCCTGCGCCAGGGCCCGGAAGGTGGGGGCGCGCAGGAGGGGGCTCTCCGGCAGGGCCGCGGTGACCGGCATCCCGAGGCGGGTGAGGGCGCCGCGCACGGCCTCGACCTCGTCACCCTCGACCCGGTTGGCGATGACGGCCACCGGGGTGGCGTGGTTGGCGCGCAGCTCGCCGATCGCGCCCTCGGCGGCGACGGCCACCTGCTCGGGGGTGCGGTCACGACCGTGCACGACGAGCACGACGGGCGAGCCGAGGTTGGCCGCGACGCGCGCGTTGAACGACAGCTCGGTGCCGGTCGAGACGTCGGTGTAGTCGCTGCCGAGCACGATCACGACGTCGAAGCGCTCCTGCAGGCGGCCGAACCGCTCGACGATGACGTGCAGGGCCTCGTCGTCGTCCTGCCGGGCGTCGGCGTACGTGACGCCGAGCGCCTCCTCGTACGTCTGCTCGATGCCGGGCTGGCTGACGAGCATGTCGACGATGTGGTCGATCTCCTCGTCGGGGCCCGAGCCGCCGAGGGTGGTGAGCGGGCGGAACACCCCCACCGAGCCCACCTCGCGCACGAGCGCGTCGAGCAGGCCGAGCGCCACCGCGGACTTTCCGGTGAGACCCTCGGGGGAGGCGACGTAGACGCTGCGGCTCACACGACGAACCTAGCCGCAGCGGGCGGGCCGCGTCAGGTGGCGTCCGGCGTGGTGGTGGCGGCGGTGGGCACCCCGAGCCGGGCGAGCAGGCGCACCGCGTCGTGTGGAGCGTGCCCGCGGGCGTCGTTGTCGAAGTAGACGTGCACGTCGTGACCCTCGCCGAGCCAGGTCTCGCACTGCTTCGCCCAGCGGTCCAGCGAGGCGTCGGTGTAGCCGCTGGCGTAGAGCTCGGTCTCGCCGTGCAGGCGCACGTAACGGAAGTCGCTCGTCGCATCGGGCATCGTCGGCCAGCGGCCCGCGCTGTCGGCGACGACGATCGCCACCCCGTGCTCGGCGCAGAGAGCACGGGCCCGGTCGCTGTCGAAGCTCGGATGCCGGGGCTCCAGCGCGTGCCGCACCGCGCCGTGGGTGCGGGGCGTGGTGTCGACGCCCTTGACCTTCCCGTCGTGCGTCACGGCCAGCGCGGCGGTGGCGTCGGTGTCGCGGGGGAGCAGGGCGAGGAAGTCACCGACGAGGCCGGGGTCGAACTCGATCGTCTCCGGCAGCTGCCACAGCACGGGACCGAGCTTCTCGCCGAGCACGAGCACGCCGGAGGCGAAGAAGTTGGCCAGGGCCCGCTCGACCCCACGCAGCCGCTTCAGGTGGGTGACGAACCGGCCGCCCTTGACGGCGAGGACGCAGTTCGGCGGGGTGGCCTCGTACCAGCCGGCGTACGACGCCGGCCTCTGCAGCGAGTAGAACGAGCCGTTGAGCTCGACCGAGGTCATGCGCTCGGCGGCGTAGGTCAGCTCGAGCCGCTGGGGCAGGCCCGTCGGGTAGAAGTCGCCGCGCCAGCGCGGGTAGCGCCAGCCCGAGACGCCGACGAGGGCCCGCGGGCTCATCGGGGTGACGGCTCGCCGCCGCCGGTCAGCTCGCCCGACGCGATGGCCGCACGCAGGTCGTCGAGGGAGTGGTACACCTCGCGGGCGCCGGCCTCGCGCAGCTCCTGCTCCGAGAAGCCGCCGGTGAGGATGGCGACGCAGGGCATGCCGGCGTTGGCGGCCGCCCGCGCGTCCCAGATGGAGTCGCCGACCATGAGGCCCCGGCGCCCGCCCACCTTCTCCAACGCGACCTGCAGCAGGTCGGGGGCCGGCTTGCTCGCGTCGGCGTCGTCCGACGACGTCCACCCGTCGGCGAGGTCACGCCCGTCGACGAGGTCGAGGAAGGCGTCGATGTGCTGCTGCTGGCCCGAGCTGGCGAGCACGAGGGTCAGGCCGGCATCCTTGACGGCCTGCAACAGCTCGTGGGCACCGGGCAGCGGGGCGACCTCGGGCAGCATGGGGTCGAACTCCTCGGTCCACGCGTCGCGCAGCGCGTGACCGTGCTGACGCTCGACCTCGTCGCCGGCGACGTGCGCGACGAGCTGGTCACCGCCCATGCCGACGGCCCGGTGGATCTGCCACACCGGCTCGGTGACCCCGTACCGGCGGAAGGCGCGGTACCAGGCGAGGGCGTGCTGGTAGTTGCTGTCGACGAGGGTGCCGTCGACGTCCATGACGATGGTGTCGACCGGCTCGGGAGCGCTCATGGGAAGGACGTACCCGGGATGCGCCGAAGGCCCGGTCGGGTGACCGGGCCTTCGTCTCGGGGTGGAGCTGCGGGGATTCGAACCCCGGGCCTTCTCATTGCGAACGAGACGCGCTACCAACTGCGCCACAGCCCCTCGTGCGTCAGGAAATGTACCACCCGGCCGCAGGGGCCGAGAAACCGGCTGTCACACCCAGCTGGGGAACCACATGCGCCGCTGCCACTCCTGCAGCGGGATCACCTGGCCGGTGTAGATGGGGTAGAAGAACGCGAACAGCGCGATGGTCGAGAGCACGAAGACGCCGGTCACCGCGATCCCGACGCGGCGCCGTCCGGGCGAGGCCTCGCTGCCCCCGATGAGCAGGCCGAGCACGTAGACGCAGGCCAGCACCACCCACGGCACGAACGCGACCTCGTAGAAGGAGTAGATGGTGCGGTCGGCGAGGAAGAACCACGGCAGGTAGCCGGCGGCCAGCCCGCAGAGCACCGCGCCGGCGCGCCAGTCACGGCGCAGCGCCCACATGAACAGCAGCACGACGATGGCGAGCGTCGCGCCCCACCACACCGTGACGGTGCCGATGGAGGTGATGGCCCGGCTGCACTGGTCGACGGTGCAGCCCTGGTCGCCGAGCTTCGGCCCCTGGTAGAAGAAGGACGTCGGGCGGCCCTGGATGAGCCACGACCACGGGCTGGTGCGGTACGGGTGCTCGTTGTCGATCGCCTGCGTCGAGGTGAACATCTGCTGGTGGTAGGCCCACAGCGAACGCCACCAGTCGGGCAGCCACGTGTGCGTCGTCGGGTTCGTCTCGGCCCAGGTGCGGAAGCTGCCGCCCGTGGTGAGGATCCAGCCGGTCCAGCTGGCGACGTAGACGACGACGGTCGTGCCGACGAGCTGGACGAAGGCGTAGGGGCCGTCCTTGAGAACACCGCCGACGGTCCAGCCCCGGATGCCGGCCGCCCGCCGGGCGCCGACGTCCCACAGCACCGTCATGACGCCGAAGAAGACGACGAAGTAGAGGCCCGACCACTTGGTGCCGGTGGACAGGCCGAGCATCACCCCGGCCACCCACCGCCACGGTCTCCAGCCCAGCCACGGGCCCCACCACGAGACGAGGTCGCGTGGCCGGCCCGCGACCTTCTCGGCGAGCACCGCCCGGGCCCGGTCGCGGTCGACGAGCAGCGCCCCGAAGGCGGCGAGCCCGAAGAACATGACGAAGATGTCGAGCAGCCCCGTACGGGAGTGGACGAAGTGGTGGCCCTCGAAGGCGAGCAGCGCGGCGGCGACGGTGCCGAGCAGGTCGGAGCGGAACAGGCGACGGGCGATGAGGCCGAGCATGAGGATCGAGAGCGTGCCGGCGAGGGCGACCGCGAAGCGCCAGCCGAAGGAGTTGAGGATGCCGAACGGCACCTCCCCCCAGCCGATGAGCCACTTGCCGACCGGTGGGTGCACGACGAAGTCGCCCTCGGTGCCGTAGATCATCGGGTCGTTCGCTGTGAAGTGCTGGTCGACCTGCTTGGCCTCGTCGAGCACCGGGTTGTTCTTCATCTCGAACCAGAACTGGGTCATCGACCAGCCCTGCTTGACGTAGTACGTCTCGTCGAAGACGAGCTCGTGCGGCGAGCCGACGTGCCAGAAGCGGATGAACCCGCCGACGAGCATGAAGAACAGCGGCCCGCCCCAGCCGAGCCATCGCAGCCGCCGGAAGTCGTCGGCCGGGTCCCCGAGCAGGCGGGCACGCACCTGCCGGGCCGAGTTCATGGGCGACATCGTATGCAGACCCGCTGGGGTCGCCGTGCCGACCTAGAGCGAGACGCCGTTGGCGCGCAGCAGGGTGTAGCCGACGAAGGCGACGACGTCGAGCAGGGTGTGGCAGACGACGAGCGGCATGACCCGCCGGGTGCGCGCGAAGACGACGCCGAGGATGAGCCCCATCGCGATGTTGCCGACGAACCCGCCGAACCCCTGGTAGAGGTGGTAGCTGCCGCGGATGACGGCCGACAGCCCGATGGCGAGCGGCCACGACCACCCCGTCTGCCGCCAGCGGGTCAGCAGGTAGCCGACCATGACGACCTCCTCGAGCACCGCGTTGCCGACGGCGGCGAGCACGAGCACGGGCGCCGCCCACCAGACGGCGGTGAGGTTGGCCGCCGCGACCTGGGTGTTGACGCCGAGCGCCTTGGCGAGCAGGTACAGACCGAGACCGGGGATACCGATGAGCGCGGCGAGTGCCGCCCCGCGGGCGAGGTCTCGGCCGGGTTCACGGCGGTCGAGGCCGATGAAGCGGCCCGCGCGCACGCCGACCGCCGGGCGGGCGACGTGGCCCAGCAGGTAGAGGGCCAGCAGCACCGGTACGAGCGGCATGGCGATGTTGACGAGCTGGTAGGCGAGGTCGAGCCAGGGCCGGTCGGGCGTCTGGCTGTTGTTCATCGACGTCGTCTGGGCCGACAGGGGTGCGGCGCGGGTCAGCTTGTCGATGATCTGCAGCACGGAGTAAACGGCCGAGCTGCCGAGGGAGACGCCGAGCACGATGAGGGTCTCGACGCGCAGGCCGCGCCGCTGTCGCGGGTCGGCGACTGGGGCGGCGGTGCGCTCGTGGGTGTCGAGCGCCGCGACGAACCGCTGCACCCGCCCCCGCACGTTCACCGTGGCCGTCGTCGTCATGCCGTCACTGTACAAACGCCGGGCGTCGGTGCCGCTGGGAGCGCGCTGGGAGCCGGCTGGGCGACGTGGGTCGACCGGCCGGCATCCGGTGCGGTGGGGTCAGTCCTGCGCAGTGGCCTCGCGCGGGCGCCACGGCCTGAGCCACGGCGTCTCGGGGACGCCGTCGCGCCCGGCCACGAGCTCGTAGAGCGTGGCGCCGTCGATGGACTCGCGCACGATGTCGGCGTGACCCGCGTGTCGGGCCAGCTCCTCCACGACGTGCATGGCCACCCAGCGCACCGACCACGCGTCGACGTCCTGCGGGAACCACGGGGCGTCGCGCGGCACCGGGACGGGGGCGTCGAGGTCGGCGGTACGCAGCAGGGTGCGCGTGCGCTCGCCCACCTCGGCCAGTGCGGCGAGCAGGCTCTCGAGGGTGTCGTCGTCGGTGACCCTGAAGTCGTCGCCCCACGCCTGCTCCTGGTCCTCGGCGGAGGCGTCGGGAGCCGTGGGCGCCTCGGGGGCGGCGGCGATGCGGTCGGCCCACTCGCGCTCACACGTCGTGACGTGCTTGACGAGGCCGCCGATCGACAGGGCGCCGGCGGTCGGTGCAAGGCGGATCTGCTCCTCGGTGAGGCCGTAGGCGGCGGCGGGGAAGGCGTCGCGCTGCATGTCGAGGAAGGCGATGAGGGCCTCGCGCTCGTCGGCGACGGGTGGGACGTGGAACGGCATGTCAGTTCTCCTGGGTTTCGGTCGTGCGGTGGGCGTAGAGGTCGCGTAGCAGCGCGAGCTCGGCGCCATGGTGGATCAGCTCGCGGTTGATGTGGGCGACGAGGTCGGCGCGGGAGTGCTCGGCCCAGGGTCCCTCGGCCGGGCCGCACGGCTCGCGCAGACCCTCCTCGCCCCAGCCGCGGACGCCGGCGAGCCAGGCGGCGTACTGCTCGTCGAGCTGGGCCAGCGCACCGGCTGCGGTCGGGGAGTAGTCGAAGCCGAGGTAGTCGACGGGCGGCCCGCCGAAGTGGCCGTGCACCCGCATCCCGAGGACGCCGACGACGAGGTGCGCGATGCGCCACGCGATCGTCGTGACCGGGGCGGGCGTCGGCTCGGGGTGGGCGAAGTCGATGGTCGTGTCGCCCGAGCCGCCCTGCAGCTCGGTGCGCCCGTGGCCGCGCGGGTGCACCGACCACATACCGGCCACCGGCTCCCAGAGGTACTCGTCGTCGGTGAGCCCGTCGAGTCGGGGGCGCAGCTGGGTCCGCCAGTGCCAGTCGACCTGCTCGACGAGCAGGTCGTTGACGTCGATGGCCGTCGTGGAGTTCATGACACGACTCTCTCGACCAACTAGGACAGTTCCTGTCCGCAGTCTCTGCGAGGGTGTGGGCATGACGAGCGACCATGTCGATGGATTGCCCGGGGTGCCCGGGGTGCCCGGGGTGCCCGGGGTGCCCGGCGGGGCGCAGGGCCGGGATGCCGGTGGGCGCGGTCCCACGAGACGTGTCCTGCGCCTGCTCGACCTCCTCCAGTCACGGCCGGTCTGGAGCGGGACCGAGCTGGCCGAGCGGCTAGGGGTGACGACGCGCAGCGTGCGCCGCGACGTCGACCGGCTGCGGGACCTCGGCTACCCCGTCAACGCGGCGCAGGGGGCCGGCGGTGGCTACCAGCTCGGGGCCGGGCGACGGCTGCCCCCGCTGCTGCTCGACGACGACGAGGCGGTCGCCGTCGCGGTCTGTCTGCGCCTCGCCGCCGGCGGCACGGTCGAGGGGCTCGGCGAGGCGGCGGTGCGCACTCTGGCCAAGCTCGACCAGGTGCTGCCGGGGCGGCTGCGCGGGCAGGTCGAGGCGATCCACGAGGCGACGGTGACCCTCGACTCGACCGGACCCATCGTCGACTCGCGCACGCTGCTGACCCTGGCCCGGGCCGTCCGCGAGACCGAGCAGGTCGTCTTCGACTACGTCGGCCCGCGCGGCGAGGGGGAGCGGCGGGTCGAGCCGTACCGGCTCGTGTCGACCGGGCGGCGTTGGTACCTCATGGCCTTCGACCTCGACCGCGACGACTGGCGCACGTTCCGCCTCGACCGGGTGCACGGCATCCGGGCCCGGGGGTGGCGCTTCCGCCCGCGGGAGGCGCCCGACGCGGCCACCTTCGTGCGGCGCTCGATCACGCAGTCGGGCTACGACCACGTGGCGCGGGTGCGCATCGCGGCGCCGAGACGGGAGGTCGACGAGCGGGTGCCGCCGTCGGTCGGCACGGTGACGGCCGACGGGCCCGACCACTGCGTCTTCGAGGCGGGCGGCAACGACCTCGCGGGCATGGCGCTGCACATCGCCCTGCTCCCGTGGCCGTTCGAGGTGCTGTCGCCCCCCGAGCTGCGCGAGGTCGTGCTCGCCCAGGGCCGCCGGCTGCTCGCGGCGGTCGGTGAAGGATGAGGGCGGGGCGGCTCAGCCGGTGTTGCGCAGCCCCGCGGCGATGCCGTTGATGGTGAGCAGCAGCGCGCGCTGCACGTCGGGGTCGGGCGTCGCGTCGTCGGGCAGCGAGCGCGACCGGGCCAGCAGTGAGGTCTGCAGGGCGTGCAGGGGCGCGAGGTAGGTGTCGCGCAGGTCGAGGGTGCGGCGCAGGATCGGCGCCGACTGCAGCAGCTCGGTCTGCCCGGTGACGTGCAGCACCTCGCGCACCGTGCGCTCGTGCTCGTCGCGGATGACGTCGAAGAGCCCTGCGGCGTGGGCGGGTACGAGCTCGCGCACGTAGCTCGCGGCGATCTCGAGGTCGGTCTTGGCCAGTGTCATCTGCACGTTCGACATGAAGGTGCGGAAGAACGCCCACGACCCGTACATCTCGCGCAGGGTCTCGCCGCGGCCGTCCTCGCGGGCGGCCTCGAGGCCGGAGCCGACGCCGAACCAGCCGGGCAGGATGATGCGCGACTGGGTCCAGCCGAACACCCACGGGATGGCGCGCAGGTCGTCGAGGCCGCCCTCGCCGCCGGGGCGCTTGGCCGGGCGGGAGCCGATGTTCATCTTGCCGAGCTCGTCGACGGGGGTGGCGGCGACGAAGAAGGGCACGAGCCCGGGGTCGCGCACGAGGGCACGATAGGCGGTCTGGCCGTGGCCGGCGACGAGGTCCATCGTGCCGTTCCAGCCGTCGATGACGTCCTGCGGCAGCAGCGACGTGCGGTGCAGCACCGACGCCTCGAGCACGGCGGCGAGGGCGACCTCGAGGTTGAAGCGGCCGAGCCCGGGCAGGGTGTACTTGTCGCTCATCACCTCGCCCTGCTCGGTGATCTTGATGGGCCCGTCGAGGCTGCCGTAGGGCTGCGAGAGCACCGCCTCGCCGGTGGGTCCGCCACCACGCCCGACCGACCCGCCGCGGCCGTGGAAAAGGCGCAGCACGACCCCGTGCCGCCGGCCGATGTCGCGCAGCGCGCGCTGCGCGCGGTGGATCTGCCACTGCGAGGCGGCGATCCCGGCATCCTTCGACGAGTCGGAGTAGCCGAGCATGATCTCCTGCACGTCACCACGGGCGGCGACGACGCGGCGGTAGGCGGGGTCGCCGAGCAGCGCCTCGAGCAGCGGCCCGGCGGCCTCGAGCTCGGCGACGGTCTCGAACAGCGGGGCGAAACCGATTCTCGCCGTGGTGGACTCGGCTTCAGGGCCGATGTCGACGAGGCCCGCCTCGCGGGCCAGCACGACGACGGCGAAGAGGTCGTCGACGTCGTGGGTCATCGAGACGATGTACGTCTCGACGGTCTCGGGGCCGTACGTGTCGAGGGCGCGCCGGATCGTCGTCAGCAGCTCGAGCGAACCGGATGCCGCGGGGCCGAGGTCGGCGGCCGCGCTGCCCGTGAGCGGTCGGCGCGACTGCATCTCCTTGCTCAGCAACGGGATCCGCTCGGCGTGGTCGAGCTCGCCGTACGGGGTGTCGAGCTCGCCGATGCGGTCGTAGAGCTCGGCGAGGGCCTCGTGGTGCTTGCCGCTGTGCTCGCGGATGTCGAGGGTGGCCAGGCCCATGCCGATGGCGGTCGCGGTGCGGATGAGCCGCAGGATGGCGCCGTCGGCGGTGAGGCGGTCACCCTCGGCGAGCATCGAGTCGCGCACGAGGTTGAGGTCGGCCATGACCTCGTCGAAGCCGGCGTAGTCGCGGCCCGGCTCGTGGGCGGTGCCCCCGGCGAGGCGCTCGCGGGTGCGCATGAGGCGCACGCGCACGAAGCTGAGCTTGAGCCGGTAGGGCTCCTCGGCGTTGAGCCGCTCGACGGTGCTGTAGGTGATGGGCAGGGCCTGGGCGTCGCGCTCGAGGCTCTGCTGCAGCTCGTCGGTGACGGGAACGACGCGGGTCGAGCTCGACAGCTCGGCGAGCAGCTCCTCGACGTGGGCGACGAGCTCGCGCAGGCCGGCGTCGTGCTGCAGGCCGATGACCTCGAGGGTGACCGCCGGGGTGACGTTGGGGTTGCCGTCGCGGTCGCCGCCGGCCCAGGCGCCGAAGCGCAGGGGGCGGGCCTCCGGGGGCAGCCGGACGCCGATCGTCTCGAGGGTGCGGTCGAGCTCGGCGAGCAGCTCGGGCACGACCTGCTCGGCGATCGTGTGCAGGTAGTAGATGGCGGTGCGGGCCTCGTCGGTCGGTTCGGGGCGCACGACGCGCAGCTCGTCGGTCTGCCACAGCAGGTCGACGAGCTCGGCGAGGCGGCGGTCGAGCCGCGGCTGCTCGGCGGCCGGGCGGCGCGGATCCTCGAGCAGGTGAACGGTGTCGGCAATGCGGCGCAGCAGGTCGATGACGGTGCGGCGGGTCGCCTCGGTCGGGTGCGCCGTGAAGACGGGGCGGTACTCGAGCCGGCCGAGCACGTCGGTCACGAGGTCGCGGTCGATGCGACCGGCATCCAGCGCGTCACCGATGCGCTCGACGGTGGCCGCGAGGGGGCCCTGCTCGAGGGCGGTGACCTCCTGCCAGCGGTGCAGCTGCTCGGTGATGTTGACGAGCTGGAAGTAGGCGGTGAAGGCGCGCGCGAGCACGACCGCCGTGGGAGCGTCGACGCCCGCCAGCGTGGCGCGCAGCTCGTCGGCGTCGGGCCGGCGGGCGAGGCGGCGCACCGTCTCGACGAGCTCGAGCAGCTCGGGCCCCTCGTGGCGGGTCAGGGCCTCGCCGAGCAGGGCGCCCAGCTGGCGCACCGAGGCGCGCAGGGCGGCGTGCTGCTGCGCCGACGACACCCCCGCGGCGAAGGTGGCGACGTTCGGTTCGCGCCGGTCGGCCTCGAGGAGGCGCTCGGTCGCGGTGCGGTCCTGGGTCGTCATGTGACAGTCGTACCGTGCGGAGGTTTCGAGGGCATTAACCGGTCCACCATCGGGACACGCGAATGAGACGGATGCCGTGTGGTCGGGTGTGAGCGGGGCCTCGAGACCTGCCCGCACTCCGGGTTCGAGCCCGTGCTGCTCGCGTGATTGGTCGTCAGGGCTGCGCGTTCTATGTACCGTCCGTCTTCTCGCCGATCCTGCTGCACGACAGGTGAATTGACCTGTGCAAAGTGCTGGCGTGCAGCGCTGCGAGGCGCTACAATAGAACACATGTTCGATAGCGACGCGCTGATGACACCGGCAGGGCTCGACGCCCTGCTGGTGGCATTCGCGGCCGTCGAGCAGTCCGAGCCGGGTGCCTGCAGTGATTCGGACGGGGACGTGGATACGGCCGGTGCCGAGACCTGCTCGTACGGAACCCACGGTGCACACGCCCCTGGCGCACACGCTTACGCACACGCCTACGGCGCGAGCACCTGTAGCGCGAGCACCTGCAGCGCCAGCGCCAGCGGCACGACGGCGCCGCCATCTGACCCGTCCCGGCCGGCGGCGGCCGGGGCGCGGCGGCGCCTCACCGACGCGGAGCGCATCGACCTCCTGGCCGCGTTCGAGCGGGTCAAGGCCGCGGCTTCTGCGGCGCAGGTGCGGGTGACGGCGGGCTTCGTGGCCTCGCAGGAGCAGGAGTCGATCGGGTGGCGGGCGCAGTCGCAGGCGGCGCTGGACGCGAACGACTTCGGCGGCTGGCTGCATGCGCGGGAGAAGGCGGACCTGGCCTCGTGGGCGGCGGCGCTCGAGTTCGGCGCGCACACCGACACCCGCGGGTCCCGCGCGAACGATGAGGCTGCAGGTGACAGCTCTGGCGGTTCGGCCGGCTCTGACGGGCCCGGCGGGACAGACGGCTCGAGTGAGCCGGAGCGGCCGGTGTCCTCGTCCCGGCGGAACCTCATCGCCAAGGGTGGGGTCGCGGCGCAGGTCGCGCTGGCCCGACACCTGTCACCGTTCAAGGGCGCCGAGGGCATCCGGTTCTCCCTGTCCCTCACGCACGACATGCCGCACACGCTGGCGCTGCTCGAGGCGGGGGTGCTGAGCGAGTGGCGGGCCCTGAACATCACGAAGGAGGCCGCGATCCTGTCGCCCGAGCACCGGCGTCTGCTGGACCAGGAGCTGCACGACACCTATGGCGAGCGCCTCGGCGGTCTGGGTGACCGGGAGCTCAACCGTCTCGTCCGCGCGGTCGCGTACCGCCTGGACCCGGAGAGCGTGCTGCGGCGGGCCCGGAAGGCGGAGTCGGAGCGGCGAGTCACCGTGAAAGCGGCCCCGGACACGATGGCCTACCTGACCGCTCTGCTCCCCGCCGCCGAAGCCGTCGCGGCGTACGCCGCGCTGACCGGGGCGGCGGCGGGCGCGAAGGCGGCCGGTGACGAGCGGGGCAAGGGTCAGGTCATGGCCGACACCCTCGTCGACCGCGTCCTCGGCCGCGTCGCCAGCGAACCAAGTGACATCGACGAGACCTCCGCTCACAGCGCCACCGCCACCGCCACCGACGCCGCCGCCACCGACGCCCAGACCGACACCCCCGATGAGTTCGACGGAGAGCCCGCTACCGACAAGCCGTCGGCACCGCACGACGCAAGCAACGCGACTGGCGCCGTTGGTCAGCCCCGTCCCGCCCGTGGCACGGACGCCCCGCCACCGGAGTCGGCTGACCGGGCCGGGGTAGACGTCGAGGTGCAGCTCGTCATCGGACTCGACGCCCTCTTCAACACCGGTGACGGCGCCGACACCCCGGCCCAGCTGCTCGGGTACGGCACCGTCCCCGCCGGCTGGGCCCGGGACTACCTGCGACCGTCCGACCTGGACGACGACCCTCTAAGCGCCGACGCAGGCGGCGGGCAGGCCTCTGATCGTGGGGGTGGTCTGTCCCGCGCCGGGAAGGTCTGGATCCGACGACTCTTCGTGCGGCCCGACACCGGAGAGCTCGTCGCCATGGACTCGCGACGACGCCTCTTCACCGACGGGCTACGCCGGTTCGTCCTCACCCGTGACGCCGCGACCTGCCGCACCCCGTGGTGCGACGCCCCCGCCCGCCACATCGACCACGTCACCCCGCACGCCGACGGCGGACCCACCACTGCGGCAAACGGGCAGGGCCTGTGCGTCGCGTGCAACCTGACGAAGGAGCACCCCGCCCTCACCAGCACCACCCTGCCCCCGGACAGCCGCGGTACAGGTCGGAGTGGACACACGGTGAGGGTGACGACCGGCACCGGGCACAGCTACGACTCCGAAGCACCACCGCTGCTCCCCGGCGCCCCTCCCGGTGACCGAAGCAGAGCCGGCGTCCCGCCACCGACCCCGCCGATGAGTGACGCCCCGCCGCCCCGGTCACGCACGCTCTCCGAGACCGACTGTGACGACCTGCGGTCGTTCCTCCGGCCGATCCACCTCTCCGCCATCGAGGGCCTGCAAGAGTTCGCCTCCACGCTCGACGAGCTGTTCCCGCGGCGGAGTGCGGGCCAACGAGCTGCTGACTCAGGGGATGTGGCGCTCGACGTCGACGTGGTTGCGCAGCTCGACGAGCTCGAGCGCATGGTCACGCAGGGCGACGTCCTCCGCTGACGACGGCACCCACGGTCGCGCCGTCACCGCCCTGCCCGACTCGTCGAGGGGGACGAAGACGATGAGCGAGTGGGTCGTCAGCTCGAGGTCACCGGTGGCAGGGTCGCCGGAGCGCACGTGGACGCTGATGTGCATGCTCGAGTCGCCGGTGAGCAGCAGCCTGGCCTCCACCTCGACGAGGTGCCCGATGCGCAGCGGTCGGTAGAACCGCACCCCGCCCGAGTAGACCGCGACGTTGTTGGCGGAGCCGGTCCACGACGTCGCCAGCACGTGCGCCGCCTCGTCGATCCACCGCATGACGATGCCGCCGTGCACCTTGCCGCCCCAGTTGACGTCGGTGGGGGCGGCGAGGAAGCGCAGGACGGTCCGCGGCGCCGTTCCGGCCTCGCTGTAGGTCTGCGCCCCCATGGCGGCCTCGATGTCGGCGCGCAGGGCGATGCGGGCCACGGCCGCCTCCTGCCACCGTCGCTCCTCGTCCGTCTCGGGGTCGTACGCCGGCACCGGCGTGGGGCGGCCGTCCTCGTCGACGGCGACGAAGATCATCAGGCACTCGGTGGCCTCGGTGAGGTGGCCCTCGCGGGGGTTGCCCGAGCTCACCGACACCAGCACGTGCATGCTGCTGCGTCCGGCGTGGACGAGGCGCCCGGTGGCCTCGACGAGGTCGCCGACCTCCACCGGACGCGTGAACCGCACGTTGCCGACGTACGCCGTGACGCAGTACCTCCCGGCCCAGCCGACGGCGGCGGCGTAGCCGGCCTTGTCGATCCACTCGAGCACCCGGCCACCACTGACGTTGCCGGAGTACCCGGCATCCGTCGGCGCGGCGAGGAAGCGCAGGGTCAGCTCTCGGGTTCCTGTGGGCACGGCGGCTCCTCCCGGTCGTGACACGCCACCGGCTCACCCGGCGCTGTCGCACAGGGTGACAGGTCGCCGCCCCCGCCGTCAGGTGCTCTGCTGGTCGACCACATCGGCCAGCGCGTCGGCGACCTGCACCGGCACGGTGACACCGCCGTCCACGAGTACGGCCAGACCGGGGCGCCGGACCGCGACCGGGTCGAGGCGAACCCGCAGCAGGTCGCCGTCCGCGGCCGACGTGGGCGCCAGCACGAGGCCGACGCCGTCACGGCACAGCGTCGGCACGAGGCCGCGGAACATACCCGTCGCCCGACCGGCGTCGACGGCGGCGGCCACGAACCCGCCGGTGCCACCGACGATCTCGCTCAGCTGCACGAGTGCGTCCTCCATCGGGGTGCCTGCCAGTAGCTCGGCGTCATCGACGAGGACGCCGACGTCACGATGGTCGCGGTGGGTGGCGACGAGTGCCTCGACGTCGTCGACCGCGATGGTGGTCAGTGACCGTGACTTCAGCCGCGACAACGCCGACCGTCGGGGGAGGACGGCGACGACGTGCCGCCCGCGCCGCAGGTGGCCGGCCGCGAGAGTCGCCAGGGCGGTGGACCGTCCGCTCCTCGGAGGTCCGGACACCACGACCCGCCCACCGGACGTGTCGAGCCGAACTGCCCCCACGTCGTCCGGTCCCAGCCCCACGGCGACCCCGCAAGAGCCTGCGTCATCGAGGTGGTCGCCCTCGGCCAGGTCGCGCAGCGACACCGCCGTCGGGACCGGCCGGAACCGGGCCGCGCGCCTCGATCGCGGCACGCTGACGTGGCGTCCGGTCAGCCGGGCCGCCAGGGCCGTAGCCGCGACCGTCTGGTCGAGGGTGTGAGGGGTGACGCCGACGTGCCCGATCTGGACGAGGTGCATGCCGGGCAGCTCGAACCCGCGGCCCGGGCCGCTCGCCTCCCCTGCCCGTCTCGCGTCGACTCCGGCGAGCGTGAGGTCGAGCGGGTCCGGCATGGCCATCACGACGGTCCGTTGCAGCACCGACGCGAGCCGCCCGGACGCCACCGCCCGTCCGCCGCCGACGAACAAGCGGAGGCCGGCTCCGAGGCCGTCGCGGGCGGCCCGGAGCAGGAGGTCACTGCTCTCGCCGTGGTCGGCGCCGGCCAGCGACTCGTCGACGGCCTCCCAGCCGTCGACGACCAGCACCGTCAGGGGGTCGCCCTCCGTGCGGGGTCGCCGGCACAGCTCCGACACGTGGGCGACGAGTCTCCTCGCGGATGCCGGGTCGGCGTCGGCCGCGATGACCGCGCCGACGTGCGGGAGGCCCAGCAGGTCGTCGAGACCGCCGGCGCGACCCTGCAGGACGTGCACGTGCAGCTCTGCCGGCGTGTACCGCTCTGCCACGGTGCAGACGAGGGAGCGCAGCGCCGTCGTCCGACCCGTCCGGGCGCCCCCGGCGATGCCGACGTGACCGTCGTCGGGATGCCAGGTCATCGGCTCCTGACGCTGGTGCTCGGGCTCGTCCCGCAGCCCCCAGTTCACCGCTCCTGGCTGAGACCGGGAGTCGAGGGTGGCCGTGTCCGGCCCGTCCGCCTCGTGGACGGACAACGGCAGCGTCACCGGCAAGGGCGGCGGCCACGGTGGCACCGGTGGCGTCAGCCCGAGCCGCACGACGGCCGCTCGCGCCGACCGCACGACCTCGGCGAGGACCGTCGTGCCCCCATGCGACGAGGCTCCGGGAGTCAGCGGTCGAGGCAGCCCCAGCTCCGGGAACGAGAGCCGCCGGACGTGCACCTCGGCCCTGAGGCGGTCCGGCGTCTCGACGACGGCGCCCGTCGTCGCGGACCGCGCCGTCACGCCGGCACCCACGTGGGCGACCTGGACCTCGGTCAGGCGGCCCCCGGCGTCACGCGCGAAGGCACGACCCGGCATCCGGTCGCTGATGGCCGCGGCTTCGGGGGACTCGATGACGTCGTCACTGTCGCTGCGGTCACGGACGCGCAGGGCCACGCGCAGCGAGACGTTGGCGCGCATGTCGGCGCTGACGATACCGCCCGGACGCTGCGTGGCCAGCACGAGGTGCACCCCGAGTGACCGGCCGACGGCGGCCAGTCGGACGAGGCCGGCGACGAAGTCGGGCAGCTCGTCGGCCAGCACCTTGAACTCGTCGACGACGAGGACGAGACGGGCCAACGGCGGCAGCGAGGGGTCGGCGGCGCGACGACGGCGGTGGTCGTCGAGGTCCTTCGCACCGCTCGTCGACAGCACGCGCTCGCGGCGCCGCAGCTCTGCCTCGAGCGACACGAGAGCGCGCTCGGTCAGGGCGGCGTCGAGGTCGGTGACCAGGCCGAGGACGTGAGGGAGCCCGGCGCACTCACCGAAGGCCGAGCCGCCCTTGTAGTCGACGAGCACGAGCGAGACGTCGGTCGGTGGGCTGGCACAGGCCAGCCCGGCCACGAGCGTCTGCAGCAGCTCGCTCTTGCCGGCTCCGGTCGTGCCGCCGACGAGCAGGTGGGGCCCGTCGGTCGCGAGGTCGAGCCACCACGGCCCGTCGGCAGTCACCCCCATGAGAGCGCGTGGAGATCGTGAACTCGACCACGAAGCAACGAGACCCGTCGTGGAGAGGACGTCGACACCCGCCTCGGCGGCGAGTCGGTCGAAGGGCACGGATGCCGGTAAGGACCCCTCGTGGTCGGACGGCGTCGCGTCGTCGAGAGGTGCCATCGCCGCGGCCAGGCTCTCTCTCCAGCCGACATCGGGCAGGTCGGGCACGAGAGTCGCGGGCCCGACGCCGGTGCGGGTGACCGTCGCGGTGGCGCCCGGCCCCGAATGCACGTCGACGCGACACACGGTCTCGGCCGGCAGGCGCTCGGCCCTCTCGTCGAGACAGACAAAGCGGAGCCCGGCCGCCGGCCCGAGCCGCAGCAGCCGTTCCACGCCGGTGACCGTGCGCAGTCGGGAAGCGCCGTCCAGCACGACGACGACGGTCGACGAGATCCCTGAGTCGTCGCGACCGGGGGCACCTGAGGGGCCGGTCAAGCGGTCGACGTGGTCGCTCAGCTCGGCGACGCGAGTTGCCAGACTGGTTGTGCCATCGGTCAGTCCAAGGCTCACCGAGGACGTGTCACCCCTCAGGTGGGGCAGGCGCGTCATCCACGCCCAGTCGTGCTCGGCTTCTGGGGAGGTGCTCATCAGCACTGCGCTCACCCGTTGGGGAGAGTGCCAGACGGCCACCTGGCCGATGAGCGACGAGGCGAGGGACAGCGTCCGAGCCCGACCACCCGCGAGCCCCACCACCGGAGTGGTCGAGAGGTCGACGACGACCGGGACGTCGGGGCAGGTCGCCGAGTGGGTGGGCGGCG
Organism: Terracoccus luteus; assembly: GCF_003635045.1. Lineage (NCBI taxonomy): Bacteria > Bacillati > Actinomycetota > Actinomycetes > Micrococcales > Intrasporangiaceae > Terracoccus > Terracoccus luteus. The sequence continues at coordinate 2,434,045 of NZ_RBXT01000001.1, read as the reverse complement.
CGGAACTCGCACTGCCGCTTGCCTGTTCGAGCGTGGTACGCGCGGGCTGGTCGGCCGATCCCAGTCGCAGGACGAGGTCGTCGACGTCGCCGGCTCTGCGCTGCCACAGGCGGGCGTCGCGTTGCTCGGCGACGGCGAGGACGGTCGCGAGATCTGGTTGTGCCTCGCGACGTGCCGCGGTCTCCTCGTCGACCGCCCTGGCGAACTCGCGCTCGGCCTCGGCGACGGCCAGCCGATACTCGGCCAGCCGGCGTCGGTGCGAGCGCCGGCCGTGCCGTCGGTCGCTCCACCACTGCCCGAGGAGCATGACCGGGGACAGGAGCGCGAAGAGCAGCATGGCTGGTGAGTGCATCACCCACGCGAGCAGCGCCGACAGGACGACCGGCGCCAGCGACGCCAGCAGTGGCATCCGAAGGCGTTGTGCTGCAACAGGTTCGGCGGGGAGGGGGATGCTCTCCGCCTGGTGCACGTCGGGAAAGCGGGGAGGCCGGTGGACGAGCCATCGACCGCCCCCGACCGTCACCCGCGCGGGTCGGCTCGTGGGCCGGCGCAGCTCCAGGGTCGTCGAGGCGAGGGTCAACCGTGAGCCCGCTGCGAGTGCCGAACCCGCCGCGGGCAGACGGACGCCGTCGAGCAGGGTCGGGTTGGTCGGGTCGAGCTCCGCGATGGTCGTGCCCTCGTCGCCGACGACGACACGGGCGTGAGCCCGCGAGACGCCGAGGTCGGGGAGGTCGAAGCCGCATCCCGGCCCGCGGCCGAGGAGGTGCTCACCGCGCGCCAAGCGGTACCGCCGCCCGGCTGACGGGCCGCCGACGACATGGAGCTCGACCAGCCCGGCCGCAGGGGTGGACCCGTGGTCGGTGCGCAGGTCGCCGGCAGGGGCCAGCGTGACCTCGACGCCGTCGAGCAACGGGAATGTGCCGACCGGGTGGTCGTCGCCGAACTCGACCGCCCCGACCCGGACGGCGCAGGGGCCGCCCGGGTTGTCGTCCTCGTCTGGGGCGAGCGCCGACCGCACGTCGCCGAGGCGGGTGCCGTCGGGACAGTCGAGGAGCACGTCGGCGGGCGGGCGGGCGGGCTGCCGTCGGTTGGTCAGGCGCAGTCGGAGGCGCATGTCGGCTCCCTCCTCGACGCGGTGTGATCGGCTCCGGGATCACAGTCCAGCGCATCCGGCGCGACGGTCGTCGACGGCATCCACAGCTGTGGACGACTCTCGACACGGGGCCGAGAGGGTGGGCTATGGTCCACCGCAACGTCGTCGAGGACGGGCCGTGGGGGCCCGGTCGGGGCGACGCCGCAGGCCGGCAACGGGTGACGCCGAGGCCGATCCTGTGCATGATGTGCCACATCCATTGACCAGTCAGGGGGTCGAATGGTGTCGACGACCGATGCCGTGCGCCATGTCGAGGGCGAGGTGCGCGAGCTCATCCGACGGTCCGGGCTCGACCCGGCCCACGACGCGGCCGACGTGCACCGGCTCGTGCAGGACGCGGTGCAGGACTACGACGAACGATCGCTGCACGGCGGTCTGCCCGCGCTGGGGGACCCGCGGGTCGCGGTGCACGCGATCATGGCCGTCGTCGCCGGCTACGGTCCACTGCAGCAGTACTTCGACGACCCGGCGGTCGAGGAGATCTGGGTCAACTCGCCCTCTCAGGTGTTCGTCGCGAGGGGCGGTGTCTCCGAGCTGACGCCGACGATCCTCACCGCCGACGAGGTGCGCGACCTCGTCGAGCGGATGCTGCGGGCGTCGGGCCGGCGGGTCGACCTCAGCTCCCCCTTCGTCGACGCGACGTTGTCCGACGGGTCACGCCTGCACGTCGTCATCCCCGACATCGCGAGGACGCACTGGCAGGTCAATATCCGCAAGTTCGTTGTCAAGGCCGACCATCTCGACGACCTCGTGCGGCTGGGTTCGCTGACGCGACAGGCGGCGTCGTTCCTCGGCGCCGCCGTCGCGAGCGGGCTCAACGTCCTCGTGGCGGGAGGCACCCAGGCAGGGAAGACGACGCTCCTCAACTGCCTGGCCGCCGCGATCCCGCCGCGCGAGCGGGTCATCACGTGCGAGGAGGTGTTCGAGCTCAAGATCCCCCTGCGCGACGTCGCCGCGATGCAGTGCCGGCAGCCGAGCCTGGAGGGAACGGGCGAGGTCCCGCTGCGCCGCCTCGTCAAGGAGGCCCTGCGCATGCGCCCCTCCCGCATCATCGTCGGCGAGGTGCGACAGGAGGAGAGCCTCGACCTGCTCATCGCGTTGAACAGCGGGGTGCCCGGGATGTGCACCGTGCACGCCAACAGCGCCCGCGAGGCGGTCGTAAAGATGTGCACGCTGCCGTTGCTCGCGGGTGAGAACGTGTCGAGCCGCTTCGTCGTCCCGACGGTGGCCGCGTCGGTCGACATCGTGGTCCACGTCGCCCTCGAGCGCGACGGTGTGCGTCGGGTCCGCGAGATCGTCGGCGTCCCCGGCCGGGCCGAGGGCGACGTCATCGAGATCGCCGACCTGTTCGTCACCCGGGGCGGACGGCTGCGGCGAGCCGACGGGTACCCGCCCCGCCGTGAGGCCTTCGAGCGGGCGGGCTACGACGTGACCGCCCTGCTGACGCAGGAGGACCCGTGAGCTCGCCGCTCGCCGTCGGTCTGCTGCTCGGCGCCGGCGTCTTCTGCATCTACTGGTCCTTCTGGCCCACCGACCCCGGCGTCGGACGGGGCCGGCAACGCAGCCGGTTCGCGTCCGAGCTGCAGGACCACCTGCCCCAGGCGGGCTACCCGTCCGTCACACCCGTGAACGTCCTCGTGGGCTCGGTCGTCCTCTTCCTGCTCGTCCTCGCCCTCGGCGTGGTGCTGACGAGGGTCCTGCCCGTCGCCCTGTGCTTCGCGGTCATGTCCGGTGCGGTCCCGATCTCGCTCGTGCGCATGCGCGCCCGTGACCGTCGCAACAAAATGCGCGACCTGTGGCCCGACGCCGTCGACAACATCACCTCCGGCGTCCGGGCCGGTCTGGCCCTGCCGGAGGCGCTGTCGCAGCTGTCGGTGCACGGACCGGTCGAGCTGCGCCCGGCGTTCGTCGCCTTCGCCGAGGACTACCGCGCCACCGGCCGCTTCCACGACTGTCTCGACCGTCTCAAGGAGCGGCTCAGCGACCCGGTCGCCGACCGCATGGTCGAGTCCCTCCGCATCGCCCGTGAGGTCGGTGGCAGCGACCTCGGTCGACTGCTCCGCACGCTCTCGACGTTCCTGCGTGAGGACGCCCACACCCGCGCCGAGCTCGAGACCCGACAGGGCTGGACCGTCAACGCCGCCCGGCTGGCCGTCGCCGCGCCGTGGCTGGTCCTGGCCATGCTCGCCCTGCGGGGTGAGTCGCTGCGCGCCTACTCGGCACCGACGGGTTGGCTCATCCTCGCCATCGGCGCCGCCCTGTCCGTCCTCGCGTACCGGGTGATGGTCTGGGTCGGGCGGCTCCCTGACGAGGAGAGGGTGCTGCGATGACCGGCCTGGCGACCGAGTGGTCGTGGACCGGCGCGGTGCTGGGCATCGTCCTGCTCGCGGGCCTGTCGCTGATCGTCGCCGGGCTGCCGGCCCGCAGACGTCCGACCCTCGACGACCGCCTCGAGCCCTACCTGCGCGACACCCCGAGGCCGTCGTCGCTGCTCGCGTCGGCGGCACCCGCCCGCGGACCCTTCGGCTTCGGCGAGCTGCTCGCGCCGTATGTCGCCCGTGTGGGCTCCGTCATCGAGCGGGTGCTCGGCGGCGCGCCGTCCGTCGTGAGACGGCAGCTGCGGGCAGGCCGGGCGGCCGACGTCGAGCGCTTCCGGGCCGAGCAGGTGCTGTGGGGGACGCTCGGCGGTCTCGCGGGGCTCGTCACCACCGGCCTCGTCGCGGTCAGCCGGCAACGGCTGTCCGTCCCCGTCCTCGTGCTCACGACCCTCATCTGCGTCGGCCTCGGGGTCGTGCTGCGCGACAACGCGCTGTCGGTCTCGGCGCGGCGGCGCGAGGTGCGCATGCTCAACGAGTTCCCCACCATCGCCGAGCTGCTCGCCCTCGCGGTGAGCGCGGGGGAGGGTGCCACCGGTGCCCTCGAACGGGTCTGTCGGCTCTCGCACGGTGAGCTGTCGGGCGAGCTGCGCCGCTGTCTCGCCGACGCCCGCGCCGGGGCCAACCTGCCGACCGCGCTGCAGGGTCTGGCCGACCGCACGGGCCTGATGAGCCTGAGCCGCTTCGTCGACGGCATCGTCGTCGCCGTCGCACGTGTCACGGTGAGCACAATCACAGAGATTCCTTGCTCGAAGCAGACCACGCGGGCGGCTCGCCGCCTTCCGCTCAGATCGTCTGAGTCAGTCGCTTGTGTCCATGCCTCCGAGACGAAGCAAGCATTGGTAGTTTGACTCGGCACACAACACGCCTTCGGCTCGCCGGGCGCCACTCATACGAACAGGGAGACATCTTGTCTGAGGACCCGAACGTGACATCCGAAGCCTACGTGGATGTGGAGGCGGAAGATGACGAGGCGGAAGACTATGAGCCGTCGAAAGAACAGGCCGAGGCGCTAGATCTTTCTGCGGATGAGCGCAAACTGGTGACGCAGCCCTATGACTTGGGCGTGAAGAGTATCAGCACGGATATTCAGAACGGTCGAATCAAGCTCAGTATCGAATATCAACGCAAGTATGTTTGGGACTCTGGGAAGGCCAGTCGGCTGATTGAGTCCCTTTTGCTCAACGTGCCGATTCCTGTTTGCTACTTCGCCGAAGATGAAAATGGCAGTTATGAAGTCATCGACGGATTGCAGCGCCTCACCACGATCAAGAACTACCTGGAAGGCCACTTCGCGCTGAGTGGCCTTTCGGTGCTCTCAGAACTCGACGGGAAGAAGTTTTCGGAGCTTGCTCCACGCGACCAGCGGCGTCTGGAGAATCGAACCATTCGCTGTATCGTGATCACCGAAGACAGCAATCCCGACATCAAGTTTGACGTCTTCGAGCGCCTCAATACGGGCGCCGCGACGCTGACGGCGCAAGAGCTTAGGAACTCCGTATATCGCGGCTCGTTCAATGACGCGCTCAAGGTTCTTGCAACCAAGGGATACTTCATTGACCTTCTTGGCACCTCGAGCAATAGGCGAATGGACTTCGAAGAGCTTATTCTCAGGTTCTTCTCACTGACGGAGGGGCTTCAGGCATATAAGCCCCCTCTGCGCCAGTTTCTCAACACGTATATGCGAACCAACCGAAGTCTGACTCCTGAAGGCAGACTAGAGACGCTCTTCGAGCACACGTGTAGAACCGTTCATGATGTCCTTGGGAGCGCCCCCTTCCGAGTCCCAGGCTCAAAGAACGTGGTCAATAAGGCGATGTTCGACGCCTTCATGGTGCCCTTCGCCTTTGCCGAGCTCGACGGGATCGATGAGGCCAAGAAGGCTGAGCTGCGAGGCTTGGTGCAGGACATCGTGGGCGAGGAGGAATTCCGAACAGCCATCGGGAGAGCCACGGCGGATCGCCAACGGATGCTCTACCGGGTTGGGGTTGTCGCGGATCGCCTCCGCTCAAGCGGCGTACGGGTCAACCTGCCAGAGGGTCTCGGCCTACCCGATTCACCTAGCGCCAAATCTTGATTCGGCTTCTGAAATGAGTACGATCGATCAATTCGAGCTCGGCGTGTCCGAAGTCCGACTGCTTCTTGGGCTCACCTCTGAGCATGTCGAGGAGGATTTGCCAACTGTCGAGCAAAACAATGCTGTCTATCGGGCGAGCGTTGTGCTGCTCGTCAGCCATTTCGAAAGCTTCCTCAAGGCAATTGCTGAGGACTTCGTAGACCTACTTGATTCAGGGACTTTGGAATCTCGCCAAATCCCCAATGGCCTACGAGAGCTCCACACAATCCCGCGCTTGAATGAAATTGTGGAAAGCAATGATGCGGCGCAACGGGCGACGCTTCTGCGCAAGCTAACGCCGCTAATGGCGCTATGGAACGATTCTGCCAAGCCTCCTCCAGGGACTCTGAAGTCGGCAACGCTGTCCCGCGAGGTCACGAATGCATATGGCCTGACCATTGACCGACTGTTCGTCCTCATGGGTAGCAAAGGCAATGTGTGTGATGGTGACATTGACGTTCCTGATGCCGACGGTGAGACGCTGCCCGTCAACATCAGACTCAGCCTGACCGACGTAGTCAAGTGCCGTAACGACATTTCGCACGGCGACTTGTCGCGGCGGCCCACTGTGTCTGACGTCAACCGCTACATCGCCTTTTTGTCGGCCATGAGTAAGCGACTCGATCGCAAGGCTGAAGCCCTACGGCGTACGGTTCAGCCAGAGGTTGAGTTAGTCGCCGAATGCGCGCCCACGTAGGTCTTGCTGCTGCAACCGGGACGTGCTGCCGTCCAGGTGGCGGATTAGGGCGTATATGGCCAGGGCCTGGAGCCTGAGCCATTTCCTGGTTGTCGGGCTCCAATAGTCTTCCCTGTCAACAGCACTGGACACCAGCTCGTCAGCGTAGGCACTTGCCAGGGCGTAGACGTTCGACAGATTCCAATCGCCCCGAGCGGGTAGGGCGATCGGGGGAAGATCGGGGCCGGGGACGTCAATTGAGGCGGCGCCAACACTCTGGGCACTTGGATTCGATGGCGGACGTCTCGTCATCGGTGGCCGCCGCTCCACCGGACACGTGCCGCCATGCGTACTCGATCGCTGGCAGTGAGGGCGCCGTGGGCGACGCCGTTGAGCCGCGCGAAGATAGCCGAGGCCGCAGTGCGGTTGAGGCGAGCCTCTGCCGCCGCCGGGTGGAGGACGTCTTGTCCGGCAGAGCCTTTGGTCATGTAGTGGGCGGTGCGTGCCACGCGGTCTAGTCGCGTAGCGGTGTCCACCATCTCCGTGGCTTGGAGCGCGGCATTGAGGTCCGGACCTTCGATGTTAGGCATGTGGGCCAATACCTCGGCGAACGAATCTCGGGCCTCGTCACCCCAATGCTCGGGAAGGCTCCACGCGGATAGCGGATCAGTTTCTGTGTCTTGCGCTGTCGATAGGGAGTCGGCGACGTGGGGAGGCTGGAAAGGGTCGTCGCGGTTCGCATTTGTACTCATGAAAGCTCGATTCTTTGCGTTGAAGGGTTGGGAAATCAGGAGGCCTGCTAGCAGGCACCCCGTCTTGCTGAGCGGACCGATAGGGAGGGAGCCCCTGGGGGAGGGGGTACGGGAGGGGTTGCTCGACGCGGTCCTGGCGAAGGGGGAGGCTGCGGCGTTACCGGCCGACACGATGTGCGGGTTGGGTCACCCTCCTATCGATGTCGTGCATGATCTTGAACAGAGAGAACGTCGGAATGGGCGGACGAGATGACTACGGAACACAGCGGCTCAGGACGCGGCGCCCCCAAGGACTGGCCGCGGCAGGCCTTGGGTGTGACGAGCAAGGACTGGCAACGCGAGTTGTTTCAGATCCGGCTGGTGCCGGACTGGCAGCGTCAGTTGTTCCAGAAGCCGCTGGTGCCGGACTGGCAGCGTCAGTTGTTCCAGAAGCCGCTGGTGCCGGACTGGCAGCGTCAGTTGTTCCAGAAGCCGCTGGTGCCGGACTGGCAGCGTCAGTTGTTCCAGAAGCCGCTGGTGCCGGACTGGCAGCGTCAGTTGTTCCAGAAGCCGCTGGTGCCGGACTGGCAGCGTCAGTTGTTCCAGAAGCCGCTGGTGCCGGACTGGCAGCGTCAGTTGTTCCAGAAGCCGCTGGTGCCGGACTGGCAGCGTCAGTTGTTCCAGAAGCCGCTGGTGCCGGACTGGCAGCGTCAGTTGTTCCAGAAGCCGCTGGTGCCGGACTGGCAGCGTCAGTTGTTCCAGAAGCCGCTGGTGCCGGACTGGCAGCGTCAGTTGTTCCAGAAGCCGCTGGTGCCGGACTGGCAGCGACAGTTGTTCCAGAAGCCGCTGGTGCCGGACTGGCAGCGACAGTTGTTCCAGAAGCCGCTGGTGCCGGACTGGCAGCGACAGTTGTTCCAGAAGCCGCTGGTGCCGGACTGGCAGCGCGACATGTTCAGTGGCGCGACCCCTCGCTTCGCCGCGGGGCTCGACGAGCGGGCCATTGCGCGAGGCGCGGCTGACCTCTACGCAGACATCGCCAATGCGGCGCTTGCTCTCTCCGGGGCCTACCCCCGAGTTGCTCCAGCATCGCTTGTGCGCGGGCTCGTCGAGCTCGCAAGGAATCCCATCACCCCTGAGCAGACCGAGGGCGCTGCTTTCTTCAAGACCGATCCCGCTGAGGTAAATCGGCAGCGCCTGGCCCTGCAAATCTGGGTGGCGGTGATGATGGTGCTTGGATCTGCGCAGATCTACTTGACTGACCCCGAGTTGTACGCGCTGGCTTCGAATCTTCTTGATGTCCTTGGCCTGCTGGCAATCCTTAAGCATCCGTTGGCATCAAGGGTCCTTGATGGTATTGCCGGGCCAAAGACCAAGCGACAGAAGAAGACCCCTGAGTAGTCGGCCCTGCTCGGGGGAGTCGCTCAAATGGCCTTCGATTGCCGGGTGGTTTCGGTGTTGTGGGGTGCCATTGTGTGCGCGTAGCGGCTTCGCATCAGGGTTGCGTCGGCGACGTGAGCGTAACGGCGTCGGAGGAAGGCGCGGTCTGAGTAGGGCGCATACCGCGGAGCGAAGGGATCGTCGTAGTTGGAGCGTCGGCGATACGTGCGGGACATGAGTTGGGTTCCTTTGTGTAGGGGTTCGGCGCCCGCGTCGACGGAGACGCGGCGCGGGGAGTGAACGAGGAGAAGGCGGAGTTACGGGGCGCTGATGCCGCGCGGGCTCGTCCGGCCGCGGGAGCCTGCGGGCGAGCCCTTCGGAGGATGGGTCAGGTGCCCATGGCTTCGCGGGCCACGGCTTCGGCGTCGAACGTGCGGGCGCGGGTGCCGCGGCGTCGTCAGACGCGGGCTTGGCATGGGCGAGCTCGGCCTCGACCTCAGTGAGGAAGTCGGACCACGTCCTCGGCAGGCCGTGCACGCTGGTTACGCGGTCCACAACCTCGGCGATTCCGTTGAGTTGCTCGCTGTGACGGGTTAGGACTGTCGGGTCGTCCTCGACGGCGATGGTCCTGCGGGTGACGGGCGAGCTGCGCTCGACCTCGGCGACGACGCGCTCCGTCCACGTGTACTGGCTCAAGGGGAGGGGCAATCGGCCGGTCTCGGGGCCGAGGACTGCGACGATGGCGGCGCGGACTTCGGCGTCGGATGCGGACGACATCGTCGATCACTTCCCTTCCGCGGTGGCGCGGACGGCGTCGACGGGGACGATCCGGACGTAGGTCGTGAAGGCGTCGACGACCGAGCCAAGGCCCATGGGGTTCAGCCGGTTCCCGAAGTAGGGGTGGGAACCAAGCCCGACGCGCGCCATTGCTTCGACGCTCTGGCGCTCGGTAAGGGCTGCGAGAGCGATGTCGAGGCCGGTCTCGGCGCGGCTCTGAGCGTCGAGGTAGTAGCGGGATGCGGCGCGGACGAGGCTCTGGCGGACGTCGTCTCGGGCGAAGACCTCGTCGGCGGACCGCTCGGCGCGGTCGACGGCGGCGTCGGCTGAGGTGTAGGCCCTCTCTGCGGCTCGGAGGTCGACGAGGGCGCCCGTTCCGGCGAGCGTCTTAAGGTCTGTTCCGCGCTCGTTGGCGAGGTCGTAGGCAGCGTGAAGCAGTTCGCTCTGGCGCTCGCTTGCGGCGAACCGTGCGACGTTAGCGGCATTGACGGCGTCTAGGGCCGCGGCCATGTCAGCGTTGACTCGGAGGACTTCGACGGGGGTGTGGAAGTAGGACATGGTGGGGTGGTGCCTTTCTTGTTGGGTGCGCCCGGTGCGGGCTGGGCGCGTTGTGGGGGCTATGAGGCGTTGAGGGAGCGGGCGGATTCTCAGGCTCTCCACCTTGGGAAACAGACCGGTGAGAATGAGAGAGAGGCCCTGTGCCCCAGAGGGATTCGGCTCGGGCAAGGCGGCTCGGAACGCCCAAAGGGGACGCCCATTCTCAAGTGGTCGTGGAGGGGACGGAGAGGGGGCGCGTCCGAACGTCAGCCTGATACGGGGTCGCTCAGAACGGGCGGGAGGCGTCCGGCTTGGCGGTCGGGATCGGCAGGGTTGGGGAGTACCACAAGGGCAGACCCTGGGCCTCGGCGCGGTCCCGGTCGATGCGGAGCCGGTCGCTGGGGTCCGAGGGCACGGTCTTGACGTGCCGAAGGACTCGGCGCGAGACGAGTTCGGCGACGGCACGATAGGCCGAGGACTGTCCGACCTCGTTGTCGGCACGCGCCACGCGGACTGCCTCGGTGCGGGAGAACGTGAGCCCTGCCTCGCCGAAGGCTCGGTCGAGGTTGGACCACTCCCGACGGGGAGACCGCCGTCGTCACCCTCACCGGCCGGGCCGAGCTGCCGATGACGGGCTGGGCGCTCGAGGGCATCGGCGGGGGAGTGACGATCACCGTCACGAGCCGGGCGCGGGCTCCGCTCCGTTAGCCATAGCAGTGGCCGCCCCACCCACACCGAACACCGGCCGCACCTCGTCGAGCACGACGACCGTCCGCGTCGTCACGACGCCCGGCACCGCGCGGATGTCCTCGAGCACGAGGTCGCGCAGGTGGCTCGTGTCGCGGGTGCGCACCAGCGCCACGACGTCGAAGTCGCCCGAGCAGAGCGCGATGTGTTCGACACCCGGGACCCCCGACAGGTGGTCGGCCACGGCCTGCCACGAGTTCTGCTGGATGCGCATCGACACGTACGCCGTCGTGCCGAGCCCGACCTCCTCGGGCGCGACCTGCGCCGTGAAGCGCTCGATGACGCCGTCGTCGATCAGTCGCCGCACCCGGGCGTAGGCGTTGGCCCGCGACACGTGCACCCGCGCCGCGAGGTCGCGCATCGACACGCGCGCGTCGCCCACGAGCTCGGTCAGGATCTGCCGGTCCACGGCGTCGATGCGCGACACGACGCGCCACCCCCTCGCACCCGTCCCAAGGCCCTCGTCGTCGTCGGGCCCACCTCGACGCTAACCGGCCACCCGGCATCCGGCGAGACGAATGGCCCCCGCGAACCCGGCTGTGCCGCAATCCGTCTCGCATCGCGGCCACCGCACCACTTCGGGTTGCCGCCCCCCGACCCCCTCGCGAGGGTGAGCCTTCTCCGGCCGACCGGCCGGCGCAGTCGCCGTTTCGCCGAACGGAAGGACCCCCGTGCCCACCCCCGAACCACCACCCAGCAGCACCCCGAGCGCCCCCCGCACCTCACGCCGCTCGCTCGCCCGCCGCACGCTCACCATCGCCTCGGCCGTCGCGGTCACCGCCGCGCTCACCCTCGGCACCGGGGGCGCCCCCGGCCAGAGCGGCGGGAACACCACGGCATCCGGCAGCGCCTTCGTCGCGGCCACCGACGCGCCCAAGGTCGACGTGCCCACGCCCGCCGAGTTCTTCGGCTTCGCCATGGGCACCGAGGGCAAGCTGGCCGAGTTCGACCGCATCAAGGCCTACCTCAGCGACCTCGCCACGGCCTCCCCCGAGGTCGACTACGAGGTCGTCGGCACGACGACGGAGGGCGAGGAGTTCCCCGTCGTGCGGCTCGGCAGCGAGGCCAACCTCGCGCGGCTGCCGCAGATCCTCGACATCAACGCCCGCCTCGCCGACCCCGCCCGCATGACGCAGGAGGCGGCGGCCGCCGGCATGTCGCGCGACGACTACGCCCGCGACCTCGCGAAGCAGAGCGTGCCGGTCTACTACATGGAGGCCGGCATCCACTCGACCGAGGTGATGAACACCCAGGCCGTCGTCGACGTCGTGCACCGCTTCGCCACCGAGCGCTCGGACTACACCGAGAAGGTGCTCGGCTCGATGATCGTGCTCGTCGTGCCCTCGCAGAACCCCGACGGCACGAACAAGATCAACAACTACTTCAACGCGACGACGGGCACCGACTTCGCGCGCATCTACCCCGACCTTTACCAGAAGTACGTCGGGCACGACAACAACCGCGACTGGTTCATGTTCACCCAGGCGGAGTCGAAGATCCGCCTCGGCCTCGAGCAGAAGTACCGCCCCGTCGTGCAGCACTACATGCACGGCGCCGGCACGACCAGCCCCCGCATCTGGTCGCCCCCGTGGGACGAGCCGATGAGCCCGGTGCTCGACCCGCTCACCGTCAGCTCGGCCAACGCCATCGGCCAGGAGGCCAACCGCGACCTCATCGCGGGCGGCAAGAAGGGCGCTGCCACCGACGACGCCTACGGCATCATGTGGAACGCCGACGTCATGGGCTACAGCACCTTCCAGGGCACGACGACGTGGCTCACGGAGATCGCCAGCCTCGGCCCGAACCTCTGGCTGAACTACACGGCCGACAGCATCCTGCCGCCGGCCAAGGCGACGCTGCGTGCCCCGCTCGCCTACGACAGCAACACCTGGACGCCCGCGCAGACCGTCGAGTACGCCAAGACCGCCGCGTACTCGGGCCTCGAGACCGTGGCCGGCAACCCGCAGGAGTGGCTGTACCGCAACGCCTACCAGGTCAACGCGAACAGCGAGAGCTACGAGGGCGGCCCGTACGCCTACGTCGTCTCGGCCAACCAGCGTGACCCCTACGCCCTCTACGACATGATGAAGATCTTCGAGACGGGCAAGGTGCGCATCGAGGCCTCGACCGCGGCGTTCACCGCCGATGGAGTGCGCTACCCCAAGGGCAGCTACGTCCTGCGCACCAACCAGCCGCTCGGCCGCTGGGTCGACCAGCTGCTGCGCGTCGACGTCTACCCGGACAACGCGCGCAAGTGCAGCACGTGCCCGCTGATCCTCCCGTACAGCGAGACCACCGACAACCTCGGTCTGCTCATGGGCGTCTCGGTCGCGTCGGTGGAGGACGAGTTCACCGCCCCCACCACCGCGGTCACGCAGATCACGCCCGCCGCCCCCGTCTTCCCGACCGAGGCGCAGGCGGCCGCCGCCTACGTCGTCAGCCCGACGTCGTACGGCCTCGGCAAGGTCATCACGAGGCTCGAGGATGCCGGTGTGCCGATGTACCGCGCGTCGGCGCGGGTCCCCGTGCTCGGCCGTACCCTGCCGCCCGGCGCGCTGCTCGTGCCCGCGAGCGCCGACGGCGCCCGTGCGGCGCTGCAGGCCGCGAGCGCCGAGACCGGGCTGCCGGTCTACGGTCTCGCCGCCGCCCCGCAGGTGCGCGGCATCAAGCTCGAGGCGACGACCCGCGTCGGCCTCGTGCGCGGCGCGAACAACATGCCCGGCGGCTGGCTGCGCTGGATGATGGAGCAGTACGGCGTCGACGTGCAGGTCATCGAGGCCGACGACTACGCCGACCTCGCCGGCCAGTTCGACACCGTCGTGCTCGCCCCCGGCATCTCGGCGACGTCGATCACGACGGGCCTGGACCCGGCGCGCTACCCGGAGGAGTTCCACTGGGCCCGTGGTGTGCCCGACGGCCCGGCGAAGCTCAAGGCGTTCGTCGAGGGCGGCGGCAACCTCGTCGCGCTCGGCAGCTCGTCGCTGACGGCCGCCTCGGCGATGTCGCTGCCGGTCACCAACGTCACGCCGACCGACCGCAACACCTTCACGGCGCCCGGCGCCCTGCTCGCGCAGACGTTCGACACGAAGGTGCCGGCCGCGTGGGGGATGCCGTCGTCGTGGCCGGTGTGGTTCAACAACGACCCGGCGTTCACCGTCACCGGCGACGCGCAGGTGGCCTCGCGCTACCCCGACCAGGACGACCTGCTCGTCAGCGGCTACGCCCGCGGCAGCGAGGCCATCGGGGGAGCGGCGAACATCGCCACCTTCACGGTCGGCAAGGGCCAGGCGACGATCGCCGGCGGCCACATCACCTTCCGCACCTGGCCGCGGGCCGCGTGGACCGTCGTGACGAACGCCGTCTACAACGGCGCCGCCACCCCGGTCACCGCCCGTCAGATGCAGGAGGCCCTGCGCTGACGCGCTGACCCCCTCACAGCGCACGGCGCCGTCCCACCCGTCGCCCACCACCGGTCCCGGTGGTGGGCGGCGGCACGACTAGGGTGAGCGCATGAGCGAGCCCGCGTCCGCCGCCCCCACGGTCATCGTGCTGACGGAGGAGGCCCTCAAGCCCGTCGACGTCGAGCGCATCGTCTCCCTGCACCAGCAGGAGGAGGCGACCTACCGCGTCCTCGTCCCGGCCGACACCGACCGACACGTGCTCTCGAGCTTCCTCGACCACCTCAGCCTCTTCGAGATGCGCGAGGCCCTCGACAGCCTGCGCCCCGTCGACCGGCAGGAGGCGCACGCCGACGCCGAGCAGGCGCTCGCCACGACCCTCGCCGAGTTCGCGTCGCACGACGTCGCCGCCACCGGTGAGATCACCGCGGACGACCCGATGCCGACCCTGCTCGAGGAGGTCGGCCGCCTCGGCGCCCGCGAGGTCGTCGTCGTCACCGAGCCGCACGCCGTCGAGGACACCTTCCACACCGACTGGGCCTCCAAGGCCCGCGAGAAGCTCGGCCTGCCCGTCCTGCACATGTACGCGGGCGACTGGCGCCTCGGCTGAGCCGCACCACCGCCCGTTGCCGCCCTTTGCCGCCCGACGGGCATGGAACGGCATCCTCGTGCGTTGTGCAGGGGGTGACGGCGGTGAAGGCGTGGTCCGGGCCGATCGCGACCCCGGTGGCGGCCCATGACCGATTTGGTGGCCGACAGGCCCGCCGGTACGCTTGAACACTGTGTCTGAGGCACGCCCTCAGTCATGCGCCCACGGCCACCACGGTGCCCTGTCCGACCGCCTCGCGGCAGACGACATCACCGCAGCCGGGGCACACCTCTCGCCGGGCGTCCCGTCCTCACGGACGTGGGAGTGCAGGGGAGAGCACCGGCCGCGACACACCCGACCTCGGGGGTCGCGCCGAACAGCCAAGGAGCCGTCCATCCGGACGACCGACCGACCGCAACACATACGGAGTCAGGTTGCCTACCATCAACCAGCTGGTCCGCAAGGGCCGCCAGGACAAGGCCACGAAGGCCAAGACCCCGGCGCTCAAGGGTTCGCCCCAGCGCCGCGGCGTGTGCACCCGCGTGTACACCACCACCCCCAAGAAGCCGAACTCGGCGCTGCGCAAGGTCGCCCGCGTGCGCCTGTCCAGCGGCATGGAGGTCACGGCCTACATCCCCGGCGTCGGCCACAACCTGCAGGAGCACTCGATCGTGCTCGTGCGTGGCGGTCGTGTGAAGGACCTCCCGGGTGTCCGCTACAAGATCGTCCGCGGCACGCTCGACACGCAGGGCGTGAAGAACCGCAAGCAGGCCCGCAGCCTGTACGGCGCCAAGAAGGAGAAGCGCTGATATGCCTCGTAAGGGACCCGCTCCGAAGCGCGCGCTCGTCGTCGACCCGGTCTACAGCAGCCCGCTGGTCACGCAGCTCGTCAACAAGATCCTGCTCGACGGCAAGAAGTCGATCGCCGAGACCATCGTCTACGGCGCCCTCGAGGGCGTCCGCGCGAAGACCGGCACCGACCCCGTCGCCTCGCTGAAGCGTGCGCTCGACAACGTCAAGCCGGCCATGGAGGTCAAGAGCCGCCGCGTCGGTGGCGCGACCTACCAGGTGCCGATCGAGGTCAAGCCGAACCGCTCGACGACCCTCGCGCTGCGCTGGCTCGTCGGCTACTCGCGGCAGCGTCGCGAGAAGACGATGACCGAGCGCCTCATGAACGAGATCCTCGACGCGAGCAACGGCCTCGGTGCCGCGGTCAAGCGCCGTGAGGACACCCACAAGATGGCCGAGTCGAACAAGGCCTTCGCGCACTACCGCTGGTGACCCCGGCGGTCCGGGACGGATGCCGGTGAGCCCGCTCACCGGCATCCGCCCGGGACCCAGAACACTCCACGACGACTGAGACGAGAAACCTCAAGTGGCACTCGACGTCCTGACGGACCTCAAGAAGGTCCGCAACATCGGCATCATGGCGCACATCGACGCTGGCAAGACCACGGTGACGGAGCGCATCCTCTTCTACACCGGTGTCAACCACAAGATCGGTGAGACCCACGACGGTGCGTCGACGACCGACTGGATGGAGCAGGAGAAGGAGCGCGGCATCACGATCACGTCTGCCGCCGTGACCTCCTTCTGGGAGGGCACCCAGATCAACATCATCGACACCCCCGGGCACGTCGACTTCACGGTCGAGGTGGAGCGCTCGCTGCGCGTCCTCGACGGTGCCGTCGCGGTGTTCGACGGCAAGGAGGGTGTCGAGCCGCAGTCCGAGACGGTGTGGCGCCAGGCCGACAAGTACGACGTGCCGCGCATCTGCTTCGTCAACAAGATGGACAAGCTCGGCGCGGACTTCTACTTCACGGTGCAGACGATCAAGGACCGCCTCGGTGCGGAGCCGCTCGTCATGCAGCTGCCGATCGGTGCCGAGAACGACTTCCTCGGCGTCATCGACCTGCTCTACATGCGTGCCCTCGTGTGGCCCGGCGACGCCAAGGGCGACGTGACCATGGGTGCCAAGTACGAGATCGCCGAGATCCCCGCCGACATGCTGGCCAAGGCCGAGGAGTACCGCACGGCCCTCGTCGAGCGCGTCGCCGAGGCCGACGACGAGCTCATGGAGAAGTACCTCGGTGGCGAGGAGCTCACGACCGACGAGCTCAAGGCGGGTATCCGCAAGCTCACGGTCAACTCCGACCTCTACCCGGTGTTCTGTGGCTCCGCCTTCAAGAACCGCGGCGTGCAGCCGATGCTCGACGCCGTCGTCGACTACCTGCCGAGCCCGCTCGACGTCCCCCCGATGATCGGCCACAAGCCGGGCAACGAGGAGGTCGAGCTGACGCGCAAGCCGAGCAAGGACGAGCCGTTCTCGGCCCTCGCCTTCAAGGTCGCGACGCACCCGTTCTTCGGCACGCTGACCTTCATCCGCGTGTACTCGGGCCACATCAGCTCGGGCACGAGCGTCGTGAACTCGACGAAGGGTCGCAAGGAGCGCATCGGGAAGCTCTTCCAGATGCACGCCAACAAGGAGAACCCGGTCGAGGACGCCATGGCCGGCCACATCTACGCGGCCATCGGCCTCAAGGACACGACGACGGGCGACACGCTGTCGGACGTCAACGAGCAGATCGTGCTCGAGTCGATGACCTTCCCCGACCCCGTCATCCAGGTCGCCATCGAGCCCAAGACGAAGGGCGACCAGGAGAAGCTGGGCACGGCCATCCAGAAGCTCTCGGCCGAGGACCCCACCTTCCAGGTGCACCACGACGAGGACACCGGCCAGACGATCATCGCCGGCATGGGCGAGCTGCACCTCGACATCCTCGTCGACCGCATGAAGCGCGAGTTCAAGGTCGAGGCCAACGTCGGCAAGCCGCAGGTGGCCTACCGCGAGACGATCCGTCGTCCCGTCCTCAAGTACGACTACACCCACAAGAAGCAGACCGGTGGCTCGGGCCAGTTCGCCAAGGTCCAGGTCAGCTTCGAGCCGCTGGGTGAGACCGAGGACGGCTCGATGTACGAGTTCGTCAACGCCGTCACCGGTGGCCGCGTGCCGCGCGAGTACATCCCGTCGGTCGACGCCGGCATCCAGGACGCCATGCAGTACGGCGTGCTGGCCGGCTACCCCCTCGTGGGCATCAAGGCCACGCTCGTCGACGGTGGCTACCACGACGTCGACTCCTCGGAGATGGCGTTCAAGATCGCCGGCTCGATGGTCCTCAAGGAGGCCATCCGCAAGGCCGACCCCGTGCTGCTCGAGCCGATGATGGCCGTCGAGGTCCGTACGCCCGAGGACTACATGGGCGACGTCATCGGTGACATCAACTCCCGCCGTGGCCAGATCCAGGCCATGGAGGACATCAGCGGCGCCAAGGTCGTCAAGGGCCTCGTCCCGCTGTCGGAGATGTTCGGGTACGTCGGCGACTTGCGGTCCAAGACCCAGGGACGCGCCAACTACTCGATGGAGTTCGACTCCTACGCAGAGGTCCCCAAGGCGGTCGCCGAGGAGATCATCAAGAAGACCCGGGGCGAGTGACTGCGGGACATCCCGTAGTCTCTTCCATCGGAATCCACCCACAGCCGCCACGTCCTGCCCTGGTCGTACGGCACCACACACATAAGTCCTGAGGAGGACCCACAGTGGCGAAGGCAAAGTTCGAGCGGACCAAGCCGCACGTCAACATCGGCACCATCGGTCACATCGACCACGGCAAGACGACGCTGACGGCTGCGATTTCCAAGGTTCTGCACGACAAGTACCCCGACCTGAACCCCCAGTTCGCGTTCGAGGACATCGACAAGGCCCCCGAGGAGCGCCAGCGCGGCATCACGATCTCGATCGCTCACATCGAGTACCAGACCGAGGGTCGTCACTACGCGCACGTCGACTGCCCCGGCCACGCCGACTACGTGAAGAACATGATCACCGGTGCGGCCCAGATGGACGGCGCGATCCTCGTGGTTGCCGCCACCGACGGTCCCATGCCGCAGACGAAGGAGCACGTCCTCCTGGCCCGCCAGGTCGGCGTCCCCTACATCGTCGTGGCGCTCAACAAGGCCGACATGGTCGACGACGAGGAGATCCTCGAGCTCGTCGAGATGGAGGTCCGTGAGCTCCTCTCGCAGTACGAGTTCCCCGGTGACGACCTCCCCGTCGTCAAGGTCTCGGCGCTCAAGGCCCTCGAGGGCGACGCCGAGTGGGGCCAGTCGGTCCTCGACCTCATGGACGCCGTCGACACGGCCATCCCGGAGCCCGAGCGCGACATCGACAAGCCGTTCCTCATGCCCGTCGAGGACGTCTTCACGATCACCGGTCGTGGCACCGTCGTGACCGGCCGCATCGAGCGCGGTGTCCTCAAGGTCAACGAGGAGATCGAGATCGTCGGCATCCACACCGGCCCGCCGGCCAAGACGACCGTCACCGGTGTCGAGATGTTCCGCAAGCTGCTCGACGAGGGTCGTGCCGGTGAGAACGTCGGTCTCCTGCTCCGTGGCACGAAGCGCGAGGACGTCGAGCGCGGCCAGGTCATCGTCAAGCCGGGTTCGATCACCCCGCACACGGACTTCGAGGCGCAGGTCTACATCCTGAGCAAGGACGAGGGCGGCCGTCACACGCCGTTCTACGACAACTACCGTCCGCAGTTCTACTTCCGTACGACGGACGTCACGGGTGTCGTGCACCTGCCCGAGGGCACCGAGATGGTCATGCCCGGTGACAACACCGACATGGTCGTCGAGCTGATCCAGCCCATCGCCATGGAGGACGGCCTCAAGTTCGCCATCCGTGAGGGTGGCCGTACGGTCGGCGCCGGTCGCGTCACCAAGATCCTCAAGTGATCTGAGCCGGCCCTCGGGTCGGCACCAGCACCATCGGCAGGGCCCGTTCCGCTTCGGCGGGGCGGGCCCTTCCGCGTGCCCGAGCGGTGGGGCGGTCGCCCGGGCCGGATGCCGGTCGGTCGCCTCAGCGGGACGCCACCGTGTAGCGCACGTCCTGGCCGAGCCGGATCAGGCCGTCCCCGCCGCGCGCCCGCTCGAGCAGCGTGGTGGCCGCGGCGAAGAGCGACTCCCGCTCCGTCTCCGGCACGGCGGCCCACATCGCCCGCTGACCGACGCTCATCGTCCACGCCCGCCACGCGGCGGCGTCCGGCAGTGTGAGCTCCACGCGCTCGAGCCGTGACCGCACGGTGGCGGCGCCACAGCGCACGACGAGGGCCTCGAGGCCGGCGGTGCTCGCGAAGGGGCTGTCCACTCCCGTGGTCCGCGGGTCGAGCAGGGCCGGCGGCAGGTGGGGCGTGAAGAGGTCGTCGACCTCGCTCCAGACGGCGTCGCGCCCACCGAACGTGGTGAGGCCGATGCGTCCTCCCGGCTTCAGCAGCGACACCCACTGCGTCAGCGTGGCGGCGGGGTCGGGGCTGAAGAAGAGCACCAACGAGGCCGTGACGAGGTCGAAGCTCGACGGCGCCAGACCGACGTCGGCGGCATCACCGACGAGCAGGTCGAGGTCGGTCACACCGCTCCGGGAGGCATCCCGACGCAGCAGCTCGACCATGGCGGCCGACAGGTCGACGCCGACCACGCGGCCCCCGGGTGCGACCGCGTCGCACAGTCGGAGGGTCACCGCTCCGCGTCCACAGCCGACGTCGAGGGCCTCTTCGCCGGGCTGCGGCGCCAGCAGCGCGACCAGCCGCCCGGCGATCGGCCGGAAGAACGGCACCCCGCCCTGGTCGTAGACCTCGGCCAGCTGGTCGAAGAGTCGCGCCACACCCGCCTGCCGGTCACCGTCGTCGCCCATGCCTGATGATCCACCCGGACGACGTCGGCCGGGGCGGGATCGCGCGCAGACCGGGGTGGGGGAGAGTGCCCGGGTCGTTTGTTAGGGTCGCCTTACCGGCCGCCTCGGGGGTGACCGCAGACCCGTGAGGACCACCGTGCCCGGCACCACCGCCCTGACCGTCACCACCACCTCACCGGTGAGCCCGGGAATGGTGCGGGTCGAGTTCGCGAGCGAGGACCTGTCGGCCTTCGAGGGCAGCGCCGACACCGACCGTTACGTCAAGCTCGTCTTCGCCGGGGCGGGGGACGGCGACGAGCCGGTCGTGCGCACCTACACCGCCCTCGACCCCGACGTCGCCGCCGGCACGGTCGCCGTCGAGTTCGTCGTGCACGGCGACGAGGGCGTGGCCGGTCCCTGGGCCGCCCGCGCCCGGCCCGGTGACCGCCTCGAGGCCCGTGGCCCCGGCGGCGGCTACCGGCCCGACCCCACCGCGGACTGGCACCTGCTCGTCGGCGACGAGTCGGCCCTGCCCGCCATCCGCGCCGCGGTCCAGGCCCTGCCTGCGGACGCCGTGGGATACGCCGTGCTCGAGGTGCCGCACCGTGAGCACGAGGTCGAGCTCGGCGCGCCCGACGGCCTCGAGGTCATCTGGCTCAACGACAGCATCACCTCGCACCCCGCGAGCGACGACACCGACGAGCCGGGCGGGCGCCCGCGTGAGCGGGCCCTCGTCAGCGCCGTGCGCGCTCTGCCCTGGCGCGACGGCCGGGTGCACGCCTTCGTGCACGGTGAGGCGCGCACGGTCATGCACGGCATCCGGCCGTACCTGCTGCGCGAGCGGGCGGTGCCCCGCGCCGACGCGTCGATCTCGGGCTACTGGCGTCGCGGCCGCACCGAGGAGTCGTTCCGGGTCTGGAAGTCCGACCTCGCGGCCGCCGAGTCCGCGTCGTCCGCCGCCGGGTCCGCCGTCAGGCCGGGCGCCAGGACCACGGCGTGACGAGAGCGAGCAGCGAGCAGGCCTCCGCCACGGCGACGTCGGCGAGCGGCACCCGCACCGGCTCGTCGTCCCAGAGGGGCTGCTGACCGAGGGCCACGACGAGGGAGCGCAGCACGTGCATCGTGTTGGTCGCCGGCGCCGGGACCGGGCCGGGCTCACCGCTCTCGAACATCCGGCGGACGGGGGACAGGCCCGCGACGAGCCGGTCGGCGGTGAGGTCCGGGTGGGCCACGACCTGCACGAGCGCGTGGGCGACGCGGTCGTCCTCCTGGTCGCGCCACACGGTGTCGGTCGGCTCGATGCACCGCGCGACCGTGGCGTCGAGCAGGTCGCCGGGGTCGACGACCCGGGCGGCCGCACACGTCGCGACGAGGTCGGCGCCGTGGGCCACGGCGTGCAGCCAGCCCAGGCCGTCGTCGTGGCCGCGCAGGTCGTGCTCCCCGACCCACCACCGCGCGACGCGGTGCCACCACGTCGGGTCGAAGCGACCCGACTCCACGAGGGCGGCGATGACGAGCGGTGCGAACGTGCGCGCCTGCGTCTCGGGGTGGTCGAGCCGCTCCAGGGCCACGGCCGCCACGTGGGCCGCGTCGTCGGCGTCGAGGCCGGCCTGCACCGCCGCGAGCAGCGTCGGCAGCGCCCGACCGTCCCGCACCTCCGGGTCGCGGGAGGCCAGGCCGGTGAGGGTGTCGTCCAGCTCGGAGCGTCGCATCGAGGCATGGTGCCACCCGCAGGCGTCCCAGGGGGCGTGGGTAGGGTCGCCCGCATGGCTGACGGCTCCGCTCCCCGCTTCGACTCCGACACCGAGGCGCAGGGTCTCATCGACTACGTCGACGCCTCACCGACCCCGTTCCACGCGTGCGAGCAGGCGGCGGCCCGCCTCGAGGCCGAGGGGTTCGTGCGGCTCGACGAGCGCGAGCCCTTCCCGACCGCGCCCGGGGCCCACCTGCTGCTGCGTGGCGGCTCGCTCATCGCCTGGGACACCCGTGGGACGCACGCCGCCGGGGCCGGGCCGGCCGCCGGCTTCCGGGTCGTCGGCGCGCACACCGACAGCCCCAACCTGCGCCTCAAGCCGCACGCCGACCACGTCAAGGCCGGCTGGCAGATGCTCGCCGTCGAGCCCTACGGTGGCCTGATCCTCAACTCGTGGCTCGACCGCGACCTCGGCCTCGCCGGTCGGGTCGCGGTGCGCACGGCCGACGGGGTGACGACCCGGCTCTTCCACGACCGCGACCCGCTGCTGCGGGTGGCCCAGCTGGCGATCCACCTCGACCGCACCCAGAACGACGAGCTCTCGCTCAACCGTCAGCAGCACATGGTGCCGCTGTGGGGGCTGGGGGAGGCGCCGGGCGACGTCACCGCCTACCTGGCCGAGCAGGTCGGCGCCGAGCGCGAGGACGTCCTGTCCTACGACGTCATGACCCACCCCGTGCAGCCCTCCGCCCGCATCGGCCTGGAGCGTGAGCTCGTCGCCGCCCCGCGGCTGGACAACCTCGCCACCTCGTACGCGGGCACGCGGGCGCTGCTGCGGGCCGCGGCGTCCGAGCCCGCCCACGTGCCGGTGCTCGTGCTCTTCGACCACGAGGAGATCGGCAGCACCAGCGAGCGCGGTGCGACCTCGACCCTGCTGCCCTCCGTGCTCGAGCGCATCGTCACCGCCGGCGGGGGCACGCGCGAGGACTACTGGCGCGCCCTCGCGGCCACCGTCATCGCCTCGGGCGACATGGCGCACGCGACCCACCCGAACTACGCCGACCGCCACGAGCCGATGCACCGCATCGCGATGAACGGTGGCCCGGTGCTCAAGGTCAACACCAACCTGCGCTACGCGACGGATGCCGTGGGCGCCGCCGCTTTCCGCCTCGCCTGCGAGCAGGCGGGTGTCCCCGTGCAGACCTTCGTCACCCGCAGCGACCTGCCCTGCGGGTCGACGGTGGGCCCGGTGACCTCCTCGCTCACCGGTGCCACGACCGTCGACTTCGGTGCCCCGATGCTGTCGATGCACAGCGCCCGCGAGCTGTGCGGCGCCCACGACGTGCCGATGTACGTCGCCGCGCTGGCCGCCTTCCTCGACCCGCGCTGACCGCCCGCCACCCGGCATCCGGGAGCGGGGCCGGACGCACGATTTGATACGTCCCCGCGCCCTCTGGCACACTGTCGGGGTTGCTTGACGCGCGTCGCTGACCCATGTCGGCGAGGCCACCCCTCGTAGGACTCTGCAGGACTGCACCGCACGCCCCCGGGCGCCGCGGGAGGCCCGAGGGAAGCGCAGGCAGCCCGGTTCGGCCGGGCACTCCATCCCTGGATCGGCACTCAGGTGCGCGATCCGGGCCGCGGAGCGGGCGCGACACGCCCGACCTCGGGGGTCGGAGGGCCAAGGGAACCGGTAGGAAGAGTACGGCGAGAGAGAGACGTAACTTCAGATGGCGGGACAGAAGATCCGCATCCGGCTGAAGTCGTACGACCACGAGGTCATCGACAACTCGGCCCGGAAGATCGTTGACACGGTGACACGCGCTGGCGCGACCGTGGTGGGCCCGGTTCCCCTGCCGACGGAGAAGAACGTCTTCGTCGTCATCCGGTCGCCGCACAAGTACAAGGACAGCCGCGAGCACTTCGAGATGCGCACGCACAAGCGCCTCATCGACATCATCGACCCGACGCCCAAGGCCGTCGACTCGCTGATGCGTCTCGACCTGCCGGCGGACGTCAACATCGAGATCAAGCTCTGAGGCGGTGGGTGAGATGACGACCATTGCGACGAACGTTCCCCAGAAGACCGTCAAGGGTGTCCTCGGCGAGAAGCTCGGCATGACCCAGGTCTGGGACGCCGACAACCGCCTCGTGCCCGTGACCGTGGTCAAGGCCGGCCCCTGCGTCGTGACGCAGGTGCGTGCCGAGCAGACCGATGGCTACGGCGCGGTGCAGATCGCCTTCGGTGCGATCGACCCCCGCAAGGTGAACAAGCCCATGAGCGGGCACTTCGCCAAGGCCGGCGTGACGCCGCGCCGCCACCTCGTCGAGCTGCGCACGTCCGACGCCGGCGAGTACGAGCTCGGCCAGGAGGTCACGGCCGAGGTGTTCGAGGCCGGCCAGCGCGTCGACGCCACGGGCACGACCAAGGGCAAGGGCTTCGCCGGTGTCATGAAGCGTCACGGCTTCGCCGGTGTCTCCTCCTCGCACGGTGCCCACAAGAACCACCGCAAGCCGGGATCGATCGGTGGCTGCTCCACGCCGGGCCGTGTCTTCAAGGGCATGCGCATGGCCGGTCGCATGGGTGGCGTCCGCCAGACGACCCAGAACCTCCAGATCCACGCCGTTGACGCCGAGAAGGGCCTGCTGCTCATCAAGGGTGCCGTCCCCGGCCCCCGCGGTGGCCTCGTCCTGATCCGCACGGCTGCGAAGGGTGCATGATCCACATGGCAACCACAACCCCCAACCTGCCGGCCGACATCTTCGACGTCCAGACGAACGTGCCGCTCATCCACCAGGTCGTCGTGGCCCAGCTCGCCGCGGCCCGTCAGGGCACGCACTCCACGAAGACCCGCGGTGAGGTGCGTGGCGGTGGCCGCAAGCCCTACCGCCAGAAGGGCACCGGCCGCGCCCGTCAGGGCTCGACCCGCGCGCCGCAGTTCGCCGGCGGTGGCGTCGTCCACGGCCCTCAGCCGCGCGACTACAGCCAGCGCACCCCCAAGAAGATGAAGGCCGCCGCCCTGCGCGGTGCCCTCTCGGACCGGGCCCGCTTCGGCCGCATCCACGTCCTCGACGCCCTCGTGACCGGCGACGCCCCGTCGTCGAAGCAGGCGTTGGCCGCCCTCACGGGCATCACCGAGCGCCCGAACCTGCTCGTCGTGCTGACGCGCGGAGACGAGGTCTCGCTGAAGTCGGTGCGCAACCTGCAGAACGTGCACGTGCTCGTCGCCGACCAGCTCAACACCTACGACGTGCTCTGCGCCGACGACATCGTCTTCACGCAGGCGGCGCTCGACGCGTTCGTCGCCGGCCCCGTGAAGGCCGACAAGTCCGGCCTCGCCGCCGTGAAGGAGGACTCCAAGTGAGCATCCACACCAAGGACCCCCGCGACATCCTCATCGCGCCGGTCGTCTCGGAGAAGTCGTACGGGCTGCTCGACGAGGGGAAGTACACCTTCCTCGTCGACCCCCGCGCGAACAAGACCGAGATCAAGATCGCCATCGAGCAGATCTTCGACGTCAAGGTCGACAAGGTGCACACCCTGAACCGCCAGGGAAAGACCCGCCGCACCCGCTTCGGCCTCGGCAAGCGCAAGGACACCAAGCGCGCGATCGTCTCCCTCCGTGAGGGCACGATCGACATCTTCGGCGCCGGCGCCTGAGCTCGACGAGTCGTAAGGAAACGAACATGGGTATCCGCAAGTACAAGCCGACCACGCCGGGCCGCCGTGGCTCGTCGGTCGCCGACTTCGTCGAGATCACGCGCAGCACGCCGGAGAAGTCGCTGGTCCGTCCGCTCACCAAGAGCGGTGGTCGCAACAACGCCGGTCGCATCACGACGCGTCACATCGGTGGTGGCCACAAGCGTGCCTACCGCCTCATCGACTTCCGTCGCCACGACAAGGACGGCGTGCCGGCCAAGGTCGCTCACATCGAGTACGACCCCAACCGCACCGCGCGCATCGCGCTCGTCCAGTACGCCGACGGCGAGAAGCGCTACATCCTCGCGCCGAACCGCCTCAAGCAGGGCGACCCGATCGAGAACGGCCCCGCGGCCGACATCAAGCCGGGCAACAGCCTGCCGCTGCGCAACATCCCCGTCGGTACGGTCGTGCACGCGATCGAGCTGAAGCCGGGTGGCGGCGCCAAGGTGGCCCGCTCGGCCGGAACGCGCGTGCAGCTCGTCGCCAAGGACGGCCCCTACGCGCAGCTGCGCATGCCGTCCGGTGAGATCCGCAACGTCGACGCGCGCTGCCGCGCCACCGTCGGCGAGGTCGGCAACGCCGAGCAGAGCAACATCAACTGGGGCAAGGCCGGCCGCATGCGCTGGAAGGGCAAGCGCCCGACCGTCCGCGGTGTCGCCATGAACCCGGTCGACCACCCGCACGGTGGTGGAGAGGGCAAGACGTCCGGTGGACGTCACCCCGTCAGCCCCTGGGGTCAGGCCGAGGGCCGCACCCGCAAGGGTCACAAGGAAAGCGACAAGCTCATCGTGCGTCGCCGTCGTACTGGCAAGAAGCGCTGATAAGGAGCCTTTGGAATGCCTCGTAGCCTGAAGAAGGGCCCCTTCATCGACGACCACCTTCAGAAGAAGGTGGACGCCCAGAACGAAGCGGGCACCAAGACCGTCATCAAGACCTGGTCGCGTCGTTCGGTCATCAGCCCGGACATGCTCGGCCACACGTTCGCCGTGCACGACGGCCGCAAGCACGTCCCGGTGTTCGTCACCGAGTCGATGGTCGGCCACAAGCTCGGTGAGTTCGCGCCGACGCGCACGTTCAAGGGTCACATCAAGGACGACAAGAAGGGTCGTCGTCGCTGATGGCCGCCCCGACCCAGACCAAGGAAGAAGTCATGGAAGCCAAGGCTTCGGCGCGCCACGTGCGCGTCAGCCCGCAGAAGGCTCGCCGTGTCGTGGACCTCATCCGCGGCAAGGCCGCCACCGACGCCGTCACGGTCCTGCAGTTCGCCCCGCAGTCGGCCTCCGACCCGGTGCAGAAGGTGCTCGAGAGCGCCATCGCCAACTGCCGCGTCAAGGCCGACCGCGAGTCGGTCGCCTTCGACGAGCGTGAGCTCGTCATCTCGGCGGCGTTCGTCGACGAGGGCCCGACCATGAAGCGGTTCCGCCCGCGCGCCCAGGGCCGCGCCGGCCGCATCAACAAGCGGACGAGCCACATCACCGTGGTCGTCACCCAGCGTGAGAAGAAGGGAGCCCGCTGATATGGGTCAGAAGGTCAACCCCCACGGCTTCCGTCTCGGCATCACGACCGACCACAAGAGCCACTGGTTCGCCGACTCGACGAAGGACGGTCAGCGTTACCGTGACTACGTCAAGGAGGACGTCTCCATCCGTCGCCTGATGGAGAAGGGCATGGAGCGCGCCGGCATCGCCAAGGTCGAGATCGAGCGCACCCGTGACCGTGTCCGCGTCGACATCCACACCGCCCGCCCCGGCATCGTCATCGGTCGCCGCGGCGCCGAGGCCGACCGCATCCGCGGCGAGCTCGAGAAGCTCACCGGCAAGCAGGTCCAGCTGAACATCCTCGAGGTCAAGAACCCCGAGATCGACAGCCAGCTCGTCGCCCAGGGCATCGCCGAGCAGCTCTCGGCCCGTGTGTCCTTCCGTCGTGCGATGCGCAAGGGCATGCAGTCCGCCCAGCGCGCCGGCGCCAAGGGCATCCGCGTGCAGGTCTCGGGCCGCCTCAACGGCGCCGAGATGAGCCGCACCGAGTTCTACCGCGAGGGCCGCGTCCCGCTGCACACCCTGCGTGCGCAGATCGACTACGGCTTCTACGAGGCGCGCACGACCTTCGGCCGCATCGGCGTCAAGGTCTGGATCTACAAGGGCGACATGACGGCGAAGGAGCTCGCGGCCCAGCAGGCCGCCGCCCCGCGCCCGTCGCGTGGCCCGCGTCGTGACGGCGCCGACCGCCCGAACCGTGCCCGTCGTGGCGAGCGTGACAACGCCGGCGCGCAGGCACCCGAGGCAGCCGCGACCGAGTCCGCCCCGGCGGCTCCCGCGACTGAGAATGAGCAGGCCTGACCATGTTGATCCCCCGTCGTGTCAAGCACCGCAAGCAGCACCACCCCAACCGCCACGGTGCGGCCAAGGGTGGGACGACGATCGCGTTCGGTGACTACGGCATCCAGGCTCTCGAGCCCGCCTACGTGACCAACCGTCAGATCGAGTCCGCTCGTATCGCCATGACCCGCTACATGAAGCGTGGTGGCAAGGTCTGGATCAACATCTACCCCGACCGCCCGCTCACCAAGAAGCCCGCCGAGACCCGCATGGGTAGCGGTAAGGGTTCGCCGGAGTGGTGGATCGCCAACGTCAAGCCGGGCCGCATCATGTTCGAGCTGTCGGGCGTCACCGAGCCGGTCGCTCGCGAGGCCCTGCGTCTCGCGATGCACAAGCTCCCCATGAAGTGCCGCTTCGTCACGCGAGAGGGTGGTGACATCTGATGGCAGTCGGAACCAAGGACCTGGCCAGCGAGCAGCTGCGCGGTCTCGACGACAGCAGGCTCGCCGACGAGCTCAGCAAGGCCAAGGCCGAGCTGTTCAACCTGCGCTTCCAGTCGGCCACGGGCCAGCTGGACAACCACGGTCGCCTCCGTGCGGTCAAGAAGGACATCGCCCGCATCTACACGGAGATGCGCGAGCGCGAGCTCGGCATCGGCTCGGCCCCGGCCGCGCCCGCCGCCGCGAGCGAGAGCGACTCCAAGGCCGACGCGAAGGCCGACAAGAAGGCTGCGAAGGCCGAGAAGAAGAAGGCCAAGGCCGACGAGGAGGCTGGAGCATGAGCGAGCAGGACAAGGCCGCCCAGGCGACCGCGACGCGCAACGACCGCAAGACCCGCCAGGGTTACGTCGTCAGCGACAAGATGGACAAGACCGTCGTCGTCGAGGTCGAGGACCGCGTCAAGCACGCGCTCTACAGCAAGGTCATCCGCCGCACCAGCAAGGTGAAGGCGCACGACGAGAGGAACGAGGCCGGCGTCGGCGACCGCGTGCTCATCATGGAGACGCGTCCGCTCTCGGCGACGAAGCACTGGCGTCTCGTCGAGATCCTCGAGAAGGCCAAGTAAGCCACCCCCCATTTCCGTTCGGCCAGGCTCAGCTGGGCAACCAGTGAGAACCGGCACGACGACAGGAGTTAGACAGTGATTCAGCAGGAGTCGCGACTGCGCGTCGCCGACAACACCGGTGCGAAGGAGCTCCTTTGCATCCGTGTTCTCGGTGGTTCGGGCCGTCGGTACGCCGGCATCGGTGACACCATCGTCGCCACCGTCAAGGACGCCATCCCCGGCGGCAACGTCAAGAAGGGCGACGTCGTCAAGGCCGTCATCGTGCGCACCGTCAAGGAGCGCCGCCGCGCCGACGGTTCGTACATCAAGTTCGACGAGAACGCCGCCGTGATCCTCAAGACCGACGGTGACCCCCGTGGCACCCGCATCTTCGGCCCGGTCGGCCGCGAGCTGCGCGACAAGCGGTTCATGAAGATCATCTCGCTGGCGCCGGAGGTGCTGTGAACATGGCGAACGCGAAGAAGGCACCCGCCAAGATGAAGATCAAGAAGGGTGACCTCGTCCAGGTCATCTCCGGCCGCACGCAGAAGAACGGCGGCGACCGGGGCAAGCAGGGCAAGGTCATCGCGGTGTACCCCGAGAACCAGCGCGTGCTGGTCGAGGGCATCAACCGCGTCACCAAGCACGTCAAGGCCGGCGCCACGGCGCGCGGCACGCGCACCGGTGGCCTGACCCACACCGAGGCCGCGATCCACGTGAGCAACGTGGCCGTCGTGGACCCGGAGTCGAAGAAGCCGACGCGCGTCAAGACGCGGGTCGAGACCGTCGAGCGCGGTGGCCGCCAGAAGGCCGCCCGCGTGCGCGTCGCGGTCACGTCGGACAAGGACCTCTGAGGATGACCGAGACCACCAGCACCATCACCAAGCCGCGCCTCAAGACGCGCTACCAGGACGAGATCAAGGGCGCCCTGCTCGAGCAGTTCGGTTACGCGAACGTCATGCAGGTCCCCGGTGTCGTCAAGGTCGTCGTCAACATGGGTGTCGGCGACGCGGCCAAGGACAGCAAGCTCATCGAGGGTGCCGTCCGCGACCTCACCGCCATCACCGGCCAGAAGCCGGTCGTGACGCGGGCGCGCAAGTCCATCGCGCAGTTCAAGCTGCGTGAGGGGATGCCGATCGGCGCGCACACGACGCTGCGTGGCGACCGCATGTGGGAGTTCCTCGACCGTCTCGTGACGATCGCCCTCCCGCGCATCCGTGACTTCCGCGGTCTCTCGCCGAAGCAGTTCGACGGCCGCGGCAACTACACCTTCGGTCTGACGGAGCAGTCCATGTTCCACGAGATCGACCAGGACCGCATCGACCGGGTCCGTGGCATGGACATCACCGTGGTCACCACGGCGACCAACGATGACGAGGGTCGCGCGCTGCTCAAGCAGCTGGGCTTCCCCTTCAAGGAGAACTGACATGGCCAAGACCGCTCTCGTCAACAAGGCGAACCGGAAGCCGAAGTTCAAGGTCCGCGCGTACACCCGCTGCCAGAAGTGCGGTCGCCCGCACTCGGTGTACCGCAAGTTCGGCCTCTGCCGCATCTGCCTTCGCGAGATGGCGCACGCGGGCGAGCTGCCGGGCGTCACCAAGAGCTCCTGGTAAGACCCACCCCACACCCACACACACCTCTGACACCGTAGGTCGGCTTCGGCGGCATCCGCCGCAGGGCATCGAGCCCGAGGCCGAAACCCCGGTGAGGAAGGGCGGAGAGCCCACATGACCATGACAGACCCGATCGCGGACATGTTGACCCGCGTGCGTAACGCCAACTCGGCGCACCACGACGTCGTCTCCATGCCGTACTCGAAGCTCAAGAAGAACATCGCCGAGATCCTCCAGGCGGAGGGCTACATCGCCTCCTGGAAGATCGAGGAGGCGACGGTCGGCCAGACGCTGACCATCGACCTCAAGTACGGCCCCAACCGGGAGCGTTCCATCGCCGGCGTCCGCCGCGTGAGCAAGCCCGGCCTGCGCGTCTACGCGAAGTCGACCAACCTGCCCAAGGTCCTCGGCGGCCTCGGCGTGGCGATCCTGTCGACGTCGACCGGTCTGCTGACCGACCGTCAGGCACACGAGAAGGGCGTGGGTGGGGAAGTCCTCGCCTACGTCTGGTAAGGAGACACTGACATGTCGCGAATCGGACGACTTCCGGTCTCCATCCCCTCGGGTGTGGACGTCACGGTGCAGGGTCAGGACGTGCTCGTGAAGGGCCCCAAGGGCCAGCTCGAGCTCACCGTCCCGAACCCAATCACCGTCGAGGTGGGCGAGGGCAACCTCGAGGTCAAGCGGCCCAACGACGAGCGCGACTCGCGCTCGCGCCACGGCCTGACCCGCTCGCTCATCAACAACATGGTCCTCGGTGTCACCGAGGGCTACGAGAAGAAGATGGAGATCCACGGCACGGGTTACCGCGTCGCGGCTCGTGGCGCCAACCTCGAGTTCTCGCTCGGGTACAGCCACTCCATCACCATCGAGGCACCGGCGGGCATCAGCTTCACGGTCGAGAACCCGACGCGCTTCGCCGTGCAGGGCATCGACAAGCAGCTCGTCGGCGAGGTCGCCGCGAACATCCGCAAGCTGCGCAAGCCCGACCCGTACAAGGGCAAGGGCGTCCGTTACGCCGGCGAGCAGATCCGTCGCAAGGTCGGAAAGGCCGGTAAGTAAGCCATGGCAATGATCATCAAGCGCGGCAAGAGCAAGGCCGCTGCACGCATCCGCCGCCAGGTGCGCGGTCGCAAGAAGATCGCCGGCACCACGGCCCGTCCCCGCCTCGTGGTCTCCCGCAGCAGCCGTCACCTGTTCGTTCAGGTCGTCGACGACACCGTGGGCAAGACCGTCGCGTCGGCGTCGACCATGGAGGCCGACCTGCGCACGTTCGAAGGCGACAAGACGGCCAAGGCCAAGAAGGTCGGCGAGCTCGTCGCCGCCCGGGCCAAGGATGCCGGTGTCGAGGCCGTCGTGTTCGACCGTGGCGGCAACAAGTACCACGGTCGCGTCGCGGCCATCGCCGAGGGCGCCCGCGAAGGCGGTCTGTCCCTGTGAGCAAGCACGTGAACGCAATCTCTGAGATGAGGAACATCTGATGCCCGGACAGCAGCGTCGAGGCGGAGGGGTCGGAGGCCCCGCCACTGGCGGCGAGCGCACCGAGCGCGGAGACCGCCGTGACAACCGCGGCGGTCGTGACAACCGCGACAGCCGCGACCAGGACAAGAACCAGTACGTCGAGCGCGTCGTGACCATCAACCGTGTCGCCAAGGTCGTCAAGGGTGGTCGTCGCTTCAGCTTCACCGCCCTCGTCGTCGTCGGCGACGGTGACGGCACCGTGGGTGTCGGCTACGGCAAGGCCAAGGAGGTGCCCGCGGCGATCGCCAAGGGTGTCGAGGAGGCGAAGAAGAACTTCTTCCGCGTCCCCCGCATCCAGGGCACCATCCCCCACCCCGTCCAGGGTGAGGCCGCCGCCGGTGTCGTCATGCTGCGCCCCGCCGCCCCCGGTACCGGTGTCATCGCCGGTGGCCCGGTGCGTGCGGTGCTCGAGTGCGCCGGCATCCACGACGTGCTCAGCAAGTCGCTGGGCTCGGACAACGCCATCAACATCGTCCACGCGACGGCCCAGGCCCTGCGCGACCTCGAGCGCCCCGAGTCGGTCGCCGCGCGTCGTGGCAAGACCCTCGAGGAGGTCGCCCCGGCGGCCATGCTCCGGGCCCGTGCCGCCGGCCTCGCCGAGGCCGCGGCTGCAAAGGGTGGTGCGTGATGGCTCGTCTCAAGGTGACCCAGACCCGGTCCGAGATCGGTGGCAAGCAGAACCAGCGTGACACGCTGCGCAGCCTCGGTCTGAAGCGCATTGGCGACACCGTCGTCAAGGAGGACCGTCCCGAGATCCGCGGGATGGTCAAGACGGTCACGCACCTCGTGTCCGTCGAGGAGGTTGACTGACCATGGCTGACAAGACGGCCGACAAGACCACCGAGGGCTCGGCCCTCAAGGTCCACCACCTGCGTCCGGCCCCCGGAGCCAAGACCGCCAAGACCCGCGTCGGTCGTGGTGAGGGCTCCAAGGGCAAGACCGCCGGTCGCGGCACCAAGGGCACGAAGGCCCGCTACCAGGTGCCCGAGCGGTTCGAGGGCGGCTCCATGCCGATGCACATGCGACTGCCGAAGCTGCGCGGGTTCAAAAACCCGTTCCGCACCGAGTACCAGGTGGTCAACCTCGACCGCCTGCAGCTGCTCTTCCCCGAGGGCGGTTCGGTCTCGGTCGACGACCTCGTCGCCAAGGGTGCCGTCCGCGACGGCCACCTGGTGAAGGTGCTCGGCACCGGCGAGATCTCCGTGGCCGTGCAGGTCGAGGCGCACAAGTTCTCGGCCTCCGCCAAGGAGAAGATCGAGGCCGCCGGCGGCACGGTCTCCGCGCTCACCGGAGCGTGACCGGCCCGGCCGCACGACCCCTCGTGCGGCCAGGCCACGCACCACCCGCTGTGACCAACGCCCCGGGTGCCACCTCCCGGCCCACCGACCACCGTCGGCGCGGCCGGAGCGGCACCCGGGGCGTTGTGCACGTGCGTTAACCTTCGACGGATCGCTCGACTTGACCCGTCGCGCCCACGGCGCGACCCAGGAGGACCTGTGTTTGCCGCTTTCGCCCGCGCGTTCCGAACCCCGGACCTGCGCAAAAAGCTGCTCTTCACGCTGGGGATCATCGCCCTGTTCCGGCTCGGCTCCCACGTGCCGACGCCCGGGGTGAGCTACTCCCTCGTGCAGAACTGCCTCGACGCCAGCCGGGCGCAGGGCAACGCCAGCGGCGACCAGAGCGGGTTCCTCAACCTCGCGAACCTCTTCAGCGGGGGAGCGCTGCTCCAGCTCTCGGTCTTCGCGCTCGGGATCATGCCGTACATCACGGCGAGCATCATCATCCAGCTGCTGACGGTCGTCATCCCGCGCTTCGAGGCGCTCAAGGAGGAGGGCCAGTCGGGGCAGACGAAGCTGACGCAGTACACGCGATACCTCACGATCGGCCTCGCGATCCTGCAGTCGGCGACGCTCATCACCTTCGCGCGCAACCCCTCGAGCCTCTTCGGGGCCAGCTGCACGAACATCATGACCGACCAGTCGCTGGTCACGATCCTCATCATGGTCATCACGATGACCGCCGGCACCGGCCTCATCATGTGGTTCGGCGAGCTCGTCACCGACAAGGGCGTCGGCAACGGCATGTCCCTCATGATCTTCACCTCGATCGCCTCGGGCTTCCCGAGCTCGTTGTGGGCCATCAAGGAGAACCGCGGCTGGGGGACGTTCCTGCTCATCCTCATCCTCGGCATCTTCGTGATCGCCGCCGTCGTCTTCGTCGAGCAGTCGCAGCGACGCGTGCCGGTGCAGTACGCCAAGCGCATGGTCGGTCGCCGCGAGTACGGCGGCACCTCGACCTACATCCCGCTCAAGGTCAACATGGCGGGCGTCATCCCCGTCATCTTCGCCAGCTCGCTGCTCGCCCTGCCCGGCCTCGTCGCGCAGTTCAACACCCGCTCCGACGGCACGGCCCCGGGCTGGGTGCAGTGGGTCCAGGAGAACCTCGTGCGGGGCGACCACCCGATCTACATGGCGATCTACACGCTGCTCATCCTCTTCTTCACCTTCTTCTACGTCTCGATCACGTTCAACCCGACCGAGGTCGCCGAGAACATGAAGAAGTACGGCGGCTTCATCCCCGGCATCCGGGCCGGCCGCCCGACGGCGGAGTACCTCAACTATGTGCTGACGCGCATCACCGTGCCCGGCGCGATCTACCTCGCCGTCGTCGCCCTCATCCCGCTCATCGCGCTCGTGGCGATCGGGGCCAACCAGAACTTCCCGTTCGGTGGCACCTCGATCCTCATCATCGTCGGCGTCGGCCTCGAGACGGTGAAGCAGATCGAGGCCCAGCTGCAGCAGCGTCACTACGAAGGGTTCCTCCGCTGATGCGCCTGATCATCCTGGGCCCCCCCGGTGCCGGCAAGGGCACCCAGGCGGCCCGCATCGCCGAGCGCCTGTCGATCCCCGCGATCTCGACGGGTGACATCTTCCGCGCCAACATCAAGGACGGCACCGAGCTCGGCCGCCGGGTCAAGGCCATCCTCGACGCGGGCGGTTACGTCCCCGACGAGGTGACGAACGAGATCGTCGAGGACCGCCTCACCTGGCCCGACGCCGAGGGCGGCTTCCTGCTCGACGGCTTCCCCCGCACCGCCGGCCAGGTCGACGCGCTCGACGCGATGCTCGCCCGCCACGACCACGCGCTCGACGCCGTGCTCGAGCTGACGGTCGACGAGGACGTCGTCGTGCAGCGCCTGCTCAACCGGGCGCAGACCGACGGCCGCTCCGACGACACGGAGGAGGTCATCCGCGAGCGCCAGGCGATCTACCGCCGCGAGACCGCGCCGCTCGCCGACCACTACAAGCAGGCCGACCTCCTCGTGCAGGTCGACGGCATGGGCGGGGTCGACGAGGTCACCGACCGCGTCATGGCCGCCCTGCCGGCCCGCTGAGGCCACCCCGATGTTCGGACGCCGCAAGCTGCAGGGCCGCACCGACGAGCAGCTGCTGCTCATGCGCGAGGCGGGCCTGCTCGTCGGGCGCACCCTCGAGATGCTCCGGGCTGAGGTGCGCGCGGGTGTGACGACGCTCCAGCTCGACACGCTCGCCGAGACCTTCATCCGCGACCACGGCGGCATCCCGAACTTCCAGCTCGTCCCCGGCTACTCGCACACGCTCTGCACGAGCGTCAACGAGGAGGTCGTCCACGGCATCCCGGGCTCGCGGGTGCTCCACGACGGCGACGTGCTCTCGGTCGACTGCGGCGCCGAGGTGAAGGGCTGGAACGGCGACGCCGCCTTCACCGCCGTCGTCGGTGGCGACGAGGCGGCTTCCCCCGCCGACCGCGACCTCATCGCCGCCACGGAGGCGGGCCTCTACGCGGGCATCGCCGCCATGACCGTGGGCGGTCGCCTCTTCGCCGTGGGGGATGCCGTCGAGGCCAGTGTCGACGCCGCCGCCGAGCGCGACGGCCGGGTCTACGGCGTCGTCGACGAGTACGTCGGTCACGGCATCGGCACCCAGATGCACATGGACCCGCAGATCCCGAACTACGCCGTGTCCGAGACCGGGCCCAAGCTCGTCGACGGGTTCACCGGCGCCATCGAGCCGATGGTGACCCTCGGCACGACCGACACGACGGTGCTCGCCGACGACTGGACCGTCGTCACCGCCGACGGGTCCCGGGCGGCCCACTGGGAGCACTCCGTCGCCGTCCGCGAGGGTGGTCTGTGGATCCTCACCGCGACCGACGGCGGCCGCGCGGCCCTCGCCGCCGTGGGCGCGCCGTTCGCGCCGCTCACCGACGACTGAGCCGGTCCGCGTAGGGTCGACGGGTGACCCTGCCCCGCAGCACGTGCAGCGCCGAGGGCGTCGACGCCACCGGCATCCGTGACCTCGTCGACGCGGCCCGCGCCGCCGACCTCGACCTCCACAGCCTCATGGTGGCCCGGCACGGCCGGGTGGTCGCCGAGGGCTGGTGGGCGCCCTACACCGCGCAGCGGCCGGCGCTCGTCTACTCGCTGTCGAAGACGCTGACGGCGACGGCGGTCGCCCTGCTCCAGCAGCAGGGCCTGCTGCACGTCGACGACCTGCTGCTCGACCACCTGCCGGGTGTCGACCGCGACGCCATCGACCCGATCTGGTCGCGCGTGCGCCTCTCGCACTGCCTGTCGATGACCGTCGGCTTCGAGACCGACGTCGAGGGCCGGGTGTTCGACCGCTCGCGGCCGCAGGACTTCCGCGCGGACGACGAGTGGCTCCACCGCGTGCTCGCCACCCCTCCCACCCGCGAGCCGGGCACCCTGTTCACCTACAACCAGGCCGCGACCTACCTGCTGTCGGTCGTCGTCACCGCCGTCGCCGGCGGAGGCGTCGAGCAGGTGCTGCTCGAGGGCATCCCCGAGGTGCTCGAGGTGGGCGAGATCCCGTGGCACCGCGACCCGCTCGGGCGCGAGATGGGGTTCAGCGGAGCGCACGTACCGACCGGCACGGTGCTCTCGCTGGCCCAGCTGTACCTCGACCGCGGACGTCGCGACGGCGTGCAGCTGGTCGACGAGGCCTGGTTCGACCGTGCGGCCGTCGCCTTCGGCCCCCTCAACGCCGACCCCGACGCCGGTGAGGACTGGCGGCGCGGCTACGGCTTCTCGCTCTGGGTGCAGCGGCACGGCTACCGGGGCGACGGCGCCTTCGGCCAGTTCCTGCTCGTGCTGCCCGAGCACGACGTCGTCGTCGCGGTGACGAGCGAGCACGAGCGGATGCAGAGCCTGCTCGACCTCGTCTGGGAGCACCTCGTCCCGGCCGTCGACCGCGCCGGCTCACCCGAGGCGGATGCCGAGCTGGCCGGCCGGCTCGCGGACGCGCGGATCGAGCCCCGCCGGGCCGCCGCCCCGGCCGGGCCCGACGTGGCCCGGCTCCGACGCGCCGATGACGAGCCGTCCTCGGCCCTGTCCCGCGCGTACCGGGCGTCGACCGTGCGGCGCGGCCCGGACGGGGCGAGCACCCTCGAGCTCGACCGCGACGGCCTCACCCTCCCGGTGCGGGTCGGGTCGGGGGAGTGGCTCGAGTCGCAGCTCGAGGCCGACGGCTGGCGTCTGCCCATCGTCGCGAGCGGCGGCTGGACCGACGACACGCACTACGTCGCCGAGGTCATCGCCATCGAGACGCCCCACCGGTTCACGGTCGAGGGCCGGCTGGACGACGCCCCGGACGACAGCACCCTCGACAGCACGACCGACGCCTCCGGCGAGGTGCGCATGACGTGGCGCCTGGGCTCGCTCATGGGCCCGGACCCCTTCGGCCTCGCGGTGCGCACGACCGACTGACGCACGCCGGCAGGTCAGGCGCCGAGCGCCCCCGGCACCCCGCCGAGGTGCACGACGAGGCGTTCGGCCACGACGCGCGCGTTCGCCTGGAGCACCTCGAGCGGCACGCGGGGGAGGTTCTCCTCCCAGTCGAGCAGCGGCGAGCCGCGGAACTGCAGGAGGCGGGCGGGACGGCCCAGCACGAACCAGTGCAGGTGGGCGCCGCCGTCGCCGTACTTGGCCACCTGCACGCGGCCCACGGAGGGCACGTGCTCGACCGCGTCGGCGAGGGCGATGAGCACCTGACCCATCTCGGCGGCGAGGTCACGCGGCAGGGTCGGCAGGTCGTGGTGCTCGAAGGGCATGAGCATGAGCTGCACCGGCAGCCCCGTGTCGGTGGCGAGGTCGACGCGCCAGCGCTCGTTCGTCCACACGCGGGTGCGGCCGTCGTCCTCCGGAGGCGGCCCCTGGGTGCACGGGCAGTCGGCGGCCACCTCGCCGCGCCGGGGCGGCTCCTCGTCGGCGAGCGGCTGCAGCGGCTTCAGGCGCAGGCCGTCGAGCTCGTACGGGAAGATGTCCCAGCCGGGCATCTCCTCGACGGCGACGGGCAGTCGTCCCTCGGCGTCGGCGGCCGCGGCGATGCGGGCGTGGTACTCCTCGGGCGTCTCGGGATCGCGCATCCCGCCAGTATGCCGACGGCGCCCGGTCGGCGGCAGGCCCTAGCGGGGGCAGAGGGAGTCGACGCCGTCGGCGAGCACGCTGAGACCGTCGAGGTCGAGCTCGCCGTGCGTCGTGCCCCACCACGTGTCGACGGTCAGGCTCACCGGGACCCGCACCTGTTCGCCTTCCTCCGCCGTGAGCGCCCGCCGCGCGGCCGTGCAGTCGGTGACGGTCCAGCGCAGGGGGAGGTCGGTGCCGCCGGGGCGGAGCGTGACGACGGTGTCGAGCGACGCGGTGACACCGGGGACGAGGCTGCGCACGGACGTGACGTGCAGCGGCAGACGTCCGGCGTCGAGCACCTCGGGCGCGTCCGTC
Source organism: Terracoccus luteus (assembly GCF_003635045.1). Lineage (NCBI taxonomy): Bacteria > Bacillati > Actinomycetota > Actinomycetes > Micrococcales > Intrasporangiaceae > Terracoccus > Terracoccus luteus. The sequence continues at coordinate 2,395,171 of NZ_RBXT01000001.1, read as the reverse complement.
ACCTCCCGCACCCCGGGGGCGGATGCCGTCGACGGCGCGCCACCGCCGTGGTGCCCGAGGGCGATGCGGGGCGCGAGCAGGCCCGCCCACCAAGCGAACCCGACGGCGGCGAGCACCAGGGCCACGCCCACCGCGGCCCGGCCGGTCGAGCGGCGGGCCAGCCGGTCGGCATCCTCTCGTCGGGGGCGGAGGTCGTCCCACGTGCGGGCGTCGACGCCGGGCGGGGCGGGCGCGCTCATGGGCACGGGCTCGGTGCGGGTGTCGGGCGGCGGCTCGTCATGGCGGCAGCCTAGGACCAATGTGTCACTGTGTCGATACATTGACACAGACGCCGACGCCCGCCACGCTGGGCGCATGACCGCTGACCCCACGCTGCTGCTCGGCGTATTCGCAGTCCTCGCCCTCGCGGTGGTCGTCCTGCTCGTCCACGCGGTCCGGGCACCGATGGGGCGACGCACGGTCGACCGCTTCGCGCGCCGGCAGCACCTCGTCGTCGACACCGCGAACGGCGGCCACGTCGTGCGGGCGCTCGCGCTGGTGCTGCGCTGGCGCCGACTCGGCCTCGTCACCGGGTTCGCCGTCGCGGCCCTCGTCTCCGTCACCCGAGGCGAGCTCACCGTGGACTTCGTCGCCATGTTCCTCGGCTGGTTCGCCGGCGCGGTGGTCGCGGAGTGGCTCGCGGCCGGTCTGCCCGTCGGTACGGGGCCGCGACGTGCGACGCTGCGTGCGCGGTCGCTGGGCACATACGTCACCACGCTCGACCGGGTGCTGCTCTCGGCGGTGCTCGGACTCACCGCGGCGGTCGCCGCCGTGGCTTTCGTGGGGGCGGTCGCCACCGGGCGCGCCGGCACCTGGGCCGTGTGGGTGGTGGGCACCCTGGTCGCGGCGGCGGCCCTCGCCGTGACGGCGCGGCGGGTGGTCCGCCGCCCCCAGCCCACCGACGACGCCTCCCTCCTCGCCGCCGACGACGCCCTGCGCGCCCACTCGCTCACCGTGCTCTGCGGCTGCGCGATCGCGGCGTCGGGGGTGCCCCTCGGGCGGCTGACAGACCTCGCGGCGGGAGTCCTGCCGGAGGGGGCGTGGTCGGGTGGCGTGAGCGACGGCGTCGGCGCTCTCACCCTCGTCGTCTGCGTTGCGCTCGGCTGGTTCGTCGCCGACCGCAGCGCGTCGGTGCGCGCCGGGGGAGCGGCCGACCCGGCCGCCGTGCCCGCACCGGCGACGCCCCGGGGTTTGGCGTGAGCGGTCGGGGCACGCGGTGACGACGGCCGCCCTGTCCGTCGACCCCGGCAGCCCGGTCCCCGTCTTCGAGCAGGTCCGGTCCCAGCTCGCGGCGCTCATCGAGGCGGGGTCGCTCGCCCCCGGCGAGCGGTTGCCCGCGATCCGCCAGCTCGCGGCCGACCTCGGGCTCGCCGCGGGCACGGTCGCGCGGGTCTACCGCGAGCTCGAGCAGGCGGGCCTCGTCGCGAGCCGGGTCCGCTCGGGCACCGTCGTCTCACCGCGCAGCCGGTGGCGCGGCGCCCGCCCGGCCGTCGCCCCCTCCGTCGACCCCGCGTCGGCGTCGCCGCTCGACGACGCCGCGGACACCCTCGTCGCGGCGGCGGGGCGCGCCGGTCTCGACCTCGACGCGACGCTCGCCCTCGTGCGCACCCGCTGGCCCGCCTGACCGATCCTGAACCGTCGAGTGGCCACGCCCCGTCATCGCGCCCGCCGGCGGGAACTGGCCTCTCGACCGTCTGAGGGGGCGGGCCGGCATCCTCGATTTCTCGTATACCGGGACGTCGCGTAAAGTTGTGCGTTGGGTGTCGCGTGTCCCGCCGCCCGCGCTTCGTGCTGTGCCGGACACGACGCAGGTGCACCACCCAGCAGCACACCAGCAGCACACGAGTACGACAACTTCTGCACCACGACAGATTGACGGAGGATATGGCCAAGAAGGACGGTGTCATCGAGATCGAGGGCACGATCGTCGAGGCTCTCCCGAACGCGATGTTCCGGGTCGAGCTGAGCAACGGTCACAAGGTTCTCGCCCACATCTCGGGCAAGATGCGCCAGCACTACATCCGGATCCTCCCCGAGGACCGGGTCGTGGTCGAGCTCTCGCCCTATGACCTGACCCGCGGTCGGATCGTCTTCCGTTACCGCTGAGCGCCCGCCCGGCCCCGGCCGGACGTGCACGACGCACCCACCCGAGTGAAACCAGCCCTCGCCCACCCGCCCCGCGGGGCGGTCGGACGCGGGCGCGATCTGAAGACAGCAGGCAGATGAAGGTTCAGCCGAGCGTCAAGAAGATCTGCGACAAGTGCAAGGTGATCCGCCGTAACGGTCGGGTCATGGTGATCTGCGAGAACCTGCGCCACAAGCAGCGCCAGGGCTGAGCAGCCAGCACCACCTCGCCGTCGACAGTCTTCGACAGCACGCAGCACACAGCAGTACAGCAGTCACCCGGCCCCTGATGACCGACCCTCGCGTCGGCGCAGGACGTCACCCCCGGCACGGAGGCCGGGGACCGGCCGCCCCCTCACGAGGGGAGCGGGAGCACCGGACCGGTGGCTGCTGCCAGACCTCCGCGAAACAGAACCCAGGAGAACCACCAACATGGCTCGTCTTGTTGGCGTCGACCTGCCGCGCGAGAAGCGCGTCGAGGTCGCCCTGACCTACATCTTCGGTGTGGGTCGCACCCGTTCCAAGGAGGCGCTGGTCGCGACCGGCGTCAGCCCCGATACCCGCGTCAAGGACCTCGGTGAAGCCGAGCTCGTTGCGCTTCGTGACTTCCTCGAGGGCAACTACCGCCTCGAGGGTGACCTTCGCCGTGAGGTGCAGGCCGACATCCGCCGCAAGGTCGAGATCGGCTCCTACGAAGGTCTCCGTCACCGTCGCGGTCTTCCCGTGCGCGGTCAGCGCACCAAGACCAACGCGCGCACCCGCAAGGGCCCGAAGCGCACCGTGGCCGGCAAGAAGAAGGCCAAGTGAGCCGGACCGCACCGCGGCCGGCCACCACCGACATCTCGTTCTGACGTAGGAGAAACATGCCTCCCAAGGCTCGCGCGACGAAGGTCCGTCGCAAGGAGAAGAAGAACGTCGCCCACGGGCACGCTCACATCAAGAGCACGTTTAACAACACGATCATCTCGATCACCGACCCCAACGGGGCCGTGATCGCCTGGGCCTCCGCCGGCCAGGTCGGCTTCAAGGGCTCGCGCAAGTCGACGCCGTTCGCCGCGCAGATGGCGGCCGAGGCCGCCGCCCGCCGTGCCATGGAGCACGGCATGCGCAAGGTCGACGTCTTCGTCAAGGGCCCGGGCTCGGGCCGTGAGACGGCGATCCGCTCGCTCACCGCCACCGGCCTCGAGGTCGGCGCGATCAGCGACGTCACGCCCACGCCGCACAACGGCGTCCGCCCGCCCAAGCGCCGCCGCGTCTGATCCGGCCCAGAGACCAGGAAGAGAAACCCGAATCATGGCTCGTTACACCGGCCCGATCACCAAGAAGTCCCGCCGCCTGAAGATGGACCTCGTCGGCGGCGACAAGAACTTCGAGCTCCGCCCGTTCCCGCCCGGCCAGCACGGCCGTCGCCGGATCCAGGAGAAGGAGTACCTGTCCCAGCTGCAGGAGAAGCAGCGTGCCCGCTTCTCGTACGGCGTCATGGAGAAGCAGTTCGTCCGCTACTACAAGGAAGCGGCGAAGCGCCCCGGCAAGACCGGTGAGAACCTCCTCCAGATCCTCGAGTCGCGCCTCGACAACGTGGTCTACCGTGCCGGCCTGGCCCGCACGCGTCGTCACGCCCGTCAGCTCGTCTCGCACGGTCACTTCGAGGTCAACGGCGTGCGCGTCGACGTCCCGAGCTACCGCGTCGAGCAGTACGACATCGTCACGGTGCGCAAGCAGTCCGCCGAGAGCTTCCCGATCGAGCTGGCCCGCCAGACGTACGGCGAGCGCCCGGTCCCCGCGTGGATGCAGGTCGTCCCCGGCTCGCTGCAGATCCTCATCCACCAGCTCCCGGTGCGTGGGCAGATCGACAGCCAGCTCACCGAGCAGCTCATCGTCGAGCTCTACTCGAAGAACTGACGCACCGGCCCGGATGCCGGGGAGCCCGCTCCCCGGCATCCGGTGCCGTCGCGTCCGGGGCGAGGTCGCGGACAGAGCCGACCCCGCCCGCCCGGAGCGAGACCGGGCAGTCACACGAGGCGTCATATGGCGGTCGCCCGTGGGAAGGAAATGAACAGTGCTCATCGCACAGCGTCCCGTGCTCTCCGAAGAGGTCGTGGCCCCGAACCGCAGCCGCTTCGCCATCGAGCCCCTCGAGCCCGGCTTCGGCTACACGCTCGGCAACTCCCTGCGCCGCACCCTGCTCTCGAGCATCCCGGGTGCCGCGGTCACCTCGATCCGCATCGACGGCGTGCTCCACGAGTTCTCCACCGTGCCCGGGGTCAAGGAGGACGTCACCGAGATGATCCTCAACATCAAGACCCTCGTCGTCTCCTCGGAGCACGACGAGCCGGTCGTGATGTACCTGCGCAAGCAGGGCCCCGGCGCCGTCACGGCCGCCGACATCACCCCGCCCGCGGGTGTCGAGGTGCACAACCCCGACCTGCACATCGCGACGCTCAACGAGAAGGGCAAGCTCGAGATGGAGCTGACCGTCGAGCGTGGCCGTGGCTACGTCTCGGCGCAGCAGAACAAGTCGGGCGACCAGGAGATCGGCCGCATCCCGGTCGACTCCATCTACAGCCCCGTGCTGACCGTGACCTACAAGGTCGAGGCCACCCGTGTCGAGCAGCGCACCGACTTCGACAAGCTCATCGTCGACGTCGAGACGAAGAACTCGATGACCCCGCGCGACGCCATGGCGTCGGCCGGCAAGACCCTCGTCGAGCTCTTCGGCCTGGCCCGTGAGCTCAACGTCGAGGCAGAGGGCATCGACATGGGCCCGTCGCCGACGGACGCCGCGCTCGCCGCCGACCTCGCCCTGCCGATCGAGGACCTCGACCTCACGGTGCGGTCGTACAACTGCCTCAAGCGCGAGGGCATCCACACCGTGGGTGAGCTCGTCGGTCGCAGCGAGGCCGACCTGCTCGACATCCGCAACTTCGGTGCGAAGTCGATCGACGAGGTCAAGGCCAAGCTCGTCGACATGGGTCTCGCGCTCAAGGACAGCCCCCCCGGGTTCGACCCGTCGGCGCTCGTCGACGGCTACGGCGACGACTACGACGACGACGAGTCCTTCGCCGAGGACGAGCAGCTCTGACCACCCGTGACCGAGCCATCGAGGATGCCGTGACGGCCCCCTCGAGCCGGCCTGGTCGGACTTTCTAGGAGACAAAGAATGCCCACCCCCACCAAGGGTCCCCGCGTCGGTGGCGGCCCCGCGCACGAGCGGCTGATCCTGGCCAACCTCGCGACGTCGCTGTTCGAGCACGACAGCATCACGACGACCGAGGCCAAGGCCAAGCGCCTGCGCCCGCTCGCCGAGCGCCTCATCACCTTCGCGAAGCGCGGTGACCTGCACGCCCGCCGTCGGGTCCTGACCGTCGTGCGTGACAAGGGCGTCGTGCACCGCCTCTTCGCCGAGATCGCCCCCGACATGGCGGCTCGCGAGGGCGGCTACACCCGCATCACCAAGATCGGCGCCCGCAAGGGTGACCGCGCCCCCATGGTCGTCATCGAGCTCGTCCGCGAGCCGCTGTCGGCCAAGAAGGCGACCGTCAAGGAGGCCGAGGGCGCCACCCGCCGTGCGGCCAAGCAGGAGGAGGCCAAGGCCGCCGCCGCCGACACGAAGGCCGCCGAGGACGCCGAGAAGGCCGACGAGACGACCGCCGCCCAGGGCACCGAGTCGACCGACGCCTCGACCGACACCGCGTCCGACACCGCGCTGCCCGAGGGCGCCGCGCTGCCGAACGAGGACGGCTCGGCCCCCGAGGGCTACACCGTCAAGGGCAACGCCGACTCGGGCAAGTACCACGAGCCCGACGGCCGGTACTACGGGCAGACCGTCGCGGAGTTCTGGTTCAAGGACGCCGCCGCCGCCGAGGCCGCCGGCTTCACCAAGGCCGGCAGCTGACCGCAGCCGCACCCCGACGAGAGGCCCCGCACCGGCACCGGTGCGGGGCCTCTCGCGTGTCCGTCACCAGGCGTGCGCGACGTCGATGACGAGCCGGCGCCCTCCGTCGGCGTCGGTGAGCACGAAGGCGCGCATCGGCAGTCGGGCCCGGACCCCGAGACCGATGTCGGTGTAGCCCTCGAAGCTCGAGACGAAGCGGGCCTGCCGGAAGGTGCGCCACCCCGACCACGTCAGCGTCGACGCCGGCACCGCGCTCGTGGCGGGGGCGTTCACGGTGACCTGCAGCCGGGCGCCGCCGGAGACGGCGACGGGCAGCCCGCTGGGGCCGACGACCTGGTCGACGTAGCGGACGTCGTAGCCGAGCGCCCCGGCGCCCGGCGCGACGTCGACGACGAGCCGGTCCCAGCAGGGGTGCTGGCCGGCGCGCAGACCGGAGACGCGGCCGGTCCACATCAGGCCCGGGCCGGTCCGCTCCGGGTCGGACCCCCAGACGAGCCCGCAGTACGGCGCGCGCTGGCCGGCGGTCGAGGCCGCGGCCGCGCTCGTCGTGGCCGCCTGTGAGGCGACGGATGACCCCGTCCCCGCGAGCGCGGGGACGAGTGGTGCGAGCAGCGCCAGGCTCGCGACGACGGCCGTACGACGGCTCCGTCCCGCGCGGCGACCGCGGGTTGCGGCCCGGGTGTGGGCGGTGGTGTCGGACATGGTGGGTACCCCCTATCGGCGACGGCCCCAGCCCCGTTGCCGGGGTCGTGCCCTGTAGACGCGCACCGCGGCCGTCGTGGTTGACCTGGCGCCGGGCACAATGGCGCGGTGGACGAGCAGACCCCCGAACCCGCCCCCGGGGTGACCGAGCCGGCGCTCGTGCGGCTGCGCCTCGACCTCTCCTACGACGGCACCGACTTCGCCGGCTGGGCGCCGCAGCCGACGCTGCGCACCGTGTGCGGCGAGCTGACCTCGGCCCTGGCCACGGTGCTGCGCCGTGAGGGCGGGGTGCACATGACCGTGGCGGGCCGCACCGACGCGGGGGTGCACGCCCGGGGCCAGGTCGCGCACGTCGACGTCACCGACGACGAGCTGGCCCGGATGCCGGGTCGCAGCGACCGCGCGCCCGAAGCCGCCCTCGCGACCCGGCTCACCGGCATCCTGCCGCCCGACGTCGTCGTGCGTCGGGTCACGCGGGCACCGGCCGGGTTCGACGCGCGCTTCGGGGCGACGCAGCGGCGCTACCTCTACCGGCTGGCGCCACCCGGCGCGACGCGCGACCCGCTGCGCCGCCGCGACACCGTGTGGTGGCGCCGGCCCCTCGACGTCGAGGCCATGGACGCGGCGAGCGCACCGTTGACCGGGCTGCGCGACTTCGCCGCGTTCTGCAAGCGGCGGGAGGGGGCGAGCACAATCCGCACGCTGCTCGAGTACTCGTGGCGCCGCGACGACGACGGCGTGCTGCTCGGCACCGTGCGCGCCGACGCCTTCTGCCACTCGATGGTGCGCTCGCTCGTCGGGGCCGTCGTGCGGGTGGGCGAGGGGGCGCACGACGTCGCCTGGCCCGCCGCGGTGCAGGTCCGCGGGGAGCGCGGGCCCGGCGTCGTCATGCCGGCGCACGGCCTCAGCCTCGAGGAGGTCAGCTACCCGGCCGACGCCGCGCTCACGGCGCAGGCCGGCCGCACGATGAACCGGCGCCGGGCCGACGAGGTCACCGGACGGGACACCTCCGGCCCTGTGGTTGACTCGGGCGCATGACGCGACCGGCCCGGCTGCTCTCGGTCACCCTGCTCACGGCGCTGCTCGTGCTGGCCGGGTGCAGCACGGACGGTGGCGACACCACCGCCCCGGACGCCGCCCCCACGACCTCGACGACGACGGGCGCCCCGAGCGGCGGCTCCACGAGTGGCGCGGCCTCGTCGTCGGCCACCGCGCCGACCTCGGCGAGCTCGACGTCGGCGTCGTCGCCGACCTCGACGACCTCGTCGGGCCCGGTCGCCGGGCGGTCGGGGACGTACACCGTCACCGCGCCCACCGGCTGGGGCGTGGCCACCGACCAGGCCGACAGCGTGCAGGGCATCGACCTCGTGCTGCTCTCGTCGTCGAAGGTGGCCGGCTTCGGCAACAACCTCGTCGTCATCGTCACCCCCGGCGACGCGACGGTCGTCGCGCAGGAGCTGGAGAAGGGCCGCACCCAGATGGGTCAGGCCGGCCGCAAGGTCTCCGACGCCCCCGACGTGCAGGTGTCGGGGGTCACAGCCAAGGGGTTCCAGACGACCTACGAGCAGCAGGGCGTCAAGATTCTCGCCCGCTCGTACGCCATGGCCCGCGAGGGGAAGGTCTACCTGCTCACCCTGAGCAGCAGCCAGCAGGACGGGGCCAACGCCCTGGCCCAGCTCGGGCGCATCGTCGCCTCGTGGCGCTGGACCGCCGGATAACGACGTGACGCCGCCGACCGGCATCCGACAGGCTTGACCCCGTGGGCCACGTCGACGTCAACTCCGTCTCCTTCACCCTGCCCGACGGCAGGCCGCTGCTGGGCGGCGTCTCGCTGCGGGTGGGCGAGGGCGCGAAGGTCGCCCTCGTCGGCCCCAACGGGGCGGGCAAGACGACGCTGACCCGCATCGTCTCGGGTGATCTCGCCGCGCACGAGGGCGCTGTCACCCGGTCGGGGGGCCTTGGCGTCATGCGCCAGTTCGTCGGGCAGGTGCGCGACGAGTCGACGGTGCGCGACCTGCTCGTGTCGGTGGCGCCCGAGCGGCTGCGCCGGGCGGCGACCGAGGTCGACCGGACCGAGCTGCTCATGATGGAGCGCGACAGCGAGGCCGACCAGATGGCGTACGCCACCGCGCTCGTCGAGTGGGGCGAGGCCGGCGGCTACGAGCAGGAGACCCTCTGGGACAAGGTGACGACGGCGGCGCTCGGCGTGCCGTACGAGCGGGCGCAGTGGCGCAAGGTGACGATGCTCTCGGGCGGCGAGCAGAAGCGGCTCGTGCTCGAGGCGCTGCTGCGCGGGCCCGAGGAGGTGCTGCTGCTCGACGAGCCCGACAACTACCTCGACGTGCCCGCCAAGCGCTGGCTCGAGGAGGCGCTCGTCGCGAGCCCCAAGACCGTGCTGTTCATCAGCCACGACCGCGAGCTGCTCGACCGCGTCGCGACCCGCGTGGCGACGCTCGAGCCGGGTGCCGCGGGCGCCGGTCTCTGGGTTCACCCGGGGCGGTTCGCGACGTACGCGCAGGCCCGCGAGGACCGGATGAGCCGGCTCGAGGAGCTGCGTCGCCGCTGGGACGAGGAGCACGCCAAGCTCAAGGCCCTCGTGCTCATGTACAAGACCAAGGCGGCCTACAACGACGGCCTCGCCTCGCGCTACCAAGCGGCGCAGACGCGGCTGGCCAAGTTCGAGCAGGCCGGGCCGCCGGAGGAGACGCCGCAGACCCAGAAGGTGCGGATGCGCCTCGCCGGCGGCCGCACGGCCAAGCGCGCCGTCGTCGCCACCGGTCTCGAGCTGACCGGGCTGATGAAGCCGTTCGACCTCGAGGTCTGGTACGGCGAGCGCGTCGCGGTGCTCGGCAGCAACGGCTCGGGCAAGTCGCACTTCCTGCGGCTGCTCGCCGCCGGGGGCAGCGACCCCGAGCCGGAGCACCGGCCGGTGGGCGACGTCGCGCCGACGCCGGTCGAGCACACCGGGGTCGTGCGCCTCGGCTCGCGCGTGCGCCCCGGCTGGTTCGCCCAGACGCACGAGCACCCGACGCTGCTCGGGCGCACGCTGCTCGAGGTCCTGCACCGGGGCGACGAGCACCGGGCCGGCAAGCCCCGCGAGGAGGCGGCCCGGGCGCTCGACCGCTACGAGCTGGCCCGGTCGGGGGAGCAGCGCTTCGAGTCGCTGTCGGGCGGGCAGCAGGCGCGCTTCCAGATCCTGCTGCTCGAGCTGTCCGGGGCGACGATGCTGCTGCTCGACGAGCCCACCGACAACCTCGACCTGCAGTCGGCCGAGGCGCTCGAGGAGGGGCTCGAGCGCTTCGACGGCACCGTCGTCGCCGTCACCCACGACCGCTGGTTCGCGCGCGGCTTCGACCGCTTCCTCGTCTTCGGCAGCGACGGCCGGGTGTACGAGAGCGACGAGCCGGTGTGGGACGAGTCCCGGGTGGTGCGCCGCCGCTGACCCGGAGGGCACTCACCCGTTGACCTGCCGGGGCGGGCGCGGCGCGCGATACGGTCGATCATGGTCATCGCCGAGCTCGAGGTGCCGTTCGTCGCCGCCCCCATGGCCGGGGGGCCGTCCACCCCCGACCTCGTCACGGCGGTCGCCGCCGCCGGCGGGCTGGGCCTGCTCGCGGGCGGCTACCTCTCGTGCGAGGGGCTGGCCCGGGACATCGCCGGCGTGTGGGACGACGGCACGACCCGATTCGGCGTCAACCTCTTCGTGCCGGCCGGGGCGAACACCGCCCGGCCCCCGGCGACGCCCGAGCACGTGCGCGCCCGCGTCGAGGCCGTGCGGGCCTACCGGGAGCGGCTGCTGCCGGAGGCCGGACGTCGCGGGGTCGAGCTGCCCGAGCGCCCGGTCGCCGGCGACGATGACTGGGAGCGCAAGCTCGACCTCGTCGTGCGCGAGCGGGTCCCGCTCGTGTCGTTCACCTTCGGGCTGCCCGGCGCTGCGGTGCTCGGCGAGCTGCGTCGGGCGGGCGCGGTGACGATGGTGACGGTGACCGACCCCGACGAGGCCCGGGCGGCGCTCGAGGCCGGCGCCGACACGTTGTGGGTGCAGGGGCCGGGTGCGGGCGGCCATCGCGGGACGCTGCACGAGGACGCCGTCCCCGGTGACCTGCCGCTGGACGAGCTCGTGGCCCGGGTGCGGGCCCTGACCGACGTCCCGATCGTCGCCGCGGGCGGTCTCGGTGACGCCGCGACGGCGGCCCGGGCCATCACGGCCGGGGCGGATGCCGTCGGGGTCGGCACCGCACTGCTGCTCACCCCCGAGGCGGGCACGTCGCTGGCCCACCGCCGCGCCGTGCGCGCAGGCGGCGTGACGAGGGTGACGCGGGCGTTCTCGGGCCGGCCCGCCCGCTCGGTCGAGAACGAGTTCGTCCGTCGGTACGACGACGGGGCCCCGACCGCCTACCCGGAGGTGCACCACCTCACGGTCCCGCTGCGGCGCGCCGCGGCCGCGGTCGACGACCCCGACGGGGTGGCCCCCTGGGCCGGGACGGGTCTGGCGGGTGCCCGTGAAGTTCCGGCGGCCGCCGTGGTGGCGGCGTGGCGCGACGAGCTGGTCGCCGCCCGTGACGCCCGCACGGCGGCAGGCCGACCGGCATCCGGGGGCGGTGGCACCGTGCCGAGCGCGGAGGGGACACTCGACTGGCAGCCGGCGGGGGAGCGCACGGCGTGGCTGGCCCCGCCCGTGGCTGCGGCCCTGTCGCTCGTGCCGGGGGCGCGGGCGGCGCAGATCGACGCGACGCTCGCCGACACCGCCGCGTTCTGCGAGGCCTACGCGGTGGCGCCCGAGGCGTCCGCGAACTGCGTCGTCGTGGAGGGGCGCCGCGGCGAGGAGGTCACCCGGGCGGCGGTCATGGTGCTCGCCACGGACCGGGCCGACGTCAACAAGGCGGTGCGTCGCCACCTCGGCGTCCGCAAGATCTCGTTCGCCGACCAGGGCACGGTGGAGTCGCTGACGGGAATGCAGCGCGGTGGCATCACGCCGGTCGGGCTGCCGGAGGGGTGGCCGGTGCTCGTCGACCGGGCCGTGGCCTCAGCGGGGCCGGTCGTCGTCGGTGCCGGAACCCGAGGGGCCAAGCTGCTGCTCGACGGGGCCGAGCTCGCAGCCCTGCCCGGCGCGGTCGTCATCGACCTTGCGCTCCCACGCGGCGATGCGCAGGGCGGCGACGACCGTCACTGACCGCACCGGGCGGTGCGGATGACGACCGGTCAGCCGGCGACGTCCCACAGCATGCGGGCGCGCTCGCTGGCGGTCGAGCCGCCCCAGATGCCGTAGGGCTCCGGCACGCGCAGGGCGTGGTCGAGGCACTGCTGCACGACGGGGCAGCCGGCGCACACGGCCTTGGCGGCCTCGGTGCGGTCGTTGCGCGCCTTGCGGCTCTGGTCGGGGTCGTCGGTGAAGAACTGCTCGACGTCGCTGCCACGGCACAGGCCGCGCTGCTGCCACTCGTAGTTCTCGAGCATGGGGCGGGGGAGTCGGGTGATGCCGCTCATGATGGCTCCAGGAAAGGACGATGGTGCTGCTTCCGCGATGCCTGTGCGTTCAAGCAAGCTTCTGTGATGCAGAACTTACGCAGGATCGATGCATTGCACAAGATGGCTGCATCAGTTTATGCTGAGGGTGCCCGGAAGCCGGGTGCTCCGGCCCTCTCGAGGGTCGTGGCAGGTGGCCCGGGTACAAACGTGAGTGGTGATTCGAGTGAGTGACAACCGAGCGAAGCCCCGCCCGTCAGCCGACAGCCTCCGGGCCGCCGGTTTCGACGGCGTGCCCGCAGCCATGCCCGAGCTGAGCTGGCCGGTGGGTGCCGTGTCCGAGCGGCTCGGCATCGCCGCCCCCACGCTGCGGTCGTGGGACCGGCGCCACGGCGTCGGGCCGACGCACCGCACGGGCGGCAACCACCGGCGCTACAGCGAGACCGACATCAACCGGGTCACGCTCATGGCGCGCCTGACCGCCCAAGGCGTCCCGGCCCAGGCGTCGGCCGACGTCATCGCCTCGATGGACGACGAGGCGGTCGAGCGCCAGCTCACCGCCTCCGACGGCGACCCGGCCGGCGACGTCACGGCCGGAGCCGACCGTACCGACCCCGGTTCCGACGGTGCGGGTCGCTCTGCGGGGGACGGCGAGCGCGACGACACCCGGGCCGAGCGCCGACAGGCGCGCCGCGGCACCGGCCCCGGGGTGGCGGCCAGCACGATCGTCGAGTCCATCGTGTCGGCGGCCCACCAGCTCGACGGTCCGACCCTTGCCAACCTCTACCGCCAGACCCTGCGCCAGCGCGAGGTCGGCGACGCCTGGACGCACGTCTTCGCCCCCTCCCTGCGCCGCATCGGCGACCTGTGGGAGGGCGGCCGCTTCGGGGTCGAGTCCGAGCACCTGGCCAGCGAGCTGCTCCAGAGCGAGCTGCGCAGCGTGGTCCGGGCCAACCGCCTGCGGCTCGCCGGCCCGCCCGTCCTGCTCGCCGGAGCCGACGAGGAGCACCACCACCTGCCCCTCGTCGCCCTCGAGGCCGAGCTGGCCCGGCACGCCGTGGCGAGCCTCTTCTTCGGGCCCCGGATGCCGACGCCCGCCCTCGTCGAGGCGATGCGCCGCACGACGCCTCCCGCCGTCTTCCTCTGGGCCTCGATCTCGCGCCGACGGCACGAGCCGTTCTGGACCGCGCTCGACGCCGTCGACTGGCCCATGACGGTCATCGTCGGCGGGCCGGGCTGGCCGACCGACGTCCGCCTCGACCACGACGACATCGTCCTGCGTCAGGTCGACGACTTCGACGCGGCGGTCGCCGCCCTGCTGGAGGCGTCGGGCCGCACCCGCTGAGGAGCGCTGCGCGGTCGTTACGGGCGCCGGATCCGGCAACCACGGACATCTCGGACGCGCACGTCCGAGCGCGCTGCAAGTAGTCGCAATTTCTTGCAGCGCAGGTCTGGTCTGTGTCGGCGGCGACGTATACGTTGCTCCCGGCGGCGAGAACCGGTCGGTCGAACGGACCGAGCCACCGTCGACCTCTCGCCACCAGCACGAAGGAGTGCGCATGCGCCGACGCCCCGTCCTGTCCGCCGTCACCGTGGGGGCGCTGCTGCTGAGTGGGACCACCGTCCCCCTCGTCGGTGCGGCCACCGCGGCGGCGGCCGAGACCCCCCGTACCGCCACCCTCGCCGGGTCGCTGCAGAGCGAGCTCGGCTGCGACGGCGACTGGGACCCGTCCTGCACGGCCACCGACCTGGCCCCCGCGGGCGGGTCGACCTACGCCGCCACCTTCACGGTCCCCGCCGGGTCGTACGAGTTCAAGGTGGCCATCGACCACGCGTGGGACGAGAGCTACGGCAAGGGCGGCGGCAACTACCCCGTCGTGCTCACCGCGCCGGCCACGCTGCGCTTCGGTTACGACGACAGCACCCACGCCATCACGGTCACCCCCACCGACCTGCCCGGCGGCGCGAACGCCGACGACCGTCGCCTCGCGACCCCCTCGCTGCGCGCCGGCTCGACGAAGGAGCGCTTCTACTTCGTCATGGCCGACCGCTTCGCGAACGGCAGCCGGGCCAACGACGCCGGCGGCCTCACGGGCGGGCGCCTCGAGACGGGGCTGGACCCGACGAGCCCCGGTTTCTACCACGGCGGCGACCTCAAGGGCCTGACGAACCGGCTCGACTACATCAAGGGCCTGGGCAGCACCGCCATCTGGCTGACGCCCTCCTTCAAGAACCGCCCCGTGCAGGGCACCGGCTCCGACGCCAGCGCCGGCTACCACGGCTACTGGGTCACCGACTTCACGCAGATCGACCCGCACCTCGGCACGAACGCCGAGATGAAGGCCCTCATCGCCGCCGCCCACAAGAAGGGCATGAAGGTCTACTTCGACATCATCACGAACCACACCGCCGACGTCATCGACTACGCGGGCGGTCAGCACACCTACGTGAGCAAGGAGACCGCGCCCTACAAGGACGCCTCCGGCCAGGTGTTCGACGACACGACCTACGCCGGGACGGACACCTTCCCGGCGCTCGACCCGGCCACCTCGTTCCCGTACCAGCCGGTGTTCCGCAGCGAGGCCGACAAGACCGTCAAGGTCCCGGCCTGGCTCAACGACCCCACGAACTACCACAACCGAGGTGACTCGACCTTCTCGGGCGAGTCGTCGACCTACGGCGACTTCGTCGGGCTCGACGACCTCTTCACCGAGCAGCCCGACGTCGTCGAGGGCATGGGCGAGATCTACAAGTCGTGGGTCGACTTCGGCATCGACGGGTTCCGCATCGACACCGTCAAGCACGTCAACCTCGAGTTCTGGCAGAAGTTCGCGCCCGACGTGCTCGACCACGCCAAGGCGGTCGGCCGGCCCGACTTCTTCATGTTCGGCGAGGTGTACGACGGCAACCCGGCCTACACGAGCCAGTTCACCACCGCCGGCAAGCTGCCGGCGACGCTCGACTTCGGCTTCCAGGGCGCGGCCCTCGGCTTCGCCCAGAGCACGGCGACGACCGGCATCCGGGACCTCTTCGCGGGCGACGACTACTACACCGACCTCGACAGCAACGCCTACGAGCTGCCGACGTTCCTCGGCAACCACGACATGGGCCGGGTCGGGATGATGCTGCAGAAGGCCGGGTACTCCGGTGACGAGCTGCTGCAGCGCGACCGCCTCGCACACTCGCTCATGTTCCTCACCCGCGGGCAGCCGGTCGTCTATTACGGCGACGAGCAGGGCTTCACCGGCCCCGGCGGCGACAAGGAGTCGCGTCAGGACATGTTCGCGACGCAGACGCCGGAGTACGCCGACGACACGATCGTCGGCAGCGACGGGCCTGCCGGTACCGGCGACCACTTCGACCGCACGGCCCCGCTGTACCGCCAGATCAAGGCCCTGTCGGCCCTGCGCGCGACCTACCCGGCCCTCACCGACGGCGCCCAGGTGCACCGCTACGCCAGCGACCGGGCCGGCGTCTACGCCTTCTCGCGCATCGACAAGGGCGACCGCCGCGAGTACCTCGTCGTCGCGAACAACGACACGAAGCCCGCGTCGGCGACCTTCTCGACGTACTCCCGCGACGGGCGCTTCACCTCGGTGAGCGGCGGGGGGCCGACCCTGGCCTCCGACCGCGCCGGCCGGGTCAGCGTCACCGTGCCGCCGCTGTCCGTGCGGGTCTACCGCGCCCAGCAGACCATGGCCGCGGCCGTCGGCACCCCCGAGGTCTACGCGGCCTCGCCGTCGGCGGGGTCGACCGTCGGTGGCCGGGCCGAGATCTCGGCCGCCGTGCCCACCAACACCTTCGCCGAGGTGAGCTTCCTCTACCGCCCCGTCGGCACCACGGCGTGGCAGCCGATCGGCACCGACGACAACGCCCCCTACCGCGTCTTCCACGACGTCACCGGCCTGCCCAAGGACTCGATCGTCGAGTACCGCATGGTGGCCAAGGACGCCTTCGGCCGCGTGTCGGCGACCTCCACCTACGGCGTCGTCGGTGAGGCGAGCACCGGCGGCGACACCGGCGGGGGCACCCCGACCGGTCCGGTCGTGCAGCCCGACGCCGTCTCGGTGCCCGGGTCGCTCAACTCGGAGATGGGCTGCCCCGGCGACTGGGCGCCCGACTGCGACCAGGCCCAGCTGACGCGCGACACCGACGACGACATCTGGAAGGGCACGTGGACGCTGCCCGCCGGCGACTACGAGTACAAGGCCGCCGTCGACCGCTCGTGGGACGAGAACTACGGCCTGGGCGGGGCGCCCGGCGGCTCGAACATCCCGCTGCGGGCCCCGGCCGGCCCGGTCACCTTCTACTACGACCACGCCACGCACTGGGCCACGAGCGACGCGCAGGGGCCGATCCTCACCGCACCCGGCTCCTTCCAGAGCGAGCTCGGCTGCAGCGGTGACTGGCAGCCCGACTGCATGCGCTCGTGGCTACAGGACCCCGACGGCGACGGCACCTACACGTGGAGCAGCGACCGCATCCCGGCCGGCAGCTACGAGTTCAAGGTCGCGCACGGCCTGACGTGGGACGAGGCGTACCCGGCTGACAACGTCGCCTTCTCGGTTCCCGCCGACGGCGTCGTCACCACCATCAGCTACGTCCTGTCGAGCCACGAGGTGACCGTGAAGACCTCCCGCGCCGGTGCCGCCCCCGACCTCGGCAAGGCCAAGGCCTTCGTCGCCGGACGCGACCTCGTCGCCTGGCCGGCGTCCGCCGTGCCGGCCGGTACCGACCCGCGCACCCTGACGTGGCGCCTGCACTGGTCGGCCCGCGGCGGGCTCGGGCTCGACGCCGAGGCCGTCACCGGCGGCTCGGTCGCCACGCTGACCCGCGACCCCGCCGGCCTGCCGGCGTCGCTCGCCGCCGCGCACCCCGAGCTGGCCGGGGCGCTCGCCCTACGCCTCGACGCCCGGACCGCCCGGCAGATGCCGAGCATCCTCACCGGTCAGGTGGCCGTGGGGATGTACTCCTCCACCGGTCAGCTGCTCGACGCGAGCGGGGCCCAGACGGCCATCGCCCTCGACGCCCTCTACCCGGGCGCCGCGAGCCGCGGCTACGGGGTCAGCTTCACGGGCGACCGGGTCGGCTACCGCATCTGGGCGCCCACCGCGCAGTCGGTGACGCTGCTGACGTGGCCGGCGCGCAGCGCGTCGTCGGCGCCATCGACGGCGGCGCCCGCCGACGGCCTCCTGGCGGCCGCCACGCGCACGCCCATGAGCAGGGCCGGCGACGGCTCCTGGTCGGTGACGCGCCCGGGCTCGGACCGCAACGGCCAGTACCTCTACGAGGTGAGGGTCTACGCGCCGACGACCGGCACGGTCGTGACCAACCGGGTCACCGACCCGGCCTCGGTCGCGCTGACCCTCGACTCGACCCGGTCGGTCGCCGTCGACCTGCGCGACCCCGCCTTCATGCCGCGCTCGTGGCGCGAGGCGGCCTCACCGGCCCTGGCCCAGAGCGTCGACTCGACGATCTACGAGCTGCACGTGCGCGACTACTCGATGAGCGACGCCACGGTCCCGGCCGGTCTGCGCGGCAGCTACCTCGCCTTCGCCGCGAACGGTGCCGGCCGGGCCCACCTCAAGGCGCTCGCCGCCGCCGGGCTCAACACCGTCCACCTGCTGCCCACCTTCGACATCGCCTCGATCGAGGAGAACCCGAAGAAGCAGCAGAGCCCCGACTGCGACCTCGCCTCCTACGCCCCCGACAGCGAGCAGCAGCAGGCCTGCGTCTCCGCCGTGGCGGACAAGGACGCCTTCAACTGGGGCTACGACCCCTACCACTGGGGCGTGCCCGACGGCTCGTACGCCTCGACGGCCAAGGCCGCGCACGGTGGCGCCCGCGTCGCCGAGTTCCGCACCATGGTCGGCGCCCTGCACGAGGACGGCCTGCGCGTCGTGCTCGACCAGGTCTTCAACCACACCGCGGCCTCGGGGCAGGACGACAAGAGCGTGCTCGACAAGATCGTCCCCGGCTATTACCACCGGCTCGACCCGACCGGCGCGGTCTACACCTCGACCTGCTGCCAGAACGTCGCCACCGAGCACGCCATGGCGCAGAAGCTCATGGTCGACTCCGTCGTGCGGTGGGCCCGTGACTACAAGGTCGACGGTTTCCGCTTCGACCTCATGGGCCACCACAGCAAGGCCAACATGCTCGCCGTGCGGGCCGGGCTCGACGCCCTGACGCCTGCGAAGGACGGCGTCGACGGGTCGAAGGTCTACCTCTACGGCGAGGGCTGGAACTTCGGCGAGGTCGCCGACAACGCCCTGTTCCAGCAGGCCACGCAGGGCCAGCTCGGTGGCACCGGCATCGGCACCTTCAGCGACCGGCTGCGCGACGCGGTCCGCGGGGGTGGGCCCTTCGACGAGGACCCGCGTCGCCAGGGCTTCGGCAGCGGCGAGTCGACCGACGACAACGGGGCCACCACCCCCGACGGCCTCCCGGTCAACGTCGACGCGGCCGCGCGCCTCGCCCACGACACCGACCTCGTGCAGCTCGGGCTCGCGGGCAACCTGCGCTCGTTCGCCTTCCGCAGCCAGGCCAGCGGCGAGCCCGTCACCGGGTCGACCGTCGACTACAACGGTCAGCCGGCGGGCTACGCCGACGAGCCGGACGAGGTCATCAGCTACGTCGACGCGCACGACAACGAGACCCTCTTCGACGCGCTGGTGTACAAGCTGCCGGTCGCGACGACGATGCCCGACCGGGTGCGCATGAACACGCTCTCGCTGGCGACGACGGCGCTGTCGCAGACGCCCTCGTTCTGGCACGCCGGCGCCGACCTGCTGCGCAGCAAGTCGCTCGACCGTGACTCGTACGACAGCGGCGACTGGTTCAACCGGCTCGACTGGACCGGCACCGACAACGGCTTCGGGCACGGGCTGCCGCCCAAGGCCGCGAACGAGGCCAAGTGGCCGTTCATGAAGCCGCTGCTCGCGAACCCGGCCCTCGAGCCGGCGGCCGGCGACGTGGCCACGGCGACCGCCGCGGCTCAGGACCTGCTGCGGCTGCGCTTCAGCAGCCCGCTGTTCCGGCTCGGCTCGGCCGCCGCCATCGACGACAAGGTCTCGTTCCCGGTGTCGGGCACGGCCGACGCGCACCCCGGTGTCGTCGTCATGCGCGTCGACGACACCAAGGGCGCCGACGCCGACCCGCGGCTCGACGGCCTCGTCGTCGTCTTCAACGCCACGCCCGATGCCGTCACCCAGAAGGTGCCGGGTGTCGGCGGGGCGCTGCAGCTGAGCCCGGTGCAGGCGGGCGGGTCCGACCCGGTCGTCAAGACCGCGACCCACGACGCGTCGGCGGGGACGGTCACGGTCCCGGCGCGCACCGTCGCGGTCTTCGTGCAGCCGAGCTGAGGTCGCGCCCCCCGGGGGGCGAGCGAACGGATGCCGTGGTGGCTACGTTGGAGGCGTGACCACCACGGCAGACATGACCCATCGGCAGCTCGGCGACAGCGGACTCACGGTCTCGGCCGTCGGGCTCGGCTGCAACAACTTCGGTCGGCGCCTCGACCAGGACGCCACGACCGCCGTCGTGCGGGCCGCTCTCGACGCCGGCATCACCCTCTTCGACACGGCCGACATCTACGGCATGGGGGCGAGCGAGGAGCAGCTCGGGGTCGCCCTGGGCGCCGAGCGCGAGAACGTCGTCGTGGCGACGAAGTTCGGCATGGACATGCAGGGCGCGAACGGCCCCGACTGGGGCTCGCGCGGGTCGCGTCGCTACGTGCGCAAGGCGGTCGAGGCGAGTCTGCGACGTCTCGGCACCGACTGGATCGACCTCTACCAGCTGCACCGTCCCGACCCGCACACCCCGGTGGGGGAGACCCTCGCCGCCCTCGACGAGCTCGTGCGCGAGGGCAAGGTGCGCTACCTCGGGTCGAGCAACTTCACCGCCTGGCAGGTCGTCGATGCCGACTGGGTCGCCCGCTCCGAGGGACGCGAGCGGTTCGTCTCGGCCCAGAACGAGTACTCCCTGCTCGAGCGGGACGTCGAGGACGAGCTCGTGCCGGCGTGCGAGCACGTCGGGGTGGGCCTGCTGCCCTACTTCCCGCTCGCGTCCGGCCTGCTCACCGGCAAGTACCGCCGTGACGAGAAGGCCCCCGAGGGGACCCGGCTCGCGTCGATGGACGACCGCCTGGCCGCCGCCGACTGGGACACCGTCGAGGCGCTGCAGGCCTACGCGGACGCCCGCGACCTGCGCCTCGTCGACGTCGCCATCGGCGGCCTCGCGGCGCAGCCGGCCGTGGCGTCGGTCATCGCCGGGGCGACGTCGGTCGAGCAGGTGGCCGACAACGTGCGGGCCGGCTCGTGGCACCCGAGCCCCGACGACCTCGCCGAGCTCGACGAGATCACCGCTCCCGACTGAGCGGGCGGCCGCCCCTCACGTCGTCGCGTCCACCGGGGGACGGTCGAGGTCGACCGGGTAGGCGAAGTCGTACACCGCGACCCGTCGCGCCCGCGGGTTGCCCTGGCCGACGCGGCGGTAGCGCTGCACGACCTCGCGCAGCTCGGACCGCATCTGCTGCAGCGACTCGGGCGTGACGAGCACCGACGCGTCGTCGACGCCGCAGGCGTCCTGCCACGTCTCGGGCCAGCCGCCCGACTGCTCGAGCCAGTGGTCGTACTGCTCGGCGAAGTGGCGCACGAGGTCGCGCCCGAGCCAGGCGAGGGCCGACTCAGAGTCGTCGTCGAGGTCGTCCTGCTGCCACCAGAGCGAGCGGGCCGGGGCCGACCACACCCGTCGGCGCCCTTTGCCCTCGCCGGTGTCGCGCACGAGGCCCACCGACTCCAGCCGACGCAGGTGGTAGCTCGTCGCGCCGCTGTTCGTGCCGAGCGTCGCCGCCAGCTCGGTGGCCGTGGCCGGACCGGACTCGCGCAGGTGGGCGACGAGGCGCGAGCGCACGGGGTGGGCCAGGGCCGCCAGCGCGTCGGGCGTGAGCGGCGCGGCATCCGTGTCGGCACCGTGCGTCGGGTCGACGGATGCCGTGGACGCCGAGGGCGCCGAGGACGCTGCTGTTCTCGCCGGCCCCCGGGTCCTCGAGGTGTCGTGTCGGGGGTCGCTCGCAGCCATAGTGTGCAGAATACCTGTGCACACTATGGCTGCACCACTGCGGTCCAGTCGGCGGTGCATGCGGTATCTCCGCAGGTCACCACCCCTTTTCGGCCGCCCGCGGCGTGATTTGTTGCGCGGTCGGCCCGTCCGTAGACTTGTGCACTGTTGTGCTGGTCCGGCCGGTGGTGCTTGCCCCCGAGAGGGTGTGGCGACCGCGAACCGGGCCCACCGGCATCCGGCCTCGACGGTCGGCCGACGCTCCACCGAAGAACAGAAGGCAGACCCATGCGCACCTACACCCCGAAGCCGGGCGAGGTCACTCGCACCTGGCACGTCATCGACGCGAACGACGTCGTGCTCGGCCGGCTCGCGAGCCAGACGGCCGTGCTGCTGCGCGGCAAGCACAAGCCGCAGTTCGCCCCGCACGTCGACACCGGCGACTTCGTCATCATCATCAACGCCGAGAAGGTCGTGCTGACCGGCTCCAAGGCGCAGAAGAAGATGGCCTACAGCCACTCCGGCTTCCCGGGCGGCCTCAAGGCGACCTCGTACACCGAGCTGCTCGCCAAGAACCCCGAGAAGGCCATCGAGAAGGCCGTCCGCGGCATGCTCCCCAAGAACTCCCTGGCGCGCCAGCAGCTCTCGAAGCTCAAGGTGTACCGCGGCGCCGCGCACCCGCACGGGGCCCAGCAGCCCGTCCCCTTCGAGATCACCCAGGTCGCGCAGTAAGCCCCCCGGCTGACGCGCTGCTGACCGGAAAGCGACACCCATCATGACTGACATCGCCAACGAGGCCGTGCTCGACACCGACGAGCCCGAGCTGACCGAGTACACGACCGAGACCGACTCGTCGGTCGGCGGCGAGACCCGCCGCAGCCGCCAGGTCTCAACCCCCGGCGCCGCCACCGGCCGTCGCAAGCAGGCCATCGCCCGCGTGCGCATCGTCCCCGGCACGGGTGAGTGGAAGATCAACGGCCGCACCCTCGACGCCTACTTCCCGAACAAGGTGCACCAGCAGATCGTCAAGGAGCCCCTGACGCTGCTCGAGCTCGACGGCTCGTACGACGTGCTCGTGCGCGTGCACGGCGGTGGCCCCTCCGGCCAGGCCGGCGCGGTGCGCCTCGGCGTGGCCCGCTCACTCAACGGGGTCGACGAGGAGCTGAACCGTCCCGCCCTGAAGAAGGCCGGCTTCCTCACCCGCGACGCCCGCGTGCCCGAGCGCAAGAAGGCCGGTCTCAAGAAGGCCCGCAAGGCCCCGCAGTACTCCAAGCGCTGATGCGTCGGCTGGCGCCGAGCGACGAGGTCGCTCACTGCCAGCCTGGCTGAAGCCCGTCACGTCGGCCCCCGAGCACCGCTCGGGGGCCGACGTCGTGTCGGACCACGACGGGTCCGACGCCCCCGGGACCGGGGTTGTATCGTCGTCCGAGCAGTCGGCCCGGGCGCCCGCCCCGGCCCAGCGAACACTGAGCACGGCCCGTCGAGGGCCACCGGAAGGCGTAGGCGTGGCTCGACTCTTCGGCACCGACGGGGTGCGCGGCCTGGCGAACAGGGACATCACGGCCGAGCTCGCGCTCGACCTCTCCGTGGCGGCGGCCCACGTCCTCGCCGAGGTGGGGGAGTTCCAGGGCCACCGGCCCGTCGCCGTCGTGGGCCGTGACCCGCGTGCGTCCGGCGAGTTCCTCTCCGCCGCGACCGTCGCCGGCCTCGCGTCGGCCGGCGTCGACGTGCGCGACGCCGGGGTGCTGCCGACCCCCGCCATCGCCTTCCTCGTCGCCGAGCAGGAGGCCGACCTCGGCGCCATGCTCAGCGCCTCGCACAACCCCATGCCCGACAACGGCATCAAGTTCTTCGCCCGCGGCGGGCACAAGCTCGCCGACGAGCTCGAGGACCGCATCGAGAAGCGCCTGCGCGCCGACTGGGAGCGCCCTGTCGGCACCGGCGTCGGCCGTATCACCCCCTTCGTCGACGGCGCCGACCGCTACGTCGCGCACCTGCTCGGCGTGCTGCCCCACCGTCTCGAGGGCCTCCACGTCGTCATCGACGCAGCCAACGGCGCCGCCGCGGTCGTGGCCCCCGCCGCCTTCGAGGCCGCCGGGGCCCGGGTCACCGTCATCGGGGCCGACCCCAACGGCGAGAACATCAACGAGGACTGCGGCTCGACCCACATCGGTGGACTCCAGCAGGCCGTCGTCGCGGCGGGCGCCGACGTCGGCATCGCCCTCGACGGCGACGCCGACCGGTGCCTCGCGGTCGACGCCGACGGCCGTCTCGTCGACGGTGACCAGATCATGGCCATCCTCGCCGTCGCCCTCAAGGATGCCGGTCGGCTTCGTCACGACACCCTCGTGGCCACCGTGATGTCGAACCTCGGCATGATCCGGGCCCTCGACGAGCACGGCATCACCGTGCTGCAGACCGCGGTCGGTGACCGCTACGTGCTCGAGGGCATGAACGAGGGTGGCTACTCGCTCGGCGGCGAGCAGTCGGGCCACGTCGTCATGCTCGACCACGGCACGACCGGCGACGGGACCCTCACCGGCCTCATGCTCGCGGCCCGCATGGCCGCCACGGGCAGGTCGCTCGCCGAGCTGGCCGCCATCATGAGCCACTTCCCGCAGGTGCTCGTCAACGTCCCCGACGTCGACAAGGCGCGCCTCGAGAGCAGCACCGTCGTGTCCGACGCCGTCACCGCCGCCGAGAACGAGCTGGGCGACACCGGCCGCGTGCTGCTGCGCAAGTCGGGCACCGAGCCCGTCGTGCGCGTCATGGTCGAGGCCGCCGACGAGCAGCAGGCCACGGAGGTCGCGCACCGGCTCGTCGGCGTCGTGCAGGCCGAGCTCGCGCTCTGAGCCCGGCCGCACCCGCCCGACCCGGTCGACGGGCTCAGTCGACGGGCTCGAGCAGGCCCGAGTCGACGTCGTAGAGGAAGCCCCCGACGAGGGTGCCCTCCTTGGTGAGCGGGTGGCTACGCACCCGGGCGAGGTCCTCGCGCAGGGCACGGCGCTGGTCGGTGATGACGCCGAAGCTCATCCACGTCGCGTCGGCGCCGGCGCTCTGGCCCACCCGCTCGCGCAGCTCGGCCTCCGAGTTGGAGGCGACGGCGCAGCGCGTGTGCGGCACGACGAGCACGCGGTCGACGCCCAGCAGGTGCGTCGCGAGCACGAGCGCCTCGAGAGCGGCGTCGGTGACCCGCCCCCCGGGGTTGCGGAAGATCTTCGCGTCGCCGGGGGACAGGCCCAGCATGCCCAGCGGGTCGATGCGCGAGTCCATGCACGTCACGAGGGCGACGCCACGCCGGGCGATGCCGTCGAAGCCGCCGAGGTGGAAGTCGGCCGCGAAGGCGCGGTTGGCCTCGAGCAGGTCGTCGAAGCCGCCGCCCTCAGTGGGGGCCGTCGGGGTCGTCGGGGTCTCGGTCATGCGCACACCTCTCCGCGGCCCGCGGGCCGCAGCTCGGGCCGGGGTCAGAGCCCGGGCCGCTTCTCGATGGTGAAGGCCACGGGCTTGCTCACGTCGGCGAAGAAGTCGTGGCCCTTGTCGTCGACGACGATGAAGGCCGGGAAGTCCTCGACGTCGATCTTCCACACCGCCTCCATGCCGAGCTCCTCGTACTCGAGCACCTCGACGTGGCGGATGCAGTCCTGGGCCAGTCGGGCGGCGGGGCCGCCGATGGAGCCGAGGTAGAACCCGCCGTGGCTCGCGCACGCGTCGGTCACCTGCTGGCTGCGGTTGCCCTTGGCGAGCATGACCTTGCTGCCGCCGGCGGCCTGGAACTGCTCGACGTAGCTGTCCATGCGCCCGGCGGTCGTGGGCCCGAACGAGCCCGACGGCATCCCCTCGGGGGTCTTGGCGGGGCCGGCGTAGTACACGGGGTGGTCGCGCAGGTACTGCGGCATCGGCTCGCCCGCGTCGAGGCGCTCCTTGATCTTGGCGTGCGCGATGTCGCGGGCGACGACGAGCGGGCCCGTGAGCGACAGGCGGGTCTTGACCGGATGCCGTGAAAGCTCGGCGAGGATGTCGTCCATCGGCTGGTTGAGATCGACCTTGACGACGACGTTGCGGCTCGTCGAGCTCACGCCGACCGCGTCGTCCTCGTGGTCGCCCAGGTCGACGCTCCCGGCATCCGGCAGGAAGCGCGCGGGGTCTGTCTCGAGCTGCTCGATGAAGACGCCCTCGGGGGTGATCTTGCCGAGGCACTGGCGGTCGGCCGAGCACGAGACCGCGATGGCCACGGGCAGGCTGGCGCCGTGGCGGGGGAGGCGCACGACGCGCACGTCGTGGCAGAAGTACTTGCCGCCGAACTGCGCGCCGATGCCGAACTGCCGGGTCAGCTCGAGCACCTTCTCCTCGAGCTCGGTGTCGCGGAACCCGTGGGCCGTGGGCGAGCCGGTCGTGGGTAGGGTGTCGAGGTACTTGGCCGACGCGTACTTCGCCGTCTTGAGGGCGAACTCTGCGCTCGTGCCGCCGATGACGATGGCGAGGTGGTACGGCGGGCAGGCCGCGGTGCCGAGCGAGCGCAGCTTCTCGTCGAGGAAGCGCAGCATGGCCCCTTCGTTGAGGATCGCCTTCGTCTCCTGGTAGAGGAAGCTCTTGTTCGCCGAGCCGCCGCCCTTGGCCATGAAGAGGAACTTGTACTGCGCCTCGTGACCGGGCGCGGTGTCGGCGTAGAGCTCGACCTGGGCGGGCAGGTTGCTGCCGGTGTTGCGCTCGTCCCACATCGTCAGCGGCGCCATCTGCGAGTAGCGCAGGTTGAGCCGGGTGTAGGCGTCGCCCACGCCCTCGCTGACGGCGCGCTCGTCGGTGCCGGTGGTCAGCACGTGCTGGCCGCGCTTGCCCATGACGATGGCGGTGCCGGTGTCCTGGCACATCGGCAGCACACCGCCCGCGGCGATGTTCGCGTTCTTGAGCAGGTCGAGGGCGACGAACTTGTCGTTGTTGCTCGCCTCGGGGTCCTCGAGGATGTTCCGCAGCTGCTGCAGGTGCCCGGGGCGCAGGTAGTGGGCGATGTCGTGCATCGCGGTCTCGGTGAGCAACCGCAGCGCCTCGTCGTCGACCTCGAGGAAGGTGCGCCCGCCCGGCCCCTCGACGGTGCGCACGCCCTCGGTCGTCAGGCGACGGTAGGGGGTCTCGTCGGACCCGATCGGCAGCAGGTCCTCGTACTCGAAGCTGGTCACGCGCTCACTCCTCCACACACACGAAATCCCCCCCAGCGTAGTGAACGCCGAGGGGGATGCCGTGTGCGGGCCTCGCGTGGTCCGCGAGGGTGCCGTGGGTGTGCCGCGAGTGGGCGTCAGCCCTTGACGGCGCCCGAGGTCATGCCCCGGATCATGAACCGCTGCAGGGTGAAGAACACGATCATCGGCACGATGATCGAGATGAACGCGCCGGCCGTCAGCAGCTCGGCGCCCTGGCCCTGCGTGCCCAGCAGCTGCTGCAGCTTGACGATGACCGTCGTGTTCTCCGAGCGCAGGAACAGCTTGGCGATGAGCAGGTCGTTCCAGACCCAGAGGAACTGCAGCGTCGCAAAGGCGGCGATGGCGGGGATCGACATCGGGGCCACGAGGCGCCAGAAGGTCTGGAAGTGGGTGCAGCCGTCGATCTTCGCCGACTCGACGACGCTGCGCGGCAGGGTGCTCATGTAGTTGCGCAGCGTGTAGATGCACAGCGGCATGCCGAACCCGGTGTGAAGCAGCCACACCGCGATGTACTGCCCCGAGATGCCGAGACCGCGCGGGCCGAGGAAGTTGAGCATCGGCTGGAACGCGACCTGGATGGGCACCACCATGACGGCGATGATGAGCAGGAAGAAGAACTCCTTGAACGGGAAGTCCATGAAGGTGAACGCGTAGGCCGCGAAGGCGGCGAACATGATCGGGATCAGGGTCGCCGGCACCGCGATGACGATGCTGTTGATGAACCCGGTCGCGAAGTCCTGACCGCCCCAGACGCCCTGGTAGTTGCTCGTCGTCCAGTCGGCGCCGAACGGGTTGAAGATCGCGCTCCACCAGCCGGAGGCGGCCGCGTCGTCGCGGCTGCGGAACGAGGTGACGAGCAGGCCGAGGGTGGGCAGGGTCCACAGCAGCGCGAGGATGGTCATCGTGACCATCGAGAACGGGCTGCGGGGCCGCCCGTCCTTCATGAGCGTGCGGCTCATCGCGAGGCCTCCTCTTCCTTGAAGTGGCGGATCTGGAACCAGATCAGCGGGGTGACGGCGAGGAGCAGCACGACGACGATGGCCGTGGCCTGACCGGCCTCGCTCGCGGCGAACAGCTTGTTGAAGAACAGGTTCGCGATGACGTTCGTGCCGTAGGAGCCGTTCGTCGTGACGTAGACGAGGTCGAACACCTTGAGCACGAGGATGAAGACGGTGACGAAGACCGTGATGATCGTGCCGCGGATCTGCGGGATGATGACGCGGAAGAAGATCTGCACCTCACTGGCCCCGTCGATGCGGGCCGCCTCGAGGGTGTCCTCGGGGACGCCCTTGATGGCCGAGCTGAGCAGCACCATCGAGAACCCGACCTGCAGCCAGACCAGGATGACCATGAGCAGGATCGAGTTGAGCTTCGCCGTGCTGATCTGCAGCCAGGTCTGCGGCTCGCCGCCGAGCCCGACGACGATGGCGTTGAGCAGGCCGGTCTGCGTCTGACCCGGGTTGTTGTAGGCGTAGATCAGGCCCCAGATGGCCGTGGCACCGACGAACGAGATGGCCATCGGCAGGAAGATCAGGCTCTTGGCCACCTTCTCGCCCGTGGCCGACAGCTTGTCGGCCAGCACGGCCACCATGATGCCGAGGGCCACCGTGACCGCCGGCACGATGAGCAGCCACAGCACGTTGTTGACGATCGAGCTCCAGAACTCGCTGTCGCTGAAGATCGTCTTGTAGTTCTGCAACCCGATGTAGGCCGTGCTGTCGGAGTTGGCGAACGAGTAGTTGATGGTCTGGAAGGTCGGGTAGATGAGCATGAGCCCGACGAGCCCGAGACCGGGCAGCAGGAAGGCGTAGGGGATCACGCCTTCGGACAGTCGCTGCGGTAGCCCCTCGACGAACATGTTGAGGAAGAAGAACAGCACCGCGGCGCCGCCGACCCCACCGATGATGGCGAGCAGGCCGATGACGACCTTGTTGCCGAACCACTGCGGGTAGTACCCGAAGGCGAGGAAGAGGTTCGCCAGCGCCCATACGACGACGACCATGCCGAGCAGCCCGATCGCGACCTTGGCCGGGTTGAGCCGCAGGTTCGCCCCGAGGTCGTCGTCGGCGCGCATCTTCTGGCGCGGCGCTGCCGCGCGCACGCTCGTGCTCATGACTTGGGCCAGCTTGCCTCGATGTTGTCGGCCGTCTGCTGCGAGCTCTGCCCGTTCTCCCACTTGACCATCTCGGTCCAGAAGGTGCCCGAGCCGACCGCCTTGGGCATGAGGTCCGAGCCGTCGAAGCGCAGCACGCTCGCCTTGTTGGCGATGTCGGCGATGTCCTTCGTGGTCTGGTTCGGGTAGTTGCTGACGTCGAACGTCTTGTGCGGCGAGAGCCAGCCACCGGCCTTGGCCCACGGGCCGCCGAACTTGTCGGAGGTGAGGAACTCCATGACCTTCTTGGAGTCCTCATCGTTGCCGTTGAAGAGGCCCGCGAGGTCACCGCCGCCGAGGATGGCCTGACCGTCGTAGCCGCCCTCGAACTTCGGGAAGACGAAGATGCCGACGGTGCCGTCGAGGTCGGCCTGGACGTTCTTGGGGTAGAACGTCGTGGCGAAGTTGCCCTGGCGGTGCAGCATGCACTTCGGCGGGTTCTGGAACGCCGGCGTCATCGCGTCGCCGAAGGCCGTGTTGAGCACTCCCTTCGTGCCGCCGAGCACCATCTTCGGGTCCTTGTTGAACTTCGCCGCCTCGTCGAGCGACTTCACGATGCGCTCGTCGTTGAACGGGATGCGATGCGAGGTCCAGTCGTCGTAGACCGACGGGCCCCACATGCGCAGGACGAGCTCCTCGACCCAGTCGGTGCCGACCCAGCCCGTGGCCTGGTCGGACTCCCAGCCGATGCACCACGGCGTGGTCCCGCTCGCCTCGATCTTGTCGGCGACGTTCTTCTGGAGGTCCTGGATCGAGGACGGCTCCTTCTCGTAGCCGGCCTTGTCGTAGGCCGCCTTCGGGTACCAGACGATGCTCTTGACCGCGTTGCGCATCGGGGCACCGTAGACGCGGCCCTTGTAGCGGCCGGCGTCGAGGAACCCGGGCAGCAGCGTGCCCTGAAGCTTGTCGTAGTCGAGGTAGCTGTCGATCGGCTGGATCTTGTTCTGCGCCGCGAACTCGAGCAGACCGCCCGGCTGGGGGAACAGGCCGATGTCGGGGGAGTCGCCCGAGCCGACCTTCTGCTTGATCGTCGTCGTGAAGTCCTGGTCCGACGTGTACTGCACGTCGATGCCGCTGCTCTTCTCGAACTCGGCCAGCGAGGCGTTGAAGTTCTTCTCCTCGTCGCCACCGAAGGCGCCGAGGATGGTGACGACTTTGTCGCCGTCGGCGGTCCCGCCGTCGACGAAGGCGTTGCCCCCGCCGCCGCCGCCCGAGCCGCTGCCGGCGTTCGGGTTCTGCAGACAGCCGGACAGCAGGGCGGCGGTGGCGACGACCGCGCCCCCCGCCATGAGAGCCCGTCTCGGCATTCTGGTCATGGTTGCTCCTCGTCGTCGAGTTCTGCGTCCCCCCGCTACCCGGCGGTACTCGCCGCCCAGGTGCCCCATTCCTACCGCCTCCGGAGGTGGTGGTCCACCGTTGTCGGTGGGGTGGGAGTGACGAAGCCACAACAATGTCGCCATCGGATGCCGGCACGGGCAAGCGGGCGCGGACGGCGCCGCCCCGCGGGCGGGGTCGGGCGGGTTCGGTCAGGCGCCGTCAGGCGAGGTCGGCGCGGCCGGGCGCGTGCGCGCCGGCCCGCTCGACCGTGCGGGCCCCGGTCGTCAGGGCGCGCTCGACGGCGGGGAGCACGTCGTAGAGGGAGGCGGCGCGCAGCGCGGTCCGCGCGGACGGCCCACCGAGCAGACCGGCATCCAGCAGCCCCGAGACGAGGCCGGCCATGAAGGAGTCGCCGGCGCCGACGGTGTCGACCACGGTCACGCCGGGGGCCGGCAGCGAGCGCGACTCGGCGGTGCGCGTGACGCGGACCTGCGCGCCCTCGCCGCCGCGGGTGACGACGAGCACGGCCGGGCCGAGCGCACCCCAGGCGGTGAGGACGTCGTCGACGTCCTCACCGGGGCAGAGCCAGGCGATGTCCTCGTCGCTGAGCTTGACGACGTCGGCGAGGGCGATGGTCGCCTCGATGGTGCGGCGGGCCTGGTCGGGATGGCCCATGAGCGACGGGCGGGCGTTGGGGTCGTACGACACGGTCGCCGTCGCGCGGGCGGCCTCGATCGTGCGTCGCACGGCGCTGCCCCCGGGCTCGAGCACGGCGGCGATGCTGCCGGTGTGGACGTGGCCGTAGCCGCCGAGGTCGGGGACGGCGGCCAGCTGCCACTCGAGGTCGAAGACGTACGTCGCGGCTCCGGTGGGGTCCAAGCGCGCGTGGGCGACCGACGTGAACGGCGCGCCCTGCGAGCCCGGCGTCAGGCGGACCCCGCGGCGCTCGCAGACCTCCTCGATGCGCCGACCGCGCTCGTCGGTGGCGATCCACGTGGCGAGGTCGGTGCGGTGGCCGAGGGCGGCGAGGCCGAAGGCGACGTTGGCGGGGCTGCCACCGACGTGCTCCTGCGTGTCGGTGTCGCTGCCGTCGGGGGCGGGCTTGCTCACGGCGTCGACGAGGGCCTCACCGACGACGAGGGTGGGGGTGCTGTCCGCGGGCGTCGTCACCGGCCGGCATCCATCATGTCGGTGCTGCCGAACCAGCCGGGCCGGTCGAAGCGGTGCTCGCTCTCGATGGTGCGGATGGTGCCGCTGCGCGAGCGCATGACGAGGGAGTTGGTGCGGGCCGACTTCGCGCCGTAGCGCACGCCGCGC
This sequence comes from Terracoccus luteus, assembly GCF_003635045.1. NCBI lineage: Bacteria > Bacillati > Actinomycetota > Actinomycetes > Micrococcales > Intrasporangiaceae > Terracoccus > Terracoccus luteus. The sequence continues at coordinate 2,363,904 of NZ_RBXT01000001.1, read as the reverse complement.
AGCAGCTCGCCGTCGGTGATGCCGGTCGCGACGAAGAAGCAGTCGCCACGGACGAGGTCCTCGGTCGACAGGACACGGTCGAGGTCGTGGCCCGCGTCGAGCGCCTTCTGCCGCTCGGCGTCGTCCTTGGGCCAGAGCCGGCCCTGGATGACGCCGCCGGTGCACTTGATGGCGCAGGCGGTGATGATGCCCTCGGGGGTGCCGCCGATGCCGAGCAGCAGGTCGACGCCGGTGCCGGGGCGGGCGGCCATGACGGCGCCCGCGACGTCGCCGTCGACGATGTAGCGGATGCGCGCGCCGGCCTCGCGCACCTCTTCCGCGAGCCGCTCGTGGCGGGGGCGGTCGAGGATCATGACGGTGACGTCGGCGGGGGTCTCGTGCTTGGCCTTGGCGACCCGGCGGATGTTCTCGGCCACGGGGAGGCGGATGTCGACGACGTCGGCGGCGTCGGGGCCGGTCGCGAGCTTGTCCATGTAGAACACGGCCGAGGGGTCGTACATCGCGCCCCGGTCGGCCACGGCCATGACGGCGACCGCGTTGTTCATGCCCTTGGCGGTGAGGGTCGTGCCGTCGATGGGGTCGACGGCCACGTCGACCTCGGGCCCGGTGCCGTCGCCGACCACCTCGCCGTTGAAGAGCATGGGGGCGTTGTCCTTCTCGCCCTCGCCGATGACGACGGTTCCGCGCATGCTGACCGTCGAGATCATGGCCCGCATCGCCTCGACGGCGGCGCCGTCGGCGATGTTCTTCTCACCGCGCCCCACCCAGCGACCGCCGGCCATCGCGGCCGCCTCGGTGACCCTCACGAGCTCGAGGGCGAGGTTGCGGTCGGGCTTGCTGGGGTTCTTCATCGGTCCTCCAGACGCGGTCGAGTGCCCCGCAGCCTAGCGGGGCGCGGTGACGCGGTTTGGTGGCCGTCCGTGGCTGCGCGACGATGGGGTCATGACCCCCGACGCGGCCGACCCGGTGGCGGCAGACCTGCCGACCGACCCGTCGACCTCCGACGCCTCGCGACCCGCCGCGCTGCGGGCGCCGGGTGAGCCCGAGCCCGCCGCCGCGGCGCCCCCGCGCAGCCGCTACTCGATGGGCACGCTGCCGAACATGCTGCGCTCGATGCTCGCCATCGGGTTCTTCGTGCTGCTGCTCGTCGCGCTGGTGCCCCGCATCAGCCAGGTCGACCGACCGGCGATCGACGCCTCGGCCAAGGCGAGCCAGACCGCGGCCCAGACCGGCTGGGCGATCGAGCTGCCCGCAGGCCTCGGGTCCGACTGGACCCCGACCGTCGCCACGTACGCCAAGAGCACCGACGGGGTCGAGACGTTCACCACCGTGTGGAAGGCGCCGGGCGGGGGCGACATCGCCCTCAAGGAGGCGGCCGACGCGACGAACGTGTGGCTGACCCGGTCGGTCGCCGACGGCGCTCGCGAGGGGGAGCGCACGGTCTCCGGTCGCACCTTCGACCGCTACACCACGTCCGACGGCCAGGTCAGCTACGTCGTGCGCGGCGAGGGCGAGAAGGCCCTGACGCTCGTGGCGACCTCGAGCGCGACCGAGGACGAGCTGACCGCGTTCGTCGCGGCGCTGCGCCCGGTCACCCCGAGCGACTCCTGACCGACCGCGCTCAGCGCGCGCGGCCCGTGGCCTGCTCGATCTCGGCCTGGGCGCCGTCGAGCCACTGGGCGCAGTGCGCGGCCAGCGCCTCGCCGCGCCGCCAGAGCCGCATGGAGTCCTCGAGCGGCGCCTGCCCGGCCTCGAGCGTGGCGACGATGCCGACGAGCTCTTCGCGCGCCTGCTCGTAGCGCAGACCCGCGATGTCGGGGAAGGATGCCGGTCCGCCCGCCTCGGGCGCGTCGGTGGCCTCGTCGTCGGCGTCGGTGTCGGCGCGGGCGGCCGGGTCGTCGACGGAGTCGTCGTCGACGGCGGCGTCGGGGCGGTCGGTCGTCTCGCGCGGCATGGGCGTCACCCTACGGCCCCGTCGGTGGGCGTCACGGGCTGCCGGCGGCGCTCGCGGCCGTGGCCGCGGCCGTGGCCGAGGTCACCGGGCGCACGCCGAAGTCGCCGTGGGCGACGCGCACCCGGAGCAGCTCGTCGGGCTCGAGGTCGCGCTGGTCGGTGACGATGCGGCCGTCGGCGTGCTGCACGACGGCGTAGCCGCGTTCGAGGGTCGACTGCGGCGACAGTGCCGTCACCTGGCGTCGAAGGTGCTCGACCTGGTCGAGGGCCCGGTGCAGCCGCACCTGCAGCCGGTCACCGGCGCGGGCCCGCAGGTGGGTCAGCTCCTCGCGGCGGGCGCGCACGACCGCTGTCGGGTCGGCCATGACCGGCCGTGACGTCGTGGCGACGAGGCCGCGCCGCTCGGCGTCGAGGCGACGGCGCAGGGCCGAGCCGATGCGGTCGCGCGAGCCGGTGACGAGGGCGAGCTCGTGGGCGGCGTCGGGCACGACCTTCTTGCCCGCGTCGGTGGGGGTCGAGGCGCGCCAGTCGGCGACGAGGTCGAGCAGGGGCCGGTCGACCTCGTGGCCGATGGCGCTGATGACGGGGGTGCGGGCCTCGGCGACCGCCCGCACCATGGCCTCGTTCGAGAACGGCAGCAGCTCCTCGAGGGCCCCGCCACCGCGGGCGATCACGATGACGTCGACGTCGCGGTCGGCATCCAGCTCGCGGAGCGCCTCGACGACCTCGGTGACGGCGCTCGTGCCCTGCACGGCGACCTCGCGCACCTCGAACCGCACGGCGGGCCACCGGCGTCGGGCGTTCTCGACGACGTCGCGCTCGGCGGCCGAGCTGCGGCCCGTGACGAGACCGACGCAGCGGGGGAGGAACGGGATCGGCCGCTTGCGGTCGTCGTCGAAGAGGCCCTCGGCGGCGAGGGTGCGGCCGAGGATCTCGATGCGCGCGAGGAGGTCGCCGATGCCGACGGGGCGGATCTGGCGGGCCTCGAGCTGCAGGGTGCCCCGCTTGGTCCAGAAGGTGGGGCGCGCCTGCAGCACGACCCGGGCGCCGGGGGTGAGCGGCATCGGCATGGCGCGGACGGCGTTCATCGGGACCGAGACCGACAGCGACATGTCGACGTCGGGGTCACGCAGGGTGAGGAAGGCGGTGCCGCCCCGCGGGTTGAGCTGGACGACCTGGCCCTCGACCCACAGCTGGCTCATGCGGTCGACGTAGTCGCTGATCTTGAGGCTGAGCACCCGGACCGGCCACGGCTGCTCGGCGCTCGTGTCGGCCGCCTTCTCGGGCAGCGGGCCCTGGGTGCTCACCCGCGCCACCCTAGAGGCAGCCGGTGACGGCCACCGGCGCACGTACGATGGGGTCATGACGACGCCAGCCGAGACGACGCCCGCCAAGAAGGTCCTGCTCGCGGCGCCCCGGGGGTACTGCGCCGGCGTCGACCGCGCGGTCGTCACCGTCGAGAAGGCGCTCGAGCTCTACGGCGCCCCGGTGTACGTGCGCAAGCAGATCGTGCACAACAAGCACGTCGTGCAGACCCTCGAGCGGCGCGGCGCGATCTTCGTCGACGAGACCGACGAGGTGCCCGAGGGCGCCACCGTCATCTTCTCGGCCCATGGCGTCGCGCCGGTCGTGCACGAGGAGGCCGCGGCCCGCTCGCTCAAGACCATCGACGCGACGTGCCCGCTCGTGACCAAGGTGCACCGCGAGGCCGTGCGGTTCGCGGACGAGGACTACGACATCCTGCTCATCGGCCACGAGGGCCACGAGGAGGTCGTCGGCACCGCCGGTGAGGCGCCCGACCACGTCACTCTCGTCGACGGGCCCGACGACGTCGACAACGTGACGGTGCGCGACCCCGAGAAGGTCGTGTGGCTCTCGCAGACGACCCTGTCGGTCGACGAGACGATGGAGACGGTCGACCGGCTCAAGCAGCGCTTCCCGGCGCTGCAGAGCCCGCCGTCGGACGACATCTGCTACGCCACCCAGAACCGCCAGCTCGCGGTGAAGAAGATGGCGAAGGACACCGACCTCATGATCGTCGTCGGCTCGCGCAACTCCTCGAACTCGGTGCGCCTCGTCGAGGTCGCGCTCGAGCACGGCGCCCGCGCCGGTCACCTCGTCGACTACGCCGACGAGCTCGACGAGGCCTGGCTCGAGGGGGTCTCGACGGTCGGAGTCACCTCGGGCGCGAGCGTGCCCGAGGTGCTCGTGCGCGACGTGCTCACGTGGCTCGCCGAGCGGGGCTACGCCGACGTCGAGGCGGTCGTCGCCGCCGAGGAGACGCTGCTCTTCTCGCTGCCGACCGAGCTGCGACGCGACCTCAAGGCCCGCAAGGGCGAGGACGCCGGTCAGGTGCGTCACGACGCCGCGTTCGAGGACGCCGGCTCGCTCCACTGACGGGTTGATCAGCCGGTCGCGTCGCGTCGAGCCGGCTCGGGGCGCTGCTCGTCGAGGAAGGCGGCGTCCCGTTCCTCGCGCCCCAGGCCGTCGACGAGCTCGGCGGCGCTGAGCGGGCGCACCCCGACCTCGAGCGGCGACGGTGACGTCGGTGCCTCAGTGGCGAGGTGCAGCTCGTGCAGGCGCCGGGCGGTGACGAGCACCCGTGACTCGAGGGTGCCGACGAAGCGGTTGTACTGCTCGACGGACCGGGTCAGCGACGTGCCCATGGCGGTGACGTGCCCGCCGAGCGTGCCGAGCCGGTCGTGCAGGTCGCGGCCGAGGGCGAGCAGGTCGCGGGCGTTCTGCTCGAGGGCGTCCTGCTGCCAGATGGCCCCGACCGTGCGCAGCACGGCGTAGAGCGTGCCGGGCGAGGCGAGCACGACCTTGCGTGAGAGAGCGTGCTCGTAGAGGCCCGGGTCGTCCGAGAGGGCGGTGGCGAGGATGGCCTCGCCCGGCACGAAGCAGACGACGACCTCGGGCGAGCGCTCGAAGGCCGACCAGTACTGCTTGCCGGCGAGCGACTCGACGTGTCGGCGCAGCGCGGTGGCGTGGGCGCCGAGCAGCTCGGCCCGCTCCTGCGGCGAGACCGTGTCGCCGTGCGCCTGCAGGAAGTGGGTCATCGGCGCCTTGCTGTCGACGACGACGTGCCGACCACCCGGGAGGTTGACGACGGCATCCGGCCTCACGCGGACACCGTGACGGCTGACCGCGCTCACCTGCTCGTCGAAGTCGCAGCGCGCGAGCAGGCCCGACAGCTCGAGCACGCGGCGTAGCTGCACCTCGCCCCACGCCCCGCGCACCGTCGAGGCGTTGAGGGCGGTCGCGAGCGAGGAGGTCTCGTGGAGCAGCGACTCGGTGCTGCGGCCGACGGCGGTGAGGCGCTCGCCGAGCTCGCCGTACTGCTCGACCCGGTCGCGCTCGAGGGTGACGACCTGCTGCTCGACCCGGCCGATGGTCTCGCGCAGAGGGCCGAGCAGGGCCGCGGTGGCGTCGTCGGCCTCGCGCCCGCCCTCGAGGTCGGCCACGCGCTCGCGCATCACGCTGACCTCCGCCTCGGCCGCCGCCGCGCGCACGCCGAGCGAGGCCCGGGCCCACGACCACGCCACGAGCGCGCCGACGAGCAGGCCGAGCAGCGCTGCGACCAGCCCGGTGGCGACGGGTGAGGTGTCCATGGCGACACCGTCGCAGAGCCCACCGACAGCGCCGGAGAGCGACACGGCGCGACACGGCGCGGGCCATGTCGCCCGCCTCTGCTAGACCTGTCGCCGTGAGCGAGTACGACGACGCGGTGACGGTCCGGCGCGGCACCGAGCCCGGGCGGCACCACGGGCGCTTCAGCGACGACTGGGTCATCGGCAACGCCGTCAACGGCGGCCTCGTGATGGCCTCTGCCCTCACCGCCCTGGGTCACCGGCTGCGGCACGACACCGACGAGCACACCGATCACCTCGACCCGGTCGCGATCTCCGCGTACTTCCTCACCGCGGCCCGCCCCGGGCCGTTCACGACCGCCAGCGAGGTGGTCCGGCGCGGGCGCACCCTCTCGACCGGCCAGGTGTCGGTGCACCAGCCCGGTGCCGACGGTGTCGTCGTCGAACGGATGCGCGCCCTCGCCTCGTTCGGCGACCTCGAGGGGGCCGAGCTCGAGCGCGAGGCCGCAGCGCCCGAGATGCCCCCGCCCGAGCGATGCCTCTCGGCGCAGGACGCCCCACCGTCGTTCCTCGCGCAGATGCGCTTCCTCGACCGGCTCGACCTGCGCCTCGACCCCGCCACGGCGGGGTGGGCGGCCGGCCGGCCGTCGGGGCGGGGCTCGATCCGGGGCTGGCTGCGGATGCGCGACGACAGCGAGCCCGACCCGACCATGCTCGTGCTGGCCCTCGACGCGCTTCCGCCCGTCGCCTTCGACCTCGGCTTCCAGGGCTGGACCCCGACGCTCGAGTTCACCGGTCACGTGCGCCGTCGTCCGGCCCCCGGCTGGCTGCAGGTGGCGCTGACCAGCCAGAACGTCGGCGGCGGGCTCATGGAGGAGGACGCGACGGTCTGGGACGCGACGGGCCGCCTCGTGGCCCAGTCGCGCCAGCTCTGCGGCTACCGCGACCGCCCTTCCCGCTGACAGCTGCACCGACCGGCTGCGGCGGTCGCCGGCAGGGCTGTAGCCCATCAGCCGGCAGATCAACTGGCGGATCAGCTGGCACCCGGTGCTGCCAGGGCGACACCGAATGTCGGTTGATCGGCCAGTTGATCGCGCTCGCACCCGCTGGGCCGGGGGCCGCAGGGCCGGTGCGGGGGCCGGTGACGCGGCCCACCGCGAAGGAGGGCGGCCCGATCGACCGGGCTCTCGGGCATCCGGGCTGGTCGGGGGAGGGCGTGCGGCCAACTAGACTCTTGCAACCGTGGCACTCACCATCGGAATCGTCGGTCTCCCCAACGTCGGCAAGTCGACCCTGTTCAACGCGCTGACGAAGAACAACGTGCTCGCCGCGAACTACCCGTTCGCGACGATCGAGCCGAACGTCGGGGTCGTGCCGCTGCCCGACTCGAGGCTCGGTGAGCTGGCCTCGATCTTCAACAGCGAGAAGATCCTCCCCGCGACGGTGAGCTTCGTCGACATCGCCGGCATCGTACGCGGCGCGAGCGAGGGGGAGGGGCTGGGCAACAAGTTCCTCGCCAACATCCGCGAGGCCGACGCGATCTGCCAGGTCGTGCGCGCGTTCGAAGACGGCGACGTCGTGCACGTCGACGGCAAGGTCAGCCCGGCCAGCGACATCGAGACCATCCACACCGAGCTGATCCTCGCCGACCTGCAGACCCTCGAGAAGGCCGTGCCGCGCATCGAGAAGGAGGCGCGGATCAACAAGGACCGCAAGGCCACCCTCGAGAACGCGCTCGCCGCGCAGAAGGTGCTCGAGGAGGGTCACACGCTCTACGGCCACGGCGCCGCTGCGGGGGTCGACCTCACCGAGGCCAAGTCGCTCGGGCTGCTGACGACCAAGCCATTCATCTACGTGTTCAACCTTGACGAGGACCAGCTCGCGGATGCCGCGTTGCACGAGTCACTGCGCGAGCTTGTCGCGCCCGCCGACGCGGTGTTCCTCAACGCGAAGCTCGAGATGGACCTCATGGAGATGGAGCCCGACGAGGCGCTCGAGATGCTGCAGAGCTTCGGCGCCGAGGAGTCCGGGCTCGACCAGCTGGCCCGGCAGGGGTTCCACACCCTCGGGCTGCAGACGTACCTGACGGCCGGCCCGAAGGAGTCGCGCGCCTGGACCATCGGCAAGGGTTGGACCGCCCCGCAGGCGGCCGGCGTCATCCACACCGACTTCCAACGCGGCTTCATCAAGGCCGAGGTCGTCAGCTTCGACGACCTCGTCGCCGCCGGGTCGATGAACGCGGCCAAGTCGGCCGGCAAGGTGCGCATCGAGGGCAAGGACTACGTCATGGCCGACGGCGACGTCGTGGAGTTCCGCTTCAACGTCTAGTCGAGCGCGTCTGCCCAGGTCAGACGGCGTGTAGCTTCCTCGTGGTCCGCAACGAGTCCGCAAGGAGCTCAGCCGCCGCCTTGCGGGTTCGGTCCTCGGCGGTGGGCCAGAGGTGCGAGTAGCGGTCGAGCGTGGTCGTTGCCTTGGAGTGTCCGAGCGCCCGTTGCACCGTGACGACGTCACAGCCGGCGGCGATGAGTCCGCTTGCGTAGAAGTGCCTGAGGTCGTGGAGTCGGTAGGAGACGCCAGCACGCTTGCACGCCGTCCGCCACCAGTGACCGACAGTGTTCTGGTGGGGCGGGTTCTCGCCGTCGTCGGCGAACAGCCACTCCGTACGACCTTTCGCGTCCACGAGTTGAAGCAGCATCGAAGTCAGGCTGTCAGGGATGAACACAACTCTCTCCGAGCCAGCCTTTGGTGACTTGATCTCGACGGACCCACCGCGCTCCCGCTGAACCTGTCGAGTGACCGAGAGGACGCCCCTCTCTGCGTCGATGTCGGTCGGCCTCAGAGCTGCCGCCTCGCCAAGGCGAAGCCCCGCGAAGGCGCAAACGGCGATGAAGGCAGAGTGCTCGGATCGCTCCAACAAGCGCCCCACGACTTCGGTCGAGGGGATGGACATGCTCGCTTCCTTGCGGCGAGTGCGGGGGAGCGTGACGCCGATGCTGGGGTCACGAGGGATCACCTGGTCCGCGACGGCAGCGCGAAGCACGGAACGTACATTCTGGGCTCGGGTCTTGATGGTTCCGGGGGCCAGGTCTCGTTCGGTCATTGCCTTGACCCACCCCTCGAAGTGGGACCGGCGCAAGGAGCTCAGCCGCACGTCTGGGAAGGACCCTGCGGCCAAGTCCATGGGTCTTCTAGTTCCAGTAGCCCACACCTGACGCTCTGCCCACGAGTCGTAGAACGTCATGAAGCTGATCGCTCCCGCCCGAGGGTCGACGTACTCACCTCGCACGATGGAGGCTGTCACGGAGTCGAGCCATCGCTGGGCATCGACTTTTCGCTCGAAGTGGCGAGCGTGCTCGTGCTGGCTCTCGTCTCGGTACCGAGCCCGCCACTTGCCGTTGGGGCGCTTCGTGATGCTGGCCATTGTCCGCCTTCCGTCGATTGGATCGTACCGGCATCCGGATGGCGAGGGAGAAGCGTACAGGTGCGCACATGTTAGCGAGTACACGCTTTTGGCCCAATCCATGTGATCTGGATCACATAACGGGTCAAAAGTGATACCTTTTCGGCGGTCCCGCGTTCCTACCAACGTGAGCAACGAATTTTCGAACACTGCACTCAAGTCCACCTTCAACACTCCGCTCCTGACCACCGATGAGGTCGCCGCGCTCTGCCGCACCGTGCCTGCCACGGTTCGCTACTGGCGTCACGTCGGCACCGGCCCACAGGGCTTCAAGGTCGGGCGGCGTGTGCTGTATGCGTCGGATGACGTGAGCACCTGGCTTGAGGGCCGTCGCGTCGCTGACGGTGCTGTGGCTCGCTGATGCCGGACACGCTCGGGCCCACTGCGCCAACTGACAGGCAGCGGAACACCCCAAAATCTGCCCAGTCCGGCACGGTGGGTGTCGACACCATCGCCCTTCGAGGCCGAGTCCATCCGGACACCCTGGGATCGCTGCCCAGACAGCGCATCCGGCGGGATATAGACGTTGTCACGGGTGCGGCGCATGAGACCGAGACTTCGGCTGAGGTGTGGGTCGCGGACGGCGTCATGATTCGTGCCGACCACTGGCGCGGACGGCCCGAGGTCATGCTGGAGTGCTCGGTCCCGAACCTTCTCTATGGGGACAACACCGTCGCGGCTCCCGTTGCAGAGGTGCAGTCAGCGGTCGAGGATCTGTGGGGCCTCGTGGGCGAGCACGTCCAATGGGAGTGCGAGCCCGAAGACCTCACCCTTATGCGTCTGGACGTCGTCCGTGACTTCCAGGGAGTGACCCAGGCGAACGCCCACCTCGCAGGACTCGCCCGTGTACCGGCGCAGCGAGCGGCCACGCACGGCTACATGTCCTCCAAGTCTCCTGGCGTCCAGACCCTTTATCGCGAGACGGGGCGGTGGCAGGCGAGGCTGTACCTCCGTTCAGCGCTCTATGCGGGTTCGCGCGAGGGGGCTTCCTCAGACGTTGCTTCGCACGCGCAGCAGGAGAGGCTTGCGCACGCCCTCGAGAACCAGGACCGACTTCGGTACGAGTTGCAGCTCCGACGCCGCGGCCTCGAGGAGGAAGGCGTGGCATCCGTTGGGGAACTCAGTCCTACGAGGTTGTGGACCTTGGCGGAGAGATACTTCCACCGGTGCCGGTTCGGCACCCCCGTGGGCTCCGTTCGGCAGAAGACGCTGGTCGCCGTCGGTGAGTTGATTGCCTCGAAGCCGGCGAACCATGTGCGAGCGATGTTGGGGCAACTGTGGCTCGACGCGCTCATGCCTTCTGCGTTCGATGGCGCCACTGTCACGAAGTACCGAAACGAGGCAAAGAACCTCGACCTCTACGCAAGCGAACTGGTAGACCCTTGGGGCGTTGGACCTCTAAGGGCGCTGGACTTCGATGCCGGGGCAATCGTCGAACTGGCCCATGTGGGTGTGGTTTCTGCGGCGCCCTAACGCGCGCGCACGCCCGAAGAAGTGTGCAGCAGCTAACGACCTGGGGGCGAAGTCGGAGCCTTGTCCGCCAACTCCGAGCCCTCTACTCATGACACGTGCTGCTTCTCCGGATGCTTTGCGAGTGGTCACATGCCGATGCGAAGCGAGCGCACTAGCCCTGACTTGCACCCACCACAGCTGCTTCCGGGGACCCCGGCGCAGGGTGTCAGCGTCGCTGGTTGATCTGGGGCAGAATCGGTCAGTGGCGACTAAAGGAAAGCAGAAGGACCCCAACCGGTGCGATCGGCTAACGCTGAAGGCCGAGACCAAGCGGCGTCTCTGGGCCGAGTCTGGCGGGTACTGCCAGCGGCCGGACTGCCGGAGCTTCCTGTTCCCTGACGATGGTGACATTGACTTCGCGGAGATGGCGCACATAGTCGCAGCTACAACCGGCGGCGCCCGGGATGTCCCTAAGGAGCAGATGTCGGAGGCAGACCGGGCCCATCACTCCAACATCGCGGTCTTGTGCGCCAATTGCCATACCTGGGTTGATAAGGACCCAGTCAACCATCCGGTGCAGTTGATGCGGGCATGGAAGGCTGGGCACCGAAGCGACCTTGAGCGGGCGCTGGGCACCCCCCGGTTCTTGGACAGGCAGGCCGCGCGCGCCTACATCGAACCGGTTATCGCCGAGAACCAAACGATCTTCGAAACCTACGGCCCCTTGGACGATGACTTCTCCGACGATCGCGCGCACCAGTGGCGTACCCACGCTGTTCGGCGGCTGGTGCCGAATAACGCGAAGCTCGTTCGCGCCCTCGCGGTTAACCGACACCTGCTGACACCCGAGGAGCGGTCCACCGCGGACAAGTTCTCCCTGCATCAGGATGAGTTTGCCGCCCGTCATGTTCTGGGCGACTATGCGACTGGGACCTCTAGGTTCCCGGAAGGAATGGACGAGATCCTTAAGGACGATGAATGACTCTATGCGACTGGATTGGCGAGCGGCTACACGAGGACAACTACGGACGCCCCACCGGCGTTACCGAAGTCATCACTGAAGGACCGAACAGCCTCAGGGCGATCCGCGAAGACCTCCCGCCCGCGGCCATCTACTGTGCTGAGCCCAACATCGCCCGAGTGTTCACCCCCGACGATCTGGATGCCGCGTTGGAGGAGATGGCTGACATCCAGTTCGTCGTCGTGACCAAGGCCACAACCGTCACTAGCCCTACATACACCAAGGCTGACGCGCTCGGCATCGCAGTCGGCGGGCTCGGCACGCTGCAGGACGCGTTAGGCCGCCTCCCAGACGTCGGAGCTTACAAGTCAAAGAACCACGAGTATGTCCAACGACGGCTGAGCATCAACCGCAACATCGAGGCCTGGCGACGCGTCGGGTACGACGCTTACGAGATTGAGCGACCGGGCGGCCTGCGGAACTTGGTCATCATCACCCTGAACCCGTACGAAGTCACCCAGGAGGAGGTCTACCGCCTCATCGAGGCTTACCCCGAGATCGATGTTGATGCCCTTGTTAACACGAACTCAAGCTGTCATGGATTCTCACGTGCGACGCTTGATGCCGTCTCTCACGCCGGGGTCGAGATCACGACCTTCCCAGAATTCCTGTCCTCGCTGCGGGACCCGTGGGAGAGCTAAGAGGTTGGCCACAGCTCGATCGACTATGCCAAGTCGTTAGGAGGCACCCACGAGTCGAGCTGTGGGTGTTCGGGTCGGTCCTGACGAGTCTCACGCCGGCTGACCTCGACGTCCTGCTCTTGTACCAAGACCCTGCGGACATCAAGGCGATCCGGTCGGTACGCGCGTGGGACGACGAGAGCCCGCCTATCAACATCATCGCGATGACCCCACAGGAAGAGAGCGACTACGCGTTCATCCGCGGTACACGAGCCCAGCGCATGGTGTGACGCCGGATAAGACTCTTGCTGACGCTTCGGTAGCCTCTGCGGCTATTCGGATCCGCGCCACCGCGCAGTCGTGGCCGATGAGCGTGTCAACCTGCGCTGTCGGACCTTGGGCTTACCGTAAGTGCATGACCGCAATCGACCACCCCACTCGGGCCGAACTGCGCGCGCAGATAGATGCCATCCTCGCCCGTCTCGGCCTGACGTTCGACGAGTTGAGGCGCATGGCCGCGGCCGGTGAGTTGGTCGGCGAGGAGTGGGTCGCGTGGGCCGAGGTTGAGGAACTCGGTTATCTCCTCGATGAATGAGCCTGAAGCGTGGCTCGAGTCCGAGGCCCGCTCGTTCGCGGACAAGGTTGGTGGCCTCTTGCGCAGAACCCTCCCGCAAGCCCCGAACATGCGGGTTTCGGTGCTGGGGTCGAAGCTCTGGATCCGGCCGGACGGGCAGACCCTGGACGAGAACGGACGGGAGCGTGGCGGGGTCCCGTTGCACGTCAGGGGTGTGCCTCTCGCGTGGCTTCGGGTGACCTACTCGTGCAGGCCCGACAGCACGGGGAGATACCTCGCGGTAGACGGGTCAAAGTTCTGGATCGTCTCGACCAAGGACCGTAGCCCTTTGATCCGGTTCGAGTACGAGTATGAGGCGCGGACGACTCCGCACTCACATATCCACGTGCACGCCGAACGGGGCACGCTCTCGCACCTATTGACGCGAACTCGGCGCGCCAAGGCGCACGACATGTCAGCACTCCACCTGCCAACCGGGGGAAGCCGGTTCCGGCCCGACCTCGAAGACGTGATCCAGTTCCTCATCACCGAGTGTGGGGTTGACGAGGTCGCGGGGTGGAAGGCAGCGGTCGATGAGCGGCGTGCGGAGTTCAGGGTGATCCAAGCGCGCGCCGTAGCTCGGGCGATGGCGCGTGAGACCGCGGAAGAACTGCAAGCGCTCGGGTACACGGTGCACCCGCCCAAGGACGGCGAGCCCGAGTTGGGCCGCAAGGCGCGCTTCGCTTGGTGACGGCGTCTGAAACCGCTTCACTCACCGCCGGTGGACGGCTCAATACTCGCTCATCCCGCTGGGGGAGCGGGTCGGTATGCGCACCTGACACGGTTGAGGCCGTGGAACTGCACGCCGGCGCAGTGTTCCCTGAAGCTGCGACGCAGGGTCGTTTTACGAAAAGGGTTCCTTTTCGTAAACCGAGGAGCATGCTCCGGACATGGCACGTACGCGCATCGCCCGATCTCGTCCTCTCGCCTTGGCCTACGTTCGTGTGTCGACGGCCGAGCAGGCCACCGAAGGCGCGAGTGTGGATGCCCAGCGGGCTGCCCTAGGTGCGGAGGCGTTGCGCCGGGGTTGGGACTGCGAGGTGGTCGCCGACGAGGGATTCAGTGCTAAGGACCTGAGGCGCCCTGGCCTTGCGTCCGCACTAGAACGACTGGACAGTGGGGGAGCGGATGCCCTCCTCGCGGTGCGTCTTGACCGTGTGTCCAGGTCCGTCGCCGACTTCGCGGGGCTGCTCGCACGCGCCAAGAAGCGGTCCTGGAGGATCGTTCTGCTGTCCCCGAACCTCGACACCGAGGATCCCGCCGGCAAGTTCACGGCGCATGTGCTTGCGGCCGCTGCCGAGTACGAGCGTGATCTCATTGGAGCAAGGACACGGGAGGGCATGGCTCAACGCCGTGCAGAAGGCGTTCATGTCGGCCGGCCAAGAAGCGTCCCGCTGAACGTCGTTGAGCGAATCGTGCTGGACAGGGCCAACGGCAGCACGTTGAAGCAGATCGCCCAGCGCCTCACGGATGAGGGCGTGCCCACGGCCCGCGGGGGAGTGTGCTGGTCGCTCTCCTCCGTGCAGGGGATATTGAATTCGACGGCCGGTCGTCGAGTCGCAGGACCGCACGCCTGAGCATTAGCAATGGACTGCAGCCTGCCGGGCAATCTTCCACCGGCGAAGGATGGTTGGGCCCCCCTTCCCACTTCTTCACGACCCACCCCCCGGTGCGGATGGTGGGGCCTTGAAACACACGGGAGAAAATTCTGGGGGTCTCACTGGGGGATATCTGTGGGGTCGCCAACCGTCCAACTGGTGGGCCCAAAGGTCAGCGGCGTTTCGGGCTCGACCCTTGAGACATGGCGATGATGCGATCCGCAGCGCGCGTGATTGCACCCCAGTCTGCGTCGATCCGATTCTCGTCGATGTTGTACTGATCCAGATGGTCCGGGAGTTTGGCAGCCGGCGCGATCCGCCTGAAAGCGAGCTGCGCTGCGGTCTCGGCTTCGAACTCGTCTTGCTCATGGCTGAGTTCGGTGCGCGTGGGCCACCAGTCGTCCGCGCCGCTGCCCAGATGTCCGCAGTACAGGTGGCCAAGTTCGTGGGCGAGTGTTGCCAGCCTTTCCGTCTCCGAGTACGACTGGTTGAGCATGCACTCAAATCTCACGGTCACCATCTCGGCGACCACCTGACCGTCGCGGGAGTCCACGCGCATCTTCTGGCCGGATAGTGATCGCTTGATGTGGCCAGCTGACGACTGTCCGCGTCGTCCTTCGGTGATCCGAACTCCATCATGCTTGGCGTTCTTGCTCAGCCACGAGAGTGCGTAGTCGGCGTCCCGAACGTGTTTCATGGCATACGGGTTCTGCAAGGCAGCAGGGAGTGACCGGGAGTCTGTGTTGCCTTCCGTCTGGGACACGTCATAGAGGAACATCACGGGCCCGTTGGGGAGCAGAAGCACTAGCGGGCGTTGTTCAGGACGGATTGTCCTCCGCCATCGGCTGGCCCACTCGTGGGCGGGGAGGAGCAGGCGGGGGTTCGGGAGTTGGAGCACGGCCAGGAGCGCGTTGAAGAGACGGTACTGGCGGAAGTTCGACACCTGACGGATGAGGTCATCCAGACTGGTAGCCGCGCCTGACTCGATGCACTCATCAACCATGCCGGAAACCGATCGCTTGGCTCCTTGTGCGGTCGTGAGTGGTGGCGGTTCGTCCGCAACCTGCAGGCCCAGGTCTAGGGTCCAGTCGTCGGCGTACATCTCAGGCGATCGAGCTCTCTGGGGCGGCGTTTGATCGAACGGTGTTGAGGATCGTGACTAGGCCCTCCACATCTCGTTCGGGAAACAGCGAGAGCGGCCCTTGCGGGGCGTCGTCCGTGTACGGCGACTCGAAGAGGCGCGCGGCTGCCATGTGACCGTTCGCAGTGAGGTCTTCCACGATCAGGTTGACGAAGCGGATCTGGTCGACGGTGTACTTCCCATCCTCCAGGTAGGCGCTGAACGCTTCGGAGGCTGCTTCCCGATCGAGCCCTACGAGTGAGCGGATGAAGAGTCCGAGTCCGAGGGATTCTTCGGTCGCCTTGTCGATGTCCGGTTGGGCGGCACCGGCTTCGACGAGCACTTGCTCCAGGGCCGAGAGGTCCGACGAGGTGAGCTGCCGGTTCCGGCGGAGTCGCTGCAGTGCGACGTTGTCCTCGTGGTCCTTCAGGTACGCCCGTGTCTTTGCCTTGAACCGCTCCCAGTCGGTACCGACACTCACGCCGGGCAGTTCGACTATGGACTGCTCACCGAGTTCGTCCTTGAAGTCCGTGTACACCGTCTTCTTCTGGGCCTTTGGGAGGAAGGCGACGAGCCCACGCATCCGCCGGCGGGCGAGCTCAAGCATGGGCAGGGTGACGTCGACCCACCATTCGTCGGTGGACAGGTTCTCGAGTAGCTCCGTCTGCGCGGCCACAGCTGGGATTGAGGTCTGGCTCAGCAGTGAGCCGGCGATGTCCTGAACCGTTCGGCGCAGTCGCTCGGCCGTGAAGAGGTCGTCGTCGAGCTGAGCGAGCTGGGTCCTAAGCATGATGAGGTCGAAGCGCTTGGCCGTTTCGTCGCCGTCCGTGACCGCAGACGGCAGCCCGGCCAGGTGCATGGCCGCGTCGCCGGCCGCTTGAGGAGTCAGCCTCTTCCATGAGGCGGGTGTGCTGTACCGCTCCACCCACTGGCGCTGGGGTCGGACGATGAAGTTGTCGACGTTCATGGCTTCGACGACCTCGCGCAGGTAGGCGGCGGTGTCTGCTCGCAGGCCTCCGACGGACTCGGTGCCGTCACCAGCGCCGTCGTATGCCGCCGGGTGGCCTTCGAGCCCGAGCAGGAGGGCGACACGGGCCTCGAAGAGCCGCTGCGAGAGCGACTTCTGCATCGAGCCCTCGGACCCGGCTTCCGGCTGGCTGAAGAACTCGAGGTTCTGGCAGAAGTCGAAAACGTAGAAGTTGGTCTTGTCCTCGCCGGGCCCGTAGAGGTCAGGGCACAGCCGAGTGCCGCGGCCGATCATCTGCCAGAACTTTGACTTCGCCCGCACGAGCTTGAAGAAGACGAGGTTGAGAACCTCGGGCACGTCAATGCCGGTGTCGAGCATGTCGACGGAAATGGCGATGTGCGGCTCGGCGTCGGGCGTCGCGAACTTCTCAATGAGGCGGTCGTTTCCCTCGACCGAGCTGGTGATGACCTGTGCGTGGGTGCCCTCGAGCCACGGGTAAGCCTTGTCGAAGCGCTGCTGGATGAACTGGGCGTGCCGCTGGTTCTTGGCGAATATGATCGTCTTGCCGATCCGGTCGCCTCCAGCGATCTTGTGCCCCTTCTTCATGAGAGTTTCCAGCACCTTGTCGACGGTGTCGGCGTTGAAGAGGAATCGGTTGAGCTTCTCCGGGTCGACGTAGTCGGGGATCTCCCCCTCTTCAGACCATTCGAGAGAGTCCCACTGGTCCTTCTCGTCCTCAGGGAGATCGTCGTACCTGATGCCTCGATCCATGAACTTGAGCGGCACGGACACCCCGACCGGCGGCACGAGATACCCCTCGGCCACGGCCTCGTCGAGCGAATACGCGTCCGTCGGCACCCCGTCCTCGAGCCCAAAGAGCGAGTACGTGTTGTGGTCGATCTCGTCCTTCGGGGTCGCCGTCAGCCCGACGAGCATCGCGTCGAAGTAGTCGAAGATGTGCCGGTACTTCTGGTACACCGAGCGGTGCGCCTCGTCGATGACGATGAGGTCGAAGTATCCGGGGCCGAACTTCCGCACGCCCTCGTGGGCCTCGTCGATCAGGCCCATCAGCGTCGGGTATGTCGAGACGTAGACGCGGGCCTCGCTGACCTTGTCGTCGAGCAGGTTGACCGTCGCGACGTGGTCGAGGTGTGTCTTGAAGGCGTTGGCGGCCTGCTTCACGAGTGCCGTCCGATCGGCTAGGAAGAGGACCTTCTTGACCCAGTTGGCCTTCATGAGTTGATCGACGAGGGCGATGACGGTCCGGGATTTTCCGGAGCCGGTCGCCATGACGAGCAGCGCCTCACGCTCATTCTTTTCGAGGGCCGCGTCGACAGCTCGTATCGCGCGCAGCTGGTAGTGACGTCCGACAATCTCCTTGTCGATGGGTGCTCCCGCGAGCGGCAGGCGCGACTGACGTCGCTGGACCATCAGCTCGAGGTCGCCCTTGGTGAAGAAGCCGGAGACCTGCCGCGGCGGGTAACCCGCGGCATCATCCCAAAGCCAGTGCTCGTAGCCGTTGGAGTAGAAGATCACGGGGCGCTGGCCGGTCATCTGCTCGAGCGCGTCCGCGTAGGCGCGCGCCTGGTGCTGGCCGACCGTCGCGTCCTTCGATGAACGTTTGGCCTCAACGACCGCTAGCGGCAGCCCGTCGCCACCCCACAGCACATAGTCGGCGAAACCCGTCCCGCCGGGTGTCGGCATCCCGGTCAGCGGGTACTCGCGGTCGCGCTTCTGGTCCAGCGCCCACCCGGCTTCGCCGAGGTAGAGGTCGATGAGACGCTGACGGGTGGCCGCCTCGTCGTAGTTGTGGTCGTCGACGGTGTGGACCTTCGCGGCCTGGGCCGCGGCGATCTGAGCGCGCAGCTCCACGATCTGGGCTTGAAGGGACGCATTCGACCCGCGCTCCGCCTCGATGGCGGCGTCCTTCTCCGCGAACTTGGTGAGTAGTGCGTTGAGCTCGGCGGTCGACAGCGGTGCCTCGGCGCCCGCCGCCTGCGGGGCGGGGATAAGCGACGGGTCGTATGCCGCGGACGTCGGCACTCTGTCCGGCGCGGTCGAGTAGCGGAACGCGCTCCAGACCACGACATGGTGCAGTTCGCGGAGCAAGTTGAGGGCGGTCATCTCGGAGATGACCTTGGTCTCGTGTACGCCGGTGTTGCCGACGCGCCGGATCAGGTCCGCCTTGCTCCCGAACTGCGGGCCGACGATCTTCTTGAAGCCTGCGTCCGAGATGCGCGCCGCAAGATCAGCCTTGTATGGCTCGGGAAGTTTCTCGACGACGTAGATGTGCCGGACGATCTGCTCGACGACGCGGCGCGCGTAGAAGACGCTCGAGCGTGGGTCCGTGCGGCCGTAGCCCTCGGCCCGGACGCAGTCCGCGTGGATCTCCGGCCACTCGGTGCCGATGAAGTCGAAGTTCGTGCTCATCCCTGTTTCCCCCGTGAACGTGTGCCCATCATGGCGAACTAATCAATGTCGCGCACGACACTGACAGTGATTGTCGCCAATGGCTTTTCGCCTTCTGTGACGGTCCGCTTCGACGCCACGAGGCGGTCCACTCGCTCGTCATCGGCCTGTTCGCTAGTCCAGTTGCCCGGACGAATCCCGATGACCGGGCCGAGCGCGTCGATCGTCGGCTTAATGAGGTTGTCGAGGTCCCAGCCCTGACCCTTGATCGTTGGTGCCGGCAGCACGAAGTCGATCTCGACCGCGAACCGTCCGGTGAGCGCGGGCTTCGTCCCCATGGCTGTGCTTGCCGCGGCCTTGACTGCCTGGCGCCACGGCCGCTCGCCGCCCGTTGCGAACGTGGCCGGCACTCCGTCGACGGTAAATGTCATCGACGGCAACGACGCAGCCGTATGCGGCTGGGCTGGGTTCGACACGGAGGTGCGCGGACTAGGCGGGTGATTCGGCGGCGGCGGCGCGACGATATACCCGGTCCCGACATCTCCGTAGACCTGGAGCGTGGAACGATCCGTGTGCCAGAGCCAAGCGAGGTGCGCGCAGAGTATGGCGTCGACCTCGTCCTCGATCTTGTTGAAGGCTCCCATCGTGTACGCACCATCCACGACGGCGCGCAGTTCGGCCCAGCGGGGGTTCTCCGATAAGCGAAGCGGCTCGATCGCCTCTAGACGCTCCATCAGCTCGACAAACGCCGGTTTGCGTATTCCGATGGCGTGCTTCTTCTTGTACTTGAGAGTCCTGCCGAGAGACATGAGACCCACCATGGCGGGATGGGGATAGACCTCGATGCAGCCCGGACTCGTCGGCGAAGAGCCATGGGCTGGATCGATGTTCCAACCATGGCGCGCGGCCAGACTGCCGCCCCTTGGAGGATTCATGGACGGATCAGACCGGCGCGCTGGGTAGGCGCCTGCGTCGTACCTGCCGTATGTCTGATTGAGCATCTTTTCAACCGGGCGCATCCCGCTCTCGTCGACGACGATCAGGGGCGCGTCAATCGCAACGTTGACCAGGGAACCGGCGTGGGGAGCCAGCCACGCGTCGATCTCGTCATCGGTGCGAACGCCCGCCGACTCAACAAGTGCACCCCCGCTGTCGACAATAGCAAGCCCGGTTCGGGCGTTTGTGTTCCATGCCAGATCGATCCCGACGTGAAGCATCACAACCGCCCCGCAAACGCCCGCGCCTGCAGTGAGATGAAGAGTTGATTCAGCTCCGTGACAGACCGCGTGTGTACTGCGCGATTCTCCCCGACGGACTTGATCTTCTGAACCAGCTCAACCTGCACATCCATGGGAGGAAGTCGCAGCGGCATGGCCTTGATCAGTCCCATGTTCAGGCCATCCATGATGGCGCCCTTGGTAGCGCGTGCTAGGGCAGAGCGGGACACTGGTTGCCAGAGGAAGCTGGCGTGGAGAAACTCAGGTAGGCACCTCGCACGATCCACCGATATGCAGCATAGGTGCTTGGTGTTGATGGCGAGCGGGACGTCTTCCGGCACGACGGCACATCGACCGCACGTTCCCATGATCGTCACGAGCACGTCTCCAGGGTGGACGGTGTAACGACGGAGGGAGCGATACTTTTCTGTCGTGATGAATCGCCGATCTGCCCAGCGGAACTCGTTGTTGACAGCATTGTCGATGCCGAGCACTGCTACGCCTTCTTCGACGAACTCGCTATGGAGCAGCTGACTGCCGAACGGGCCGGTTCGTATGGAACCCTTTTCCTGGCCGGCGACGTCCGCAACAGTCACGACCGGCCAGGCGTCCGCCGCAGGCGACGTCACGGCCTGGATAAAGATGGACTCGGTGAGGTCGTCGAGGAGGGCGAGGGCTTCGCGGCGCTTGGCGCGCAACGCGTCCGCCTCATCCAGGATCGCCCCGATCCTCCGCTGCTCCCCGACCGGTGGCAGTGGCACCTCGAGCGAAGTCACGGCTTCACGCGTAACTCCCTTGATGGTGGCTCCGCGAGCACGCGACGCGAAATGGTGCTCGTTCGCTCGCAGGAAGTGCACGAGGTAGTCGCGATCCAACCTCGCTTTGTCTGGCTGAATCGCTGTGATGTCCTGACTGAAGCAGAGTGGCTCACGCGAGACGCCAACCTTGCCAATGCTCGTTCGCGTTACAAGGAGGACCGTGCCGGCGGGCACAAGGTTTGTGGCGGACTTTCGCACGGCCTCCGACGTGATGAATGACCGTGCCGACGTTCGGCCCTGCAGGTCGATATCAGCGCCTGTTATCCACGGAATGTCACCGTCGAAGAACGCTGGTGTGTTGCGCGCAGGTGTCCCGCCATTGGTGAACGTCGCGAGCTCGCCGAGCGTGACCGACTTCACGAGAGCATGGCCTTGAGGTTGGCGAGACCTTCGGCGATCTCTGCTTCCAGCTTCTCGAGGTCCGCGATGATCTCGCCCGGTTCCCGGTGCTCGACGTCGTCGTGGACGACTTCCTTGTACCGGTTGAGGGACAGGTCGTAGCCCTGGGCGGCTATGTCCTCCTTCGAGACGAGGAACGACTGCTCAGTCCGCTCGCGCGCCTTCTCCTCTTCCATTGCTTGCCAGCGCCGGAGGACGTCAGGGAGGTTGTTGCGGTGGTGGTCTTCGACAGAGAGCGAGCCCAGTGGCATACACCCGAGCTTGTCCTCCGACAGGAGGGGGGTGCGCTTGTCGTCGAGACTCCACCCGTCCGCTTGGATGTCGTAGAACCACACGTGGTCCGTGCCGCCGCTGTTGGTCTTCGTGAAGAACAGGATCGCGGTCGACACGCCGGCGTACGGCTTAAACGCTCCGGCGGGGAGCTTCACGACGGCGTCGAGTTTCTGGTCCTCGACGAGTGCCCTACGCAGCGCCTTGTGGGCGGTGCTCGACCCGAAGAGCACGCCGTCGGGGACGATGACCGCGGCGCGGCCGCCAGGCTTGAGCAGCCGCAGGAAGAGGGCGAGGAAGAGCAGTTCGGTCTTCTTTGTCTTGACGACGCGCTGCAGGTCCTTGGCGGTCGACTCGAAGTCGAGGCTGCCAGCGAAGGGCGGGTTGGCGAGGATGAGGGAGTACTTCTCGGCGTCGCCGCTGGCGCCCTCTGACAGCGAGTCGCGGTAGCGGACGTCCGGGGACTCGATGCCGTGCATGAGCATGTTCATGCTGCCGATCCGCAGCATCGTGCTATCGAAGTCGTACCCGTGGAACATGCCCTGGTGGAAGTGCTTTCGCTGCTGCGCGTCGGTCATGATCGACGGATGCTGCTCGCGGACGTACTCGGAGGCGGCGACGAGGAAGCCGGCCGTGCCGCAGGCAGGGTCGCAGATCTCGTCAGTCGGCTGCGGTGCCGTCATTGCGACCATGAGCTCGATGATGTGGCGCGGGGTGCGGAATTGGCCGTTCGTGCCTGAGGAGGCGATCTTGCTCAGCAGGTACTCGTAGAGGTCGCCGTTGGTGTCGCGCTTCTCCATCGGCACGTCGTCGAGCATGTCAACGACCTTCGACAAGAGTGCCGGTGTCGGGATCGTGAACCGGGCGTCCTTCATGTGGTCGGAGTAGGTGGAGTGGTCACCACCGTTGACCTGCTTGCCGAGCTGCTGGAGCCACGGGAAGACTTGCTGGCCGACGGTCTGGAACATGACCTCGGCGTCCTGGTTCTTGAAGTGCGACCACCTCAAGTGGCTCTGGCCCGGCAGGTAGACCGGGTCCTGAATGCTCCCGCTAAACCTGGCCTGCGCCTCCTTGCGGGTCTGGAGATCGTCAAGGCGGCGGACAAACAGCAGATAGGTGATCTGCTCGATCACCTCGAGAGGGTTGCTGATGCCGCCCGACCAGAAGGCATCCCATACGCGGTCGATCTTGCCCTTGAGTTCACCTGTGATCACGCTCGGAGGGTACCTACCTGCCTGAAGCGCGCGATCCAGGGACTGGGCGTCGACCCGTCGCTCCTGACGTCGCGAATATCTGCCGAACCGCCGGGACCGTGATCGACCGAAGGGCGGCGTCGCCTGAAGGCGCAGGCCACAGCCCCCGTCAGGACGGGGCGCCTCCCTCGTTGCCACCACAGCCCTCTCAGCAAATCAGTCCGCAGGCAGTCCGCAAGACGCTCGAACCAGGCCAACTGTCGCCAACGCTCGCCAACGGTGTTTGGGCAGGTCACACGGCTGACGGCTGATTTCTGTGCCTAGCGCGGGTCCGCATGACACGTTCCGCTTCAACGTCTGACCGGTTGCCTCAACTCGTGCTGGGGGATTGGGGCTGGGGTGGGGTCGACGACACGCCTGCCATTTCCCAATCCAGTTCGGGAAGCCCTGCGTCTACACGGGCGGCATCGAGTAACGCCCGGCGACGCTGCCAGTACTCAGACTTCCACTGACGCTGAAGTTGCCTGCTTGGCTCACCCCTCGTAGGAACGTCTTCTCGTCGCATATGCGACCAAAGCGAGGCTGCCCGTGCCGCCACTCTGTCGCCTGCGATCAGTCGCAGACTCTCCAAGGCGTTTTGTGCTCGCTCTGCATCGATGCTTCGCAGGTCTCGTGTGGCGAGTCTCGGGTCAAACCCCTGCGCCGACATCTGTCGCTGCACACTGTCAACCGCCAGATACATGGTGTGCACGGAGACCAAGAACTCAATGGTCGCTTCTCGCCGCAATGTGCCGCGTGATTCCTCGAGTCTGCGGCGCTCCGCCGCTTGTTGCAACAACCACGAGATGGCACCGCCCCAAGCAGTCCCTCCGAGCGTTCCAACCACCGCAATCCAAGCTTCCACTGGCTTCGTTTCTCAGTCGCTCAATTGCACTTAGCATCAACACGTGGCCATGGCCTACGCCCGGGGAAGTTGGCGACGCCAGAAGTTCACGCCCTCATGACGGCCCCTACCTTGCGGCTTTCCCGCAAACCACTCGGGCGGCATTCGCGAAGCCGTGGACCATCCCTTGTCAGAGCAAATCGCGACGATCGTAGAGTCAAGCACCTGCAGCACCAGCGCGACTACGCCTCGGGCGTACCCGTGTTGGATCGTGGTCGACTTCGCATCGCTGTCGAGAAATGGCAGATCCCTTCGCGCCAACAGCTCCGCCAGTGCATGCGAGGCTCGATGTGCTCCTGCGTTACGAACCAGGATCGCCGACTCGAGGTAGTCCTCCGCCCCCCAATCCACCTTTGTCGCAGATGCAAGTCGCTCCCAGGCGCCGGGGTATGCCCCCTTCCAGCCTGTGGGTACGTCCACCACCCAGCGGTCGATCAGGTCTGCGCTCGACAGGTAGCCAAGTTTGCGGAGGCGGCCACCAGTCTCGCGGGGGTGGAAACTTGACCCTCCGACGTGTGTTCCGATCTTGTAGGGGTCGACTAGGACCCCGGCCTCCCCTCGTTGAATCACACCTGAAGCCGCCAGCCCTTCTAGGTCAGCGACGAAGCGCTCCCAAGAACTGATCCCGGCGACCACGATGGCCCAGTTAAGAGCCGCCCTGGGCTGAAGGCCACTGACAGGCTGTTCGGCGTGAACGGCGATGAGGTCCAGGGCATCACGAAGGTTCAAGCGGGCGAAGGCGCATACGGCGGCAAAACCTTCAGCATCCGATGCCGTCACCGGCGCCGCCGGGCCACCTTGCTGTGTTGTCATTCATGACCTTCCGTTGCTGTCAGAAGCAGTAAAGCGCACGACACGCACTCATGCCTTCAGACAGCGGGAAATATCATCATTCAACCCGCGCTATGGCTCGCTTCGCGAGCCGTCCGTACTAGCCCTCAAGCGGTCAGTGCTACGGCTGCCAGGCACCGTTCCTCTTGTGGCCCAACAGAGTTGCGTTGTGTAACAGCCATGGCTCAAAGGTTTTTAACGGCGACCTCCAGTGGCTAGCAGAGGTAAAGGGGACGCGCGGCCCATGCCTTCGCCCAGTAGCTGGATGATGTAGCACGGAGGTCCGCAGGCACGTAGCCGCAGACCGCTCATCATTCAGATTTGACTCCGCGATGCGGGGTCGGTCCTTGCTGACAGACCGATCTTCAAAGCAGCTCGACGCGGTCGGCCTGCGGACCGCGGTCGCTCTGGCGCACCTGGTACCGGACGCGGTCGCCCGCGTAGAGGTCGTCGGTGCCGGAGAGGACGGACACGTGTACGAAGAGGTCCGGGCCGCCGGCATCCGGGGAGATGAACCCGAACCCGCGCTCCGGGTCGAAGCGGGCCACGACACCCTGACCACCACGCGCCGGTGCGTCTGACGCGTCGCGCTGCCCCGACCGTCCGCGGCTCGGCGCCCTCCCGGCGCTCGCCCTCGGCGGGGGACCGCCCACGAGGCGGACGTCGCGGGCCTGCGGCCCCTTCTCGCTCTCGACGACCTCGAACATCACCCGGTCGCCCTCCCGCAGCTCGGGCAGCCCGTCGGCGAGTGAACGGGCGTGGACGAAGACGTCGGGCCCGTCGGACTCGGGGGTGATGAAGCCGAAGCCCTTGTCGAAGTCGTACCAGGACACGGTGCCGTCCGCCCCGTCGGGACCGTCGGCAGGGGCATCGGCCGGCTGGGCGGCCTGGGCCCCGAGCGGGAGCAGGTGGTCGGCCTGCGGGCCCTTCTCGCCGTCGACGACGAGGAACGCCACCCGCTGACCCTCCGAGACCACGCCGCCGCCCACGATGGACGAGCTGTGCACGAAGACCTCAGCGCCGCCGCCGTCGGGGTTGGCGAAGCCGTACCCCTTGGCGGGCTCGTACCAGGACACCGTTCCGAGCACGCCCGTCGCGCCGGAGGCCGAGTCTCCCGTGACCCGGACTCCGCGTGCCTGCGGGCCGCGGTCACCCTCGCCGACCTCGAACTCGACGAGCTGACCCTCGCGGAGCGTGCGCACCCCGTCGTCACTGACGATCTCGGATGCGTGGACGTAGAGGTCTTCTGCCTCGGGTCCGAGGTCGATGAAGCCGAAACCTCGGTCGGCGTCGAACCAGCGGACGGTTCCCTCGGTCACGGGTTGCTCCTGTCGAGAAGGGTGGTGATCCCCCAGTGTCCCCGATGAGAGGACGACACCGCGACACCCACCCGCACCCGGCTGCGCACGGCTGCTCACGGCCCGGTGCGTCCCGACGAAATGAGGCGGTGCGACGCGTCCGTCGCTAGCCTGCTGGGGTCGAGCGTGAGGAGCAGGCGATGGCGCAGCTGCTGAAGGTCCAGAACTTCACCGTGTCGAGCGACGGGTACGGCGCGGGCACCGGGCAGTCGCTCGAGCATCCGTTCGGCCACGCCGACCCCCGCGTCATGATGGCGTGGGCGGGCGCCACCGACAGCTGGCCGAACCGCACCGAGCCGGGCGGCAGCCGGGGCCTCGACGACTTCCTCGTACGCGACTTCAGCCGCAACATCGGCGCGGAGATCATGGGCCGCAACAAGTTCGGCCCGGTGCGCGGCGAATGGCCCGACCTCGAGTGGGGGGGCTGGTGGGGCGATGACACGCCCTTCCACACCCCGGTCTTCGTCCTCACCCACTTCCCGCGGCCGGCGCTGACGAAGGGCGACACGACCTTCCACTTCGTCGGCGGCGACCCGGCCGACGTCTTCGCCCAGGCCAAGCAGGCCGCCGAGGGTCGCGACGTGCGGCTCGGCGGGGGAGCGCAGACGGTGCGCGAGTTCCTCGACGCCGGCCTCGTCGACAGCCTCCACGTCGCCGTCGCGCCGGTCGAGCTCGGTGACGGCAGCCGCCTGTGGACCACCCCCGACGAGCTCGACGACCGCTACGAGCACGACGTCGTGCCGAGCCCCAGCGGCGTCGTACACCACCTGTTCTGGCGCTGACCCGCCCCGAGGCTGACCCGCAGGCGGGCCGAACACGCGCCCGCCTCTGACGGTGGCGCCACCTAGCATCGGCGATATGGACCAGATGACCGTTCTCCCCACGTGGGCGGTCTGGGTCGTCAGCCTCGGGGCGCCCGTCGGGGCGGTGCTCGGCGTGGTGGTGAGCAACTGGGTCGCCCGGCGCACCGCGGGCGAGACCGAGCAGCGCTCGCGGCGCGAGGAGACGATGCGCACCCTGCGCTGGGCCGCCGAGCTCGCCATCTCACCCGACGACGGGCGAGCCGCCCTCGGCGTGGCCGAGCTGCGGGCGCTGTCGCAGTCGGAGATGAACGACGACGAGCAGCAGGCCTTCGTCGACGCCGCCCTGACCCAGGCCCTCGAAGGCCCGCGGTCGGCCATCGAGGCGGCCGAGCTGGCCGGGCAGGAGGCCGAGGTGCTCGTCGAGCCCCCTCCCGTGGTGACGATCACGACCGGCGACCCGGCATCCGGCGTAGAATCGGGGACCGACGGGAAGGAGGCCCCCGGTGGCCAAGAAGACCGTGGTCGTGACGACGGCCCAGCGGGCAGCGGCGAAGGCGCTCGTCGAACGTGACGCCGCGCGCGGGCGCAGCACCCCCGACGCCATCCGGCGCATCGCCGAGGCTCAGCCCGTCCGCACCACCTGACCTGTCGACCACCCGCACCATCACAGGGGGCCGTCAGGTCGCCCGTCCTACGCTCACGTCATGGATGCCGCGCAGAACCGTGTCGCGCTACGCCCCCTCCGCGCCGGCGAGCTGAGCGAACCGCGTTACGAACAGGGCGATTTCGACGACTTCGGACCTCGCCCGGGCTACGACCGGCTGCCGTCCTGCCGGCTCGACGCCGACGGGTCGCTCGCCGTGCTGCTCGACGACGAGGTCGTCGGCAGCGTCGGCTGGCACTGGGTGCAGTGGGGCCCCGGGGCGTCGTGCCGCAACCCGATGATCGGCATCTGGCTGCAGGAGTCGGCCCGCGGCCGGGGGGCCGGCACGCGCGCGCAGCGGCTGCTCGTCGACCTCGTCTTCCGCCACACCGCCGTCAACCGCGTCGAGGCGCACACCGACGTCGAGAACATCGGCGAGCAGCGCGCGCTCGAGAAGGCGGGCTTCACGCGCGAGGGCACCGTGCGCGGGGCGCAGTGGCGCGCCGGTGGCTGGCACGACGGCTACCTCTACTCCGTTCTCCGCGCCGAATGGGCCGAGCGGGCCGAGCGGGCCGAGCGGGCCGAGCGGGCCAATGGCGGTGAGGGCGGGAAAGCGACCTAGGCTGGCGACATGGTCGAGCAGACGGCTGGGTGCCTTGTTGCTGCGCGCGAGAGCGCCGGTGACGCCCCACACCCCGTCCCGGTCCGTGAGGCCCTCGCCGCCGTGCGAGACGCGCCCACGCTGCTCGAAGCGCTGCGCCTCGGCCCCGACCTCGAGCGGTCGGCCGCAGCCGAGGGCCCCGACGGCGCCGACGTCCTGCTCGAGGCCACGCGCGGCACCGACGCCCTCACCGCGTCCCTCGCCGTACGCGCCCTCGGCCGGGTGGGCGGCCCCGCCTCGGCCGACGCCCTCGTCGACCTGCTCACCACCGGACCCGACCACCTTCGCGACGCCGCTGCGGAGGCCCTGCGGGGGGTGACCCTGACCGAGCGGGCCCTCGCCCCGCTCGCCGAGGCGGTCGCCGAGGGTGGCTTCCGGGGGATGCTCGCCCAGTGGACCCTCGAGGTCCGGGGTGCCACCGAGCCGGATGCCGTGGGGCGCGCCCTCGAGGCCGCGCTCGCTCGGTGCTCGACCCCCGCCGGTCGGGCCGCCCTCGTCGAGACCTGGGGGCTGCTGCACGGCGAGGCGGCGGAGGAGGCCCTGTGTCGCCTCGCGCTCGACGACACCGAGCCCCACGCGTCGCGGGCCGCAGCGACCGCCGCCCTGGGCGACCGCGAGCCGGACGCAGCCGACCGTCCCGCAGCGACCGCACCGAGGGCACCGTCGGCCCGCCACGACGCCCTCGCGCAGGTGGTCGACGACGGCGGCCCGCTCGGCTCGGTCGCCGCGCTCGCGCTGAGCGACCTGGCCCGGCCGCCCGCGGCGGCCGAGAGCCCCGCATCCGCCACGCCGGCCGCCCCGGCCGGCCCGTTCACGGTGGCGCAGCTGTTCCTGCACGCCGACGTCGACGGCGACCTGTCGCGGGCGGGTCAGGGCGACACCGGTGGCATCGCCACCCTGCTCGTGCAGCTCGGCGACGCTCTGCTGCAGGCGAACCCGGGCATCGGCCGGGTGCTCACCGTCTCCCGTGGCCGCCCCGACGACGCCGCTCTCGGGCTAGTCCACCTCGACCGCAGGGGTCACCACTACCTCTCGGTCCCGCTGTGGGGGCCGCCCGTGCCCGCCGGCAGGGCGTGGCCGCTGCGGGTGGCCGTCCGTCGCGGGCTGCGGCGCATCCTGCGCGCTGCCGGCCGCGTCGACGCGCTGCACCTGCGCATGGGTGACGTCGCCACCATGGTCGCCGCCGACGTCGCCGACGAGCTCGGCATCCCCGTCGTCTTCACCCTCGCCCCCGACCCCAACGCGCTCGTCGCGAGCCGCGACGCCGCGGGCACCCTCACCCGCGAGGGCTTCGGGGAGGCCGACGCCGTCGAGCACCTCGTCTTCCGCGAGCGACTGCTCGGGCGACTGCAGCGGCGGGCCGACCACCTCGTGCTCTTCCCGCGTCCGCACCTCGCCGACGACATGGCCCGCCTCATGGGCCTCGACGTGAGGGCCGAGGCCGACCGCGTCACCCCCGTCGCGGAGGGCATCAGCCTGGAGGCCGTCGACCGGGCCGCGGAGGCCGTCACGACGGCCACGCCACCGGCGCGCGAGCGGCAGGCGCTAGACGAGCTCGACCGGCTGCTCGACACCCTGCCCGCCCACCGCCGCCGGCTGCCGCTCGCCGTCAGCGTGGGGCGCCTCAACCGCGTCAAGGGCACGGCCACGCTCGTGCAGGCGTGGGCCGCGGACCGGCGGCTGCACGAGCGGTGCACCCTGCTCGTCGTCGGCGGCGACCTCGCCGACCCCTCCGACGACGAGCGCGAGCAGCTCGACGCCATCGACGCCGTCGTGCCGCTCGACGACGCCGCGAGCCGGGGCCTGCTGCTGCCCGGTCACCGGCCCAACGCCACGGTGACGACCTGGCTCGCCGCGGTGCGCGCCGGTCGCCCCGGCCGGGCCGCGCCCCACGGGGTGTACGTCTCGTCGAGCCTCAAGGAGGAGTTCGGCATCGCCATCCTCGAGGCCATGGCCACCGGGCTGCCGGTCGTGGCCCCGGCCACCGGCGGGCCGGCCACGTACGTCGACGACGGCGTCACCGGCATCCTCGTCGACACCGCATCGGCGACCGCGCTGACGGAGGCCGTGCACGCCGCCCTGGACCTCGCGGCGACGCCCGACGCCGACGACCACGCCGAGCAGGCACGACGCATGGTGCGCGAGCGGTTCGGCATCGCGGGCATGGCCGACGCCCTCTCGACGGTCTACCGCGCGGTCGCCCCGACGGAGGTGGCCCGGTGACCCTGCTCGTCGTCAGCCCCGACTACGCCTCGCACCTCTACCCGCTCGCCACGCTCGCCACCGCGTGGCGCGACGCCGGTGAGCGCGTCGTCGTCGCGACCGGGCCCGCCACGGACGCCCTCGTCACGGAGTTCGGCTTCGAGCGCGAGCATCTGCAGCTCGGGCGCGGCAGCAACCCGGGCGTCATCCGGGTGGAGGACCAGCCCGCGGGGGAGGACGACTCGCTCCGCGGGTTCTTCGACGCCACCCGCCGGGGCGCGGTCGAGACCCTCGCGTACCAGGCTCGCGCCCGCGGTGACGACCTCCTGTGGGACCCCGTCGGGGTGGCGCGCGCCGTGCAGCGCATCGTCGAGCGGGTGCGGCCCGACCACGTCGTCGTCGACCACCTCGCCTTCAGTGCCCGGCTCGCCCTGCGGGCGTCCGGCGTGCGTCACGCCGACGTCGTGCTCGGCCACCCCACCGCCCTCACCGTCGGTGACGAGGTCTACGGACACCCGCCGGTCTTCCCGGAGGCCATCCCCACGGATGCCGGTGAGCTGCGTTCGCTGCGCCGCCTCTGCGAGCAGGTGCGCGACACGTTCACCGCCGGCTGGAACGCCGCCCTGGACGAGCTCGCGCCCGGGTCGGCCCACAGCACAGACGCGTTCACGGAGACCGGCGACGTGCTGCTGCTCAACTACCCGGGTGAGCTGCACGACCCGGCGCGCACGGCGCTGCTCCCGCCGCACCGTTTCCTCGGCTCGGCCGTGCGCAGCGAGCCCCGCGACGAGCAGGTGGAGGCCTGGCTCGCGGCCGACGACCGCCCGCTCGTCTACGTCAGCCTCGGCAGCTTCCTGTCGGTGCGTTCCGACGTGCTCGCGCGTGTGGCCGAGGCGCTGCGGGACCTCGACGTGCGGGTCGCGCTCGCGCGCGGGTCGACCGCGGTCGCCGACCTCGGGCCGGTGCCCGCGTCGTGGCTGGTGCGAGGCACGCTGCCGCAGGTGCGGCTGCTCGAGCACGCCGCTTTGGCCGTCACCCACGGCGGCAACAACAGCGTCACCGAGGCCCTCACCTCGGGCGTCCCGATGGTGGTGCTGCCGCTGTCGACCGACCAGTTCGCCGGGGCCGCCGCCCTCGAGCGCGTCGGCTTCGGGGAGTCCCTCGACCCCAACGTGTCCACGGCGAGCGAGATCCGCGCCGTCGCCGGTCGGCTGCTGGCCCTTGACGGCGACCCTCGCGCCCGGCTCGACGCCCTCCAGCGCGGCCTGAGATCGACCCCGGGCGCCGCGCGTGCGCGAGCCGCCCTCACCTGAGCCTCGTCCACCGTCTCAAGGCGACGTTGCGCGGGGTCGTGCACGTCGAGGCCCAGTTCTGACGAGGCAGAACGTGGCCTTTCGACGCTCAGGGGTGGGTGGGTGGGGGAGAACAGGCGATCGGAGAAGGGGCCGGCCAGGGCATGGTGCCGGATGCCGTCGGGCAGGGCCGCGGGCTCAGGCGCGGGTGGCCGTGACCAACAGGTACTCCCACTCCATCTGACCCTGGTGGTCCAGGGCAGACCGGCCCAGCTCGGCCAGCGCGTCATCGAGCGCGGCGACCTTCTCAGGATCGTCGGCGATGAAGCGGTAGGTCACGATCGTCGGTCCGTACGTCCGTTTGAAGAAGTCGCGGAAGGCCTCTCCGCTCTCGAAGGTCACCGCCACCGTTCGTTTCTCGGCGCTCACCGACACGACCCGCTCACCCAGCAGGAGCCGCACGTGCTCCTCCCGGCCCCACAGCGGCGGCGGCTGGGCTCCAGGCGGGGGTGGCGCCGCGAAGGGCTTCATCGCCGCGAACATCTGGCCGATGAAGCCCTCCGGCGTCCAGCAGATCAGGCCGATGCGCCCGCCAGGCCGGCACACCCGCACCAGCTCGTCGGCGCTCGCCTGGTGGTGGGGGGCGAACATCACGCCCACGACTGAGAGCACCGTGTCGAACGTGGCAGCGGGGAAGGGCAGCGCCTCGGCGTCAGCCTGGCGCCACTCGAGATGGGCGCCCGCAGCTTCGGCGGCGGCACGCCCGACGTCGAGCAGGCTCTGGGTCAGGTCTGTTGCCACCACCACGGCGCCGGCGAGCGCCGCCGGTATCGCGGCATTTCCGGTGCCGGCCGCGACGTCGAGCACGCGCTGCCCTGGCTTCACGTCGAGGGCTTCCACGACGACGGGCCCAAGGGTGGCGATCAGCTCTCGGGCCACCGCCGGGTAGTCACCGAGCCCCCACATCGTGGCGTGCTTGGCCTTGAGAGCCACGTCAGCGGCATCCGGAGTGCTCGCGGCCGGGCTGCTCGTCGGGGGTTGCAGGTGGATGGTCATCGTTCTCCCTCTCTGGCGGAGGCGGGGGAACGTGCAGCTGGATGCCGCGTCACCGCCTGTTCTCCAGAGTGCGGCGTCGGCGCGGCGATACCCAGTACACGAAGAGGACTGACGCGGTACACGTTCGAGACCGATACTGGACGGGCAGCGTCGCGACCCTGACCTCGAAGGAGCAGGCGATGACCAGACATGACCCCGGTGCGGGCCAGTACTGCCCCATTTCGCGCACGCTCGACGTGGTGGGTGAGCGGTGGTCGCTGCTCATCGTGCGCGACCTCATCGTCGGGACCACCCGCTTCAACGATCTGGCGCGCGGGCTGCCGGGGCTCTCACGCACTCTGCTCAGCAAGCGGCTGCGCCACCTCGAGAAGGCGGGCGTGGTCGAGCGGTCGGGGAGCCACTACCTGCTCACCCCGTCCGGGCGCGCCCTCGAGCCGATCGTCTTCGGCTTGGCGCAGTGGGGAGCCGAGTGGGTGTTCGGTGACCCGACACCGGCAGAGCTGGACGCTGCGCTGCTCGTGTGGTGGATGCACACCCGACTGGACACCTCCGTGCTCGTGGGCGACCGGCACGTTCTGCACGTGCGCTTCGTCGACGACCCGCGTCGCTTCTGGATCCTCGTCGACCACGGCACGCCCTCGGTGTGCATGGTCGATCCCGGCTACCCCGTGAGCCTGACGATCAGCTCGGACGTCGCCAGCTTGTACGCGGTATGGCTCGGCCGGTTGCCGCTGTCGGCCGCCCTGCGCCACCGCCGCGTCACGCTCGACGGCCCCACCTCGACCACGAGACGGCTGTCCGAGCTGCTGCGGCTGAGCCCCGTCGCCCCGTTCGTCGTGCCCGTCGCCTGAACGAGACCCCGGCCTGCCTGGTCAGCGCGGTTCGGGGGCCCGGTCGGGCCGGTCGGGCCGATCGGCGCTGTCGGCGCCCTCGGTGAGGTCGGTGAGGTCGGTGAGGTCGCCGGCGGCGGGGGTGTCGCCGTTCTCGGGGAAGTGGCACGCCACCTGGTGGCGCGGGGCCAGCTCGACGAGCGGCGGCGCGACGGTGCGGCACACCTCCTGCGCCTTCCAGCAGCGGGTGTTGAAGCGGCATGCGGGGGGCGGGTCGATCGGGCTCGGCACGTCGCCTTGGAGGCGGATGCGGTCGCGCTTGCCGCGCCGGTTCGTGTCGGGCAGCGGCACGGCCGACATGAGCGCCGTCGTGTACGGGTGCATCGGCCGCGTGTAGAGCTCGTCGCGGTCCGCGAGCTCGACGAGGTTGCCGAGGTACATGACGGCGACGCGGTCGCTCATGTGCCGCACGACCGACAGGTCGTGGGCGATGACGACGTAGGTGAGGCCCAGCTCGTCCTGGAGGTCTTCTAGCAGGTTGATGACCTGGGCCTGGATCGAGACGTCGAGCGCCGACACCGGCTCGTCGGCGACGATGAGCTTGGGCCGCAGCGCGAGCGACCGGGCGATCCCGATGCGCTGGCGCTGGCCACCCGAGAACTCGTGCGGGTAGCGGTTGTAGTGCTCGGGGCTGAGGCCGACGAGCTCGAGCAGCTCCTGCACGGTCGCCTTGACGCCCTTGTCGGGCCGGATCCCCTGCAGCTGGAAGGGTGCCCCGACGATGGTGCCGACGGTGTGGCGCGGGTTGAGCGAGCCGTACGGGTCCTGGAAGATCATCTGCACGTCACGGCGCAGCGGCCGCAGCTTTCCCACCGACCAGTGGGTGACGTCCTCGCCCTCGAAGTGCAGGGTGCCCGCCGTGGGCTCGATGAGCCGCGTCAGCATCCGGCCCGTCGTCGTCTTACCGCAGCCGGACTCGCCCACGAGGGAGAGGGTCTCGCCGCGGTACACGTCGAAGGTGAGCCCGTCGACCGCCTGCACGGCGCCGACCTGGCGCTGCAGGAGCCCCCGGCGGATGGGGAAGTGCTTCGTCAGACCGGCCACGCGCAGCAGCGGGTCGCCGGCGTCGCGGCCCGAGGACGGGCTCTTCGAGGCGGGGGTGGGCGCGGTCGAACCGGCGGTGGTCGTCATGGTCTCGCTCACAGGGTGGGGCGGATGTCGTTCTCCCAGATGGCTTCTCGCTCATCGGGGGAGAGGTGGCAGGCGGACCAGTGACCCTGCGACGTCTGCGCGAACGCGGGTCGCTCGGTGTCACCGAGCCCGTGGGTGCGGCCGACGTAGGCGCACCGGGGGTGGAACGGGCAGCCGGAGGGCACGTTGATGAGGCTGGGCGGTGACCCCGGGATGGGGCGCAGCCGCTCGGTGCGCTCACGGTCGAGTCGGGGCATCGAGCCGAGCAGGCCCCACGTGTAGGGATGCCGCGGCCGGTGGAAGATGTCGTCGGCCGTCGAGTACTCGACCGAGCGCCCGGCGTACATCACCATGATGTCGTCGGAGAGCTCGGCGACGACGCCGAGGTCGTGGGTGATGATGACAACGGCCGAGTTGAACTCGCTCTGCAGGTCGCGGATGAGGTCGAGGATCTGGGCCTGCACCGTCACGTCGAGGGCGGTCGTGGGCTCGTCGGCGATGAGCAGGTCGGGGTCGCACGAGAGCGCCATCGCGATCATCGCGCGCTGGCGCATGCCGCCGCTGAACTGGTGCGGGTAGTCATCGACGCGCGAGCGCGCCTGCGGGATGCCGACGCGGTCGAGCATGTCGACGGCGTGCTTGCGCGCCGCCGAGGTGCTCACGCCGTTGTGCACCTTGTAGGCCTCCACGATCTGGTGACCCACCGTGTAGAACGGGTGCATGGCCGACAGCGGGTCCTGGAAGATCATCGCCATCCGCTTGCCGCGCAGCCCGCGCACGGTCTCGCCGTCGGCGCCGACGAGCTCCTGCCCGTCGAGGCGGATCGAGCCCGCGGTGCGCACGGTGCCGGGCTTGTGCAGCCCCATGATCGACATGCTCGTCACGCTCTTGCCCGAGCCCGACTCGCCGACGATGCCGAGGGTCTTGCCGCGGGCGAGGTCGAACGAGAGGCCGTCGACCGACTTGACGAGGCCGTCGTCGGTGGGGAAGTGCACGCGCAGGTCGCGCACGGACAGGAAGGCGTCGGATGCCGGTTCGCCGAGCCCGCCGATGCCCGCGCGGTCGTCGGTGCGCTCGGTGACGCGGCCGCCGCGACGCAGCCGGTCCCGGACGCGCGCACCCGCGCGCCCGGTCCGCCCGGTGCCCTCGTCGGTGATGCGGGTCTCGGTCATGCGGCACGCACCCTCGGGTCGACGACGGCGTAGAGGAGGTCGACGACGAGGTTGGCCAGGATGATGAAGCTGGCCCCCAGCAGCGTGACCCCGAGCACCTTCGGCAGGTCGTTGTTGGAGATGGCGTCGACGGCGTACTTGCCGATGCCGGGCAGCGAGAACGTCGACTCGGTGAGGATCGCGCCACCGAGCAGCAGGCCGAGGTCGAGGCCGAAGATCGTGAGGATCGGCGTCAGCGCGGCCCGCAGCCCGTGCTTGACGACGACGTCGCGTTCGCGCAGCCCCTTGGCGCGCGCGGTGCGGATGTAGTCCTCGTTCATCGTCTCGAGCATGCCGGCGCGGGTGAGGCGCGCGTAAGCGGCGGCGTAGAGGAACGCGAGCGTGATCCACGGCAGCAGCAGGTCGTAGGCCCAGGCCGCCGGGTTCTCGAGCAGCGGCGTGTAGCTGCCGCCGCCGGCCGTCCACTTGAGGCCGTAGCTGAAGATCGTCAGCGACAGCAGGCCGGTGAAGAAGATCGGCAGCGAGACGCCGGCGAGGGCGATGCCCATCGACGCGCGGTCGAGCGGGCTGCCGCGTTTGAGCGCCGAGATCACCCCCGTCGCGACCCCGCCGAAGAGCCAGAGCACGGCGGCCCCGGCGGCGAGCGAGAGCGTGACCGGCAACCGGTCGAGCAGGTCGGGCAGCACGGGGTTCTGGGTGAGGAAGGAGTAGCCGAGGCAGGGCGCGTCGCAGTGCTCGACGCCGGCACCGTAGTCGTAGTCGGAGCCCGCCACGATGCCCTTGGCGAAGCGGCCGTACTGCACCCAGATGGGGTCGGTGAAGCCGAGGCGCACGGCGGCCTCGTGGATCTGCTCCGGGCCCGCCGTCTTGCCGACGTAGCGCGAGGCGAGGTCGTCGGCCGTCGCGCCGCCGATGCGCGGCACGAGGAAGAAGATGGCGAAGGTCGCGGCGCTCACGATGAAGAGCAGCACGACGGCGCTGATGAGCCGGCGGATCATGTACGTCAGCATCGGGGGGCGTGGCGGTGGCGGCCGGCGCGGTCAGGGTCTGACCGGCCGGCCGCCACCACCGTCGCCTTCACCTTCTCTCGGTGGTGGCGGTCGGACGGGCGGTGGGCGCGTGCCGGGGCACGGGCCCGGGGTGTCGGCGGATGCCGTCAGCCCCTCACTTGCGCGACGTGCCCATCGCGGCGTAGTCGTACATCGTGAAGCCGTCGTTGACGAAGACGTTGGTCAGGTTGCTCGGGCGGTAGAGCAGACCCTTGGCCCACACGCCCGGCACGACGGCCGCGTTCTCCATGACGGTCTTGTCGGCCTGGCCCCATATGGCGTCGCGCTTGGCGGCGTCGTTCTCGGCGAGGGCCTGGTCGACGAGCGTGTCGACGGCCGGGATCTTGATGCCGAGGTTCGTGTTGCCCGAGGGGCGGATGACGCGGCTGTCGACGATCTGGCTGAGGAAGCCGAAGCCGTCGGGCCAGTCGGCGCCCCAGCCGTAGACGATGAGGCCGAGCTTGTTCGTCTTGGCGTAGTCGGGCTTGCCGGCGTACAGCTTGGTGTAGTCGGCGGTCGGGAACGACTTGATCGACAGGTTGATGCCGACCTTGGCCAGCGACTGCTGCAGCGACTCGGCGACGGCCTTCTCCTTCGGGCGCTCGGCGCGGTAGGAGATGTTCATGTCGAAGCCGTTGGGCTGACCGCACTTGGCGAGGGCCGCCTTGGCGGCGTCGGGGTCACCCTGCGGCTTGGCCTTGAAGTCGTAGAGGTCGATGTCCTCGTGGCCGGGGACGTTCGGCGGCATGAGGCTCGTCGCGATGTCGCCGCCGGTCTTGCCGCCGTAGGCGCGCTGGTACCCGGTCTTGTCGTAGGCGAGCACGACGGCCTTGCGGCAGTCGATGTTGTCGAGCGGCGCGACGTCGCTGTTGATCACCGTGAACCACGTGCGGGCGGCCGACGCGTTGTCGGTCTGCGCCTTGAGGGTCGGGTCCGCGAGGATCTTGCCCTGCGACTCGGCCTGCACGCCGGTGCCGGCGATGTCGACGTCGAGGTCGCCGGCCTGTAGCCGCTGGTCGACGTCGGCCGCGTTGAGGCCGAGCTCGACGGTGAGCTTGTCCGGCAGCGCCTTGCGGCCGGAGTCGGGGTCGGTCGCCGGGTCGTAGCTCTCGTTGCGGTCGAGCTCGTAGCTCTTGCCGGCCTGGTAGCTCGTGAACTTGTAGGGCCCGCTCGAGACGATGGTCTCCTTGTACTTCGAGCCGGTGTCCTTGGCCTGCGGCACGGGCGCCGTCGCCGGCAGCTGGGCGAAGTAGTCGAAGCCCGAGAAGCCGGTCTTGAGCTTGAAGACGATGGTCTTGTCGTCGGGCGTCTCGATCGACTTGAGGTCGTCGAGGTTCTTGTCCTTGTAGACCGAGTAGCCCTCGGGGACGTCGGCGAGGAAGTCGTTGAAGTACGTCGGCCCGTTCGGGAAGGTGTCCTTGTCGAGCTGGCGGGCGACCGCGTACTTGACGTCCTTGCTCGTGATGGGCGAGCCGTCCTGGTACTTGAGGTTGTCGCGCAGCGTGTAGGTCCACGTCTTGTTGCCGTCGCTCGGCTTGCCGAGGGAGGTGGCGAGGTCGGGGACGAGCTGCGTGCCGCCTTCACCCGGGGCCGCCTTGAAGACGACGAGGGTGCGGGCGTAGTTGCGCAGGAAGTTCCACGAGAGGCCGTAGTACGTGTCGCCCGGGTCGATGGAGTCCCAGTCGCCGGCCATGCCGAAGCGCAGGGTGCCGCCCTTGGCGTCCGAGGCGTTGACGATCTTGCCGATGGCGGCGTCGGCGCCGGCGGAGCCGCTGCCCCCGTTGCCGCCGCCGGTACCGCTGCCGGTCGAGCCACCGCCGCCGCCACCGGCGCAGGCGGAGAGCCCCAGGGCCAGGGCGGCCGTCGCGGCCACCGTGAGGATGCGTCTGTTCTTCATGGGTCGGTGCTCTCCTTGCGGGATGGGGTGTGGCGTGACTGCAGGTGGTGCGGTTCGGGTGGGACGGGGGCCGGTCGGGCCCGGGTCCCGGGTCGGGGAGTGGCGTGGGTCGAGGAGTGGCGCGGGCGGTGACGAGCTGTCAGCGTGAGCGCGGGTCGAGGGCGTCGCGCAGGCCGTCGCCGAAGAGGTTGAAGGCGAGGACGGTGACGAAGATGGCGAGGCCGGGCGGGAGCATGAACCACGGGTCGGTCTGGTACCACTTGGCGGCGTCCGAGAGCATGCCGCCCCACGTGGCGCGCGGCGGCTGGACGCCGACGCCGAGGTAGCTGAGGGCGGCCTCGAAGAGGACGTTGCTCGGGATGAGCAGCGTCGAGTAGACGAGGATCGGCGCCACGAGGTTGGGGAGCAGCTCCTTGCGCAGGATGTAGCCGTTGCGCGCGCCGAGGCTGCGGGCGGCGTCGACGAACTCGCGCTCGCGCAGGGACAGCGTCTGCCCGCGCACGATGCGCCCGATGTAGGGCCAGTTGAAGAAGCCGATGATGAAGACGATGACCGCGATGCGCAGCGAGTCACCGCTCAGGCCGAAGGCCTCGTCGGGGATGACGCCGACGAGCGCGAGGGCGAAGACGAGCAGCGGGAAGGCGAGGAAGATGTCCATCGCCCGGCTGATGAGGCTGTCGACGACCCCGCCGAAGAAGCCGGCGACGACCCCGAGCGTCGTGCCGATGACGACGGAGAGCACGGTGGCGAGGAAGGCGATGAGCAGGGAGATCTGCGAGCCGTAGAGCACGCGGCTGAAGATGTCGCGGCCGTTGATCGGCTCGACGCCGAAGAGGAAGTCCCACGAGGCCCCGCCGAACGGGCCGATGGGGGTCTGCAGGTCGGCGTCGACGAGCTCCTGGTGGAACTCGTCGGGCGGGTGGCCGAGCACCCCGACGATGAGCGGCGCTAACACCGCGCACAGCACGAGCAGGACGACGAAGAGGCCACCGGCGAGGGCGACCTTGTCGCGCTTGAGGCGACCCCAGGCGATCTGTCCGAGCGAGCGTCCCTCGATGCGACCCGGTCCCGCGAGCACCGCCTCGGGCTGCGCCGTGGCGCTCGGGTCGATCTCGAGGGGAGTGCTCACTGGGTGGCCACCTCCGGGTCAGCAGCAGTCGCTGTCGTTCGGGCTGTCGGACGGGTCGACCACAGCGTTGTCACGGCGCGGCGGAGCGGGCTGGAGGCCACCCCCGGGTCGCGCTGCCCCATCTTCGGCCCCGACCGGCGCGACGACAACCGACGTGGCCGAATCGTGACGCGACCAGATTTCCGTTGGCAGAGCAGCCCGCCCACCGGAAAGTCTCCGGTGGGCGGGATGCGTGGCTCGGGTGGTTCGTCAGCGTGCGGTCGCCAGTGAGGCATCCGTCTCGTCGTCGAACTGGCCGAGCACCCGCTCGAGCAGGTCCTCCATCGTCACGAGGCCGACCGGCCCGTCGGGGCCACCGACGAGCACGAGCTGGGCCCGCTCGGCGCGCATGGCGCTGACGGCGTCGAGCAGCGAGACCGACCGGTCGATCGACAGCGCCGGCGAGGTGACGTCGGTGACGGCGGATGCCGGGTCGGCCCGCACGATGTCACGAACGTGGGCCAGGCCCACCGGCCCGGACGCGTCGCTCACGACGAGCCGCGACCGCCCGCTCTCGCGGGACACCGCCTCGGCGTCGAGCACCGAGGCCGTGTGCGGCACCCCGACGGCCTTCTCGAGGGGGATCATGACCTCGGCAAGGGTAGTCGTGTCGAGGTCGATGGCGCCGGCGAGGACGCGGTGCTCCGACTCCTCGAGCTGGCCGTGGTCGCGGGCGCTGCGCAGCAGCAGCGCCAGCTCCTTCGGGCCGTGCACCTGGGCCAGCTCGTTCTGCGGCTCCACCTTGACCAGCCGCAGGCAGCCGTTGGCCATGGCGTTGAGCAGGCTCAGCACCGGCCGCGCGATCCAGGCGAAGCCGCGGAAGGGCAGGGCCAGCATCACCGCGGAGCGCTCCGGGTGGGCGATGGCCCAGGACTTGGGCGCCATCTCGCCGACCACCATGTGCAGGAAGACGACGACGGCGACGCCGAGCAGGACGGCGATGACGCCGGCGGCCGCGTCGGGCAGCCGGAGGAAGGTCAGCACCGGCTCGAGCAGGTCGGCGACCGCCGGCTTGGCGACGGCTCCCAGGGCGAGCGTGCACAACGTGATGCCGAGCTGCGCGCCCGCGAGCATGAGCGAGAGCTCTCGGTTGCCGTTGACGGCCGCGCGGGCGGCGCGGCTGCCGCGCTCGGCGAGGTCCTCGAGGCGGTGACGCTTGCTCGAGATGAGGGCGAACTCGGCCGCGACGAAGAACGCGTTGAGCACGAGCAGCAGGACGGAGACGAGCAGCGCGGTGATCACCGGGCACCCCCGTTCACGACGGCGCCCGCCCGGTCGGGCATGTCGGCCCCCGTACCGGCGACGGGGTGGTCCCGGTCGTCGGATGCCGGGCCGCTCGCGTCGTGGACGCCGTCGCCCATCGTGTCGGCGAGCCGCTCGAGGTCGTCGAGCAGGCCGAGCACCGCGACCCGCACGGTGGCGGGGACGTGGCGGTCGACCTCCTCGACGGTGAGGCGCACCCCGACGTGCAGGCGTCGGGCGGGCTCGTGGTCGCCGGCGTGCTGGGCGGGCGGGTGCGTGCGAGACCCGGCGTCGGCGGCATCCTCGTCGGTGGTGACCTGCGTCGACCCCTCGGGGTGGCCGTCGACCCCGGCGCCGGCCACGACGTCGACGACCGTGTCGTCGGGGGACGTGTCGGAGGCGTCGGAGGTGTCGGTCGACGGCTCGTCGGCCTCGCGGCGGCCGTCGACGTCGACGACGTCCCCGACCTGGGCGGTGCGCCCGAGGCTCTCGAGGATGAGGCCGCTGATGGTCGAGTACTCGTCGGAGGCGGTTAGCTGCACGCCGCTCGCCGTCTCGAGCTCGTCGAGGCGCAGGTGGCCCGGGACGAGCCAGATGTCGTCGCCCTCGCTCGTGACCGAGGGCACGTCGCTGTCGTCCTCGTCGAGGATCTCACCGACGACCTCCTCCGCGATGTCCTCGAAGGTGACGATGCCGGCGAAGCCGCCGTGCTCGTCGACGACGACGGCCATCTGTCGGTGGTCGGCCCTGATCTGCTCGAGCACCCGCGGCAGCGGCGCGCTCGTGGGCACGACGGTCGGCTGGGGGGTGACGACGCCGACGGCGGTTCGGTCGCGGTCGCCCGGAGCCACCTTGAGCACCTCGGCGATGCCGGCGACGCCGACGATGTCGTCGCCGTCGGTGCCGGTGACGGGGAAGCGCGACCAGCCGGT
Organism: Terracoccus luteus; assembly: GCF_003635045.1. Taxonomy (NCBI): domain Bacteria; kingdom Bacillati; phylum Actinomycetota; class Actinomycetes; order Micrococcales; family Intrasporangiaceae; genus Terracoccus; species Terracoccus luteus. The sequence goes on along the minus strand of NZ_RBXT01000001.1, from coordinate 2,321,934 downwards.
GTCGAGCAGCTCGACGAGGCGGCTCACGGGCTCGTCGGCCCGAACCGTCTGCACCCGCACGCGCGGGGTCATGACGTCACCGGCGTCGAGCTCACGGAAGCGTAGGCCGCCCTCGAGCACCTCGGACAGGTCGTCGTCGAGCAGGCCGCCGGCGTGCGACTCGTCGATGATGCGGGTGAGGTCCTCTGCGGTGGCGCCGTGTTCGAGCTCGTCGACGGGCTCGATGCCGACGCGGCGCAGCAGGCGCGTCGAGGCCTCGTCGAAGAGGCGCACGACGGGCCCGGCGACGGTGAGGTAGACCAGCGTCGAGCGGCTCAGCGACCGTGCGAGCGGCACCGTCCGCGCGATGGCGAGGTTCTTGGGGGCGAGCTCGCCGAAGACCATCTGCACGACGGTCGAGAAGATGAGCACGGCCGTCACCGACAGGCTGAGACGGGTCGCATACGACATCGACGGGTCGAGCAGGTCGGCGAGGCCCGCGCCGACGAGCGGCTCCGAGACGTAGCCGACGAGCAGGGCGGTGACGGTGATGCCGAACTGCGCGGCCGACAGGGTGAACGACAGGCGCGAGGTGACGTCGAGCGCCCGCTTGGCGGGCTCGTCGCCCTGTGCGGACAGCTCACCGAGCGCGTTGCGGTCGACGGCGACGTAGGCGAACTCCATCGCGACGAAGTAGCCGGTCGCGGCCGTCAGGGCGAGGATCAGCAGGATCCCGAGGGCGATGCTCATGCGTTCACCACCCCGGCGAGCAGGTGGTGGGTCAGGGGCAGCCGGGCGCACGGAGGCGGGCCCGGCGAGGGACTATGGCCCTCCGGAGAGTCGGATCGCATGCGAGGAGTTTAGGGCACACTCACCCGGCGGACGTCTCCTCGCGCGTGGCCTCGACCCCGAGGCGGGCCGCCTCCTGGCTGACGCGGTGGGCCAGCTCGACGTCGAGCTGGGTCAGCCCGCCCTTGCTGTGCGTCGACACCGCGAGGCGCACCGTCGTCCACCGGATGTCGATGTCGGGGTGGTGGTCCATCTGCTGCGCGACGTCGGCGACCTCGTCGACGAGGCGGATGCCGGTGGGGAAGTCGGGTGCCGTGAAGCTCGCCGTGATGACGGCGCGGTCGGCAGCGTCACGCCGCCAGTCGGGCAGGTCGCGCAGCTGTCGGTCGATCTCCTCGTCGGTCAGCAGTCGGCTCATGGGCCCAGCATGCCGCGCCCGCCGCCCGCGTGCCCGCCACCGGTCCGCCCGTCGCCCGCCGGTGCCGCCGACCCGTGTGCCACGATCGGTCGACCATGACCTCGCAGACCCCTCCCGCCACCCCGGCCGTCCGGCTCGTCGTGGGCGCGGCCATCGTCGACGACCTCTCGTCGCCGACGCGCCTGCTCGCGGCCCGCCGCACCGAGCCCTCGGCGCTCGCCGGCGGGTGGGAGCTGCCGGGCGGCAAGGTCGACGACGGGGAGTCGCCCATCGTCGCGCTGCACCGTGAGATCGACGAGGAGCTGGGGGTGCGCATCAGCGTGGGGCGGCTGCTCCCCGGTCCGCTGCCCGGCGCGACCTGGCCGCTCACCGACCGCTTCGAGATGATCGTCTGGCTGGCCGAGGTCACCGAGGGGGAGCCCGCCCCGCTCGAGGACCACGACGAGCTGCGCTGGCTGGCCGCCGACCGGCTGCACGAGGTCGGGTGGCTGCCGGCCGACCTGCCGATCGTCGAGGCGCTCGCGCCCCTGCTCACGGCCGCCTGAGCCCACCGCCTGAGCCCACCGCACCACCCCTCCGACCCACTCGGGAGACCCCCATGGCCGCACCGTCCGTCCTCTTCCTCGGCGGCACCGGCGTCATCAGCTGGGCCTGCACCCGCGAGGCGCTCGCGGCCGGCTTCGCCGTGACCGTGCTCGGCCGGGGGATCTCGACGACGCGGCCCTCGCCCGAGGGCTGCGAGCTGCTCACCGCCGACCTCGACGACGACTCGTTCGCGGACGCCGTCGCCGGTCGCGAGTTCGACGTCGTCGTCGACTTCCGGGCCTTCACCCCGGCCCAGGTGGGAGACCGGCTGCAGACGCTGGGCGACCGGTTCGGCCAGTACGTCTTCATCAGCTCGGCGTCGGCCTACCAGAAGCCGCCCGCGCGGGTGCCCGTGCTCGAGTCGAGCCCGCTGCGCAACCCCTTCTCGCAGTATGCCCGCGACAAGACGGCGTGCGAGGAGCTGCTGACCGCTGCCTACCGCGACCGCGGGGTGCCGGTCACGGTCGTGCGCCCGTCGCACACCTACGACCACACCGCCCCGCCGTTCGACGGGGGCTGGACCGTGGTCGAGCGGATGCGCCGGGGCGCGCCGGTCGTCGTGCACGGTGACGGGACCTCGCTCTGGACCCTCACCCACCACACCGACTTCGCCCGCGCCTTCACCGGTCTGCTCGGTCTCCCGGCCGCGGTCGGCGAGACCGTGCACATCACCTCCGACGAGTGGCTGTCGTGGGACGCGATCCACGAGACCATGGCCGCCGCCGCGGGGGCGGAGCCGCGGCTGGTGCACGTGACGACCGACGACCTCGTGGCCGACGACCCCGGCGCCGAGGCCCCGCTGCGGGGTGACAAGTCGCACTCGATGGTCTTCGACAACACCAAGGTGAAGACCCTCGTGCCCGGGTGGCAGGCGCGAGTCCCGTTCTGGCGCGGGGCCGCCGAGATGGTCGAGTGGTTCGACGCCGACCCCGCCCGTCGACGGGTGGATGCCGGCGTCGACGCCCGCATGGACCGCCTCGTCGCTCGGCACGGCACGCGCCGCGCGGACTGAGCGGACCGGCATCCGTGCGCGTCGTGCTGCTGTCGGACACCCACAGCCCGCGGTTCTGGAAGGGCGTGCCGGATGCCGTGGCCGCCCACCTCGGGTCGGCCGACCTCGTGCTGCACGCGGGCGACGTGTGCACTGCGGACGTGCTCGACGACCTCGCGCGGTTCGCCCCGGTGCACGTCGTCATGGGCAACAACGACCTGCCCGAGGTGGCCGGGTGGGGTGCCCCCGAGACGCTCGAGCTCGAGCTGGAGGGGGTGCGCGTCGCGATGGTGCACGACAGCGGCGCGAAGGTGGGGCGGGTCGCGCGGCTGAGGCGCCGGTTCCCGGCCGCCGACCTCGTCGTCTTCGGGCACTCGCACATCCCGATGGACGTCACCGAGGGCGGCCTGCGCATCGTCAACCCCGGCAGCCCGAGCGACAAGCGGCGCCAGCCGCGCCGCACGCTCGCGCTGCTCGACGTCGCCGACGGCGAGGTGCGCGGCGTCGAGATCGTCGACCTGCCGTGACGCGCGCCCTATCGTGGGCGGATGGCGACGGTGGGGCAGGTGCGACAGGTGCAGGTGACGTTTGACTGCGCCGACCCCGAGAGGGTGGCGCGGTTCTGGTGCGAGGTGCTCGGCTACGTCGTGCCGCCCCCGCCGCCGGGCTTCGCCGACTGGGCGGAGTTCGACCGATCGCTGCCACCCGACCGGCAGGGCTCGGCCTTCGCGTGCGTCGACCCCGACGGGGCCGGGCCGCGGCTGTTCTTCCAGCGGGTGCCCGAGGGCAGGACGGTGAAGAACCGCGTGCACCTCGACGTCCGCGTGGGGACGGGGCTCGTCGGCGACGAGCGGCTGGCGACCCTGACGGCCGAGAGCGAGCGCCTGGCCGGCCTCGGGGCGACGGTCGTGCGGGTCATGGAGGCCGACGGCTTCGACGAGTCGTGCATCGTCATGCAGGACATCGAGGGCAACGAGTTCTGCCTCGACTGAGGGCGGTCGGTCACGGCGCGACGACGGGGAAAACCCTTACGCGGAAGGCTTGCTCGCGCGCAGCGTGTAGGTGAGCGGCGCCGACCCGGCGCGCTCGGTGAGCACCCACTCGCCGTCGTCGCGCAGCCTCATCTGGCCGGGCAGCGCCTCCCAGGGCACGCTGTCGTGCTCGACGAGACGGTCGATGCGCAGGCCCCGGTCGGCCAGGGCCGTCACGACCTCGCCGAGCGAGTGGTTCCACTCGTAGGTCTTCGTCGCCACGTACGACTGGTCGCCGTCCCACTCCGTCGGTTCGGGGTGCTCCCAGTAGGGGAGGCGCAGGTGCAGGTCGTCGTCGAGGGTCTCGTCCATCGCCCAGAGGAGGGGATGGCCCTCGCGTAGGAACAGCGACCCGCCCGGCGCGAGCAGGTCGGCGACGACGCCGGCCCACGCCTCGACGCTCGGCAGCCAGCACAGCGCGCCGATGCCGGTGAAGACGAGGTCGAAGCCGCCCGCCGGCAGCACGTCGGTGGCGGCGTGGACGTCCGACTGCACGAACTCCACGGCGTCCCCGGTCTCGGCCACGAGCCGCCGGGCCTCCTGCACCGAGCGGCCGGAGAAGTCGAGCCCGGTGACCGAGGCGGCGCCCAGCCGCGCAAGCGAGAGGGTGTCGGTGCCGATGTGGCACTGCAGGTGTACGACACGCAGGCCCGTGACGTCGCCGAGCAGAGGCAGGTCGAAGCGCACGACGTCCGACAGCAGCGAGCGGTCGTCGACGAAGCGGCGCGTCTCGTAGCCCGTGCCCTCCCGGGCGGCGTGCAGGCCGGCGCGCTCGTCCCAGTTGGCGCGGTTGGTCTCGAGGTGCTCGTGGTCCATGGCGCCCATCGTGGCCGGGCGGCGTCGGGTGTCAGCCCGGTTTCCCGGCCCCGGCGGGGGTGGACAGGAGCACTCGAAAATGCTGAGACACTTGTTCCCATGCCCATGAAGACCCGCGCGGACATCCGCAACGTCGCCATCGTCGCTCACGTCGACCACGGCAAGACCACCCTCGTCGACAAGATGCTCTGGCAGTCCGGTGCCTTCGGCGAGCACCAGCACGTCGACGAGCGGGCCATGGACTCCGGTGACCTCGAGCGCGAGAAGGGCATCACCATCCTCGCCAAGAACACCGCGGTGCACTACACCGGCAAGGCCGCCGCCGACCGTGGCCTCACCGAGGGCGTCACCATCAACATCATCGACACCCCCGGCCACGCCGACTTCGGTGGCGAGGTCGAGCGCGGCCTGTCGATGGTCGACGGCGTCGTCCTGCTCGTCGACGCGTCTGAGGGTCCGCTGCCGCAGACCCGGTTCGTGCTGCGCAAGGCCCTGGCCGCCAACATGCCGGTCATCCTCTGCATCAACAAGGTCGACCGCCCCGACTCGCGCATCGCCGAGGTCGTCGACGAGGCCTACGAGCTGTTCATGGACCTCGACGCCACCGAGGAGCAGATCGACTTCCCGATCGTCTACGCCTCGGCCAAGGCCGGCCGCGCCTCCACCGAGCGCCCCGACAACGGCGGCCTGCCCGAGGGCGAGGACCTCGAGGCCCTCTTCGAGACGATCCTCGAGACGATCCCCGCGCCGACCTACGACGACGAGGCGCCCCTGCAGGCGCACGTCACCAACCTCGACGCGTCGAACTTCCTCGGTCGCCTCGCCCTGCTCCGTGTCTTCAACGGCACGATCAAGAAGGGCCAGCAGGTCATGTGGTGCCGCCACGACGGCTCGCAGCAGCGCGTGAAGATCACCGAGCTGCTCATGACCGAGGCCCTCGAGCGCAAGCCCGCCGAGCAGGCCCGACCCGGCGACATCATCGCCGTCGCCGGCATCCCCGACATCACCATCGGCGAGACGCTGGCCGACCCCGAGAACCCGATCCCGCTGCCGCTCATCACGGTCGACGAGCCCGCGATCTCGATGACCATCGGCACGAACACGAGCCCGATGGTCGGCCAGGTCCGCGGCTCGAAGGTCACGGCCCGCATGGTCAAGGACCGCCTCGACAAGGAGCTCATCGGCAACGTGTCGCTGCGCATCCTCAACACCGAGCGCCCCGACGCGTGGGAGGTCCAGGGCCGCGGTGAGCTCGCCCTCGCCATCCTCGTCGAGCAGATGCGTCGCGAGGGCTACGAGCTGACGGTCGGCAAGCCGCAGGTCGTCACCCGTGAGGTCGACGGCAAGGTGCACGAGCCCGTCGAGCGCCTCACGATCGACACGCCGGAGGAGTTCCTCGGCGCGATCACGCAGATCATGGCCGCTCGCAAGGGCCGCATGGAGCAGATGACCAACCACGGCACCGGGTGGATCCGCATGGAGTTCCTCGTGCCCAGCCGTGGCCTCATCGGCTTCCGCACCGAGTTCCTCACCGAGACGCGCGGCACGGGCATCGCCCACCACGTCTTCGAGGACTACGAGCCGTGGTTCGGCCCCATCACGACCCGCACGAGCGGCTCGCTCGTCTCCGACCGCAAGGGCGTCGTGACCTCGTACGCGATGGTCAACCTGCAGGAGCGCGGCACGCTCTTCACCGACCCGACCACCGAGGTCTACGAGGGCATGATCGTCGGCGAGAACAGCCGCGCCGACGACATGGACGTCAACATCACCAAGGAGAAGAAGCTCACCAACGTGCGCGCCTCCTCCTCGGACAACTTCGAGAAGATCGTGCCGCCGCGCAAGCTCAGCCTCGAGCAGAGCCTCGAGTTCTGCCGCGAGGACGAGTGCGTCGAGGTCACGCCGGAGGCCGTCCGCATCCGCAAGGTCGAGCTCGACGCCACCGTGCGCGCCCGCAGCGCCTCCCGCGCCCGCTCGGCCGCCAAGGCCGACGCCTGACGCGTCGCCGCCCGCTCCACCGGACCGCACCCGCCGACCGTCAGGTCGGCGGGTGTCGTCGTCCTGAGAGGATGCCGGGGTGTCCCGCCTGCTGTTCGTGCACGCCCACCCCGACGACGAGACGCTGACGTGCGGCGTCGCCCTGGCCCACCACGTGGCCCGCGGTGACGACGTCCACGTCCTGACGTGCACCCTGGGGGAGGAGGGCGAGGTCATCCCGCCCGACCTGGCGCACCTCGAGGGGCACCCCGACGACCTGCTCGGCCCGTACCGGCGCGACGAGCTGGCCGAGGCGCTGCGCCGCCTCGGTGTCACCGGCCACCTGCTCGGCGACAGTGACCGAGGGGGAGCGCCCCGCTACCGCGACTCCGGCATGGTGGGCTCGGCCGCCGCCGCGCGCCCGGAGGCCTTCGCGGCCGCGGACCCGGGCGCCCCCGACGGCCCGGGGGCGCTCGTCGCAGACGTCGTGCGCCGCCTGCGCCCCGACGTCGTGGTGACCTACGACCGGTTCGGCGGCTACGAACATCCCGACCACGTGCAGGCCCACCGGGCCACCCGGGCCGCTATGCAGCGCCTCGACGACGCCGGGCTGCCCGCCCGCGTGCTCGAGATCGTCACGCCGCGCTCGTGGGCCCGGGACGACCGCGACGCGGTGCGGGCGAGCGCCCCCGACCGGCTCGTCGTCCGCGGCCACCGTCTCGTCCCGCCGGAGGCGGACGCGCCGTTCACCCCGTCGGTGGTGCCGGACGCCGACGTGAGCCACGCCGTCGTCGACCTCGCCGCCCGCGCGGTGAAGAACCACGCCCTGCGGGCGCACGCCACCCAGGTGGTCGTCGCCGACGAGGAGCTCTACGCGCTGTCGAACCTCGTCGCGGCCCGGTCGAGCGACCGGGAGGGCTTCCGGCTCGTCGACCCCCGCACGTGGGAGCCGGCGCACGGTGGTGGCGCCCCTGCGTCGCCGGCCGCCCGCACGGGGACGTCACGACCCGGGCTGCTCGACTAGGCCGGATGGGGCCGCAGCACCTTGGCCATGGGGCGACCCTTGGCCAGCTCGTCGACGAGCTTGTCGAGCCAGCGGATCTGCTGCATGAGCGGGTCCTCGATCGTCTCGACCCGGATGCCGCACACCGTCCCCGTGATCGCGGAGACGTTCGGGTTGAGGTGGGCGGCGCCGAAGAACTCCTCGAAGGTCGTCCCGGCGTCGAGGTGGCGTCGCAGGGCGGCGTCGTCGTAACCGGTCAGCCACTCGACGACCTCGTCGAGCTCGGCCTTCGTGCGCCCCTTGCGCTCGACCTTGGCGACGTAGGCGGGGTAGACAGCGGCGACACTCGTCGTGAAGATGCGGTGCACGTCGTCGAGGGTAGTGAACCGGAGGCGATGTGGACAGGGGGCACATCGGCGTCGCGCCCGCGGCCTGCGGGGCGCCTCACCGCCGCGCGGGCGGCGCGGGGCTACCGTCGTCCCACACCGGCGACGCCCGCCCCGAGGGAGGCCACCCGGAGCACGCACCACCGGCCCCACCAGCACGGAGCGACCCGCATGGCCCGATCCGCCTTCGTCGATCACACCGACCGGTACGAGCCCGACGACCCCGACCCGTGGGGCGACGACGCCCGGCGCCGCGACCGGCGGGCCACGGTGCTGCGACTGCTCGTCACCATGCTCGTCCTCGGCGGCGCCTACGTCGGCGTCGCCTGGTGGAGCTCGACGCACCTGCCCAACACCGTGTCGGTCGGCGGCGTGCAGCTCGGAGGCCGCAGCCCCGACGAGGCCGCCGCGACCCTCACCCGCGCCACCACCGGGGTGCTCGCGACCCCGATCGTGCTCGACGTCCCGGGCGGCGACCCGGTGCAGGTCGTCCCTCGTGACGCCGGCCTGCGGGTCGACGTCGAGCGGTCGCTCGACGGCCTCGTCGGCTTCAGCCTCGACCCGACGACGATCTGGTCGCGGCTCGCCGGCAGCGTCGAGCTGCCGCTGCTGACGAGCGTCGACGACGACCGGCTCACCGCCGCGGTCACCGCGCTGAAGACGGCCGTGGCCGTCAGCCCGCGCGAGGGTGGGATCACCTTCCCCGACGGCCGTGTGGTCGTGGCCCTCCCGGCATCCGGTCGCGCCCTCGACGTGACGGCGACGAAGCTGGCCGTGCGGCGGGCCTTCCCCGACACGACGACCGCCGAGGCCGTCGTGCGCGCGATCGCGCCGCGCACCCCGGCCACCACCATCCAGTCGGTCGCGAACGGCTTCGCCACCACGGCGATGTCCTTGCCGGTGACGCTCGTGTCGGGGCCCACGCGGGTCGAGCTGACCCCCGCGGACCTCGCCCCGGCCGTCACCGTCGTGGCCGACGGCAGGGGAGGGCTGACGCCGAGGGTCGACGCGAAGGCCGTGAGCGCGCTCGTGGCCTCGCGGCTCGTCGTGCCGACCAGGCGCGCGGTGCCGGCGCGGTGGACGTTCGAGCCGGGCAACGGTCGGCCGAAGGTCCTGCCGTCGACCGACGGCAGCGCCCTCGACATCGACGCCGCGACGAAGGCGGTCGTCGCGGCGGTCGGCAGCGGCCGGCGCACGGTCACCGTGACGCCGACGACGGCGACCCCCGCCCTCACCACGCTCCAGGCCCAGGCGTCCGGGGTCGGCTCCGTCGTGGGCGAGTTCGTCTCCGTGCTCCCCGCGGGCGACACGACCAGGCGGGCGGATGCCGTCCGGGCCGCCGCCGCGCTCAACGGCACCTTCGTGGCCCCCGCCACGACCTTCAGCCTCGGCCGGGCCCTCGTCGGGAAGGTGCCGGTCACCGGCCAGGAAGGTGCCTCGCAGGTCGCGACCGTCGTGTACAACCTCGCGTGGGGCGCGGGCGCCCAGCTCGTGTCGTCCAGCTCGCGGTGGAGCTTCGACCCGCGCTACCCGGCGGGGCGCGAGTCGGCGCTGACCTGGCCCGAGGGCGACGTCAGCTTCACGAACGACTCACCCCACGGCATGCTCCTGCAGGTGTGGGTCGACGGCGACCGCGTGCACGGGCGGCTCTGGGGCACCAGGCGTTTCGACGTCCGCACCGTCGCCGGGGCCCGCACGGCCGTCGTCCCCTCGACGGTCGTCACCGAGCGTGGCGCCGGCTGCCGGGCGCAGGCCGGGAGCCCCGGTTTCGACATCACCGTCACCCGGCAGCTCGTCCCCGCCGGGGCGCCGGCCGGCACGCCTCCGGTGCGCAGCGAGCCGGTCACGACGCACTACGAGCCGCAGGACACCGTCCGCTGCGCGCCGTGACGCCGTGACACCCTGACACCGCGCGCCGCGGCCCGGTGTCGGACCGGGTGCCACGCGGCGCGTGGCGAGGGGGTCAGGGTCGGCGCAGGTAGCTGTACTCGTGGTGGACGCCGAACCCCATCGACTCGTACAGACTTCGCGCGGCGGCGTTGTCGGCCGACACCTGCAGGTAGACGGCGGGCAGCTGCTTGCCGCGGGCGAGCATGCCGACGGCGGCGGTGAGGTCGCGGGCGAGGCCGCGGCGCCGGTGGTCGGGGTGCACCCAGAGGCCGAAGACGCCGGACCAGCCGGTCTGCACGGTCGCCATGGTGAGGGCGACCATGCGGTGGGTGTCCGGGTCGCGCACCCACATGAAGAGGCCGTCGCAGCCGGTGAGCACCGACTCGGTGACCCCGGGGACGACGGACCGCTGCTCGCCGTAGGTCATGAGCCACTCGGGGGTGAGGGTGGCGTCGGCGACGACGCGAGCCGACTGCTCGGTCAGGGCCGGGATGTCGTCGGCGAGGGCCGTCATGACGAGCACACGCTCCCAGTCGGGGCGTCCGCCGCCGACGACGTAGCCGCGCGACACCAGCTCGGCGCCGAGCGGCGTACCGGCCGGGTCGAAGCCGCTCTCGCCGACGACCTGGAACAGGGCCGGGGCGTCCCGCTCGGCGTACCACGCCTCCGCGGCGTCGACGGCCCCCCCGACCGGCATCCGCGGATCACCAACGGCGAGAACGGAGTTGGCGCGCCCGGTGAACCCACCGGCGAAGCGCAGTCGCCAGTCGCCGAGGTCACGGGCGTCGGTGGCGGGCCACCCGCGGTCCATGAGGCGCTGCAGGTCGTCGACGCCGATGCGCCGGTGGGCGGGCCCGGGGCGCGAGGGCGGCGGGGGCACGTCCTTGGCCGCGACGACGTCGGCGCGCCGCACCGGGACAGGGCCGGACCGGCCCATGACGACGAGCGTGTCGTCGTCGCGAGAGACGAGCTCGCCGACGACGTCGGTGGCCCACCCGGCGGCTCCGGCCGCTCCGGCGGAGGCCGGGAGGCGGTGGCGCACGGAGACCCGCCCGCCGACGGTGAGGTGCTCGGTCAGCCGGTGGCCCGCGCGCACCCCCGACGCCGTCTCACCGGTGGGGTCGGCAGGGGTCGCGCCAGTCATGTCCGGCATACTAGGTGCGGCGTCTCGGGCCGGTCCCGACCGGGTACGAGGCGCGCAGTCGTGACCGTCAGAACCACCCGAGCGCAGCCCCTGCAGGAGGTCCCCGCCCCCATGACCTACGTCATCGCCCAGCCGTGCGTCGACCTCAAGGACAGGGCCTGCATCGAGGAGTGTCCGGTCGACTGCATCTACGAGGGCAACCGCTCTCTCTACATCCACCCCGACGAGTGCGTCGACTGCGGTGCCTGCGAGCCGGTGTGCCCCGTCGAGGCCATCTACTACGAGGACGACGTCCCCGAGGAGTGGGCCGACTACTACAACGCGAACGTCGAGTTCTTCACCGACCTCGGCAGCCCCGGCGGCGCCGCGAAGATGGGCGTCATCGACAAGGACCACCCGCTCGTGGCGGCCCTGCCCCCGCAGGAGCACGACGAGTGAGCCGGCACTGAAGCCGCTCGGCCTCCCCGACTTCCCGTGGGACTCGCTCGCCCCCTACAAGGCGCGGGCGGGGGACCAAGACCGTGGCATCGTCGACCTCTCGGTCGGGACGCCCGTCGACCCCACCCCCGAGGTGGTGCGCCGGGCCTTGGCCGACGCCGTCGATGCCCCCGGCTACCCGCTGACCTCGGGCACTCCCGACCTCCGGGTGGCCATCTGCGAGTGGTTCGCCCGTCGCCGTGGCGTGCCTGGGCTCACTCCGGATGCCGTCCTGCCGACCATCGGCAGCAAGGAGCTCGTGGCCTGGCTGCCGACGCTGCTCGGCCTCGAGCCCGGTGACGTCGTCGGCCACCCGTCGGTCGCCTACCCGACCTACGACATCGGCGCCCGCCTCGCCGGCGCGACGGCCGTGCCGGTCGACTCGCTGACCGCTCTCGGTCCGCCGACCGCGTCCACGACGCCGAAGCTGCTGTGGCTCAACAGCCCCGGCAACCCCGACGGCCGCGTGCTCGGGGTCGAGCACCTGCGCAAGGTCGTCGGTTGGGCCCGTGAGCACGGCGTCGTCGTCGCCGGCGACGAGTGCTACGCCGAGCTCGACTGGCGACCGGGTCACGACGGGCAGAGCACCCCGAGCCTGCTGCACCCCGACGTGACGGGGGGCGACCTGAGCGGGCTGCTCACCGTCTACTCGCTATCGAAGCAGAGCAACCTCGCGGGCTACCGCGCCGCGTTCGTGGCGGGCGACCCCGCCCTCGTCGGCGCCCTGCTCGAGGTGCGCAAGCACGCCGGCATGATCATGCCCGCCCCGGTGCAGCGTGCCATGGCCGTCGCCCTGCGCGACGACGAGCACGTGGCCGCGCAGCGGGAGGTCTACCGTCGCCGCCGCGAGACCCTGCTGCCGGCGGTCGAGGCGTTCGGGCTGCGCGTCGAGGGCTCGGAGGCCGGGCTCTACCTCTGGTCGACCCGCGACGAGGACTGCTGGGCCACGGTCGAGGCGCTCGCCGACCGTGGGGTGCTCGTCGCCCCGGGCTCGTTCTACGGCCCGGCGGGTCACCGCCACGTCCGCATCGCGCTGACGGCGACCGACGAACGGATCGCCGAGGCGGCCGACCGCCTCGCCCGCTGAGGCCGCTTTTATGCGGGCGCCCGCGCTGGGGTAACGTCGCTCGCGAACAGGTCCGACGCACGGTCCGGACCAGAGGAGGCGATACGCAGTGACCACGCCAGTGGACGCGACCGTCAAGGTCGCCGACAAGGAGCTCACCTTCCCGGGCGTCAAGGCCGTCGAGGGCAACGACGGTCTGTCCGTCGGCTCGCTGCTCAAGGACACGGGCCTCGTCACCTACGACGCGGGGTTCGTCAACACGGCCTCGTGCAAGAGCGACATCACCTACATCGACGGCGACGCCGGCATCCTGCGCTACCGCGGCTACCCGATCGACCAGCTCGCCGAGCACTCGACCTTCACCGAGGTCGCGTACCTGCTCATCTACGGCGAGCTGCCCGCGCCCGAGGAGCTCTCGCGCTTCGAGGACAACATCCGTCGGCACACGATGCTGCACGAGGACCTCCGGGCCTTCTTCAACGGCTTCCCCCGCGACGCGCACCCGATGCCCGTGCTCAGCTCGGCCGTCTCGGCCCTCGGCACGTTCTACCAGGACAGCCTCGACCCCTTCGACCAGGAGCAGGTCGAGATCTCGACCGTGCGCCTGCTCGCCAAGGTGCCGACCATCGCGGCGATGGCCCACAAGAAGAGCATCGGCCAGCCGTACATGTACCCCGACAACTCGCTGTCGTTCGTCGAGAACTTCATGCGGATGACGTTCGGCTACCCCGTCGAGCCCTACGAGGTCGACCCGACCGTCGCCAAGGCCCTCGACCTGCTCTTCATCCTCCACGCCGACCACGAGCAGAACTGCTCGACGTCGACGGTGCGGCTCGTGGGCTCGGCCCACGCCAACCTCTTCAACTCAGTGTCCGCCGGCATCCACGCCCTGTCCGGCCCGCTGCACGGCGGCGCCAACCAGGCCGTGCTCGAGATGCTCGGCAAGCTGCACGCGTCGGGCGACGACCCCAAGGCCTTCATGGAGAAGGTGAAGAACAAGGAGGACGGCGTCCGCCTCATGGGCTTCGGGCACCGGGTCTACAAGAACTACGACCCGCGCGCGGCCATCGTCAAGAAGTACGCCGACGAGGTGCTCGAGAAGCTCGGCCAGAACGACCCGCTGCTCGACATCGCGAAGGGCCTCGAGGAGATCGCCCTCGCCGACGACTACTTCGTCGAGCGGAAGCTCTACCCGAACGTCGACTTCTACACCGGCCTCATCTACAAGGCCATGGGCTTCGAGTCGAAGATGTTCACCGTGCTCTTCGCCATCGGGCGCCTGCCGGGCTGGATCGCCCAGTGGCGCGAGATGATGAACGACCCGGAGACCAAGATCGGCCGCCCGCGCCAGATCTACACCGGCTCGCCGGAGCGCAGCTACCCGGGCGTCTGAGCCCAACCTCGCACCACCGCACCACCCCCGACGGCACCGGACGCACGCGTCCGGTGTCGTCGTCGTTTCCGGATGCCGGCTGCCCCCTCGGGTGACCGCCTCGAACGCGTCGTTCGGTGCCGAACTCATGGTTGGGTACCGAACGCGCCGGTGCACCGAGGCGTTCGACCTCCGCCGACGTGTTCGACCTCGAACGGTTCGTTCGAGTCAGTCGCCCCAGGGGCGGTGCGGGAGGACGTCCGCCGACGGAGGGCCGGATGCGGCGGGGTCAGCGCAGGGTGACGGTGACCGTGGTCGTCGCGGCGCCGTCCGACCAGCCGTCGGCCCCGGCGTCGCGGTCCCACGTGCGGGCGCCGACGGAGACCTTGGTCGCGCCGTACGTCTCGGCGCGGGCCACGGCCCAGTGGCCGACCGCCCAGGCCTGCCGCTCGTCCGCGGCCGTGACGGTCAGGGTGCCGGCGCCGGCCGTCGAGCGGGTGACGCCCATCTGCTCGCGCAGGTCGGCGGCGACCGTCGACGGCTTCGCGTGGTCGGTCGCCGGGTCGAGGCGGCACGTCAGGCCCGCGGGGGAGTAGCCGGTCAGCGTCGAGGCGAGCACGCGCCCCTGGCCCTCGTGGTCGCGGTAGGCCTCGGGGAAGCCGCTGCGCTGCACCCGCTGGGCGATCGTCGTGATGTCGGCGTTCTCGTAGCCCTTGAACTTCACGAGGGCGTCGTAGAAGGCGTTCGTCGCGTGCACGGGGTCGAGGATCTGCTGCTCGGTGCCCCAGCCCTGGCTCGGTCGCTGCTGGAAGAGGCCGAGCGAGTCGCGGTCGCCGAACCGCAGGTTGCGGATCTTCGACTCCTGGAACGCGGTGGTCAGGGCGATCGTGGCCGCGCGGGCCGGCATCCCCCGCTCGACCGCGATGGCCGCGATCAGCGCCGCGTTCGCCGTCTGGTCGGGGTCGAACGTCTCCGTCACACCGGATGCCGTGATGGTGCACTCGGGGGACTGCACCGACCTCACGAGGTGGGTACCCGCCCACGCGCCCGCGCCGAGAACCCCGACGACGACCGGCAGCACGAGCCAGCCACGTCGGCGGCGGCGGGCTCGGCTGGTCACGGGGTCCTTCCGGTCGGTGCTGCGGCGCGTCAGTTGGCGTGTCAGTTGGCGTGGAGCGCCGCGTTGAGCGTGATGCCGGTGCCCGCGCGGTCGCGGGCCTCGACGGCGCCGGTGACGCTGTTGCGGATGAAGAGGATGTTGCTGGACCCCGACAACGACCTGGCCTTGACGACGGTTCCGTCGGGGAGGGTCACCTTGGTGCCGGCGGTCACGTAGAGGCCCGCCTCGACGACGCAGTCGTCACCGAGGGCGATGCCGATGCCGCCGTTGGCGCCGATGAGGCACCGCTCGCCGATGCTGACCCGCTCGGTGCCACCGCCCGACAGCGTGCCCATGATCGAGGCGCCCGCCCCGACGTCGGATCCGTCTCCGACGACGACGCCCTGCACTATCCTCCCCTCGACCATCGAGGTGCCGAGCGTGCCGGCGTTGAAGTTGCAGAAGCCCTCGTGCATGACGGTGGTGCCGGGGGAGAGGTGGGCGCCGAGGCGCACGCGGTCGGCGTCGGCGATGCGCACGCCCGGGGGCACGACGTAGTCGGTCATGCGGGGGAACTTGTCGACGCCGTACACGGCGACGTGCCCGCGCGCCCGGAGCCGCACCCGCGTCCGCTCGAAGCCGTCGACCGCGCACGGGCCCGCGCTCGTCCAGACGACGTTGCTCAGGGCGCCGAAGAGGCCGTCGAGGTTGAGCTCGTTGGGTCGCACGAGGCAGTGCGAGAGCAGGTGCAGGCGCAGGTAGGCGTCGCTCGCGCCCTGCGGCGCCGCGTCGAGGTCGACCTTCACGCGGACGACCTCGAGGCGCACGTCGCGCAGCTCGTCGGCGCCGGCCAAGGCCGCCAGCTCATCGGGCACGGCGGCGTCGGCGGGGACCGCGCCGAGGGCGGGCGACGGGTACCAGGTGTCGAGCACCTGCCCCGAGGGGGTCGTCGTGGCGAGGCCGAAGCCCCAGGCGGTGCGCTCGTCGGACATGGGTCCAAGGCTAGGGGAGGGCGAGGGGCCGGCCGCCCGGTGTCCACCCCGACCGGCCGCTAGCCTCGGGGCATGCCGCTGCCCGACCTGGCCCCCGCGCCCGCCCTCGACCTCACCGCCGACGTGACGACCCTGACAGCCGCCGTCTGCGACATCGAGTCGGTCAGCCGGGGCGAGGCCGCCCTCGCCGACGCCGTCGAGGCCGCCCTGGCGCCGCTGGCCCACCTCGAGGTCGTCCGCGACGGCAACACCGTCGTGGCCCGCACGAACCTCGGCCGTGCCGAGCGGGTCGTGCTGGCCGGGCACATCGACACCGTCCCGCTCACCGCCGTGCCCAACCTGCCGACCCGGCGAGAGGGCGACGAGCTGTGGGGGCGCGGCACGGTCGACATGAAGGGTGGCGTGGCCGTCATGCTGCGCATCGCCGCCCAGGCGACCGAGCCGGCCCGCGACCTCACCTTCCTGTTCTACGAGTGCGAGGAGATCGACGGCGAGTTCAACGGCCTCGCCCGCGTCGGCGCCACCCGCCCCGAGCTGCTGCAGGGCGACTTCGCCGTCCTGCTTGAGCCCACCGACGGCGCCGTCGAGGGCGGGTGCAAGGGCACGATGCGCGTGGACGTGACGACCACGGGCGTGGCCTCGCACAGCGCCCGGCCGTGGAAGGGCCACAACGCCATCCACGACGCCGCCGTCGTGCTCTCGCGCCTCGCCGCCTACGAGGCCCGCACCGTCACCGTCGACGGCCTCGACTACCACGAGGCGCTGCAGGCGGTGGGCATCAGCGGCGGCATCGCCGGCAACGTCGTGCCCGACCGGTGCACCGTCACCGTCAACTACCGGTACGCGCCCGACAAGGACACCGCCGCGGCCCTCGCCCACGTGCAGGAGGTGTTCGACGGCTTCGAGACCACCCTCGGGGATGCCGCGGACGGCGCCCGCCCGGGCCTGCACCTGCCGGCGGCCAAGGCGTTCGTCGACGCGCTCGGCGTCTCCGTCGGCCCGAAGGAGGGTTGGACCGACGTCGCCCGCTTCTCGGCCCTCGGCGTCCCGGCCGTCAACTACGGCCCCGGCGACCCCAACCTCGCCCACATGGACGACGAGCGTTGCCCCGTGCAGCAGTACGTCGACGCCGAGGCCGCCCTGCTGCGCTGGTTGCGCTGAGGGCCCCGACCGCGGGGCGCGCCGACCACGCCGACGCGGCCGACCGGCATCCGGACGGGCCCGGGCGCCGCTTAGGGTGGCCTGTGTGAGCGACGAGACGCCCTCGGGGGGCACGAGCCGGCGCCGGCAGACGGGGCCGGTGACGCTGCGGCGCGGCCAGGTGCCCGCCACCACGACCGACCAGCGGCTGCTCGACACGACGGCGCCCGCCGACTGGCTGCACGCCGACCCGTGGCGGGTCATGCGCATCCAGTCCGAGTTCGTCGAGGGCTTCGGCGCGCTGGCCGACCTCGGCCCCGCGGTAGCGGTGTTCGGCTCGGCCCGCACGCGTCGCGACGACCCCAGCTACGCCCTCGGCGTCGAGGTGGGGCGGCGGCTCGTCGAGGCGGGCTACGCCGTCATCACCGGCGGTGGCCCCGGCGCGATGGAGGCGGCCAACAAGGGCGCGTTCGAGGCCAAGGGCACCTCGGTCGGGCTCGGCATCGAGCTGCCCTTCGAGACGGGCCTCAACGAGTACGTCGACCTCGGCGTCAACTTCCGCTACTTCTTCGCCCGCAAGACGATGTTCGTCAAGTACGCGCAGGGCTTCGTCGTGCTGCCCGGCGGCTTCGGCACCCTCGACGAGCTGTTCGAGGCGGTCACGCTCGCGCAGACGCAGAAGGTCACCCGGTTCCCGGTCGTGCTGCTCGGCAGCGACTACTGGGGCGGGATGATCGACTGGCTGCGCGACACCGTGCTGACGGCCGGCATGATCGGCCCCGACGACCTCGACCGCCTCACCCTGACCGACAGCCCGGCCGAGGCCATCGAGGTCATCCGCAGCCACGCGCAGCCGGAGGAGCAGGCCCCGTGACGTGGTTCATCCTGCTCGTCGGCGTCGTAGTGCTGTGCGGCGTCGTCGCGCTGCTGCTCGGCCTCGTCGGGGCCGGCGGCATGGGCCGCCCGACCGCGAGCCTGCGGCACGAGCCGCTGCCCGAGCAGACCCTCACCGACGCCGACCTCGACGCCCTCACCTTCGACGTCGGCGCCCGCGGCTACCGGATGACCCAGGTCGACGGCGTCCTCGACCGGCTGCGGCGCGAGCTGCGCGAGAAGGACGAGCAGATCGCCGTCCTGCGCGGCGACGGCTTCGCGGCCCCCACCGAGGGGCCGGTCGAGCCTGCCGAGCCCGCCGAGCCCACCGAGCCCACCGAGCCCCCTGAGGCCGACGGCTCGACGCAGACGCAGGATGCCGGGGAGCCCGCGGGTGCCCGGGAGGCCACACCGCCGGCATCCACGCGATGACCGCGGCCTCGCGACCCGCGCTGCTGCGCGGGCGCACCTTCGTGCTGTGGGTCGTCGTGCTCTATGCACTGTGCCGCGTCGTGACGACGACGATCCTGCTCGCCGTCCTGCCCCACCAGGCGCCGAGCGGCATGACCGGCGGCGACGACGTGCCGGTGACGTACTTCCCCTTCACCGCCCTTTGGGACGGCCAGTGGTACCAGCGGATCGCCGAGCGCGGGTACCCCGACACCCTGCCCGTTGCCGACGGCGGCCAGGTCGCCCAGAACCCGTGGGCCTTCTACCCCCTGTTCCCACTCGCGGCCCGCGCCGTCATGGCCGTCACGGGGGCCTCGTTCCCCGTCGCCGGGTCGACGGTCGCGCTGCTCTGCGGCGTCGGCGCGGCGGTGCTCATGGGCCTGCTCCTTCGTCCGCGCATCGGTGACCCCGCGGCGCTCGCGGTCGTCGTGCTGTGGGCGACCTTCCCCGCGTCGGTGACGCTGCAGCTGGCCTACACCGAGTCGCTGGCCGTGCTGCTGCTTGTCGCCTACCTACTCGCCCTGTCGCGGGAGCGGTGGCTCGTCGCCACCGGGGTGGCCGTGCTCGTCGGGCTGTCGCGGCCCATCGGCGTGCCGCTCGGGCTCGTCACCCTCGTCGTCGTCGTGCTGCGGTGGCGCCGGCGCCGCACCGCGCCCATCACTCGTGGGACGTACGCGTCGATGCTCGCCGCCCTCGTCGGGTGCGGCGTGGCCGGGCTGCTCTGGCCGGCGGTGGCCTGGGCGCGCACCGGCAGCCGCTCGGCCTACACCGACACGATGTCGGCCTGGCGCGGCTACGCCTCGATCGAGCCCTTCCGGCCGTGGCTCGACCGGGCCACCGACCTGCTCGGCGGCCAGCAGGGGCGCCTCGTGCTCGTGGCCATCCCGGTCGTCCTCGTCGCCATGGTCGCCGGGCCCTGGGCCCGCGGGCTCGGGGCCGACCTGCGCACGTGGTCGCTCGGCTACCCGCTCTACCTCGGCGCCGTGCTCGACCCGTTCACGAGCCTCTTCCGCTACCTCGTGCCGCTGTTCCCGCTGCTCGTCGTCATGGTCGGCGCCGGCTGGGTGGACCGGCGCGGCAACGGCTGGGTGCGCGTGCTCGTGCGCACCCTGCCGCTGCTCGTGCTCTTCGTCTGGGGCCAGTACTGGTGGACCGACGAGCTGTGGCGGTTCGTGCCGCCGAGCGACTACCCGCCGTGACCCCGGACGGGCGGGCGACGGCATCCGGGCGCCCGCGTCGCCCCGGGCGCGACGGTCACCGACCGGTGTACTCCGGCGGCCGCTTGGCCAGGAACGCGTCGACCGCGGCCCGGTGGTCGCTGCTCGCGCCGGTGAGGGCCATCAGCTGGGCCTCGTTGTCGAGGGCGTCGGCGAGACCGACGCCGGCGCTGAAGGCCACCGCCCGCCGGATGGACCCGTAGGCGAGGGTCGGCCCGGCGGCGAGCGTCGTGGCCAGCTCGCGGACGGTCGCCTCGAGCGCGTCGTCGTCGACGACCTGCGTGACGAGCCCCATCGCGAGGGCCTCCTCGGCGGGCACGGTGCGCGGTAGCAGCAGCAGCTCCTTGGCCCTGGCGGGCCCGACGAGGCGCGGCAGCGCCCACGAGGCCCCGGAGTCGCACGACAGGGCGATGCCGGCGAAGGCCGTGTTGAGCCCAGCGCTGCGGGCGGCCACCCGCACGTCGCAGGCGAGGGCGAAGCTGAGCCCGGCCCCGGCCGCGACGCCGTTGAGGGCCGCGACGACCGGCTTGGCCATCGTCGCCAGCAGCAGCACGATCGGGTTGTAGTGCTCGGTCACCGTCGTCGACAGGCGCGAGTCGGGGTCGGCCAGCGAGCGGACATGCTCCTTGAGGTCCTGTCCGACGCAGAAGGCGCGCCCGTCGCCGGTGAGCACGACGCAGCGGACGCCGGGGTCGTCGGCCACCCGCTGCAGCGTCGCGAGCAGGGCCTGCTTGAGCCCGAGGTCGAGGCTGTTCATCGCCTCGGGGCGGTGCAGGCGCACCCACGCCACCCCCGCGTCGACCTCGAGACGGACCGGCCCGGCATCCTCGCCCGGACCCTGCTGTGGCTGTGTGTCGCTCATGGCCACACTCTGTCCCACCGCGCCGACGGCCGTCGACGGACGCCCTCGACGGGGCGACGTGGCCGCGGTCACAACCCGATTAGGTACGGCCGACGGGCACACGGAATAATGGACGTCAGATCACGCCATTCCTATGGAAGGGGAACCATGGCAGCAATGAAGCCGAGGACCGGTGACGGGCCGCTCGAGGTCGTCAAGGAGGGTCGCGGCATCGTGCTGCGCATGCCCCTCGAAGGTGGCGGCCGGCTCGTCGTCGAGATGACCCCCGACGAGGCTGCGAACCTGCGCGACGCCATCCAGGGCTGCGACGGCGTCAACTGACGGTGTCCGCCGGGCTCGCACGGGCCGCGGCGGACGACGAAGGGCCCCCGACCGCAGCGGTCGGGGGCCCTTCGTCGTGCGGGGGTGCCGGGGGCTCCGGGTCAGCGCTTGACGGCGACGAGCAGGCCGTCGCCCACGGGCAGCAGCGAGACGAGGAAGTCGCTGCGCTCGCGCAGCGACCGGCCCACCTCGCGCAGGGTGCGTGTCTCGTCGTCGCGGTTGGCCGGGTCGGACTCCCGGTCGGACCACGTGAGGGCGAGCGTGCCGCCCGTGCGCAGGAGGCGGGCGGCCTGCTCGACGTACTCCGGGTACTCGGCGCGGTCGGCGTCGACGACGACGAGGTCGTAGGCGCCGTCGGTCATGCGGGGGAGCACGTCGAGCGCCCGGCCGGCGATGACGCGGGTGCGCTGGTGGGCGACACCGGCGGCCGCGAAGGCCTCGCGCGCCGCGCGCTGGTTCTCGGTCTCGAGGTCGATCGTCGTGAGGATGCCGTCGGCCGGCATGCCGCCGAGCAGCCACAGGCCGGAAGCCCCTGCCCCGGTGCCGACCTCCATCACGGCGCGGGCGCCGATGGCGGCCGCGAGGACCTGCAGCACCGCACCCGTTCCGTCGGGCACGGGGGCCGCACCCAGCTGCTCGCCGCGTCGGGCGGCGGCCTCGACGTGCTCGCTCGGGGCGACGAACGTCTCGGCGTGCGACCAGGCGGCGACCTTCTGCGTACTCATGGCGACAAGCCTAGTGCCGTGCCGGATGCCGCCCTGCCGCCGTCCGTACCGACGACCGGGGCCGCTGCCGGTGCTCTTGTCGGTGCTCTTGCCGGTGCTTCTGCCGATGCTTCTGCCGGTGCCGTTGTCGGTGGCCTCGCCTAGCGTGTCGTCATGGCCACCGACACGCCCCAGGGCATTGACGCGACCGAGCAGCCCACCCCGGAGCACCGCCGCCCCGACGGGGTCACGGACGCCACGGTCGAGGCCCTGGGCAAGCTGTCCGAGGCGCTCGAGGTGGTCGAGGACGCACGTGGCCACCTCTACGGCTTCCACCGGCTGTCCGGCCAGGCCGACCTGACCCTCGGCGAGGCGGTCGACCTCATGCGCGACTCCGGCGACACCGAGCTGGGCGTGCTCGCCGACCGGCTCGAAGAAGAGCTCGTCGGGCGCAACGTCGTGCAGGGCCGGTGGACCTTCCAGGTCGTCGAGGAGTACGACGACGGCTACTACACCGACTTCAGGCGCCTCGAGGCCGACGCCCGACAGCGCCTCGTCGGTGGCCGGCGCCATCTCTTCGAGGCGGAGATGAAGCAGGACCGGCGCACCCACGGTCGCCGCGGCCACGAGGCGAGCCCCGACGACGGCGGCACGCAGTCGGTCGAGGGCGCCGGGGCCGGCTCATCGGCATCCACAGGTGATTCACAGTGAAACGATGGGTGCCTGAGACCGCGAACGGGCACGTTTGGGGGGAACGAACGGACGAGCACGGGCGTTGACCCCGGCAGGACCCCACCGAAAGGCGCTGTTCAGCGTGACGACCACTGCAACCACCCCGGCGACGAGCGGCGGGAGCGACGTGCCCGACGCGCCGTGGACGCCGCCCACGTGGGAGGAGATCGTCGAGCAGCACTCGGCCCGGGTGTACCGCCTGGCCTACCGCCTCACGGGCAACCCGCACGACGCGGAAGACCTGACGCACGACGTCTTCGTGCGCGTCTTCCGCTCGCTGCACAGCTACCAGCCCGGCACCTTCGAGGGCTGGCTGCACCGCATCACGACGAACGTGTTCCTCGACAAGATGCGCCGCAAGCAGCGCATCCGCTTCGACTCGCTGCCCGAGGACGCCGCCGGCCGGCTTCCCAGCGGCGAGAAGGGCCCTGAGCAGACGTACCACGACGCCCGGTTCGACGACGACGTACAGCGCGCGCTCGACGCCCTGGCTCCGGAGTTCCGCGCCGCCGTCGTGCTGTGCGACATCGAGGGTCTGTCCTACGAGGAGATCAGCGCGACGCTCGGCGTCAAGCTCGGAACCGTGCGCTCGCGCATCCACCGGGGCCGCGCCCAGCTGCGCGAGGCCCTCGCCCACCGTGCCCCCGAGACCGTGGCCGCCCCCGAGGGCCGCCGCACCGGGCTGCGCCTGCCGGGTCGCCGCGTGGCGGCGGGCACGCGCTGATGGAGGGGTGAGACGGGGATGACGCCACACCTGCGCGGCTACGTCCGGGCCTACGTCGACCGGGCGCTGCCCGAGGCGATGCTGCACATGTTCGACCGGCACCTCGTGTGCTGCGAGCTGTGCCGGGCCGCGGCCGAGCAGGAGCGACGCATCGTCGCCGCCCTCCGCAGCGACACCGGCGGGGTGCCGATGAGCCTGCGTTCCTCCCTCATGGGCCTCGGCGTCGGCCTCGCCGCCGAGCCCGACAGCATCCCGGCCGAGGGTCACTCGTCGGGTGCGCTCGCCGCCTTCGGCTCCGGCCCGTCCCCCCTGCGGGGTGCGCCCGACGGACGGTCGGTGCCCCCGGTGCCCACCCCGTCCTTCCTCGACCGTCTCGACCGGATGCCGGTCGCCTCGCCCCACGCGCCCGTGCCCACCGTGGCTCCGACCTCACCCCCGCTGCACCGCTCGCCGGTGCGGGCGGCTGTGGTCGCCTCCATCGCCGCCGGTGCGTCCGTCGCGGCGGCCTGGGGCCTCGCCGTCGCGCCCCTTCCCGGCACCGCCCGCGGTCCCGTCACCGCGGCCCGCCCGGGCGTCACGGGGGCGGCCGCCCTCGGGCTGGCCGGCATCGGGGCCACGACGAGCTCAGCCGTCGGGTCGTCGGCCGTGCCGGTCAGCGGGCCGGTCAGCGGGCCGGTCAGCGTCTCGGGCTCGTCGGGCGGTTCGTCCGTGGGCGCGGCCATCGGCTCGACCGTCTCGAGCAGGGTCAACGCACCGCCGCGGGCCCGGGCCGGGTCGACTAGCGCCGGTGAGGGCAGCGCCTCGACCGGGTTGCCCGCGTCGTACTGGCTCGTCCGGACGGGGTATGCACGCGGTGAGCCGGGCGTGGCCGCCCGCTCCGTGACCCCTTCGGCAGAGAAGACGAGATGACCGACGCGAGCACCCGCCCCGGCGACGAGCCCGAGGCGGGCGCGTCCACCCCCCATCCTCCGGCCGCGCAGTCCGAGCCGACGGGGGTCATCGACGTCGGTAGCACCCAGGCCATCCCGCAGGCGGCGCCGGCCCCCGGCGCCGGGGCCAGCCATGGCGACACCCCGCACGACGACGCCGGTGGCGACCCCGGTCGCGACGACTCCGCCGGGTGGTTCGACCGCTTCGCGCCCGAGCACCCGACCGAGGGCGCGGGCGTGCCTGCCCGGGCCGACGCGCCGTGGGGCAGCGACCGGGCCGACGCCGAGGACGAGGCGGCCCACCGCGCCGCCTACGCCCCGCCGACCGCCGCCGCGACAGCCAGCGCGCCCGGCCAGGGTTCACCGATGTCGGCCGTCGCAGCCCCGACGGCCGGCGGCCCGACGCAGGGCTACCGGGCCGGCCTCGGTGCAGCGTCCGGGCCGGCGACTGCCCAGGGCGCCCCGGGTGGCTGGGGCACCGACCCGTCCGCGTACGGGCCCCCGGTCACGGCCGCCCCTCCCGGCCGTCGTCGCGGGACGCTCGTGGCCGGCGTCGTCGGCCTGTGCCTCCTCTCCGGCGTCGTCGGCGGGGTGGCCGGCCAGCTGGCCGACGACCGCGTCAACCTCGCCGGGTCGACCCTCCCGGAGCCTGGCCCCGGCGCGACGGCCCGGCCCGCGGGCTCGGTCGCGAACATCGCCGCCACGGCCCTGCCCAGCGTCGTCACCATCAAGGTCGACGGCGGCAGCGAGGGCTCGGGCACCGGCTCCGGCTTCGTCGTCGACGCCAAGGGCCACGTCCTCACGAACAACCACGTCGTCGAGGCGGGTGCGTCCGGCGGCGACATCGAGGTCGTGCTGAGCAACGGCGACACCGAGAAGGCGACCATCGTCGGGCGCGACGTCAGCTACGACCTCGCCGTGCTCAAGCTCGCCCGCACCGACCTGACCCCGCTCGTGCTCGGCGAGAGCGACCAGATCGTCGTCGGTGACCAGGTCATCGCCGTCGGCGCCCCGC
Source organism: Terracoccus luteus (assembly GCF_003635045.1). Taxonomy (NCBI): domain Bacteria; kingdom Bacillati; phylum Actinomycetota; class Actinomycetes; order Micrococcales; family Intrasporangiaceae; genus Terracoccus; species Terracoccus luteus. The sequence continues at coordinate 2,296,952 of NZ_RBXT01000001.1, read as the reverse complement.
TGGGGCTCGAGCAGACGGTGACGACCGGCATCGTCAGCGCCCTCAACCGCCCCGTCACCCCCGGCACCGGCAGTGAGTCGTCGTACATCAACGCCATCCAGACCGACGCGGCGATCAACCCGGGCAACAGCGGCGGCCCGCTGCTCGACCTGTCCGGCAAGGTCATCGGCGTCAACTCCGCCATCGCCCGGGTGCCGGGCACGAGCGGCACGACCGGCGGCAACATCGGGCTCGGCTTCGCCATCCCGAGCGACCAGGCCCGGCGCACCGCCGACCAGCTCATCGCCACGGGCAAGGCGACCCACCCCGTCATCGGCGTCTCCCTCGACCGCACCTTCAGCGGCGAGGGTGCCCAGGTCGTCGACCAGTCCGACGCCGTCGTCGCGGGTGGCCCGGCCGCCAAGGCGGGCGTGCAGCCCGGCGACGTCATCACCGGCTTCGAGGGCAAGCGCGTGCGCACCCCCGATCAGCTCATCGTCTCCATCCGCGCCCGCGCCGTCGGCGACACCGTCAGCCTCACGGTCCGGCGAGGCGGGCAGGACGTCAAGCTGCGGATGACCCTCGAGGCAGACCCCGACCAGAAGTGAGCTCGCGCGCCACCCCTACGATGGCGAGCAGTCCGGCGCGCGAAAGGCAGAGACAGTGTTCGACATCAACGGGTGGGAGCTGCTGCTGCTCGGCATCCTCGCGATCCTCGTGCTCGGCCCCGAACGGCTGCCCGAGTACGCCGCGAAGTTCGGCAAGCTCGTGCGACAGGCCCGATCGCTCGCCGACCGCGCCCGCGACCAGCTCAAGGACGAGATGGGCCCGGAGTTCTCCGAGGTCGACTGGAAGGCCTACGACCCGCGTCAGTACGACCCGCGCAAGATCGTCCGCGACGCCCTCAACGCGACCGACGACGACGAGCCCGACCAGCGTGAGCCGGCCGACAAGCCGGTCAGCGCCCCCAGGGGGCACGACCCGCTCGTCCCGACCCCGTGGGACTCCGAGGCCACCTGACCTCCCCGGGCCCCCACCCCCCCGTCGAGAGGCCAAATAGGCACCGTCGAAAGGCCAGTCCCCGACCTGCGGGGTGAGGGGATGCCGGTCAGCGGCCGGCGGGGGTGAGGCCGAGCGAGCGCCCCGCGAGTCCGCGGGCCCGCGTGGCCAGTCCCCTGGCGATGCCGCGCAGCGCGACGGCCGCCGCGGAGTCGGGCTCCGAGAGCACGACCGGGATGCCGTTGTCGCCACCCTCGCGCAGCCGCGGGTCGAGCGGGATCTGACCCAGCAGGGCGACGGGCGCACCGATGCTCGTCGAGAGCGAGTCGGCCACGCGCTGGCCGCCGCCGGAGCCGAAGATCTCCTGACGGGTGCCGTCGGGCAGCTCGAGCCAGCTCATGTTCTCGATGACCCCGGCCACCCGCTGGTGGGTCTGCAGGGCGATCGAGCCGGCGCGCTCGGCCACCTCGGCCGCCGCCTGCTGCGGGGTGGTGACGACGAGGATCTCCGCGTTGGGCACGAGCTGGGCCACGGAGATGGCGATGTCACCGGTGCCGGGCGGCAGGTCGAGGAGCAGCACGTCGAGGTCGCCCCAGAAGACGTCGCCGAGGAACTGCTGCAAGGCGCGGTGCAGCATCGGCCCGCGCCACACGACGGGCTGGTTGCCCGGGACGAACATGCCGATCGAGATGATCTTCACGTCGTGGCTGATGGGCGGCAGGATCATGTCGTCGACCTGGGTCGGGCGCTGCTCGACGCCGAGCATGCGCGGCACCGAGAAGCCGTAGACGTCGGCGTCGACGACCCCGACGCGCAGACCCTGAGCGGCGAGCGAGGCGGCGAGGTTGACGGTGACCGACGACTTGCCGACCCCGCCCTTGCCGGACGCGACCGCGTAGACGCGGGTCAGGCTGCTCGCCCTCGCGAAGGGGATCTCCTTCTCCGGGGCGCCGCCCCGCAGCTGCTGGCGCAGATCGGCCCGCTGCTCGTCGCTCATGACGTCGAGCTCCACGGCGACGGACGTGACGCCCTCGAGCGCGAGCAGGGCCGCGCTGGAGTCCTTCGTCAGCGTCTCCTTCATCGGGCACCCGGAGACGGTGAGGAAGATGGCGAGGTCGACCCGGCCGGCCTCGTCGACCTCGACCGACTTGATCATCCCCAGCTCGGTGATGGGCTTGCGGATCTCGGGGTCGTTGACCTTCGAGAGGGCCGTGAGCATCTCGTCACGGGTGGGCAGGACGGCGACGGACATGTCATCCATCGTATGTCGCCGCCGCGGCCCGACCGACCGCGCCGGGAGTGCGGTCGGTCACCCGGCGCGGTCGGTCAGCCGGACGGTCGCTCGGCCTCGTCGTCCCGCCGCAGGAGCTGACGGTCCTCGAGCTCGTCGAGCAGGTTGCGCAGCTCGGAGCGGACGAAGTCGCGGGTGGCCTGCTCGCGCAGCGCGAGCCGCAGCGAGGCGACCTCGCGGGTGAGGAACTCGGTGTCGGCGAGGTTGCGCTCGTCGCGGGCGCGGTCCTGCTCGAGGGCGACGCGGTCGCGGTCGGCCTGCCGGTTCTGCGCGAGCAGGATGAGGGGCGCGGCGTACGAGGCCTGCAGCGACAGGATGAGCGTGAGCAGCGTGTAGTTGGTGGCCCGCGGGTCGAACTGCTGCGCCTCGGGCAGGAAGGTGTTCCACGCCAGCCAGATGGTGACGAAGACCGTCATGCCGATGATGAAGCCGGGCGTGCCCATGAGGCGGGCGAACTGCTCCGACAGGACGCCGAACGCCTCCTGCGAGAACGAGAACCGGGGGAGCACCCGGGCCCGCTGCTCCTGCGGCTGGTCGAGCTTGTCCCGCTCGCGCTCGACGCGGCTCGGGCGGGGGCGCCGCTCCTGCCGCTCGCCCCGCTCGGTGCGCGGGGTGCGGTCGCTCACGCGCGCACCTCGATGTCGTGCCGCACCTCACGCCAGTCCTCGGGGAGGATGTGGTCGAGCACGTCGTCGACCGTGACCGCGCCGATGAGTCGGTTGTCGTCGTCGACGACGGGCAGCGAGACGAGGTTGTACGTCGCGAGGGTGCGGGTCACGGTCTCGAGCGACGCCGTCGCCACGACCGGCTCGATCTCCTTGTCGATGATCGAGCCGATGGCGCCGTGCGGCGGCTCGCGCAGCAGCTTCTGGATGTGCACGAGGCCGAGGTAGCGGCCGGTCGGCGCCTCGAGCGGTGGCCGGCAGACGTAGACCATCGACGCGAGCGCCGGGGCCAGCTCCTCGCGCCGGACCGTGGCGAGGGCCTCGGCGATGGTCGCCTCCGGCGGCAGGATGACCGGCTCGGTCGTCATCATGCCGCCGGCGGTGTTCTCCTCGTAGGTGAGCAGTCGGCGCAGCGGGGCCGCGTCGTCGGGCTCCATGAGCTGCAGCAGGGCCTCGGCCTGGTCGGGCGGCAGGTCGGCGAGCAGGTCGGCGGCGTCGTCGGGCTCCATCGCCTCGAGCACGTCGGCGGCCCGCTCGGTGTCGAGCCCGGCGATGATCTCGACCTGGTCGTCCTCGGGCAGCTCCTCGAGCACGTCGGCGAGCTTCTCGTCGGACAGGGCGGCGGCCACCTCGCCGCGGCGCTTGGGGTTGAGGTCGTGGATGACCTCGGCGAGGTCGGCGACCTTGAGGTCGTCGTAGGTCTCGAGCAGTCGCTCGGCGCTCTGCTCGCCGGAGGCGTCGTGCAGCCCGACGACGTCGCGGATGTCGACGAGCATCGTCCGGCCGGAGCGGCGACGGGTCAGGCGAGACATCGCCTTCGACGCCGACGACACCCCGGCGGCCTGCCGCACGAAGACGCGCACCCCGAGCCAGTCGCGCCGCGGCCCTTGCTCGATGGCGACGTCCTCGACGACGGAGCTCGCGAAGCCCGCCTCCACGGCATCCGGCGCCGTGACGGTGACCGCGCGGTCGAAGAGCTCGGCGGCGACCAGCACCTCGTTCGTGCGCTGCTCGAAGCGGCGCATGTTGACCAGGCCCGTCGTGATGACGGCCCCGGCGTCGATGGAGGTGACGCGGGTCATCGGCACGAAGACGCGGCGACGACCCGGCACCTCGACGACGAGTCCGATGACACGGGGCTGCGGTCGGGTGGCGCTGAACATCACGACGACGTCCCGCACCCGGCCGACCTGGTCGCCCAGCGGGTCGAAGACGCTCAGGCCGGTCAGTCGTGCGACGAAGACGCGGGTGCTCGCACTCATGCGCCCAAGGCTAGGGGGTCAGCCTCGGCCCCGAGCGGCCAGTCGGCGGGCGCGCCGCTGGCGGCCCTTCCAGTGCCATGGTCGCCAGGCCGCGGTCGTGGCCGTCGTGCGCGCCGGGACGTCGCGCCCGTCGGCGTCGGCGAACGACCCGGGCGCCTCGAGGGGCGCGTCGAACGGCAGGAAGGCGGTGACGGTGCACTCGTCGGCCCAGCGGCTCCAGCTGTCGTCGACGGCGTTGAGGCGCGAGGCGCGCAGCAGCTCGGCCGCGCGCACCCACGTCCCGGTGCCGGGGCGCAGCACGTGCGCGTGCGCCCTGACGGTGAGCAGCCGCCCACCGGTGTCCTTGCTGCGCAGGATGAGCCGCACCTCCGGGGGCAGCCACGGCAGCGGCTGCTCGCCGGGGCCGCTCACGACGTAGGCGGCCCCGTCGTCCCAGACGTGCCAGACCGGCCACGTGCGGTCGCCCTCGACGTCGACCCAGAACAGCCCGGACTTGCTCATCGCCTCGCCGAGCAGGGCCGTCACGTCGAGCGGGCGCTCGGCGGGTCCGGGGTCGGGCTGCTCGTCGGGCATGGCGTCGAGCCTAGTGTGGCGGCCATGGCCCGTCACCCGTCCCTGCGCCTGCGCCCCCGCCGGTCGGTGCTCTACCTGCCGGCCTCGAACGCGCGCGCCCTCGCCAAGGCACCGACCCTGCCCGTCGACGCCGTCGTGCTCGACCTCGAGGACGCCGTCGCGCCGGAGCACAAGGCCGCGGCCCGCGAGTCCGCCTGCGAGGCGGTGCGATCCGTGGACTTCGGCCATCGCGAGGTGGCCGTCCGCGTCAACGCCCCCGGCACCCCGTGGCACGCCGACGACGTCGCCGCGCTCGCTGCCGTCGGCCCGGATGCCGTCGTGGTGCCCAAGGTGGGCAGCGCCGACGACGTCCGTGGTGTCGTCGCGTCGCTCGAGGCCGCCGGCGCCCCGGACCGCACGGCGGTGTGGGCGATGGTCGAGACCCCGGCCGGAGTGCTGCACGCCGAGGCCGTCGCGACCGCGCACGAGCGGCTCACCGCCCTCGTCGTCGGCACCAACGACCTCGCGCACGAGCTGGGGGCCCGCCCCGCACCGGGCCGGGCGAGCCTGCTCACGGCCGTCTCGCTCGTGCTGCTGGCCGCCCGGGCCGCCGGCGTCGTCGCCCTCGACGGTGTCTTCAACGACGTCCACGACCTCGAGGGTCTCGCCGCCGAGGCCCGCCAGGGCCGCGACCTCGGGTTCGACGGCAAGACCGTCATCCACCCCGGACAGGTCGAGGTCGTCAACGCCGTCTTCACGCCGGACGAGGCGGAGCTCGAGGACGCTCGCGGTGTCAGCGCGGCCTTCGCCGCCGCGCGGGCGGAGGGTCGCGCGGTGGCGACGTACCGGGGCCGCCTGGTCGAGCAGCTGCACGCCGACGACGCCGCCCGCACCCTCGCGCTGGCCGAGGCGGTGCGCCCGAGGTCGTGACCGGCATCCGGCACCGACGGCGGTGCGGGTGGGCGATGCGGGTGGGGCGGGGTGGCCGCGACCGACCACCCCACCGGCTCAGCTGAGGTGGTGCGGCTTGACCTCGCTGCGCTTCCAGTCGTCTTCACCGGCGTCGAGGCCCTCGATGGCCGAGTGGCGCGGGCCCTGGCCGGCCGGCACGAGCTTGACCACGACGGCCTTGCTCACGGGGCAGTTGCTGCCCTCGGCGGTCGAGTCGAGCGCGACGAGCGGGTTGGTCTCCGGGTAGTAGGCGGCGACGCAGCCCCGGGTCGTCGGGTAGCTGACGGCCCGGAAGCCGTGGACGACGCGGACCGACCCGTCGGACCACGGGGCGACGACGTCGACGAGGTCGCCGTCGGCGAAGCCCTGCGCGGCAAGGTCGTCAGGGTGCACCATGACGACGTCTCGACCGCCGGACAGGCCGCGGTAACGGTCGTCGTGGCCGTAGATCGTCGTGTTGAACTGGTCGTGGCTGCGCAGGCTCTGCAGCACGAGGTGCCCCTCCGGCGCCGTCACCATCTCGAGCGGGCTCGTCGTGAAGACGGCCTTGCCCGAGGGGGTCTCGAAGGTGCGCGAGTCGCGCGGGGGGTGGGGCAGGACGAAGCCGCCCGGCCGGTGGACCTTCTCGTCGTAGGCCTCGCAGCCCGGCACGACCCGGGAGATGTGGCCGCGGATGACGCCGTAGTCGCCCGCCATGGCCGTCCAGTCGATGTCGCCCTCGGCGCCGCCACGGCCCTTGAGCGTCGCGTCGGCGATGCCGCAGATGATCGAGACCTCCGAGCGTAGCTGGGCGCTCGCCGGGTCGAGCCGGCCGTGCGAGAGGTGCACGCTCGACATGCTGTCCTCGACCGTGACGCCCTGCGGACCGCCGGCCTGCACATCACGCTCGGTGCGCCCGAGCGTCGGGAGGATGAGGGCCTCCTCGCCGACGACGACGTGCGAGCGGTTGAGCTTGGTCGCGATGTGCACGTTGAGCTTCGCGTTGCGCATCGCCGCGAAGGTGACGGCCGTGTCGGGCGCCGCGGCCGCGAGGTTGCCGCCGAGGCTGACGGCGACCTTGACCTCACCGTCGCACAGGGCGCGGATGGAGTTGACGACGTCGTGGCCGCGCTCGGTGGGGGCGGTGATGCCGAACTCGCGCTCGAGGGCGTCGCCGAAGTGCGGCGGCAGCTTCTCCCAGATGCCCATCGTGCGGTCGCCCTGCACGTTGGAGTGCCCGCGCACCGGGCAGAGGCCGGCGCCGGGCTTGCCGATGTTGCCCTGGACGAGGCAGACGTTGGTGATCTCCTTGATCGTGGCCACCGCGTGCCGGTGCTGCGTGACGCCCATGGCCCAGCACACGACGGTGCGGCGCGAGGAGATGAACATCTCGGCCACGCGTTCGATCTGGGCGCGGTCGAGCGAGGTGGCCCGGTCGACGAGGTCCCAGTCGAGCTCGCGCATCGACTGCGCCCACTGCTCGTAGCCCTCGGTGTGACGCTGCACGAACTCGTGGTCGATGGCGTCGCGCCCGGCGTCGTCGGCCGCGACGAGCAGCGCGCCGAGGGCCTGGAAGAGGGCGAGGTCACCGCCGAGGCGGATCGGCATGAACTCGTCGGCCAGCTCGGTGCCGACCCCCGTGAGGCCCTTGACGGTCTGCGGGTTGTCGAACCCGCGCAGGCCGGTCTCGGGCAGCGGGTTGACCGCGACGATGCGGGCACCCTTCTTCTTGGCCTTCTCGAGCGCCGAGAGCATGCGCGGGTGGTTCGTGCCGGGGTTCTGGCCGGCGATGACGATGAGCTCGGCGTCGTGGATGTCCTCGAGGCTGACCGACCCCTTGCCGATGCCGATCGTCTCGGCGAGGGCGACCGAGGTCGACTCGTGGCACATGTTCGAGCAGTCGGGCAGGTTGTTCGTCCCGAAGGCGCGCACGAACAGCTGGTACACGAACGCCGCCTCGTTCGAGGCGCGCCCGCTCGTGTAGAAGACCGCCTCGTCGGGGGAGGCGAGCCCGTTGAGCCGGTCGGCGACGAGGGCGAACGCGTCGGCCCACGAGATGGGCTCGTAGTGCGTGGAGCCCGCGCGCAGTACCATGGGCTCGGTGAGCCGGCCCTGCTGGCCGAGCATGAAGTCGCTCCACCCGACGAGCTCGTCGACGTCGTGCGCGGCGAAGAAGTCGCGGCCGACCCGGCGCAGGGTGGCCTCCTCGGCCACCGCCTTGGCGCCGTTCTCGCAGAACTCGGCGAAGCTGCGCTCCTTGGGCGAGGGGTCGGGCCACGCGCAGCCCATGCAGTCGAAGCCCTCGGTCTGGTTGATGATGCGCAGCGTCTTGACCGACCGTACGAGGCCCATCTGCTCGACACCGCGCTGCGCCGTCACCGCGACCGCCTCGATGCCCGCGGCCTTGTTGCGGATGCGTCCTCGCTCGACCTCGACCGGGTCGACCTCGCCGGCGGGCGAGGGGGCGGGGCGGGGTCGTACCGGCAGGGAGGCCAGCCGGTCACGCAGGGGGTGGGTCGACCGGTCCATGTCGTGCTGGGTCATGCGTGTCCTCACCCTCCGGCCCGGGGGCCGTCCGCGTCATCGCTACCCCCTGACAGTACCCATCGGCCGGAACCCTCCGACCGCCGTCCGGCGTTGACGGGGCATGGGGCAACAGCCGGGACCGAGCCGTGGGCAGGGCGGGGGCGGCGTGACGCGTCGCCGCGTGCTCGTGGCCGGGCTGCTCGGTGCGGGCGCCGTCGGGGGCGCCGTGGCCCTCCAGCGTGCGGACCTGCCCTCCCTCGACCGGATGCCGGGGGTGTCGGGCTGGTCGGCCCCCTTCCCTCCCGAGCTGCGGGCCCGACCCGTCCCCGTCGGTCGTGACGCGCTGTCGACCCGCCGGTCGTTCGGGCCGGCGCGTCACGTCTACGAGGTCACCGGGCGCCCGAGCGCCGCGTTCGTGACCCCCGACCTCGGCGAGCGGGTCGACGCGTGGCTCGCCCTGCACCGGCGGCACGTCGGCCAGGCGGCCGACGAGGTGCGCACCTTCGGCGCGTGGGTCGCCGGCTCGTCGTCCTCGTGGCACAGCTCGGGCGAGGCGGTCGACGTCGCGCGCCTGCGCGGGGGTGGACGGGAGCTCGCCTCGCTGCGCCACGACGTGTGGCGCGACGCCCCGGCATCCGAGCTGGCCCGGCGGCTGCGCACGTACTGGCGCACGGCCGCGGGGCTGCACCACGAGTTCGCCGACGTGCTCACCTACCTCTACGACGACGCCCACGCCAACCACGTGCACGTCGACCTCGGCCGCTTCGGTGCCGAGCGGCCCCGCCTCATCCGGCGCTCGCGGGTGCAGGCGCAGGGCGTGCAGGCGATGCTCGTGCACGTGTGGGGCCGCACCGACGTGACGGTGACGGGCGAGCTCGACGACCGAAGCCTCGACGCGGCGGGGCAGGTCGCCGCGGATGCCGGTCGGCCCGAGGGGCTGGACGCCTCGCGCGAGGCGTGGCAGGCCTTCCTCGTCGCGACGATGCAGCGCGACTGACCGTCGACCGGGCCCGGGCCGAGCCGCCACCGACCCGGGACCGACCCGCGGCCCGGGCTCCGGGCCCGACCGTAGGATCGCGGGCATGGCCAGATCCGTGCTCACCCCCCAGGCCCAGGACTTCCCCCGGTGGTACCAGGACGTCGTCGCGAAGGCCGAGCTCGCCGACAACGGACCGGTGCGCGGCACGATGGTCGTGCGACCGTACGGCTACTCGATCTGGGAGCGGATGCAGGCCGACATGGACGCCCGCATCAAGGCGGCCGGGGCGCGCAACGCGTACTTCCCCCTGTTCATCCCGCAGAGCTACCTCACGCGCGAGGCCGAGCACGTCGAGGGGTTCAGCCCCGAGCTGGCCGTCGTCACCCACGCCGGCGGCAAGCAGCTCGAGGAGCCCGTCGTCGTGCGGCCGACCTCGGAGACCGTCATCGGCGAGTATCTGGCCAAGTGGACCCAGAGCTACCGCGACCTGCCCCTTCTGCTCAACCAGTGGGCCAACGTCGTGCGGTGGGAGCTGCGTCCGCGGGTGTTCCTGCGCACGAGCGAGTTCCTCTGGCAGGAGGGCCACACCGCCCACGCGACCGAGCAGGACGCGCGGGCCTACGCCGCCCGCATCCACGAGCAGGTCTACGCCCCCTTCATGCGCGAGATGCTGGCGATGCCGGTCGTGCTCGGGCGCAAGACGGCCCGCGAGCGATTCGCGGGCGCCGTCAACACCCTCGCGCTCGAGAGCATGATGCGCGACGGCAAGGCGCTGCAGATGGGCACGAGCCACGAGCTGGGCCAGAACTTCGCCCGCGCCTTCGACATCACCTACCTGTCCGAGCAGGGCCGGCAGGAGCTGTGCTGGACGACTTCGTGGGGCACGTCGACCCGCATGCTAGGGGGCCTCATCATGGCCCACGGTGACGACGCCGGGCTCCGGGTGCCGCCGCGCCTCGCGCCGGTGCAGGCGCTCGTGACCGTCGTCAAGGACGGCGAGGGTGTGCCGGCGGCGGCCCGTCAGGTGCTCGACGACCTCGCCGCGGCCGGGGTGCGCGCCGAGCTCGACGACCGCACCGACACCCCCTTCGGGCGGCGTGCGGTCGACGCCGAGCTCAAGGGCTTCCCCGTGCGCGTCGAGGTGGGCCCGCGCGACCTGGCCGAGGGGTCGGTCACGGTCGTGCGCCGCATCGCCGGGGGCAAGGCCCCCGTCGCGCTCGGCGCGGTGGTGGACACGGTCGTCGCCGCCCTCGACGAGGACCACCGGGCCCTCTACGACGAGGCGCTCGCGCACCGCGACGGGCGCACCCACGACGTGGGCACGCTGGACGAGGCGCGCGAGGCCGCGGCCACCGGGTGGGCCCGGATGCCGTGGGCCGACCTCGGGCCGGAGGGCGAGGCCCGCCTCGCCGAGTCGGGTGTGACGGTGCGCTGCCTCACCATGCCGGACGGCACCGTCCCGCCCGCCGACGACACCCCCGGCGCCCTCGCGGTCGTCGGGCGGGCGTACTGACGTGCGGACCTCGGTCCGTCAGGGTCGGCCCGGCCGCCACGGACGCCACGGACGTCAGGGAGGTCGTGGATGAGCCGCAGGGACGACGGGTCCGGGCGCGACGACGCGCAGCCCGGCATCCTCACCCCACTGCTGCGCCAGCGCGAGAGCGTCATGGTCTACGACCCGACGCACGAGCTGTCGGCGGCCGCCCTGCGCGGCATCCTCGAGGCGGCCCGCTGGGCCCCTTCGGCGGGCAACTCGCAGCCGTGGGGGTTCATCGTCGGCCGGCGCGGCGACGCCACCCACGCCGGCATCGTCGACGCGCTGTCGACGGCCAATCAGGCGTGGGCGCCGGCGGCGTCGGCCCTCGTGCTGACGCTGCACCAGGCAGCCCTCGACGAGGACCACGAGGTCAGCTACAGCGACTACGCCATGTTCGACCTCGGCCAGGCCGTCGCCCACCTCACCGTTCAGGCCCGGTCGATGGGCCTGCAGGTGCGCCAGTTCGGCGGCTTCGACCACGCCCGGGCGGCGGCCACATTCCGCGTGCCCGCCCACTGGTCGGTGACGACGGGCGTGGCGCTGGGGCTGCCCGGCACGCGCGGTGAGGAGTGGACGCTGCCCGGGTGGGTGCAGGCGCGGGCACGGCTGCCGCGCTCGCGCCTGCCCCTGGCCGCCTTCGTCCATTCGGACGAGTTCGGCCACGCCGCAGGGTTTCTCACCGACCCGTGACGTCGGGTCGGGCGGGTGGCCCGCTCACCAGCGCGAGGTCGCCGCGGCCATGAGGTCGCCGAACAGCACGCCGTGGTCGACCTCGAACCCGCGCCGGGTGAACCACTCGCACATGGCGCGGGCGTCACGCTCGAGGAACTCGGGGCCGTGCGGGTTGCCGATGGCGTCGACGATCTGCGGCCAGTCGATGAGCACCAGCCGTGGTGTCCCGCCGGCGTCGTCGAGCAGCACGTTGTACGGCGACAGGTCGCCGTGGGCCCAGCCGAGCTCGGCGAGGCGCAGCATCGCCTCGCGCAGCTGCTCGAAGAGGTCGGGCAGCACGCCGCGGTCCGGCCGGCACTGCGCCAGGCGGGGTGCCGCCTGCCCGTCGGCGCCGACGAGCTCCATGAGCATCTCGCGGCCGTCCATCTGCACCGGGTAGGGGACCGGCAGGCCCTCCTTCCACAGCGTCGAGAGCGTCTCGAACTCTGCGAAGGCCCACAGCCCGCTGATGACCTGCTTGCCGAAGGCGGTGCGGGTGGCCATGGCCCGGGTCTCGCGCGACTTGCGCACCCGACGGCCCTCGAGGTACCCGGCGTCGCGGTGGAAGAGGCGGTTCGTCGCCGGGCGGTAGCGCTTGGCGGCGAGCAGCACCGAGCGGTCGTCGTGCGGTGAGCCGTGGGACGGGTCGGGGCCGCCGGGGGCCTCGTGGTCGTCCGGGGCGGGGACCCATCGGCGGACGATGTGGACGTCGGCCTCCTTGCCCGTCTTGAGGACGCCGAGGTCCTCGTCGACGGCGCCGAGGTCGGTCACGACCCAGTCGGGGCGTGGCGTCGGGCCGTGGGTGGCGCCGTCCCACGACGACCAGCGGTCGCCGGCGGGCGGCCGGTCGGGCTCGCTGTCGACCGCGAAGGCGGGGTCGTCCCCGTCACGGTGGGCCGGGAAGCGGCGGCCGCGTCGTGAGGCCGACGCGGGGACGTCGTCGAGGTAGTGGTCGTGGACGGACCGGCCTAGGGCCTGACCGTCGAAAGCGTTGTGCGACAAGGGAACTCCAAGGTTGGGGTGAGAGGGGCGGGGACGCCCGTGGCCTGGTCGGACATGTCACCCTCCTTGGGTCCGTGGCGGTGGCCGGATGCCGTCGCCGTGCGGTCACCAGCGTCGCGGTCGGGCCGCCCGGTCCGCAACCGGGTTTTCGCGCCGCTGCGGGCGGGGCCACCGCCGGTCCGGCCTCCTCGCCCACGTGTGCCGCCGCGGCCGCCCCGCCGCGACGTGGTGGTCCGGCTCCGAGGCGGACGGGATGCGAGAATGGGCGCATGAGCCTGCAACCCAAGGGACCCGGTCGAGCCGGTTTCGCGACCCTGTCGCTCGAGTACCCTCTGTCGCTCGGGGTGTTCGAGAAGTACGTCGACGCCCAGAAGGCGGTCGACACCTTGTCGGACAAGGAGTTCCCGGTCGAGAACTGCCTCATCGTCGGCACCGACCTCAAGCAGATGGAGCGGGTCACCGCGCGCCTGACGTGGGGGCGGGTCGCGCTCGGCGGCGCGCTGTCGGGCCTGTGGCTCGGCCTCTTCGTCGGCCTCATCTTCTCGCTGTTCGTGCAGACCGACAACGCGCTGACCCTCCTGCTGTCGACCGCCCTCTACGGCGTGCTCTTCGGCCTCGTGTGGTCGCTCGTGGGCTACGCCTTCACCCGGGGGGCGCGTGACTTCTCGTCGGTATCGCAGGTCGTCGCGACGCGTTACGAGGTCTTCTGCGAGCACAAGGTCGCCCAGCAGGGCCGGCAGATCCTCTCCGAGGCGGGCATCAGTGGCATGTCCACCCCGTCGTGGGGCGCGCAGCAGACCGGTACCGCGACGAGCAGCCTCACCCCGCAGGCGCCGCCGCCCAGCGGCCCGCCCACCGACGGCCCGGGGCGCCCGCCCGTCGCCTGACGCACGCGCACACAGAGCGAGGCCCGACCGATCCGGTCGGGCCTCGCTCTGTGTCTGACCTGGGGTGACGGTGCGTCAGTCGCGCGCCCAGATGCGGGCGATCCACGCCTCAACGTCGGCGCTGCTGCGGGGCATGGCGGCCGAGAGGTTCTCGCAGCCGTCCTCGGTGATGAGGACGTCGTCCTCGATGCGCACGCCGTTGCCGCGCAGCTCGGCGGGCACGAGCTCGTCGTCGGCCTTGAAGTAGAGCCCGGGCTCGACGGTGACGATCATGCCGGGGCGCAGCTCGGCGTCGTTGTACTCCTCGCGGGTGGCGAGCGCGCAGTCGTGCACGTCGAGGCCGAGGTGGTGGCTCGTGCCGTGCACCATCCAGCGGCGGTGGTACTGCCCGTGCTCCTTGTCGAGCGTCTGCTCGACGTCGACGTCGCCGGGCAGCAGGCCCCACGCGTGCAGGTGCTCGGCGATGACGCGGATGGCCGCGTCGTGGATCTCGCTGAACTTCGCGCCCGGGCGGCAGGCGGCGATGCCGGCCTCCTGCGCCGCGAACACCGCGTCGTAGATGCGGCGCTGGGCGTCGGTGAACGTCCCGCTCACCGGCAGCGTGCGCGTGATGTCCGCGGTGAAGAGCGAGTCGACCTCGACACCGGCGTCGAGCAGCAGCAGGTCGCCCTCGTGCACGTCGCCCGTGTTCTTGATCCAGTGCAGGGTGTTGGCGTGGTCACCGCTCGCGGCGATGGAGTCGTAGCCGACGCCGTTGCCGTGGTGGCGCGCGTGCAGGCCGAAGACCCCTTCGACCCAGCGCTCGCCGCGACCCCGCCGCACGGCCTCGGGCAGGTCGGCGATGACCGCCTCGAAGCCGAGGTGGGTGCCCTCGACGGCCGAGCGCATCTGCTCGACCTCCCAGTCGTCCTTCGTGAAGCGTAGGGTCGAGAGCATCGCGGCCAGCTCGTCGTCGGCCGCGTGCTCCTGCTCGCCCTCGTTCGACGACGCCCCCTCGGATGCCGCACCGCGGGCCGAGTCGACGAGCGCGGTCACGCCGGGGTCGGCGTCACGCACGACGCGCACCCCGACCACGCCGACATCCTTCGCCACGGCGTCGGGCAGCTCGTCGATGTGGCGCGCGGACAGGCCGAGCTCGCTCTCGACGTCGGCGAGGCTCGGCCGGGCCCCGACCCAGAACTCGCCGTAGCGGGCGTCGCCGAAGAACTCCTCGCTGTCACGGGGGGCCAGCGGGCGGAAGAAGAGGACGGCCTCGTGGCCACCGTCGACCGGCTCGAGGACGAGCACGGCGTCGGGCTCGCGGTCGCTGCCCAGGCCGGTGAGGTGGGCGAAGGCCGAGTGCGGGCGGAAGACGTAGTCGCAGTCGTTGCTGCGCACCTTGAGGCCACCGGCCGGGACGACGAGACGCTCACCCGGGAAGGCGGCGCTCACGGCATCCCGTCGGGCCGGGGTGAAGTCGGCGACCTCGGCGCGCGTCGGGCGCACGTCGGACCGCGGGGCCCAGCCGCTCGCCACGAACGCGCGGAACTCCTCGGTCGTGGGTCGCTTGCGGCTGGGGGAGGTCTGCTGCTCTTCGCTGCTCACCCGCCCATGGTGCCACGGGCGCGGACGGCCACGACACGGCATCCGGACGCCCCCAGCGCAGGTCATAGGGTCTGCGTGTGGCCCGCCGAGACCGACCTGCCCGGCCGTCGAACTCCCGCGCGGCGGGGGTGCGGGCGGCGCGACCGTCGCTGCGCGCGAGCACCCGGCGCGTGGTGCGCCCGCTGGGGCCCCCGACCGACGAGATCGCCACGTGGACGGGGCCCGACGGGGTCGACCGCGCGACCGCGCAGGCCGTCATCGACCTCGCCATGCGGGCCGGCGTCGCCATGCTCTCGACGGGCGCGGCAGCGGCCGACGTCACCGCGACGGTGCTGCTGCTGACGAAGGCCTACGGGCTGGCGTCGGTGCACGTCGACGTCACGTACACCTCGATCACGGTGAGCTACCACCGCGGGCCGCACGCCGACCCGATGACGGTGATGCGCATCGTCGCCTTCCGGTCGCAGGACTACACGCGCCTCGAGCGGCTGCGCGAGCTCGTCGTCGAGCTGACGCAGTCGCCGGTCCCGGTCGACGACGCCCGCGTGCTCTTCGACGGTGTCATCGGCTCCCCGCACCCGTACCGCCGCTGGGTGGTCACGACCGCCGGCGGGGTGCTGGCGGCGGGGGCGGCGGCGCTCGTCGGCGGTGGGGCCGTCATCGTGCTCATCAGCTTCCTCACCGCGCTCGTCGTCGGACGGGTCCTCGCCTGGCTCACCGGCGCGGGGGTCGCCTCGTTCTTCGCGCAGAGCGTGGGCGCGGCGATCCCGACCGTGGTGGCGACGCTCGTCGTCGTCGCCCAGTCGGCGGGGGTGGGCTTCGTCGCCGACGTCTCCCCGTCGCTCGTCGTCGCCTCGGGCATCGTGCTGCTGCTGTCGGGGATGTCGGTCGTCGGTGCGGCCGAGGACGCGCTCGAGGGTTACTACGTCACCGCCGGGGCACGGGCCTTCGAGGTCGTCGTGCTCTCGCTCGGCATCGCCGTCGGCGTCTCGGCCGTGCTGTCGCTGGGGCAGCGGCTCGGCTTCCCGATCGCCATCAGCGAACGGACCTTCCTCGCCAGCGACGTCGTCGTGCAGGTCGTCAGCGCGGTCGCGATCTCGGTCGCCTTCGCCGTCATGTCGTTCGCCCGGGGGCGGGTTGTGGCGGTGGCCGGGGTCGCCGGCGGGCTCGGCTGGGTCGTCCTCGCCGTGGGGGAGCGCGCCCTGTCGCTCGGCTCGATCACGAGCTCGGCGTTCGCGGCCGCCCTCGTCGGTTTCGCCGCCCGCGTCGTCGCCAAGCGGCTGGGGGTGTCGGCGCTCGCGGTGACGACCGCGGCCATCGTGCCGCTGCTGCCGGGCCGCCTCGCCTACCAGGGCATCAGCCAGGTCGTCACCCAGCCCGACGAGACGGGGGTCAGCAGCGGACTGTCGACGTTGGCGCAGGCCTTCGGCACCGGCCTGGGCCTGGCCGCGGGCGTGGCGATGGGCACGTACTTCGCGGGCCTGCTGCAGGCCAAGCGCCAGGGCGTGCGGCCCCGGCCGGCCGCCGCCGCGACGCTGCGGGCGACCTCGGAGACCCGCATCAACACCTCGGCCATCCTGTCCGACACGGGGGAGCTGCCGGTCGTCCAGCGTCAGGCGCCGCTGCCGCCCCCGTCGTCGGACACCGACCCCGACCCCGACCCCGACCCAGACCGCCCCACCGACGCCCCCTGACCCGCACCCCCGGGGGCTTTCCGGCGAACACACCGAGCAATGTGCATGTTCGCGTGTTGCAACTCGTGGTTCTGCTCATTGCTCGGTGTGTTCGCCGGGTGGCCGGGCCGTCCACACCTCGCCCACCACCCGGCATCCGGGGCCGCGTCCTCCACAGGGCCGCGACGGCCTCGTGGCAGAAGCCCGGATGCCGGTCAGCGTGGGAGGCATGGAAGCTGCCCTTCACGCCCTGGTGGGCGCTCAGGCCGGGGTGTTCTCGACCGCGGAGGCGTCCGCCCGCGGCGTCGAGCCCTCCTCACTGCGACGAGCGGTGGCCCGTCGCGAGCTCGTGCGGCTGCGCCGCGGCGCCTACGTCGACGGCCCGACCTGGCACGACGGTGATGACGAGCAGCGGTTCCGCCTCGCGTGCCGTGCGCTGGCCCGCAGCCGGCCGGGTGATGTCCTCAGCCACCAGGCTGCCCTCGCCGTCAGAGGACTACCGGTGTGGCCCCGGCGCGGCTGTCGCATCGACCTGCTCACCGACGTCGGCCAAGCGGTCCAGCGGCGCGGGGTGCACCTGCATCCGCGTGACGAACAACGCCCGGACGTGGTCGACGGCGTGCTCGTCGCGCCGGTGGCGTGGTCGGTCGTCCGTACGGCGCTGACCTGCGGGCGCGACGCCGCGGTCGTCGGTGCGGATGCCGCCCTGCACCGAGGCCTGGTGACGACGGACGGGCTCTGGGCGGAGGTGGCTCGGGTGTCCGCCCACGAGGGGCGCGGCCGGTCCGCGCGTGCGATGGGGCTCGTCGAGCCGAAGACCGAGTCGGTCGGCGAGACGCTGACGCGGCTCATCCTCGTCGACGCGGGTCTCGTGCCACGGGCACAGGTGGCGCTTCAGGACCGCCACGGCACCGTCGTCGCGCGGGTCGACCTGCTCGTCGAGGGCGTCGTCGTCGAGTTCGACGGGCGGGTCAAGTACCGCGGCGACCCGGCCGACCGTGACGTCGACCCCGCCGCCGTGGTCTGGGCCGAGAAGCGACGGGAGGACGCCATCCGCCGCCTCGGCTTCCCGGTCGAACGCGTCATCTGGAGCGAGCTGGACCGGCCCGCGCTCATCGCTGAGCGGGTCAAGGCCGCCCGTCGGCTCGTCCGCGCCGGCTGAGCCGACGCTTCCGCGCGAACACACCGAGCACTGTGCAGAACGGCGAGTTGCAACACGCAGATCTGCACAGTGCTCGGTGTGTTCGCCAGGCGAGCGGCACGGGGGCGGTACGGGGCGGTACGGGGCGGTACGGGGCGGTACGGGGCGGTACGGGGCGGTACGGGGCGGGCCGGGGTGTCGGCGGCGGGCGGTCGTTAGGGTCGGGGTGTGAGCGCGCCCGTCATCGACCTGCACACGCACTCGAACGCCAGCGACGGCACCGAGGCGCCGGCGCAGCTCGTCCGGTCGGCGGCGCAGGCGGGGCTCGACGTCGTCGCCATCACCGACCACGACACCGTCGTCGGGTGGGACGAGGCCGCGGCCGCCGCGGCCGAGCACGGCATCGCCCTCGTCCGCGGCATCGAGGTGTCGTGCTCGTTCGGCGAGGCGGGCGTCCACCTGCTCGGCTACCTCACCGACCCGGAGGCGCCCGGCCTGATGGCCGAGCTGGCCCGCGCCCGAGAGTCGAGGGCCACCCGGCTGGAACGGATGGTCGAACGGATGGCCGCGGACGGCATCCCCGTCACCATCGAGCAGGTGCGCGCGCAGGTGGCTCCGGGAGCGACGCCGGGGCGCCCCCACATCGCCGACGCGCTGGTCGCGAGCGGCACCATCGCGCACCGCGACGAGGCCTTCCGCGAGTGGCTGTCCGACGACTCGCCCTACTACGTCGGCCACTACTCGCCGCACCCGGTGCGTGCGACCGAGCTCATCCGCGAGGCGGGTGGCGTCGCCGTCATCGCCCACCCGTTCACGCGCACCCGCATCGACACCGTCACCGACGAGCTCGTCGCCCGCATGGTCGAGGCCGGCCTCACCGGGCTCGAGGCGCACCACCGCGACCACGGCGTGGCGCAGGTCGAGCACTGCCGACGCCTCGCCGCCGAACACGGTCTCGTGCTCACGGGGTCGAGCGACTACCACGGCACCGGCAAGCGCAACCGCCTCGCGGAGAACACGACGACGCCCGAAGCGCTGGCCGCGATCGAGGCCGCCGCGACGGGTCCGACGCGCGTGCTGCGCCCCTGACGTCGTCGGCCACGCGCTCCCGGATGCCGGGTCGCCGGGCCTGTGGGCCGCCCGCCGTCCGTGTCGGCGCGGGCCCGTAGGGTGGCCGCCGTGAGCAGCCCACCGAGCGTGCGACCCGAGCAGACGGGGTTCGCCGGCATGCCCACGCCGCTCTACGGCTCGTCGCCGTCGCGGTTGCTGGCGTGGCTCGACTGCCCCCGGCGTTACCGCATGCAGTACCTCGACCGGCCCCGCCCTGCGGCCCGACCCCAGCGGGCCCACACCTCGGTCGGCATCGCGACGCACAACGTGCTGCGCGACTTCTGGGACCTGCCCGCCTCGCAGCGCACGCCGCAGGGGGTCGCCGAGCTGGTGCGCACGTCATGGATCGACGTCGGCTTCCGCGACCCCGAGCAGTCGGCGGCGTGGCGGTCCCGGGTGCGCCAGGCCGTCACCGACTACCTGCGCGGCATCGACCGCGAGAACCAGCCGGTCGGCATCGAGCGCAGCGTCTCGCTCAAGACCGACACCATCGCCGTGACCGGGCGCATCGACCGGCTCGACGACCGGGGCGACGAGGTGGCCGTCGTCGACTACAAGACCGGCCGCGCGGTGCCGACCGACGACGACGCCCGCACCTCGCTGCCGCTGGCCCTCTACGCGGTCGCGGCCGCCCGCATGTGGCGCAAGCCGTGCACGACGGTCGAGCTGCACCACGTGCCGAGCAACACGGTCGCGCGCCACCGCCACACCCCGGAGTCGTTGCAGCGCAAGGTCGCCGAGGCCGAGTCGATCGCCACCGACCTGCGTCGCGCCGACGCGGAGTACGCCGACGTCGGTGCCGACTCCCCGCGGTTCGCGCCGCGGCCGTCGGCGCTCTGCTCGTGGTGCGACTTCCGCGCCCACTGCCCGGAGGGGCAGGCGCAGGGGCCCGAGAAGAGCGACTGGGCCGGGCTCGTCACGACCGACTGACCCGCCGACGGTCCGGCGTCGCGCCAGGACGGTGGTGGTGGGGGCCGGTGGGGCACCTGACAGACTGGCGGCCATGGCGAGCACCCGCACCACCGGCACGAGGGCCCGCAGGAAGCCGGCCGCGCGCACGACCCGCTCCGGCCCGGTCGTGCTGGCGCTGGCCAACCAGAAGGGCGGCGTCGCCAAGACGACGTCGGTGGCCAGCCTCGGTGCCGCCTTCGCCGAGCACGGCCTGCGCGTCCTGCTCGTCGACCTCGACCCGCAGGCCTGCCTCACCTTCTCGCTCGGGGTCGACCCCGACGCGGTGGAGGCCTCCGTGCACGACGTGCTCACCGGCGGGGCCGCCCTCGCCGACGTCGTCGTGCCCTGCGACGACGGTGTCGACCTCGTCCCCTCGACCATCGACCTCGCCGGCGCCGAGGCCATGCTGCTCGGGCGGCCGGGCCGTGAGTACGTCCTCCGCACCGCCCTCGACGCCCTGGCCGACGCCGTCGACACCGACGCCGACACGGACGACGAGCGCCCGTACGACGTCGTCCTGCTCGACTGCTCGCCCAGCCTCGGAGTGCTGACGCTCAACGCCCTCACCGCCGCCGACGGCCTCGTCGTGCCGATGCCGTGCGAGATGCTCAGCCACCGCGGCGTCGGACAGCTGCTCGACACCGTCGCCGACGTGCAGCAGATCCTCAACCCCGACCTCGCCGTCTGGGGCATCCTGCCGACCCTCTTCGACGGTCGCAGCACCCACGCGCGCGAGGTGCTCGGCGACGTCGGCGAGCGCTACGAGCTGCCGGTGCTCTCACCGCCGATCCCCAAGACCGTCCGCTTCGCCGAGGCCCCGGCGGTCGGGCGGTCGATCCTCGCGACGGCCCGCACGAGCAAGGGCGCCCAGGCCTACCGCGAGGTCGCCGGCTCGCTGCTGCCGCGCCTCGCGCGCTAGTCCGTACGCGACACGTCCCGGCGCCGCCCCTGTGGGCGGGTCACGCGGCTGGGGCGTGCGGGCCCTAGGCTCGTGACCGTGCCTGACGACAGCGTGATCGCCGACCCGCCCCACCAGACCGACCGGCCCGCCGAGGCGGGCGCCGGGGCCGAGGGGAAGGGCGTCTCCGAGCTCGCCTGGAGCGACTACGACGCCGTCCTCTTCGACCTCGACGGCGTGCTGACCCCCACCGCCGAGGTGCACATGCGGGCGTGGGACACCATGTTCAACGACTACCTCGAGCAGCGGCCGGATGCCGGTCGCCTCGCCCGCTACACGGCATCCGACTACTTCGCGCACGTCGACGGCAAGCCCCGCTTCGACGGGGTGCGCACGTTCCT
The DNA here is from genome assembly GCF_003635045.1 of Terracoccus luteus. Taxonomy (NCBI): domain Bacteria; kingdom Bacillati; phylum Actinomycetota; class Actinomycetes; order Micrococcales; family Intrasporangiaceae; genus Terracoccus; species Terracoccus luteus. The sequence goes on along the minus strand of NZ_RBXT01000001.1, from coordinate 2,275,874 downwards.
CGCCTCACGCGACATCGAGCTGCCCGAGGGCACCCCGGACGACCCGCCCGACGCCGAGACGGTGGGCGGTCTGGGCAACCGTAAGAACGCGATGTTCTCCGCCATCCTCGAGCGCGACGGCGTCGAGCCCTACCCGGCGTCGGTGACCCTGCTCGACTGGCTGGCCGACCGCGGCACGAAGGTCGCCGTCGTCTCGTCGTCGCGCAACGCGCCGCTCGTGCTCGAGGCCGCCGGTCTGGCCGACCGTTTCGAGCACGTCGTCGACGGACGCGTCGCCGCCGAGGCCGGCCTCGCCGGCAAGCCGTCGCCGGAGACCTACCTGCACGCCGCCCGGCTGCTCGGCACCGAGGCCTCCCGGGCGGTCGTCGTCGAGGACGCCCTCTCGGGGGTCGAGTCGGGGCGCGCGGGTGACTTCGGCCTCGTCGTCGGCGTCGACCGCGGCGCCGGCCGCGAGGCGCTGCTGGGCGCGGGTGCCGACGTCGTCGTGCGCGAGCTCGACGAGCTCGTGCCCGGCCGGTCCGACGGCTGACCCGGGAGCCCACCGTGATGCGACGCGACCTGCAGAACGACCCCGACCCGATCGACCGCACCCGCTTCCCGGTCGACGAGTGGGCCTGGCGCGAGACGTGGTACTCCGCCGACGACCTCGGCCTCACCGAGACCGCCTTCGCCGTCGGCAACGGCTACCTCGGCATGCGCGGCAACGTCGAGGAGGGCCGTGACGTCCACTCGCACGGCACCTACGTCAACGGCTTCCACGAGACCTGGCAGATCCGCCACGCCGAGGAGGCGTTCGGCTTCGCCCAGACCGGCCAGACCATCGTCAACGTGCCGGACGTCAAGACGATCAAGGTCTACGTCGACGACGAGCCCCTCATGCTCTCGATGGCCGAGCTGCTCGAGTACGAACGCACCCTCGACTTCCGCGACGGGATGCTGCGGCGCGGGCTCGTGTGGCGCACCCCCTCGGGCAACCGGGTTCGCATCGACAGCACGCGCATGGTCTCGTTCGAGCAGCGCCACCTCGCCGTCATGACCTTCGAGGTGACCCTGCTCGACCGCGACGCCCCGGTCGCCATCTCCTCGCAGGTGCTCAACCGCCAGGACGGCACCGACGACTACCACGTCAGCTCGCCCCAGAGCGGCGCCTTCGACCCCCGCCGCGCCAGCCGGCTCAGCGAACGGGTGCTCGACCCGCAGAGCCACTGGTGCAGCGACCGGCGCACCGTGCTCAGCTACCGCTGCGTCGACTCCGGCATGACGCTCGCCGTCGCGGTCGACCACGAGATCGAGACCGACAACGAGTTCGAGGAGCTCAACCACGCCGAGGAGGACCTCGGCAAGAAGATCTACCGGGTGCGCGGCGAGGTGGGCCAGACCATCCGCATCACCAAGGTCGCGGCGTACCACACCTCCCGCGGCGTGCCGACGCGCGAGCTCGTCGACCGCGCCCGCCGCACCCTCGACCGCGTCCGTGACGTCGGCGTGGCGGCGACTCACGAGGAGCAGCGCCGCTGGCTCGACCGGTTCTGGGCCGACAGCGACGTCGAGGTGGAGGGCCACCCGGCCGTGCAGCAGGCGGTGCGGTGGAACCTGTTCCAGCTGGCCCAGGCGTCCGGTCGCATCGAGCAGGTCGGCATCCCCGCCAAGGGCGTGAGCGGCTCGGGCTACGAGGGCCACTACTTCTGGGACTCCGAGACCTACGTGCTGCCCTTCCTCAGCTACACCTCACCGTGGATCGCCCGGGGGGCGTTGCGGTTCCGCTACCTCATGCTGCCGGCCGCCCGCCGGCGCGCGGCCGAGCTGTCGAACACCGGCGCGCTCTACCCCTGGCGCACCATCAACGGCGAGGAGGCCTCGGCCTACTACGCCGCCGGCACGGCGCAGTACCACATCAACGCCGACATCGCCTTCGCCCTGTGCAAGTACGTGCAGGCCTCCGGCGACGACGAGTTCATGCTGCGCGAGGGCATCGACATCCTCGTCGAGACGGCCCGTATGTGGACCGACCTCGGCTTCTGGCTCGGCCGGGACGAGGCCCGTCGCTTCCACCTGCACGGCGTCACCGGCCCCGACGAGTACACGACGGTCGTCAACAACAACCTCTTCACCAACGTCATGGCGAGCGACAACCTGCGCCAGGCGGCCCGGTGGGCGGAGCGCGTCCGCGACGAGCACCCGGAGGCGTGGGACCGCATCGTCGCGCGGCTCGACCTCGGCGAGGGTGAGGTCGAGGAGTGGGCGGCCTGCGCGGCGGGCATGTACGTGCCCTACGACGAGGACCTGCGGGTGCACCCCCAGGACCAGCACTTCCTCGAGCGCGAGGTGTGGGACCTCACCGCCACGCCCGACGAGAAGCGGCCGCTGCTGCTGCACTACCACCCGCTCGTCATCTACCGCTTCCAGGTGCTCAAGCAGGCCGACGTCGTCGCCGCCCTCTTCCTGCAGGGACAAATGTTCTCGCAGGAGGAGAAGCGCAACGACTTCGAGTACTACGACCCGTTGACCACCGGCGACTCGACGCTGTCGTCGGTCGTTCAGTCGATCATCGCGGCGGAGGTGGGCCATCGGAAGCTGGCCCTCGGCTACTTCCACTCCGGCCTCTACGTCGACCTCGCCGACCTGCACGGCAACGCCTCCGACGGGGTGCACGTCGCCTCCACCGGCGGCGTGTGGAACGCGCTCGTCTACGGCTTCGGCGGCATGCGCGACCACAACGGCACCCTCACCTTCGACCCGCGCCTGCCGGAGGAGTGGCCCAGCCTGCGGTTCCGCATCGCGGTGCGGGGCAGCCGGCTGCTCGTCGAGCTGGCCCGCGACCGCATCGCCTTCACGCTGCGCAGCGGTGACGCCGTCGAGGTCGTCGTGCGCGGTGAGCGGGTCGAGGTCGGGGCCGACGGGCCGACGGTCATGGCCCTCACCGGCCAGGGCCCGGTCATCGAGGAGACCCTCGGGCGCCGGCCCAGGGTCGGCGTCACGGGCGACCACGAGATGGTCTTCACCGCCGGGGTGCCCGACCCCGAGCGGGAGCGTCGGCGCCGCGGCTCGCGCCGACAGACGAGCCCGACCTCCTAGACCGGGCAACCGACCCGGCCGCGCAGCCCGCGCGGTGGGTCGGGCCGAGACGCACGGATGCCGGTGTGCCCCGTGGGGCACACCGGCATCCGTCACGTCGTGGTGGCCCTCACGGACCGGGCCACGCCTGCGTCACTCGGCGGCGACGGGAGCGCTCTCGGCTGCGCCCTCACCGCCGCGGCCACGACCGCTGCCACCGCGGCGACGGCGGCGCGGACGGCGCGAGGCGTCGTCGGAGGACGAGGAGTCGGCCTCCGGCCCGGAGCCGTCGGACGGCGACGCCGGAGCCTCGGTGGAGCCGGCCGCGCCGGCGGCGGCGGCACCGGCCCCGCGGGTGCGGCGACGGTTGCGGCTGCGACGCTCGCGGGGGGCGGCGTCCTCACCCTCGGCAGGGGCCGCCTCGTCACGTCGGTCGTCACGTCGGTCGTCACGTCGGTCGTCACGGCCGCGACCACCGCGGTCGCCCCGCTCACCACGACCGCCGGCGGGGCCCTGGCCACCACGGGCGTGGCGCTTGCCGGTCTCGCCGAGGTCCTCGACCTCCTCGGCCCCGAGGCCGGCCCGCGTCTGCTGCGAGCGGCGCAGGCGACCCTTGGCGTCGGTGGGGATGTCGAGGTCGGCGAAGAGGTGCTCCGAGCTCGAGTACGTCTCCTGCGGCTCCGGGATGCCGAGGTCGAGGGTCTTGTTGATGAGGGCCCAGCGGTGCAGGTCGTCCCAGTCGACGAAGGTCACGGCGACACCGGTGTTGCCGGCGCGGGCGGTACGACCGATGCGGTGCAGGTAGGTCTTCTCGTCCTCGGGGCACTGGTAGTTGATGACGTGGGTGACGTTGTCGACGTCGATGCCGCGTGCGGCGACGTCGGTGGCGACGAGGATGTCGACCTTGCCGTTGCGGAACGCGCGCAGCGCCTGCTCGCGGGCGCCCTGGCCGAGGTCACCGTGGATGGCCGCGGCCGCGAAGCCGCGGTCGACGAGCTCGTCGCTGACCTTGGCGGCGGTGCGCTTGGTGCGGCTGAAGATGATGGTCAGGCCCCGCTCGCGCGCCTGCAGCATGCGCGAGAGCATCTCGACCTTGTCCATCGCGTGCGCGCGGTAGACGAACTGCTCGACCGCCTTGACGGTGTGGGCGTTCTCGTTCTCGTCGCCCATCGCCCGGATGTGCGTGGGCTGGGTCATGTACCGGCGGGCCAGCGTGACGATGGCGCCCGGCATGGTCGCCGAGAACAGCATCGTCTGGCGGCTGCCCGGCGTCTGGCTCATCAGGGTCTCGACGTCGGGCAGGAAGCCGAGGTCGAGCATCTCGTCGGCCTCGTCGAGCACGACGATGCGTGCCTGCGAGAGGTCGAGGTGGCCCTGCTTCATCAGGTCGATGAGCCGGCCCGGCGTGCCGACGACGATCTCGACGCCCTGCTTGAGGGCCTCGATCTGGGGCTCGTAGGCGCGGCCGCCGTAGACGGTGAGCACCCGGATGCCGCGGCGGCGCCCGGCGCGCTCGAGGTCGCCCGCGACCTGGACGGCGAGCTCGCGGGTGGGGGCGACGGCGAGGGCCTGCGGCTTGCCGGGACGGGCCAGCGACTCGAACTCTGCGTCGCCGGGGGCCACGACGCGGTTGAGCATCGGGACGCCGAAGCCGAGGGTCTTGCCGGTACCGGTCTTGGCCTGGCCAATGATGTCGTGGCCGGCGAGGGCCACGGGCAGGGTCATGGCCTGGATGGGGAAGGGCGTCCGGATGCCGGCGTCGGCGAGCGAGGCGACGATGTCGGGGTGCACGGGGAAGTCGGCGAAGGTGACCTCGGGGACGACGGCGGCGGGGTCGACCTCGTCCTCCGGGACGACGATGAGGTCGGCGTCCGGGACGGTGACGATCCCCGTGTCGGTGTCATTGGTGGTGGCGGTGTCGGTGACGTCCGTGGCGGGCTCGTCGGAGCCGGCGGCAGCGGACAGGGTGGTGTTCTGGTCGGTCATCGAGATCTCTCGTTCGGCACGAGCACCCCGCGGTAGGCGGGAGCTCAGTGGCGCGTGACGGGCCGATCGGGGGTGTCAGAGAGCGTGTCGTCGTGCCGACCGGGCACCGGTTGTCCTTCTCAGTCTACCGCCTGACCCCGTCGTGGCCGTCCCGCGACGGTTCCCCGACGGTCCTGCGACGGTCCCGCGGCCGTCCTGCGGCCGCCCGGCGCGCCCGGCCGTCACTACTGTGGCGACCGTGAGCACCCCCGCCGACCCCACGCCGACACCCGAGCCGTCCACCGAGTCGTCCGCCGAGTCGTCGTCCGCCTACCGGGCGGCCGTCACCGACCTGCTCGGGGTGCTCGCGTACGGCGAGCTGCGCGGCTTCCTCCAGCTGGCCAAGGACGCCGAGCTCGCCCCCGACCTGCGCCACCAGGCCGCCCTGGCGCAGCTCGCGGCGCACGAGCTCGGCAACTACCGCCGGCTCGGCGAGCGGCTCACCGACCTCGGGGTCGCGGTCGAGGACGCCATGCAGCCGTTCGTCGCCTCGTTCGACGGGTTCCACGAGCGCACCGTCCCCGCCGACTGGCTCGAGGGGCTCGTCAAGGCCTACGTCGGCGAGGGCATCGCCCAGGACTTCTACCGCGAGATCTCGGCCTACGTCGACGAGGACACCCGGGCGCTCGTCACCGACGTCCTTGCCGACACCGGTCAGGCCGAGTTCATCGTCACCGCGGTGCGGGCCGCGATCCGTCAGGAGCCCCGCGTCGCCGGGCGGCTCGCCCTGTGGGGCCGCCGGCTCGTGGGGGAGGCGATCACCCAGGCGCAACGGCTCGGTGTCGAGCGCGACGCGCTGGCCGGCATCCTCGTCGGTGCGCCCGGTCGGGCCGGGGCTGACCTCGCCGAGCTGGGGCGCATGTTCGCCCGGCTCACCGACGAGCACACCAACCGCATGGCGCGACTCGGGCTGTCGGCGTAGCCGCCCGGGGACGGCGAAGGGCCCGACCGTCAGACGGTCGGGCCCTTCGCCGTGCAGGAGCCTGGTCGGGTCAGACCGGCTTGTTCGTGACGCGGCCGTAGGCGGTGATGCCGGCGGCGGCGAGCAGGGCGCCGACGATCCAGAACCACCAGCGGATGCCGCCGTTGTCGTTGCCGTACCCGAAGATGGCACCGAGGATGAACGTGCCGACGAGCGACGCGACGATGCCGATGATGATCGTCGCGACGAGCGAGATGTTCTGCTTGCCCGGCAGGATGAGCCGTCCGAGCGCACCGATGATGAGACCGGCGACGATGGCCCCGATGATGGTTCCGATCATTTGGTCACAGCTCCTTCTGGTCGCCCCTGGCGACCGCACGGTCCGCACGGTGTGCGGACATCAGTTGCAGCACCACCACTGTCCCATCCGTTGGGGCAGTTGTGGTGGATGTGACGTCGGTGACCGCGCCGTGTGGCCTCTCGGGTGAGCGGCCGGCGGTGACGACCCCCCGTCCCATCCGGCGAGGTTGTACCCGTTCCCCGAGCGGCACAGTCACCGGTGACCCTTCCGTGACCAAGAACGAGCACGAGTCACCCTGCGTCACAGCGTCGCCGACCGGATGCCGTCGTGCCCGGGCCCACGCGTCGGCCCGCGGCCGTGCGGGGCCCGGTACGCGGAGAGCCCCACCGCCGCTGGGGCGATGGGGCTCTCGTCCGCCGCCTCGTGGCGACGGCGGGGGGCGGTGGCGTCAGTGGGCGCCGAAGCCCACCCCGCTCTTCTTCTCGCTGCCGGTCATCACGTAGCCGAGCGACTGCGTCGGCACGATGATGCGGCCACCCTTGTCGTCCTTGAGCTCGAGCAGCTCGTCGCCGGCCGCGGCCTTGACGGCGGCCACGAGCTCGTCGGACGTCAGCGTCGTCTCGAAGCTGATCTCGCGCGCCACGTTCTGCACGCCGATGCGGACCTCCACGTCAAACCCACTTCCTCCGCGTCGCCGCGATGTCACTCGTCCTTTTGTCGGGAGGAGACCTCCCACTCCGACCACCTTAACCAGCGGCGGTGCCCGCCGATTCCCGCTCCCGGGCGGGCGGCGTCGCCTCACGGCCGTCACGGCCGTCACGGGCGGGGAAGGCGGCGATGCCGCGGCGGATGAGCGCCCCGGTGACCCGGACCGCGGTCTCCTTGGACAGCGTCGCCTCGTGGGTGAGCCAGTAGCGCGCCGAGGTCTGCGCAAGGCCGACGAGCTGCACGCCGACGAGCAGCGCCTCCTCGGCGTCCATCGTCGTCTCCGCCGCGATGAGGTCGGCCATCGAGCGGGCGCAGGTGAGGTCGATCTGGTCGAGGCGGGCCCGGACCTCGGGGGCGTTGGCGAGGTCGCTCTCGAAGATGAGCCGGAAGGCCGCCCCCTCCTGCCCGACGAAGTCGAAGTACGCGTCGACCATGGTGCGGATGCGGGCCTTGTTGTCCTCGAGGGCGAGGGCGTCGCGCACGAGCGTCTCCAGCTCGCCGGCGTGGCGGTCGACGAGGGCGAGGTAGAGCTCGAGCTTGCCCGGGAAGTGCTGGTACAGAACGGGTTTCGAGACCCCAGCCCGTGCCGCGATGTCGTCCATGGCCGCCTGGTGGTAGCCCTTCTCGACGAACACGCCGAGGGCGGCGTCGAGGAGCATGGCACGTCGCTCCGAGCGGGGCAGTCGCTGCCCCCGGGCCGTCTGGCTCACGTCGGTCATGGCGGTGTCGTCCTCAGGGGTCGGGGCGGGCCGCGCGGCCTGCTCGTGTGGACGGGGCCGGCCCCGGGGCTCGAGGACGACGGTGTCCGCTCACCTTACCCACCGGTACCCGGCAGTACGGTGGCGTCATGTCGCACGACCCGATCGTCACGACGCGCGCCCCCCTCGGGCCGGCCGAGGTGACGCGCTACGCCCGCCACGTGCTCGTCCCCGGCGTCGGTCTCGAGGGCCAGGAGCGGCTCAAGGCGAGCCGTGTCCTCGTCGTGGGGGCGGGCGGTCTCGGCTCGCCGGCACTGCTCTACCTCGCCGCCGCGGGGGTCGGCACGATCGGCGTCGTCGACGCCGACGTCGTCGAGCTGACCAACCTGCACCGTCAGGTGATCCACACCGACGCCGGCATCGGCCGCCTCAAGACGGAGTCGGCGGAGACCGCGGTGCACCGGGTCAACCCGCACGTGACGGTGGAGCGACACGACCTCACCCTCGACTCCACCAACGCCCTCGACGTCATCGGGCGCTACGACCTCGTGGTCGATGGCACCGACAACTTCCCGACGCGCTACCTCGTCAACGACGCCTGCGCGCTGCTCGGCAAGCCCCACGTGTGGGGGTCGATCCTGCGCTTCGACGGCCAGGTCTCGGTCTGGTGGGCGGGCCACGGCCCCTGCTACCGGTGCGTCTTCCCGCAGCCGCCCCCGCCCGGCTCGGTGCCGAGCTGCGCGGAGGGTGGGGTGCTCGGGGTGCTCTGTGCCGCAGTCGGATCCGTGCAGTCGACCGAGGCGCTCAAGCTGCTGCTCGGCCTCGGCGAGCCGCTGACCGGGCGGCTGCTCGTGCACGACGCGCTGCGCCAGACGTGGGACACCCTGACCGTGCGCGCCGACCCCGGCTGCCCCGTGTGCGGCGAGAGCCCCACCGTCACCGAGCTCGTCGACTACGCCGACTTCTGCGGGGTCCCGCGCCCGGGCGGACAGGATGCCGGTGAGCGGGTCCCCGAGGTGACGGTGCGCGAGATGGTCGACGAGCTCGCCTCCGAGGCGCCGCCGCTGCTCGTGGACGTCCGCGGCGAGCAGGAGCGGGAGGTCGTCTCGATCCCGGGCGCGGTGCCGGTCCACCTCGACCTGTTCCGGTCGGGCGAGGCCTGGTCGCAGCTGCCGCGAGACAGACGGATCCTCGTGCACTGCAAGGTCGGTGGGCGTTCCGGCGAGGCGACACGGCTGGCGCTCGCGGCTGGGTACACCGACGTCGCCAGCGTCGCCGGCGGTGTCATCGAGTACGTCCGGCAGGTCGACCCGACGCTGCCGGAGTACTGACGTGGCGCCCCGGGTGCCGTTCGACGAGCACGCCGAACGGGTGCTCGAGGTCGTCGCCCGCATCCCCGCGGGGCGGGTGATGGCCTACGGCGACGTCGGCCGGGCGCTCGGCGACCGCGGTCCGCGGTACGTCGGCAACGTCATGGCCGGCTACGCGTCCGACCTGCCGTGGTGGCGGGTCGTGCGCGCCGACGGTCGGCCGCCTCTGGGGCACGAGGACGAGGCCGTCCGCCGCTGGCTCGAGGAGGGCGTCCCGGTGGTCGGCGGCCCGCTCGCCGCCGCGGCGGCCGGGGCCGGCGCCCGCGCCGACATGGCCCGCGCCCGGTGGGTGCCCGAGTCGCCGGCGTCGGTGACTCAGACCGGTCCGGCGGGGTCACGCGGGTCGCTGCACCACGTCGAGGTGTGGGTCGACGACCTCGCCGTCTCCGGGCCCGAGTGGGGCCGGCTGCTCGCGCGGCTCGGCTACCGGCTCGGTGACGACTGGGGTCACGGCCAGGCGTGGGAGCTCGGCTCGCTCTACGTCGTCGTCGAGTCGGGCCCGGACGTCGCCGGCGGCCACGAGCGGCACCGCGCCGGGGTCAACCACCTCGCCTTCCACGCCGGCACCCGCGCCGACGTCGACGCCGTCGTCGAGCACTGCGCGGAGGCCGGGTGGTCGCTGCTCTTCGCCGACCGGCATCCGTACGCCGGCGGACCGCAGCACTACGCGGCCTACCTCGAGAGCAGCGAGGGGTTCGAGGTCGAGCTCGTCGCGGCCGACGGCGGGGGTCTCGACGAGGCCCGCGACCCGGCATCCGGATCGCGGGACAAGACTTGATCGGTTCAAGAAACGTCTGACACACTCGACGACATGACCCAGCCCGCCGTCACGACCGCCGAGAGCCGGCTGCGTGACTACGGTCTGCGCGTCACGCGCCAGCGGGTCGCGGTGCTGACGGTCCTCGAGGACCACCCGCACACCGACACCGACACCGTCATCCGTCAGGTGCGAGAGGTTGCCGGCGACGTGTCGCACCAGGCCGTCTACGACGTCCTGCGCGCCCTCACGGCATCCGGTCTCGTCCGGCGCATCCAGCCTGCGGGCTCCGTCGCGCGCTACGAGGTGCGCGTCGGTGACAACCACCACCACGTCGTGTGCCGAGAGTGCGGCGCCATCGCCGACGTCGACTGCGCGGTCGGTGAGACGCCGTGCCTCACGGCGTCCGACAGCGGCGGCTTCGTCATCGACCAGGCCGAGGTCACCTACTGGGGTCGGTGCCCGCGGTGCGCCTGACCCGTCACGGGTGACCGCCCGACCCGCCACGCACCAGCCCAATCCCAGCCGAAACGCTTGTACGACAGCACTGTTCCCGAGAGACAAGGACGCTCCAGTGACCGAGCAGACGCACTACGCCGCACCGAACGCCGAGGTCGGTGAGATGAACGAGCCGGAGGTGGCCCAGTGCCCGGTCGCCCACGACCGCACCTCGCGCCCCGCGGGCACGACGACCACCGACTGGTGGCCGAACCGCCTCAACCTCAAGGTGCTGGCGAAGAACCCGGCGGTCGCGAACCCGCTCGGTGACGACTTCGACTACCCGGCCGCCTTCGAGACGCTCGACCTCGACGCGGTGAAGCGCGACATCGCCGACGTGCTCACCGACTCGCAGGACTGGTGGCCCGCCGACTTCGGCCACTACGGCCCCTTCATGATCCGCATGGCGTGGCACAGCGCCGGCACCTACCGCGTGCAGGACGGACGCGGTGGCGCCGGGGCCGGTCAGCAGCGCTTCGCCCCCCTCAACTCCTGGCCCGACAACGGCAACCTCGACAAGGCCCGCCGCCTCCTGTGGCCGGTGAAGAAGAAGTACGGGCAGAGCCTCTCGTGGGCCGACCTCATCGTGCTCACCGGCAACGTCGCCCTCGAGACGATGGGCTTCGAGACCTTCGGCTTCGCCGGCGGCCGCCCCGACGTGTGGGAGCCCGACGACGACGTGTACTGGGGCGCCGAGACCGAGTGGCTCGGCGACGAGCGCTACACCGGTGACCGCGACCTCGAGAACCCGCTGGCCGCGGTGCAGATGGGCCTCATCTACGTCAACCCCGAGGGCCCCAACGGCAAGCCCGACCCGCTCAGCTCGGCCCGCGACATCCGCGAGACCTTCGGGCGCATGGCGATGAACGACGAGGAGACCGTCGCCCTCATCGCCGGTGGCCACACCTTCGGCAAGACCCACGGTGCGGCCGACCCGCTCGAGTACGTCGGCCCCGAGCCCGAGGGTGCCCCGCTGGAGGAGCAGGGCCTCGGCTGGCGCCAGAAGTTCGGCAGCGGCAAGGGCAAGGACGCCATCACGAGCGGCCTCGAGGTGACGTGGACCCAGACCCCGACCCGCTGGGGGATGGGCTACTTCGACAACCTCTTCGGCCACGAGTGGGAGCTGACCAAGAGCCCCGCCGGCGCCTGGCAGTGGGTGGCCAAGGACGCCGAGGCGAGCATCCCGGCTCCCGACGAGGGTGGCGCGAAGCGCCTGCCGACGATGCTGACGACCGACCTCGCGCTGCTCGCCGACCCGGCCTACGAGCGCATCTCGCGCCGGTTCCACGAGAACCCCGACGAGTTCGCCGACGCCTTCGCCCGCGCCTGGTTCAAGCTGACGCATCGCGACATGGGCCCGATCGAGCGCTACCGCGGCCCGGAGGTGCCCCAGGAGGAGCTGCTGTGGCAGGACCCGCTGCCCAAGGCCGAGGGCGAGCCGGTCACCGGTGACGACGTCGCCGAGCTGAAGCAGGCCATCGCGGCCACCGACCTCACGGTCTCGCAGCTCGTGCGTGCCGCGTGGGCCTCGGCCTCGACCTTCCGCAGCAGCGACAAGCGCGGCGGCGCCAACGGCGCCCGCGTGCGCCTCGAGCCGCAGTCGGGCTGGGACGTCAACGACCCGGCCGACCTCGCCGTCGTGCTGCGCACGCTCGAGGGCGTCAAGGCCGACTTCGACGGCCGCGGCGGGCGCACCGTCTCGCTCGCCGACCTCATCGTCCTCGGCGGTGCCGTGGGCGTCGAGAAGGCCGCGGCCGCCGGCGGGGTCACCGTCGAGGTGCCCTTCCGCCCGGGCCGCGTCGACGCGACGCAGGAGCAGACCGACATCGAGTCGTTCCGCTACCTCGAGCCGCGGCACGACGGGTTCCGCAACTACCTCGGCAAGACCGGTCGCGTGCCCGCCGAGTACCTGCTCGTCGACCGCGCCAACCTGCTCGGCCTCTCGGCCCCGCAGATGACGGTGCTCGTCGGTGGCCTGCGGGTCCTCGGCGCCAACAGCGGCGGCTCGACGGTGGGTGTGCTCACCGACCGCCCGGGTGTGCTGAGCAACGACTTCTTCGTCAACCTGCTCGAGCTGGGCACGACGTGGACGGCGACGTCCGAGGCGGCCGACACCTACCAGGCCACCGACGCCGCGGGGAACCGGACGTGGACCGGCAGCCGGGTCGACCTGCTCTTCGGCTCCAACAGCGAGCTGCGGGCCCTCGCCGAGGTCTATGCCTCGGACGACTTCCGTGAGCGTTTCGTCCGCGACTTCGTGTCGGCGTGGAACCAGGTCATGGAGGCCGACCGCTTCGACCTGCGCTGACGACGCCCGTCGCGTCACAGATCGCGTCACAGGTCGCGTCGTAGGTCCCCAGGAGGGCCCGAGCCGGATGCCGGCCCGGGCCCTCCTGCTGTCCGTGTCCCGGCCGTGCCGTGGCCGTCATCCCGCGTCGGGACGTGGCCTCCCGACGATGTCGGAGGAGGTGTCGGTGGGGCGTGATGGAATCGCCCCGTGGTCATCCTCCGTCGCGCCCCCGCCCCGGCTCCCGCCGACGTGCGGCTCGACGAGCGGCAGCGCGAGGCGCTCGCCTCGCGGGCCCGGGTGCTGCGGGTGCTCGGCGGCCCCGGCACCGGCAAGTCGACGCTGGCCGTCGAGCTCGTCGTCGACGCCGTGCGCCACCGGGGGCTGCGCGCCGACTCCTGCCTCGTGCTCACGGCCAGCCGCACCGCCGCCGCCGCCCTGCGCCAGCGCGTCACCGCCCGCCTCGACGGGACCTCGACGGAGTCGCTCGCCCGCACGTGGCAGGCCTTCGGCTTCGGGGTGCTGCGGGCCGAGGCGGCACTGCACGGCGACCCCGCCCCGCGCCTGCTCGGCGGGCCCGAGCAGGACGTCATCCTGCGTGACCTGCTCGCCGGCCACGCCTCCGGCGACGTGCCCGGCCCCTCGTGGCCGGAGGGCCTGCGCGAGGCGCTGCCCACCCGCGGGTTCCGCAACGAGCTGCGCGACCTGCTGATGCGCGCCGTCGAGCACGGGCTCGGGCCCGACGACCTCGCCGCCCTCGGCCGCGAGCACGACCGACCCGAGTGGGTCGCCGCCGCCCACGTGCTGCGTGAGTACGACGACGTCACCTCGTTCAGCCGGTACGGCTCCTACGACCCGGCCTGGGTGCTCACCGCCGCCGCCGAGCTGCTCGAGGACGACCCGCTCGCCCTCGACCGCCTGCGCGAGCGGGTGCGCCTCGTTGTCGTCGACGACGCCCAGGAGGCGACGTCGGCCGCGGCGCGCCTGCTGCGGGTGCTCGTGCGCGGCGGTGGTCCGCGGGTCGTGCTCGTCGGCGACCCCGACCTCGCCGTGCAGACCTTCCGCGGGGCCGACCCCCGCTTCCTCGCCTCGGGCTGGACCGAGCTCGCCGACCCGCCGCGCGGTCCCCGACCGGCCGAGCAGCTCGCGCTCTTCGCCCCCGACCTCGAGGCCGAGCCCGAGCCATCGCCAGAGGCCGTCACCGAGACGGATGCCGGTCAGCCGCGGGAGGCGCGAGCCGAGGGTGACGCCGATGGCGAGCCCCCCGGCATCCGCACCGTCGTGCTCACCGAGAGCCACCGCCTCGGCCCCGCGCTGGCCGGGGTGGCCGACCGCGTGACGCGGCGCATCGGCGCCCTGGGCGGCGGTGAGCAGCGACGCCTCGTCGCCGCGGCGCCCCGGCCCGACCGGTGCCGCGTCGACGTCGCCCTGCTGCGCTCGGCCGCCCAGGAGACCGCGCACGTCGCGGCCGTGCTGCGGCGGGCCCACCTCGTCGAGGGGGTGCCGTGGAGCGACATGGCCGTCGTCGTGCGCGGCTCGTCGCGGGCCGACACGATGCGCCGACTGCTCGGCCAGGCGGGGGTCCCCGTCGAGGCCGGCAGCGCCGAGGCGCCGGTGCGCGACGAGGCCGCCGTCCGACCGCTGCTGCACCTGCTCGACGAGGCCATCGCGGTCGTGCGCGCGGGCCACGAGCGGCGCGACCACGCGGTCGACCCCGTCCGCGCCGCCGACCTGCTGCTCTCGCCCGTCGGAGGCTGCGACACCGTCGCCCTGCGACGGCTGCGGCGCCGGCTCCGACACGACGAGCTCGCCGACGGCGGGGGCCGTTCGAGCGACGAGCTGCTCGCCGCGCTGCTGCTCGAGCCGGCACGGGCGGCGGTGCTGGGGCCGGTCGCCCGGCCGGCCGCCCGAATCGCGTCCGCCCTCGCCGCGGGCGCCGCGGCGGCCCGACTCGACGACGACGGCCGCTGGGCGGCCGGGGTCACGGCCGAGACCGTGCTGTGGGCGCTCTGGCAGGGCGCGGGGGTCGGGGAGACATGGCGTCGCACCGCCCTCGCCGGCGGCTCGTCGGGGGAGCGGGCCGACCGCGACCTCGACGCCGTGCTCGCGCTCTTCGACGCCGCCGGCGCCTTCGTCGACCGGCTGCCGACCGCGGGCCCGGACACCTTCCTCGAGCACGTCCAGGGGCAGGACGTTCCCGGAGACACCCTGCTCGTCGGCGCGCAGGCCGGCGGACGCGTCGCCCTCGTCACGCCGCAGACGGCGGCGGGCCGGCAGTGGCGCATCGTCGTCGTCGCCGGGGTGCAGGAGGGCGTCTGGCCCGACCTGCGGCTGCGCGGGTCGGTGCTCGGCTCGGAGGACCTCGTCGACGTCGTCGCGCAGCGGCCGCTCGGCTTCCGCGCCGCCCAGGCCGCCGTGCGCTACGACGAGACGCGCCTCTTCCACGTCGCGGTCACCCGGGCCACCGAGCGACTGCTCGTCACCGCCGTCGGCGACGAGGACGAACAGCCCTCGGTCTACCTCGACCTCGTCGACCCGCCCGAGCGCACCCGCCTCGCCGACGAGGTGCGCCCGCACACGGAGGTCGCCCGCACCATGACGCTGCCCGGGCTCGTGGGCGAGCTGCGCCGTGACGTCACGAGCCCCGACCCGGGTGTCGCCGAGCCGGCCCTCGCGCTGCTCGCCACCGCGGCGCGCGCCGGCGTGCGGGGGGCCCACCCGGCATCCTGGTGGGCCCTGCGCGAGCCGAGCAGCCACGACCCGGTGCGTGCCCCGGGCGACCCGGTGCCCGTGTCACCGTCGAAGGTCACGTACTTCGGCGAGTGCGGCCTGCGCTGGTTCCTCACGACCGTCGGGGGCGAGGGGGTGCAGCTCGGCGCCGCGTCCGTCGGGACCTTCGTGCACGACATCGTGGCCGAGCTGCCCGACGAGCCGCGCGAGCGGCTCAACGCCGAGGTCGACGCCCGCTGGGGTCGGCTCGGCCTGTCCCCGGGCTGGGTCACCGACCGCACCCGGCGCGAGGCCCACGACATGGTCGCCCGCTTCGTCGCCTACCGCGAGGCGGCCGAGCGCGAGCGCGCGCGCGTCGGCATCGAGACCGACTTCCGCGTCACCGTCGGACGGGCGGTCGTCGCCGGCCGGGTCGACCGGATCGAGCGCGAGGCCGACGGGGCCCTGCGCATCGTCGACCTCAAGACCGGGACGAGCAAGCCCACGCGGGCCGACCTCGCCGAGCACGGCCAGCTCGGCACCTACCAGGTGGCCGTCGAGGAGGGGGGCTTCGCCGACCTCGGCACCCACAGCGCGGGCGCCTCCCTCGTCTTCATCGGCAAGGGCGGGCTGGCCAACCTCCAGCCGGCGGTCCTCAGCCAGGATGCCGTGTCGGAGGCTCCCGACCCGGCGTGGGCCCGCGCCCTCGTCGAGACCACCGCCGAGGGCATGGCGGCGGCGACCTTCACCGCGTCGCACGGCACGTGCCGCACCTGCCCGGTCAAGGCCTCGTGCCCGGTCCAGCCCGAGGGGGACGCGCTGTGACCGACACCCTCGACCTCGGCGTGCCCTCCGGCCCGACACCCGCGCGCCCGTCGTCGACCACGGCGACGGCCCCGTCGGTGCGCCACTCGGCGCTCGACGTGGCCCGCGCCCTCGAGCTGCCGCCGCCCACCCCCGAGCAGACCGCCGTCATCGAGGCGGGCCCGGGGCCGCTGCTCGTCGTCGCGGGCGCCGGGTCGGGCAAGACGGAGACGATGGCCGCGCGCGTCGTCTGGCTCGTCGCCAACGAGTTCGTCAGCCCCGACCAGGTGCTCGGTCTCACCTTCACCCGCAAGGCCGCGGCCGAGCTGTCGGCGCGCATCGGGCGCCGGCTGCGGGGCCTCGAGCGGGCTGGCCTGTGGGCCCCGCCCGCCGACGACGGGTCGGGCGCCGAGGTGCTCGGCGGCACCCCGACGGTCTCGACGTACCACTCCTACGCGGGGCGGCTCGTGCGCGAGCACGCCCTGCGCGTCGGGGTGGAGCCCGAGTTCCGGGTGCTCACAGAGGCCGGCGCGTGGCAGCTGGCTGCCGAGGCCGTCTCGCGCTGGGACGGGCCGATGGAGCCGATGACGAAGTCCGAGAGCACCGTCATCGACGCCGTCATGTCGCTCGCCGGCGAGATGGCCGAGCACGTGCGCACGCCGGCCGAGGTCGTCACCCACCTGGATGCCGTGATCGCCTGTCTCGAGGCCCTGCCCGACGGCGAGGGGCGGGGCAGCCTCACGGTCGCCAGGGAGGTGGTCGCGGTGCTGCGCGAGCGTCGGCTCGTGCTGCCGGTCGTCGAGGCCTTCCTCGAGCTGAAGCGGTCACGGGAGTCGCTCGACTTCGCCGACCAGATCGCGCTGGCGGCGCGGCTCGCGACGACCATCCCGCAGGTGGGGCGTACCGAGCGCGAGCGCTTCAGCGCCGTGCTGCTGGACGAGTTCCAGGACACCTCCGAGGCCCAGCTGACGCTGCTGCGCAGCCTCTTCCACGACCCGGCGGTCGCGCTCACCGCGGTCGGTGACCCCAACCAGTCGATCTACGGCTGGCGCGGGGCGAGCGCCACGACGCTGCTGCGGTTCCCGGCGGAGTTCGCCGGCCCGGACGGCGAGGCCGGAGTGCTGCCGCTGTCGACGAGCTGGCGCAACGACGAGCTCGTGCTCGAGGCCGCGAACGTGACGGCGGCGCCCCTCGCCACGACGCACGTGCGCCCGCTGTCGGCGCGCCCCGACGCCGGACCGGGCGCCGTCACGGTGGCCCGCCTCGAGACGGCGCAGGAGGAGGCCGCCCACGTCGCGCAGTGGGTGGCTCAGCGGTGGCGCTCGCCGAGCGGGCGGCGCACGGGGCGGTCGGCGGCCGTGCTCTGCCGGCGCCGGTCGTCGTTCCCCGTCGTCGTCGAGGCGCTGCGGGCGGCCGACCTGCCGGTCGAGGTCGTCGGCCTCGGCGGGCTGCTCGTCATGCCGGAGGTGAGCGACCTCGTCGCCGCGCTCTGGGTCGTGCAGGATCCCACCCGCGGCGACCAGCTCATGCGGCTGCTCACCGGCCCCGTCGTCCGGCTCGGGGCGGCCGACCTCGCCGGGCTTTGGGCCTGGGCCCGTGAGCTGCACCGGCTGACCCCGGCGGTCCCGGCCGCCCCGGCCGACGCCACCGTCCCGGCCGACGCCACCGTCCCGGCCGACGCCACCGTCCCGGCCGACGCGCCCGGCGCAACCGACGCGTCCGGCGACTCCGACGCGGCCGCCGCGGCCGACCGGCCGGCCCACACGGCATCCGTCGACGACCGCCGCGGCAGCGACCTCGCCGCCGACAGCGCCGACACCGCGACGCTCGTCGAGGCGCTCGACGACCTGCCGCGTCCGGGGTGGAGCGCCCGCGACGGCGCCCGGGTCGGCGACGAGGCACTGGCCCGGCTGCACGCGCTCGCCGACACCGTGCGGCGGCTGCGGCGGCTGACGGCCCTCCCGCTCGTCGACCTCGTCGCGGAGGCCGAGGTCGCCCTCGGGCTCGACATCGAGGTGCTGGCCCGCCACGAGCACACCGCGTCGACGGCGCGCGTGCACCTCGACGCCTTCGCCGACGTCGCCTCCCGGTACGCGGCGAGCGCCGACCGGCCGACGCTGGGCGGCTTCCTCGCCTGGCTCGAGGCCGCGCGCGACCAGGAGCGCGGCCTCGACGCCGGCCACAGCGAGAGTGACGCCGACGCGGTGCAGGTGCTGACGGTGCACGCCGCCAAGGGTCTCGAGTGGGACGTCGTCGCGGTGCCCGCGCTCGTCGAGGGGGCCTTCCCCGACCACGCGTCGACGTCCGTGGCGGTCGTCCAGGGGTCCTCGCCCGTCGCCTACGCGACCTCGGGCACCCCGAAGGACAAGGGCTGGCTCGTGGGGCTCGACTCCCTGCCGTACGACCTGCGTGGTGACCGCGACGGGCTGCCCCACCTCGACTGGCGCTCGCTCTCCGACCGCAAGCAGCTCGGTGCGGCCGTCGAGGCCTTCGCCCTCGACGGCGGCCGGCACGCCGTGGCCGAGGAGCGGCGCCTGGCCTACGTCGCCGTGACCCGCGCCCGCTCCGACCTGCTGCTCAGCACCCACGTCTGGGGCGCGACGAAGAAGACGCTGTCCGTCCCGAGCCGCTTCCTCATCGAGATCGTCGACGGCCTCGGCGCGGCCGTCGCGCGCGGCCCCTGGTTCCCCGACCCGGAGCCCGTCGAGGACTCCAAGGGCAAGCCGGCCGCCCCGACCAACCCCCACCTGCTCGAGCCGGTCTCGGCCCCGTGGCCGCACGACCCGATGGGACACCGCCGGGCGGCTCTCGCCGGCGTCGTCGAGCGGCTGCAGGACCTCATCGACGACGACACGACGCCGACGCGGGACCCCCGGCTGGCAGACCTGCGCCTCCTGCTCGCCGAGCAGGCCGCGCGCCGGTCGCGCGGCGAGCCCGTGGTCGAGGTGCCCCGGCACCTGTCGGCCTCCGCCGTCGTCGCGCTCGCCCGCGACCCCGAGGACTTCGCCATGACGCTGCGCCGGCCCATGCCCGCCGCCCCGGCGACCTCGGCCCGGCGCGGCACCGCCTTCCACGCCTGGGTCGAGGAGCACTACTCGCGCGCCGCCATCGTCGACCTGCTCGACCTGCCCGGGAGTGCCGACGACGGCGCCGCCGACGAGGGCGACCTCGAGACGATGAAGGACCACTTCCTCGCCAGCGAGTGGTCCGAGCGGGTGCCCGAGGAGATCGAGCTGTCGGTCGAGACCCTGCTCGACGGGATCGCCGTCCGCGGCCGCATCGACGCCGTCTTCGCCCGCGACGACGGCGGCTGGACCGTCGTCGACTGGAAGACGGGCCGCCGACCCAGTGGTCGCGACGCCGCCGTGCGGGCGCTGCAGCTGGGGGCCTACGCGCTGGCGTTCGCCCGCCTGCGCGGGGTCGACCCGTCGATGGTCGACGCCGCCTTCTTCTACGCCGCCGAGGGCGTCACCGTGCGTCCCGAGCTGCCGGGCGCCGACGCGCTGACGGGACTGCTCGCCACCCTGCCCGACTGACCGGTGCCCCGGCGGCCGTCACGACACCGGATGCCGTGGCGCCGTGTCCCGCGTCAGCGGCGGCGGCCGCCGCGGTTCTTCTTCGTCCCGCGGACGGCGCCCGTACGGGCCGGCCGGTCGCCCGAGCCGTCGGTGCGGACGGGGACGAAGTCGGACGCACCCTCGTGCTCGTCGACGACCGGGTCGCCGGTCCCGTCGGCGTCGCGAACCTCCGCGGCGTCGGCGTCGGTGTCGGCGTCGGTGTCGGTGTCGGTGTCGGTGTCGGTGTTGGTGTCGTCGACCGGGGGCAGGGCCTCGGCCTCGTCGATCTCGAAGGGGGAGTCGTCGCGGTCGACGACCGCCACCTCGTCGGTGCGGGGGATCGCGGCACCGGTCCGGTCACCGACGCCCTCACCCTCGTCGCCCAGGCCCGCCGCCGTCGCGGGCGCCGCCTCGGCAGCACCGTCGGCAGCAAGGTCGACGGCACCGTCGACGGCACCGTCGCCCTCGGCTGCCACTCCGTCCGGGTCGTCGGGACCCTGGGCCACCGCGCCGGTGGCGACCGTGCCGGTCACGGGCGCGGCGAAGGGGTCGTGGGGGACGGTCGCGTCCCACGGGGCGTCGTCGGGCAGCGACTCGGGTCGGCTGCGACCGGCCGCCGCCTCCGCCGCGGCGAAGGCCTCCGCCCGCTCGGCCCGCCGCCGCTCCTCGCGGGCGGCGTCCTCGTCGGCGTGACGGCGGTCGTCGGCCTCGATGGTCTCGTCGAGCTCACGCAGCTGCTCCGCGAGGTCGTCGACGCGGTGCACGTCACCCGCCGACACGGCCCGCAGCAGCAGGCGTACCGACGCCATCTCGCCCGCGAGGCGCGCCCGACGCACCAGCCCGGCATCCGGTCGCTCGTGACGTTCGTGGGCGTAGCCCTCGAGCACCGAGTCGAGCGCGTCGGGCGAGGCGAGGGTGACGAGCTCGGCGAAGTCGTCGGCGGGGTCACCGACCCGCGCCTCCTCCCATGCGAGCACGCCGTGGACGGTGCCGCTCGAGGCGTCGGCGTCGTCGGAGAAGCCGGCGAGCACGTTCTCGCCGGTGAAGCTGCCGTGGATGGGGCACGGGGCGAAGCGCCAGAGCGAGACGTCCTCGAGCAGGTCCTCCCACCGGTTCAACAGGGCCGTCGGGACGTGCCCGGTGGCGGCGGCGCGGTCGAGCTCGCTCAGCTGGCGCCGGCGGTGGGCCTCGGCGTCGTAGGCGGGCCGGCCCGACTCGTCGTAGAGCAGGTGGTCGAGGTTGTGCACGCGGGCCAGGGTGCGCCCGACCTCGCCCGCGAGCGGCCCCGGCGGCAGGGCGGAGAAGTCGAGCGGGCGCCCCGGCAGGCGCAGGTACACGACCGCGCGGCCCTCGGGAACGACGACCTGTCCGCGCACCGTCGGCACGGCGACGTCGAGGCGGCGCGAGAGCAGCGTCCCGAGCGTGGTGACGTCCTCGAGCATGGCGCCGGCCGCCTGCGACACGGGTGCCCGCACGACCCAGCGGCGGTCCTGCGTGTCACGGAGGTAGGCGACCTCGAAGAGGTCGTCGGGCCCGCGGCGCACGCCCTCGACGGTCACGGGGTCGAGCCCGGGCACCGCCGAGCTGGCCAGGGCGGCGAGGAACAGCGGGCTGCGGGTCACGGCCCCACGGTATTCGGCCGCTCGCCCTCCCGGTGGGAGGTGCCCGGCGACGAGCAGGTCGGATGCCGGTGGGCCCGGCCCCGCGCCTACGCTGGCCGGGTGCCAGAGACCCCCGAGACGACCACCCGGACGACGCGCGACATGGAGCCCGTGACCACCACCGACGTGCTGCGCGACCTCGCCCTGTCGAGGGGGACGCTCGACCGGGCCGGCAACGAGCGGCGCGACGAGGGTCTGCTCGGCCGGCTGCTCGCCGACCCCGCCACCTTCGTGCACGAGCTGCGCGGCGAGCTGCTCGAGACGGCATCCGGCGACGGCGGCACGACGCGCCTCGCGGTCCGGGCGCCGCTGGCCTCGGACGCCGACCGGCTCGTCATCGACCTCGGCCGCGACCCGGCGGGCCACGCCCACCTCGTGGTCGTCGCCGACCCCATGGAGCCCGACAGCGCCGACTGGTCGGACGGCAGCGACGACGCGTGGGTCGGCCTGCGCGAGTCGGGGGAGCGCCTCGGCGACGAGGACGCCGGCATCTTCACGACGGCCCTCGCGCTCGCGAACTGGCACGCCCGCAACACCCACTGCCCGCGCTGCGGCGCCCCGACCGAGGTCGTGCACGCCGGGTGGGTGCGCCGCTGCACCGCCGACGGCAGCGAGCACTACCCGCGCACCGACCCCGCCGTCATCATGTCGGTCATCGACCCCGACGACCGGCTGCTGCTCGGCCGGGCGCCGCACTGGCCCGAGGGCCGCTTCTCGGTGCTCGCGGGCTTCGTCGAGCCCGGCGAGTCGTTCGAGGCGGCGGTCGCCCGCGAGGTGCGCGAGGAGGTCGGTGTCGTCGTCGACGACGCCCGCTACCTCGGCAACCAGCCCTGGCCGTTCCCGGCATCCGTCATGGTCGGCTTCACGGCGCGCACGAGCGACCCGACCCTCGTGCTCGACCCCGTCGAGATGGCCGAGGCGCGCTGGGTCAGTCGCGACGAGTACCGGGCGGCCCTGCGTGCCGACGAGATCCGCACGCCGAGCGGGATCTCGATCGCGAAGCGGCTCATCGAGCACTGGCTCGGCCACCCCGTCGAGGACGTCGGCGGCCGCACCTTCTGAGGCCGTTCCGGGGGCGCGAGGGGCGCGGGCCTGCGGGCCGTGCTCAGGCCCCGAGACGCTCGCGGACCTGCGCCGCGGACGGGTTGGTGGCCGCGGTGCCGTCGGGGAAGAGCACGGTCGGCACGGTGCGGTTGCCCCCGTTGACGTGCTCGACGAAGTCGACGTGCTCGGGGTTGCGCTCGATGTCGACCTCGGTGAACGGCACGCCCTCGCGCGTCAGCTGTCTCTTGAGCCGGGCGCAGTAGCCGCACCACGACGTCGTGAACATCGTCACCGAGCCGCCGGGCGGGGTGAGGTCCGGCGTCCGGCCCGTGCGGCCGTCCGTCGTGCCGTCGGTCGTCTGCTGCTCGTCGCTCACCGGTGCTCCTCGTGCTGGCGCCGCCGTCGAGGGCGTCGGCGGCCGGTGACAGGATGATGTCATGGTCCCGCCCGCATCCTCCCGGCGACCACGGCGCTCGCCGTGGGCCGCGGGCCCGTCCCGAGCGGGGCGGTCCTGAGCGCCCCGGGTGGCGCCGACGAGGTGCTCGCCGGGCTCGACCCCGAGCAGCGCGAGGTGGCCCTCGCCGAGCCCGGGCCCGTCTGCGTGCTCGCCGGCGCGGGCACCGGCAAGACCCGGGCCATCACCCACCGCATCGCCTACGCCGCCCACTCGGGGCTCGTACAGCCCCAGCGGGTGCTCGCCCTCACCTTCACCGCCCGGGCGGCCGGCGAGATGCGCACCCGCCTGCGGGGGCTCGGGGTGCAGGGGGTGCAGGCCCGCACCTTCCACGCCGCCGCCCTGCGCCAGCTGCACTTCTTCTGGCCGCAGGCCGTCGGTGGGGCCGCCCCCGAGGTGCTGCCGCAGAAGGCGTCGGCGGTCGCCGAGGCGGCCGGGCGCCTGCGGCTGCAGTTCGACCGCACGACGATCCGCGACCTCGCCGGCGAGATCGAGTGGGCCAAGGTCAACCTGCTCGACCCCGGCTCGTACGTCGCGGGGGCACGGGCTGCCGGGCGTGAGCCGCCGGGCCTCGACCTCACCGCCATGGCCCGCCTCTTCGAGGCGTACGGCGAGGTGCTGCAGCGGCGCGGTGTCATCGACTTCGAGGACGTCCTGCTCACCACCGTCGGCATCCTCGACGAGCGTGACGACATCGCCCGCACGGTCCGCGGGCAGTACCGCCACTTCGTCGTCGACGAGTACCAGGACGTCAACGCCGTGCAGCAGCGACTGCTCGACACGTGGCTCGGCGAGCGCGACGACCTCGTCGTCGTCGGCGACCCGTCGCAGACCATCTACTCCTTCACCGGTGCGAGCCCCCAGCACCTGCTCGGCTTCACGAAGCGGTTCCCGTCCGCGCGCACCGTGAAGCTCGTGCGCAACTACCGCTCCAGCCCGCAGGTCGTCGACCTCGCCAACACCGTCATCGGCGCCGGCCCCGTCGCCGCGCGGCGGGCGGCGGTGCGCCTCGTCGCGCAGGGCGAGAAGGGACCGGCGCCCACCCTGACCCAGCACGCCGACGACGTCGCCGAGGCGGCCGCCGTCGCCCAGCGGGTGCGCGAGCTCGTCGACAAGGGCCACCCCGCCGCCGAGATCGCCGTGCTGTTCCGCATCAACGCGCAGTCCGAGGCCGTCGAGTCGGCGCTGACGGATGCCGGGGTGCCCTACCTCGTCCGCGGCGGTGAGCGCTTCTTCGCCCGCAAGGAGGTGCGCGACGCGATCCTGCTGCTGCGCGGGGCGGCCCGCTCCGACGACGGTGAGAAGCCGCTCGGCCACCTCGTGCGCGACGTCATCACCGGCGCCGGGTGGACCGAGTCGCCGCCGTCGGGCGGCGGCGCCACCCGTGAGCGGTGGGAGTCGCTGTCGGCGCTCGCCTCGCTCGCCGACGACCTGTCCGTCACCTCACCCGAGGCGAGGCTGCCCGAGCTCGTCGCCGAGCTCGACCGACGGGCCGCCGAGCAGCACGCGCCGACGGTCCAAGGCGTCACCCTCGCCAGCCTGCACGCCGCCAAGGGACTCGAGTGGGACACCGTCTTCCTCGTCGGCGCCTCCGACGGGCTGCTGCCGATCTCGATGGCCGAGGGGGAGGCCGCGATCGAGGAGGAGCGCCGCCTCCTCTACGTCGGGGTGACGCGCGCCCGGCGGGCCCTGCACCTGTCGTGGGCCGCGGCGCGCAACCCCGGCGGTCGCGCCGGCCGCCGGGTCTCGCGCTTCCTCGCGCCGGCCGCCGGCATCCTCGGCGACGGCGCCCGGCCGACCGCACCGTCGGGCGGCTCGCGCCGTTCCTCGCCCAAGGTGGCCGCCCGCAGCACGTGCCGTGGCTGTGGGGCCGAGCTGACGACCGCCGCCCAGCGCAAGACCGGCCGCTGCGACAGCTGCCCGCCCACGTACGACGAGGCGACCTACGAGCGGCTGCGGGCCTGGCGGCTCGCCGTCTCCCGCGAGGCCGGCGTGCCCGCCTTCGTCGTCTTCACCGACGCGACGCTCACGGCGATCGCCGAGAGCGCACCGTCCGACGAGGCGGGCCTGTCGGCCATCAGCGGGGTCGGGGCGCGCAAGCTGGGTCTCTACGGGGCCGACGTCATCGCCGTCGTCGGCGGCGCCGACCCGCAAGAGCTGCTCGAAAGTCGTTCTGCGACAACGTGATTCGCGGACCGGTGGGGTCGCCGCAGAAAAAGTTCGGAAAAGGCGCGTAAATCGGTTGTCCCCCCTGACGCGGGGCCCCTACCCTTGTCGGGACAGGCCCCAGGGGTATCGGCTACCGCCGGGGGACCACGAGACACGGTGAGGAGGTCGGCCACATGGACAGCACCACGATGACGAAGAACGCAGCCCGCTGCGTTGCTTCCGCGCGTCTGCGCGTCGACGGCCGTCTCCTGCGTGCAGCCGTCCGTGTGCCGGCCCAGGGGACCGCTGTGTCCTTCGCCGGCCCGATCACGGGCAGCACCACGGACACCGGCCTGGGTCTCGGCAGCGTCCTCGGCGCCGTCGCGCGTGACGCCGCCGGCGTCCGCGTCGATGCCACCGTCCCGTTCACGGGAGATGCCACCGTCCCGTTCACGGGAGAGGTCTCGGCCCTCGCCTACTCCGCCTTCATGGCCACCGATGTCGTTCGCTCCCCCTCGGGGAGGCCCCCGGTCTGACCCAGACCTGAGCCTCACCCCAGGCCGCGAACCCGACATCACCGGGCTCGCGGCCTTTCTGTCGTCCCGGGGCGCTCCGGCGCCGAGCAGCACCACCGCATCCAGCAGCACAGCCGACGCACCGCACGGTGCCCGACAGACCAGGACCCGAGATGACCCCGCGCATCCAGACCAGCACCCCGGAGACCCGCCACACCGGCGCGGGTCTGCGGCCCGAGAGCGAACAGGTGGCGCCCCGACCGGGCGCTCCCGAGACGGAGGTGAGAACGATGCAGCTGAGCGAGCTGATCGACCTGCGCACCCAGGCGCAGCAGGTCGGGGAGACGATCCCGTGCCGCGACTACGACGCCGAGCTCTGGTTCGCCGAGCGACCCGACGACGTCGAGTTCGCCAAGACGTTGTGCGGGCTCTGCCCCGCCCGGACCCAGTGCCTCGCCGGGGCGCTCGAGCGGCAGGAGCCCTGGGGCGTCTGGGGCGGGCAGCTGCTCGTCCAGGGCGTCGTCGTGCCCCGCAAGCGGCCGCGGGGACGCCCCCGCAAGCACCCGGTGGCGGCCTGAGGACCGCCCACCGTGCGCACACCGCACCGGCCGGTCGGGTCCGACCCGACGACCACGGCCACCCCGCACCACCACCCACGGATGCCCGCATCCGACCCACGACCAGGAGAACGACATGAACCAGCTCGAGATGCTGGCTCGCGAACGGATCCAGGCACAGCGCCGCCGGCACGACCGCAGCGGAGTTCGCCGCAGTGCCAGGCTCATCGCCCTGCAGATCCGCGACAGTCGCCGACACGCCGACTGAGCGAGCCCGGGAGGGACGGCGCCGCCGCCCACCCACCACAGGGAGTACGACAGGAAGCACGGCAGGAACCAGCCCAGGAACGACAGCAGGACGCAGTGAGGCAGCCGCGGGTGACGCGCACGTCACCCGCGGTTTCGCCTGTCCGGGGTCGGTCGGCGGCTCCCGCCGCGGCCCGCCTCAGGCCTCGACGGGCGGCAGGTCGGCTCCCGGCAGGAGCGCGTCGACGATCTCACGCCCGCGCACGGTGCCGCCCAGCTGGCTGAGCACCCCGATGCCGCCGCCCCACACCCGGTGGATGAGGACGTACTCGGGCGGCAGGTTCAGCTTGTACGCGACGGCGTAGTTCGGCTGCCGCGGGTCGTTGATGTGGGCGAAGACGCCCCGCAGCCAGTCGCGGCTGAAGGTGAACTCGTCGGTGCGGAACGGGGCGAGGAAGGGCTCGAGGTAGTCGAGCAGCCGCTCCGGCTCGAGGTCGATGCGCTCGCGGACGAAGCCGATCTCGCGCAGGCCGGCGAGCACCCCGTCGGCCCCGCCCTCCAGCCCGAGGGTGAGCAGCCGGCCGATCTCCGGCGGCATCCCGTCGGGGAGCCGGTTGACGGCGCCGAAGTCGATGATGCCGAGGCGGCCGTCGGGCAGCATGCGGAAGTTGCCGGGGTGCGGGTCGGCGTGCAGCAGACCCGTCTCGGCCGGGCCGGCGAGGAGGAACTCGAGGTAGAGCGAGCTCGCGTCGTCACGCTGCTGCTGGTCGCCGTCGGTGATGATGCGCGAGAGCGGGACGCCGTCCATCCACTCCGACACGATGACGTGCTCGGTGCCCTCGAGCACGTGGGCGACCGCGAAGTCGGGGTCGTCGTCGAACGCCGTGGCGAACGTCTCCTGCGAGCTCGCCTCGAGGCGGTAGTCGAGCTCCTCGGCCATCCGCTCGCGCAGCTCGTCGAGGATCGGGCCGATCTCGATGCCGGGCACCCACGAGGTCGCCACCTTGGCCACCCGCGACAGCTGCTTGATGTCGCTCATGAGGGCCGCGCCGGCGCCCGGGTACTGGATCTTGACGGCGACCTCGCGCCCGTCGGCCCACACACCGCGGTGCACCTGGCCGATCGAGGCGGACGCCACGGGCTGGTCGTCGAAGGCGGTGAACCGGCTGCGCCAGGAGGACCCGAGCTCGGCCCGGAGCACGCCGTGGACCGAGGCGACCGGCATCGGCGGCGCGCTGTCCTGCAGCTTGGTGAGCATGGCGCGGTAGGGGCCGGCCATCTCCTCGGGGAAGGCGGCCTCGAAGATCGACAGGGCCTGGCCGAACTTCATCGCCCCGCCCTTGAGCTCGCCGAGCACCTGGAAGAGCTGCTGCGCCGTGCGGGCCTGCAGCTCGGCGGCGACGACCTCGGCCGGCTTGCCCCCGATGCGCTTGCCGAAGCCGAGCGCGGTGCGGCCGGCGAGGCCGAGTGGGACGCTGGCGAGACGCGCGCTGCGGACGACGGCCTTGCGGGGCAGATCCGTCATGGCGTCACCTCCTCGTCGGCTCGGTCGTGCTCCCTCTCGACTCTAGACGAGGTGCGGCGCGCGTCCACGCCCCACCGGGTGCTGCCGCCGCGCGAGCCCCGGCGGCGCCGCGTCCGTGCTGCCGGGGTCGGAGTCGGGGTCGGAGTCGGTGTCGGCGGGGGCCGCCCCGTGGCGGTCGCACGCGGGGTGCACCTGCCAGCGACGGTGGTCCATCCGCGGCCAGGGCAGGCAGACGTCGACCGAGACGCCGGGCGGGGGCCGGTGGCCGTCGACGAGGCTGCGGGCGATGGCGGCCACGCTGCCGGCCACGACGTCGGCCAGGGCCGGGTCGACGACGTCGCCGCTGCCCGGAGGGACGCCGGCGTGACGCGGCGGCCCGGATGCCGGTGGGCGGGCGAGTGGATCCACCGCTCCCAGTGCCCCGGTAGACGCCGGGGCCGGCGTCGCGGCCTGCGCCATGACGGTCGGCCACGCTGCGTCCCGGTCGCTGCGGTGCCGGTCCAGGCACCACAGGCACGGTTGGCGCCGCCCGCTGACGAGCGGGCCGACGGTGGCGTGGCCGCCGCCCGGAGACACCGGCAGGTGCGGAACGCCGGCGGCCAGCCACGGGTCGCCCCGTCGGGGGTCCACCGCGGGGGAGCCGACGAGGACGACGAGCACGGGCGCCGGCTCGACCGGGGGAGCGGGCGCGGCCCCGGGACGGGACGGCACCGGGACGAGGCCGGAGCGGCGCAGGGCCCGCGACACGGAGTCGGCGAGCGGCCCCTCGCCCTCGATGCCGACGGGCAGCGGTCCGTCGTCGGCGGGCGCCACCCGGAGCACCTCGAGGCGCCGGAGCAGGTCGAGCAGCTCGTGCCACCGCGCCGCCGCCACCCCCGCGTCGGCGGCGTCGCGGAACGTGCCCGCGACCGCCTGCCGCCCGTCGAGCCGCGAGAGCAGCCCGATCTCGGCCGTCGTCAGGCCCGAGACGATGGGCCCGCGGGCGGTCAGGCCGAACTGCACCTCCCCGGGTGCCCGCACGAGGGGCCGAAGCCCGCCCGGGATGTGCGCCCGGCTCC
Source organism: Terracoccus luteus (assembly GCF_003635045.1). NCBI lineage: Bacteria > Bacillati > Actinomycetota > Actinomycetes > Micrococcales > Intrasporangiaceae > Terracoccus > Terracoccus luteus. The sequence continues at coordinate 2,246,976 of NZ_RBXT01000001.1, read as the reverse complement.
CGGGGGAGGGCGCCCACGCCGGGGACGTCGTCCCGCCGGGGCGGCCACCCGGCATCCGATCGGTCATCGCATGACCACCTGCTCCCTCACCGTCGCCGTGCCGCCCCGGGCACAGGCTGCCATCGGGCGTGGCCGGTCGGACGGCGTCGTCCACAGGCCCCCGGACGTGCGAGAGGGACGCGACCGGTCGGTCGCGTCCCTCTCGTCGGCTGCGGTGCTACCGCGATGCCGGAGGGGCCGTCAGGCCTTGCCCAGGATGCGGTTGAGGTTGGTGCCGCACACGGGGCACTGGCCCTTGGCCATGCGACGGCCGTTGTCGGACACGACAACCTTGCCCTCGGCCTCGCGCTTCTCCTTGCACTTGACGCAGTAGAACTCGCCCTTGTAGGTCTCGTCGGCCATTGTGTCTCCTCGATGCTGGCACCCATCCGACGGGCGCCTAGGCTCCGATCACCCTAGAGCACGCTGAGCACGAACTCACGCCGGTGCCCCGTGTCGTGAGCACGGCGCGGCCCTGTGCACGGCCTCCCGGCGGTGTCGGCCCCGGCGCCTACCCTTCACTCATGCCCACCGCGAAGGATGCCGTCGAGCGCACCGTCGTCGACGGCGTCGACGTCGAGGTGCGTCGCAGTGCCCGGCGCCGGCGCACCGTCTCGGCCTACCGCCACGAGGGGCGGCTCGTCGTGCTCGTGCCCGCCCGCATGAGCCGGGCGGAGGAGGGGCGGTGGCTGCGCACGATGGTGCAGCGGGTGTCCGCCTCCGAGCAGCGGCGCTCGCGCACCGACGACGACCTGCACCGTCGTGCGCTCGAGCTGTCACGTGAGTTCCTCAGTGGCACAGCGGTGCCGGCGTCGGTGCGGTGGGTCTCGACGATGACGACGCGGTGGGGGTCGTGCACCCCGGGCGACCGCTCCATCCGGCTGTCCGACACGTTGCGCAGCATGCCCGGCTGGGTCGTCGACTACGTGCTGCTGCACGAGCTGGCGCACCTGCTCGAACCGGGCCACGGCCCCGCCTTCTGGGCGCGGCTGCAGGGCTACCCGCGCCTCGAGCGGGCCCGTGGCTACCTCCAGGGGGTGTCGGCGGCGTCAGGCCTGGCCATCGGCGACGACTGACGACGGGGCCGTCGCGGCGCCGGCCAGCAGACGCCGCCCGGCTGCGACGAGCGGCGCCAGCTCGTCGCGGCTGTCCTCGGGCAGCGCGTCGACCGGCCACCAGCGCAGGTCGAGCGACTCGTCGCTGACGACGGCCTGGGCGCCGGGGCCCGCGACGGCGACGAAGCGCACGTCGAGGTGCTCGTGGCACGTGCCGAAGTCGCCGGCGAGCACGTGACGGTCCAGCTGGGCGACCTGCGGCAGCGGCGTGACGTGGGGCAGGCCTGACTCCTCGCGGGCCTCCCGCGTCGCGGCGGCGAGCACGTTCGCGTCACCGGCCTCGTAGTGGCCCCCGAGCTGGAACCAGCGCCGGGCCCGGCGGTGGAGGGTGAGCAGGGCGTGCTCGCCGGTGGGGTCGAGCACGAGGACGCTGCCGGTGAGGTGCGCCGGCGGGCCCTGCTTGCTCATGGCGTCGGGATGGGCCCTCAGGTGGGCGACGAACTCGTCACGCAGGCCTGCCTGCCGGTCGTCGGGCGGGGCCCAGGCGGTGAGCCGCTCGAGGGCGTCGGTGTGCAGCCGGGCGAAGCCGGTCGGCCCGCCCGGTGGGGTCGTGGTCACGCCCGGGACGGGGGAGTGTCGTCGTCGTCGTCGTCGTCGTCGTCGTCGTCGTCGTCGTCGTCGTCGTCGGCGGCGTCGTCGGCGTCGCCCGTCTCGTGACCCGTGTCGCCCGGTGCCGCCCCGCCCTCGCGGCGCTCGCGGTCGGCGTCGTCGAGGATGCCCTTGAGCACCGCGTCGAGGTCGGCCCCGAGGTCGGCGGAGGCGAGCAGGGCCGCGGCGTCGTCGGTAGGCGGACCGGCAGCGTCACCCGCGTCGCTCGAGCTGGAGCCCGCCGACCCCGCCGAGCCGGTGGCGGAGTCTGAGGGCGTGGCCGTCCCGTCGTCGTCACCGTCGGGCCGGGAGCCCGTCACGCCGGTGGGGACGCCATCCGGCCGCGAGCCGGTGCACCGCTCGACGAAGCCGATGATGTCGTCGAGGTCGGCCGCGGTCGGGGCGAGGTCGGGGTGCGCCCAGCGACCGTCACGCGCCTCGGCGCCACCGGCGCGCTCGAGCGCGGCCCAGAGGTTCGCCGCGTCGCGCAGGCGCCGGGGGGAGAGCTCGAGGCCCACGAGCCCGGCGAAGGTCTTCTGCGCGGCCCCGCCGACGCGGCGCCGACGGATCGTCTCGGCGAGCGCGGCGGACTGAGGCAGGTGCTTCGAGGTCGTGCGGTCGGTGACGTGGTCGACCCAGCCCTCGGCGAGGGCGAGCAGGGTCTCGAGGCGGGCGAGCGCGGCCCGCTGCGCCGAGGTCGGCTGCGGTCGGAACAGGTTGCCCTGCAAGGCCGTTCGCAGCGCCTCGGGGTCGGTGGCGTCGATGGTGGTCAGCGCCGACTCGATGGCCTCGGTGTCGATGGTGATGTTGCGGGCGTAGTCGTCGACCGCCGAGATGAGCTGCGGACCGAGCCACGGCACCTCGGAGAAGAGGCGCACCCGGGCGGCCTCGCGCACCGCGAGGTAGAGCCGCACCTGGGCGACGTCGATCTCGAGGGCGTCGGCCATGAGCCGGACGTTGCCGGGCAGCAGGGCCACGACGCCACGCTCGGTGAGGGGCAGGCCGACCTCGGTCGCGCCGACGACCTCGGTGGCGAGGGTGCCCACGGCCTGTCCGAGCTGCGCGGCGAACATCTGGCGGCTGAGGTTGCCGAGCATCGGGGCCCACTGCTCGACCATCTTGGCGGGGTCGAAGCCGGCGGGCATACCGGGCGGCATCTCGTCGCCGAACGCCTCCGGCCCGAGGTCGCGGACCTGCTTGCGCAGCGCCTCGGACGTCGCGGCGGTCACGCCCTCGGACACGGGCTCGACGAGCTGGAACCACCGCGGCATCGTCGCCTCGACCCACTCCGCCCGCGACAGCCCGAGGGCGCGCCAGGCCGGCGCGGCCAACGTCGTCTGCTCGTCGAGCCACAGCGTGGCGACGGCCACGGCGTCGTCGATGGCCCGCGCGGCCGCCGGGTCGTGCACGTCGTTGCCCTCGGTCGCGGCGACGTGCTTGCGCGCCACCTCGGTGGCGAGGTCGCGCGAGCCGGTGGGCGACTGCTGGGCGGCCATGAAGGTGCCGAGCTGCGCCTTCATCGCGGCCTGCGTGCGCGGGTCGCTGGGGTCGACGCCCATGCCGCGCATGGCCTCGGCGAGCTCGGGGTTGTTGACCGCCTCGCCGAGCACCTGCTCGAGCATGGCGCCGAGGTCGGCGGGGTTCATCCCCTGCAGGTCGGGCAGGCCGGCTTCGTCGTCGCGGTCGTCGTCGCGGCCGTCGTCAGGGCCGTCGTGCGGCCCCCGGATGTCGGACATGGGATGCTCCTGGCTGAAGTGGTGGTGCCGGCCTGTGGCCTGTCCAAGACAACCACGGGGGCGGCCGTTTGGTTCCCTCGGGACGCGGCCGACCGGCATCCGGGCGAGGTGCCCCCGCGTCGCGCCCACGTCGGGTCCGCATCGAGTCCGGGGTGACACCGGGGTGACACCGGGTGACACCGCGTGGTCGCCGAGGCCGGCCACATACGATGACGCACGTGACCGTCGTGCTGGCCGAGATCCGAGAGACCCCGTTGTCCGTCGACGAGGTGCTCCACAGCGTCTCGGACCCCACGGCCGGCGGCATCTGCCTCTTCGTCGGCACCGTGCGCGACCACGACGGCAGGGAGGACGGCGAGCCCGACGTCGTGGCCCACCTCGACTACTCCGCGCACCCGCAGGCCGCCGAGACCGCGCGCGCCCTCGCGGACCGGCTGGCCGCCGACGGGCGCAGCGTGCGCATCGGCGTCGTGCACCGCACCGGACACCTCGAGGTCGGGGACGTCGCCGTCGTCGTCGGGGTCAGCGCCCACCACCGCGGCGAGGCCTTCGACGTCTGCCGCGAGCTCATCGACGAGTTCAAGGCCACCGTGCCGATCTGGAAGCACCAGCGCTTCGCCGACGGGGCGGACGAGTGGGTCGGCCTGCCGTGAGGCGCACCATCCGGCGCGACCTCGACCCGGCGACCCCTGGCGGTGACGCCTCCTCGGCGCCCGAGGACACCCGGCTCAGCCGGGCCAACAAGGTCACCCTCGGCGCCTTCTTCGCGGCCCTGGTCGTGCTCGTGGCCGGCTCGCTCGTGCACCTGCCCTACGCGGTGACGAGCCCCGGGCCGATCGTCGACACCTTGGGCACGCAGGAGCAGGACGGCAAGCAGGTGCCGCTCATCGCGGTCTCGGGCCTGCCGACCTACCCGACCGACGGCGCGCTCGACTTCACCACCGTGAGCATCGCCGGTGGCCCCGGCTATCCCGTCGACCTCTGGGACGTGCTCGGGGCGTGGGTCGACCCGGCCCGCGACGTACAGCCCGTCGACGAGGTCTTCGACCCCCAGGCGACCCAGGAGCAGATCGCCGAGGAGAACTCGGTGCAGATGGAGGGCTCGCAGCAGGAGGCCACCGCCGTGGCGCTGCGGGCGATCGGGCAGGACGTCCCGACCTACATCACCGTGGCGGGGCTGACCTCCGACTCGAAGGCCAAGGGCATCCTGCGGGCGGGCGACCGCTTCGTCAGCGTCGCCGGCGTCGACGTGCGGCAGGCGCAGGACGTCGTGGACGGCCTGCAGAAGGTCGAGGTCGGGCAGCCGGTCGACGTCGTCGTCACCCGGGGCGGCAAGGGCGGCGAGCGCGTGCAGGCGAAGGTGACGACCGTGGCCGGCCAGAACGGTCGCACCGCGCTCGGCACCTTCCTGCGGCTCGACCACGACTTCCCTGCCACGGTGACGATCAACGCCGGCGCCGTCGGCGGACCCTCGGCGGGCCTGATGTTCTCGCTCGGCATCTACGACAAGCTCACCGAGGGCTCCCTCACCGGTGACCGACGCATCGCCGGGACCGGGACGATCGACGACGCCGCCGACGTGGGCCCCATCGGCGGCATCAAGCAGAAGATGGCCGGGGCGCGCGACGGCGGCGCCGACTTCTTCCTCGCCCCCGCCGACAACTGCGACGAGGTCGTCGGCAACGTCCCCGACGGGCTGGAGGTCTTCAAGGTCTCGACGTTCGACCAGGGGCGGGCCGCGGTCGAGGCCATCGCGAAGGGCGACACGGGCGCGCTGCCGCGCTGCTGAGCCACCGCGCTGCTGAGCGGCTGAGCCGCAGCCTGGTCGAGGCGGGCGCGGGCGACCGCAGGGGGGCAGGACCCGTCAGGGGGTGAGGCTGGCCCGCAGCGCCTCGACGATGCCGGGGGCGATGTCCTTGCCCGTCGCGACGGCGTCGTCGGAGTCGTGGTCGCGCTGGCGCAGCAGGCAGATCGAGCTGCCGTCGCGCAGCACGGCGACGAGCAGCCGGACGTCCTTGCGGTCCGGGTGCTTCGCGAGCGCCTCGACGGCCGCCTCGCTGCGGGCGGGCAGGTCGCGCTCGGCCTCCGGCGGCACGACCATGCGCTCGATGGCGAAGGCGCAGCCGTCGACCTCGTCGGGCCAGGCCAGTCGCCCGAGGAGGGTCTCGAGCGAGGTCGTCGTCGGCAGCCCCTCCTGCTCGATCGCGGTCAGCGCGCCCTCGGCGCGGTCGGACGCACCCATCTGGGCCTCGAGCTGGGGCTCACGGCGCAGCAGCTCGGCGGTACGCACGAGCGCGAACAGCCGGGCGGGCTGGTCCCACCCCGCGGCGGCGACGTGGCGCTCGGTGTCGAGGGCGGCGACGGAGAGGGGGTCGATGACCGGCTGCGAGCTCACGCGCCCATCGTGCCGCACGCGTCCGTCACGGTGCCCGGCGACCTCCCGGTCACGGGTCGGTCACACTGTCGTCACGCTCCCGGGGGAGCGCCCCTCAGCCCCACGGAACCGTCGCGGACCCGGGTTAAGGTGTGCGCGGGCGGTCACCCCTACGGCATCCCGTCGAGGGCATCTGCACGCAGGTGTACGCACGTGTCCCGCCCGGCACGCCCGACCATGCCCAGCCCGACGAGGCGAGACACCACGTGAGTGACAGCGACTTCGGCCCACCCCGGCCCAGCTCCGGCGGCGGCGAGCCGAGCCCGCCCCGACGACCCGAGGCGGCCCAGCAGCCCCCGAACCGGCGGCCCCTCGTGACGGCGCTCGTCGTCGCGGCCGCGATCGCGGTGGCGCTCGCCATCGCGGCCCAGTTCTGGACCGAGGTGCTCTGGTACCAGTCGGTGTCCTTCACCGGCGTGTTCACGACGCAGATCGTCGCCAAGGTGGCGCTCGGTGTCGTCGGCGGCCTCGTCATGGCGGCCGTCGTCTGGTCGAGCATCCACTTCGCCTACCGCAACCGGCCGATCTACGCGCCGTCGCCCGACACCCAGGCGATGGAGCACTACCGCCAGGTCGTCGAGCCGATGCGCCGCACCGTGACGATCGCCGCTCCGCTCGCCATCGGCCTCTTCGCCGGCCTGTCGGCCGCCACGCAGTGGGACACCTTCCTGCTCTGGCGCAACGGCACGCCGTTCGGCACGACGGACCCCGAGTTCCAGATGGACATCGGCTTCTTCGTCTTCACCCTGCCGTGGATCAACTTCGTCATCGGCTTCCTGACGATGGTGCTCGTCATCGGCTTCATCGTCGCGGCGTTCGTGCACTACCTCTACGGCGGCATCGTCGCCGGGCAGCGCACGCGCTCGACGCAGGCCGCCCGCGTGCACCTGTCGGTCATCGCGGCCGCGCTCGTGCTCGTGCGCGCCGTCGGCTTCTGGGTCGACCGCTACAACCTCGCCACCGCGCAGTCGACGCGCATGACCGGCATCCAGTACACGGAGTCGCACGCCGTCATCCCGACGAAGGGCATCCTCGCGCTGGCCGCCGTCATGTGCGCCGTCCTCTTCCTCACCGTCATCTGGACCCGCTCGTGGCGCCTGCCCGTCGTCGGCGTCGCCACCCTCGCCGTCATCGTCGTCGCGGTCGGCGGCATCTACCCGGCACTCGTGCAGTCGCTCAAGGTCAAGCCCTCGGAGAAGTCGCTCGAGGTGCCGTACATCCAGCGCAACATCGACGCGACCCGGGCCGCCTACGGATTCGACGCGACCGAGGTCAAGGGCTACAGCACCAAGGACGTCGCCGCCCCCGGGCAGCTCGCCGCCGACGCGGCGACCGTCCCCGGCATCCGGCTCATCGACCCCAACGTCGTCAGCCCGACGTTCAAGCAGCTCGAGGCGAGCAAGGGCTACTACCAGTTCGCCGACGTGCTCGACGTCGACCGCTACGACATCGACGGCACCTCGACCGACACCGTCGTGGCCGCGCGCGAGCTCGACCTCGACGGCGTGCCCGACGGGCAGCGCAACTGGCTCAACGACCACACGGTGTACACGCACGGCTACGGCCTCGTCGCTGCTCGCGGCAACACCCGTGAGGACAACGGCGAGCCGACCTTCATCGAGTCGCAGATCGGTAGCAAGGGCCTGCTCGGCGACTACCAGCCGCGCATCTACTTCGGTGAGAGCTCGCCCGAGTACTCCATCGTCGGCGGCGGCAAGAAGGAGTTCGACTTCCCGGACCCCGCCGGCACCGGTCAGAAGACGAACGAGTACGACGGGCTCGGCGGCGTGCAGCTCGACGCGGTCAAGCGGATCGCCTACGCGGTCAAGTACCGCGAGATCAACTTCCTGTTGTCGGATGCCGTCACCAACGACTCGCGCATCCTCGACCACCGCACCCCGCGCGAGCGGGTGCAGCGCGTCGCGCCGTGGCTGACGCTCGACGGCAACGCCTACCCGACGATCGTCGACGGTCGCGTGCTGTGGGTGCTCGACGGCTACACGACCTCCTCCGGTTACCCGTACTCGGAGATGACGACCCTCGACAGCGTCACCGAGGACGCCGTGACGAGCACTCGCCGCTCGGTGCAGGCCGTGCAGGCCGGCCAGGTCAACTACGTGCGCAACTCGGTCAAGGCGACCGTCGACGCGTACGACGGCACCGTCACGCTCTACCAGTGGGACGAGAGCGACCCGGTGCTGAAGGCCTGGATGTCGATCTTCCCCGACAGCGTCAAGCCGCTCTCGGACATCAAGGGCTCCCTCATGCAGCACCTGCGCTACCCCGAGGACCTCTTCAAGGTGCAGCGCCAGCTGCTCACGCGCTACCACGACACCGACGCCAACTCCTTCTACGGCGGCCAGAACTTCTGGCGCGTGCCCGACGACCCGACGCAGCAGCAGGCCGCGCTCGTCAACCCGGTGCAGCCGCCGTACTACCTGTCCCTCGCCATGCCGGGGCAGAGCGCGCCCGCCTTCTCGCTCACCTCGACCTTCATGCCGACCGGTGACCGCAACGTGCTCTCGGGCTTCATCGCGGTCGACGGCGACGCCGGCAGCGAGGACGGCAAGAAGTCGAGCAGCTACGGCACCCTGAGGCTGCTCGAGACGACGGGGCAGAACGTCAAGGGCCCGGGGCAGGTCTACAACGACATGCGCAGCTCGACGGTGACCTCGAACGACGCGAGCCTGGGCCGACAGCTGACCCTCGCGCAGTTCATCTCGACGACGAGCTCGACCGGCGCCAACGTCATCTTCGGCAACCAGCTGACCCTGCCCGTCGGCGGTGGCCTGCTCTACGTGCAGCCCATCTACGTGCAGGCGAAGTCGGCCGGGTCGGGCTCCTACCCGCGCCTGTCGGCGGTGGCCGTGGCGTTCGGCTCGAAGATCGCGTGGGCCGGCTCGCTCGACGCGGCGCTCAACGACCTCTTCGGGGGCGAGTCGGGCGCGAACGCCGGTGACAACGGCACCGAGACGCCGGACACCCCGACCGGCACCCCCAGCGGGACGCCGTCGGGCACGCCGAGCGCCACCCCGTCGTCGCCGGCCCCGTCGGCGAGCACCCCCGCCCCGTCGGGGACGCCGAACCCGGCCGTGCTGCAGCAGGCGCTGCAGGACGCCGAGACGGCGTACGCCGAGGGTCAGGCCGCCCTCAAGGCGGGCGACTTCACCGCCTACGGCGCCGCGCAGGAGAAGCTCAAGGCGGCGCTCGAGCGCGCTGTCGGGGCCTCGCCGCGCGACACCGCGACGGGCAACCCGTAGCCGGGCCGGGCTGCTGCACGACGCGATTTGGTGTGACCGCCGCGGTCTTGTACCGTAGGGATCACCGACGCGGGGTGGAGCAGCTCGGTAGCTCGCCGGGCTCATAACCCGGAGGTCGCAGGTTCAAATCCTGCCCCCGCTACCAACGTGTCACGACGAAGGCCCGGACCACACGGTCCGGGCCTTCGTCGTTCCCTGAGCCTGTCGCCGCGGCCGCAGCCGTCAGACAGGTCGCGAGGGCGGCCGTGACGCTGGCGTCACCAGCCGCGCGGCACCTGGGCCATCCGGGCCGGGCGGGAGTCGACCCAGTCTCGCAGCGTGCCGGCCGACTGGGGCCGGACGTAGTAGGCCCAGACGAGCGCGTCGGTGACGAACTCGCCCTCCTCGAGGTAGGAGTCGAGCTCGGCCCGCACCCGCTCGAACTGCGCCACCGTCGACGGGGCGCCGTGGTGGGCGACGGTCGGCAGGTTGAGCACGACGTCGGCGACCTCGCTGGGCAGCTCGTGCACGCCCGTCGGCCGGGCCTGGTGCCGACGCCAGGCTTCCGCCCGCCGACGCCGACGCACGCCGAGGAAGGTCAGGCCCCCGGCGATGAAGAGCGTGGTGACGTTGCCGCCCGGGTTGGCGGGGATCGTCTCGGTGGCCGCCTGGGCGATGTTGTTGACCGTCGACAGGCCGAGGACACCGGCGGCGGTGAACGTCCAGTTGCGCCGCCACCAGCCGCCGGCCGGCGCCGACCGGCTCGAGACCGAGTGCTCGTACGCGGTCCTGGTCCACCACCGCACCTGGTCGCGGGGGAAGGACGGCAACGCCCGAAGCAGCAGGCGGTGCCTGGCCTCGGCGTCCACCGACGTCGGCAGGGGAGCGGTGGGCGGCACACCGGCCGCCCCCGGGACGACCCCGAGACCGGGGGCGGCCGAGCTCGCCGGCGTCACCCCGCCCCGCAGGTCGTAGCGGACGAGCGCGGCCCCGACGGCGTCGGCGTGGGCCACGGCCTGCGCGGTGAAGCCGGCGCCGGAGAAGACGTAGGGCCGCTTGCCTCCGTCACGGGCGGCCGCCGCCACGACGGCGGCCACGGTGTCGGCCCCGACCGGCGCGGCCTCGAACGAGACCCGGGCCAGCGCCGTCGTCGACCACACGTCGACCGCCCCGTCGGCCCCGCGGTCGGTCGCCTGGGCGTCCGGGTGGCCCCAATGACGCAGCCACGCGGCGGCGTTGAGCGTCGCGGCCTGGCTCGAGTCGATCTGCACGTCCCCCGGTCGCTCGCTCACCGGCATCCCCCCGTCGCTGCACGTGTCCCGCCTGCCTGGGGACGAGGGTACGTTCCCGCCCGCCCCGCAGGGCGAGGACGTCGGCGGGTCGCCGCCGGGTTCCCGACACGCTCACGTCACGCTCCCGCACGCTCCCGCAGGGGGAGACCGACGGGTGGCGGTCGGGGGTGTCACGTAGGTTGAGGAGGTGACCCCGATCTCCTATCCCATCGTCGAGCGGACCCTCGCCAACGGCCTGCGCGTCGTCGTCTCCGAGGACCACACGGTGCCCAACGTCGCCGTCAACCTCTGGGTCGGGGTCGGCTCGCGCCACGAGACCCCGGGGCGCACCGGGTTCGCCCACCTCTTCGAGCACCTCATGTTCCAGGGCAGCCGCAACGTCGCCTCGGGGGAGCACTTCTCGGCCCTCATGGCGCAGGGGGCGCGCCTCAACGCGACGACGTGGTTCGACCGCACGAACTACTTCGAGACGGTGCCGACAGGCGCGCTCGACCTCGCGCTGTGGCTCGAGGCCGACCGGCACGGCCACCTGCTCGACGCCGTGACGCAGGAGAATCTCGACAACCAGCGCGACGTCGTCAAGGAGGAGAAGCGCCAGCGGTACGACAACGTGCCCTACGGCAGCGCGCTCATCGACCTCTACGCCACCGTGTTCCCCGCCGACCACCCGTACCACCACCCGACGATCGGCTCGATGGACGACCTCGACGCCGCCACCGTCGACGACGTGCACGCCTTCTTCCGCGCGCACTACGGCCCCAACAACACGGTGCTCACGCTCGTCGGCGACGTCACCCCCGAGGCGGGCTTCGCCGCGGCCGAGCGCTACTTCGGCGCCCTGCCCGCCATCGAGCTGCAGCGCCGGGGCCGTCACGAGCAGCTGCCCCCGCTCGCTGACGTCGTGCGCCTCGACCGCGTCGGCGACGTCCCGAACGACCGCGTCTACCTCGCCTTCCGCATCCCCGTCGACGCGACCCCCGAGTACCTCGCCACGACGGTCGCCCTCGACGTCGTGGGCGGCCTCGCCAGCTCGCGCCTCATGCGCCGGCTCGTGCGGAATGACGAGACGGCGGTGTCGGTGAGCGGCTGGAGCATGGGCCTGGTCGACGGTGTCGGCCTCGGTGCCATCACCGCCGACGTCGCCGAGGGCGCCGACCCCGACGCCGTCGAGACCGCCGTGTGCGAGGAGCTGACCCGCTTCATCGCCGAGGGCCCGGATGCCGTCGAGCTCGAGTCCGTGGTCGCCGACACCGAGCGTTCGTGGCTGAGTGCCCTGGCGAGCATCGAGGAGCGGGCCGACCACCTCAGCCACCACGCGATGCTCACCGGCGACCCGGGCTACGTCAACACCTACGTCGACCAGCTCGCCGCCGTCACGGCCGAGGACGTCCGGGCCGCCGCGGCCGCATGGCTGGACCCCGGTTCGCGCGCGGTGGTGCGCTACCTCACCGACCGCGACCAGCGCGACGACGGTGACCCGCACGACGACGGCGAACCGCGTGACGGACGCACGCAGGAGGCCGCGGCATGAGCACCCTCACCTCCGACGACGCCGTGGCCGTGCCCCGCCCCACCGTCGAGCCGCCGGCGCCGTGGGACTTCCCCCCGGCCGGCACGCACGACCTGCCCAACGGGCTGCGGCTGCTCACCTACGACGTCCCCGGGCAGTACGTGCTCTCGGTGCGCCTCGGTGTGCCGGTGCCGCTCGACAGCGAGCCGCGCGACCGGGAGGGCGTCGGGACGATCATGGCTCGCACCCTCGACGAGGGCACCGAGCACCACACCGCCGAGGAGTTCCAGAGCCTGCTCGAGCGCAAGGGCATCGGGTACGGCGCGGGCGTCTCCGACTCCGGCCTGTCCATCGACCTCGACGTCGTCAAGGGCACCCTCGAGCCGGCCCTCGACCTGCTGCGCCAGGTGCTCACCGAGCCCGCCTTCCCGGCCGTCGAGGTGGCCCGCCACGTGCGCAGCCGGCTGGCCGAGATCGAGCACGAGCGCTCGGTCGGCGCGGCCCGGGCGATGCTCGCGTTCGTCGACACCTTCTACGCCGACGACGAGCGGATCTCGCGGCCCACGGGCGGCTCGGCCGCCACCGTAGGTGCGGTGACCCGCGACGACGTCGTGGCGCACCACGGGGCCCACGTCACGGCATCCGGCTCGACGATCGTCGTCGCCGGCGACCTCGACGGCCTCGACGTCCCGGCCCTCGTGGAGGCCGCGCTCGGCGGCTGGCGCAGCGGACCGGCTAGGGGGCGCCACGTCGAGCGCACGACGCGCTACGCGGCCGACCGCGCCCACATCGTGCTCGTCGACCGCCCCGGAGCCGTGCAGAGCGACTTCGTCGTCGGCGCGCCCGGCCCCGACCGCTCGGCGCCGGGCGGCTGGGCGCCCTACCCGGCCCTCGCCTTCGTGCTCGGCGGCTCGCCCACGGCGCGCGTCGACGCGGTGCTGCGCGAGGAGAAGGGCTACACCTACGGCGCCCGCTCGGTCTTCCGGCCCCGCCGCGGCGGCGGGAGCTTCCTGACGTACGGCTCGGTGCGCGCCGACGTGACGGCGGAGTCGGTCGGCCTGCTCGTCGACATCCTCGAGGGCGCCTCCGGCGGCTTCACCGACGAGGAGGTGCGCATGGGGGTCGACTTCATCTCCAAGACGGCGCCGGGCCGCTACGCCACCGCCGACGCCATCGCCGACGAGGCCGTGAGCATGGCCCTCGACGGCCGCACGACGGAGTTCACGACCTCGAACCTGCACGACCTCGCCACGGTCACGAGCGAGCGGGTGGATGCCGCGTGGGCCCGTTTCGCGTCCGGGGCCGGCATCGGCACGGGGTCGCGTGGCGCGGGCTGGACGATCGTCGTCGTCGGTGACGCGTCGGCCCATGCCGAGCAGGTCGAGGCGTTGGGGCTCGGGCCCGTCACCGTGGTGCGCGACTGAGGGTCGCCACCGGCTCGGGGGAGTCCGGCGGCGGTGTCAGGCGTCGCCCGCGGGCAGCGGGCGTTCCATGACGAAGTCGTCCTCGTAGGCGTCGCCGACGAGGAAGCGCTTCGTGCCGACGACCTCGAACCCCGACTTGCGGTAGAAGCGCTGGGCCCGCTCGTTCTGCTGGTTGACGCCGAGCCACACACCCGCCGCGCCGCGCTCACCGGCCCACCGAAGGCCGGCGGCCATGAGCCGGGCGGCGGCCCCCGTGCCGTGCGCCTGCGGCAGCACGTAGATCTTGCTCAGCTCGACGGTGGGCCGGCGGGTCACCGCGGCGGCCACGTCGGGATCACCCGGCTCGGCGGCCACGAGCATGGCGTAGCCCACGGCGGCGTCACCGGCGCTGTCGGCCTCGGCGAGCAGGACGACCCGGTCGGGGTCGGCGAGGTAGTCGTCGAAACGGGCGCGTGAGAGCACCCCGTCGATGAAGGCGTCGATGCGCTCGATGGCCATGCCGGGCGGGCAGGCCAGCGCGAAGGTGGCCGCCGCGACCCGCGCGAGGGCGGCGGAGTCGTCGGGGGTGGCCCGCCGCACGACGGCGCGGGGGCGCTCGGGCTCCGTCATCCCGAGCCCTCCCGTGCCGGCAGGCCGATGCGCGCGAGCACCTCGTCGTGCAGCAGCCCGTTGGTGGCGAGGGCGTTGCCGCTCCAGCACCCGGGGCGGCCGTCGAGACCGGTGAAGCGGCCGCCGGCCTCCTCGACGATGGGCACGAGGGCGGCCATGTCGTGGACCTCCAGCTCGGGCTCGGCGGCGATGTCGACCGCGCCCTCGGCGACGAGCATGTACGACCAGAAGTCGCCGTAGGCGCGGCTGCGCCAGCAGTCGTCCATGAGCGTGAGCACCTCGGCGCCCCGCCCCCGCTCGCGCCAGCCGCCGAGCGACGAGTGGCTCATCGAGGCGTCGGAGAGGTCGCTCACCTTCGAGACCGAGATGCGGCGCGCCGAGGTGAGGGAGCGCCCGGTCCAGGCTCCGGATCCGACGGCGGCCCACCAGCGGCGCTGCAGCGCCGGCGCCGAGACGAGGCCGAGCACGGGGCGGCCCTCGTCGACGAGGCCGATGAGGGTGGCCCACACCGGGACACCGCGGACGAAGTTCTTCGTGCCGTCAATGGGGTCGATGACCCAGCGGCGCTGGCCGCGGCCCGTGGTGTCGAACTCCTCGCCCTCGACCGCGTCCCGCGGACGGGTCCGCTTGAGCTGGCTGCGGATCAGCTCCTCGGCGGCACGGTCGGCGTCGGTCACCGGGGTGAGGTCGGGCTTGCTCTCGACGACGAGGTCGGCGGCGAGGAAGCGCGAGGTCGTCACCCTCTCCACGGCGTCGGCGAGCACGTGCGCCAGGCGGAGGTCGTCGTCGTAGGAGGTCACCCGGCCCAACCTACCGGGGGGCCGGGGCGGCTCGGACCCGCCTGCGCCGCGGCTCAGTCAGGCGTCGAGCGGCTCGACAGCAGCCGGCGCAGCGACTCGAGCCGCGAGGGGCCGGCGGCCCCCGCGCGACCCTGTTCCACCCACTCGTCGAGGGCGCACTCGGGCTCGTCGTGGGTGCAGCCCCGGGGGCAGCCGTCCGTACCCGCGGCGAGGTCGGGGAAGTGGTCGATGATGTGGTCGACGTCGATGTGCGCCAGCCCGAACGACCGGATGCCGGGCGTGTCGATGACCCAGCCGTCGTCGTCGCCGGGCAGGCGCAGCGCCACGGCGTTCGTCGACGTGTGCCGGCCCCGGCCCGTCGTGTCGTTGACGACCCCGACGGCGCGCAGGGCGTCGGGGACAAGGGCGTTGACGAGGGTGCTCTTGCCGACGCCGGAGTGGCCGACGAGGACCGACACCTTGCCGGCGAGGCGCTCGCGCACGCCCTCGATGCCGACGATGCCGCGGGTACTGCCGGCGCCGTCGGCCCCTGCCACCTCGGGGCCGCGGGAGGTGACGACGTGCGCGACGTCGAGCGGCGCGTAGCTGGCGAGGAACGGGGCCGGGTCGACGAGGTCGGCCTTGGTGAGGGCGAGCAGCGGGTCGAGGTCGGCGTCGTACGCCGCGACGAGGCACCGGTCGACCATCCGCGGGCGCGGCTCCGGGTCGGCCAGGGCCGTGACGATGACGAGCTGGTCGGCGTTGGCGACGATGATGCGCTCGTAAGGGTCGGTGTCGTCGGCGGTGCGACGCAGCACCGACCTCCGCTCCTCGATGCGGACGATCCGGGCCAAGGCGTCAGGGCCGCCGGCGAGGTCACCGACGAGGGCGACGTCGTCGCCCACGACGACGCGCGTACGCCCGATCTCGCGCGCCTTCATCGCCGTCACCACGCGCTCCGGCTCCTTGCGGCCGAGAACACCCTTCGGCACGAGGCAGGTGTAGCGCCCGCGGTCGACGCCGATGACCATCGCGACGACGGCGTCCGAGTGCGCAGGGCGCTCCTTCGTCCGTGGACGAGACCCCTTGCGGCTGGGGCGAACTCGGATGTCGCTCTCGTCGAGGCCGCGCCAGCTCATCGCACGGTGCCGTCGTGGGAGCCGTCGCGAGAGCCGTCGCGCCCGACGACCGGGCGGGACGGGTCCGCGCCGTCGAGCATCCCCTGCCACAGGCCGGTGAAGTCGGGCAGCGTCTTCGCCGTGGTGCCGACGTCCTCGACCGTCACGCCGTCGACCCGGAGCCCGAGGATGGCGCCGGCCGTGGCCATCCGGTGGTCGTGGTAGGTGCGGAAACGCCCACCGCGCAGCACCGCCGGCCGGATGCGCAGGCCGTCGTCGGTCTCCTCGACGTCGCCGCCGAGCCGGCCCAGCTCGGCCGACAGGGCCGCGAGGCGGTCGGTCTCGTGGCCGCGGATGTGGGCCACGCCGCGCAGCCACGACGGGGTGGAGGCGAGGGCGGCGAGGGCGGCGACGGTCGGGGTCAGCTCGGCGGCGTCGTGCAGGTCGATGTCGATGCCGACGAGCTCGTCGCCCCCCGTCACGGTGAGGCCGGTGCGGTCGAGGCGCACGTCGGCGCCCATGGCGTCGAGGATCTCGCGCATGAGGTCGCCGGCCTGCGTCGTGTGCTGGGGCCAGCCGGGCACCCGCACGCTGCCACCGGCGGCGAGGGCGGCGGCGAGGAACGGGCCGGCGTTCGACAGGTCGGGCTCGACGGACACGTCGAGGGCGTTGATCTCCGACGGCTCCACGCGCCACGTGTTCGGCTCGGAGTCGTCGACGACCGCACCGGCGTCGCGCAGCGCCTCGACGGTCATGAGGATGTGCGGCTGGCTCGGCACCGGCTTGCCGTCGTGGTGCACGGTGACGCCCTGCTCGTAGCGGGCGCCCGCGAGCAGGAGCGAGGAGACGAACTGCGACGAGGCCGAGGCGTCCATCGTCACCGAGCCACCCGGCATCCGGCCCGCGCCGTGGACGGTGAGGGGGAGGCAGCCGGTGCCGTCGTCGTCGATCGATGCGCCGAGGGTGCGCAGGGCGTCGACCACCGGTGACATCGGGCGCACCCGGGCCTGGGGGTCGCCGTCCATGCGGACGTCACCGTCGGCCAGCACCGCGACAGCCGGTAGGAACCGCATGACGGTGCCGGCGAGGCCGCAGTGCACGTCGACGTCGCCGCGCAGCGCGTCGGGTGGGCTGACGATCCAGTCGGGCCCTCCGACGGCGTCGGCCGGGTCCGAGGGCACGTCGTCGACGCCGACACCGAGGGTTCGCAGGGCCTGCGCCATGAGCAGCGTGTCGCGCGAGCGCAGGGGGGCCCGCAGGCGCGACCGGTCGGAGGCGAGCGCCGCGAGGACGAGGTAGCGGTTGGTCAGAGACTTGCTGCCGGGCAGGACGACGGTCGCGTCGAGGGGGCCGGTGGCCCGGGGGGCGGTCCAGTCGCCGTCGGTCGGCTCGCCGTCGCGAGCCCCGGGATGCGCACTCACTCGGGGACGACCTCAGCTCACGACGTCGTGGGCACGGGCCGCCAGCAGCTTGCCCTCGCGGCGGGCCGCACGCTTGGCGTGACGGGCCTCGCGCCGGGTCGTGCGGCCGGCCTGCTGGGCGCGCCAGGCGAGACCCGGCTTGCCGGCGGTGTCGACGCTCGCGAGCAGCAGCCCGCCGAGCAGGCCGACGTTCTTGAGGAAGAGGCTGCGGCTCTGGGCCTTCTTCGCGGGGTCGGTCTCGTCCCAGAACGCGTGCTCGATCGCGGTCGTCGGCACGATCGAGGCGGCCAGCACCGTCGAGGCCAGGCGCGGCAGCCGGCCGGTCGCGAGCAGGAGCCCACCGCCGAGCAGGGCCGCGCCGTTGACGCGCACGACGAGGTCGGGGTCGTTCGGCACCGAGTCGCTCGGCACCTTCTCGAGCAGGTTGGCCGCCCGGTCGGTGCGGGCCGCGGGGTTGCGCAGCGCGTCGATGCCTCCGGCGATGAAGACGGACGCGAGCAACGGGCGGGCCAGACGACGAACGATCATGGGGCTGTCCTCCTGGAGGGGCACCGTCGGTGCCACCGTCGTGGATCGGTTGGGTCCTACGCTATCGACATACCCTCGGCCCCCGGGGTGGCGGCCGAGGGCGGCGACCTCGGGCCCCTCGCCCACCGGCATCCGCAATACGCTGGCGCCATGTGTGGGAGGTACGCCGCCAGCGCCCGGCCCGACGAGCTGGTCGAGGCGTTCGACGTCGATGAGGACCACAGCGACGAGCCGACGCGGTCGCTGCTCAAGCGACCGCAGAGCCCGCCACCGGGGGAGCCCGACTACAACATGGCCCCGTCGAAGCAGGCGCTCGTCGTGCTGACCCGCGCGCCACGGGAGGCGCGCGAGAGTGCCGCCGAGGCGGCCCCGACCCGCCAGCTGCGCCTGCTCACGTGGGGGCTCGTGCCCTCGTGGGCCAAGGACGTCAAGATCGGCCAGCGCATGACGAACGCCCGGGCCGAGTCGGTGCTCGGCAAGGGCGCCTTCGCCAAGGCGGCCCTGTCCCGGCGGTGCATCGTGCCCGCCGAGGGGTGGTACGAGTGGCAGGCCAGCCCCACGGCGACGGACGCGAAGGGCAAGCCGCGCAAGCAGCCGTTCTTCGTCCACCGCGCCGACGGCGACCCCGTCGCGTTCGCCGGGCTCTACGAGTTCTGGCGCGACCGCGACCTGCCCGACGACGACCCCGACGCGTGGCTGACGACGTTCACGATCATCACGACGGCCGCCGAGCCCGGCCTCGACCGCATCCACGACCGACAGCCGCTCGTACTCGACCGCGACCAATGGTGGGACTGGCTCGACCCCGACGAGAAGGACCCGGAGGTCGTGCGCGGCCTGCTCGAGTACTCCGACCCCGGCCGCTTCGTCGCCCACCCCGTCGGCCGCGGTGTCGGAGCGACGAGCAACAACGGTCCCGGACTCGTCGAGCCCGCACCCGCGGAGGAGCTGCAGGGCGTCGTCGACCCGATGACCGGCGAGATCATCGACGGTGCAACCCTTTTCGAGGGTTGAGGATGCCGGTCACGACGTCGGTGCGCGAGGTCGAGACCCCGCAGGGCGCCGCCCGCGCCCACGTCCGACGGCCTCGCGGGGCACGCGGCACGGTCGTGCTGGGCCACGGCGCGGGCGGTGGGCTCGGTGCCCTCGACCTGGCCGTGGCCGGAGAGGTGCTGACGGGGGAGGGCTGGGCCTTCGTACTCGTCGAGCAGCCGTGGCTCGTCGCCGGGCGGCGCATCGCCGGGCGCCCCCCGACGCTCGACGAGGCGTGGGTGCCGGTCGTGCGGTCGCTCCTGGCCGGGCGTGCGCGGCTGCCCCGCCCCCTCGTCGTCGGCGGACGCAGCGCCGGCGCGCGGGTCGCCTGTCGCACCGGGGCGCAGGTGCAGGCCGACGGCTCCCTGCTGCTGAGCTTCCCGCTGCACCCACCCGGTCGGCCGGACCGGCTGAGGGCGGACGAGCTGGCCCTGGCCCCGTCGCCGTCGTGGCTGGTCCACGGCCGCACCGACCCCTTCGGGACCCCCGACGAGGTGCGGGCCCACCTGCCCGACGGTGCGACGCTGTTCGAGGTGGCCGGTGCCCACTCCTTCCCCGCGGGCTCCCGCGCGGCTCTGACGGCGGCGCTGACGACGGCGGCGCAGGGACTCGACGTGCTGCGGCACTGAGCCGGCCGGCATCCCGCCGCCTGCGGCCGGGGGCGAGACGGCTTACGGTCGGGGTTACGTGACGGTAACGTCGAAGGGTCGCGCTGAGGAGGTGCATCGTGGCGCAGGGAGATGGTGACGCCCGCCGATCCTCTCCTGCCATCGGCCGTCCACGTTCGCCAGGCCCGCAGACAACCCGCGATCCGGGGGCGGGTGACCGGAAGCTGCTCGCTCTCGCTGACGATTTCGTGCGTGCCGTCCGCGGGTCTGAGTTGGATGTGCTCACCGGCGCCGAGGTAGCTGGGCTCGAACTGCTCGGCTACGCAGATTCGCGGCTGCCCGGGGTCCTGGCCACACTGCAAGCCCGGGTGCGCCGATCTGTGTGGAACATGCAGGTGCGTCTGCCTTTTTTCGCCGAGGACCCCTGGGACGAGCTCAATGAACGCTCACGTCGTGCGGGCCACAACACCCGCCTGATCCTCGCTGAAAGCGGCCTGGTGGCGAATCCGTTGGTCAGCTCTCAGTACCCCATTGTGAGAACAGGTCCTGTTCCCCTGTCGATGATCCTCCTCGACGAGTCTGTGGTGGTCTATGCCGGTCTTCGAGCAACGAGTGGCCACGACACCATCTGGGCCGCCTCCCGAGAGGATTGGGTTGGGCTTGCGCTCGGCGTATGGAGGTCCGCGTGGCAGCTTGCGACACCGGTGTTGGAGGACCCTGACTTGCCGCCGTTGAATCGTCGCCAGTTCGCCGTCGCGTGTTTCCTCGCGCAAGGGCTCGGGGACGACGCCATCTCCCGTCGGGTAGGCGTATCACGCCGAACAGTGGCTAGCGACGTCCGCGCGGTCATGGATCTTCTCGGAGCCCAAAGCCGTTTCCAGGCCGGAAACAAGCTCGGAAGTCTGAGGCCGCCGGCGGGTGGGCCGGTATGACTCGAAGGGTGGGAATGCCCCTCGCGTGGCCGTCGTTGACGATTGCATGTTGATGAGTCTGGAGCGAAGGGACACGGGGGCAGGGCTGGCGCCCGTTGCCGATGTCTCCACGAGACCGCCGTCCTCTGCGTCCCGGCTAGGGTGGGAAGCGATGACAACCAAGGACAAGGACACCACGGCGACGACGGTGGCAGCCACGGTCGACGACCTCGACGTGCAGGCTCAGGCGGATGCCACCGCAGACGTCTCCACCGAGACGACCGAGGAACGTCGCTCCCGGTTCGAGCGCGAGGCGATGCCGTTGCTCGACCAGCTCTACAGCGCCGCCCTGCGCACGACGCGCAACCCGAGCGATGCCGAGGACCTGGTCCAGGAGACCTTCGCGAAGGCCTACGCGGCTTTCCACCAGTACCGCCCGGGCACGAACCTCAAGGCCTGGATGTACCGCATCCTCACCAACACGTACATCAACAGCTACCGCAAGAAGCAGCGGCAGCCGTTGGAGTCGGACGCCGCCGAGATCGAGGACTACCAGCTCGCGCGCGCGGAGTCGCACCAGTCGGTCGGCCTCCGCTCGGCCGAGGCCGAGGCGCTCGACCACCTCCCCGACAGCGACGTGAAGCGGGCGCTGCAGGACATCCCGGAGGAGTTCCGCCTAGCGGTCTACTTCGCCGACGTCGAGGGCTACGCCTACAAGGAGATCGCCGAGATCATGGACACCCCGATCGGCACCGTGATGAGTCGCCTTCACCGCGGTCGCCGGCAGCTGCGCGAGAAGCTGGCCGGCTACGCCGCCGGCCGCGGTTTCGCGGCGACGGGCACGGGTGTGAAGGGAGCAGCGTCGTGAACGAGGACAGGACACGCGAGCAGCAGACCCTCGCGGGCAGCGAGCCCGGGTGGATGCCTCCCGGTGTGACGGGCGAGTCGACCTCGTCGCCCTCGCCCGCGGCGCCGTCCAAGGCCGAATGCTCCGAAGCGCTCCTGCGGGTGTTCGAGTTCCTCGACGGTGAGCTCGGCCCCGACGACTGCGCCAAGATCCAGGCTCACCTCGACGAGTGCGCCCCGTGCCTGCAGGAGTACGACCTCGACACGACTCTCAAGGCGATCGTCAAGCGGTCCTGCGGGAGCGAGCAGGCGCCCGACGTACTGCGGTCGACGATCATGAGTCGGATCTCGCTCACCGTCGTCGAGCTCGAGCAAGGCCGCTGACGATCCTTACGTCGTGAGCTGACCGGCGCAGGAGCAGCCACGGCATGCAGAAGGGCCCGTCCCCTGGGGGACGGGCCCTTCTGTCGTGATCAACTGCGCTCAGGCGTTGGGCTTGCGGCCGTGGTTGGCGGCGTTGCCCTTGCGGGAGCGGCGCTTGCGGGCGCGCTTGCTCATCGTCTGCTCTTCTCTACTCGACGTCGTGGTGCGTTCTGTCCGTCTATGCCCCGAGATGGGCTCTCACCTGCGGTGATGTGCGACGGACAGACAGGTTTCAGATGGTCTCACACCGACCGAGAAGTCACTAAATCGTCTCGCCCTGCAGTAGCCTTGTAGAAGTTTGGACAGGATTGGGTATAGGGGTTTTGTCCTTTTCGTCCGATTTTGGCAGACTGGTGCCTCGTCCCCCGAGGCTCGGTTCCGTCGTCCGTCCCCAGGCGTGCCACAGGGGTCTTTTCCCATCCCACCCTGAAGGAGTACTTCATGCTTTCCACCCTCCTGCTCAATCTCGCCAGCAACGAGACCGTCACCACCGTGATCACCGTCATCGGCAACATCTGGAGCTGGAACCCGCGCTGACCCACAACTCCAGGGGCCTGATGTTCGCTTCAGCGCGATCATCGGGCCCCTGGTCATAGGTGGCGCCGGGTTCGTCATAGGAGAGAATGTCCTGGTGAGGTGCCGGTGAAGGGGGAAGCCGCTCGTCAGCCCGCGTCGGTCACGCGTTACATCAGCGTCGTGGCCTGTGCCGCGGTTCTGGTGGGCGTGTGCTCGTTCGCCTTCGGCACCTCTGTCGACGTGGCCCCGTTGCTTTTGTTCTGTGCCATGGGCGTGTTGAGCGTCCGTCTGCGTGAGCCCAACGTGACCTCGCGAATCGCGTTCTCTTTCCTCAGCATCATCTTGCTCGCGTCGGCCGTCGTGGTGGGTCCCTTCGGGGCCTGGCTCGTCGGACTCGTCTCCATGGCCACTGATCGCAACTCCGCGATGCGGTGGCAAGCGGTGACCTTCAACACGGCACAGGCCTCGATCGTCGGCGGTGTCGGCGCGTGGGCCTACCTCTTGGTCGGCGGGGCCGCCGATGTCGGTGGCTTGATGGGTCTCAACGCCTTGGGCTTGAACGTCGGCATCCCGCTCATCATCGCCGACATCGTGCAGTGCCTCATCAACGCCTCGCTGCTGTCGGGAGTCATCCACGTGTCGACGGGCGCGCCGGTCCGCGTCCTGGTGCGGCAGATCCTCGTCTCGTCGGGCACGGCCTACATCGGCTACGGGGTCATCGGCTTCCTCTTCGTCATCCTCTGGTTCCCGGCCAAGCTCGGCGCCTACAGCGCCGTGCTCATCCTCGCCCCGCTCCTCGTGGCCCGGTGGGCCTTCGTGCAGTACGGCGAGGAGCTGCGCTCCCACGAGCGCACCCTCGAGACCCTCGTGACCACGTTGGGCCGCAAGGACGCCGACGCGGTGGCCCGCAGCCGCGCCACCGCCCAGCTCGCCGAGTGGGTCGCGGAGGAGCTGGCCCTCACGCCGGCCCAGATCGGCACCGTGCGCTACGCGGGCGCGCTGCGCGAGATCGGTCTCATCGGTGTGCCGTGGCGGGTGCTGCACCGGCCGCCCGAGCTGCTCAGCGACCCCGAGCGTCGCGTCCTCAGCGGCCACGCGCAGGTCGGGGCCCGCCTCATCGAGGGGATCGACTTCCTCGAGGACGCACGCTCCGGCATCCAGCACCAGGACGAACGCTTCGACGGCACCGGGCGGCCTGACGGGCTGGCCGGTACCGACATCCCCCCGGCCGCCCGGATCATCGCGGTGGCAGGGGAGTTCGTCGACCTCACCCAACCGAGGCACGGCGTCCCGCCTCTGGTTCCCGAGATCGCCTTGGCGCGCATCGCCGACGACGCCGGCCGCTTCGACCCCCGCGCCGTGCGGGCGATCGCCGACGTCCTCGAGCGCCACGGCTGGGCCGTCCCCGTCGCAGGGAGCCAGCCGTGAGCCTCCTCGACCGCCTGGCCGCCCGTCCCGCGGACGTCCCTCGTCGTCGCACCTCCAGCCGTGAGGTGCTCATCCTCGTCGTCACGGTCGTCGGGATCGCGGCCGCCATCGTGTCCGCCCTGTCGGGTACCCGCCCGCCGGGCATCGACACGATGGGGACGCTCGTGGTCTACGTGACCTTCGCGCTGGCCATCGTGCTCGGCGAGCTCTACGCCATCTCCGCACCTGGACTGCGGGCCACGGCGCCCATCGCGACGTCGTCGGCCTTCGCGCTGGCGTTCATGCTCGACCTGCCTGACGGCGACCGGTTGCCGCTCTCCCCGGCCCTCGTCCTCGCCGTGATCGGGGTGGGCACGGTGGCGGGGCAGGTGCTGCGGTGTGCGACGGGCCGCACGGTGAGCATCGTCGAGGTGGCCGGGCGGCTGCTCGCGGCGGGCGTCGCCACGGTGCTGTACCGACAGGTGCACCTCGACCCCTCCTCGGTCGTGGCCGCGGCCGGTCACGGTGACCACTTCGACCCGGCGCTGCGTGCTCTGCTCATGCTCGGCATCTCGCTCATCGCCCTGCTCGCCGACGTCGTCTTCACCACCCTCATGCACAGCACGTCGTCGGCGACCAACCTGCGCCGCACCTTCATCGACGAGGTCGTCTCGTCGGCGCCGCTGTCGTCGGCGGTCGTCGTCACCGGCGTGCTCGTCGCCCTCGCCGCCGTGCCGGTCGGGGTGGCGGCGCTGCCGCTCTTCCTCGCCCCGCTGGTCTTCACACTCTTCGCCTTCCGCCGCTACGCCGGCATCCGCGCGACGTACCTGCAGAGCATCCGTACGCTCTCGCGTCTCACCGACGCGGCGGGCTACACCCCGGCGGGCCACTCCGAGCGGGTCGCCGCCCTGGCGACGGCCCTCGGGCGTGAGCTCGGCGTCTCCGAGCGCGAGCTGCTCGACCTCGAGTACGCAGCGCTGCTGCACGACATCGGTCAGGTCGCGCTCGTCGAGCCGATCCCGGGAGGGGCGACGGTGCTGGCCGCCCCCGCCGACCAGCGACGCATCGAGAACGACACGGTCGACATCGTCCGCGAGACCGGAGTGCTCGACGACGTCGCCGACATCCTCGCCCACCAGACCACGCCCTACCGACAGGTACGCGAGCTGGGCGAGCGCATCCCGCTCACGAGCCGCATCGTCAAGGTCGCCAACGCGTACGAGGACCTGTCGGCGGGCGCCCGCGGCCCGCGGGCCCGCGACTCCGCGCTCGAGCGCATCTACCTCGGGCTGGGCTACGAGTACGACCCCGCCGTCGTCGACGCCCTGCAGCGCGCGCTCGCCCAGCGTGACGACAGGGAGGGTCGGGCCGACGCCCCGCGCACCCCGTCGGGCCGCCTCGTCACCGGCCGTGCCTTCACCGGTCGGCTGGCGGCGGCCCGTCGTCGTGAGGCCACGGAGCGGGATCGGTGAGCCCCCGCGCGGCGAGCGCCTCACCGGTGCGTCGCCCGTAGGCGACGACGTGCACCGCGACGGGGGCGACCACCGCCCGCGGTGACCGTTCGAGACCGCGGGCCCGCGCCGACTCGCGCACCTCACCGAAGGCGCCCGCCACCCACGGCACCGAGCGCAGCATGACGCCCAGCGTCAGCGCGACGACCTCGGGGTCGACCCAGCGCCGCAGCGGCCGGGCCAGCCGGACGACCCCGTCGACCATCTCGGTGACCGGGGTGGTGGCGGTGACGAGTCCTCCTGCGAGGTAGCAGGCGAGGATGCCGGACACGACCTCCACGGCGTCACCGACCCCCTGCGTGACGACCTGGAACAGACCGAGGAGCACGAGCACGGGGGCGATGGCCACGAGCGAGCGGGCCACCCGTCCGGGGCGGAGACGGGCCACGACGGTGAGGGCGGCGGGGACGGCCAGCACGGCGAGCGACCCCTGCCACGAGGGGACCAGCCACGTCGAGGCGCCGACGGCGACGACGAGACCCACCTTGAGGCCGAGGGGAGCGCGGTGGACCGGCGACCGCCCGGGCACGTGGTGGGCGAACAGGCCCCCGCTGCGCCGGGCCACGCCACGGCGTCGCGCCACACCCCTGCGCCGGGCCCTCACGGTGTCGCCGTCAGGGCGACGTAGCGCTCGACCGCCTCCCGCGGCGGGCCGTCGAAGACGACACGGGCCCGGTCGACGACGAGGGTGCGGTCGGCCTCGAGCGCGAGGTCGAGGTCGTGGGTGGCGACGACCACCGTCTGCGGCAGCGACTCGAGGGTCCGGCGCAGCAGCAGGGTGTTGCGCCGGTCGAGCAGGGTCGTCGGCTCGTCGAGCACGAGCACGGCGGGGTCGGTCGCGAGCACGACGGCGAGCGCGAGCAGCTGGCGCTCGCCGCCGGAGAGGTCGTAGACGCTGCGGTCACCGAGGTCGGCCAGCCCGAAGCGGTCGAGCACCCGGCCGGCCGCCGCCGCTCGTTCGGCCCGCCCCCGGTGGGTGCGACGCAACGACAGCTCGACGTCCTCACGGCCCGTGGGCATGACGAGCTGGGACAGCGGGTCGGTGAAGCCGAAGGCGACCCGGCGCCGCACCGCCGACCCGTCGCGCCCGGTGTCGAGACCGTCGACGCGCACCGTGCCACGCGACGGCAGGACGAGCCCGTTGAGCAGGCGCAGCAGGGTCGACTTCCCCGAGCCGTTCGCCCCGACGACGGTGACGCGGCGCTCGCGCAGCGTGAGGTCGAGCGGGCCGACGATGGTGCGCCACCGGTCGCCGCCCGCCCCGCGCGAGGGCGCGACGTGCGCGTCGTCGTCGACCGGGACCTCGACGACCGCCCCGTCGAGCTCGATCACGGCCGGATGCCGGGTCCCGCCCACCGCCGTTCCTGCCCGTCCCGCTGGTCCCGCCGGCCCCGGGTCCCGGGGGCTCAGCGGCCTCGGCGGACGAGGACGTCGGGGAAGGCGCGGTGCACCGCCCCGGCTGCCATGGCGGCCACGAGGTTCTTGACGATGTCGCCCGGGAAGAAGGCGGCGTCGGTCGCGAGGGCGGCCGGCAGCGAGAGCCGGCCGTTGACCATGAGCCCGGCCACCCCGAAGGTGTGCACGACGACGATCGAGGTCAGCATCGCGGCGGCGAACAGCGTCGGCACCCAGCGCGAGCGGGGCTGGGTGCGCACGATGCGACGGGCCAGCAGGCCCACGGCGACGGCGGCGACGACGAACGCGAGCAGGTAGCCCGCCGACGGGCCGCCGAGCACCTGCAGCCCCGACTGGCCGCGGCTGAAGACCGGGAAGCCGACGAAGCCGATGAGCAGGTAGACGAGCACGGCCAACCCGCCGCGCCAGGGGCCGAGCACGAGGCCGCACAGCATGACGGCGAACGTCTGCAGCGTGATCGGCACGCCGAGACCACCGACCGGGATGCCGGGCACCACCGCCGCCGCGACGACGACCGCGGCGAACACGGCGACGAGGGCGACCGACTGGGCGTCGACCCCGCGCGGTGCGCGACGGTCGGTCGACGCGTCGGTGGCGGGCCGGTCGCCGGGGCCGGGTGAGAGCGTCGGACCGGGGTCGCGGGAGCCGGCGGGGCGCGGTGCTGAGGTCACGCGCAGACCCTACCGGCGGCTCGGCGGCTAGGGTCGGGGGATGCTCGCCGCCCAGGCCGTCAGCCAGTCCGCCAGCGACCCGATGTCGGGTCTGCGAGTGGGGGAGCGGGACGCCCCCACCGCCCGTGAGGGCTGGCAGGTGGTCGACCTGCGAGCCGCCGCCCTCAACCACCACGACGTCTGGTCGCTGCGCGGCGTCGGGCTGCCCGCCGACCGCCTGCCCATGGTGCTCGGCTGCGACGGCGCCGGCGTCACCGCCGACGGCGAGGAGGTCATCGTCCACGCCGTCATCGCGTCGGACGGCTGGGCCGGCGACGAGACCCTCGACCCGCGCCGGACCCTGCTCTCCGAGCTGCACGACGGGACGCTGGCCGAGCAGGTCGCCGTGCCCGTGGGCAACGTCGTGCCCAAGCCGGCGGGCCTGTCGTGGGAGACCGCCGCCTGCCTCTCGACGGCGTGGTTGACCGCCTACCGCATGCTCTTCACGAACGCGGGCGTCCGCCCCGGCGACACGGTGCTCGTGCAGGGCGCCGGGGGCGGGGTCGCCACCGCGCTCGTGCAGCTCGGCGCGGCGGCCGGCATCCGGATGTGGGTGACCTCCCGCGACGAGGCGCGCGGCGCGCGGGCGGTCGAGATCGGCGCCGAGCGGGCTTTCGCCGCCGACGAGCGTCTGCCCGAGCGGGTCGCCGCCGTGATGGAGACCGTCGGCGCGGCGACGTGGTCGCACTCCGTCAACTCCCTCAACCCCGGCGGCGCCATCGTCATCTCCGGCGCGACGTCGGGTGACGCGCCCGCGAAGGCCGAGCTGACGAAGATCTTCTTCAAGCAGCTGCGGGTCGTCGGGTCGACGATGGGCACGCGTGACGAGCTCGCCGCCCTGGCCCGCTTCGTCGACCGCAGCGGCATCGAGCCGGTGGTCGACAGCGTGGTGCCCCTCGAGCGGGCTCAGGAGGGGTTCGCGCGCATGGTCGACGGCGAGCTCTTCGGCAAGGTGGTCTTCACCGTCGGCTGAGGGTGACCCCTACCGACACGCCGTCGGCCGAGGGGGCCGACACCTCGCCCTCCAGCCACTCGCCCCAGAGGGCGACCTCGAGCCGGGCCACGAACCGGCCCAGCTCGTAGGGCGAGGGCGCACCGAGGGTCACCTGGCCGGCCCCGACGTCGGCCGTGACCTCGTCGCAGCCCCGCATCGCCACCCGCACGGCGCGTGACAGCGCTCCGTCGTCGCCCGGCTCGGCGGGGGCGACGCCGACCTCGAGCGAGGCCGCCGAGCCGGGGGCCACGCCGAGAGCGGCGCGCACCGACTCGGCCCGTCCCATGCCGAACCAGTCGTAGGGCCCGGTGCGCACGAGGTCCCGTCCCCGCGGATGCCGGGTGGCGGCGTCGGTGCCGGTGTCAGTGGTGCCAGTGGCGTCGTCCTCGAGCACGAGCGTGGCCAGGCCGCGCACGACGGCCACCGGCACGGCGCTCGCCTTGCCCTTGGCGAGGTCGGCGGCCGAGGCGATCTCGTCGGCGACGGCGCGCGTGGTGACGGCGAGCGGACGCCCGTCGGCGTCGACGCCGCCGCGCAGGTCGTCGACGACGTGCAGCCCGTGCGCACCGAGGGCGAAGTCGGAGTGGCCCACGCGCCACGGCCTGGCGGAGGTGTCGCTGAGCACGACGCCGAGGCGCACGCCGTGCCGTCGGACGAGCTCGGCGTGCAGCCGCTCGCAGACGGCGTCCGGGTCGTGGGGGAGCAGCAGCCAGCCGCCGCGGGCCCCGGTGTTCGAGCCGTCGATGCCGGCGGCCGCCATGACCGGGCCCGCCGTGGCCCGTACGACGCGCGTGACGCGGCCGTCGGCCGTGGCCCGCTCGGCGACGACGGCCGAGCTCTCGCGTAGCACGAGGGCGTCCTTGTCGACGGCGTCGTCGACGACGAGGCCGAGGGACTTGCTCGCCACCTTGCTCGACACGACGAGCACGTCACCGTCGACGAGCGTGACGTCGCTGGCGCGCAGGCCCGCGTCGACGGCATCCGCGAGGTCGGTGCCCTCCGTCACCTCGGGGATGCCGGTCAGCGGGACGACGGTGACCGTGCCCGGGGCGTCCGGCGTGCGTGGTGTGCCCTGTGTGCCTGCGTCGCTCACGCGGTGGCCCGGTGCCGCCGCAGGTCGAGCGCGACCTCGAGGGCGGCGCCCGCGAGGTCGGCGGCCGCGTCGACCGAGCTCATGAGCAGGGGCCGGCGCTCGAGGCGCAGCCCGGGGCGGTCGCGCATCGGGTCGACCTCGTCGACGAGCCAGCCGTCGAGGAAGTCGGAGTAGAGACCGGCGACGGCCTCGCTCGTCGAGTCGACGCCGATCGCCCGGAGGCACTCGTCGGCGTGACCGCGGACCGGTCGCCCGCCGACGAGCGGCGAGACGCCGACCACGGGAGCGCGGGTGCCGCGCAGCGCGTCACGCACGCCGGGCACACCGAGGACGATGCCGATCGAGACGACGGGGTTGCTCGGGGGCAGCAGCACGACGTCGGCGCCGCGCACCGCGTCGAGGACGCCCGGCGCGGGGGTCGCGCGGTCGAGGCCGGCGACGACGAAGCGGCGCGCGGGCAGTGCGGCGCGGTGGCGCACCCACCACTCCTGGAAGTGGATGGCGCGCTCGCCGCCCTCGCCGTCGTCGACGACGACGTGCGTCTCGACCGGGGTGTCGGTCATCGGCAGGAGGGTCACGCCCTGCTCCGGCAGCCCCCAGCGGGCGGCCAGCCGGGCCACGACCTCGCTGAGCGGGACGCCCTGCCCGAGCAGCTGTGAGCGGTGGACGTGGGTGGCGATGTCCTTGTCGCCGAGACCGAACCACTGCGGCTGCGCTCCGAGGGCCGCGAGCTCGCCCGCGACCGAGTGCGTCTCGTCGGCGCGACCCCAGCCCTGCCGCTCGTCGATGCCCCCGCCAAGCGTGTAGAGCAGGGTGTCGAGGTCGGGGCAGACGCGCAGCCCGAAGAGGGTGATGTCGTCGCCGGTGTTGCCGATGATCGTCAGCTGCGCCTCGCCGTCGTCGTCGGGGAGGGCGGACGGGTTGACGGCGAGGTGGCGCAGCAGCCCGCGCAGGAAGCGGGCACCGCCCACCCCGCCCGCGAGGGCGGTGATGCGCATGGGCTGATCCTCTCAGCCCCGCCGGTCGTCGGTCGCCCCGGGGGAGGCGGTCCGTAGCGGTTCCGTAGCAGTGATGGGCGGTGGCGGCAAATATCACGCAGGGCTTGACGTGGACAGGATGACACGCTTGTAATTTCACTGTTGTGTTCCTGCCGAGCCCTGGCCTACTGTCCGTTTTGAACGGTTGGCCCGGGTCAGGGCACGACGGTGCTGGCACACACACGGTGGCGTTCAGGGCGTACAGGGCGGTCAGGGTCGAGGAGGGGTCATGCACGAGCTGGTGGTCATGTCGGGACAGGTCGAGGACGAGGTCGAGGTCTCGTGGCAGGAGCGCTCGCTCTGTGCCCAGACCGACCCCGAGGCGTTCTTCCCCGAGAAGGGTGGCTCCACCCGCGAGGCCAAGAAGGTCTGCGTCGGGTGCGAGGTGCGCTCGGAGTGCCTCGAGTACGCCCTCGCCCACGACGAGCGCTTCGGCATCTGGGGCGGGCTGTCCGAGCGCGAGCGTCGCAAGCTGAAGAAGCGCGCGGTCTGACCGTGCGCCGTCACGCCCGGGAGTCCCGGGCGTCCGGAGCCTCAGCGGGAGCGTGGAGGAGCGACCGTGCCCGATGACGCGCCGACCGCGAGCGCGACGGTCACCGGCGCCGACCTGAGGCGCGACGGTCCGCCGGTGGACCCGCCCGAGCAGGCCGCCCTCGGTGACACGCCGCACCGCCGACCGGATGCCGGTGGGCGGGGCTCTGTCGTGCCCGCAGGCCCCGCGGCCTCGAGCGGGACCGTCGACGTCGACGTGGTCCTCGTCGTGCGCGACGGGTCGCCCTGGCTGGCGCGCTGCCTCGACGCCCTCGCCGCCCAGACCGTGCGCCCCCGCCGCCTCGTCGTCGTCGACGACGCGAGCACCGACACCTCCGCCGCCATCGCCGAGGCCCACCAGCCCGTGCGTCGCGTCGTGCCCGACGTCCGGGTGCTGCGCCTGACCCGACGCGCCCCGCTCGCCGTCGCCGTCGACGCCGGCGTGGCGGCGCTCCCCGTCGTCGCCGAGACCCCCGAGGACGCTTCCGGGGCGGGTGACCGGGCCGGGCGCTGGGTGTGGGTCCTGCACCACGACACGCTCCCGCACCCCGACGCGCTCGCCCGCCTGCACGAGACCGTGCTGCGCTCGCCGTCGGTCGGCGTGGCCGGCCCGAAGCGGGTGAGCGCCGCAGACCCCCGCCGCCTCGTCGAGCTCGGGCTGCAGATCACACGCACCGGGCGTCGCATCGCCTCCCCGGCCGTCGGCGAGACCGACCAGGGCCAGTACGACGGACGCTCCGACGTCCTCGCCGTCGGCACGGCCGGGATGCTGCTGCGCCGCGACGTGCACGAGCTGCTCGGCGGCTTCGACCCGAGCTTCGTCGAGCACGGCGCCGCCCTCGACCTCGGCTGGCGGGCGCAGCTCGCCGACCACCGCGTCGTCGTCGTCCCGTCGGCCGTGGTGCGCGACGCCTCGGGCCTCACCTCCGACCCGCCCGACCCCACCGCCGCGCGGGCGACCCGCGAGGCCGACCGGGGGGCGCGCCGCGCCGCCCGGCAGGTGGCGCTCGCGCGCTGCTCGCCCCTGGCCATGCCCCTGCTCGCCGTGTGGATCGCGTGCTCGGCGGTCGTCTCGGCGGTCGTGCTGCTCGTCGCCAAGCGACCGCGCAGAGCCTGGCGCGAGCTGACCGACCTCGCCGCCCTGATGCGACCGGGCGCCGTCCTGTCGGCCCGGTGGCGCGGTCGGCGCACCAAGCGCCTGCGGCGCGACGACCTCGCCACCCTCTTCGTCACCCCCGGTGCGGCGATGCGCACGACCGTCGACCACATCCAGGACGCCGTGACCCCGGAGCGCACCCGGCCCCGGCGCGAGGTCGTGACGACGGCTGAACCCGGCCCCGTCGACGACGACGTGGCGTCGCTGACGACGCTGCCGGCATCCCTGCCCCGGCGGGTGCTCACCCACCCCGGGTTCCTCGCCGTCCTCGCCGTGCTCGTCGCCACCGTGGCGGCCTGGCGCGACCCGATCCGGGCCGGCGCGCTGTCGCCGACTCACACGGGCCTCGCGGGCGGCCAGCTGCGGCCCGTCACGACCGGCGCCGACGGCCTGTGGCACGCCTTCCGCGACGCGTGGCACGGCGCCGGGCTCGGCACCGGGCTCGAGTCGGGCCCGCACCTCGCCGTCCTCTCCGGCCTGACCTGGCTCGCCGAGCGGGTGCCGGGAGTCGCCGAGAGCCGCTCGAGCGCCGGCCTGACCATCGCCTGGCTGCTCTTCCTCGCCCCGGCCCTTGCGGCCTGGTCGGCCTACCTCGCGGGCCGGGTCGTCACCCCGTCCCGGCTCGCCCGCGCCCTCGGTGCCCTCGTCTGGGCCGGCGTGGCGGTGCTGCCGCAGGCGACGACCGCCGGCCGCCTGTCGGCCGCGGCCGCCCACGTGCTGCTGCCCTTCGTGCTCGCCGGTTTCGTGCTCGCCGCGCGCCGTGACGGCACCTTCACGGGTGCCTTCGCGACCGCGCTCGCGACCGCGGTGCTCGGTGCCTTCGCCCCGTCCCTGCTCGCGCTGTCGGTGGTCGCCGCCCTCGTGCTGCTCCTCGTCGGGCCGGGCGCCCGGAGGTGGCGCGCACTCGTGCTGCTGGTCGTCCCCGGCGCCCTGCTCGGCCCGTGGGCGGCGCGGTTCGTCGACGACCCGCGTCTGCTGCTCTCGGGCCCAGGGCTCGTCTCGACCGGCCCCGGCCCCACCTGGCTGACCGCGCTGCTCGGGCAGCCCGACGCCGACCTCGGTCTCACGAGCTGGCTGCTCGCGCCCGTCGTCGTGCTCGGCCTGCTCGGCCTCGCAGTGCGCGGCGCCGGTCGCGCCGAGCGCATCGCCCTCGGCGTCGCGTCGCTGCTCGGGTTGCTCGGCCTCGCCGTCGCGCTGGCCTCGGCCCACGTCGTGCTCGGCACCGCGCAGACCGGCGTCGGCACCTCCCGACCCGCCCACCTCTGGCCGGGCCTCGGTCTGCAGCTGTGGGTCGCCGCCCTGGTCGTCGGTCTGCTGGCCGGCAGCCGTGTGCCCCTGCGCACGCTGACCCGTCGGTCGGTCTTTGCGTCCGGGCACGGCGCCGAGCCGCCGCCCGCCCGTACCCGGGGGGCGCGGGCCCGACGGGTCGGGGCGGTCACGGTCGCCTCCCTCGCGGTGGCGCTGGCGGTGCTGCCGACGGCCGGCCTGCTCGTCCGGTGGGGCGCCGTGGGGTTGGGCGACCGCCTGACCGTCGGGCAGGCCACCCTCCCGGCGGTCGCGGTCGAGCAGGGCAGCGGTCCGCTCGGCAACCGGCTGCTGCTGCTCCGTCCCTCCGACGACGTCACCGACTTCGTGCTCGTCGGGCAGGAGCCCGGCGACCTGCTGCGCGACCTCGACCGGCCGGCCGGCGCCGATGACGCGGCCCTCGTCGACGCCGTGGCCGAGATCGTCGGCGGTCGCGGCGGCGACTCCCTCGACGCCTCTCGTCTGGCCGCCCTCGGCGTCGGCTTCGTGCAGGTCCGTGGCGGGGTCGACGACCCGCTTTCCCGGCGCCTCGACGCCTCCGGTGGCCTGAGCCGCCTGGGGACGAGCGAGCACGGCATCCTCTGGAAGGTCCAGCCGACGGAGGCCGCTCCCGGCGCCCCGCCCGCGACCGCGCCGTCCCGGGCGCGTCTCGTCGACGGGCAGGGGCGCCTGCTCGCCGCCGTGCCCACCGATGGACCGCACGCCGCCCTCGACGAGCGGCTGCCCGCGGCGGGCGGCGACGGCCCGCGCTACCTCACCGTCGCCGAGCCCTCCGACTGGGCCCACCACGCCGTCGTCACCTTCGACGACGCGGTCCTCCAGCCGGTCGCCGGCCGCGACGCCCCGACGTACGCCCTGCCCGCCACCGCCGGCACCGTCCGTGTCGACCTCGCTGCGGCCGACCCCTGGTGGCGCCTGGGCCAGGCGGTGCTGCTCGGTTTCGTCGTCTTCATGGCCGTCCCCTTCGGCAACCGTCGCTCGAGGAGGCAGGCGTGAGGAACACCTCGGGGGTCGTGCGCCTCGCCCTGACCGGCCTCGCCGTGGCCGGCCTCGCGGTCGGTGCGACACGCGTCGACGCGCTCGGGTCCGACGCGACGGTGCAGCTCGCGCAGGCGCAGGGCCGGGCCGGGCTGCCCGAGTCCACCGACGTCCTCGTGCGCGAGTCCGAGGTGCTGTGCCCCGGCCCGCAGCGCGTCGGCCTCACCGGTCTGCGCGACGTGGCGGGCACCGTCACCGTCACCGCGTCTGCCCCTCCCGCCGCCGCGCTCGCCGAGGCGGGGCTCGCCGCCGACACCTCGTCCACGGCT
This sequence comes from Terracoccus luteus, assembly GCF_003635045.1. Lineage (NCBI taxonomy): Bacteria > Bacillati > Actinomycetota > Actinomycetes > Micrococcales > Intrasporangiaceae > Terracoccus > Terracoccus luteus. Next base: position 2,212,341 of record NZ_RBXT01000001.1, on the reverse strand, counting down.
TCGACCACGGGGTCCACGAGCTCCACGGGGCGCATCACGCTCGGCGACGGCACGAGCGCCTCGCTGGGCGTGACCGCGCCCGACGCGTCGGCCGACGCCGCCACGGCCGCGAAGGCAGGTGCCGTGACGGCCCGCCCCACGGCATCCGCGCTCGTCACCGCGACCGCCACCGGCGGCCTCGCCCCCGGGCTCGCCGCGACGCAGACGTGGTGGCGCGCCGGCGACGACGACCGCGGGCTCGCGGTGACGCCGTGCACCCTGCCGGCCTCCGACGCCTGGCTCGTGGGGGGTGGGGGTGGCCCCTCACGCTCGGAGCGCGTCGTCGTGGCCAACCCCGGGGGCAACGCCGTCAGCGTCTCCTTCGAGGTGTTCGGGGCGAAGGGACCGGTGGCCTCGGCCGACGGGCGGGACGTGTCGGTGCCGCCGCGCTCGCGCGTCGCCGTCTCCCTCGACGCCCTCGCACTGGGCGAGACCCGACCGGCCGTCCACGTCGTCGCGACCGGGGGAGTGGTGTCGGCGGTGCTCGACGACGCCTGGATCGACGGGGCGACGGGGCGCGGCATCGACGACTCCGTCCGCGCTGCGGCCCCCGCGACCGACCTCGTCGTGGCCGGTGTCGACGACGACGGCGAGTCGCTCGTGCGCGTGGCCAACCCCGGTACCCGTGAGGCGCTCGTGCAGGTGCGGGTGCTGACCGACCGCGGTCCGAGCCAGCCGGAGGCGCTGCGCGCCGTACGCGTGCCGGCCGGGTCGACGGCCGACGTGCCCCTCGCCCTGGGTGCGGGGCGCTACGGGCTGCGCCTGACCTCCGACCAGCCCGTCGTCGCCGCCGCGTGGGTCGAGCGACGGCAGGCGAGCGGCGCCGACCGCATGGGCGACTTCGCCTGGGCCCCGGCGACGCCTGCCGTCCACGGGCTGGCCGGTGTGCAGATCGCCGGTGCGCGGCAGCCCGGCGGCACCGCCACCCTCGTGGTCGCGGCGGGCGACGGGGGTGCCGACGCCACCGTGCACCTGCGCAGCCGGTCGGCGGCGGGGGCGGTGACCGACCGTGCGCTGCCCGTGACGGTCGGGGTCGACTCGGTGGCCACCGTCGACGTCTCGTCGGCCGACGAGGTCTGGCTGTCGGTGCAGCGCGGCGAGCCGCGGGCCGCGGTCAGCGTCGGTGGAGCCGTCGCCGGCGTGCCCTACCTGTCGGTCGCAGCGCTCTCGTCGGCGCCGGTGACGACGCTCGCCGTGCCGGTCCGCCAGGTCGACAACTGACGCGAGCCCTCGCGGGCGAGCAGTCGCGGCACCCGGAGCGGGGTGCCGCCGGCCTACTGGTCGAAGCCGGGGTCGAGCTCCTCCGGCGACACCCCGAGCAGGCCGGCGACCTGCTCCGTGACGACGTCGGCCACGAGGGCGGCCTTGTCGCGCGGGTCCGTCACCCGCGTCTCGACCGGGCGCCGGTAGACGACGATGCGGGCCGGGCGTCCGCCCGTCGCGGGGTAGAGGCGACCGAGCGGCACCTCGCGGTGGTCCCACGGCGCGGGGCCACGCGGTACGTCCTCGACCGCGAACTCCACTGCGGGGAAAGCGCGCCCGCACGTCGCCTCGAGCCGGGCGGCGGCGTCGAGGACGTAGTCGTCGAAGGCGTCGCGCCGGCTCGTCATCACCGGCACGGGCGGCCACGCCAGCGGCCCCCGGTGACCGCGACCGTGCCGGTCACGCCTGCCCGTCGCCCGTCTTGCGGGACGGTCGGCCGTCGGGCCCGCACCGGGGCCGGGACTCGTGCTCACGGCATCCACTCTAGGTCTCCGACGCGCCGGTCGGTGGGGGCGCCGCGGCGTGGCACCGGAGGGCGCCCGGAGGGCACGGGTAGGGTCCTCCCGTGGGCCTGACACGCGGATGTTCGAAGACGGGGTGCGCCGCGCCGGCGGTGGCCACGCTCACCTACGCGTACGCCGACCGGGCGATCGTGCTCGGGCCCCTCGCGACCTACGCCGAGCCGCACACGTACGACCTGTGCCGCACGCACGCCGAGCGCCTCACCGCCCCCCGTGGCTGGGAGGTCGTACGCGTCGGCGGCGAGTACTCCGAGCCCGCCCTCGCCTCCGACGACCTCCTCGCCCTCGCGGATGCCGTCCGGGAAGCCGGGCGGCCGCGGCCCGGCCAGCGCGCGGTGGCCTCGGGCGAGCAGGCCCCCGCCCGCGGGCAGGCCGCCGCCGAGGCCGACTCCGGCGTCGTCGAGTCGGGCCGCCGCGGGCACCTGCGCATCCTGCGCGACACCTGACCGACACCTGACCGGGCGGGCGGCGCCCGGACGCTAGGGTGCTGACGTGCCGAACCTTGCCGACTTCATCAAGGCCTACGACGTGCGTGGCCTCGTGCCCGACCAGCTCTCGCCGGAGGTGGCACGCGCCATCGGTACGGCGTTCGCCGAGGTGGTCGTCATCCCCGACGGCAGCAGCGGCATCGTCGTTGGCTACGACATGCGCCCCAGCTCGCCGGAGCTCTCCGAGGCCTTCGCCGACGGCGTCCGGTCGCGCGGCATCGACGTCACCGTCATCGGGCTGTGCTCGACCGACGGCCTCTACTACGCGAGCGGGGCGCTCGACCTGCCCGGCGCGATGTTCACGGCGAGCCACAACCCCGCGCGCTACAACGGCATCAAGCTGTGCCGGTCGGCCGCGCGCCCCGTCGGCCAGGACTCCGGCCTCGCCGAGATCCGCGACCTCGCCCAGTGGCTGCTCGACGGCGGCACCGGTCTCGCCGTCCCGGCGGAGGGCCCCGGCTCGCGCCACGACCGCGACGTCCTGCCCGACTACGCCCGGTTCCTGCGCGGGCTCGTCGACGTGTCCGGCTCCCGCCCGCTCAAGGTCGTCGTCGACGCCGGCAACGGCATGGGCGGCTTCACCGTGCCGGCGGTGCTCGGCACCGACGCCGGGCTCGAGCCCCTGCCGCTCGAGGTCGTCCCGCTCTACTTCGAGCTCGACGGCACCTTCCCGAACCACGAGGCCAACCCCCTCGACCCGGCCAACCTCGTCGACCTGCAGGCCGCCGTCCGCGAGCACGGCGCCGACCTCGGCCTCGCCTTCGACGGCGACGCCGACCGGTGCTTCGTCGTCGACGCCGACGGCGAGCCGGTCTCCCCGAGCGCCGTCACCGGCCTCGTCGCCGAGCGCGAGATCCGCCGTGCCAGGGCGGGCGGTGACACCGAGGTGGCCATCGTGCACAACGTCATCTCGAGCGCCGCGGTGGCCGAGGTCGTGCGCGAGAACGGCGCCACGCCGGTGCGCACCCGCGTCGGCCACTCGTTCATCAAGGGCGAGATGGCCCGCGCCGGAGCGGTGTTCGGCGGAGAGCACTCCGCGCACTACTACTTCCGTGACTTCTGGTTCGCCGACACCGGCATGCTCGCGGCACTGCACGTGCTCGCCGCGCTCGGCGAGCAGGACCGCCCGCTGTCCGAGCTTGCCGCCGGCTACGAGCGGTACGTCGCGTCGGGCGAGATCAACAGCACGGTCGACGACACCGCCACGGTGGTCGGGCGTGTGCGCGACTGGGCGGTCGACCGCGGTGCCTCGCTCGACGAGCTCGACGGCCTCACCATCGGCAGCCCCGAGGGCGAGAGCCCGACGTGGTGGTTCAACGTCCGCGCCTCGAACACGGAGCCGCTGCTGCGGCTCAACGTGGAGGCCGCCGACCGTGAGACCATGGAGGCCGTGCGCGACGAGCTGCTCGGTGTGATCCGCGGCGGGTCCCCGGCGGCATCCGACGACGGAGGAGACCGGTCATGACGCAGACGCCCACCATCGAGCCCTGGCTGCGCGACATCCTGCGCTGCCCCCGCTGCCACGGCGAGCTGACCGACGCCACCGGGCCCGAGGGGCCCGAGCTGCACTGCGCCACCGACTCGCTCGGCTTCCCGGTGGAGGACGGCGTGCCGGTCCTGCTCGTCGACCTGGCCCGCCCCCTCGCCGGCTGACGTCGGAGCGGCAGCCGTGGCCACGTTCGACGAGCAGCGCCTCGACGACGAGCGGGCGCTCGCCGAGGTCGACCCCGGGCTGAGCCTGCGAGCGCTCGCCGGTGCCGGCGCGCAGGTGCGCACCGCCGTCCACGCCGCCGCCGAGGCCGGGCTCGACCGCCTCGAGGGGCTGGGTCCGCGCGGAGTCGTCGTCGGCGCCGCCGGCGGCTCCGCCTGCGTCGGTGACCTGCTCGAGGCCCTGACCCGGGTCGGCGGGGCGGTACCGGTGCAGACCGTGACCTCCGCGCCCCTGCCCGGGTGGGTCGGGGCCCTCGACCTCGTCGTCGCCGTCTCGCAGTCGGGCCGCGCCGCCGGGGCCCTCGCCCTCGCCGCCGAGGCGGGCCGCCGCGGGGCCTCGCTGCTCACCGTCGGAGCCCCCGACTCGCCGCTGGCCGACCTCAGCGCCCGCCACCACGGCATCCACGTCCCGGTCCGCGTCGACGGGGCCGGGTCGCGCACGTCGATGTGGGCGCAGGCCGCCCCGGTGCTGCTCGCCGCCGACGTGCTGGGCCTCGCGTCGGTGCCCCCGGGGCTGCTCGCCGAGCTCGCCGACGTCCTCGACGACCGTGCGCGTCGGTCCGGGCCCGCCACCGAGTCGTTCGACAACCCCGCCAAGCTGCTCGCGTGCGAGGTCGCCGAGTCGGCCGCCATCGTGCTCGGGGACGGCCCGTTCGGCGGGGTCGCCGCACGCCGGGCCGCCGAGATGTTCGGGCGCACGGGCCGGATGCCGGTCACCTCGGGAGCGCTGCCCGACGCGGCAAGCCAGGTGGTGGCCTGCTTCGACGGACCCCTCGCGGGGCAGGGCGACGCCGGCGGCGGCGGGCGCGACATCTTCGCCGACCCCTTCCTCGACGGGCCGAGCCGGCCGCCCCTGCGCCTCGTCCTGCTGCGCGACACCTCACCGCTGCCCCCGCCCGACCCGCGGGCGGCCGACGGGGCCGAGCTGGTCGACGACCCGAGCGTCGCGGCCCGGCGGCTCGCCCAGACGGTCGAGTCCGTGGCCGACGACGCCGGGGTGCGCATCTCGCGGGTCGACTCGGACGCGTCGTCGCCGCTGCTGCGGCTGGCCTCCCACGTCGCCCTCACCGACTTCGCGGCCACCTACCTCGCCATCGGGCACGGCTACGACCCGGCGACGTCGCCGCACGTGCAGCTGCTGCGCGGCGCCCGGCCCGGGCACGCCTGACCCGACGCGGTGTCGGCGGGTCACCGTAGGCTCGCGGTGTGACCGCGCACTACGACCTCGCCATCATCGGCACCGGCTCCGGCAACTCGCTCGTGACACCCGACTTCGACGACAAGTTGGTCGCCGTCATCGAGTCGGGCCGCTTCGGGGGCACCTGCCTCAACGTCGGCTGCATCCCGACCAAGATGTTCGTCTACGCCGCCGACACGGCCGACCACGTGACGGGGGCGGCCCGCTACGGCGTCGACGCCACCCTCGACGGGGTGCGGTGGACCGACGTGCGCGACCGGATCTTCGGGCGCATCGACCCCATCGCCGAGGGCGGCAAGCAGTGGCGCATCGACGGGCCCAACACGACGGCCTACCTCGGTCGAGCCCGCTTCACCGGTGAGCGCGAGCTGACGGTCTCGCTCGACGACGGCGGCGAGGCGGTGCTCACGGCCGACCAGGTCGTCATCGCCACGGGTGGCCACCCGGTCGTGCCGCCGGTGGTCGAGCAGTCGGGCGTGCCCTTCCACACGAGCGACACGATCATGCGTGTCGACGCCCTGCCGAAGCACATGGTCGTCGTTGGCGGCGGCTACATCGCGTGCGAGATGGCCCACGTCTTCAGCTCGTTCGGCACCGAGGTCACGATCCTCGCGCGCGGCGACCGGCTGCTGCGCCACCTCGACGACGACCTGTCGGAGCGGTTCACCGAGATCGCCCGCGGGCACTGGGACGTCCGCACCGGCACCGAGGTGACGGCGCTCGAGACGGTGGGCGACGGCATCCGGGCCACGCTCGGTGACGGCTCGACCGTCGAGGCCGACCTGCTGCTCGTCGCGACGGGCCGCGCGCCGAGCACGCCCGACCTGCACACCGACAAGGCGGGCGTCGAGCTGCACGACGACGGCCGGGTGCGCGTCGACGACTACGGGCGCACGACGGCATCCGGCGTCTGGGCGCTCGGCGACGTCAGCTCGCCCTACCAGCTCAAGCACGTCGCCAACGCCGAGGCCCGCGCCGTCGCACACAACCTCGTGCACCCCGACGACCTGCGCGCCATGCCGCACGACCACGTGCCCGCCGCCGTCTTCACCAACCCCCAGATCGCGTCGGTCGGGCTCACCGAGAGCGAGTGCCGCGAGCAGGGGCTGCGGTACACGACCAAGGTGCAGGCGTTCGGCGACGTCGCCTACGGCTGGGCGATGGAGGACACGACCGGCATCTGCAAGGTCATCGCCGACCCGGCCACCGGCAGGCTGCTCGGGGCGCACCTGCTCGGCCCCTTCAGCTCGAGCCTCGTGCAGCCGCTCGTGCAGGCGATGGCGTTCGGCACGACGGCGCACGAGCTGGCCCGCGGGCAGTACTGGATCCACCCGGCGCTCGCCGAGGTGGTCGAGAACGCGCTGCTGGGGCTCGAGCTCGACGCTGACTGACCCGCGGTGGGCCCGCCCCTAGGATGACCGCATGGCAGGTGGACTCGTAGCGCTGTTGGACGACATCGCGGCCCTGGCGAAGCTGGCGGCGGCGTCGGTCGACGACATCGGCGCCGCGGCGGCCCGGGCCAGCGTCAAGGCGACGGGAGTCGTCGTCGACGACACCGCCGTCACGCCGCGCTACGTGCAGGGCCTCGAGCCCGAGCGCGAGCTGCCCATCATCAAGCGCATCGCCCTCGGCTCGCTGCGCAACAAGCTGCTCTTCATCCTCCCGGCCGCGCTGCTGCTCAGCCAGTTCGTGCCGTGGCTGCTCACCCCGATCCTCATGGTCGGCGGGTGCTACCTCGCGTACGAGGGGGCCGAGAAGCTGTGGGAGGCCGTGAGCGGGCACCACGAGGAGGCCGAGCCGGTCGCGGTCGACGGCTCGGGCGAGGACACCGTCGTCGCGGGCGCCATCCGCACCGACTTCATCCTGTCGGCCGAGATCATGGTCATCGCCCTCAACGAGGTCGAGACCGAGCCGTTCATCTCGCGCGCCGTCATCCTCGCCGTCGTCGCCGTGCTCATCACGGTGCTCGTCTACGGCGTCGTCGGCCTCATCGTGAAAATGGACGACATCGGCCTGAACCTCGCCGGCCGCGAGTCGAGCACGGCGCAGAAGGTCGGCCGCGGTCTCGTCAAGGGGATGCCCGTTCTGCTGCGGGTGCTCTCGACGGTCGGAATCGCCGCGATGCTGTGGGTCGGCGGCCACATCCTGCTCGTCGGCGTCGACGAGCTGGGCTGGCACTCGCTCTACGCGCTGGTCCACCACCTGGAAGAGGGCGTGGCCGGGGTCGCGGGCGTCGGCGGGGTGCTCGCCTGGTTCGTCAACACCCTCGCGTCGGCCCTCATCGGCCTCGTCGTCGGCGCCGTCATCGTCGCCGTGCTGCACGTCCTGCCCCGCCGCAAGAAGGCCGCCGCCGCCCACTGACCGCCGGCCGCCCGCGCCGTGCTCTGTGGTGGGAGGGGTGTGAAGGGTTTGAGCCCCCATTGGGGCGCGAAGCCTTCACACCCGGGGCAGTGAGGTCGAGCGGCGGGGGAGTCGTCGCTAGACTGGGAGCACCTGCCGGCGTGGGTGATGACCCGCTGATGAGCCCAGAAGGGCGCGCCGGGTCTGCCACCGACAGTCAACGGAAGTGATTTCGCATGTCCTTCGATTACAAGGTTGCCGACCTCAGCCTCGCCGAGGCCGGCCGTCACCAGCTGCGCCTGGCCGAGCACGAGATGCCCGGCCTGATGTCCATCCGCGAGGAGTTCGCCGCGACCCAGCCCCTCAAGGGCGCCCGCATCGCCGGCTCGCTGCACATGACCGTGCAGACCGCTGTGCTCATCGAGACCCTCACCGCCCTCGGCGCCGAGGTGCGCTGGGCCAGCTGCAACATCTACTCGACCCAGAACGAGGCGGCCGCGGCCGTCGTCGTCGGCCCGAACGGCACCGCCGACGACCTGCAGGGCGTCCCCGTCTTCGCCTGGAAGGGCGAGACGTTGCCCGAGTACTGGTGGTGCACCGACCAGATCCTCACGTGGCCCGGCGGCGAGGGCCCGAACATGATCCTCGACGACGGCGGCGACGCCACGATGCTCGTGCACAAGGGCCTCGAGTGGGAGAAGGCCGGCCAGGTGCCGCCCACCACCGAGGAGGACAGCGAGGAGTTCGGCGTCTTCAAGGAGCTCGTGCGCCAGACCATGGCGACCGACCCGCAGAAGTGGACGACCGTCGCCGCGGGCATCAAGGGCGTCACCGAGGAGACGACGACCGGGGTCCACCGCCTCTACCAGCTGGCCGAGGCCGGCGAGCTGCTCTTCCCGGCCATCAACGTCAACGACGCGGTGACCAAGAGCAAGTTCGACAACACCTACGGCACCCGTCACTCGCTCATCGACGGGCTCAACCGTGCCACCGACGTGCTCATCGGCGGCAAGGTCGCCGTCGTCGCCGGCTTCGGCGACGTGGGCAAGGGCTGCGCCGAGGCGCTGCGCGGACAGGGCGCTCGCGTCATCGTCACGGAGATCGACCCGATCTGCGCGCTCCAGGCCGCGATGGAGGGCTACCAGGTGGCCCGCCTCGAGGACGTCGTCGACACCGCCGACATCTTCGTCACGACGACCGGCTGCTACGACGTCATCACCGCCGAGCACATGACGAGCATGAAGAACAAGGCGATCGTCGCCAACATCGGCCACTTCGACAACGAGATCGACATGGCCGGCCTGGCCCGCGTCCCCGGCATCGAGAAGACCGAGATCAAGGCGCAGGTCCACGAGTGGACCTTCCCGTCGGGCAGCTCGATCATCGTCCTGTCCGAGGGGCGCCTCATGAACCTCGGCAACGCCACCGGCCACCCGAGCTTCGTCATGAGCAACAGCTTCAGCAACCAGACCATCGCCCAGATCGAGCTCTTCACCAAGCCCGGCGAGTACGAGAACAAGGTCTACACGCTGCCGAAGCACCTCGACGAGAAGGTCGCGCGCCTGCACCTCGACGCCCTCGGCGTCCAGCTCACCGAGCTGACCAAGGGCCAGGCCGAGTACCTCGGCGTCGACGTGGCCGGCCCGTACAAGCCCGACCACTACCGCTACTGAGCCCGCCGCGTCGGCAGCCGTGCCGGGTCTGACGCCCCGGCGCCTGCTGACGTAGCATCGAGGTCCCAGCCCCGCCGGTCGCTCGGCGCGGTTCACGCCGGATGCCGCCCTCCCGCACGGAGGGCGGCATCCGTGCTTCCCGGGTCGGTCGCCCGCCCCGTGCGAGGATGACGACGATGGAACCGTCGGGCGTCGGGCGGGGTCGGGTCAGTGCACACCCCGTCGCGCGACGAGCGCGACGGCCCTGCCACCGACCTGACGAGGAAGCCATGCACAAGCTCACGACCGTCACCGCCGCCGCCCTGCTCGCCCTCGGGCTGAGCGCCTGCAGCAAGGCCGACGACGCCGCCACCCCGGCGCCCGCCAGCCCGGCGCCGAGCTCGACGAGCAGCGCCCCCACCACGTCCGCCGCCACGCCGACGGAGTCGTCGACGCCGTCCGGCTCGGCCAGCACACCGGCCACCGGCGGGTCGAGCCCGGCCACCTCGAGCGGCCCGACCGGCTCGACGAGCTCGGCCGGCTCGACCAGCTCGGCTCCCGCGGTGGCGATCGACCAGGGCACGCCCGAGGCCGCCATGACGTCGTGGCTCAACTCGATGGTGGCCGGCGACGGCACCGCGGTCTGCAACCTCATGGCGAGCGGCGGCAAGGCGATCAGCGAGATCAAAGGCGCGGGCGAGTCGTGCGGCAAGACGATCACCCCGCTGCTCCAGCAGGTCAAGGGCCTCGGCAGCGTCCTGTCGAACCTCGACATCAAGGGCGCGACCGTCAAGGGCAACGACGCCACCTTCGAGGCGGCCACGACCGAGCCGGCGGCGGCCGCGCAGGTTATCGCCAGCTTCAAGGCCGTCAAGATCAGTGGGAAGTGGTACGTCACCCGCTGAGCCGCGGCCGGGCTCGGCGGTGAGTCCGCGGGCGTGTGTGAAGATGGACGCACGAGGACCGCGGGCCGGGCGCCCGCGCGAGAGGGGTGTGCGGTGAAGGGTCGGGTTCTGGTCGTCGACGACGACCTCGCTCTCGCGGAGATGCTCGGCATCGTCCTGCGCAACGAGGGCCTCGACGTCACCCACGTCGCCGACGGGGCCGAGGCGGTCGGCGCCTTCCGTGAGAGCCGTCCCGACCTTGTCCTGCTCGACGTCATGCTGCCCGGCATCGACGGCATGGAGGTCTGCCGGCGCATCCGGGCCGAGAGCGGCGTCCCGATCGTCATGCTCACCGCCCGCACCGACACCGTCGACGTCGTCGTCGGTCTCGAGTCCGGGGCCGACGACTACGTCGTCAAGCCGTTCAAGCCGCAGGAGCTCATCGCCCGCGTCCGCGCCCGGCTGCGCCGGGGCGACGAGCCCGCGCCCGAGCGTCTCGCGATCGGCGACCTCGACATCGACGTCGCCGGCCACTCCGTGCGCCGCGGCGAGGAGCCGCTCTCGCTGACACCGCTCGAGTTCGACCTGCTCGTCGCCCTCGCGCGCAAGCCGTGGCAGGTCTTCACCCGCGAGGTTCTGCTCGAGCAGGTGTGGGGCTACCGCCACGCCGGCGACACCCGCCTCGTCAACGTCCACGTGCAGCGCCTGCGCAGCAAGATCGAGCACGACCCCGAGCACCCCGAGATCGTCGTGACCGTGCGCGGCGTCGGCTACAAGGCCGGCCCGTCCTGACATGAGCGCGGTCACCCGCGTGGCGCGGGTCGAGGGTGGCCACGCCGGGCCGGGGGCAGGTGGGCCGGATGCCGGTCGGCCGGGTCGCGTCCGCCGCCTCGCGTCGGGCGCGTGGTCCCTGCTGCGCCGGCTCGGCTCCCGGCTCGTGCACCTCTGGCGGGCCTCGCTCGCCTTCCGCGTCGTCATGGTGACGATGCTGCTCGGCATCCTCGTGCTGACGGCGGTGGGCACCTACCTCTACGGCTCGATCGGGCAGGGCCTCGTCGACAGCCGCCAGCGGATCGCCTCGCAGGACAGCCTGCGTGACGCGACCGCCGCGCAGCAGCTCTTCGACCGCAACGACAAGAACGCCACCCAGGCCGAGCTGTCGCAGAGCGCGCAGGACATCGTCAACCAGTACCAGCGCAACACCGGCAACGACGTGCGCTACGTCGTGCTGTCGCGGCTGGAGACGACGACCGCGCCCGTCGTCGTCAACACGGTCGACAGCGGCGTCGTCGGGCTGCGCGAGGTGCCGGAGGACCTCAGGCGCGCCGTGGCCCAGGCGCCCGACCGGCAGCACCTGCAGCTGACGAGCCTCGGCGAGGGCCGCTCGGCCATCTCGGCCGTCGTCGTCGGCCAGAAGGTGACGCTGCCCGTTGCCGGCAACTACGGCCTGTACTTCATCTACCCGATGGACCGCGAGCGGGAGATCATCGACTTCATCGGGCAGACGTTCCTGCTCGCCGGCATCGCCCTCATCCTCCTCGTCGGGGCGATCGCCTTCGTCGTCACCCGCCTCGTGGCCGACCCGGTGCGCCGGGCGGCCGTCGTCGCCGAGCGTTTCGCCGACGGCAACCTCGGTGAGCGCATGCGGGCCCGCGGCGAGGACGACCTCGCCCGGCTCGGCAATTCCTTCAACGCGATGGCCGCCTCGATCCAGCAGCAGATCGGTCAGCTGGAGAACCTCTCGCGGGTGCAGCAGCGGTTCGTCTCCGACGTCAGCCACGAGCTGCGCACCCCGCTGACGACGATCCGCATGGCGGCCGACCTCATCCACGACTCCCGGGCGCACTTCGAGCCGACGGTCGCCCGCAGCTCCGAGCTGCTGTACCACGAGCTCGACCGCTTCGAGTCGCTGCTGACCGACCTGCTCGAGATCTCCCGGTTCGACGCCGGCGCGGCCTCGCTCGAGGTCGAGGCGACCGACGTCCGGGCCAGCATCGAGCGGGCCGTCGACGCCCACCGCACCCTCGCCGCCCGCAAGGGCACGGCCCTCGTCATCACCCAGCCCGACGAGCCCGTCATCGCCGAGATGGACTCCCGCCGCATCGAGCGCATCCTGCGCAACCTCGTCTCCAACGCGGTCGAGCACGGTGAGGGCCGGCCCATCGAGGTGACGGTCGCGGGCAACGACTCGGCCGTCGCCGTCACCGTGCGCGACCACGGGGTCGGCCTGCGACCGGGTGAGGCGGCGCTCGTCTTCACCCGCTTCTGGCGCGCCGACCCGGCCCGCGCCCGCACGACCGGTGGCACCGGCCTCGGCCTGGCCATCGCCCTCGAGGACGCCCGGCTGCACGCCGGGCGGCTCGAGGCGTGGGGCGCCCTCGGCGAGGGGTCGTGCTTCCGGCTCACCCTGCCCCGCCAGGCCGATGCGACCATCACCTCCTCACCCCTGCCACTCAGCCCCCTCGCGGCCGAGGCGGCCGCGGCCCGGGCGCTCCCGGCCGGAGCTGCCGGCCCGGCCACGACGAACCCGGCGCCGACGACGACACCCGCCGACCGGCATCCGATCACCTCGCGACCCGGGGGCGACGCGTCGTGACCGGGGGCCGGGCGAGGGTGGCCCTCCTCGCAGCGGTCACCGCCGTGCTGGTGCTCGCGGGCTGCACCGGGCTGCCCGGCAGCGGGCCGGTCGTCGAGGGTCGTGAGCTCGGCGACTCCGTGCAGCAGCCGATCCGGGTGACGCCGCAGGGACCCTTCGACGGCGCCTCGCCGGAGACCATCGCCAAGGGGTTCGTCAAGGCAGGGGAGGACGGCGACGAGGCCCACCAGATCGGCAAGGAGTTCCTCACGCCGTCGTCGGTCGACCTGTGGCGGTGGTCGGAGCAGGACGTCTACGTCTACGACTCGCTGACGAACGACCTCACGGCCCGTGCCGTGGGCAACGACCGCGTCGAGGTGACGACGACGGCGCTCGCCCGCGTCACACCCGGGGGCCGGTACGTCGAGCTCGCGCCGGGCACGGTCGTCAAGGTCACCTTCGCCCTCGCCAGGGTCAGTGGCGAGTGGCGGGTGCAGCTGCCGCGCACGGGCTTCGGGCTCTGGCTCGACTCCAACGCCTTCGACCGGCTCTTCACCAACCGCAGCGTCTACTACGTCACGCCCGCGGGCCGGAAGCTCGTGCCCGACAGCCGCTGGTTCCCCAACGGGCCGCGGCTGACGACGGCCCTGGCCCGCGCCCAGCTCGAGGGGGTTCCGGGCTACCTCGCCGGCGCCGTCACGACCGGGGTGCCGGCGCGCACCGGCCTGACGGTCAACGCCGTTCCCGTCGACGGGTCCGGGCGCGCCGTCGTCGACCTCAGCAACGCCGCCCTCGAGGCCGACCCCGACGGGCGCACGGCGATGTGGGCGCAGCTGACGGCCACGCTGTCGCAGGTGAGCGGGGTGACCTCGGTGTCGCTCGCGGTCGACGGCTCGCCCCTCGTGCTCGGCGGCCTCAGCTCGGTCAAGAGTGCGGCCGACCTCGGCTTCGAGCAGGTGGGGCCGGTGCTCACCGACACGGCGCTGCTGCGCGACGGCTCGCGCCTGACGCGCATCGACCCCCGGTACATCCCCGACTCGAGCGTCGACGACCGCGCGCCCGACACCAAGCCGCGTGACGGTGACGTCACCTCGATCCCCGACGTGTGGGCCTTCCTCGCCCTGTCGGTCGACAGCAAGGAGATCGCGGCCGTCGGGGTCGACCGCGTCGGCCTCTCGCTGTGGCGGGCCACCGAGGAGCCGCTCGTGCTCGACCCCTTCGGCACCGAGCTGACCCGGCCGGCCTACGACAGCTCGGGCTTCGTCTGGCTCGGTGGCCTCGACACGTCGGGGGCGCCGCGCGTCTTCACGGTCGGCCCCACCGCCGGTGGCGAGCGGCCCGCGCCCAAGACCGTGTCGGTGCCGTGGCTCGCCGGCCGTCGGGTGGTCGCCCTCAGCGTGTCGCCGGAGGGCGCCCGCCTGCTCGTCGTGACGACGAAGCCCGACGGAAGCGACCCGCAGCTCGGGGTCTCCGGCATCTCGCGGTCGGCCAACGGTGAGCCCACCGCGCTCGCCACCCCGTGGCGGCAGGCTCTCGTGCTCGACGACGTGCGCGACGCCCTGTGGCTGGGCCCCGGCTCGTTCGCGGTGCTCGGCACCCTCGCCGGCGAGACCGGCCTGCGCCCGTGGGTCGGCACCCTCGGCGCCGGGCTCGACGGCGTCCGCCGTCGCGGCGCCGGTGACCCCGCATCGGGGCGCCTCGCGGCGGTGCCGCGGGCGGAGTCGATCACCTCGGTCGGCGACCAGCGCGGCCTCATCGTCGTCACCGACCAGGACGCCGTCCTCGCCCGCGCCGGCGCCTCGTGGCGGCGCATCGCCACCGGCAACGAGCTGCTCGTCGCCGGTCGCTGACCCGGGCCGTCGTCGTCCGGGGGCCGTCGTCGACCGCGTGGCCGTCGTCCACACCCCCCGGATGCCGCGGGGCCGGGCGGGCGGTCGTCCACAGCCCGCGCCCCGGTGGTCGTGGCGACGGCCGGGGCGCGGTGCGATCGGGGGGTGCACCCTCTCGTCAGCCGCCTGGCCGCCCCCGCCGCCACCTCTGCGAGCCTGGCCCGCCTCGGGTCGGCCACCGGGGCCCTGCTCGACCTCATGGCCCCGGGGGAGTGCGCCGGCTGCCGCCGCCCCGGGGCCGGCTGGTGCCGCCGCTGCGAGCTGGCCCTCGGGCGGCTGCGACGTGCCGGGCCCCGCGTCGACCCCGACGAGCTGAGTGCCGGGGCCGCGCCGCCGACGTGGGCGTGGGGCGCCTACGGCGAGCCCCTGCGCACGGTCGTCACGGTGTGGAAGGACGAGGGTCGGCGTGACGTCGAGCCGGTCCTGGCCCCGTTGCTCGCCGCGTCGCTGACGGCGGCGGTCGCCGGCGCCGGCTGGTCGGGGCGGGCGGTGCTCGTCGTCCCCGCCCCGTCGTCGCGCAGCGCGGTGCGGCGACGGGGCGACGCGCCCCTGCTCTCCCTCGCCGGGCGGGCGGTCGCGTGCGTCGACCGGGCCCCGCCCGGTGCCTCGCTCCGCGTCGCTCCCGCGCTGCAGCAGGTGCGTCAGGTGGCCGACCAGGCCGGCCTCGGCAGTGACCAGCGCGCCGCCAACCTCGTCGGGGCGGCCGCGGTCCGGCACGGCTGGCGCGCGGTCGTCGCCGGGCGGCCGGTCGTGCTCGTCGACGACGTCGTGACGACGGGCAGCACCCTCACCGAGGGGGCCCGGGCCCTGCACGAGGCGGGGGCGGCCGACGTCGTGGGCGCGGTCGTCGCCGTCACCCGGCGGCGTCACCCCCGAGCCGTCACGCGCCGGTGAGGCGGTCGGGACCCGCCCGAGGTCCCGTGCACCTTTCGTCCGGGGTCCCTCCGCACTAGGGTCGGGGGACAAGCCGGTTCCCGCCGCGGGAGCCCCGACCACGTGGTCCGGGGCGCCGACCCCGCAGGGAGTGATCGAGCCAGAGGGGGTGGTGCCGCCGCATCGCACGGGCTCCCCGGGGGAGTCCGCCACCATCCCCGCGCGATCAAGGAGGAACTGTGGAGATCGTCGTCACTGGACGCCACGTCCAGATCCCCGACCGATTCCGTGAGCAGCTCGACGAGCGGCTGGCCAAGGTGCCCGCCCTCGCGCCCAAGGTGCACCGCATCGACGTCGTCGTCACCCACGAGAAGGTGGCCCGAGGCTCCGAGAAGGTGGAGATCACCTGCCACGCCAAGGGCCCGGTCGTCCGGGCCGAGGCCTGCCTCGACGACAAGTTCGCAGCCCTCGACGCCGCCGTGGACAAGCTCATGGAGCGCCTCCGGCGGGGTCACGACAAGCGGCGCATCAGCCGCGGTCGACGCCAGCCCGAGTCCCTCGCCCGCGCCGCGACCACCCTCGACCCGCTCGAGCAGCTGTCTGACGGGTCCGCCACCGCGAGCGGCGCCGACGGGCCCGACGGCGGTGTCGACGACCTCGACCGCTTCGGGGCCGTGGGCAACTCGCCCATCGAGGTGCGCGAGAAGGTCCACACCGCGCAGCCGATGTCCCTCGAGGAGGCCGTCGACCAGATGGAGCTCGTCGGGCACGACTTCTTCCTCTTCCACGACGCCGACACCGACCGGCCGAGCGTCGTCTACCGCCGCCGCGGCTGGAGCTACGGCGTGCTGCACCTCGAGACCCCCGGCGCCGGCTCGTCCGCGTCGGACGCGGACCGCTCGCAGGCGACCGCGTCCGTCGGCGCCTGACCACCCGCACGTCGTGGACGGTGGCCCCCGAGCGCTCACGGGCGTTCGGGGGCCCCGTGCGTCGGTGGGCCCTGACAGGATGAGCGCGTGACCAGTGCCGACGTCATCCGCGTGCTCATCGTCGACGACCACGCGCTCTACCGCCGTGGTCTGCAGATGGTGCTCGGCACGGAGGACGGCATCGAGGTGGTCGGCGAGGCCGCCGACGGGCTCGAGGCGGTCGAGCGGGCCGAGGAGCTGCTGCCCGACGTCATTGTCATGGACGTCGGGCTGCCCAAACGCGGGGGCATCGACGCGGCCCGGGTGATCCGCCAGCAGGTGCCGTCGGCCCGCATCCTCATGCTCACGAGCTCGGAGGAGGAGTCGAACCTCTTCGAGGCCGTCCGCGCCGGGGCGACCGGCTACCTGCTCAAGGACGTCCCGCCCGAGGAGGTGGCGGCCGGCATCCGGGCCCTGCACCAGGGGCAGTCGCTCATCTCGCCGCTCATGGCCTCGAAGCTGCTCACCGAGTTCGCCCAGATCAGCCGCTCGTCCGTCGTCGCCGAAGTCGCCGCCGACGACGGCCTCGACGTCCCGCGGCTGACCGCCCGCGAGCTCGACATCCTCAAGCGCGTCGCCCGGGGCCGGCTCAACCGCGAGATCGCCGGTGAGCTGTTCATCAGCGAGAACACGGTGCGCAACCACATCCGCAACATCCTCGACAAGCTGCAGATGCACTCGCGCATGGAGGCGGCGATGTACGCCGTGCGCCAGCGCCTCATCGACCCCGACGAATGACGGCCACGCGCGCGCTCACCCTCGCGCAGGCCCGGCGGGTCGCCATCGCGGCCCAGGGGTTCCTCGACCCGCGGCCCGAGCCGTTCGCCGCCACCGCCCGGCACGTCCAGCGGGTGCTCGACCGCGTCGGGGTCGTCCAGATCGACAGCGTGAACGTGCTCGCGCGCAGCCAGTACCTCCCGTTCTTCTCGCGCCTCGGGCCCTACGACACGGCGCTGCTCGACCGGGCCCGCGACCGAGCCCCGCGACGGCTCGTCGAGTACTGGGCCCACGAGGCGAGCCTCGTGCCGCCGACCACGTGGCCGCTGCTCGACTTCCGCATGCGCAAGGCCGCGCAGGACGCCTGGGGCGGGATGCGCAGCGTCGTGCGCGACCGCCCCGACGTCGTCGACCGCGTGCGCGCCGAGGTGGAGGCCTCCGGACCGCTGACGAGCCGCGAGGTCGAGGCCGCTCTCGAGCACGACGCGCCCCGTCCGACCGACCACTGGGGCTGGAACTGGTCGGAGGTCAAGCAGGCCCTCGAGTACCTCTTCTGGGCCGGCGAGATCACCTCGGCCGGGCGCACGCCCCAGTTCGAGCGGCGCTACGCCTCCCTGCGCACGACGGCACCACCCGGCATCCGCGACGCCTGGACCGACCGGCCCGGCGAGGAGGCCGACCCGCAGCGCTTCGTCGAGCTCACCCGCATCGCTGCGCGGGCGCACGGCGTGGCCAGCGAGCGCTGCCTCGCCGACTACTTCCGTCTGTCGCGCGAGCAGGTGCGCCCGGCCGTCGAGCGGCTCGTCGCCGACGATGAGCTCGTCCCCGTCACGGTGCCCGGCTGGCCGCGAGCGTGGCTGCACGCCGGGGCGCGGATGCCGCGACGGGTGCACGTCGAGGCGCTGCTCAGCCCCTTCGACTCCCTGGTCTGGCAGCGCGAGCGCGTGCAGACCCTGTGGGACTTCCACTACCGCCTCGAGATCTACACGCCCGTCGAGCGTCGGGTGCACGGCTACTACGTGCTGCCGTTCCTCTTCGGCGACCGCCTCGTCGCGCGGTGCGACCTCAAGGCCGACCGGGGCGCCGGTGTGCTGCGCTGCCACCGCACGACGTGGGAGCCGGACGCCCCGCCCGAGGCCCGGTCGGCCCTGCTCGCCCAGCTGGAGTCGATGGCCGCGTGGCTGGGCCTCTCGCGGGTCGACCTGCCCGCCGCCGGAACCGGCGGCGACGCGGGCTCGTTGGTGGGGGAGCGACCCCAGCGACTAACCTAGGCGAGTCCGTACCGCGTCACCGCGTCGTACCCAGTGTCGGCGACGACTCGCGGGCCTGTCGCCCGCCCTCCGGCGGGGTCGAACGTTGAAGTCGGGAGAGACCACAGATGGCCGTCATCGAGAAGCTGCTTCGAGCCGGCGAGGGCCGGACCCTGAAGAGGCTCCACGCAATCGCCAACCAGGTGAACGCTCTCGAAGCAGACTTCGAGAAGCTCACCGACGACGAGCTGCGTGAGGAGACGCCCAACTTCCGCAAGCGTCTGGCCGACGGCGAGAGCCTCGACGCGCTGCTGCCGGAGGCCTTCGCCGCCGTCCGCGAGGCGAGCAAGCGCACGATCGGCAAGCGCCACTTCGACGTGCAGGTCATGGGCGGCGCCGCGCTGCACCAGGGCAACGTCGCCGAGATGAAGACCGGTGAGGGCAAGACCCTCGTCGCCACGCTGCCGAGCTACCTCAACGCCCTGTCGGGCAAGGGCGTGCACGTCATCACGGTCAACGACTTCCTCGCCGAGTACCAGAGCGAGCTCATGGGCCGCGTGCACCGCGCCCTCGGCATGGAGACCGGCTGCATCCTCTCGTCGATGACGCCCGAGCAGCGGCGCGCCGAGTACGCCAAGGACATCACGTACGGCACGAACAACGAGTTCGGCTTCGACTACCTGCGCGACAACATGGCCTGGGAGCCGTCCGAGCTCGTCCAGCGCGGCCACAACTTCTGCATCGTCGACGAGGTCGACTCGATCCTCATCGACGAGGCGCGCACGCCGCTCATCATCTCCGGCCCGGCCGACCTCGCCACGAAGTGGTACGTCGAGTTCGCCCGCATCGTCGCCCGGCTGCACCGGGGTGAGGACGGCCGGGGCGACTACGAGGTCGACGAGAAGAAGCGCACGGTCGGCGTGCTCGAGTCGGGCATCGCGCGCGTCGAGGACCTGCTCGGCATCGACAACCTCTACGACACGGTCAACACCCCTCTCATCGGCTACCTCAACAACGCCATCAAGGCCAAGGAGCTGTTCAAGAAGGACAAGGACTACGTCGTCATCAACGGCGAGATCCTCATCGTCGACGAGCACACCGGCCGCATGCTCCCCGGCCGTCGCTACAACGAGGGCATGCACCAGGCCATCGAGGCGAAGGAGGGCGTCGAGATCAAGAACGAGAATCAGACGCTCGCCACGATCACCCTGCAGAACTACTTCCGCATGTACGACAAGCTCTCGGGCATGACGGGTACCGCCCAGACCGAGGCGGCCGAGCTCAACTCGATCTACAAGCTCGGTGTCATCCCCATCCCGACCAACCGCCCGATGGTGCGCATCGACCAGCGCGACCTCATCTACCGCACCGAGGAGGCGAAGTACGACGCCGTCGTCGCCGACATCGCCGAGCGGTACGAGGCCGGCCAGCCGGTGCTCATCGGCACGGTCTCGGTCGAGAAGAGCGAGTACCTGAGCCAGCAGCTCAAGCGCCGCAACATCAAGCACGAGGTGCTCAACGCGAAGCAGCACGAGCGCGAGGCGGCCATCGTCGCGGAGGCCGGACGCAAGGGCGCCGTGACCGTCGCGACGAACATGGCCGGTCGTGGCACCGACATCATGCTCGGTGGCAACTCCGAGTTCCGCGCCGTCGCCGAGCTCAAGCGTCGCGGCCTCGACCCCGAGCAGACGCCGGAGGAGTACGAGGCCGCCTGGGACGAGGCCCTGGAGTCGGCCGAGCGCGAGGTCGAGACCGAGCACGAGGTCGTCACCGACCTCGGTGGCCTCTACGTCCTCGGCACCGAGCGGCACGAGTCGCGCCGCATCGACAACCAGCTGCGCGGTCGTTCCGGCCGTCAGGGCGACCCGGGCGAGTCGCGCTTCTACCTCTCGCTGCAGGACGACCTCATGCGCCTGTTCAACTCCGGCCTCGTCGACCGGTTCATGCAGAGCGCCGGCATGGAGGACGACGTGCCGATCGAGAGCAAGATGGTGACGAGCTCGATCCAGAAGGCGCAGGGCGCGGTCGAGGCCCGCAACTACGAGATCCGCAAGAACGTCCTCAAGTACGACGACGTCATGAACCGCCAGCGCCAGGTCATCTACGACGAGCGCCGTGCCGTGCTCGAGGGCCGCGACCTGCACGAGCAGCTGCGCATGTTCGTCAACGACGTCGTCGGCGGCTACGTCGACTCGGCCACGGCCGAGGGCTTCGCGGCCGACTGGGACCTCGACAAGCTGTGGGACGCGCTGCGTCAGGTGTACCCGGTGTCCCTCACGGTCGACGAGATCGACGAGCTGGCCGGCGGCCGGCAGTCGGTCACCTCCGAGCTGCTGCGCGAGCAGCTGATGTCCGACGCCCACCACGCCTACGACCAGCGCGAGGAGGCCCTCGGCGAGAAGACCATGCGCGAGGTCGAGCGCCGCGTCGTCCTCTCGGTGCTCGACCGCAAGTGGCGCGAGCACCTCTACGAGATGGACTACCTCCAGGAGGGCATCGGCCTGCGGGCCATGGCCCAGCGCGACCCGCTCATCGAGTACCAGCGCGAGGGCTACCAGCTCTTCGAGGCGATGATGGAGGCCATCAAGGAGGAGTCGGTGAGCCACCTCTTCTCCGTCGAGGTCCAGGTCACCGCGCCCACCCCGGCCCCCGGCGAGGTCGCCCCCATGTCGGTCAGCGACATGATGAGCGGCCTCTCGGGCGGGTCCGCCGCCTCGGCCGACCGCACGGGCGCCGCCGCCTACCCGCAGGGGGAGGGCGCCGTCGCCGTGGCCACCGACGAGCGCGACGGCGCGGCCGAGGTCATGGTCTCGGGGGTCGACCTCACGACGAGCAGCGACCGCCCGACCGGCCTGCGCTACTCGGCCCCGGGCGAGGACGGCGAAGCCGTGCAGACCGGTGACGCCAAGACGTTCGAGCGCAAGGCCGACCGTCGCGGCAAGAAGGTCAAGCGCAAGCGCGGCTGACCTCCCGCACGTCCGTCGCGACCCGGCATCCCTCTCGGATGCCGGGTCGCTGCGTCCCGCGGTGCGGTGCCGTGCGGTGCCGTGCGGTGCGGTGTGCTGCGGTGACGTCGGGCGGGTCAGCCGACGGTGAGGGCGGTCGCCACCCAGCGGCCGTCGCGGCCCTCGAGACGCAGGGCGAGCGCGCCGACCCGGCCGTGCGACACCACGACGGCACAGGCCTCGACGACGCCGTCGGCCGGCTCGCACACCCGCACCCGGCGCACCATGGCCGCCCGCCGCGCACCGGGGGCGGCGCGGCGGGTGGCGACGAGCGCCCGACGGGCGACCATGGCGTGCACCGTGGGGGAGAGGTGGCGCACGAGCTGGCTCGCGGGCCGCTGCCCCGAGAGCACCTCCATGACCGCCTGGGCCAGGGTGGCGACGAACGGTTCCGGCTGCGGCAGGAGGCTCGAGCGGGTCGGCTGCGGGCCGAAGTCGTCCTCGTCGCAGTCGCGGGAGAAGTCGAGGGCCAGGGCGCCCTGCGCGTAGACCTCGGTGCCCCGCTCGCCGGCGGCGTGGGCGGCGCAGCACGACGACCCGGTGGCCCAGGCCTCGTCGGCGCTGATGACGCGCGGCGCGGTGTCGGGGATGCGGCGCACGACGAAGCTCGGGGTCACCGCGGCCGGCGGGTCGAGCTGTGCGGGGGCGGGGGCGGGGGCGTGCTGCGGGGTCATGGTCGGTCTCCTGCCGGCTGCGGGGGGACGAGCTGCTGGCCGGCGAGCACGAGGTCGGGGTCGTCGCCGATGACCCTGCGGTTCGCGGCGTACCACCGCCCCACCTCACGGGCCGTCTCGGCGTCGCTGGCGCCGGGTCCGAGGTGACGTGACACGACCGACCACAGGCAGTCGCCGCGTCGCACGGTCACGGCCTCGAGCAGCGCCCGGGAGGGCCGGGGCGTCGGGGTGAGCAGCGTCGGGGCGGGGGCCGCCGTGCGGACGGGACGCGTCGGGCGCCACCCCGGGCCGTCGGCCGGCTGGGGTCGCGTGGTCGCGGTGGGGGTCGGGCGCAGGGCGGGCGAGAGGGGCGTGGGTCCCTCGATGGCCGGGGGTGGGCTGACCGACCACCCGGGCCCGGCCTTGGCCGGGTCAGCCGGCGCGCTCGCGGTCGTGGCCCGGGCCAGCGAGCCGTGGGCGGCGCCGACCGGCAGGGCGAGGGTGCCGACCGAGGCGCCGACCAGCAGCGCCGTCACCCGCCGTAGCGCTGCGGGGGTGACGCGAGCGGCCACGGCCGCCGCGAGGCGTCCGCACCGACCCGGCAGGGCGGCGAGGAGGCCGAGCAGGACACCGAGGGCGAGCCAGGCGCTGAGGGCGGTCGCGGCCCACGCCATGACGCCGAGCAGGACGTCGTCGGCGCCGGCCGGGGCGCTGCTCGCGCCGGTCGGCCACGACGAGAGCGCCAGGGTCGAGGTGACACGAAGCAGGGCGAGGCAGGCGGCCACCGCTACCGCGGGGGCGAGGGCGGGGGCGAGTGCGTGCAGAGCCTGCCGGGTCGGTGGAGAGGACGGGACGGGTGGAGAGGGTGGAGAGGGTGGGGTTCGAGACGCGTCCACCCCTGACAGTGTGCGCATGACGTCATTGAAGGCCGTTTGCTTGCGTTTGGTCAAGGGTGTGGATGGTCGGTGACAGACGCCGCCCCAATCCGTTACCGTTCCGCCCAGCGACCGAGGGGGGACGGATGCGGTGGGAGCGGCTCTTCGACGACCTCGAGGCCCAGCTCGAGCTCGACGAGCGGCGTGAGCAGGAGGCCGAGGTCGCCGACCGCACCCGCCGCGAGCGGGCGCAGGTAGACCTGCAGGCGAGGCTGCTGGCCAACGTCGGCGTGACGGTGTCGCTGCGGCTGCCCGCCCCGCCGGGCTCCACCGGTCCCGAGGTCGTCACCGGCACGGTCGGCGACGTCGGCCCCGACTGGCTCACGCTCGAAGTCGCCCGCGACCGGTCGCTGCTCGTCGCCCTCGGCGCCGTGCGCGCCGTGACGGGCCTGCGCGACGGGGCCGCCCCGGCATCCGTCGTGGCGCGTCGGCTGGGTCTCGGGGCCGCCCTGCGCGCCGTCAGCCGCGACCGGGCGGCCGTGGCGGTGACCGACGTCGACGGCGTCGTCACGACCGGCACCATCGACGTCGTCGGGGCCGACCACCTCGAGCTGGCCGTGCACGCTCATGACGAGCCGCGCCGGTCGGCCAACCTCGTCGCGCGCACCCTCGTACCGCTCGCCGCGATCGTCTCGGTGCGTCGCCCGGCGTGAGGGGCGGGTCGTCGCCGGGCGCGTCTAGAGTCGAGTCATCATGACGCACGCGAGGACCCTGCCGCCGATCCCGGCCGGCCCGCCCACCGGTGAGGCCGCCCTGCACGTCGCGGTGATCGGGCCCGCGCACCCGGCCCCGGGGCGCCTCGCCGCCCACACGACGCTGCTCGCGCACCACCTCGCGGATGCCGGTCACGACGTCACGCTCGTGTCGTGGGCCTCGCTGCTGCCCGGTCGGGCGGAGCGGGGCGAGCGGACCGGGGGGAGCGGTGCGCCCGGTCCCATCGGGACGGGGACGGGCTCCGCCGTGGCGCCGTTCCCCCGCACCATCCGGGCGCTGGGCCGGGCCCGGCCCGACTCGTGGCTGCGGGTCGGTCGGCGGCTGCGTGACGTCGACGCGGTCGTCGTCGTGGCCACGAGCCCGTCGCTCGCCCCGGCCCACCTCGCCCTGCTGCGCGCGGCCGGGGCCCTGCCCCCGACCGGTGCCACGACGCCGGCGGGCGCCGACCGGCGACCGCGATCGGTGCTCGTGTGCGGGGAGGTCCTGCCCCACGAGACCCGCCCCGGTGACGCCGCTCTCGTCGGGTCGCTGCTGCGCCGCGTCGACTCGGTCGTCGTGCACACTCCCGACGAGGCGCGGGTCGCGACCGGCCTCGGCGCGGCGCGGGTCGCGACCGTCGAGCTGCCGCCGGAGCCGGTCGACGGCCCACACGGGCCCGACGACCCCGACGGCTCCGGCGCCGGCTCGACGCGCCTGCTCTGCGTCGGCCCCGAGCGAGCCGGGCTCGACCGGCTGCTCGCGGCGGTCGCGCGGGTGCCCGAGGTCACGCTCACCGTGCTCCCGGCCGGGCCGGCATCCAGCGACCCCGTGTCCGACGACGGGACCGCCTCCGCCGTGGCCTCGGCGGTCGCCGCCGACCCGCGGCTGCAGGGTCGGGTCGAGGTCCGTGACGTCGTGGTGTCCGCCAGGCAGCACGACGAGCTCGCCGTCCTGCTGGGCGGTCATGACGTCCTAGCACTGACCGCCGGGTCCGTGACGGCGGCGCAAGGCGTCGCCCTCGCCCACGCCCACGGGCTGCCGGTGCTGGCGCCCGACGCCCCGCCGTTCTCGAACCGGGTGACCGACGGGGTCGACGGACTCCTCGTCGCCGACGGCGGACCCGATCCCGTCGCGCCCCTCGCGGCCGCGCTGCGCCGCCTCCGCGACCCCGAGCTGCGCCGCCGCTTCGCCGACGACGCCCGCACGCCCGACCTGCCGGCCGCCTGGGCCACCTACCTCGGGCTCATCGAGTCGCTGTCGGTCGACGTCGGGGCGCTGACGACGGGTCGCGCCGACCACGTCGCCGCGCCCGACCCGGACCGCTCGACCGACCCGGACGACTCGAACGACCCGTTCGAGGCGGAGGACGACGACGGGTCCGACGACCGCGCGGGCGGGCCGCGGTCGGTCCTCGACGCGACCGCCCACACCGTGTCGGAGGTGGCCTCCGGCCTGGCCCGCCGGTCGAGCGCCCTGCAGCGCACCGGGCCCGGCCGCGCCGTCGGGCGACTCGCCGCCCGGGGGGCGGGTCGCGGTCGCGCGGTCCGTCGCCGGCTCGAGTCGCGTCGCGCGGTCGTGGCGCTGCAGGCGCGTGACCTGCCCGACGAGGTGCTCGTCACCGACGTCCTCGGTGACCCCGAACAGGCCGACGAGGCGCGCCGGCTGGCCCGGTCGCTCGGCCTGCCCCGCACGCGCGACGGGGTGGCCGCCTGGGCGGCCCTGGGCACGCTCGCCGCCATCCTCCGGATCCGCGACGACGGCCGCCGGCAGGCCGTGGTCGTCGACGAGACGGGCCCGCGGTCGGTGCTGTCGCGGTGGAGCCGGGCCGTCGGGTTCGCCCCGGTCGAGATCGACTTCACCGGCCTGCGCCCGAGCGTCGCCGCCCTCGACGTGGACACCGGCTCGCTCGACGTCATCGCCCGGGTGCACCCGCGCGGGTGCGACGCCGACGACATCGACCACGTCCTCGAGCAGGCGTCCTGGGCGCTGCGCGTCGGCGGGTTGCTCGTCGTCACCGTGCCGATCGGGCCACCGTCGGCCGACGGGGCCCTCGGCCCGTCGGACGTGCGCGGCATCCTCGCCCGGGCGCACGACGTCGGCTTCGTGCTCGTCGGCGACCTCGACGGCGACGTCAACGCCCGGATGCGTGAGGCCGCCGCCCGCGCCCGCTCGGGGGACGCCGCCTACGGGCTCGTGCGACTCGCGCTGAGGCGTCGGTGACCGCGCCGGCGGAGGGCGTCACGCCCCCCTCGTCGCCCTCGCCGTCGTCGCCGCCCGCGCCACCGTCGCGCCGGGGCCGCCTCCTGCAGACGCTGCGCGTGACGGTCGCGGTCGTCGTGCTCGCCGCCGTCGTCTACGCCATCGCCCGCAACTGGGCCGACGTCTCCGGCTACCTCGGGCAGGTCTCGTGGCCCGTGCTGCTCGCCTCGACGCTCGCCGCCGCGGTCGGCACGTGGCTGACCGGGCTGGGGTGGAAGGTGCTCCTGCGCGAGCTCGGCTCCGACCTGCACGTCGCGCCCGCGAGCGGGGTCTACTTCGTCGGCCAGCTCGGAAAGTACCTGCCCGGCTCGCTCTGGTCGGTGCTCGTGCAGGCCGACATGGCCGCCCGCCTCGGCGTGCCGCGCCGGCGCACCGCCGTCGCCGGCCTGCTCGCCCTCGGCTTCGCCCTGCTCACCGGCGGCCTCGTCGGCCTGCCGGCGGCGGCGCTGCTGCTGCGCGAGCACTGGGGCGGGTCCCCGTGGTGGGTGCTGCTCGCCGTTCCGGTGGCGCTCGTGCTGCTCGTCCCGCGGGTGCTGAACCGCGCCATCGCCCTCGGGCTCAGGACGCTGCGTCGTGAGCCGCTCGAGCACGAGCTGTCGCCCCGCGCCGTGCTCGTTCCCGTCGTCGTCTTCCTCGGGGTGTGGGCCTGCTTCGGCGTGCACACCCTGCTGCTGGCCCGCGCCGTCGCGGGCGACGCCCCGCACCCCGACCTCACGGTCGCGGCCCTCACCGGCTACGCCCTGTCGGTGTCGGTCGGGATGCTGACGATCATCCTGCCCGCCGGGCTCGGCGCGCGCGAGGGACTCATGACGCTGGCCCTCGCCACGGCGGTGCCGGCACCGGCCGCGGCGGCCGTCGCCATCCTCAGCCGCTTCATCGTCACGGTCGTCGACGTCCTCGCCGCCGCCCTCGGGTGGGCCTACGCCCGCTCGCACCACCTCGTCGACGATGCGCGACCGGCCGCCGACCCCGAGGTCGAAGCCGAGCCCGAAGCCGGGTCGGACGACCCAGCCGACGTCAGCGGCGCTCGAGGACGAAGACGGGGATGAGCCGGTCGGTCTTCGTCTGGTACTCGGCGTAGGGCGGGAAGGCGTCGACGCAGGGCTGCCACCACTGCTCGCGCTCCTCGCCGTCGAGCTCGCGCGCGCGGACCGGGAAGCTGCGCTCGCCGTCCATGAGCTCGATGTCCGGGTGGGCCTTGAGGTTGTGGTACCACTGCGGGTGCGTGGGCGCCCCGCCCTGGCTGGCGACCGCCGCGTAGCTCCCGTCGCGCTCGACGCGCATGAGCGGGACCTTGCGGGTGGCCCCCGACTTCGCCCCGCGCATCGTCAGCATGACGACGGGCCGGTCCTGGATGTGCACCGAGGCGGTCGTGCCGGTGCGCTCGATCTCCTCGACCTGCTCCCGCACCCACTGGCTCGTGCTGGGCACGTACTCGCTCTCGCGCTGCTGGTCGCTCACGGCATCCTCACTCGTCGTCGGGTGTGTCTGGTGTCTCGGGTTTGTCGCTGTTACGGGGTGGCGGGACCGCCGGTCAGGCCGCGTTCGGCTCGGGTGACGCGCTCCACGGGTGGGCCTTGACGAACTGCTCGACGACGGTGGCGCTCAGGCCCCCGCAGAGCTGGCGGTGGCCCGCCTGGTCGCTCACGGCGCCGGTGCTCGTGTCGTACTTGGCCGACCAGTGCGACAGGGCGTACTTCTTGCCCTCGGGGAGGGCACCGTAGGAGGTGTCCCAGGGCGAGATGATGAACTTGTTGCCCGCCTCGGGCAGGGCGTTGATCTGCTTCTGCAGCGCGTCGAACTTCGCGGCGTCGGCGCTCTCGACGCTCTTGTCGTACCAGAGGATCGTGTAGCCGTGCTCGAGGTTGTGCACGAGGTTCTCCATGGCCGGGGCGTCGCTCGAGGTGTAGACACGGCGGCCGTCGAGTGCCGGGCTCGCGAAGTGCTTGCCGCTGGAGGGCGGCACCGTCGTGTAGTCGACCCGGGTGACGTCGGCCTGGTTCGTGCCGGGGCCGACGTGGTCGCTGCTGCCGGATGCCGGGTCGGTCGTCACCGGGTCGCACGACGCCGCGCTCGCGTCACCGGAGAGCGCCTGCAGCGCCTCGGAGTCCTTGTTGCGCTCGCTGACCACTGCGAAGCCGACGGCGCCGGCGATGATGACGACGACGGCGAGGCAGGCCCCGACGACGGTCATGAGGCGGCGTCGCTCGGCTTTCTTCTGCTGCGCCTGCATCTCGGCGACCTTGGCTCGGCGGTCTCGGCTCGTCTCGCGGGCCATCGTTCCTCTTCCGTCGGGTCGGGGGCGTCGAAGAGCGGCGGTGCACGTCGGTCGTGCGCGTGCCAACGACGCCCCGAGTGTAAGCGAGACTGTCGAGGTGACCGAAACGGACGAACCCCTGCTGCGCCGGTGGCGCCCGCGGCGGGAGATCCGGCTCCGGGCCCAGCTGCACGTCTTCCGCCGCGGGGCCGGTGACCCCACCTCGCGCTGGGGCGCCGACGGGTCGTTCACCCGCGCCTCCCAGACCCCCGAGGGCGCCGGCACGCTGCACCTGTGGGTCGACCCGTCCGACGGGGTCGTCGAGGCCCGCGGCTGGGGGCCGGGTGCCGAGTGGCTGCTCGACTCCGTGCCGTCGCTGCTCGGCGACGGCGACGACGCCTCCGGCTTCACGGCGCTCGCGGCGCACCACCCGGTCGTGGCCGAGGCGTGGCGCCGCTTCTCGTTCTGGCGGGTGCCACGGTCGGGCCTGCTCTTCGACGCGTTCGCACCGGCCGTCATCGAGCAGAAGGTCACGGGCCAGGAGGCGTTCGCGGGCTACCGCGCCCTCGTCCGTCGCTTCGGCGCGCCGGCCCCCGGGCCCTTCGGGGCGGATGCCGAGGGGCTCGGCCTGTACGCACCGCCCCCCGCGCGGGGCTGGGCCGCGATCCCGTCGTGGGCGTGGCTGCAGGCGTCGGTCGACGGTGCGCGCTCGCGCACGATCGTGCGCGCCGCGGGTCACGCGGGCCGGCTCGAGGAGGGCCTGTCGCTCTCCGTCGCAGAGGCCCACCGGCGCATGCGGGCCCTGCCGGGGGTGGGGGTCTGGACCTGCGCCGAGGTGGCCCAGCGGGCGCTCGGCGACCCCGACTCCCCGAGCTTCGGCGACTACCACGTCGCCAAGGACGTCGGCTGGGCCCTGACCGGCACCCCCGTCGACGACGCCGGGATGGCCGAGCTGCTCGAGCCGTTCGCCGGGCACCGCTACCGCGTGCAACACCTGCTCGGTCTCGCCGGCCTGCACCGCCCGCGCCACGGGGCCCGGATGCCCCCGCGACGGCACCTGCCCACGCGAGCCCGCTGACCGGCATCCGGGCGTCGTCGTCGCTCTCGGCGGGCCCGCTGTCGGGACGCACGACGGCCCGGTCTCCCCGAGAGGGACCGGGCCGCCGTGGCTGTGGGAGGCGTCGTCAGCGCAGGTACGAGACGACCACCGCGGGGCGGGGGAAGCCGTCGGTGTGCGGCCACGTGCTGGCGGGCGACTCGAACGTCGCCCCGTCGACCTCGCCGGGGTGCTGCACCGCGACGAAGACCGAGCGCTGGTCCTCGCTGACGAGCGGGCCGCACGTCTCGGCGCCGAGCGGCACGGTGAGGAACTGCTCGACCTTGCCGCGGTCCGCGCCGGCGACGGGGACGCGGAAGAGCCCGTCGTTGCTGCCGAGCTGGTTGCCGTCGGTCGAGATCCACAGGTTGCCGACGGCGTCGAAGGCGACGTTGTCGGGGCAGCTGATCGGGCTGACGAGTCGCTTGTCGAAGCCGGCGAAGTACGTCTCGGGGGCGGTGGGGTCACCGCAGACGAGGAAGAGGTCCCACGCGAACTTCGTTGCGGTGTGGTCGTTCCCGAACTCGCTGAGCTCGAGCACGTACCCGTTGCGGTTGCCGCTCTTGCTCACGAGCGGGCCACCGGGGGTCTCGCGGACGAGGCTCGAGGCGAGCGGGTTCGTCTCGTCGGTGGGGTACTTGACGCCACGGTCCGAGTTGTTGGTCAGTGCGGCGTAGACCTTGCCGTTGACGGGGTTGGGCTCGACGTCCTCGGGGCGGTCCATCTTCGTCGGCGCCAGGGTGTCGGCGGCGAGGCGCGTGTGGATGAGCACCTCGGCGACGCTCATGCCGGGCACGTACGAGCGGGTGTCGCTCGTGAGGGCGAGCCACACTCCGGCACCGTCGAACTCGTCGTCCGAGGTGCCGTCGCCCACGAACTTCGCGACGTAGAGCGTGCCGCGGTTGAGCAGCTGCTTGTTGTGCTCGCGGGCCGCTTTGCCGTTGCCCTTGCGGACGGTGTCGGCGGAGACGAACTTGTAGAGGTAGTCGCCGCGCTCGTCGTCGCCCATGTAGGCGACGGCGTGACCGCTGGGGCTGACGATGACGTTGGCGCCCTCGTGCTTGAAGCGGCCGAGCATGGTGTGCTTGACCGGCGTCGAGGTCGGGTCGGTCGGGTCGAGCTCGACGATCCAGCCGAAACGGTTGGCCTCGTTGGGGTTCTTGGCGAGGTCGAAGCGCTCGTCGACGCTGGACCACCCACGGTTGGTGGCCGTCGTCGTGGCGAGGCCGTAGCGCTTGAAGGCGGTGGCGTGCGAGGCGTCGACGTCGCCCGAGGCGTCGAAGTAGCCGTTGAAGTTCTCCTCGCCCGACAGCACGGTGCCCCAGGGCGTCGTGCCGCCGGCGCAGTTGCCGAACGTGCCGTAGACGCGGGTGCCCGTGGGGTCGGCGGCCGTGCGGAGCAGCTCGTGGCCGGCGGCGGGGCCGACGAGCTCGAAGGTCGAGGTCGCGGTGATGCGGCGGTTGTGCTTCGCGCGGCGGTGGTCGCTGCGGATCCACTGACCCTGCTTGCGGCCCTTCTCGATCGTCACGACGGCCATGCCGTGAGCGGCCATCGCGATCTTCTTGACCGTGTCGTCGTCGTAGGCGCCGGTCGGGAACATGAGGTTTTCGTCCGTGTACTCGTGGTTGGTCACGAGCAGCGCGGTGCGGCCGGTGAGCGGCAGGACGCCGACGTAGTCGTTGTTGTAGCCGAACTGCTTCGCCTGCGCCTCGGGCGTCTGCTTCATGACGTCGAAGCGGGGGGCGTCGGCGGTGACCGGGTCGCCCCAGCGGATGACGACGTTGTGGGTGAACCCCTGGGCGTTGGTGACGGCGTCGACCTTGTTGGGGGCCACGGGGGTGAAGCTCGTGCGACCGACGTTCGCGACGGGGCGGGCGGGCTTGGCGGCGACCTTGCCTGCTGTGGTGGTGGCCGCGGCGGCGGGGCTCGCGGCGGCGAGGCCGGCGACGACGAGGGCGCCGGCGCCGAGCGCGCTGCCGCGCAGCACCGAGCGGCGCGCGATGGCGCCCTCGACGAGGTCGTGGATGTGCGGGTTGTCGGTGTCGTTGGGCACGGGGGCGTCGCAGGCGTTGCCACAGCGGTAGAGGCAGGTCATCCGGCTGCGCGAACCGTGGCGCGGGACCGACGCCAGGGGGAGAAGCTTGGGGGTCACGGGGTGGCTCCTAGGGCGGGGTGTGAGGTGCGGCTGCGCCGTGGGGCGTGGGCACGTCACCGACGCTAGGAGCGTCCGTGCCGCGTCGGGTGGGCGCGCGGTGGCCGTGTGGTGAACAGCGCGTGACCAGCGACCGGGAGCCGGGGGGATGCCGGTCACGGGCGTTTCGTGGTCGCGGCTCGGTGGTGTTCGTCCGAGTCGTGACGGGCCGACGGTTCGTCCACGCCTGTCGGTCGAGGGGCGGATGTCGCTGTCGGACGGTTGAATTCGAGTATGGACAAGTCTTCCGCGGACGGGGGGTTCCTGTTAGAATCGAACACATGTTCGAGAGTGACGAGTGGGTGACGCCGACAGGGCTCGACGCCCTGCTGGTGGCGCTCGCGGGCGTCGAACCGGCCGAGTCGACGGCCGGTGGCGAGGCGGGTCAGGCGGCGGCCGATGAGGGAGCGGCGCGTTGCATCCCGGCCTCGTTGCGAGCCCCGGCGCCGCCGTCGTGGTGTCTGACCGACGCGGAGCGCATCGACGTGCTGTCTGCCCTGGAGCGGGTCAAGGCGGCGGTGGGGGCGGCGCAGGTGCGGGTGACGGCCGGGTTCGTCGCGTCGCAGGAGCACGAGTCCCTGGCCTGGCGCGAGGAGGCGCAGGCGGCCTCTGCGTCGGGTGATTTCGACGGGTGGCGGGCGGCGCGGGAGAAGGCGGACCTGGCCTCGTGGGCGGCGGCGCTGGAGTTCGGGGCGCATCCCGATCCGCGCGTGGGCGCCACCTCCGACAGTGCCGACGCGTCTGAGGCGTCTGGCTCGGGTGACGGTGCCGGCAGCGGCCGCACGGGGACGGACGCCGGCGGGGAGTCGGAGCGGCCGGTGTCGTCCTCGCGGCGGAACACGATCGCGAGGGGCGGGGTGGCGGCGCAGGTGGGTTTGGCGCGGCACCTGTCTCCGTTCAAGGGCGCCGAGGGCGTCCGGTTCGCGCTCACCCTGACCCAGGACATGCCGCACACCCTCGCCCTGCTCGAGGCGGGCGTCTTGAGCGAGCGGCGGGCCCTGTCCATCACGCAGGAGGCCGCGGTCCTGTCTCCGGAGGACCGTCGCAGCCTGGACCGAGAGCTGCACGACTCGATGGGTGAGCGCTTGGGCGGGCTGGGCGACCGGGAGCTGCAGCGCCTCGTGCGGGCCGTCGCGTACCGGCTCGACCCGGAGAGCGTGCTGGCCCGGGCGCGCAAGGCGGAGTCCGAGCGGCGGGTGACGTTGCGCCCGGCGCCGGACACGATGGCGTACTTGTCCGCACTGCTCCCCGCCGCCGAAGCCGTCGCCGCGTACGCCGCGTTGACCGGGGCGGCCGCGTCCGCGAAGGCCGACGGGGACGAGCGGGGTAAGGGCCAGGTCATGGCCGACACCCTCGTCGACCGCATCACCGGCCGCGCGAGCACCACGACCGACACTGGCGACGCGGCCGACTCGGCTGATGCGGCGAAGAGCGCCACCGGCACCGAGACTGGTGAGGACGGGGACGAGCTCGATACGCCGAGGCAGCCAGCGAACGCTGACGCCGCCACCGATCAGCCTCGGCCGGCTGAGAGGTCAGACGGCCCGGCCGGCAGGGCCGGGGTTGACGTCGAGGTGCAGCTCGTCATCGGACTCGACGCCCTCTTCAACACCGGCGACGGCGCCGACACTCCAGCGCAACTGCTCGGCTACGGCACCGTGCCCGCCGGCTGGGCCCGCGAGTACCTCAGGCCTGAGAACGCCGACGATTCAGGCGGTGATGAGCCCCGGGAGGGTGGGGGTGGTCTGTCCCGCGCCGGGCGGGTCTGGCTACGCAGGCTGTTCGTCCGCCCCGACACCGGCGAGCTCGTCGCCATGGACTCCCGACGACGCCTCTTCAGCGACGGCCTACGCCGCTTCGTCCTGACCCGCGACGCCGCCACCTGCCGGACGCCGTGGTGCGACGCCCCAGCCCGACACGTCGACCACGTCACCCCGCACGCCGACGGCGGAGCCACCACCGCACGTAACGGTCAGGGCCTGTGCGTGGCGTGCAACCTGACCAAGGAACACCCCGACCTCAGCAGCACCGTCATGCCTCGGGAGCAGGAAGGGCGGCGGGACGGTGGAGTACGCGGTCACACCGTCCGGGTCACGACCGGCACCGGGCACAGCTACGACTCCGAGGCCCCACCGCTGCTGCCCGGCGCACCATCCGCCGGCGTCGGCAGAGACGAGGCGACACGTCAGGGCGTCAACCGCATCACCATCGAGGACACACCCGACAACGCCGAGCTCTGGCAGGCGGTGCTGGCGCTGGCCCCGGTCATCGGTCACGCGGCGTGACGGCATAGTGGGGTCCATGTCCCCTGCGACCCCACGCCGGAGGTCGTGGCTGCGCCGCCCGGCGCCGGACCACGTTCCGAGCAGCGCACCCCCGCTCACCGGGCCGATCATGATGAACCAGGACTGGCTCGACCTGACCTTCATCCACTGGGCGGTCGACCCGAGCGAGGTCGAGCGGTTCATGCCGCCCGGCGCCCGGCCCGACGTCCGTGACGGGCGCACCTACGTGGGCCTCATCCCGTTCCGCATGGTCGGGGCCGGGGTCGGGCGCGGCCCCGGGGTTCCGTGGGCGGGGACCTTCCTCGAGACGAACGTCCGTCTCTACGCCGTCGACGCCGACGGCCGTCGGGGCATCGTCTTCCTCAGCCTCGACACCGACCGCTCGGTCATCGTGGCCGGGGCCCGGGCCGCGTTCGGCCTGCCGTACCGCTGGGCGCACATGCGGCACACCGTCGAGCCCGACCTCACCGGTCGCGACGTCCACCACTACGAAGCGAGGCTGCGGCGACGCGGTGCACCGGTGACGAGCCGCATCGGCATCCGGGTGGGCGACCCCCGTGAGGCGACCGAGCTCGACCACTACCTCGGCGACCGCTGGGGCCTCTACGTCCGGCATCTCGGGCGCACCCTCTACGTGCCGAACGTCCACGGCGCCTGGCCCGTTCGCGACGCGGAGGTCGTCGAGCTCGACGACGATCTCGTGCGGTCCGTCGGCCTCGGCAACCTCGCCGACCGCACGCCCGACCACGTGGCCTTCAGCCCGGGAGTGCACACGGAGTTCGGGCTGCCCGCCCGTGCGTGAGGCGGGCGGGCCGCCGGTGCGACCGCACGGGAGGATGGGCCCATGACCTTCGGCGTCCTCGTCCTCGCGGCCACTCCCATCGGCGACCCCCGCGACGCCGCCCCGCGGCTGGGGGAGGAGCTCGCGACGGCCGATCTCGTTGCGGCAGAGGACACCCGGCGCCTGCGCCGACTCCTCACAGCCCTGGAGGTGACGCCACGGGGCCGCGTCCTCAGCTACCACGAGCACAACGAGGCCGGCCGCACGCCCGAGCTCGTCGAGCGGCTCGTCGCGGGTGACCGGGTCGTCGTCGTCACCGACGCGGGGATGCCCTCGGTGTCCGACCCCGGGTACCGGCTCGTCGCGGCGGCGGTCGAGGCGGGCGTCCGCGTCACCTGCGTCCCCGGTCCCAGCGCGGTGCTCATGGCCCTCGCCGTCTCGGGCCTGCCCGTCGACCGCTTCGCCTTCGACGGCTTCCTCCCGCGCAAGCCGGGCGAGCGTGCCCGGGCCCTCGCCGAGTCGGCGACGGAGCGCCGCACCCTCGTCTACTTCGAGGCCCCGCACCGCCTCGCCGAGACGCTCACCGCGATGCGCGACGCCTTCGGACCCATCCGGCGGGCGGCCGTGTGCCGCGAGCTGACGAAGACCTACGAGGAGGTACGACGCGGCACCCTCGACGAGCTGGTCGCCTGGGCGCAGGACGGGGTCAGGGGCGAGATCACCGTCGTCGTGGCGGGCGCCGAGCGGCAGGTCGGGTCCGTCGAGGACGCGCTGCCCGGCATCCGGCAGCGGGTGCAGTCGGGCGAACGGCTCAAGGACGTCTGCGCCGACGTCGCCGCCACGACCGGGCTGTCGAAGAAGGCGCTGTACGACGCGGCCGTCGCCCGGCCCTGAGCACTTGTGGAGCCGTGCGCCGCGGGCGAGGCTTATGTCCGGCCGCCGACCGGCGGCGCAGGGGACCACACGTCCAACCGGAGGAATCTGCAGCCATGGCAATCATTCGCAACGCGTCGGCCCACTGGGAGGGCTCGCTCATGGAGGGCGCCGGGAAGGTGACCTTCGAGTCGTCCGACCTCGGCACCCACGACGTCACCTGGGCCTCGCGCGCGACCGAGTCGAACGGCCTCACCAGCCCCGAGGAGCTCATCGCCGCCGCCCACTCCACGTGCTTCTCGATGGCCCTCTCGCACGCGCTCGCGGAGGCGGGGACGCCGGCCGAGACCATCGACACCTCGGCCGCCGTCGGCTTCAAGCCCGGCACCGGCATCACCGACATCACCCTCACGGTGACCGGCAAGGTGCCCGGCCTCGACGCCGCCGCGTTCGAGGAGGCTGCCCAGGGCGCCAAGGAGAACTGCCCCGTGAGCCAGGCCCTCAAGTCGGTGCCGATCACCCTCGAGGTGACGTTCACCGAGTAGATCGGCCGCGTGCCTGCGGCGCCGTCCGCGCGCCGCAGGCCCGCCACCTAGGATCAACCCCCATGAGCCATGTCCTGTCCGCCGTCGCCTGGCCGTACACCAACGGCCCGCGTCACATCGGCCACGTGGCCGGTTTCGGTGTGCCCTCCGACGTCTTCAGCCGGTACATGCGCATGGCGGGTCACGACGTCCTCATGGTCTCGGGCACCGACGAGCACGGCACCCCGATCCTCGTCCTCGCCGAGGAGGAGGGCCTCACGCCGCAGCAGCTCGTCGACAAGTACAACGCCGTCATCGCGCAGGACCTCACCGACCTCGGCCTGTCGTACGACCTCTTCACCCGCACGACGACGCGCAACCACTACGCCGTCGTGCAGGAGATGTTCCGGCAGGTGCACGCCAACGGCTACATGGTCGAGCAGACGACGCGCGGCGCCATCAGCCCGTCGACCGGCCGCACCCTGCCCGACCGCTACATCGAGGGCACGTGTCCCATCTGCGGCTTCCCCGAGGCCCGCGGCGACCAGTGCGACAACTGCGGCAACCAGCTCGACGCCGACGAGCTCATCGACCCGCGCAGCAAGATCAACGGCGAGACGCCGGAGTTCATCGAGACCCAGCACTTCTTCCTCGACCTGCCCGCGCTGGCCGGTGCGCTGGGGGAGTGGCTCGACGGTCGCGAGGCCTCGGGCTCGTGGCGCCCCAACGTCATCAAGTTCAGCAAGAACCTGCTCAAGGACGTCCGCCCCCGGGCGATGACGCGTGACATCGACTGGGGCATCCCGGTGCCGCTGCCCGGGTGGGAGGACAACCCGTCGAAGCGCCTCTACGTGTGGTTCGACGCCGTCATCGGCTACCTCTCGGCGTCGGTCGAGTGGGCCCGTCGCACCGGGGACGCCGAGCGCTGGCGCGAGTGGTGGAACGACCCGGATGCCGTGTCGTACTACTTCCAGGGCAAGGACAACATCACCTTCCACGCCCAGATCTGGCCCGCCGAGCTGCTCGGGTACGCCGGTCGCGGTGACCGGGGCGGGGAGCCCGGGCCCTACGGCGAGCTCAACCTGCCGACGGAGGTCGTCGCGAGCGAGTTCATGACCCTCGAGGGCAAGCAGTTCTCGACGAGCCGCAAGCACGTCATCTACGTGCAGGACGTCGTGGCCCGCTACGGGCCGGACCCGATCCGCTACTTCATCTGCGCGGCCGGGCCCGAGAACCAGGACGCCGACTTCTCGTGGGCCGAGTTCGTCAAGCGCAACAACACCGAGCTCGTCGCCGGCTGGGGCAACCTCGTCAACCGCACGGCCTCGATGATCGCGAAGAGCTTCGGCGAGGTCCCGCGGGCGTACGAAGCCCACGACGTCGACGACGAGCTGCTCATCGCCGTCGCCGACGGCTTCACGACGGTCGGTTCGCTGCTCGAGCGGCACAGCCAGAAGGCAGCGCTCGGCGAGGTCATGCGCCTGGTCGGGGAGGCCAACGCCTACGTCTCGCGCACCGAGCCGTTCAAGCTCAAGGGCGACGGCCAGCGCGAGCGGCTCTCGACCGTGCTGCACACCCTCGCGCAGGCCGTCAGCGACCTCAACCGGATGATGGCACCGTTCCTGCCGCACGCCTCGAACCGCGTGCACCACGTGCTCGGCGGCGAGGGCGAGCTCATGCCGATGCCGCGCCTCGAGGTCGTGCGCGACCTCGACGACGACACCCGCACCTACCCCGTCATCACGGGCGAGTACTCGGACACCCCACGATGGCAACGGGTCCCGGTGACGGTGGGTGCCACCGTCGGCAAGCCGACGCCGGTGTTCGTCAAGCTCGACCCCGAGCAGGTGCTGGCCGACGAGCACGCGCGGCTGCAGCCGCAGACCGACGAGCCCGCGACGCCCACCGCATGACGCCGGCCCCGTCGGGGCACCGGGGCCTGCCCGAGGCGCCCGACCCGCTGCCGATCGACGTCGTCGACAACCACACCCACCTCGACATCACCCGCGAGGGTGACGAGCCGCTCGACGTCGCCGAGGCCATCGCCCGCGCCCGTGCGGTCGGTGTCACCCGCCTCGTGCAGGTCGGCTGCGACCTCGACGGCATCGACTTCACGATGGACGCCGTCGACCGCCACCCCGAGCTGCTCGGGGGGATCGCGTTGCACCCCAACGAGGTTCCCCGGCTCGCCGCGTCGGGTGAGCTCGACGACGCCTACGCCGAGGTCGAACGCCTCGCCGCCCACGAACGGGTCCGCGTCATCGGTGAGACCGGGCTCGACTACTACCGCACCGGCCCCGAGGGCGTCGACGTGCAGCAGGACGGCTTCCGCTGGCACATCGACCTCGCGAAGCGGCTCGGCAAGGCCCTGCAGATCCACGACCGCGACGCGCACGAGGACGTGCTGCGCATCCTCGCCGAGGAGGGCGCGCCCGACCGCACCGTCCTGCACTGCTTCTCGGGCGACCTCACGATGGCCCGGGAGTGCGTCGAGCGCGGCTACCTCCTCAGCTTCGCCGGCACCGTCACCTTCAAGAACGCCCGCGGCCTGCGTGACGCCCTCAGCGCCACCCCGCTCGAGAACCTGCTCGTCGAGACCGACGCCCCGTACCTCACCCCGAGCCCGCACCGCGGCGCGACGAACGCCTCGTACCTCGTGCCGCTGACGGTCCGGGCGATCGCCGGCGTGCTCAACGTCGACGTGCCCACGGTGTGCCGGGCCGTCTCCGAGAACGCCGAGCGTGTCTACGGGTCGTGGGACCGGGTCTGACGTCCCGCACGCCCCGTGCGTCGATACCGATCCGAGTCCCGACCGTTACCGAAATTTGACCTGGGCGACGACTGTCCGTCAGGCTGTCGTCCCGTTGGCCGGATGCCGTGACTGTGACCGCCTCTGCCGCCCGTCCACCGGGCCGCGCTCACGTCGACTCCGGGAAGCTCGACGTACGGAGTGACGTGCCCTCTCGCAAGACCCTGCTCGCGACCGCCGCGGGTGCCACCGCCATCGTCCTCGCCGCGGGTGGCGCCACCGCCGCCGCCCTCGACAAGGCCGTGACCCTGTCGGTCGACGGCCAGGCCTCGGACCACCACGTCTTCGGCTCGACGGTGCGCGACCTGCTCGACGACCAGGGCATCGCGGTGGGCTCGGCCGACCGGGTCAGCCCGTCGCTCGACGCCCCGCTGCGTGACGGCGAGACCGTCAGCGTCGCCTACGCCCGGCCGCTCACCGTCACGGTCGACGGCCGCACCCAGCGGGTCACGACCACCGAGCGCACCGTCGACGGCGCCCTCGCCGCTCTCGGTCTGCGCGACGACGCGGCCCGCCTGTCCGTCTCGCGCTCCCTCGGCATCGGCCGCTCCGGCCTGTCCGTGTCCGTCGTGACGCCGAAGCGCGTCACGGTCACCGTCGACGGCACGAAGGTCACC
Organism: Terracoccus luteus; assembly: GCF_003635045.1. Classification (NCBI taxonomy): domain Bacteria; kingdom Bacillati; phylum Actinomycetota; class Actinomycetes; order Micrococcales; family Intrasporangiaceae; genus Terracoccus; species Terracoccus luteus. The sequence continues at coordinate 2,172,996 of NZ_RBXT01000001.1, read as the reverse complement.
CGCACCATCACCGCAGGCACCGTCGCCGAGGCGCTCGGGCAGCTGCGCATCACCCTCGGCCGCGGCGACCGGGTGACCCCGGCCGCGTCGACCCCGCTCACCGACGGCCTCGCCGTCACCGTGGCCCGAGTGACGACGAAGGACTCCACCCGCACCGAGACGATCGGGCACGACACCGTGCGCCGCGAGAGCAGCAGCCTCTACGTCGGAGACACCGACGTGCAGACCCGCGGCCGCGACGGCGTGCGCACCGTCGTGACCCGCACGACGAGCGTCGACGGTCGCGCCACCGGCACCACCGAGGTCTCCTCGACCGTGACCCGCAAGCCGGTCGACGAGGTCGTCCTCGTCGGGACGAAGCGCCGGCCCGAGCCGGTCGCCACCCCGACGCCCTCCTCTTCGAGCTCCGCCGACTCCTCGTCCGACTCGTCCGACGACTCGGCGCAGGGTTCGACGCAGGGCTCGACGCCGACCGCGACCCCGACGCCCACCCCCACGGCATCCGAGCCGGCTCCGTCGGGCGCGGGCCTCAACCTCGCGCGCGCCGCGATGTGGGACCGCATCGCCGCCTGCGAGTCGGGCGGCAACTGGGCCATCAACACCGGCAACGGCTACTACGGCGGCCTGCAGTTCGCCCAGGGCACGTGGGTCGGCGCCGGCGGCACCGACTTCGCCTCGCGGGCCGACCTCGCCAGCCGGGCCGAGCAGATCACCGTGGCCAACCGCCTCTACGCCAGCTCGGGCACGTCCCCGTGGGGCTGCGCCTGAGCGCGTTCCGTCGGCGTCGTCACGACCGACGGGGCCTTTGACGGAGCCGCCGCCTAGGCTGGGCATCATGAGCACCAAGGATGCCGGCGCGCTCGTCGACGACGCCGCCCTCCTCGGCGCGGCGCAGGTGCGCGAGCTCGCCGAGCGGCTCGAGGTCCGACCCACCAAGCAGTGGGGGCAGAACTTCGTCATCGACGCGAACACGGTGCGCAAGATCGTCCGCGTCGCCGGGGTCGGCCGCAAGGACGTCGTCGTCGAGGTCGGCCCGGGCCTCGGCTCGCTGACCCTCGCGCTGCTGCCGGCGGTCAAGAAGGTCATCGCCGTCGAGGTCGACCCGCGCCTCGCCGGCGCCCTCGAGCAGACGGTGCGCGACCTCCAGCCCGAGAACGCCGACCGCCTCAAGCTCGTCAACGCGGACGCCCTGACGGTGACGTCTCTGCCCGGCGCCGACCCGACGGCCCTCGTCGCCAACCTGCCGTACAACATCTCGGTGCCGGTCGTGCTGTCCTTCCTCGAGCACTTCCCGACCATCGAGCGGGTGCTCGTCATGGTGCAGCTCGAGGTGGCCGAACGGCTCGCGGCCCGGCCCGGCGGAAAGATCTACGGCGTGCCCAGCCTCAAGGCCGCCTGGTACGCCGACGTCGAGCTCGCCGGCCGTGTCGGCCGCACCGTCTTCTGGCCCGCGCCGAACGTCGACTCCGGCCTCGTCTCCCTCGTGCGTCGCGAGCCGCCGTCGACGACGGCCTCACGGGTCGAGGTGTTCCGGTGCATCGACGCCGCGTTCGCCCAGCGCCGCAAGGCCCTTCGTGGCGCCCTCGCGTCGTGGGCCGGGTCGCCGGTGCTCGCCGAGCAGGCGCTCGTCGCGGCGGGCATCGACCCCCGCACGCGCGGCGAGCAGCTCGGCATCCTCGACTTCGCCCGCATCGCCGAGAACCGGCCGCAGCCCGCCGACGCCTGATCGCCTCGGACCCCACCACGACGGGGCGGTCCCGTACGACCGTCCCGACGAGACCGTAGGGTGGCGACATGACAGCCGCGCCGACCCTGCCGGGCACCGTCACGGTGCGCGTGCCCGCCAAGGTCAACCTGCAGCTGCACGTCGGGGCCCTGCGGCCCGACGGCTACCACGACCTCGCCACCGTCTTCCAGGCCGTGTCGCTGCACGACGAGGTGTCGGTCGCGCGGTGGGACGGCTGGCAGGTCGTCCCGGCCGGCACCTACGCCGATGGCATCCCGACCGACGAGGACAACCTCGCGGTGCGCGCGGCCAAGCTCGTCGCCGAGCGCTGCGGCGTCGACGAGTCGCTGAGCATCCGCATCGACAAGGACATCCCCGTCGCGGGGGGCATGGCGGGTGGCTCGGCCGACGCCGCCGCGGCCCTGCTCGCGTGCGACCAGCTATGGGCCCTCGGGCTCGACCGCGACGAGCTCGCCGAGATGGCTGCGGTGCTCGGCAGCGACGTCACCTTCCCGCTCAGCGGCGGCACCGCGATGGCCACCGGTCGCGGCGAGCAGCTCGCGCCCGTGCTCGCCCGCGGCACCTTCCACTGGGTCTTCGCCATCAGCGACGAGGGGCTGTCGACGCCCGCCGTCTACGCCGAGCTCGACCGGATGCGTGAGGAGTCGGGCGAGAGCGTCGCGGAGCCGCAGGTGCGCCCCGACCTTATGGCCGCGTTGCGCCAGGGGGACGCGGCGGCGCTCGGACAGGCCCTGCACAACGACCTCGAGCCCGCCGCCTTCTCGCTGCGGCCCGACCTGCGCGAGCTGCGCGACGCCGGCGTCGAGTTCGGGGCCCTCGGAGGCATCGTCTCGGGCAGCGGCCCCACCGTCGCCTTCGTCACCGAGAGCCACGAGGCCGCCCTCGACCTCTCGGTGTCGCTCGCCGCCGCCGACCTCTGCCGCGACCTGCGCCGGGCCAAGGGGCCGGTGCACGGCGCTCAGGTCGTCGCCGGGCCGCGCGACTGAGCCACCCGGCATCCTGGCCCCACCCTCCCGGTTACGGCGGGGGAGCGCGGCGGACATAGGCTCGGGCCCGACATGGCCAACCTCGTCTCACTCGAACGCGTCTCCCTCGTCTTCGGCACTTCGCACGTCCTCGACGAGGTGAGCGTCGGCGTCCTCACGGGCGACCGCATCGGCGTCGTCGGCGTCAACGGTGGCGGCAAGTCGACCCTCCTGCGCGTCATCGCAGGTCTGCAGGAACCCGACTCCGGCCGCATCACGAAGCAGGGCGGCGACGACGGCATCCGCATCGGCATGCTCTCGCAGGACGACTCGCTCGACCCGGCCGCCACGATCCGCGAGACGGTGCTGGGCGACCGCCCCGAGCACGTGTGGGCGGGCGACCCCCGCATCCGCGACGTGCTCACCGGGCTGCTCGGCGGCATCGGCGCCGAGGCGGTGGGCGGGCTCGACAGCCTCGTCGGCCCCAAGTCCGGTGGCGAGCGCCGCCGGCTCGCCCTCGCCCGTCTGCTCGTCGACGACCCCGAGCTGCTGCTGCTCGACGAGCCGACCAACCACCTCGACGTCGAGGGGGTCGCCTGGCTCGCCGAGCACCTCGCGACGAAGCGGCCGCGGCCCGGCAACGCGACCGTCGCGATCACCCACGACCGCTGGTTCCTCGACGCGTACGCGACCCTCACGTGGGAGGTCGAGTCGGGACACGTCACCTCGTTCGAGGGCGGCTACGCCGCCTACGTGCTGGCCAAGGCCGAGCGTGACCGGCTCGCGGGGCTGCAGGCCGAGCGGCGGGCCAACCTCATGCGCAAGGAGCTCGCCTGGCTGCGTCGCGGGCCGCCCGCCCGCACGAGCAAGCCCAAGTTCCGCATCGACGCGGCGAACGCGCTCATCGCCGACGAGCCCGCCCCGCGCGACAGCGTCGAGCTCGCGACCTTCGCCACGCGACGGCTGGGCAAGGACGTCCTCGACCTCGAGGACGCCACCGTCACCGTCGGCGACCCGCCCGACGAGCGGGTCCTGCTCGACCGCGTCACGTGGCGCCTCGCGCCCGGTGAGCGTGTCGGCATCGTCGGGGTCAACGGTGCCGGCAAGTCGACGCTGCTGCGTGCCCTGACCGGTGACGTGCCGCTGGCCGGCGGTCGCCGCCGGGTCGGCAAGACCGTCGCCGTGGCGTACCTGACCCAGGAGGTTCGCGAGCTCGAGCGCTTCGAGTCGTGGCGGGTCATCGAGGCCATCGAGGACGTCAAGCAGTGGACGACGTTGGGCGGCAAGGAGATCAGCGCCGGACAGCTCGCGACGCGCCTCGGCTTCCCCGGTGGCCGCCAGCAGTCGCGCGTCGGCGACCTCAGCGGTGGCGAGCGACGCCGGCTGCAGCTGACACGCCTGCTGCTCACCGAGCCGAACGTGCTCATCCTCGACGAGCCGACCAACGACCTCGACATCGAGACCCTCACCTCCCTCGAGGACGTGCTCGACGGCTGGGCGGGCACCCTCATCGTCGTGTCGCACGACCGCTACCTGCTCGAGCGCGTCTGCGACCACCAGCTGGCCCTGCTCGGTGACGGCCGCCTGCGCGACCTCCCCGGCGGGGTCGAGGAGTACCTGCGACTGCGCCACGCCGCCCCCGCGAGGGGCGGGTCGTCCTCGTCGGCGCGGCCTGCCGCGGCGTCGGCCGGCGCGTCGGGCGACACCGAGACGACCCCGGCCGCGAACCCCGCGCAGGTGCGCGAGGCGCGCAAGGTCATGGCCCGCGTCGAGAAGCAGCTGGCCCGGCTCGGTGAGCGCGAGCAGCGCCTCCACGGCGACATGGCCGAGAACGCCACCGACCCCGGACGTCTGCGCGAGCTCGGCACGGCGCTCCAGGAGGTCGTCGACGAGCGGGAGGGTCTCGAGCTGGAGTGGCTCGAGGCCGCCGAGGTCGTCGGCTGACCCGACCTTGCAAGTATCTTGACGTCAAGATAAATTGCCGGGCATGGAGATGTCGCTGCACCACGTCCAGCTGTCGGGCCCGTCCGGGTGCGAGGACGACGCCCGGGCGTTCTGGGTCGGCTTCCTCGGCCTCGTCGAGGTGCCCAAGCCCGAGGCGCTGCGGGCCCGCGGCGGGGCCTGGTTCCGTGCCGAGGGCGGCCTCGAGGTGCACGTCGGCATCGAGGCCGACTTCCGACCCGCCGCCAAGGCCCACCCGGGCATCGCGGTCGTCGACGTCGAGGCCCTGTCACGCGCCGTGGCGGATGCCGGCCGGCCCGTCACGTGGGACGAGAACGTCCCGGGGCTGCGGCGGTTCCACACCACCGACCCGATGGGCAACCGGCTGGAGTTCCAGCAGCGGTCCGCCCCCGGTGGCCGGTCGTGACGCGCGTGACGCGAGGGCGTCAGGGCTCGCGTGACTCCAGGGGCGCCAGCATCGAACGCAGCAGCGTCGCCAGCAGCGACTGGTCGGAGGGGGAGAGCTGTGAGAGCAGCGACTTCTCCTGCTCGATGAGGTCGGCCATCGCCGCGTCGACGATGTCGCGCCCGGCGGGTGTCAGGCGCACGAGCACGCCGCGACGGTCGCCCGGGTCGGGGCGACGCTCGACGAACCCGCTCCGCTCGAGCCGGTCGACCCGGTTGGTCATCGTGCCCGACGTGACGAGCGTCTGCTGCACGAGCGCGCCGGGCGAGAGCTCGTACGGCTCGCCGGCCCGTCGCAGGGCCGAGAGCACGTCGAAGGCCCACCCCTCGAGCAGGTGCTCGGCAAAGGCCGACCCGCGGGCGAGGTCGAGCCGCCGGGCCAGGCGCGACACCCGGGACAGCACCTCGAGCGGGGTCACGTCGAGGTCGGGGCGCTCGCGGCGCCACGCGGCCACCACGGCGTCGACGTCGTCGGCCGGCTCGGTCATGAGCACGATCCTAGAACCCATCAAGAGTCTTGACGTCGAAAGAACAGGTGACACCGGTGGATGCTGACCAGACAGCAGGCGCACGACCGCTGACGGCCCCGACGGCCTCGGCGTGGGACCCGGCCCAGTACGCCCACTTCGGCGACCACCGCAGCCGCCCCTTCCACGAGCTCGTCGCCCGCGCGGCGCGCGTCGCGACGACCGAGCCCCGGCTCGTCGTCGACCTCGGCTGCGGACCGGGCGAGCTCACGCTCACCCTGGCGGACCGGTGGCCGGGGGCGCGGGTGGTGGGCGTCGACAGCTCGCCCGAGATGCTCGACCGCGCCCGGGAGCAGGACCGCGACGGCCGGGTCGAGTGGGTGCACTCCGGCGCCGAGGCCTGGGACCCCGCGGGCCACGGCGCGCCCGTCGACCTCCTCGTCTCGAACGCGACGCTCCAGTGGGTGCCGACTCACCTGCGCCTGCTGCCGGGCTGGGTCAGGGCCCTCGCCCCCGACGGCACCCTGGCGATGCAGGTGCCGTCGAACTTCGACGCGCCCTCGCACGCCCTCATGCGGGCCGTCGCCGCCCGGCATCCTCGGGCCGCCGACCTCGCCCCGGGCCTCGACCGCGCGTCGGGGACGGCGCAGCCCGAGACGTACGCATCGCTGCTGCTCGCGCTCACCCCGCACGTCGACGTGTGGCAGACGACGTACCTGCAGGTGCTCGACACGCCGGAGGACGGCACACACCCCGTGCTCGACTGGGTGCGGGGGACCGGACTGCGCCCGGTGCTCGGCGTGCTGACCGACCCGGCCGAGCGCGAGGCCTTCCTGGCCGACTACGCCGCCGAGCTCGAGCAGGCCTACCCGAGAAGGGATTTCGGCGTCATCTTCCCGTTCTCGCGCACCTTCGCGGTGGCCCGTCGGGCCGGCTCTTGACCCGGTCGAGTCTGACACCGGGGACGGTAAGGGCAGCCTCTCCTGTCTTGTCACACAAGGGAATCGGGTGCATGGTCGCTCCACAGAGCACTCTCGCGACAGCACTGCAGGAGGAACCATGCCCACCCTGAGCCTTCCCATCGTCAGCACGTGCAGCGTCAGCGGCTGCTCGTACAACCACGACCACGACTGCCAGGCCGGCGCCATCACGGTCACCGGTTCGGCCGCCTCCTGCGGCACCTACGTCGGCGGTGACGCCAAGGGCGGCGTCGACGGCGGCACGGCCATGGTCGGCGCCTGCCACCGCACCGAGTGCGTGCACAACGCCGACCTCGAGTGCTCGGCCGAGGACATCTCGGTGGGTGCCGGCAAGGACCCGGCCGACTGCCTCACCTTCTCGGCCGCCTGAGGGCGCCGACCGCTCACGGCGGGTCGTCGCCGCGGGCCTTCTCCTGCTCGACGACCTCGTGGAGGTCCTTGAGCCGGTGCCGCCCCTGCAGGGGGCGGGCCATGCGGTTGTTGCCCTCGAGGCGGTCGGCGTTGCGGTCGAGGTAGGCCCAGTAGCCGGCGGTGAAGGGGCAGGCGTCCTCACCGACCCGCTTCTTCGGGTCGTAGCGGCACCCGCCGCAGTAGTCGCTCATCCGGTCGATGTAGGCCCCGCCCGAGACGTAGGGCTTGGTCGCCATCGCGCCGCCGTCGGCGTGCTGGCTCATGCCGACGACGTTGGCCGGCATGACCCAGTCGTAGCCGTCGACGAAGCGGGTCTGGAACCACTCCGTCAGCTCGTCGGGGTCGTAGCCGCGCTGGGCGGCCCAGTTGCCGAGCACCATGAGCCGGGGGATGTGGTGCACCCAGCCCCGGTCGCGCACGCCGCCCAGCACGTCACCCAGGCACGCGGCATCCACGCTGTCGGCCTCGAGGTCGTCGAACCACGGGGGCAGCGACGTGCGCGCCGCCATGGTGTTGCGCCGGCGGTACGTGCGCCCGAAGTGCCAGTAGACGTGCCAGACGTACTCGCGCCAGCCGACGACCTGCCGCACGAAGCCCTCGACCGAGGCGAGGGGGGCGTCGCCGTCGGCGTGCGCCTGCACCGCGCGCTCGGCCACCTCGACGGGGCTGAGCAGGCCGAGGTTGAGGGGCACGGACAGCAGGCTGTGCGCCATCTCCCAGTCGCCCTTGAGCATGGCGTCCTCGTGCGGGCCGAACCCGGCCAGCCGCTCGGTGACGAAGCGCTCGAGCGCCGCGAGCGCCTCGCGGCGCGTCACGGCGAACAGGCGCGGCCCGTCGGCCCCGACCGTCTCGAGGCCCTCGTCGCGCTCCCAGCGGTCGAGGTCGTCGCGCACCTCGGCGTCGATGTCGTCCTCGCGGGGGCGGTAGGGCGCCGGCGCCCCGAGGGTCGCCCTGCCCTTGGGCGGGGGCTCGCGGTTCTCGTCGTCGTACGACCAGCGCCCGCCGACCGGGTCGGCGCCCTCCATGAGCAGGTCGAGGCGCAGGCGCTGGAAGCGGTAGAAGTCGTCCATGCGCAGCCGGCGCCGGTCGCCCGCCCACGTCGCGAACTCGTCCTTGCGCAGGCTGTAGCCGGGGGTCGGGTCGACCGACTCGACCTCGCCGCTCTCGAGCCGGCGGCGCACGAACGCATCCGCGGCGAACGACGTCGGCTCGTAGACGCGTACCGGCTCGCCGAGCTCGGCCAGGGCCTCGCCGTAGGTGTCGGCGCGCAGGTACACCGCCGAGTCGCCGAGGTCGGCGGCGCGGTGGCGCAGGGCCGACAGGATGAGGTGCAGCTTCTGCCGGTGGTAGCGGCGACGCCCGAGGGCGGAGCGGCTCTCGACGAGCAGGACGCCGGAGCGGCCGACGTCGAAGTGGGGGCCGAGCTGGTCGGCGAAGAGCCATCGTCGGGTCATCGGTGGGATCCTCCCTGGTCGACGGGGTCGTACCCGGGTGGGTGGGGCGGGGCGTCACGGATGCCGGTGGGCGCGGTCTGCGGGTCGGGCGCGGGGGTCCGGCGTGGTCGGCCGGTGCTCGCGCGAAAACTTTTCGAGAAAGTCGTCATCCGGCCGTCACGAAACCGGGGGCGGCTCGTCTTACTGGTACGGACGGTGCAGGCCGGTTGCTCGTGGAGGGGTGGCCCGCCCTGCACTCGTCCGCTGCGTTCGCCCTCCGAGTGATGGAGGGGATCACCCGGAGGGCGAACACAAGCGTCACACCTGTTCAGACTCAGGGCCGGCTCATCCGCGGGGGGAATCGCGGATTTGCTGGCCCTGAGTGCGTCCGACAGGACACACTGTCCTCGGCGAGTGCGCAGAGGGAGACGGCATTGTCTGCAGAAGCAGTGGTGTGGCCGGCGGGAGCCCTGGACGGGGCGACCGACGACGAGCTGTTGATGGGTGCACGGTCCGGAGCGGCTGACGCCTTCGGCGAGCTGTGGCGTCGCCACCTCGCGGTCGCGCTCTCCGTCGCCGGACGACACCGCGGGCGTGCCTCTGCCGAGGACATCGTCGCGGCCGCCGCCGTGCGCGTCTTCGGTCTGCTCCGCGAGGGCAAGGGTCCGGAGACGAACTTCCGCGCCTACTTCCTCTCGGCCGTGCGCAGCGTCGCCGTCGACCGGAGCCGTCAGGAGCTGCGCGAGGTGCCGGCCGACGACGACACGCTCGAGCGGCTGACCTCGGTCGAGTTCGACGTCGAGGACCTCGACCCGGGCCTCGTGCGCGAGGCCTTCCGTCGCCTGCCCGAGCACGACCAGCAGCTGCTGTGGCACACGACCGTCGAGGGCTCGGCCCCGCGCACCGTCGCGCCGCTGCTCGGCATCACTGCGAACACCGTCAGCGCCCGCGCCTCTCGCGCCCGAGACGGCCTCCGCGCCTACTACCTCGACGCCGTCGCCTCTCGCTCGTCGCGACTGGCCGACGACGAGGAGTGCCGCTGGGCCATCGACCACCTCGGTGCCCACGTGCAGGGCCGGCTGCGGGCCGGTCAGCGCCGCCGCATGGAGGCGCACCTGCTCGTCTGCCCGCTGACGACGCGCCTCGACGCCAGCCTGCGCGACCTCAACGTGCAGTTCGGTGCCTTCGTCGGGCCCATCGTGCTCATCGCGGCGTTCGCCACCCCGCAGCTGCTCGGCGGCTTCGGGGGCGGCGCGATCGCCGGCCTCGGTCTCGGTGCCGGTGGCGGCGCGGCGGGTGGCGTGGCCACGGGCGCTGCCGGCGCGGCCGGTGGCGCGGCCGTCGCCGGTGGGGCCGGAGCCGCTGGTGCCGGCGCCGCTGGTGCGGCCGGCTGCGCGGCCGGGGCTGCCGGCAGCACGGTGGCGGCGGGTGCCGGTGCGGCCGCCGGTGGTGCGGCAGGAGCCGCGGGTGCGGCCGGGGCCGCTGCCGCGAGCGGTGCGGTGGCCGCCGGCGCCGCCTCGGGAGGCCTGTGCGCCGCCGTCGGCGCGGGCTCCGCCCTGCTGCCGGTCGCCACGATCGCCGCTCCGGTCGCCGCCGCGGCCGCCTCGACGACGGTCGCCGCCTCCGCCGGCGCCGCCCTCACCCCGCTGGTCGCCGGGCTCGCGCTCGGGCTGGGGGTCGCCCCCAGTGCCGCCGCCGCCGAGGCCCCGACTGTCGCGTTCAGCGCGTCCCTGTCTCCTGCCGTCTCGCACTCGACCCCGGCCGCCCGCCCGGCCCCGTCCGCCCCGGCGCGGTCGTCGGCCGCCACGGGGACGTCCGCCGGTGGCGCCGTCCTCGGCGGAAGCGGTGGTGGCATCACCGTCATCTCGCCCGGCGCGCCCACCCTGCCCTCGGCCTTCGGCGGGGTCGCCGACGCCGGATCCGGCCTGAGCCCGGTCACCCTCCCGGTGCTCGGCGGTGGCCAGCCCATCACGACGCCTCCGCCGTTCGGCGGTGTCGTCCTCCCCGGTGGTTCGACCGGCTCGACCGACTCGGGCGTGGGCACCGCTCCCTCGACCGGCACGACGTCCGGTACGGGCGACACGACGTCCGGCACGGGCGACACGGCGACGGGGACTGTGACCGACTCCACCGACTCCACCGGCTCCACCGGGACGACGGGTGGCGCGACCAGCGGTACCTCCACGGGCTCGACCGGCGGCGGCACCGCCGCGTCGGGCGGGTCCACCGGGGACACGTCAACCGCACCGGTCACCGACCAGCCCGTCGTCGTCACGCCTCCGGTATCCGACCCGGTGCCCGCGGCGCCGTCCACCCCCGTCACGCCCGTCACGCCGACCACGCCGTCTGAACCCCCGGCGTCGACCCCCGACCCCGCGCCCGCGCCGCCGGTGCCCAGCCCTGTCGTCGCCGACCCGGCCCCGTCGGGGAGCGCATCGGGCGGCACCACGTCCGGCAGCACCACGTCCGGCAGCACCACGTCGGGCGGCTCGTCGACGTCGACCGGCGGGGGCAGCACCTCGTCCTTGCCGGCTGCCGACTCCGTGGCCGGTGGGTCGGGAAGCAGCACGCCTCGCGATGACGGCGCGACGTCCGGCACCGACAGCGCTCCCTCGTCGGACGACTCGGGAACGAAGGACTCCGGCACGAAGGACTCCGGCACGAAGGACTCCGGCACGAAGGACTCCGGCAGCACCGGCTCGGACAGCGCCGGCGCTGGTACGACGGACTCGACGAAGAGCGACTCGACGAAGACCGACTCGACCACGTCGGACTCCACCAAGAGCGCCTCGACGAAGACCGACTCGACCACGTCGGACTCCACCAAGAGCGACTCGACGAAGACGGACTCGACGAAGACCGACTCGACCACGTCGGACTCGACGGAGACCGACGCCCCCAAGACCGACTCGACCGCCACCGAAGGGGCGGCGACGACCGACCCGAGCGTCCCGGCATCCGACACCACCGACGACGCCGCAGACGCCCGCTGACCGGCGGCGCCTCAGCGCGTCGTCAGCAAGCGAGGGTGACGCTCCAGCCCGGCGAGGCCGTTCCAGGCGAGGTTGACGAGGTGGGCGGCCACCTGGTCCTTCTTGAACTTGCGCTGGTCGAGCCACCACTGACCGGTGAGGGCGACCATTCCGACGAGCATCTGCGCATGGATGGCGGCCGACTTCGTCTCGAGGTCACGCTGCTTGAACTCGGCCGCGAGCAGGTGCTCGACCTGGCCCGCGACCTCGCCGAGCACGCTCGACAGCGTGCCGGTCGACTGCCCGGTGGGGGAGTCGCGGGTGAGGATGCGGAACCCGTCGGTGTGCTGCTCGATGTAGTCGAGCAGGGCCAGCGTCGCGCGCTCGAGCAGGATCCGGGCGCTGTCGCCCTCCTGCAGCGCGTTGCCGATGCCGCCGAGCAGCATCTGGATCTCGCGGTCGACGACGACGGCGTAGAGGCCCTCCTTGCCGCCGAAGTGCTCGTAGACGACGGGCTTGCTCACCTTCGCGCTCGAGGCGACCTCCTCGACCGTCGTCGCCTCGAACCCCTTCTCGGCGAAGAGGCGTCGGCCGACGCTGATGAGCTGCTCACGCCGCTCGGGGCCCGTCATGCGGGTGCGGGAGCGGTCTGATCGGTCGGCACTCATCACCCCCATCATGACGCACGCGGTCGTGCCGCCGGTCATCCGACGGTCACGCCGGGGTCGTGACGGCGATCGCCGTGCCGGGCCCGCGCCCGGGCTGCACTACCCTGTGGTCGTCTCGCGGCGAGGGCCGCGGACGTTCCCCGGTTGGTCTGCCGGCAGGGCCCGCCTGACTTTGAATCAGGACAAGCGACGCAGGTTCGACTCCTGCCCGGGGAGCGCACGCGAGCCGCCCGGGCGGGACCCGGAGCGTCGTGAGTAGCATGACGGTCGCGCCACGACGCCCGGCGGGCGACGGGTGCCGCACCTGCACCGACACACCGAGGAGCTGCATCCCGTGAGTGATCTGCGGCCCGCCGCCGTGATCGTCCTCGCCGCGGGCGAGGGCACACGCATGAAGTCGAGCATCCCCAAGGTGCTGCACACGATCGGGGGTCGCAGCCTCGTCGGGCACGCCGTGCGCGCCGCCCGCGGCGTGCAGCCGCAGCACCTGGCCGTCGTCGTGCGTCACGAGCGCGACCAAGTGGCCCCCCACGTGCTCGGGCTCGACGCCGCGGTCGTCATCGCCGACCAGGACGCCGTCAAGGGGACCGGCCGCGCCGTCGAGTGCGGCCTCGAGGCCCTCCCGGCCGACCTCGCCGGCACCGTCGTCGTGACGATGGGCGACACGCCCCTGCTCACCGCCGAGACCCTGCTCGGGCTGGTCCGGGCGCACGAGGATGCCGGTGGGGCCGTCACGCTCGTCGCCTCCACCCCGCCCGACCCCACGGGCTACGGCCGGGTCGTGCGCGACGCCGAGGGCGGGGTGCAGGCCATCGTCGAGCAGAAGGACGCGAGCCCCGAGCAGCTGGCCCTGCGCGAGGTCAACAGCGGCATCTACGCCTTCGAGGCGGCGCTGCTGCGCGAGGCGCTCGCCGAGGTCGGCACCGACAACGCCCAGGGCGAGAAGTACCTCACCGACGTCGTCGCCATCGCCCGGGGCCGCGGCCGCCCGGTGCACGCCCACCTCGTCGCCGACCTGTGGCAGACCGAGGGCGTCAACGACAAGGTGCAGCTGGCCCGCCTCGGGGCCGAGCTCAACCGCCGCACGGTCGAGGCGGCGATGCGCGCCGGCGCGATCGTCGTCGACCCGGCGACGACGTGGCTCGACGCCGACGTCACCATCGGCCGGGACACCGTCGTGCACCCCGGCACCCAGATCCACGGGGCGAGCACCATCGGCAGCGACTGCGTCATCGGCCCCGACACGACCCTCACCGACGTCGAGGTCGGAGACGGTGCGTCGGTCGTGCGCACCCAGGCCGAGCTCGCGGTCGTCGGGCCCGGCGCCACCGTCGGCCCCTTCAGCTTTCTGCGCCCCGGCACCCGCCTGGGCGCCGGCGGCAAGATCGGGGGCTTCGTCGAGACGAAGAACGCCGTCATCGGCGACGGGGCCAAGGTGCCCCACCTGACCTACTGCGGCGACGCGATGATCGGGGCCGGGGCCAACATCGGCGCCGGCACGATCTTCGCCAACTACGACGGCGTGACGAAGGGCCGCACCGAGGTCGGGGCCCACGCCTTCGTCGGCAGCAACTCCGTCGTCGTCGCCCCCCGCACCATCGGGGCCGGCGCCTACGTCGCGGCGGGCTCGGCGGTCGTCAGCGACGTCGCTCCCGGCCAGCTCGGCGTGACCCGCGCCCAGCAGCGCAACGTCGACGGCTGGGTGGCGCGCCGCCGCGCCGGCACCGCGTCCGACACGGCCGCGCGCGAGGCGTCGGCGGACCCGGCCGCCGTCGACCCCCAGAGCACCGACACGGAGGGCGGCACCCGATGAGCGCCATCAACAAGACGACCGAGAAGCACCTGCTCGTCTTCTCCGGCCGGGCCCACCCGCAGCTCGCGCAGCAGGTCGCGGAGCAGCTCGGCACGAGCGTCGTGCCGACGAGCGCCTACGACTTCGCCAACGGCGAGATCTACGTGCGCTACGAGGAGTCGGTGCGCGGCAGCGACGCCTTCGTCATCCAGAGCCACACGGCGCCGATCAACGAGTGGATCATGGAGCAGCTCATCATGATCGACGCGCTGAAGCGGGCGTCCGCCAAGCGCATCACCGTCGTCCTGCCGTTCTACGGCTACGCCCGCCAGGACAAGAAGCACCGCGGTCGCGAGCCGATCTCGGCCCGCCTCATGGCCGACCTCTACAAGACGGCCGGCGCCAACCGGCTCATGACGATCGACCTGCACACCGCGCAGATCCAGGGCTTCTTCGACGGCCCCGTCGACCACCTCATGGCGCTGCCGATCCTCAGCGACTACGTCGCCAAGAAGTACGGTCACCTCGACCTCGCCGTCGTCTCCCCGGACGCCGGACGCATCAAGGTCGCCGAGGACTGGTCGACCCGCCTCGGCGGCGCGCCCCTCGCCTTCGTGCACAAGACCCGCGACATCAACCGGCCGAACGAGGTCGTCGCCAACCGGGTCGTCGGCGAGATCCGCGGCCGCGTCTGCGTGCTCGTCGACGACATGATCGACACGGCGGGCACCATCACGAAGGCGGCCGACGCCCTCATGGAGCAGGGCGCGGCGGGCGTCATCATCGCCGCCACCCACGCGATCCTGTCCGGCCCGGCGATCGACCGCCTCAAGGCGTGCCGGGTCGAGGAGGTCGTCGTCACCGACACCCTCCCGATCCCCGACGACCGTCGCTTCGACAAGCTGTCCGTGCTGCCGATCGCGCCGCTCATCTCGATGGCGATCCGCGAGGTGTTCGACGACGGCTCGGTCACGAGCCTCTTCGACGGCAGGGCCTGAACGACGCCCCCACGACGACAGGGCGCGGATGCCGGGAGGTGACCTCCCGGCATCCGCGCCCTTCGTACGTGGTGGGCGGGGGCCCTTCAGGCGCGGGTCACGCGGCGGGCGCGGGCGCCTGGGCGGGGTTGGCGGCGACGCGACCGGCGGTGCTCCACTCGGGGTTGCCGATGCTCGTCACCCACGCGGCGGCCTTGGCCTGGTCGCCCTTGGCGAAGCCGAGGCTCAGCATGAGCAGCAGCCGGGCCTTCTGCGGCAGCAGGTCCTCGCCGGCCACGACCGGCGGCGCGGTGCTGCCGTAGACCGAGCCGGAGCCGGTGCGGGTCGTGCTGACGAAGAGCACCCCGGCGGCGGCAGCGGCCGTGCGGGCGGCCGACTGGTCGGCGGAGACGCCGCCGGCGCCGGTGCCCGCGGTGACGATGCCCTTGACGCCCGCGGCCGCGAGGGCCGTGATGCCCTCGCCGCCCGCCTGCTGGTAGGCGTAGACGATCTCGGTGCGGGGGAGGTCGGTCGCCGGCAGCGTGGTGAGGTCGAACGGCGTGACCCACTTGGCCGGGTTGTTGCACATGGAGACGCGTGACGGGGCGCGGCCGACCTTGACGTTCGTGCCGTCGATCCAGCCGAGGACGCCGAGCTCGCGGGTCTGGAAGGTGTCCATGCGGTACGAGCTCGTCTTCGTCACGTCGCGGGCGGCGTGGAACTCGTCACCGAGCATGAGGACGGTGCCGAAGCACGACGTGGCGCGGCTGCCGGCGAGGGCGATGGCGTTGTAGAGGTTGGCGGGGCCGTCGGCGCCGATGACGCCGGGGCCGTCGACGCTGACCGCGGCGGTGGGGCGCATGGCCCCGGTCATGACGACCGGTTTGCGGCTGCGCACGGTGAGGTCGAGCCAGTAGGCGAACTCCTCCATCGTGTCGGTGCCGCTCGTCACGACGACGCCGTCGGAGGTCTCGAGGGCCTTGTCGACGGCGAGGGTCAGGGCGTGGAACTCGGCGACGGTGTAGCTGCCCGACCCCTTGTTGCCGAACTGGATCGTCTCGACGTCGGCGACGACACCGATCTCGGGCTGGAGCTTGGCGACGAGGTCGGCGATCGGGATCTGCCCGGCGCGGTAGTCGGTGAAGCTGCTGCGGCTCGTGGCGACGCCCGCGATGGTGCCGCCGGTGCCGATGACGGTGACATTCGGCTTGCCCGACGGCGGTGCGGCGGCCAGCGCCTGCTGGTACGCGGCGTTCGTGGCCAGCTCGGCGCTGGCGACGGTCGTGACCGGCGCGGCGGCGGCCGGGGCGGGCGCGGGGGCCGAGGCACCGGGGGAACCGGCCGACGAGCGGGTCAGGGTGACGGTCGCGACCGCCGTGGCGAGGGCGGTGGCGAGGCAGAGCACGACGACGAGGGCGACGGCGAGCGGCCGGCGGAGCGCCGGTGACGCGGGTGGGTACATGTGAGAGCTCCTGCGGGAGGGCCGGCCCGGGCGACGGAGGGCCGGTCAGGGGTTCGGCGCCGATCGGCGCCGACCCGAACCTCGCAGCCGCTCGTTGTGCGGGCGTTTCGCCCCGGTTACGACGCCGTCACCGCTCCGTCGGGAGTCGGTCCCGAGGCGGTCCCGAGCCGGTGGACGGTCGCTCAGGAGCCGGAGGCGCGCCGGGCGCGGTAGGCCGCGGTGTGGGCGCGCGCGGCGCAGCCCCCCTCGCAGAAGCGGCGCGAGCCGTTGCGGGAGAGGTCGACGACGACGTCGTCGCAGTCGTCGGCGTCGCACACGCGCAGCCGGTCCAGCCGACCGGCGCGCACGACGTCGACGAGGGCCATCGCGGCCTCGACCGCCATCCGCTGGGCCAGGGGGGCCTCGGCCGGGGTCGCGTGGATGTGCCAGCCAGAGTCGTCGTGCTCGACGAGCTGCGGCACGGCCTGAGCCTGGGCGAGCAGCTCGTTGACGACGGCCACGACGCCGGCTTCGTCGCGCTCCCACAGCTCGCGCAGGCGGGGCCGCAGCCCGCGCACCTCGGCGAGCTCGTCGGCGCTGCCGTCGATGCGGCCGGTCCAGCCCTGCCCCGAGACGAGCTCGCCCAGATCGTCGAGGGTGGTGAGGCGGTCGGGGTCGTCGTCGCCCGGCACCGAGCCCGGCATCGTGTTGACGAGCGCCGCGGTGCCGACGAGGACGACCTCCGTGTCATGGGTGAACATCGTGTTGACTCCTGACGTACGTCGGCGCTAGCGTCATGAGTGTACCGACTTTGGCTCCTGACACGAGAACGCGAGACGCTGATGACCGACCCCGTGACCGCTCCGGCAGCCGTCCCCGTGGGCACCCTGCCGGCCCCGGAGGTCGGCGCCGACCCGGCGACCCGTACCCAACGGCATCCGGCCGTCGGTCTCGTCGTCGCGCTCGTCTCGGCCGCCGCCTTCGGCACGTCCGGTGCGTTCGGCAAGTCGCTCATCGCCGGGGGCTGGTCGCCGGGCCTCGTCGTCACCCTGCGGATCACGGTCGCCGCCCTCGTCCTGCTCGTGCCGACGCTCGTGGCCTTGCGCGGTCGCTGGGGAGCGTTGCGGCGCAACGGGATCGCCGTCGTCGGCTATGGGCTGACCGGCGTCGCGGGGTGCCAGCTCGCCTACTTCAACGCCGTCACCCACCTCTCGGTCGGGGTGGCGCTGCTGCTCGAGTACCTCGCCCCCGTGCTCATCGTCGGCTGGCTCTGGCTGCGCCACCGGCAGCGCCCCCGCCGGCTCACCCTCGCCGGGATCGGGCTCGCCGTGGTCGGGCTGCTGCTCGTGCTCGACGTCGTCGGCGGCGCCAGCCTCGACCTCGTCGGCGTCCTCTGGGGCCTCGCCGCGGCGGTGTGCCTCGTCCTCTACTTCCTGCTCGCCGACCACGTCGACGACGACGTGCCCCCGATGGCCCTTGCCGGCGGTGGGCTCGTCGTCGGGGCCGTGGCCCTCTGGCTCGCCTCGGTCACCGGCGCGGTCGAGCTCGTGCGCGGCGCCTCCGAGGTCACGCTGGGCGGGCGGGTGCTGCCCTGGTGGGTGCCCCTGCTCGTCATCGCCGTCGTGGCAGCCGCCTTCGCCTACGTCACCGGCATCGCGGCCGTGCGGATGCTCGGGGCGAAGGTCGCCTCGTTCGTCGCCCTCACCGAGGTGCTCTTCGCCGTGCTCTTCGCGTGGCTCGTCCTCAGCGAGCTGCCCACCCCGGTGCAGCTCGTCGGTGGGGTGCTCATCGTCGGCGGCCTCGTCGCGGTGCGCGCCGACGCGGCCCGCGACCCCGGATGACCGATGTTCGCCCCGTGGGCCGCCCTGTGCCGGTGTAGTTTCCGACCGTGAGGGCCGGGCCTCCCGGCGTCGTCGGCGAGAGGGGCGGGCATGGACGCCACGCGCGTGCACGAGACCGCGTTCGTCGGGCCGGGGGTGGCGCTGGGGGCCGGCGTCGTCGTCGGGCCGTTCGCCGTGCTGCTCGGGCCGGCGACCGTCGGTGACCACGTCTGGGTCGGCCCCGGCGTCCACCTCGGCGGGGCGCCGGAGATGTCGAGCGAGCGACGCAACCGCGCGTGGGACGGCGACCTCGACCACCACGCGGTCGTGGTCGGCGAGCACACCGTGCTGCGCGACGGCGTCGTCGTGCACCACGGCAGCTGGCGCCCCACGACGATCGGGAGCCACTGCCAGCTCTTCAGCCGCGCGTACGTCGCGCACGACGTCGTCGTCGGTGACCGCGTCACCCTCTCGGCCGGCGTCAGCATCGGGGGGCACGCCACAGTCCGCGACGGGGCCAACCTCGGCCTCAACGTCAGCGTGCACCAGCGCCGCAGCGTCGGTGCCCTCGCGATGGTCGGCATGGGCACCCCCGTGACCCGTGACGTCCCGCCCTTCGTGCAGGCCTACGGCTCGCCCGTGCGGGTGCACGCCCTCAACGCGGTCGGCCTGCGGCGGGCAGGGGTCGACGACGACGACCTGGGGCGGCTCGCCGGGCTGCTGCGCGCCGACGGCGTCGCAGGAATCGCAGGCGTCGCCGGAGTTGAGTCGGGTCCGGGCGGGACGGGGTGGCACGACCAGACCATCCGCCGTGAGCTGCACTGGTGGCACACGCTTCCCGACCGGATGCCGGCCCGCCTCGCGGGTGCGCCGGCGGTCGTCCCGTCGTGAGCCACGACGACCGGCCGCTGCTGCTCGTCGCCGCCGGCGGGCTGGCCCGCGAGACGGCCGCGGCGGCCCGCGCCGCGGGTCGGCGGGTGCTCGGCTGCCTCGACGACGACGCGACCCGGTGGGGCACCGACGCAGCCCCCGGCCTCCCGGTGCTCGGCGCGCTCGAGGAGGCCACCCGGCATCCGGACGCGGCGCTTGTCGTCTGCGCCGGCAAGGGCGCGGTGCGCGCCCGCCTCGTCGACCGGCTGGCGGGGTTCGGCCTCGGCGCCGACCGCTACGCCGCCGTGGTGCACCCCGCGGCCGCGCTCGCGCCGGACACCGTGCTCGGCGAGGGCAGCGTGCTGCTCGCAGGGGTGGTGGCCACCGCCCAGGTCGCGGTCGGCGCCCACGTCGTCTGCATGCCGCGCGTCGTGCTCACCCACGACGACCGGCTGGGCGACCACGCCACGTTGTGCGCGGGCGTCGTGCTGGGCGGCGAGGTGGTGGTGGGCCGGGGCGCCTACCTCGGCATGGCGGCGTCGGTGCGCGAGCGCACGGTCGTGGGGGAGTGGGCCGTCGTCGGGATGGGGGCCGTCGTGCTCGCCGACGTGCCGCCCGGTGAGACGTGGGTCGGCGTGCCCGCCCGGGCGCTCCGGGGCGCCACCGGGCACCCGTAGCGTGGCCCGAGGCGATTTCCCGGCACCTCACCGGCTCGGCTAGACTCTCGGGGTTGCCTCGGCGAGGGACGACGCGTGGCCGCTCCGGCGGCCACCTGGTCCGTGATCGACGCGGTGGTCCCTGACCTGACGGTCGGGCCCGCCTCTGCGTGCGGACCCCGCCCCTCGGCCCCGCTCCGCGCGACGTCCCGCGTCGAGGCCGCCCCGAGAACCACCACGAACCTCAGGAGACCGTCGTGTCCGACACCACCAGGCTGACCGCCGAGAAGCGCACCTCGTTCGGCAAGGGCGCCGCCCGCCAGATCCGCCGCGAGAACAAGATCCCCGCCGTGATGTACGGCCACGGCACCGAGCCGGTGCACATCACCCTGCCCGGCCACGACACGATGATGGCCCTCAAGCAGGCCAACGCCCTGCTGACGATCGTCATCGACGGCAAGGAGCAGCTCGCCCTGGCCAAGGACGTGCAGCGCGACGCCATCAAGCCCGTCATCGACCACATCGACCTCGTCGTCGTGCGCCGCGGCGAGAAGGTCACCGTCGACGTCTCCGTGCACCTCGAGGGCGAGGCCGCCCCGGAGACCGTCGTCACGCTCGACAACAACACGCTGCAGCTCGAGGCGCTCGCCACGAACATCCCCGAGAGCGTCGTCGTCTCGGTCGAGGGCCTCGAGGCCGGCACGCAGATCCTCGCCGGCGCGATCGAGCTGCCCGAGGGTGCCACGCTCGTCACCGACGAGGAGGCGCTCGTCGTCAATGTCACGCAGGCCATCTCCGCCGAGGAGCTCGAGGCCGAGCTGGCCGAGGCCGAGGCCGAGGCCGGCATCGAGCGCGACGAGAGCGACGAGGAGGCCGCCGAGGGCGAGTCCACCGAGTCCGCCGAGGGCGAGGGCGACAAGCCCGAGGGCTCCGACGAGAGCTGAGCCCACCGGCATCCGCGCCGTCATGTGTGACGGTCCGGATCGCCATTGGTAGCAACAGAATCGAGAACACGAACCATGAGCACCTGGTTGGTCGTCGGTCTGGGTAACCCCGGGCCGCAGTACGCCGGGAACCGTCACAACGTCGGTGCCATGGTCGTGGACGAGCTGGCCGCCCGCGACGCCTCCGGTGTCGCGGGCGGCCGCGCGTCGTTCAAGACCCACCGCGCCCGCGCGCGCGTCGCCGAGATCCGTCTCGGCACCCGCCCCGGTGGCGCCCCCGGCCCCCGCACCGTCCTCGCTGTGCCGGGCACGTACATGAACGAGTCGGGTGGCCCCGTGGCCGGCCTGCTCAAGTACTACGACGTCCCCCTCGAACGCCTCGTCGTCGTGCACGACGAGCTCGACATCGACGCCGGTGCCATCCGCCTCAAGCGCGGCGGCGGCGAGGGCGGGCACAACGGCCTGCGCTCCATCACGAAGTCGGTGGGCAGCAAGGACTACCTGCGCGTGCGGGTCGGCATCGGCCGCCCGCCCGGGCGTCAGGACCCCGCCGACTTCGTGCTCAAGGACTTCGCAAAGGTCGAGCGCGACGGCCTGCCCTTCCTGCTCGACGACGCGGCGGATGCCGTGGAGGCCCTCCTCGAGGTCGGCCTCGAGCCCGCGCAGCAGCGCTTCCACGCCCCGCGCTGAGCGCGACCACCCGTCCACGGACAATTCTGCAGTTCCGCCACGCAAGCGTCCCGTATCGGGTTCCATGTGCTGTGGAAGCCGGCGCCACCGACTGGGGCGGGACGCCGCCCGGGGATGCAAGGGTGTGGACACATGTCTTTTCGCGTTGCCGTCGTCGGGGCCGGGTACTGGGGCCCCAACCTCGTGAGGAACTTCAGGGCGAGCCCGGAGTGGGAGCTGGTCGCGGTCTGCGACCTCGACGCAGACCGGGCCCGGGTCGTCGCGGGAGACCCGCGGGTCGACGTCGAGACTGACGTCGGGCGCCTGCTCGCGCGTGACGACGTCGATGCCGTCGCCATCGCCACGCCGGCGAACAGCCACCGGCGCCTGGCGCTCGCGGCGCTCGAGTCGGGCCGCCACGTGCTCGTCGAGAAGCCGCTGGCCACCTCCAGCGCCGAGGGCCTCGAGATGGTCGAGGCGGCGCGTGACCGGGGCCTCGTGCTCATGTGCGACCACACCTACTGCTACACGCCGGTCGTGCAGCGGATCCGCGACATCGTCGCCTCGGGCGAGCTCGGCGACGTGCTCTTCGTCGACTCCGTCCGCATCAACCTCGGCCTCGTGCAGCCCGACGTCGACGTGCTGTGGGACCTCGCCCCCCACGACCTGTCGATCCTCGACTTCATCCTGCCCGGCGGGCTCGTCCCGCAGGGGGTCGCGGCTCACGGGGCCGACCCGATCGGCGCGGGACGGGCATGTGTCGGGTACCTGACGATGCCGCTCGCCGGTGGCGCGATGGCGCACGTCCACGTCAACTGGCTCAGCCCGACGAAGATCCGCCACATGGTCGTCGGCGGCAGCCGCCGCACCCTCGTGTGGGACGACCTCAACCCGCAACAGCGCCTCAGCGTCTACGACCGGGGCGTCGACCTCGACACCGCGTCGCGCTCCGACGACCTGTCCGACCGTCGGGCCGCCGGCATCTCCTACCGGCTCGGCGACATGTACGCGCCGTCGCTGCCCGAGGTCGAGGCCCTCGGGTCGATGGTGCGCGAGTTCGCCTCTGCCATCAAAGAACAGCGCCCGTCGGTGACCGACGGCTCCGGCGGCCTGCGGGTGCTGCGCGTGCTCGAGGCGTCGACGACGAGCCTCGGCGACGGGGGCCGGATGGTCGAGGTCGTCACCGACCAGGCGCCCGACCCGGCGAACGACAGGACATCCGAGCGGCAGTCCGGCCGGACGGCTCGGCAAAACGGCCCCCAGCAGACCCACCAGCCCACCGACCAACAGCAGGAGGTGCTCGTATGAGCCGACTCCGGGGAGCCCGCGTCCTCGTCACCGGCGGGGCCGGCACGATCGGGTCGACCATCGTCGACCAGCTGCTCGATGCGGGGGCCGCCCACGTCGACGTCCTCGACAACCTCGTCCGCGGGCGTCGTGACAACCTCGCCGCCGCCATGCAGCGCGGGGGAGTCGACCTCGTCGAGGGTGACCTGCGCGACCGCGACCTCGTGCACGACCTCACCCGCCGCAACGACGTCGTGTTCCACCAGGCGGCGATCCGCATCACCCAGTGCGCGGAGGAGCCCCGGCTCGCGCTCGAGGTGCTCGTCGACGGCACGTTCAACGTCATCGAGGCGGCCGCCCAGCACCGGGTCGACAAGCTCGTGCTCGCGTCGTCGGCCTCCGTCTACGGGCTGGCCGAGAGCTTCCCGACCGACGAGCGGCACCACCACCACAACAACGACACCTTCTACGGCGCCGCGAAGTCGTTCAACGAGGGCATGGCCCGCAGCTTCCGCGCCATGCAGGGCCTCGACTACGTCGCGCTGCGCTACTTCAACGTCTACGGGCCGCGCATGGACGTGCACGGGCTCTACACCGAGGTGCTCGTGCGGTGGATGGAGCGCATCGCCGACGGCCGCGCGCCGCTCATCTTCGGCGACGGCGCCCAGACGATGGACTTCGTGCACACCGCCGACATCGCCCGGGCCAACATCCTCGCCGCGACGTCCGACGTGCACGAGGGCGTCTTCAACATCGCGAGCAACGAGGAGACGTCGCTGCTCGGGCTCGCCCAGGCCCTGCTGCGGGCGATGGACTCCGACCTCGGCGTCGAGCACGGGCCCGAGCGCGCCGTCAACGGGGTGACCCGACGCCTCGCCGACGTCAGCGCCGCCCGGCGCGACCTCGGGTGGGCGGCGACGATCGGCCTCGAGGACGGGCTGCGCGAGCTCGTCGAGTGGTGGCGTCCGCAGCGTGAGGCCGTGGCCGCCGGGCGTGAGAGGGCGGCGGTGTGAGCGCCGTGGCGCTCGGGCCGTCGGCGACCGCGGCCACCCCGCCGGTGGGGCGGGTCAACGTCATGCAGCCGTGGATGGGGGCCGAGGAGGTGGCCGCCGTCACGGCCGTCATCGAGTCGGGCTGGGTCGCCCAGGGCCCCCGCGTCGCCGAGTTCGAGACCTGCTTCGCCGAGCGCATGCAGGCGGATCACGCCGTGGCCGTGTCGAACTGCACGACGGCGCTGCACCTCGCGCTCGTCGTGGCCGGGGTCGGCGCCGGTGACGACGTGGTCGTCCCGTCGTTCTCGTTCATCGCCACCGCCAACGCCGCCGTGTACGTCGGCGCCCGCCCGGTGTTCGCCGACGTCAGCCCCGTGACCGGCAACCTCACGCCCGAGACGGTGCGTGAAGCGCTCACCCCGCGCACCCGCGCCGTGGTCGTCGTCGACCAGGGAGGGGTGCCCGTCGACCTCGACGGCGTGCGCGCGGTGTGCGACCCGCTCGGGGTCACCGTGGTCGAGGACGCCGCGTGCGGTGCCGGGTCGACCTACCGTGGCCGACCCGTCGGGGCCGGCGCCGAGATCAGCGCGTGGTCCTTCCACCCGCGCAAGATCCTCACGACCGGTGAGGGCGGCATGCTGACGACGAGCCGGGCCGACTGGGCCGAGCGCGCCCGCCGCCTGCGGGAGCACTCGATGGACGTCAGCGCGGCCCAGCGCCACCAGAGCGTCCTCGCCCCGGCCGAGCGCTACACCGAGGTGGGCTTCAACTTCCGCATGACCGACCTGCAGGCCGCCGTCGGCCTCGTGCAGCTGGGTCGGCTCGACGAGGTGGTGGCCCGCCGCCGCGAGCTGGCGGCCCGCTACCGCGAGGCGCTGGGCGACGTCGCCGGGCTGCGCTGCGTCACCGACCCGCCGCACGGCACCTCGAACCACCAGTCCTTCTGGGTCGAGGTCGGGCCCGACTACCCCCTCGACCGCGACGGGCTGCTTGTGCGGCTGGCCGAGGCCCAGGTGTCGGCGAGGCGGGGCATCATGGCGGCCCACCGGCAGCCGGCCTACGAGGGGCACGAGCACGGCCCGCTGCCGGTCACCGAGCACCTCACCGACTCGACCCTGATCCTGCCGCTCTTCCACCAGATGACGGACGCGCAGCAGCACCAGGTGGTCGACGCCGTCCGCAGCGCCGCCCACGGCTGATGCGCGTCGTCGTCTACCCGCACGACCTGGGACTGGGCGGCAGCCAGCTCAACGCGGTCGAGCTGGCGGGGGCGGTGCGTGACCTCGGGCACGACGTCGTCGTGTACGGGCGACCCGGCGCCCTCGTGGGGCGGGTCGAGCAGCTGGGTCTCGAGTTCGTCCCGTCGCCGCCACCCGGACGGCGGCCCAGTGCCCGCGTCGTCACCGACCTGCGTCGCCTGGTCCGACGGCGCGGCGTCGACGTGGTGCACGGCTACGAGTGGCCACCGATCCTCGAGGCGAGGATGGCGGCGCTCGGAGCGGACGTCGCCGCCGTCGGCACCGTGATGTCCATGGCGGTGGCGCCCTTCATCCCGCGCCGGGTGCCGCTCGTCGTGGGGACCGCCCAGATCGGTGCCGCCGAGCGACAGCGGGGCAGGGCCCACGTCACCGTCATCGAGCCACCGATCGACCTGCAGGACAACAGGATCGACGCTCCCGAGCTCGCGGACGACGTCCCCGCGTTCGCCCGCCGGTACGGCGTAGACACCCGACGGCCCGTCGTCGTGGTCGTCACCCGTCTCGCCCGTGAGCTCAAGCTCGAGGGTCTGCTCACCGCCGTCAGGACGGTGCCCGACCTTCACGGGGCCCCGACCCTCGTCGTCGTCGGCGACGGCCCGGAGCGTCAGGCGGTGGCGGCTG
Source organism: Terracoccus luteus (assembly GCF_003635045.1). Taxonomy (NCBI): domain Bacteria; kingdom Bacillati; phylum Actinomycetota; class Actinomycetes; order Micrococcales; family Intrasporangiaceae; genus Terracoccus; species Terracoccus luteus. Next base: position 2,147,619 of record NZ_RBXT01000001.1, on the reverse strand, counting down.
CGGCGGACGACGCCAACCGCGCCGCGGGGCGGGAGGCGGTGGTGCTGACCGGCCCGCTCGACGATCCCCGCCCGGCCTACGCGGTCGCCGACGTCGTGCTCGGCATGGGCGGCTCCGTGCTGCGCGCCATGGCCTTCGGCAAGCCCGTCGTCGTGCAGGGGGAGGGGGGCTTCTGGAGCCGCCTGACACCGGACACCCTCCACCGGTTCCGGTGGGAGGGCTGGTACGGCGTCGGCCCCGACCCCGACCTGGGCTCCGACGCCCTGCGGGCGCAGCTACAGCCGCTGCTGCGCGACGAGCAGGCCCGGGTCGCCGCGGGGGAGTACGCCCGTGAGGTCGTGCAGGCGCACGGCCTGGTGGCGGCCGCCGAGCGTCAGGCGCAGGAGTACGAGCGGGCGGTGACGGCCCGCGCCGGGCGCAGGCTCGATCTCGTCGGTGACACCACGGGCGCCGCGCGACTCGTGACGCACGTCGCGGGGCGTCACGTTCAGCGCCTGAGGGGGCGGGCCAGCACCGACGACTTCAACGCGCGCCCGGTCGCGGCGGAGCCGCGCACACCGCAGGGCGCCGCTCGATGAGCCCGCAGCCCGGCACCGACGGCCGGCCCGGTCCCGTCGTCCTCTACCTCGCCGGCGTGTCCTGGGACGCCGTGCAGGGCACCGACCACCGCCTCGCCGAGCACCTCCGTCATCGTCTGACGGTCGTGTGGGTCGACCCGCCGACCCCGGTCACCGCACCCGTCCGTCAGCTGGGTCGCCGCCTGGCCCGTCGGGTCGCGCAGACCCGGTACCCGCAGGCCAGGCCGGGCGACCCTCCCGCCGTCGGCGTGACCCGACCCGGTCTGCACCGCCTCGACGACGGCCTCTGGAGGCTGCACACCGTCGTGCCCCCCGGCCCGACGCGCCCGGTGCTGAGCAGGCTGTCCGACCGGGTCTGGCACGACGCCGTCCGGCGCCTCGGCCGACGCTTTCCCGGCCGCCGGTTCGTGCTCTTCGCGAGCCGCCCCGACGTCGACTTCCGCCGGCTGCCGTTCGGCCGACGGGTCCTGCACGTCACCGACGACTTCGTCGCCGGGGCCGGCATCCTCGGTGTCGACCCCGACCGCACGGGCCGTGCCCTCGACGTCGCCCTCGGGCACGCCGACGAGGTGCTGGCCGTCACCCCCGAGCTGGCCACGACCCTCGCTGCCCGCCTCGCGCACCTGCACCGCCCCGACGTCGGCGTGCGGCTGCTGCCCAACGGCTGTGACCCCCGGCCCGCGACCGGGGCGACGCGGGCCGCGAGCGCCGCCGCCGGGCCCGTCGCCGGCGTGGTCGGCCAGCTGAACGACCGCCTCGACCTCGACCTGCTCGAGGCCGTCGCCGACGCCGGTCACCGCCTGTTGCTCGTCGGCCCCCGAGGTCGGCTGTCACCCGAGAAAGCCCGTCGTCTCGACGTGCTCGTCGCCCGCCCGACGGTGGAGTGGACAGGAGCCGTCGCGCACTCCGAGCTGCCCGGGCACCTCGCTCGCCTGCGGCTGGGTCTCACGCCCTACACACGCAGCGACTTCAACCGTGCCAGCGACCCGCTCAAGACGCTCGAGTACCTCGCCCACGGCCTGCCCGTCGTCAGCGCCGACCTGCCCGCGGCCCGACGCCTCGACCCGCGCGTCGTCGAGGTGGCCGCCGGCACGGCGCAGTTCGCAGCCGCGGTGTCCCGCCGGCTGGGTTCGCCACCGGACCCGGGCCTCGCGTCGGCCTGCCTCACCGAGGCGTCGCGTCACAGCTGGGCCGTGCGGGCCGACGAGCTCGCCGCCGTGCTGCTCTCCCAGACCCTCCCACCAGCCTCAGCCCCTCCCGCCGCCCCGGCGACCCCTGCCCAGGAGCGACCATGACCATTCCCCTCGTCGACCTCGTCTCGCAGATGCGTGAGATCGCCGACGACCTCGCGCCCGACCTCGAGCGCGTGCTGTCGACCGCGGCCTTCATCGGCGGGCCCGACGTGGCCCGGTTCGAGGAGGAGTACGCGCAGTTCGTCGGCGTGGAGCACTGCGTCTCGCTCGCCAACGGCACGGATGCCGTCGAGCTGGCTCTGCGCGCCGTCGACGTCGCGGCGGGAGAGGTGATCGTCCCCGCCAACACCTTCATCGCCACGGCGGAGGCGGTCGTCCGCGCGGGCGGTACGCCCGTCCTCGTCGACGTCGACGACGACACCTTCCTGATCGACCCCGAGCGGGTGGCGGCGGCGGTCGGCCCGCGCACGCGCGCCGTCGTCCCCGTCCACCTCTACGGCCAGCTCGCGCCGGTGGAGCAGGTGGTCGAGGCGCTCGACGGGACCACGGTGGCCGTCGTCGAGGACGGGGCGCAGTCGCAGGGTGCGTCGCGAGCCGGGCGTGCCTCCGGCGCCTGGGGCGCGGTGGGGGCCACGAGCTTCTACCCCGGCAAGAACCTCGGGGCGGCGGGTGACGCCGGCGCGGTGACGACCGACGACCCGGACCTCGCCCGGACGGTGCGCCTGCTCGGCGCTCATGGCAGCGAGCGCAAGTACGACCACGAGATCCTCGGGTTCAACTCACGGCTCGACACGGTGCAGGCCGTGGTGCTGCGGCACAAGCTGCGCCGGCTGGCGCAGTGGAACAAGGCCCGCCGGCGGGCGGCCGAGCGCTACCTCGACCTGCTCGCCGACGTCGAGCGGGTGCGGCTGCCGGTCGTCGCATCGGGCAACGAGCACGTGTGGCACCTCTTCGTCGTACGCGTCGACGACCGCGACGCCGTGCTGGCCCGGCTCCACGAGACGGGCGTCGGCGCGGGCGTCCACTACCCGGTCCCGGTGCACCTCACCGGGGCGTTCGCCTCGCTCGGCCACACCCGCGGGGACTTCCCGGTCGCCGAGGCGATGGCCTCCTCGGTGCTTTCCCTGCCCATCCATCCGCACCTCGACGACGCCGACCAGGACCGGGTCGTGCAGGCGCTGCGCGACGCGGTCGCGCGGTGACCCCACACGTCCGCCCCACGGCATCCTCGCCCGTGCCGACGCGCGCTGCGCCGGACGCGCCCTCGGGCGGTGAGACATGAGCCACGAGGTGACGCCCGTCGCGGCGACCGAGGAGTCGCTGCGGGCGAAGGTGGGCAGGGGTTTCGGCTGGAGTGTGCTCAACACCGTTCTCAGCCGGGCGGGTTCGCTCCTGTCGGGGGTGCTGCTGGCCCGCATCCTCGCCCCGGGCGACTACGGCGTCTTCGCCGTCGCCCTCGTGGTGCTGACGGCCCTGCTCAGCCTCAACGAGCTGGGGGTCAGCCTCGCCGTCGTGCGGTGGCCGGGCGACGTCGGGCGCATCGCCCCCACGGTCGCCACCTTGGCGGCCGTGACGAGCGGGCTGCTCTACGTCGTCGCGTTCGTGTCGGCGCCGTGGGTCGCCTCGGCGATGGACGCCCCGTCCGCGACACCGCTCATCCGGCTGATGAGCCTGTGCGTGCTCGTCGACGCCGTCTCCGCGGTCCCGGCCGCCCTCATCACACGGGAGTTCCGGCAGCGCCTGCGGGCCGGTATCGACCTCGCCGGCTTCGTCGGCGGCACCGCGCTCACCGTCGTGCTCGCCCTCTGCGGCTTCGGCGCCTGGAGCCTGATGTGGGGGTTCGTCGCCTCCAACGTCCTCGTCGGTGCGATGTGCATCGCCCGGGCCCCCGCCTGGTACGGCTTCGGCTTCGACCGGTCGCGCCTGCGCGAGCTGCTCGCCTTCGGGCTGCCGCTGGCCGGCTCGAGCGCCGTGCTCTACCTGCTCGTCAACCTCGACTACGTCGTCGTGGGCAGCGTGCTCGGGGTCACCGCCCTCGGCTTCTACCTGCTCGCCTTCAACGTCTGCTCGTGGCCGGTCAACCTCGTGTCGGGGACGATGCGGCGGGTGACGCTCGCGGGGTTCTCGCGGGCGGCGGAACGGCCCGAGGGGGCGGCGCCCGTGTTCACCCGCGCCGCGCGCCTCGTCGTGACGCTCACCCTGCCGATGTCCGTGCTGCTCGCGGTCTTCGCCGACCCGCTCGTGCGCACCGTCTACGGCGAGCGCTGGTCACCCTCGGCCGCCCCGCTCCGGCTGTTGGCCGTGCTCGCCGTGGCCCGTGTGCTCGTCGAGCTCGTCTACGACTTCCTCGTCGCCGTGGGGAGAAACTCGGCCAACCTCACCCTCCAGAGCGTGTGGCTCGTCGGGACGGCGGTCGCGCTGCCCGTCGGCGCGTGGGCGGCCGGCATCACCGGTGTGGCGGCCGGGCACGCCGTCGTCGCGGTCGCGGTCATGAGCCCGGCCCTGCTGCTCGTGCTGCGCCGCAGTGGAGTCGACCTCGCTGTCCTCGGGCGGGCGTGTGCCCGCCCGGCGGCCGGCGCGGTCGTCATGGCGGTGGTGGGGCTCGCCACCGCGCTGCTGCCCCTCCCCGCCTGGGGGGTGGTGCTCGTCGGGGGTGCGCTCTCGTCCCTCGCCTACGCCGCCGTCGTCCTGCCGGTGCTGCGGGAGGCGCGGCAGGTGCTGCGCCCGACCGCCGCGGCCTGAGAGGGGCTCAGCCCAGCGGCGGTGTCCCGGTCGCCGTGCCGGCGTCGCCGGTCGCGGGGGTGACGACGGCGACCACCCCGAGGTGGTCCGCCCCCGCCACCGCGACCCTGTGCACGTCGTGGGCGCGCAGACCCGCGGAGACGAGCACGTGGTCGATCTGCACGAGCGGGGGGACCGGCAGCCCGAGACGGCGTACGGCGCCGGGCGCTGGAAACGTCGGTTGCCACCCGGCATCCGCCTGCTCGACGGCGTCGCGGTAGCCGAGCGACAGCACCTGCTGCAGGGCGACGTGGTCGGCGGTCGCGTTGAGGTCACCCGCGACGACGCGGGGCCGGTCGGGTCGCACCCGCCCCGACTCGCGCAGCCGGCCGAGGATCTCGCCGTAGTCGTGGCGCCACGCCCCGCCCTGGTAGGGCGGGGTCGGGTGCAGGGCCACGAGGTCGACGGCCCCCATCATGGGGGTCTCGACCGTCAGCTCGCGGGAGTCGCCGCCGCCGGAGATGAGCCGGTCGGCGCCGAGGCGGTATCGGCTCAGCACGAGCGAGCCGCCGTCCGCGCCGACGGTGAAGGGGAGCCGGGCGGTCAGGCCCGAGGCGATCACGGCCGACCGGCCGTCGGGAGTGAGGTCGACGAGCACGAGGACGTCGACGGCGTTCGCGCGCACGACGTCGACGAGTGACGCCGCGCTGCCGTACTCGAGGTTCTGCGTCATGACGACGAGCCGGTCGCTCTTCCCGGCCTGCCCGGTCGGGCCGGTCGGCGGGTCTCCGGAGAAGAACGGGGCCAGCCACACGGCGTGGGTCACGAGCGCGAGAACGCTTGTCGCAGCGACGAACCCGAGTATGAGACGCCACCACTGGCGTGCGCAGGCGGTGGCTAGCAGCGCGACGACGACGAGCAGCCCGGATGCCGGCAACCCCCAGGGTGTGAGGGCGGCCAGCTCGACTTCGCGCCCGGTCCACGGCTCACGGAGCCGGGCGAGCGTCAGCGCGGCCACGACCGGCACGAGCAGCAGCGTCGCCGTCGCCGCGAGCGCGCCGACGGCCCGGCGCCCGCCGGCCCCCACCGCTCAGCCCGCCGTGGAGCGGGCCGCCAGCCGGTCCTTGAGGCGGTCGAGCCCCTCCTTGCCGCCGACGCGGACAATCGCCTCGCGCAGGGTGGAGCGCCCGACGTCACGGACGGTGCGGTAGGGCCAGCCCACGAGCAGGTCACGCCCGAGCGTGGTCGCCGACGGCTCGCTCACCTGGTCCAGCAGCCCGCCGAACGCGGACTCGTACCGCCGCCGGCCGACCCGTCGCCCCCGCACCCGGTTGCTGACGTTGGTGCCGTGGATGACCTGCAGCCACCCGGGCGGACCACCGAGGTGGCGCACGGGCAGGTGCAGGTGGAGACGGTTGTGCCAGTCGGCCCAGCAGGTGACCGGCGCAGTGAGGTCCTCGGCGACGCTGCAGAAGGCGTTCTCGCGGTCGCGGCGGAGGTAGAGCGCGTCCCCGCTGAGGATGACCCCGTGGTCGACGTAGACGGCGGCGGGGGAGCCGGGCACGTGGGCGGCTCTCAGCCGCTCGACGAGGTCACGGGCCAGACCGTCGTCGTTGTCGAGGTTGGTCGTGATCAGGCCCCCGTCGTCGTCGCCGGCCACGGCCCGCAGGTCGGCGACCAGCTCGTCCGGGGGCACCGACGTCCGGTACAGCGGGGTCAGCAGCGACTCCGCCTCGAGCGAGGACATCAGCTCGACGAGCCAGGCGGGTGACTCGGGGTCGAGGTAGACCAGCCACGAGAAGTCGCGGCAGGTCTGGGCCCGCACGGAGGGGACCGTGTAGCGCAGGAAGAGCTCGGTCCGCTCACGCAGCCATCCGTCCCGGGCCCGGATGAGGCTCTCGACCCCAGGGCTCGGGAGGTTGTAGCGGGTGAGGAGCACCTGGGTCGTCATGCGGGCCTGCGCTCCAGGATGCGGGGGGCACGGCTCGCCGGGCCCGCGGGGGTCCGGCGCGACCGCCGTGCGGCCCGGGTCGGCAGGCGGTCGAGGGCCACGAGGAGGGTGCCGGTGGCGAGCAGCACGATCGCCACCGTGGCGGCACGGGCCCGGGTGCGGCTGCCCGAGACCTCGACGACGCTCGGCCCGACCTGTGGCGGCTGGATGACGAGCTGCCGCGTCGGGTCGACGTGCAGCCGCTGCTGCAGGGTGGCCAGGGCGGTCGCGATGCGGTCGGTCTCGGCCGTGAGCTGCGCGCTGACGCCCTCCGGTGTCGGCCCGACGACCTGGACGTCGATGATCGGGTTCGGGATGACCGAGCCCCACTGGCCCCCGACGTCGCGGAGGCGCGCGGACACGGCATCCCGCTTGCCCTCCCCGTAGAGGGTGGCGTCCGCGGCGTTGGACCGCGGCGCGCTGTGGTTGCCGTTGACGATCTGCATGAGGACGGTGGCCGCCGGCACGGCGGTCGACGGGAGGTCCTCCAGCGTCTTGGGCGTCGTGGGCTCGGCGGGCTGGACGACGGTGACGGACTGCTTGACCCAGAACACCGTCTCGGGCGCGGTGCGCAGCGCGAGCAGCCCGGCGACGGCCACGCCGAGCGCGACGACGAACCAGAAGCGGCGCACGAGCTGCAGGAAGCGACGGGAGGTCACGAGCGGCCCTTTCATCCGTGCCTCTGGGCGTGTCACGTCGGTTGTGAGCACCTCGCCGATTCTGGCACGGGGCCGATTCGCCTGTGTGAGAATCGAGAACGGCCGGGGAGGGCAGCCCAGAGCTCGTCAGAGGGGGGTCTCGTGGACCTACGCGTGTTCGCGTCGACGCTGCTGCGTCGCTGGTACCTCACGCTTGCCGTGCTGCTGCTCGCGGTCGCCGCCGGTGCCGGTCTCACCCAGGTGGTCGGGCCGACGTACTCGGCGACGTCGTCGGTCGTGCTGATCCCGCCGGAGGCGCCCGCCGACAAGGAGGCGGCGCCCTCCGAGTACGCCCCCGAGAACCCTCTCCTCTACCTCGGCTCCCTCACGCAGTCCCGCGACCTGCTGCTGACGTCGCTGCGCAGCCAGAGGGTGGCCGACGGGATCACCGAGCAGGTGCCCGGAGCGACGTACGAGGCCGTCGCCGACGCGCTCTCGTCGGGGCCGATCATCGTGCTGACCGTCGAGGCCCCGAGCAGCGAGGGCGCCATCGAGGCGATCGAGCTCGTGACGCGCACGGCGGGCACCGAGCTCGTGCGTCTGCAGAAGAGCCTCGGCATCACCGACGCCAACCAGATCGGCTCGTTCCGGCTCGCGTCAGACACGGAGCCCACCGCCGAGCACAAGAAGCAGGTGCAGATCGGCGTTGTCGGGGCCGCCGGGGTCGCCCTCGCCGGCCTGCTGCTCATCGCGCTCGGCGACGGGCTGCGGGCCCGCCGGGGGCGGTCGGCGCCCGTGGTGGGCGAGTCAAGCGCGGCCGCCGGTGATGGTGCCGCGGAGGACGTGGAGCGCGTCGATGGCGTCGAGGACGGACCGGCGGAGGACGGTCCCGCCCGCCCGGTCACCGACACCGATGCCGCGGATGCCGCGGACGGTGTCGCCGGTGCGTACGGCGCCGCGCAGGGTCCGCGCAAGCGGACAGGACGGGGCGCCCGGTCCGTGCGGGTCGACCCCTCGGCGACGGACGACGGGGTCGACCGTGAGCTGGCCCCGGCCGGCGTTCGCACACCCCGACGCTGATGGCGCTGCTGCGTCCCGCGTCGCGCCCGGACGCCGGGCGCGCCCCGGCGTCGGCGGCCGAGCGACGAGCGGCCACGCCGCCCGGGCAGCGCGAACCCATCGACGCCGCAGCGGTTCTCACCGTCTACTTCACCCTCATGCTCGCCATCCCGGCGCAGGCCACCTTCGCGCCGCTCGGCAGCGTCGGCGCGCCCGCGAACGTCGTGGCGCTCGGGGTCTTCGTGTGGTGGGTGTGGCACCACCTGCACCGGTCGGAGCCGGAGGCGCGGTTCGCGCAGCCGGTCCGTCGGGCGGCGCTCGCGCTGCTGCTGCTCATGCTCGTCGTCTACCGCCACGCCATGGTCCAGCCGCTCATGTCGGACGAGGTGATGCCGGCCGACAGCGGCCTCATCCGGTTCGTCGCCGTCATGGGCATCGTCCTCGCCGCGACCGACGGCATCGCCTCGAAGGAGCGGCTGCACGTCCTCGTCAACCGGATCACCATCGGGGCGGGCGCCGTCGCCGTCGTCGCGCTCGTGCAGGTGGCCACCGGCCAGCTGTGGGTCGACCGGCTCATCCCACCGGGGCTCACCATCGCCAACCCCGACGGCTCGCTCATCGCCCGCGGGGCGTTCCTGCGGCCGAGCGGCACGTCGGTGCACCCCATCGAGTTCGGTGCCGTGCTGTCGATGCTCCTGCCGCTCGCCATCACCCAGGCGCGCACCACGGAGGGCCGACGGTTCTGGCCGTGGTTCCGGGTGGTCGTCATGCTGCTGGCCGTCCTCATGTCCTTCTCGCGCACCGCGCTGATCTGCACGGCGGTCGTGCTCGTGACCCTGTCCGTGCTGTGGTCGACGCGGGCCAGGTGGGTGGCCGCTGCGGTCGGGCTGGTCGGTCTGGCCGGCGCCGCGGTCGCGGTACCCGGTCTGGCAGGGACCATCCGGGGTCTTTTCGCCGGCGCCGCCAACGACCCGAGCGTGCTGTCACGCACCGCCGGCTACGACTACGCGTGGGAGATGTTCCTGCAGAACCCCTGGTTCGGCCGGGGGTACGGCACCTTCATCCCGCGGTACTACATCTTCGACAACGGCTACCTGCAGTTCACGATGGAGACCGGTGCGGTCGGGCTGGCCTTCCTGATCGCCCTGCTCGTGACCGGCATGGTGTGTGCCGTCCGTACGCGACGTCTGGTCACCGCCCGCCGCGACCGTGAGCTGGCCCAGGCCTTGTTGGCGGGCCTGCTCGCCGGGACGATGTCCATCGGCTTCTTCGACCTCTTCGCCTTCCCACAGTCGGCCGGGTGCCTCGTCCTGATGCTCGGCCTGTCCGGCGGCTTCTACCGACTGGCACGGAGACGTCCGGCCGTCTGAGACCGCCTGCACCCGCTCGTGCGGAGGCTGTCAGGACTAACCGAGGCTTCGGCCCACCAGGGGGTGGCTCGCGAGCTCTGCCCCCCGTTGATCTCGATGAGCCGGGCGCGCACGTTGTCGGCGAACGTCTCGAGATCGTGGACGCTCGCGACGTATCGCCGACCCTCGTCCGCCACACGTTCCGCTTCTTCTGGGTTGTCTCTCAGGTGGACGAGCATGCGCCGCAGGTCCTCCGGGTTCTCGGGATCGACGTAGTACCCGGTCTTCCCGTGCGTGATGACGTCGACCTGCCCCGGGATGCGAGAGGCGACGACCGGACGACCGGCAGCCATCGCCTCGAGGATGACGTTGACACCGTTGTCCATGTCAGACGGGTAGAGAGGTACCACGACGACTTCGGCCGCCCGGTACGCATCGCGGAGCTCGAGGGCGGTCAGCTGGCTCACGCTGACGTCCGCGCGAGCCGGCAAGGTCTCACGCACGTCCGTCACGGTCGCCCTCAGCCCGCCTAGATGCACGACCAGCGAAGCCGCGATACGGATTTGCGTGGAGAGGCCCTCAGCGGCCTCGATGAGGGTGGGGAAGTCGCGCATGGTCGAGCCGGCGGAGAAGATCCCACGGCGCGGCACGCGCGCAGGGGACTGCTGCACGGATAGGTGACGGTTTCAGTTAGGCCGCCTGAGTGGCGGTTGTCGTCATGATCAGCTCGTATTCGACCGGGGTCAACCGCCCGAGGCGGGCTTGCCGCCGGCGGCGGTGGTAGGTCCGTTCGATCCAGGTGACGATCGCGATCCGCAGCTCCTCGCGGGTGGGCCAAGCCCGGCGGTTCAGGACGTTCTTCTGCAGCAGCGCGAAGAACGATTCCATGGCCGCGTTGTCCCCGGCCGCCCCGACGCGGCCCATCGAGCCGACCATGCCGTGGCGGTGCAGCTGGTGGACCAGTTTCCTGGACCGGAACTGTGACCCGCGATCCGTGTGCAGGACGCAGCCGGCCACGTCCGCGCCGTCAGCGTGGCGGCGGGCCACGGCGTTGTCCAGGGCTGCGACGGCGAGGGAGGACTTCATCCGTGAGTCGATGGAGTAGCCGACGATGCGGTTGGAGTAGACGTCCTTGACCGCGCACAGGTAGAGCTTGCCCTCGCCGGTCCAGTGCTCGGTGATGTCGCTGAGCCACAGGCGGTTCGGGGCCGGAGCGGTGAACTCCCGCTCCACCAGGTCGTCGTGGACCGGCGGGCCCGGCGTCTTGCCGTTTCGTCCGCGCTTCTTTCCGAACGTGGACCACCAGCCCTGCTGTGAGCACAGTTTCCACGCGGTCCGTTCGGCCATCGCCTCGCCAGCATCGCGGCCTTCGTCGACGAGGAACCGGTAGCCGAACTCCGGGTCGTCGCGGTGGGCGTCGAACAAGGCGTTCGCCCGGTACGCCGCGGTCAGCTCGCCGGCGGTGACCGGGTTGGCGAGCCAGCGGTAGTAGGGCTGACGGGCGATCTTCAGTACCCGGCACGTCACCGTGACAGGGATCCCGTCACTGGCGAGCTCGCGGACGAGCGGGTACATCATTTTCCCGGCAGGTGCGCCTGCGAGAGGTAGGCGGCCGCGCGGCGCAGGACCTCGTTCTCCTGCTCGAGCAGCTTGATCCGTTTGTTCGCCTCGCGCAGGGCATCGGACTCGCTCGCAGTCCTTGCCGGGATGGACGCGCTGGTCGACCTGCGCTCATCGATCGCTAGCCACCGCTTCAGACACGAGGGCGAGATGCCGAAGTCTTTTGCGACCTGGGCGACAGAGGCCTCCGAGTCCTTGAAGACCCGGATTACGTCCTCGCGGAACTCGTTGGGGAACGCCTTGGGCATGGTGCACATCCTTCCAGCGCCGACACACATCGACGCAGATCAGATGTCACCTATCCGTGCAGCAGTCCCCAGGTGTGTAGAAGCGGCAGTCGACCGGATGTGGGACGTAGGAGACACGCCCCCGGCCGTAACCGAGGCCGACAGCCACCTGCTGCTGGACCGAGCTCCACGTGATGATGTGCGTGATGCCCCGGCGAAAGAGCCGGTACGGCCAACCGACGGACGGCTTGGACATGAGGCTGGTCATCGTCACATGCTTGGTCCGGCTGGGGGCCAGAGTGAAGAGCACAGCCAACGCAACTGAATGGCGTTCGGACCAGCTCAGCACGATGTCGTATCTACTGGCCGACAGTCTCGCCTCCACCGCCTGCGCGACAAAGGAGGGAAGTCGTCGGTAGACACGTGCACGAAGCGGTCCGACCTCGTTGAGTGCTTCCTCATCGAGGAGGTCGGCACCCAGCACCTCGGCCAGAAGAAGGCTGCGCGGTTCCTCGCCGGCATCCTGTCGACGTCTGTGCTCGTCTCGAGGGGTGATGCTGCGACCACGACTCTGCACGAGAAGGACGCGTAGGTTGGTCGACGCCGTGACTGGTTCCTTTACTGATGCTCTCATCTCCTACTGGAGTTGTCGCGGTGCCAGGTCGTCCGAGTTCGCATGACGCGCAGCCCGATTCGCGCGAGAACCGACAGGCCCACGTAGACGACGAGGTCGGCCGCGTGGGCGGGTCGCCGGGCGTTGGCGCGCACGACGGCGCCGAGCGAGCTGCGGCTCGACCCCGCCGACGACCGGTTCGGCGCACCGGGCCAACCGGCGGCGCCGGCATCCGTCGTGCGATGACTCGGGCTGTGCACCCGCTGCAGCACGCGCAGCAGTGCCCCGACGCCGCGGGGTGTGCGCACCACCACTGGGTCCGTGTCGACGATGGTGACCTCGTCGGGGGAGAAGAGGGAGTCGACGAAGAGGTCGTCGGCGCCGACGTCGGGGAACTCGCCCCACCGCGCGCGTCCGGCCTCGCCGACGCCGTAGAAGCCGGCGCCCCACAGCGACGAGGTGAGTGCGGGGGTGCGACTGCGCGCCCGGTAGTAGGCGCGCACCCACACGTCGGCGCCCTCGGTGTCGTAACGCAGCGGGGGGCGGGCGGCGAGGGCCGGTCCGCTGCGCAGCGCCTCGGCGACGGCGACCGCCGCGGCCGAGGTGACGACGACGTCGGCGTCGACGAACAGGCGGGGGAGCGGGAGGTCGAGCCGCTCGGCCGCGCGCAGGGCCGCCGCCTTCGAGGGCCGGTCGATGTCGACGACGGTGACGTCGACAACGCTCGAGCGCGCGGCGTGAGCACGGGCCCGGTCGGCCGTGTGGTCGTGGCAGCCGTTGCAGGCCACGACGACACGCAGCGGTGCGCCGTCGCGGGTGAGCGACTCGAGCAGCCGGTCGATGACGGTCGCCTCGTCGTGGGCGGGGACGACGACGGACGCGATGGCGACCACCGGCCGGGTCGAGGCGGTCACCGTGAGGCCCACGCGACGAACTCGCGGGCCGGCATCCGCCACGACCGGGGCCGCAGCAGCAACCGGGTCACGTCCGCGTAGGTACCGCGGGAGCTGCGCACGGCCTGGTGCCCGACGACGACGGCGCCGAACACGAGGGAGGGGAGCAGGAGGTGGCACGAGCGGTAGTCCTTGACCCTGTTCATCGCGCGAAGGGCGTCGAGGGCGGCCGAGCGGCCGGACGCCCCGCCGACGTGGGCGACCTCGGCCGACGCGACGTAGCGCACGCGCCAGCCGTGCCGGCGGACACGGCGGGCGTACTCGACCTCCTCGGAGTAGAGGAAGTACCGCTCGTCCATGGGGCCGACGCAGCCGACGACGTCACGGGCGACCATCCACGCCGCTCCCGACGCCCAGTCGACGTCGTGGTCGTGCTCGTAGGCCCTCGGGTCCCACAGCGTGTCGCTGAGCCACGCCGGGCGCCGACGCAGCCGGCTGCCCACGGCGGCGTCGCCGAGGGCAGTCAGGATGCCGGGCTCCCGCCGCAGTGAGTACGCGGCCTCCCCGTCGGGCTCGGTGACACGGGGGACGGCGACGCCGACTGAGGGGTCTGTCAGCGCCGCCGCCAGCTCGCGGAGCGCGCCGGGGGCCACGACGGCATCCGGGTTGAGTACGGCGACGGCGTCGACCTCGTCACCCAGCGCGTGCAGGGCGACGTTCACCCCGCCCGCGAAGCCGGCGTTCGCCTCGTTCACGATGACCCTGACGCCGGGAATTCCCCGCGCGACCGCGACGGTGTCGTCCGATGACCCGTTGTCGACGACGAGAATTCGAGTGACGAGTTTCTCGGCGTCAAGATTCATGGAAGCGCACAGCGAAAGAATGTCCCGTGAATTGTTGTAGGTCACGATGGCAATTCCGACATTGACCACCTCGCGACGGGTCGGATGCCGTGCTGTCACCATGTCCCGCACCTCCTCGCCCGGTCGTTCCGTCGGTGCCGCTGTGACCGCAGACGTCATCGCACGAGCCGGCTCAGCGCCACGGGTCCGTCGACGAGGTACCGGTGGGCCAGGCGGCGCGGCTCCATCGCGAGGCGGTAGGCCCACTCCATGCCGGTCTCGCGGAAGACGGCCGGGGCCCGCTTCACCTGGCCGGCCAGGAAGTCGGCGGACGCGCCGAAGGCGAGCAGCACGCGCGCCCCCGTCTGCTCCCCGTGCTCCTGGATCCAGACCTCCTGACGGGGCTTGCCGAGACCCACGACGAGCAGGTCGGTGCGGCTGTGGCGGACCTGCTCGGCGAGCTCGTCGCTGCGGGCCCGGTCGTCCACCTCGGACGGGTCGGGCGCCCAGTAGCCGGACACGACCAGCTGCGGGAAGTCTCGGGCGACGACGCGCCGCAGCTCGACGTGCATGGTCTCCTGACCGCCGAGGAAACCGACGCGGATGCCGTCCTGCTCGGCCCGCGCTAGCACGGGAACCAGCAGGTCAGCGCCCGCGAGACGCGGCCAGCGCACCCCGGTGCGACCGCGCACGACGGCCACGATCGGGATGCCGTCGAGCAGGGTCAGCCACGTCAGCACGCCCGTGTCGGCCATGGCACGGGGCGCGGCCAGACCGCCGCGCCCGAAGTGGTAGACGTGGTCGAGGTTGGCCGACGCGACGGCCATCACCGGCCCGAACCGCCGCACAGAGGCCTCGCCGATCTCGTCGACGACACCGTCGTAGGCGCGCAGGTGCACGTCGAAGCCGGCGACCGTGACGGTGGCCCGGGCCCAGCGCAGCGGTGGTCGGAGTTCGCTTCCCGCCGGCTCTGCGGGGTCGTCTCCCGATGGCGCAGGGCGAGGGAGCGACTGCGGTTCGTGAGCCGGGCGGTGACGCCAGACGCCGGCCGCCGCGGCGGCGCTGCGAGAACCCAGCAGCTGCCGGGTACGGGGGCTGGTGCGGATGCCGTGCTTGGTCGGGCGGGTCGGCGGCGTCCACGTCGACGGCGCGTCGTCGTCGGACAGCGTCGCCCCGTGGGCGGGCGGGAATGACAGGTCGAGATCGCGTTCCATAATTCAAAGCCCCCAAGCTTTGGAAATTACCGAGAACCCCTGGACGCCCGCGTCCTGCCCTGACCCGAGCCGCAGTCGCGAATATATGAGGACGGTGAAGATCTGTATTCAAAATCACCGAATTTCTCTTTGTCACCAATGTGTGCAAAGCAATTGATGTCCCGTTCGCCACATTGGTGAACCGACGGTCCTTCTACGACGCGACCGGGCCTGGATGGGCGGCGGCCGGTGGTGCGGTGCTCGGCAGGGCGCCCGGGGTGGCGCTCGACGTGAGCCCGTCATCGTGGGGGATGGTCGGTATGTCGCTTCCGGCGAGGAAAACCACCAAAACGCCACGACGGGCGCAACCCCCGTCGTAACCTGTGCCAGTCGCGGCTGCTATGCAGTCATGACAGCCGGCCAACCTGGGGGGTCAGCCGGTTGACGAGGGCACCTCGGTGCCCTCTCCGCGCATGGGGGGTCCAAGCGCGGCGCTGGGGGGAGTGTGCTCGGTGATCGGTCCATACAGACGTGCGCTGACATCGCCGACCGCGCGTTCGACGCGTCGGTCACTTCCTCCTGCCCTGCGGCCGTCCCTCGGGTCTGCTCGCACCACCACCTCACGGACCGACCCAGCGGCACAGCCCGCCCCGTCCGTCGCTCACTTCGGTCCCGCCAAGCAGAGGCAGTCCATGAACTCGATCTCCACCCGGGCGCGTCGCGCCCTGTCTGCAGCCGTCGGCCTCGTGCTGGTCGCCGGAGGCGTCGTCGCGATGCCGTCGGCAGCCCAGGCGGACGACGTCGTGCCCACGCCGCCGGCCGCCGAGGCACCGCTGCCTCAGCCGGTCTCGGCCGACGCGCTCCCGACGGCACAGATGAACGGCGTGGCCTGGAAGCAGGTCATCGTCGGCAACACCGTCTACGTCGGCGGCAACTTCACGCAGGCCCGTCCCGCCGGTTCGGCGCCGGGCACGAACACCGTGGCGCGGACCCACCTCATGGCGTACGACATCACGACCGGTGTCATGACGTCATGGGCGCCCGTGCTGAACGGCCAGGTCAAGGACCTCGCCGCCTCGCCCGACGGCAAGCGCCTCTACGCCACGGGCTCCTTCACCACGGTCAACGGCGTAAACCGCTACCGCGTCGCTGCCTTCGACCTTCCCTCTGGCAACCTCAGCAGTTTTGCGCCGGGGCTCAACTCCGCCGGCCAGGCCATCGCTGCGACCAACACCACGGTGTACCTCGGTGGGTACTTCACGAACGTCAACAGTTCGTGGCGTCCGCGGCTGGCCGCGGTCAGCGCCCAGACCGGTGCGGTCCTGCCCTTCGCGCCCGTGATCGACGACGGAACTGTGAGTGCGCTGGTGACCGCACCTGATGGCCAGTCCGTCGTCGCGGGTGGCAACTTCACCAGCGTCGCCGGTTCGTCGACGAACGGCTACGGGCTCGGGCGCTTCGCCGCCGACAGCGGCACCGTGATGGCACTGCCGGTCAACTCCGAGGTCCGCAACGGCGGCGCGGAGTCGGGCATCACCAGCTTGGCCACCGACGGCACGAGCTTCTACGGCTCCGGCTACCACTTCGGTGGCGGCGGCAACGTCGAGGGCAGCTTCTCAGCCAACTGGTCGGACGGCTCGCTCCGCTGGCTCGAGGACTGCCACGGCGACACCTACAGCGTGTTTCCGGTCGGAAACGTCGTCTATTCAGCCAGCCACAAGCACTACTGCGGCAACAGCGGCGGGTTTCCGCAGGCCAGTCCTAAGTGGGACTTCTACCACTCGACGGCCACGACGAACGACGTCCGCGGCAGCAACACCCGGGACATCTACGGCTACCCGGACCACGTCGGGACCCCGCGGCCGCAGTTCCTCACCTTCTTCCCGCGGACCGACGTGGGCACCTTCACCGGGAAGTCACAAGCCGTCTGGAACGTGACGGGCAACGACCGCTACGTGGCCTACGGCGGAGAGTTCCCCCGGGTCAACGGCTCCGCTCAGCAGGGACTGGTGCGGTACGCGACGCGCTCCATCGCGCCCAACAAGCAGGGCCCGCGCAACCCGGGGGCAGATCTCGACCCGAAGGCGGTCTCCTTCTCCGCCGGCGCGGCCCGTGTGTCGTTCACGTCGACCTTCGACTACGACGACAGCAAGCTCACCTACAAGCTCTACCGCGACAGTGAGTCGTCGACCCCGCTCTTCAACGACACCATTGACACCCCGTTCTGGAAGCCCGTGACCAAGAGCATCACGGACGCGGGAATGGCGGCGGGCTCAACGCACCGCTACCGCCTGGTGGTCTCCGACCCCTACGGCAACACGACCAAGACGAACTGGGTCTCGGTCACCATCTCCGACGCGGCGCTGAGCCCCTACGTCGACTCCGTTCTCAAGGACGGCGCATCCAGCCTGTGGCGCCTGGGTGAGGCTGACGGCTCGACCGGTTTCGACTGGGCGGGTGCGTCCGACCTCGGTCTGACGGGAGGCTTCACGCGAGGCGCCGACGGCGCCGTCCCCGGCAACGCCGCGACGACCTTCAACGGCACCGACGGCACGGCCGGCACGCAGACGCCGATCCCCGGCCCGAACGTCTTCTCGGTCGAGGCCTGGTTCAAGACGACGTCGACGACCGGAGGCAAGATCATCGGCTTCGGTGACCAGAAGGCCGGTCTGAGTAACAACTACGACCGTCACGCCTACATGGACCCGCAGGGCCGTGTGACGTTCGGCGTCTACAACGGCAACACCGTCACGGTGACGACCCCCAACGCCCTCAACGACGGGCAGTGGCACCAGGTCGTCGGCACGATGGAAGCGACGGGCGTCACCCTCTACGTCGACGGCAAGCGCATTGGTCGCAACACCGGTGCCTCGTCCGCTCAGCCCTACGACGGGTACTGGCGCGTCGGTGGTGACCGTCAGTGGAACGGTTCCGAGTGGTTCAACGGCAGCATCGACGACGCCGCCGTGTACCCCAACGTGCTCACCCTGCAGCAGGTGCAGGACCACTTCCAGAAGAGCGGTCGCGACCTCAACTTGCCGACCGAGCCGAAGGACGCCTACGGCAAGGCCGTCTGGGCGAGCACGCCCGACCTCTACTGGCGCCTGGGTGAGTCCAACGGGCCCACGGTGCAGGACTCCTCCGTCAACGACATGCCGGGCACGCTGACCGGCGGCTACGGCCTCGGCGCATCCGGTGCCGTCACCGGGACGGCCAACACGGCCGCGACCTTCAACGGGTGGGACGGCGGGATCTTCACGAACAAGCTCGTGGCGAACCCCACCGTCTACAGCGAGGAGCTGTGGTTCAAGACCACGACCAACCGCGGCGGCAAGATCATCGGCTTCGGCTGCGCCCAGACCGGCGGGAGCGGCTGCTACGACCGTCACGTGTGGATGAAGGACGACGGGACCCTGACCTTCGGTGTGTGGACCGGCTTCGAGAACAACATCTCGACGTCCGACCGCTTCAACGACGGTCAGTGGCACCACCTCGTCGCCAGCCAGGGTCCCTCGGGCATGGCGCTGTACGTCGACGGCAACCTCAAGGGCACGAACCCGCAGAACACCCAGCAGGCGTACGACGGCTACTGGCGCGTCGGCGGCGACACCACGTGGGGCGGCAACTCGAGCAACTACTTCGAGGGTGCGATCGACGAGGTCGCGGTCTACTCCAGCGTCCTCAGCGACGCGACGGTCAAGGCGCACTTCGCTGCGGGCGGCGGTCAGCTGCCCAACCAGCTGCCGACGGCCGCGTTCACCCCGGACGTGTCCGGTCGCGACGTCGTCTTCGACGGGTCCGGCTCGGCCGACCCCGACGGCAGCATCGCCTCCTACGCCTGGGACTTCGGTGACGGCGTGACCTCGACCGAGGCCAAGCCCACCCAC
This sequence comes from Terracoccus luteus, assembly GCF_003635045.1. Lineage (NCBI taxonomy): Bacteria > Bacillati > Actinomycetota > Actinomycetes > Micrococcales > Intrasporangiaceae > Terracoccus > Terracoccus luteus. Next base: position 2,128,816 of record NZ_RBXT01000001.1, on the reverse strand, counting down.
CGCTACACGGTCTCCGGGAAGCAGACCATCACCCTCACGGTCACCGACGACCGCGGCGGCAAGGCGACGGTCACGCACGACATCGACCTCAACCTCGCCCCGCAGGCGAAGCTGACCTCTCAGGTGAGCAACCTCGTCGTCGCCTTCGACGGCTCTGGCTCCTCCGACACCGACGGCTCCGTGGCGAGCTACGCCTGGGACTTCGGCGACGGGCAGACCTCGACGGAGCAGAAGCCCAGCCACACCTACCCGGCCGCCGGCTCCTACGACGTGACCCTCGTCGTCAAGGACGACAAGGGTCTCGCCTCGGCCGCAGCGACCGGCTCGGTCACGGTGGCCCCGAACAAGGCGCCCGTCGCCGCGTTCGCGGCGTCGGTCGACAACCTCGTCGCCGCGTTCGACGGCTCGGGTTCCTCCGACACCGACGGCTCCGTGGCGAGCTACGCCTGGGACTTCGGTGACGGGCAGACCTCGACGGAGCAGAAGCCGACGCACACGTACGCCGCTCGCGGGTCGTACACGGTGACGCTCGTCGTCACCGACAACCAGGGCCTCGCTTCGGCGGCGGTGACGAAGTCGATCAGCGCATCGCCCAACGCCGCGCCCGTGGCGTCCTTCTCGGCGGACGTCAAGAACCTCGTCGTCGGCTTCGACGCGTCGGCATCGTCCGACGCCGACGGCTCCGTGGCCAGCTACGCCTGGGACTTCGGTGACGGCGAGACCTCGACCGAGCAGAAGCCGAGCCACTCGTACGCCCGCAGTGGGTCGTACACCGTCACGCTGACGGTCAAGGACGACCGGGGCCTCACCTCCACGGTGACGAGCAAGTCCGTCACGGTGGCTGCGAACGCCACGCCCGTCGCCTCGTTCACCGCCTCGCCGAGCAACCTCGTCGTCGCCTTCGATGCGTCGGCCTCCTCCGACGCCGACGGCTCGGTGGCGAGCTACGCGTGGGACTTCGGTGACGGAGACACGGCCACGACGGTCAAGCCCAGCCACACCTACGCCGCGGCCGGTACGTACACGGTCACGCTCACGGTCAAGGACAACCAGGGCCTCGCCTCGGACGTCGTGACCAAGAGCGTGGCGGTGCAGGGCGTCACCGCCTGGGCGCAGGACGGCTTCGGCCGGACCGTCGCCTCCGGCTGGGGCACGGCCGACACCGGCGGCATCTGGACCCTCCAGGGTGGCAACTCCTACTTCGCCGTGAACGGCGGGGTGGGGACGCTGAACATCGCGCAGGCCGGCTGGTCGCCCAAGGCCCAGCTGCAGACCGTCTCGCGGCAAGACCTCGAGGTGAAGGGCAGCTTCTCGCTCGACAAGATCGCCGACGGCGGGGGGACGTACGTCTCCTTCACAGGACGGACGGGTGGCTTCGCCAGCGAGTACCGCGCAAAGGTCTGGGTCAAGGCCAACGGCACGGTCAACCTCAGCACGGTGGCGCTCCAGTCCACCGAGACGACGGTTTCGTCGGTCAACGTGGCTGGCCTGACGGTCGCAGCCGGGGACAAGCTGTGGGTCCGGTTCCAGATGGTCGGCACCGGCACCACGACTCTCCGGGCCAAAATCTGGAAGCAGGGTGCGACCGAACCGACGGCGTGGACGACCACTGGCAGCAACACGACCGCCCAGCTTCAGGATGCTGGCGGCGTTGGGGTCTCGACGAGCCTGAGTGGTTCCGCCACGACCGGAGCCTCACGGGTCACGGTGGATGACTTCTGGGCCGGACCGCTCAGCGGCCAGCAGTAACAGCAGCTGATCTGGAGCCGTCCACACCTGGGGTGTGGACGGCTCCAGATCTTGTGACGCTGCCAACTAAGATCGACAGGCTAGTAGGAGGGGGGACCACGTGGCAGCGTCGTCGATCCACCCGACGAGCCTGGGCCGTCTCGGTAGTGGTGTGCAACCACAAGCGGAGCGACTCCTCGTCGGCGCCCTTGTATGCCTACTGGGTGCGCGGTTGTACGTGGCCTACGAGTTCTCGGTGGCGGTCATCGCCGCTCTCGTCCTGTTGCCCGTCTGGTGGCGTCACGTGCGCGAGTACCAGTGGGCGCGACCGCTGCTGATCGGTGCCCTGGCCAGCGTCGGATCAGGCTTCTGGTTGACCGAGTTCTCCGCCGCCGACCACGCCGTCCTGTCACGTCAGATGGTCCTCAACAGCGCCATGACGCTGTCTGTCGTTCTCGGAGTCGGCCTGATCCTCTGGGCGCGACGGCTGCTTCCGGACCTCGTCGTGGCAGCCCTTTACGGTGCCGGGATGGTGCTGTCGATACGTCCGAACGACGGTTTCTTACTGAACCCGTGGAAGTTCGGGTTCGACAAGCCGGTCAGTCTCCTGGTCCTGGCTCTGGCCTGTCGTGTTGGTGGCCGTTTCGTTCCAGCGCTCGCTTTGGCCGGCCTGGCCGCCGTCAGCGCTGTGTCCGACGGGCGCTCGCGAATGGGAATTCTGTTGGTGGTTCTGGTGGCGACGTTGTTGCAGACGTTGCCGGCTCCCAGAAGCGCGCCGGCGGCAACGGTCCGTGTCCTGTCCGCTTTGGGGGCGGTCGGTTACGCCGCCTACCAGCTGAGTGAGGCCGTGCTTCTCGAGGGGGTACTGGGCGAGGCCGCCCAACAGCGCTCCGAGGAGCAGATCGCCCAGTCCGGGTCCCTCATCGTCGGCGGCCGTCCCGAGATGGCTGCGACGTGGTCCCTCATGAACCACCGGTTCGAGGGATTCGGTTTCGGCGTGGTGGCGAGCAGGTCGGACATCAACGCCGCCAAGATGGGCATGCTCGGCATCAACTACGACCCCGACAATGGCTACGTCAACAACTACATGTTCGGAACGGGCGTCGAACTCCACTCGGGGGTGGGTGACTTATGGGCTCACATGGGGGTTCCAGGGCTGCTCTTGGCAGCTGGCATCCTCTTCTTCATCGTTGCCCGTCTCGGACGACTCGTCGCGACACGGAAGGCCAATGCCGTCCTGCTCATGTTGGGCGTCAGCGCAGTGTGGGATCTGGCCTTTAGCCCGTTGAAGACCTCGATCCCATATCTGACGATAGCTCTGGGCCTGCTGCTCGCGGTCCGCTCACCCGAGATAGGGCCGCCAGTCGCGGAGCAGCAGGTCAAAGATCGGAGCCCCGCTAGTTTGCAACGTATGTCGGATTTATGATGTAACCGATTGCGGCTCAGTCGTTTTGCGTGGGTGACAACCTCCACTTCGTGAGTTTTTGTGGTTATGGTCTGGTCCGCAGCACACCGGCAGGGGTGCGGTTCGCTGCATATCTCGGCAACCCTCCACCTTCGTGCCGGGAGCCCCGCGGTCGACGGCTGGCCCTGGGAGTTCCCCCCTGCCCCAGGACCGATATGACCCTCAGACGAGTCGCTCTCGTGCGCAATGCCTTGGTGACGGCGGCGGCGCTCTCGCTCGCTTTCACCGTGCCCTCGGTTGCAACTGCACCCTCCGCCAGTGCGGACCCCTCACCGACGGACACCATCGGTGGTGACACCTTCGAACGCACTGTGTCTGGTGGGTGGGGCTCGGCCGTCACTGGTGGAACGTGGGTCAGCTCGGTGCCGGCCCGCACCGCTGTGTCCTCCGGGCAGGGCCGCGTGTACCTCGACCCCGGAGCGAGCGTTACGCAGACGCTGGCCGCCGCGGCCGTCGACGTGCGGACCACTGTCGGCGTCAAGGTCGACCGCATCGCCACTGCGGGGAACGGTGTCTCGGCCGGCGTCGCGGGAAGAGTGTCCCCCGTCGGTGGGTACGTCGCCAACCTTCGCATCGGCAGGAGCGGTGTCATGAGCCTCGCCATTGTCAGGATGCGCTCCGGTACCAGCGACACGATCCTCATCAACGACACCCAGATCGCCGGCACCGCCGCGGCCGGGACGTCGTACACCGCTCAGGTGGACGTTATCGGGACTTCGCCGGTGATCGTGAGGGCGCGAGCGTGGCCGAGCTCGGGCACTGCGCCCGGCTGGCAGGTGTCGGCCTCTGACAACAGCGAAAGCCGCATTACTTCGGCCGGAGGGTCCGCGCTCCGTTCCTATCTGTCTGCGTCCTCGTCCGCCACCGCCCTCGACTACGACAATGTCGCGATCCAGCGTCTTGCGGAGCCGGCCACGACGACACCCACGCCCACCCCGGTGCCCGCGACCGCAGCCGGGTCGGCGGTTCCGGGAGGTACGGCCTACACCGTGCCCAGCGGCGCCATCTTCGTCTCCGCAGCGGGTAGTCGCAGTGGTTCGGGCACGTCGGGGAGTCCGTACGGGAGCCTGTCCTACGCCATCGAGCGCGCCCCGTCGGGATCGACAATAATCATGCGTGGTGGCTCGTACCGCGAGTCCACCACCGTCCCCTTCGGCAAGCGTCTGACGATCCAGTCCTACCCGGGTGAAGCGGTCTGGATGGAAGGCAGCTCTCCCGTGTCCGGGTGGCAGAGGTCGGGCAGCTCATGGGTCGTGAGCGGCTGGAACTCGATCTTCGACCACAGGGTGTCCCACAGCCAAGGAGTGGACGAGTCCAATCGATTCATCGACCCGGCCTACCCCTTGGCCGGGTACCCGGACCAGGTCTGGGTCAATGGCTCTGCACTGCGCCAGGTGGGGTCCGTCTCTGCCGTCGTGGCCGGTACCTTCTACGTCGATGAGGCGGGCCGTCGTCTATACATCGGAACCGACCCGTCGGGTCGGACTGTCGAGGCGAGCACCAGGCAGCAGGCCATGGTCATCCAAGGGGAGGGGACGACGGTGCGCGGCATCGGTGTCCGCCGGTATGCCAACACCTTCTGGATGGGCGGCGCCATCAGCGCTCAGGTTAATGACATCACTCTCGAGAACGTCATGGCGAGCGACAACGCCACAACGGGCATCAACGGGTGGGGCAAGAGGATGCGGTTCAACAAGATCACGGTGAATCGGGCGGGCGCGCTCGGACTGGGTCTGAACAGGGCAGACGGCTTGATTCTGTCGAGTTCGCTGATCCAGGAGAACAACATTGAGCGCTTCAAGGAGGCACCCGTCTCAGGCGGGGCCAAGCTGACCACGAGTCGCGACGTCACGGTGCGCGGAAACATCTTCGAGCGCAACACCACAGCGGGCCTGTGGTTTGACGAGTCTGCCTACAACCTCACCATCACCGGCAACCGGGTCAACAACAACGGCGGTACTGGCATCGCCCTCGAGATCTCATCGAAGATCGTCGTTGCGAACAATTACTTCGTGAACAACGGCAAATCCGGGGTGGAGGTGGGTGACACCAACAACGTGGCGGTGTGGAACAACACCTTCTCCGGCAACCAGCTGTACACCCTGCGCGTATATCAGGACTCCCGCCGGAGCAGCGACCCGGTCATCACCTTCATCACCAAGGACGTCACCTACCGGAACAACGTCATCGCCTACGGCACCGGGAGTTGCCCGTTCCTCGTGCATGACATGCAGTACCGGTTGACGGGGCAGATGATGGGGGTCACCGCCCAGGGCAACGCCTACTGGAGGGCCAGTTCGACCAGCCCGGCCAACCTCGCCTGCTGGGCGAACGGGACCGCGGGGCTCATGAGCTATAAGAACCTGACCACGTGGCGGCCCGGCACTGGGAACGACCTCGGGTCGACCCTCAACGAGGGGACGTCGATCCTCACCAGCGCCTACCAGCTGACGTCGGCAGCCGCGAGCAGCACCGCCTCGGTCGCCCTGCCCATCCCCGACTCGATCGCCGCCGTCATCGGCGTCGCCGGGGGCAGCCGACGGCTCGGAGCGGTCTCGCCCATCCTCTGATCCGGCGAGAGTGAAACGACGACGGCCCGTCCACCGGACGGGCCGTCGTCGCGTCTTCAAGAACGATTGGGCCAGTATTACGGGCTGGAGGGGGCGAACATCCACCCGTCCGCCGCGAGCCGCCCGTCGTGTTCCGGGAGGGATCTGATGACGAGTTCCGGAGACAGCGGTTCCCTCACCGCCCGCGTGAGGGCCTGAGCCAGCCCGCCACGCTCCGCCTCGGCGGTAGGCAGCGTCTGGTGTCCGTGTGCACGCAACCAACCCGCGATCCCTGTCTCGTGGGTCGTGACGACGGTGCACCCATGGGCAAGCCCCTCGACGAGAGGGAGGCCGACCTGCTCGCGCCAGCCACGGTGCGGTCGCGAGGGCAGCACCACGACGGACGCGTCGCGGAGGTGCTTGTGCACTGCAGGTCGTGGCGGGTCCTCGACGAACTGCACCCGTTCGTCGGTCCGGGCTAGTGAACGGGCGGTGTCGGCCATGGCGCCCCTCCCGACGATGACGAGGCGCGCCGACGGTACGTCCCCGCGAAGCACGCTCCATGCTTCGACGACAAGGTCGAAGCCCTTGCGGGTCGACAGGTCGCCGAGGAACAGGATCTGTGTCCTTATCGCCGTATGGCCGTCGGAGGGGGAGAGGTTTCCGCAGCCGCACCTTGTCGGCAGAGCGGGAATCAACGTCGTGACGGCGTCCCGGTGGGCGGGCCCGAACGAAGCGGCGTAGGCCTCGACGGCCGCCTCCGTGCCGAAGGCGACCCGGTCACAGCGACGCCACACACGGGGAGCGAGCCAGCGGTCGAGTCTGCGGCCGAGTCGCGCCTTGCCTCCTGGAACCGGCAGCTGGTCGATCGGGACGTTGCCGATCGCGTATGTGACCACCGCGGTCCGCCGTCTGCGGACCAAGTCCCCAGCCCGGACGGCCAACAAGGTGAGAGTCGTTCGCCGGACCGTCTCAATGGCGATGGGCTCGTTGATCTCAACCGTGCGGTAACCCCGACGCGCCATCAGCCAAGCTGTGCGCACGTCGCCAGCCTGCTCGATTCGTGACCGTCTTGCGGCGGCTGCGGCCACGTCGGCGTCGAAGTCATACCTTCGAGTGCCGTAGACCAGATCAGCGGGTGCCAGCTCCAACGTCCGCTCGAGGTGGGCCGTCCTCACCGTGTGATAGACCCGTACGCGCTCTGTCACGGGGACAGAGCGTTCGAGAAGCGGCATCAGCGATGTTCCCGTGAGCTTGTTCGCGCTGCCATCTCGAGGTGCGCGGCGGTCGGTCGCTCCACAGGCCCGGCGTCGGTCGGTTCGCCCGTGCGAGGCGGTCGTTCACCGTGGTTGGCCATCAACTGCCCCGGCTTGCGTTCGGCATCTTTGGCGGCGGCTTGCCGCGCCTCGGCACGGGTGCTGGGCGTCTGCGACGTCTCGCTGTCTTCCGGGCCGTCCCGCGTCAGACGGCGCATCACCTCGGCGCGGGAGGAGTCCTCGTCGGGGCGGAAACGGTGACGGAGGCGGCGCGTGATGGTCGAGACCCTGCTCGGCCGGTCACCGTAATACTGGTTGGTCGACTCGGACTCGGGTGCGAAGGTCACGACCAAGCCGGCGATCCGCGCACCGACCGCGGTAAGGTCTCGCAGCGCGTCGCGGACGTCGCTGCGCCGGACCCGCTTGCACCCCACGACAACCAGGGCGGCGTCCGCGAGCCGCGACAGCACGGCCGCGTCTGACACCGGGAGGACGGGCGGGGCGTCGATCACGATGACGTCGTACCGCTGGCGCGCCTGCTCGACGACACGGCGCATGGCGTCGGACTCGACCAGCTGGTGAGGGTTCGGCGGTACCTCGCCCGAGGCGAGGACGTCTACGTGCATCCGTCCCATCGGTTGCACGACGTCAGCAACGTCAGCCCGGCCGATGAGGACTGTCGTTAGGCCTGCCGCTCCTTCAAGGCCCATCGAGGCGGCCACGGAGGGCCGACGGAGATCCCCGTCGATGAGCAGGACGCGTCTAGAGGTCTCACCTAGGGCGATCGCCAGGTTGACGGCGGTCGAGGTCTTGCCCTCGCCGAGCGTGGCGGAGGTGACGACGATGACCTGCAGCGGCGACGATGCGTCGATGTAGGAAAGGTTGGTCTGCAGGCGGCGGTAGGCTTCTGATCGCGGGCTCAGCGGGTCGACCAGGGTCGCCAGCGGCGTGTGCTTCCGACGTGGCTGCATCGGGATGGTCCCAAGAACTGCCGCTGTCTCTTGCAACGACTCGACGTCGCGGGGGTCGCGTACCCGGGTGTCGAGGAACGCGAGCGCGAGGGACAGAGCCATTCCAAGAGCCAGGCCGAGGCCGGCGCCGGTCAGCACCATGATTTTGGTGCGGGGCGCCGAGGCGAACGTCGGCACCGCGGCTGGGGCCACGACGTTGACGGTGACTCCTTGGCGTGTCGTGCCGTTGGTGGGAGACAGCTCGGTCACGGCCGTCGATAGCTGTCGCGCGACGGCGTTCGCCAGTCGTGACGCCATTTGCGGGTCGCCGCTCGTCGCTTGGATGTCGATGATGTTCGTGTTGAGTGGCGAGTCCGCCGCGATGGAGGTGGACAGTGACTTTGCGCTCGTGTCCAGACCGAGGTCCTCGATGATGGGGTCCAGCACTACTGGAAGGTTGGCGAGAGCGGCGTAGGATTCCACGACGTTCTTGATGTAGGTGGAGCCCTGCACGAGCTCACCCGGGCTGTCCGCACTGCTGAGGGACACGAACACCTTGGCCGTTGCTTGATAGCTGGGTGGAGTGCTGCGGGCCACCCCGAATGCACCGACGGCGCCGAGCGCCATCAGCGCCAACGAGAGCAACCACCGCTTGCGCAGGGCTGCGACGTACTGACCAAGATCCACCGTGGTACTCCTTCGTGTGACGTTCGCCAGCAATGGTGGCACGCGAAGGAGGCGAAGTATCCCGTTTGGCGGTTTTAGAAGTCAAGGGCCCGGGCCCGTCAGTCTGTGCCAGAATTCCTGCGTGCCGGACCCAGCCCCGCTCCCAACCGTCGTCACCCGTCTCGTCGTGGCCTATCCGTCTGAACGGGACGTCGTCGCCTGGGAGCGACGTCACCGCGACGGCCTTGTGCCGGGCCAGTGGCCCTACGGCCTCGGAGCACTCGCCGGGAACGGCGTCGAAGTCCGACCGATTGCCTTGCCGGAGCAGGGTCGACTGCGCCGTGCCCTCTCCCGTGGCGAGGAAGTGGTGCAGTCGCGGACCCGGGGCGCACAGCAAAAGTCAGATGAGGTGCTGTTGACGTGGGACGAGTCGACGGCGGTTCGGGCCGTGGGTCGTCGCACGGGGCGGGAACACTGTTCCGGCGTGATCTGGCTGACCGACCGCCCCGACGGTCGCTCGGCGGACGCCGTGCGGCGAGCCTTACGTGGGTGCCGCGCGCTCTGGACCCTGAGCAGTGCGCAGGTGGAGCCGCTGCAAAGAATGATGGGTCCGAGCGGGCCGTCTGTCCGTGCCGTCCGGTTCGGCGTGGACCACCACTTCTTCTCAACCCACCCCTACCCGGACCGGCCGCTGGTGGTCAGTGTCGGAGGCGATCGCGACCGGGACCCCCGGACGCTGTTCGCCGCGCTTGAGGCGGTGCATCGCGCCCGCCCAGAGGTGGAGATCGTCGTGCAGAGCAAAGCCGGCCTACCGGTGCCTGACGGCGTGTCGGTCGTGCCCCATCTGAGCCATGTCGAGCTGCGTGACCTCTACCGCCGCATGAGCGTCATGGTGATCGCCACGGGCCACAACCTGCACGTGTCTGGCATGACCGTGAGCCTAGAGGCAAGGGCCGTGGGTCGGCCGGTGGTCATCACGGGCTCGCCCGGTATGGAGGACTACGTCAGCGTCGACGACTCGATGGTCGTAGGGACCGGTGATGCGTCCGCCCTTGCGGATGGTGTCGTCACGCTGTTGGACGACGTTCCCCTTGCGGAGTCGATGGGAACCGCCGGGCGACACAACGTCGTCGCCCGCCACACCGAGGCTGCGATGTGCCACGAGCTGCTCGACGTGGTGCGCGGATAGACCCGTTTCTACATTCTCCCGTGCGTCCCGCAGAACCCACCTAAACTTCCATACGGGGATACACGCCGCAGCTGGGGAGCTGTGGCCACAACTGGGGGAAGGACTGACGCGTGCCCATCATCGGATATGCGCCGGGGGGCTGGGACCTGTTCCACGTGGGACATCTCAACGTGCTCCGCCACGCCAAGCAGCACTGCGACTATCTCGTGGCCGGGGTAGTCGACGACGCCATGCTCGAGCAAGCGAAGGGCCGGCTGCCGATCATCCCGGCACTCGAGAGGGCCGAGATCGTGTCGCACATCGACTTCGTCGACGAGGTGTTCATCGAGTCACAGCCTGACAAGCTCGAGACGTGGCGCCGGCGCCCGTTCGACGTCTTCTTCAAGGGGGACGACTGGAAGGGCACCCCCAAGGGCCACGAGCTCGAGGCGCGTTTCGCGGCCGTCGGGGTCGAGGTCGTCTACTTCCCCTACACGGTCCACACGTCGAGCACCTCACTCCGCCGTGCACTCACGCTGCTGGAGCCCGTGCTGCACGAGGTGACGGGTTCATGATGGGCGAGACCGTCGACCGTGCCGCCGCTGAGCTCAAGGGGTCCATTCTCTTTGTCTGCAGCGGGAACATCTGTCGCTCTCCCGTCGCAGCAGCTCTCCTCCGGGGGCACCTCGAGCAGTGGCCGGTCGAGGTGGAGAGCGCGGGCCTGATCGCACGAGACGGGCTGCCGGTCGAGCCCAAGATGGTGAAAGCGGCCCAGGGTCTCGGGGTCCAGGCCCCCGACCTGAGCGGGTTCCGGTCACGGCGGGCGACCTCGGAGATGCTGGAGCAGGCTGACCTCGTGCTGACGGCGACACGCAGCCAGCGCGCGGATGTCGTGCGAGAGGCCCCCTCAACGGTCCGGACCGCGTTCACGCTCAAGGAATTCGCGGCGTACGTGTCTGATATTGCCGACCTGCTGGAGCAGGCCGGCGAAGCAAAGCCGCACACCGTCGCGGACGTGGTGGCGCTCGTACCGCTCGTGCGTGGCGAGCGGGTCCGGGCGGGCTCGCCGGACATCACCGACCCCATGGGACGTTCATCGCGCACCCACGTGCGCGCCACTCGTGAGATCGCCGAAGCTGTCGCGAGGGTTGCCAGAGGCCTGCGCCCCTGATCGTCGGAACGACCCAACTGTCCTCGCAACGATCAGGTCACGGGGCCCTGGAAAAGAACGATCTCGCCTGCATTGGCCAGATCGGCCTCGACCCGCACCTGAGACCTCGACGCGGTGGGCACGTTGAAGACGAAGACCCCCTGCGCCGTCCCACCGGCTGCCACCGAAGCCGGGAAGGCCTTGGCCCCTGGTTGGGTCAGCATGATGGCCGGCGCGAGGTCGCGACCGGCATAGAGGTTGACGACCGCGCCGCGGAGGTCGACAGCCGCATCCGTCTGGTTGTCGTACTCCACCGTGACCCGGAGCGACGGACCGGCGATCTCACCCGGCAGCGTCGAGACGCCCTGCACCTTCTCAATACGAGCAAGGCGGGCGGTGACGCCCGCCACGGGCGTCGCCGGTGCCGTGAGGGAGACGGGGGGAGCGGTCGGCCGTGGTGTCGCCCCTCCCGGGAGGGTCGTGGGCGAGGCGCTCCCGGCCGCCGGCGTGGACGTCGGTGCCGAGGACGTCCCGGTCGCGTCACCACCCGAGGGGCTGCTCGTCGTGGCCCCGCCGCTGGGCGTCGCGGTCGAGCCGGGGGTCGTGGTCGTGGCCGAGGGCACCGGCGCGCTCGAGGACACGTTCGGACTGGAGCTCTCGGTGCCGCCCACCGGGGTCGGGGTGGGGTCCGAGCCACCCCGGGTCAGGGCGAAGACGACGGCCAGTACGACGAGCACGCCGATGACGAGCCCCACCACCCTGCGGTCGAGCCGTCGCTGCGGGCTGGAGCTGCCTTCTGGGCGATGGTCTGTCATGTCTGTCCCCCGGGGTTCACGGTGTGCCCGAAACGAGCGGTTGCGCCCGATCGCCCGGCGCGAGCCGATGGTACCGAGAAGAGTCGTCCGTCAGGCCCCGGCTCGCGCGGCGGTGACGTCCTCGACGTGCTTGGCCATGTCCTGGCGGTAGCGCTCGACGGAGAACCGCTCGATCGCGTCCGCCCGACCGCGGTCGGCCATCACGGCCGCGGCCTCGGGGTCGCGGGTCAGGCGCAGGATCGCGGCCGCCAGCGCCGCGGCATCGTCCGGCGGGACCAGCAGCCCGGTGTCCCCGTCACGGACGATCTCCCGCAGGCCCTGGGTGGCCGAGGCGACGAGTGGTCGACGCGCGAGCAGGGCCTCGACCGCGGCGTTCCCGAAGGGCTCGACCCGTGACGGCACGAGCACGATGTCCGCCTCCGTGAGGGCGGCGGCGGGGTCGGCGACGTACCCGCGGAGCTCGACGGCATCCTCGAGGTCGCTCAGGGTCGCCCGCTCGCGAAGCTGCTGCTCGAACCACTCGTAGCCGGCGAACGCGGAGCCGCAGAGTGAGAGGCGCGCATCGACCCCCTCGGCACGCACCAGGGCGACGGCCTCGAGGGCGACGTCGCTGCCCTTCCTCGGCGACAGTCGCCCCACGAGGACGATGTCGACGGGGTCGGAGGCGGCACGGCGACGCGGTGGCGCAGGATCTGTCGGACCGTCGATCCCGTTGTACGTCAGACGAATCCGGTCGGCGAGGCGTGGGATGGCGCCGGTGACGACCTCACCAGAGGCCTGGGAGTTGGTCACGACCCGACGCGCCAGCAGGAGCGGTGCAGCGAGAGCGACGCGGACAGGGCGAGGCTGGTCGGCCTCGGCCTCGTGGACGTGGCAGACCACCGGGACCCGTGCCAGCCGTGCCGCCAGCAGCCATGCGGGAATGGTGACGGTATTGACGAGCAGGGCCGCCGGCCGCGTGCGTCGCAGCAGACGGAGGTGGCTCACCGTGGCGCGGGTGAACTCCAGGCCGAACCTCATCAGTCCTTCCGGCGACATGAGCGACTTGCGCAGCACCGGCGAGGGAACGAGGTCGACCGTGGCACCCAGAGCGGTGAAGTGGGCGCCCAGCGGACCCTCCTCGGGCAGCAGCACCTGCACCTCATGACCGGATTCGCGCAGCCCGCGGACCGTCTCGACGAGCTGGAGGTCCGAGCCATAGAGGTCGGAGGACGGATGCGCTACGAGGATCGGTGCGGACTCGTCTCGAGGCTCCCGACCACCGTAAGGCGCGGAGTGTCGGCCGAGGAGCGCCGACGCGGTACCCCGGGCCCGGGCCACGTCGCGATGGCCTCGAGACTGCAGACGGACGTTGCCGGTGAGGGCGCCGGCGAGTAGTCGGGGTACGCCCGTGGCCAGTCGACCGACCGCCTTCGAGCCAGAGCCCGCGACCCACCGCGCCCGGGCTCGGGGGTCGGCGCTGAGGGCACCCTCGGCGCGCGTCGAGCTGTTCGCGATGTGGAAGGTCCGGCGCAGCGCGTAGTCGCGCGTCAACCGCTCGGACGGGAGGTGGTCGTCGACGACGGCGTCGGCGGCCCACCGGATGGTCCCTCCAGCGGCGACGAGCTGACCGGTGAAGAGAGAGTCTTCCCCACCGGTGAGCCCGAACCGGTCGTCGAAGCGAAGCCCGTGGGCGCGGACGAAGCGCAGGTCGAGGAGCAGGTTGTTGCTCGCGGCTCGCGGCAGGACGGAGGCTTGGGCCCGTCCGAGGTGGTGCGAGCGGTCGAAGAACCTCCCGGCGACGACCCACGGGTCGAGGGGAGCGTCGACGACCGACCGGACCGGTCCGGCCACCGCCTCGGCCCCGGACTCGTCGTGCAGTCGGACGAGGCGCTCGAGCCAACCGGGGTGGGGGGTCTCGTCGTCGTCGATGAACACCAGCAGGTCCGCCTCCGACGACTCGTCGAGGGCGCGGTTGCGCCCGGCCGAGATGCCGGGTCGTGGCTCGACCACGTAGCGCAGGTCGGGTGACGATGGGTCTGACGGTGACCCGACGCTCGCGGCCTGGACGACCTGCCGCGCGGACCCGTGCGGGTCGTTGTCGACCACGACGAGGGTGACCGTGTCGGTCGGGCTCGAGTCCTCGTGCCGCGCTGCCTCGATCAGGAGCACGGGGAGCAGTCGTCCCAACGGTTCCGGTCGGTGGTAGGTCAGGACGGCGACGTGGATGCTCCGGCTCTGCAGGCGTGGCCTCACGAACTCCCTCTCAGCTCGGCCTCAGATGCCGATTTGTCAATACTTGCCGGTGTCCGACGATACGGTAGGAGTGAAGGCCACGAGGGTGTTTCCCGAGAGCTGCCGTGGGCGGTTCCCGCCCCGGCCTCATCGCCACAGTGGGGGATCCGGCGCGTCCCGGACCGCCCCTGACGAAGGAGCCTGGATGTCGGCCGACACCACGGGGGAGGACGGTGCGCCCCTTCGCGTGCTGCTGTCGCACCGCACCCCCCGGCCCACGACCAACCCCTACATCACCACCCTCTTCGAGCGGCTGCGGCAGCAGGCAGGGCTGGAGGCACGTCCCTTCTCCTTCCGCCGCGCCATCTTCGGGCGGTACGACGTCTTCCACGCACACTGGCCCGAGGTCATGATGTCGAGTGAGCGGACGAGCCGCCGCCTGGCGCGCGTGGCCCTGACTGCCGCCTTTGTGGGCCGGATGACCCTGTCACGGACCCCAGTCGTGCGTACCGCCCACAACCTCGAGCTGCCGACCGGCCTCACGCGTGCGCAGCGGCTCCTGCTCAAGCGCATCGACCGGATGACGGTACTTCGGGTGACGCTCAACCAGCAGACCGGCTCGCTCGTCGGCGGTCAGGTCGCAGTCGTCCTGCACGGTGACTACCGCGACCGTTACGCGACCCTCGACCGGCCGCCGGCCGTGCGGGGGCGCTTCGGCTACGTCGGCCTCGTCCGCCGATACAAGGGTGTCGAGCAGCTCGTCGAGGCTTTCCGAGGCCTGCCCGACGACGATCTCTCGCTCAGTGTTGCCGGCAAGCCCAGCACCGACGAGCTGGCCGGTGAGATCGACGCTCTCGCGTCGGGGGACGCCCGCATCACCACCCGGTGGGAGTTCCTCAGCGACGCCGACCTGGCCCGCGCGGTGAGCGAGAGCGAGCTCGTCGTGCTGCCCTACCGCCACATGCACAACTCCGGCGCCGCCCTGACGGCGCTGTCGCTGTCCCGGCCGGTGCTCGTGCCCGACAACGCCGTCAACCGCGACCTCGCGGCCGAGGTCGGTCCCGGCTGGGTCATCACCTTCGAGGGCGACCTCGACGGCGACGACCTGCGTCGGGCGCTCGAGGAGACCCGCCGTCCTGATCGGACGGACGCGCCCGACCTCAGTCGCCGCGACTGGGCCCTGGCCGCGCCGGCGCATCTCGGCGCCTACCGCCACGCCGTCGAGATCCGCCGGGGCTGAAGCACGGAGGACGCCCCCACCCGTCGGGTGGGGGCGTCCTTCGTGTCATCGGGATGCCGTATGGCGGGCCCGGCAGGTCAACGCCCTGCGCGGAGCCCGTCCCGGACACCGCGGGCGGCCGCCGTCCACGGCGTCGTCCCGGTCAGGAGCTGGCGCCGCCCGCCCTGCAGCACGATCGCCTTGGCCGCGGACAGGCTCGACCGCCGCCAGGCCCGGACGTCACTGGGCCGGAGGTGCTTGTGCGCGAACATCATCCGATTACGGATGTTGTAATAGTAGTAGGTGCCCGACCGGGCGCGGGTCGAGCCTGTCTTCGAATGCGTGCGGCCCTCGTCGTGGACGGCGACGGCGTCCTCGAGGGCCACGAGACGTCCACCCGCCTCGTGCACGCGCCACGAGAGGTCGACGTCCTCCCAGTAGAGGAAGTAGTCGGGGTCGAAACCGCCGACCTCGCGCCACAGCGGCGCGGAGATGGCGAAGCACGCTCCCGACAGCCACGTCTGCACCCGGGGCGCAGGCCCCGACGTCCCGGTGGGCCGCTTGCGTGTGGCCCGCATGGT
Organism: Terracoccus luteus; assembly: GCF_003635045.1. Taxonomy (NCBI): domain Bacteria; kingdom Bacillati; phylum Actinomycetota; class Actinomycetes; order Micrococcales; family Intrasporangiaceae; genus Terracoccus; species Terracoccus luteus. The sequence continues at coordinate 2,113,055 of NZ_RBXT01000001.1, read as the reverse complement.
CCCGCTCTCGAGGTAGAGGTCGGTGGTGCCCGAGGCCCACACCGACCCGTCCGGCCGCTCGATGCGCGGAGCCGCCACGACACGCTCGTCGGCCACGACGGTGGCCACGAGCCGGTTGCGGGCGGCCGGTGGGAGCGAGGCGTCGGGGTTGACAAAGACGAGAACCTCGGTACCCAGCGCGAGCCCACGCTCGGCGCCGAGGTTGCACCCGATGCCGAAGCCGACGTTGCTGTCGGGTGTGATCAGCTGCCAGTTGCGCTCGGCCGCGAGCGTCTCCACCGCTGAGCGCTCCGCCGGCGTGGAAAAGCTGTCGACGACGATGACGTCGACGCCGGGCTCACGGTCGTCGGGCAGGTTCTGCGCCAGCAGGACGTGGGAGCCGTAGTTCACCACCACGATGGCGGTGCGACGTGCCGGCGGGCCGGCCTTCGCAGGGCTACTCATCGGGCGACCGCCAGATCACGCCTGACCCACCAGATGTTCGGTGCCACCTGGCACAGCAGCACTGAGACGCACGTCGCGAGCACGGGGGCCGCGGAACCGATCACGGGGATGAGCATCCACGACAGCCCGAGGGTGAGCGGGATCATGATGAAGATGGGGACGAGCTGGAACTTGAGCCCCTTCGCGTCGGTCATGTACATGCCGAGCGGGTACTTCGCCGCCTGGATGGTCACGAAGAGCACGAAGGCGGCTACCAGTGGGAGGTCGAGCGTGATCGCCCCGTCTGCCACGATCTTGACGACGAAGGGCAGTACGACGGTCAGGGCCAGCCCCATGAACAAGCCTCCCGCGGTGAAGACCGCCGTCGCCCCGGCGGGGGAGACGCGCTCTCCGTCGCTGCGGGCTTTCGCGTAGTACGGCCACAGGGCCACCCCGGCCGTGTAGATCGCCTGCAGGACGATGCCGAACAGCTGCGAGGCGAGGTTGTAGCTGGCCAGCTCGGCCGTCGTGCCTCGGTGGCTGAGCTGGATGCGCCCGGTCTGCATCGCGATTGGCAGGGCAATCATCTGCACGAGCATCGGCCAGGCAAGGTGCAGCACGGGGACCCCCGGCCGGCGGCGCACGCGCGGGACGTCACGTAAGGCGGCCCCGATCTGCGGGCGCAGCAGCCGCGAGGCGACAAGGAGCATGGTGCCGAGCACACAGGCCAGGGCGAGGTAACTAGCGATGGCGAGGTAATTGGCCGCCGCCGACCCCACCGCCACCATCGCGAGCACCCACAGGAAGACCAGCGGCGCTGTGAGTCCCTGGATGGCCGTCTGCAGCGGGTTGCGACCGAGACCCACGAGGACTCGTGACCCGACCCCGAGCGGGAGGCCGAGGCCGAAGACGATGAGGCAGAGCGTGGCGGCGACCTCGCCGCCGGGCAGCAGACCTTCGCCGAGCACGACCGGCCACAGACCGCTGACGTAGAGCAGAAGGCTGACCGCCGCGATGACAAGGCCGGACGTCAGCATGACCCGGAAGGCGCTCGTGATGGTACGGCGGACGGTGTCGTCGGTCGCAGGGTGCTTGGAACCGGCGATGTTGTTGACTATGACGGCGGCGATCCCGAGGTCGGCAAAGGGGATGAGAGCCGGAAGGGAGGCGAGCAGGCCGTACTGCCCGTAGGCCGCCACGCCGAAGTGGCTGATGATGAGCCGGCTCGTGACGATGCCGAGAAGCCCCGACCCGCCGCTGACAGCGATCTGAATGCCGGCGCTGCGCCCGACGGTGTGCCAGATGCTCATGTCAGGGCACCCGGCGGCCGAGGGCAGCGATTTCGCCGAACCACTTGCGCGCCGCGAGAAGCACGAACCCGAGCATGGCGAGGGTGAGCAGGGCGTAGACGGTGGCGAACAGGGTGGTCGCACCGAGCAGCAGGAACGACAGGCACAGCACGCCGTAGTCGGTGGGCAGGACGAGGAGCGAGCGCAGCCACGGCATCCGGCCGTCGACGGGCGCGGCCGACGTGACGCCGTGGGCGCGACGCAGCTGTTCGGTGAGGATCATGGCGAAGAAGAGCACGGCCCCGACCACGGCGTTGAGCAGCGGCACGAGCAGCCACCACGTCGGTGCGGCGTCGAACCGGAAGAAGCCGACGGCGAGGGCCAGGGGCTGGGCCGAGATCTTGGTGGCGTCGACGACGTGGTCGAGCCACTCGCCGGCCGGGCTGCCGGTCCCGGTGAGGCGGGCCACCTGCCCGTCCGCTGAGTCGAACGCGTAGCCGACGACGAAGAGCAGGCAGACGAGCACGCCGAGCCACCAGGACGGGCTGACCAGGGCGAGCAGGGCGATGCCCGTGAAGGTGAAGGCGGCGCTGACGCCGGTCACCTGGTTGGGGGTCAGGCCCCGCCCGTAGGCCCAGGCGGCGAGATAGCGGCCCAGTCGGCGGTTGACGAAGCGCGAGTAGGCCGGCGCGCTGCGGGCGGCGCCCTTCTGGGCGCCCTGCAGTCGGGCCAGGGTCTCACGGAAGGTCTCGGGACGCGTGTCCTGAAAGGTCTCAGTCATGGCAGGCCTCCTCGGCCGGTCGTCGATTCGATGCGGACGTGAGCGGGCGTCGACGACCGGGCACGGTGGGGGAGAGCGGGCTCAGCGCTCGCCGACGTTGGCGTCGAGGGCGACGGCGTCGCCGTCTGCACGGTCGGGAGACTCGCTGCTGGCGGACAGGTCCGTCTCGAGCTCGGCGAGCTCGCGGTCCAGGTATAGAGCGGGCTCCGAGGCATCGACCCCGACGACCGGGGCGTTGACCATGACGGCGGGCGCGACGGCGGCGACGGGCGCGACCGCCGGGTCGGGCACCGACGCCACCGAGGCGGGCGCGGCCACGGTCGCGGTGCGGCTGCCGCCGTCACGACGGCGACGGCCGCGCTGCGGGCCGGGCGTGGCGCGAACGGCGAGCTTGCGGGCGAGGGCCTCGTACTCGTCGGCGACGCGGTCCCAGTCGTAGTCGTGGGCGCGCTGGCGCAGACGGGCGCCGCGGTAGGCGGTGAGGTCGTCGAAGAACTCGGCGTCGGCGAGGATCTCCGGCAGGTCGGCCGCCGTGGCGAAGTAGCGACCGTGGTGCTGCAGCACCTCGCGGTTGAAGTCGACGTCGTAGGCGATGGTCGCCGTGCCGGCGCCGATGGCGCGCAGCAGCGACGGGTTGGTGCCGCCCACCGAGTGGCCGTGCAGGTAGGTCGCCGCGTTGCCGTAGAGCTGGTCGAGCAGCTCCTGGTCGTAGACGCCGCCGACGAGGCGCACCCGGGGGTCGTCGCCGGCCATGGCCTGCACCTTGGCGATGTACTCGTCGGCGTACGGGGCCGACCCGACGACGACGAGCGGCTTCTGCGCCGAGCTGCGCACGTAGCCGTCGACGATGACGTCGACGTGGTTCTCCGGCTCGAAGCGGGCGACGACGAGGTGGTACTCGCCGGGGCGGACGTCCATCTCGGCGAGCCGGTCGTGGCCGATGTTCTCGAGGATGGGCGCGCCGTAGGCGATGAGCTCGGTCTCGGCGCCGAACTCGCGGTCGTAGTAGTCGGCGATGCCCTGGGCGTCGGCGATGAGGGCGTCCGACAGGCGCACGCTCGCCTCCTCGGCACGGCGGTAGTACTTCTGGCCGGCCGGGCCCCACTTGGCGCGCTTCCACTCGAGGCCGTCGACGTGCGTCGCGACCGGGATGCGGGCGGCGCGCAGCACCGGCAGGAACGGCGCGTTGGCCGCGTTGAAGACGAAGGCGACGTCGGTGCGGTGACCGAGCAGGTGCATCGTCGAGACGCCGGTGTGCGCGAGCGTGTCGAGCGTGCGCTTCTTCAGCGTCGGCAGGGTGACGAGCTCCATGCCGAGGTAGGAGGTCATCTCCTCCTCGACGTTGCCCTCGCGGCAGTAGACCCGGACGCGGTGGCCGCGGGCGGCGAGCCGCTTGCCCACCTCCTCGACCGCGGTCTCGAAGCCCCCGTAGCGTGCCGGCACGCCGCGCGTGCCGAGCATCGCGATCGAGAGCAGGCCGTCGTCGATCGTGCTTTCCCCCAGCATGTAAACGTTTCCCCCAAAGTCTGTGCAGCTCGCGCCGCTCCGTACGGGGGCGTCCCACCGCCCTCGTTGATTCCCCGCTGCAGATCGTACGTGGCGAGTGGTTGAACGTTTGCGAAACGACGAAATCGGGGCGCTTGCGGCGCAACCGCGGTATCTCACCACCGAAATCGGCCGTTTGGCCACGTTCCGGTGATCCCCTGCAGAGCGTGCGGGGCGCCCGGTACGGTGTGCGCGTCTAGCCCTGAGGAGAGCGATGGACGACAGCATGGACGACCACGACGTCGCTCGGACGTTGGCCGAGGGTGCGGGGCAGGTGTTGCTGCGCCTGCGCACCCGGCTCGACGACCCGGCATCCCTGAAGGCGGAGGGTGACCGCGGCGCGCACGAGTACCTCGTGCGCGAGCTGGCGCGGCTGCGCCCCGACGACGCGGTGCTCAGCGAGGAGGGCAAGGACGACCCCGTCCGGCTGACGGCCGACCGCGTGTGGATCGTCGACCCGCTCGACGGCACCCGTGAGTACTCCGAGAAGCCCCGCGACGACTGGGCGGTGCACGTCGCCCTCTGGGAGCGCGGCGAGCTCGTGGCCGGCGCCGTGGCGCGACCCGCACGGGGGCGCAGCTTCACGACGGGTGAGCCCGCGCCGGTACCGGATGCCGGGGAGGGCCCCCTGCGCCTGGCGGTGAGCCGTTCGCGGCCGCCCGCCTTCGTCAACAGCCTGGCCGAGAGGCTCGGCGCCGAGCTCGTGCCGATGGGCTCGGCCGGCATCAAGGCGACCGCCCTGCTCGACGGCGTCGTCGACGCCTACGTGCACGCCGGTGGCCAGTACGAGTGGGACTCCGCCGCGCCCGTCGCCGTCGCGCTCGCCTCCGGCCTGCACGCGAGCCGCATCGACGGCTCCCCCCTGCGGTACAACCAGCCCGACCCGCTGTTGCCCGACCTGCTCATCTGTCGGCCCCAGCACGCCGGGCTGCTGCTCGACACCGTCTCATCCCTGATCCACGAGGACGCCACACCGTGACCACATCCCCAACGCACGACTACCAGCTGAGCCAGCTCGACGTGCTCGAGGCGGAGTCCATCTTCGTCATGCGCGAGGTCGTCGCCGAGTTCGAGCGGCCCGTGCTGCTCTTCTCCGGCGGCAAGGACTCCATCGTCATGCTGCGCCTGGCCGAGAAGGCCTTCTACCCGGCGCGCATCCCGTTCGCCGTCATGCACGTCGACACGGGCCACAACTTCGACGAGGTGCTCGCCTTCCGCGACCAGCGCGTCGCCGAGCTCAAGGTGCAGCTCATCGTCGCGAGCGTGCAGGAGGCCATCGACGCCGGCCAGGTCGTCGAGCCGCCCGACGGCACCCGCAACCGCATCCAGACGCCGGTGCTGCTCGACGCCCTCGACAAGCACCGCTTCACCGCCATCTTTGGCGGCGCGCGGCGCGACGAGGACAAGGCGCGGGCCAAGGAGCGCATGTACTCCTTCCGCGACGAGTTCGGCCAGTGGGACCCCAAGAACCAGCGCCCCGAGCTGTGGAGCCTCTACAACGGGCGCATCCACGCGGGGGAGAGCATCCGCGTCTTCCCGCTCTCGAACTGGACCGAGCTCGACATCTGGCACTACATCAAGCGCGAGGAGATCGAGCTGCCCTCGATCTACTACGCCCACGAGCGCGACGTCTTCGAGCGCGACGGCATGCTGTTCGCCGTGCACGAGCACAAGCAGCCGCGCCCGCAGGAGACGGTCTTCACCGAGATCGTGCGCTACCGCACCGTCGGCGACGCGAGCCTCACCGCCGCGGTGCGCTCGCAGGCCGACACGGTCGACCTCGTCATCGACGAGGTCGCCTCCACCCGCGTGACCGAGCGGGGCGCCACCCGCGGAGACGACAAGTTCAGCGAGGCGGCCATGGAAGACCGCAAGCGTGAGGGGTACTTCTAAACATGATGGACATCCTGAGGTTCGCGACCGCCGGCTCGGTCGACGACGGCAAGAGCACGCTCATCGGGCGCCTGCTGTACGACACCAAGACGGTCTTCCAGGACCAGATCGACGCCGTCGAGCGGGCGAGCAAGGACCGCGGCGACGAGCACGTCAACCTCGCGCTGCTCACCGACGGCCTCCGCGCCGAGCGCGAGCAGGGCATCACGATCGACGTGGCCTACCGCTACTTCGCCACGCCCAACCGCAAGTTCATCATCGCCGACACCCCGGGGCACATCCAGTACACCCGCAACATGGTGACGGGGGCCTCGACGGCCGACCTCGCGCTCATCCTCGTCGACGCCCGCAAGGGTCTCGTCGAGCAGAGCCGCCGGCACGCCTTCCTCGCCACCCTGCTGCAGGTGCCGCACCTCGTGCTCGTCGTCAACAAGATGGACCTCGTCGACTACTCGCAGGAGGTCTACGAGAGCATCCGCGACGAGTTCACCCAGTTCGCGGCCAAGCTGCGCGTCCCCGACCTCACCGTCATGCCCGTCTCGGCGCTCGCCGGCGACAACGTCGTCAGCCGCTCCGACAACATGCCGTGGTACGACGGGCCGAGCCTGCTGCACCACCTCGAGAACGTGCACGTCGCGAGCGACCGCAACCTCATCGACGTCCGCTTCCCGGTGCAGTACGTCATCCGCCCGCAGTCCGACGACTGGCACGACTACCGCGGCTACGCGGGCCAGGTCATGGGCGGCGTGCTCAAGAAGGGCGACGAGGTCATGGTGCTGCCCTCGGGCTTCACCAGCCGCATCCTCGCCGTCGAGACCGCCGACGGCGAGGTCGACGAGGCCTTCCCGCCCATGTCGGTGACGGTGCGCCTCGAGGACGAGATCGACGTCTCGCGCGGCGACATGATCTGCCGCCCGCACAACCAGCCGGCCGTCGCGCAGGACATCGACGCGATGATCTGCTGGATGGACGAGTCGAGCCCGATGCGCCTCGGTGGCAAGTACGCCATCAAGCACACCACCCGCTCGGCGCGCACCATCGTCAAGCAGCTGCAGTACCGCCTCGACGTCAACTCGCTGCACCGCGACGAGGAGGCGACGGCGTTGTCGCTCAACGAGATCGGCCGCGTGCGCCTGCGCACGACGGTGCCGCTCATGGCCGACGACTACACCCGCAACCGCAACACCGGCGGCTTCGTGCTCGTCGACGAGGCCACCAACCGCACCGTCGCCGCGGGCATGATCACCACCGTCAGCTGAGCCCCTCGGGGCCACCCCGACGAGACCGGATGCCGGTCCGCTCGCACCGAGCGGACCGGCATCCGTGCGTCTGGCTGGGCTCTCAGGTGCCCGCGGCCACCGACGACAGGTCGTAGCCGTGGCGCGTCAGCTGCTGCGCCATGACGGCCTCGAGCGCGGCGACGTGACGCCCGCCGAGGTCGTCGCGGTAGGCCTGCGTGCGCTCCTCGTGCAGGGCGTACCTGTCCACGCCCGAGGCGAACTCGTCGTTCCAGCCGAGGCCGAAGTGCTGCAGGATGCGGGTCAGCTCGGTGCGCGGGTCGCGCAGGACGTCCTCGTGCCGCACGGTGATCCACCGGTCACCGAGGCCCGCGGCGGCGTCGTCGTGGGCGTCGACGAGCATCCGCCAGGCCAGGCCCGCGAGCACCGGCTGGGTGCGGCCGTGCTGCGACCACAGCTCGTCGAGCTCGGCCGGCAACGGTCCGAAGTGCCAGCCCTGCGGGCCGAGGTGACCCTTCCACCAGGGCATCTGCAGCCACGAGTTCGCGACCGCCCGCCCGTCTCGCACGACGTGGACGAAACGGGCGTCGGGGAACGCGGCCGAGAGCAGGCCGGCCCGGGGCCACCCGGTCAGCTTGTGCAGGAACACGGGCAGGCCGATGCGCTCGTCACGCTCGCGGACGAAGCGGCGCAGCCGCTCCTCGAGCCACGGCGTGAGGTCGTCCTCGCGCAGGTCGGCGGCGGGGTCGACCACGAGCGGCGACACCTCCCGGCCCAGCACGCGGTAGGCCTCGGAGGGCGCGAACCGCGCCCGCCCCTTCTGGGTCACCGCGGCCGGCATCCGCCGCCACAGGTCGACCTGCCGGCGGGTCGTTCGCTGCACGCCGAGGTCGTCGACGTTGGTGACGAACCCGGTCTGCGGGTGCCGGGCGATGAGCTCGTGCACGAGGGTGGAGCCGCAGCGGCCGGTGCCGGTGACGAGGGCGAACATCAGCGGACCCCCTTGCCGCTCAGGCGCTCTCGCGTCGACGAGCCACCGCCGCGCACGGCGGCGACGGCCCCGGCGCGCAGGGAGTAGCCGAAGCCGAGCAGCACGGCGGCCGTCATCGCCGTCACGAGGCGACGGTCGCGGGTGGGCATGGCCCGCGTCCACTCGTCGTCGGAGCGGATCTCGACCGCCCCGCGCGAGTGGCGCGACGGGTTGCCCGCGACCGAGTGGGTCGGCGCCATGCGCACGCTCGTCGGCGTCTCGAAGGGGAGGTCGTCGGCCGGCAGGCCGGCCCACTCGGCGATGGTCTGCATGACACCTCTCGGGTCGGCGACGAAGTCCTCGTACCGGACGCGGAGGTAGCCGGGGGAGCGGCCCCACAGCGCGACCGTCAGGGTGTTCCACCAGGCCCAGAGCAGCGAGCTCTTCCAGAACATCAGCTTGGGCATGACCTGGTCGCCGCCGGCGTGGTCGAGTGTCGGCTTGGTGCGCTGCCACGAGAACGCGGTGGCACGGGAGTCGCGCACGACGTGCAGGTGCAGCACCTCGACACCGGGCAGCTGGTGCAGCAGCAGACCGTACGGCGGCAGCTTGCTGCTGTCGACGACGAGCGCGCCGCCGGTGTGCCGGGCCACCGACCGGTAGAGCCAGTGGACGGTCGCGTCGTCGGGGTGCGGTGGAACGGGGGTGCGCCCCACCACGCGGCGGGCCAGCATCGCCGGCACTCGTCGGCTGGCGAGCCGGTTCAGCAGCCGTGCCGCGACACCCGCCGCCTCGTCGGCCGAGATCGGCTCGCCCGCAACGGAACCCGGGCGACCGGGCGAGGCCATGACCGCGCTCCACACCGGGCACTCGGCGAACGTCTCGCCGCACGCGCAGAGGTGGTCCTCGACCACCCCCCGTCGCCAGAGGTAGCGCAGCTCGCCGCACGCGAACGCGCCGGGCAGCTGGCCGAGGATGTTGTTGATGACGGTCGTGCCGCTGCGCCCGCTGCCGGTGAAGTACAGCACGCGCACCGGAGCCTCGCCCGGGTCACCGTGCCCGTCGCCGAGGGGGTCGGATGCCGGTGCCGAACCGAGCGCGCTCACGCCGTCACCGCCGTCGTGGTCGAGGTGCGTGCCACGACGGCCCGGCACTCGCGGTAGAGCTCGTCGAGCCGCTCGACGTGCACGTCGGCGGAGAAGTCGCGCAGCATGCGCTCTCGGCCGACGGCACCGCGGCGGCGGGCCTCGGCGGGGTCGGCCGCGACCGCCTGCAGGATGGTCGCGAGGGCCTGCGGGTCGTCGGGTGGGACGGTCCACCCGTCGACGCCGTCGCGCACGAGCTCGGGGAGGCCGCCGAGCGTCGTCGCCACGACGGGCACCCCGGCACCCATCGACTCGAGCACCGTCATGGGCTGGTTCTCGTACCAGCGGGACGGCACGACACCGGCCAGCGAGCCGCGCATGAGGGTCTCGAGCTCGTCGCGGGCGATGCGGCCGTGGAAGCGGACCCGGCCCGGCGCGCACTGGGCGGCCAGCGCTTCGAGCGCTGCGCGCTCCGGTCCGTCGCCCGCGACGTCGAGGTGCACGTCCGGGGCCAGACCCACGGCCCGCACGAGGGTGTCGACGCCCTTCTCGTGGCTGAGGCGCCCGCCGAAGACGAAGCCGAGACCCGGCGAGGCCGGCAGGGCGGCATCCGACGGGGCCACGAAGTGCGGGACGACGTGCAGGCGCTCGGGGAACACCCCGGCCTGCCGCATGACGCCGGCGAGGAACTCGCTGGGGCAGACCAGGGCGGTGACAGGGGCGTAGGCGCGGGTGGCGCGGTGCAGCGTCGACTCGACGGCGAGCAGGGTGCTCGCGGTGAGCGAGCCGTCCTTGCACCGGCGGCGGGCCGCCTGGACGGGGGAGCCCGTGACGCACGCGTCGCACGGCTTGCCGTGGTCGAGCATCTGGTAGCTGGGGCAGGCGAGCTTGTAGTCGTGCAGGGTCATGACGCTCGGGAGCCCCGCGTCACGCACCGCGTGCAGCACCGACGGCGAGAGCTGGTGGTAGACGTTGTGCAGGTGCACGACGTCGGGCCGGAAGCGGCGGATGGCCTCGGACAGGCCCGACCGGCTCGAGGTCGACCACAGCATCCGCGCCGCGGCGGCGGCCTTGGCCCGCAGCCCCTCCGGGGCGGGCTCGAGCTCGACGAGCCCGGGGAAGGTGTCCGCGAGGGGCAGGCCGGCCGGGTTCTCGGGGTGCTGCATGCCGAAGAGCTCGACCTCGTGGCCGGCCTCGCGCTGCAGCCGCGCCACGTCGAGCATGTAGCCCTCCGCGCCGCCGCGGCGGTAGAGGTACTTGTTGACGTGCAGGATTCTCACGGGAGGCCTTCACTGGTGCTCGCGGGACGGCGCTGCGCGGCCACATCGACCCCGCACGACGTCGGCAGTCTAGGGGGAGGCCCGCCCGGCGACAGGCGATCCGCGGGCAAGCCCGCCTTTCCACGGCAATCGGCCGAAACCCCCTCCCGGCCGCACGGGGTCTGGAACACTCGCGGCCATGAAGCGTTCGGCGGTGGCGACTCTGCATCGCACTGCTCGCCGTGGCCTCACCTGGCGGCCCAAGACGGTCGGCCGCGAGCCGATCGCCATCGAGTCGCTCGTCAGCCCTCTGCGCTACGACGTCGTCGTCCGCGCCCGCTTCTACGACTTCCTCGAGGCGAACGAGCACCTGCCGCGGGAGCGGCTCCTCGCGGCCGCCCGTGACGAGCCCTACCGCCTGTGGTTCGAGAAGGTCGCGGTGCCCCGGTTCCGCCCTTGGGCCATGAAGACGCCGACGTCGCTGGAGGACCACTTCGACGAGCGGGTCACCCGCTCGCTCGACATGATGCGCACCTTCCGGCGCGACGGGTTCGCGGGCCTGCCCCCGGTCACGCTGCGCTGGGTGCGCGGGGTGCCCGTCACCGACCGCGGCGTCACCGTGGCGGCCCGCCTGCACGTCGGCGACGGGGGCCACCGGCTGGGCCTGCTGCTGCGGTCGGGCGGCTGCCTCGAGCCCGGCCAGTACCGCGTCGACCCGCGCCGCTACCCGGCCGTCATCGACAACACCGCCATCCTCGCCCCGGCCCTCGACCTCGACGAGCAGACGTACGCGCGCTTCGTGTCGGCCGGCTACGGCGAGCGCCGCTTCGACACCGTCGCCGCCCTGCACTCCCACCTCGCGGGCACCGACCCCGCCCGCGCCGACGAGCTGGAGCAGGTCGTGGCCTCGCACGGTCGACCAGTGCGCCTGGGGGTGTGAGGCGTGAACGACCCGCAGGCACAAGCCGTCTCGCTGTCCGGCTCCGGGAGGCGACCCCCACGGGGGCGTTTAGGCTCGAACCCGAGCACGCCCCACGAACCGACCACCCGAGAGCGAGTCCGCGTCCCATGAGCCGCGTCAGCACGACGACCGAGCGCGTCCGGTACACGGCGGGCCGGGTCGCCCGTCACGTCCACTGGGCCCGCACCGAGGGGGTGCGTCGACTCGTCGAGGAGGACCAGCTCAACCCGGTGACCCGCGCCCGCACGGCGTGGGCCAAGCACCAATGGCGCTCGGCGCACGGGGTGCGCCGAGGTGACGCCGTGCCGGTCTACGTCGTGGGCCTGCAGCGGTCGGGGACGAACATGCTGCTGCGCGGACTCGACGAGGCGCCCGAGGTGGAGGTGCGCGGCGAGAACGACCGCACGGTCTTCGAGCGGTTCCGGCTGCGCGGCGACCACGTCCTCCAGCGCACCGTCGCCCGGTCGCGCCACCGCATCGTGCTCGTCAAGCCGCTGTGCGACTCGCAGCGCGTCGACGAGCTGCTCGAGCTGCCCGGCACCCGCCCCGGGCGCGCCGTGTGGCAGTGGCGCGACGCGCACGACCGCGCCCGCTCGGAGGTCAGCAAGTTCGGCACGAGCAACCTCGAGGCCCTGCGGGCCATCGCCGAGGGCCGTGACGAGGGGATGTGGCAGGCGCAGCGGCTGCCCCAGCGCTCCCGCGACCTCGTGCGGTCGTTCGACACGGCATCCATGACGGCCGACACGGCCGCCGTGCTCTTCTGGTGCGTGCGCAACGAGCTCTTCTTCGACCTCGGCCTCGACACGCGGGACGACGTGCTCCTCATGTCGTACGATGACCTCGTGCGCGACCCCGAGGGGCAGATGCGCAGCCTGTGCCGCTTCCTCGACTTCCCGTACCGCGCGTCGCTGCACGCGCACATCGACGCGCGTCAGTCGCACGGTCGCAGCCCGCTGGAGATCGACCCCGCCGTCGACGCGCTCGCCGACGCGCTGACCGCCCGTCTCGTGGCCGCCACCGCGGCGTCGCGCCCCGTGAGCGAGGGCGCGGCATGAGTGCAGCACGACCGGCTGTTCGGCGGATGCCGCGCGCCCTCCTCGCCGCCGGTGTGGCCCTCACGCTCACGCTGCTGACGGCCTGCACCGGCAGCGAGCCGGCCCCGCCCCCCGCGTCGCAGCTCGGCTCGAGCTCGTCGTCCGCCGGGCCCGGTGGCGGCACACCCGGGTCCACGCCGGGTTCCACGCCGGGTTCCACGCAGCCCGGTGGCACGTCGGCGCCCGTCGCCGGTGGGGTCACCCCGCTCGGGGCCAAGTGGGACTGGGCCCGGTTCGCCAGCTACCAGCCGTACCTGTCGACCCTCAAGGGTGGCTACACGTACTACGAGTTCGTCTGGTGCGACATCGAGCCCACCCAGGGCCAGGTCGACTGGTCGACGGTCGACCGGGTCGTCGAGCGCACCCGCTCGCTCGGCATGACGCTGCTGCTCAAGATCCGCACCGGCATGTGCTGGGCGACCGACGGCGAGCCGCAGTTCACCCGCGGCCAGACCGACAAGACCGAGTCGGGCATGCCCAAGGACCTCGCGACCTACCAGGCGTTCATCACGAGCGCCGTGCAGCGCTACGCCCCGCAGGGGGTCACCGAGTTCGCCCTCGAGAACGAGGTCAACAGCCCGAGCTACTGGGGTGGCACGCCCGATCAGCTGCAGCAGCTCATGACCTCCGGCGCCGAGGCCGTGCGGGCGGGCAGCCGCACCGCCAAGGTCGTCGACTTCGGCCTGGCCAGCACGACGTACGGCTACGGCATCGCCGACCGGCTGCTCAAGGCGGGCGACGTCCAGGGCGCCGTCGACGCGTGGAACAGCTACTTCGAGCGACGCATTGGCACGCGCGGCGACAAGATCCCGCAGGTCACCGACGCCGCCTCGCTCCAGGCCGTCCTCGACAGCGACCAGGGCAAGCGCAACCTCACCTACCTCGCCATGGCGACCCGGCTGGCGCAGGACAAGACCGTCGACGTGCGCCAGATCCACTTCTACGAGAAGTGGAGCGTCGTGCCCGCCCTCGTGACCTACCTCAAGGCCACGACGCCCGCCGGCACGCCCATCGAGGCGTGGGAGGTCGGCCGGTTCCTGCGCGGCGAGGGCGGCGAGGGCGCCGGCGACGGCGGTGACGCCGCCACCGGCGAGGTCGTGCAGACGCTGTCGCAGCTCATGGCCGCGGGCATCACCATCACCATCTGGCTGCCGCTCGCGGTGAACCCGTCGGGCCGCAACTCCGACGAGCCCCGCTTCGGTCTCATCGACCCCGCCGGGGGCGTGCGCCCGGCGGGCGACGTCGTCTCGGCGCTCGCGGCCGCCAGCCGCGGGGCGAAGGCGGTGCCGATCTCCGGCAAGGGGCTGACCGGCATCGGCTTCGAGGGCGCGTCCGGCAGCAGCGGCTCGACCGTCTTCGTGTGGGGCGGCCAGGCGCCGGTGCCGGCCGGCGCCAGCGCGGCCGTGGCGGGCGACGACCCCACCGGGGCCTCCGGCACCGTCGACGCCACCTCGCCGGTGCAGATCGACCTGCCCGGCCCGCTCTCGTCGTTCACCGGGGCCCTCAAGTGAGCGCCGGCGCCCCCTCGGGTGGGGCCCCGTCGGCCGAGGCGCTGCCCCAGCCACCGGCCGGCGGGCGCGACCACCACGAGCTCGTCTTCATCGGTGGGCTGCACCGCAGCGGCACGACGCCGCTCGCCCGCAGCCTCGCCCGGCATCCGGAGATCGCCGGTCTCGAGGGCACGGGCGTGCCCGAGGACGAGGGGCAGCACCTGCAGCCGGTGTACCCCAAGGCCAAGGTCTACGGCGGGTCCGGGCGCTTCGCCCGCGACCCCCGCTCGCACCTCACCGAGCACTCGCCGCTGCTCGCGCCCGACACCGCCCACCGCCTGCGCTCCGCGTGGGACCCGTACTGGGACACGAGCCGGCGGGTGCTGCTCGAGAAGTCGCCGCCGAACCTCGTCATGGGCCGGTTCCTGCAGGCCGCCTTCCCGGGCTCGGCCCTCATCGTCGTCGTGCGCCACCCGGTCGTCGTCGCCCTGTCGAACAAGAAGTGGCGCAGCCTGCTCAGCCGCGACCTCACCCGCCAGACGACGCTCTCCACCCTCGTCGACAACTGGGTCCGCGCCCACGAGACGCTGCGCGCCGACGCGCCGCACCTGCGGCGCCTGCACGTGCTCTGCTACGAGGACCTCGTCCGTGAGCCCGAGCGCGAGCTGGAGCGCATCCAGCGCTTCCTCGGCCTCGTCGAGCCGATCCCCGCCGACGGCATCCGGCCGGACCGCAGCTCGCGCTATGAGCAGGCGTGGCGCGACTACGAGAACCCCCTGCGACCGGGGGGCGTCCAGCGGCGTCTCATCAGCCGCAGGTACGGTGGACAGATCGCCCGATTCGGATACGACGTCGACGACCTGGAGGTGTGCGATGCGTCCCAGCTGCTCGCACCCGCCTGAGGTGGTGCCCGCGTGAGCCCGCTCGCCCCGCCCTCCCGTCGCCGCGCCGCCTGGCTCAAGGGCGAGCAGCGGCTGCGCGAGACGGTGCGCAGCGCCCGCGCGAGCGTGCGGGCCCGTCGCCACGGCCCCGGGTCGATGCCCGACTTCCTCGTCATCGGCGGCATGCGCTGCGGGACGACGTCGCTCTACAGCTATCTCGCGCAGCACCCCGACGTCGAGCCCGCCATCGGCAAGGAGCTGCAGTACTTCACGGTCTTCCACGACCGCGGGGAGCGCTGGTACCGGGGGCACTTCCCCCCGGCCACGCCCGGCCGTCATACGTTCGAGGCCAGCCCGTACTACCTCTACCACCCGCTCGCGCCGCAGCGCATCGCCGCCGCCATGCCCGAGGGGCGGTTCGTCGCGCTGCTGCGCGACCCGGCCGCCCGGGCCGTCTCGCACTACCGGCACTCCGTCGAGCGGGGCGTGGAGCCGCTGTCGTTCGCCGACGCCCTCGCCGCCGAGGACGAGCGCCTCGCCCCCTACCTCGGTCACGACGTGACGAGCCGCGAGGCCCACGCCGCCCTGCGCTCGTTCTCGTACGCCTCGCGCGGCCTGTACGCCGACCAGCTCGAGCGCTGGTTCGAGCACGTGCCCCGCGAGCAGGTCCTCGTGCTCAAGAGCGAGGAGATGTACGCCGACCCCGCCCCGGTCTACGACCGCGTCCTCGACTTCCTCGGGCTGGCGCCGCACACGCCCGATCGGTTCGGCGTCTTCAGCCGCCCCAAGCCGCGCATCGACGCCCCGGCCGACAGCACGCTCGCCGAGCTCGAGCGCCGGTTCGGGCCGCACAACGACCGGCTCGCGAACCTGCTCGGGTGGTCGAGCAGCTGGCCCGCCGAGCTGAGCACCCCCACCTCGACGTCGAACCCGGGCTGACGCACCGCCCGCGGCGAGCCCGACGAGCCCGGGGCACCCGGGCCACGGGCCGGCATCCGGATGCCGGTGGGCGGGGTTCCGCGGTTCCGCCACCACGGTCGGTGGCCGGCCCTAGGCTGGCCCGGCGGCAGCGGCGCGCCCTGCGCCCGCCCGTCACGAGCGTCACGACCGGGACGCGCCCGGCAGGCAAAGGACAACGCATGACGAGGTCGAACCGACCCCTCACCACCCTGCTGGCAGCGGCGATCGCCGCCGTCGTCGGGCTCACCCTGGCCGGCGGTCCCGCCGCCGCCGCGGTCACGGCCACCCCCTCACGCACGTGGGGCACGAACGGCCGCGTGCTGGCCATCGCGCCCGTCGGCGACCGCGTCTACGTCGCCGGCGACTTCACCGCGGTCACCGACCCGTCGGGCCGCTCCTACCCGGCCACGCGCCTCGCGGTCTTCGTACCGTCGACGGGCAGCTTCGACCTCACCTTCGCCCCGGCCCCCGACGCGTCGGTGACGACCCTCGCAGTGAGCGGGTCCTCGCTCTTCGTCGGCGGGGCGTTCACGACGATCGCCGGCGCCAAGCGCAAGAAGCTGGCCAAGCTCGTCGCCACCACCGGGGCCATCGACCCGACGTGGTCGCCGGTCGTCGACCGCCCGCCGGACACCGTCGCGGTCTCGGGCAGCCGGGTCTACGTCGGTGGCCCGTTCGCCCAGGCGGCCGGCAGCGGCGGCGGCCTCGCCGTGAAGCCCTGGGTGGCGCGGTTCGACGCCACCTCGGGCTCCCTCGACACGACGTGGAGCCCGACGCCCAACGACCGCGTGCTCAGCGTGCGACCCGCCGACGACGGCGCCTCCGTCTACCTCGGCGGCACCTTCACCACCGTGGGCGGCGCGACGACGCAGCGCGGCATCT
Source organism: Terracoccus luteus (assembly GCF_003635045.1). NCBI lineage: Bacteria > Bacillati > Actinomycetota > Actinomycetes > Micrococcales > Intrasporangiaceae > Terracoccus > Terracoccus luteus. The sequence continues at coordinate 2,096,304 of NZ_RBXT01000001.1, read as the reverse complement.
CGCGCGTGTCGGCCACCACGGGCGCCGTGACGGCCGGCTTCGTGCCCGGCAACACCAACCAGACAAGCAAGCCCCCGGTCTACGACATCACCCAGAGCGGGTCGCGCCTCTACCTCGCCGTCGCGGGCAGCGGGGGAGCGTGCACCGCGATGGATGCCGTCACCGGTGCCGTCGCGTGGTCGAAGCACACGAACGGCAACCTCCAGGGGGTGCAGGTCGTCGGCGGGGTCGCCTACTGCGGGGGGCACTTCACCGGGGCGGGGGGCTTCGACAACCTCACCCGGTACAAGCTCGCCGCGGTCGACACGGCCACCGGCACGACGCTGCCCTACGCCCCGGTCGTCAACAGCGCCCTCGGCGTGTGGTCGATGGCGGCCGACTCGGGGCGGGTCTACATCGGCGGCGACTTCACGCAGATCGACGCCACGCCGCAGACCGGTCTCGCCGTCTTCGGCGACGACGCGGCGCGCACGGTGACCGCTGCGCCCTCCGCGCTCGTGGCCGCGCCGGGCGACGCCGCCGTCATCCTGCACTGGGACGTCCCGTCGACCGACGGCGGCAGCCCGCTGCAGCGCTACCGCGTCTACCGCACCGACGACGCCGCCACGACCTGGGCGCTCGTCGGCACCACGACGGGGCCGGACCTCACCGACACGACCGCCGTCAACGAGACGACCTACCGCTACCGGGTCACCGCCCTCAACGCGGTCGGCGAGAGCGCGTCCTCGGCCGAGGTGGCCGCCCGCCCGTCCGCGGCGGCCGCGACCGCCCCCGGTGTCCCCGGCGGCCTCGTCGCGACCGGCACGTACAACGCCGACCGGCTGACGTGGAGCACGCCGGCGTCCGGCGGCTCGGCCATCACCGGCTACCGCGTCTACCGCGGCACGACGAGCGGGGCGACGACGCTCTACGCCTCGACGTCGGGCACCGGGACGAGCTTCACCGACACGGCCGTCACCGTGGGCACCCGGTACTACTACCGCGTCAGCGCGGTGAACGCCGTCGGCGAGAGCGTGCTGAGCCCCGAGGAGTGGGCGGTGCCCACGAACGGTCTCCCGAGCCCGCCGGTGCTGAGCGGCACCGCCCGTATCGGGGCGAACGACCTGACGTGGACCGAGCCGGCGAAGGACGGCGGCTCGCCGGTCACGCAGTACGTCGTGCTGCGCGACAGCATCCGCGTCGCCGTCCTGCCCGCGACCACCCGCACGTGGACCGAAACGGCGGTCGTGCGCGGCACGGCGTACGGCTACCGGGTCAAGGCCGTGAACGCCATCGGCTCGTCACCGCTGTCCGCCACGGTCGTGCTCACCGGACAGTGAGACGCGCCGGTCTGTCAGGGAATTCACAGCCGTCGTCTCTCGTCGCTTTGATCCCGGTTCGCGAGGGTTGGTCTGTTCGAGAACGCCCCGGTTCGACCGAATGAGAGGCGATTTCGCGACGCGGCCTGAGTTGGCGCACCCAGAAGGCCGCGTATAGGTTGCACGCGTCCGCGCGGGCCCAGCCCGCGCGCACACCCGGCCGGGGTACCTGTCTCGAACGGCCGGGTCCCTCCACGGAACCATCACACACGGTGTGGGACAGGGGCATGCAGGGGCGTGCCGACCGACCCCGGCCACCCCTGCGGTGGTCGCGGCCACGGGTGCGACGCCGCCCTGCGGTCGGTGGTCTGCGCCGTGGAAACGGACCTCCGTGCACCCCTTCCTGCACCCCACCCTGCCCTCCGACCCCCCGGGCGCCCCCGCCCGACCGGGCCGCCGTCGACCGCGTCGCGTGGCGGGCGGTCTGGCCCTGGCGCTGGTTACGACCGGCGCGCTGACGGCGGCCGGCGTCGCGGCGACCGCCACCAGCGCGGGGGCCGCCCCCGTCGACGGGGGCGCCGTCGCCCACCGGGCGCCCCGGACCCAGCTCGTCTCCTCGACCACCGGCTTGCAAGTCGCCATCAAGGGTGCCGTGCCCGGCGACGTCATCCGGCTCGCCGGCGGCACCTACACCGGTCCCTTCACGATCAAATCGTCGGGCACCGCGTCGGCCCCGATCACCATCACGTCCGCCGGCACCGGCGAGGTGCGCCTCACCGCCAACCTCAGGATGCCGTCGTGCGGGGCGACCTCGCCCGACCCCAACCGCACCATCAGGTTCCTCGCGGGCGCGAGCTACTGGAACATCGACGGACTGTCGATCCGCGGCGGCATCATGATCATGGGCGGCAACGCCGGCAACGTGCGCCAGTGGCTCAACCGCAACGACGAGAACTGGCAGGCCCGTCGCGCGGTGCCGGGTCGCGACAGCTACGACCCGAGCGGCATCCTCGCCTCGACGGACTACCTCCAGCGGGCCACCGGTGCCGCGCTGCGCCCGTCGATCGGCATCCGCATCACGAACAACGACCTCAGCCTCAAGGGCGTCCACTCGGCCATGAACAAGAACGGCGTCGTGTCTCGCAACGAGATCCACGACATCGCCTGCGGCACGGGCCCCGGCCTGTGGCTCGGCACGTTCAGCGACGGCTGGCAGGTCACCGACAACACCGTGCACGACATCGCGCCGTCGGCGTGGAAGCACTACATGCAGGAGGGCATCCGCGTGGGCGGCTCGTCCGCCTACAACACGGTGACCGGCAACACCGTCTACAACCTGCCCGGCGACGGCCGTGCCTTCACGACCGACGAGGACGGGTCGTGGAACACGTTCAGCGACAACACCGCCCGCAACGTCGCCATCGGCTTCAACGACCAGATGTCGGGCTGGGGCAACCAGTGGACGAACAACCGGGTCGACACCTTCCGCACCGCGGGGATCAGCCTTCGGGCCATGGACGCCAAGCTGACGAAGCCGTCGCTGAACAGCAGCCCCAAGGGCGCTGTCATCGCGTGCAACGTCGTCTCGGGCGGTCGGGTCGTCTTCCAGGCCGGCGCGATGATGGACAGCACGGTGCGCGGCAACGGGTTCGACGGCGAGGTGCAGCTGAGCTCGAACCTGCGCTCGTACTTCGGGTCCGCCGGCAACACCTGGGACGGCTCGTCGCGCCCCCCGGGTGACCAGGTGCGCACGTCGGCCGCCAAGGGCTGCTGACCCGTCGTACACAGCAGGACGGGCCCCCGGGGAGATCTCCCCGGGGGCCCGTCCCGTCTGTCGCGCTCAGCGCCCGCTCAGCGCCCGCTCAGCGCCCGGTCACGGGGTGCCGGGGAGCAGGGCCAGGCCCTGCCGCACCTCCGAGCTGCCGCCGACGAGCGAGAAGTCACCGCCGACGAGCAGGCCCGACGGGACCGCCTCGAGGGCCCACACGCCCATCGGCGAGTTGAAGGTGTAGGTGTTCGTCGTGAGGGCGCCGGTGCCGGCGTCGAACTCGACGAGGCGCTGGCGGTCGACGTTGGTGCGCTGGGTCGGGCTCTGCCAGCAGAAGCCGCCCTTGTCGCGGTCTCCGCCGTGGGCGGCGTAGTAGAAGCGCCCGTTGACCTCGAGGCCGGCCTGGAAGCCCGCGTTGCACCACGTCAGCCACTGCAGGCCCGTCGGGTTGCTGCTCGTGCCGAGCGACACGGCATCCCACTTGTAGATGTTGTCGGGGCACGTGTCACCGCCGTAGAGCGAGGTCTCGGCAGGGTTGAGGTAGAGGTTGGTGACCCACTGGCCGGCGACCCAGCTGCAGCGTGAGGCGACGCCGCCCAGCTGGCCGGGCGTGCGGGCGCCCGTGCGCCCGTCGACGACGAGGATGCCGTTGGTGACCGCCACGCCGTTGGCCGCGGTGAAGGGGCCGGCGAGGTAGACGCGGCTGCCGTCGCGGCGCACGGCGAGACCCTGGACCATGCCACCGCGCTGGAGGGGGCCGTCGGGCCCCGTCGTGTTGACGACGAAGCCGGCGTCGATGGCCCCGGTGCGCCCGTCGAGCTTGACGAGGTGGTTGCGCACGGTCTTGCCGACGCGGTTGAACGCGCCGCCGACGTAGACCGACGAGCCGGCCGCCTTGACGACGATGGCGGTGTTGTTGGCGTTGGCCACGAAGGTGGGGTCGAGGGTGCCGGCGGGCAGGGTGAGCGCCGCGAGGTTGGTTCGGGGCTGGCCGGCGACGGTGAGGAAGCTGCCCGCGACGTAGAGGCGGCTGCCGTCGGGAGCCGGCTCGAGGTCGAGGGCGATGTTGTCGGTGTCGGCCCGGAAGGCGGGGTCACCGACGCCGGTCGTGGCGTCGAGCGCGGCGAGGCCGGTGCGCACGAGGCCGCCGACGCTCGTGAGGTCGCCGCCGAGGAAGGTGCCGGTCGTCGTCGTGGCGATGCTGAGCACGAGGCCCGACGCGACGGGGTTCCACGCGGTCGGGGCGGCGGTGCCGAGGCTGAACGCCGCGGCGTTGTGGCGCTCGAGCGTGCCGCTGCGACCGAAGCGGCCACCGACGAGCAGCTGGGTGCCACCCGTGTCGGCCCGGGTGGCGAGGGCCGTGACCTCGGTGACGCAGGGCGCCATCGTGTACGTGTTCTTCGTCGTGTGCGGGGCGTTGCACCCGCTGAGCCGCGCGTCGAAGGCCGTGACGGCGGCGGACGGGGTGACCTGCGCGAGGGCGGTGCGGGCCACGCCCGCGACGGTCGTGAACTGGCCACCGGCCGCGACGGAGCCGGAGGGGTCGACGGCGAGGGCGGAGACCGTGGCGTTGGCGGCCGGCGCCCAGGCCGAGACCGCCCCGGTGCCCGCGGCGAAGGCGGCGAGGTTGGCCCGTTGGGCGCCCCCGGCCCACGAGAACGTGCCGCCCGCGTAGAGGGTGGACCCGTCGGGGGAGGTCGACAGCGCCCGGACCGGGCCGTTGGCGGTGGCGAGGAAGGCCGGGTCGGGGGCGCCCGTCGTCGGCGACAGCCGGGCCAGCCGGGTCGCGGTCTGGGACCCGACCGCCGTGAAGTCGCCGGCGATGTAGACCGCGGTCGGCGTGGCGACGACGGAGCGGACGGTGCCGTTGGGGGCGGCCGTCCACGAGGTGAGCCGGGCGCCCTTGACGCGGTCCACGGCCGTGACCCGGCTGACCGGGGTGTTGGCCGTCCCCACGGCACTGAGGTCGCCCGCGAGCACGACCCGGTCGCCGGTGACGGCGATGGCGTTGACGCTGCCCTTCGGCTTCGGGTCCCACGCGGTCAGGGTGCCGGCCGAGGTGACCTGGGCCGCCCCGCGACGGTAGGTGGTGCCGACGCGGGTGAAGTCGCCGGCGATGTACCAGCCGCCGGCACCGTCGGGGGCGCTGGCGCGGACGATCCCGTCGACGCGGGGGGCCCCGGCGCGCATCGCGCCCGAGGCCGGGTCGACGGCGACGCCGTAGCCGGTCTGCGGGCCGATGTAGTCGAAGGCGCCGGCGAGGTAGACCCGTGAGCCCACCGCCTTGATGTCGGTGACCCGACCGTTCGCGCCCCACCACGTGGGCGCGGCGACCGTCGACAGGGAGGACGGGCCGACCGCGAGGGCGGCCCCCTCCGAGGTCCCGGCCCCGGCCACCTGGCCGGCCCCCACCGCGGCCACGGCCACCAGGGCCGTCGCGGTGGCGGCGGTGACGCCTCGACGTGTTCTCATCTCGCTCCTCGTGCTGGTCTCGCTGCTCGTGCGGTGGCCGGTCGGCCTCCGCTTTACCGTCCGTTGACCCTTGTCGGGGCGGACGTCTGCTCGTCGGTGGGGTGGGTGGTGGTGTCGATACGGCCCGTCGGGCCGCGGGTCGACGCCTAGCAGGCGTCGTAGAGGATCGTGCGCGAGCTCGACAGGTTCTTCGCGAACGCGGTGCGGGCCTCGCTGCTCGCCCCGCCCACGGTGGCGATCGTGCCGGCGACGTCGCTGCGGCGCGTGGTCGCCTGCTCGAGCGCCGCCGTGACGTCAGCGGGGCTGACCGTCGACGGTGGGTTGCTCACGCCCTTGAGGGCGGCCGCCAGGGCGTCGCGTCGGGTCGTCACGGCATCCTGCGCCGTCTTCAGCGCGGCGAGGTCGGACTCCAGCAGGCCGATGCGCGAGGCGATGGAGCCGCGCACCCGCGTGCCGGTCTCGACGAACCCGGCCACCCGGGAGGCGTACGTGCGCACCGACGTGCAGCTGCGGGTCTCGGACGGGTAGGCCGCCTTGCGCTCGCGGGCGAGCGCGTCGCGTGCCCCCGTCGCCGCCGTGCCGAGCTGCCCCCGGAGGTCGGACAGCGTGTTGTCGGTCTGCACCTTCTTCATCGCCTCGACGAGGGTGTAGAGCGAGGTCGTCAGGGCCGTGTTGGCCGCCGTGACCTTCGCCGCCCGGGGGTCGGCCGTGGCCGGGGCCGACGTCGTCGCGACCGTGGACCCGCCGCTCGTCGCCGTCGAGGCGGAGGGGACCGGGGTTGCGGAGCCGAGCCGCGTGGCGCCGACGTCGGTGCCGCCCGAGGCTCCGGCGTCGCCGGCGCACCCGGCGAGCCCGACGCTCGCGGCCGCGAGGGTGAGCGCGACGGTGGCCCGCCGCAGGGTGGTGCGGCGCAGGGTGGTGCGGCGCGCGGCGCGGATGCCGTCCGGCCCGGTCAGGTCGGTGACGGGGTCGGTGACGGGTTTGGTGACACGGTTGATGACGGGTCCGGTCACGGGGCCACCGCTCCCTCGCCGACGGCGTCGACCGCCCGCAGCGCCGACCCGGTCGGCGCCGCACGACGTGACGCGCGGGTGCCCGCCCGGCTGGGGGCGAGGCTGCGGGCCAGCTGGGCCTCCCGCGACAGCGTGGGCGGGATGCCCGCCGCGAGCTCGAGGTAGACCTGCTCGAGACGGTCGGTCGCGGCATCCCAGTCGTAGCGGCCCAGGGTGCGCTCACGCAGGGCGGCCGCCGCCACCCGGGAGACGGGGAAGCGGTCGACCAGGGTGGTGAGTCCGCGGACCAGTTCGTCGACGTCGCCGGCGGCGAAGGTGACGACGGCCGCGTCGGTCGCGCCCGGGCGGTCGGCGCGGCAGGGCGACCCGCCGTCGTCGGTGGCGCCCGCGAGGTCGCTCCCCTCGGGGGCCACGACCTCGAGGTGCGGTGGGATGTCGCTGACGAGCACGGGGAGGCCGTGGCTCACGGCCTCGAGCAGCGTCAGCGGCAGCCCCTCGACGAGGGAGGGCTGCACGAAGCCGCCCGCGTGCTCGTAGAGGGCGGACAGCCGCTCGCCGAACTGGTAGCCGGCCAGCACGACCCGCGGGTCGCGGGCGGCCAGCTCACGCACTGACGTCGTGAACTCGTCGGTCCACGAGGAGTCGCCCACGACGGCGAGGCGCACGTCGCGGTCGACCGAGCGGAACGCCTCGATGAGCTTGTCGGGCCACTTCTCCGGCACGATGCGCCCGACGAAGAGCACGTAGCGGCCGGGCTCCAGGCCGAGGTCGGCGATGGCCGACGCCGGCACGTGCTCGGGCAGGTCGACCCCGTTGGGGACGTGCTCGGCGTCTCGGCCAAAGGTGTCGGCGTAGTGCCGGCGCAGCGTCTCGGAGACGACGAGCGTGCGGTCGGGCACGTGCCCGCTCACCCAGTGCGCGAGGCGCAGCACCGACTGGGCGCGGCTGCCCCACTTGCTGCGCTCGTGGTCGAGCCCGTGCACGGTGAGCACGACCTTGCTGCGGCTGAGGTAGCGGGGTAGCGGGGCCATGAGGCCCGGCCCGAGGGCGTGGTAGTGCACGACGTCGCAGCGGTGGGTGGTCAGCGTCTTCGCGGTCGAGGTGGCGCTGTGCACGATGGCGTCGAGGTGCTTGGACGCGATGGTGAAGGCCGGCACGACGTTCATGCCGAGGTAGGGCGACTCCGGCACGGCGGCGTAGGAGGTGCGGGTGAAGACGGTGACCGTGTGCCCGCGGTCGGCGAGCCGGCGACCCGTCTCGGACACGACGTGCTCGATGCCGCCGTACGTGGCGGGCAGGCCCTTCTGGCCGACCATCGCGATGTGCAGCGGGCGCCACGACACCTGCGCCTCGATGGGTGCCGGACCGCTGTCACCCGTGCCGACTGACCGTTCGGTCGTCACTGCGCGCCCCCTCACGTGCCGGCCCGGGGAACCCCCTGGCCGAACAACCCCTGCGCCGAGACCTGGTGCGGCCGCGGGCCTGACAAACGACGTGCCGTGTGACCGCCCGGACGTGGCCGGGAACGGCCACGTCTTCGAGAGCCCCACGGCTTCGACCCCCCGGTCGATGCCGACGCGACGGAGTATGGCACGGCGGGGGCCCTAGCACGGCTGATTGCCCACAACCGGAGGCGGGGCTGACCGTGGGCTGGGACGCGCCGCCGACCGTGGGAAATCGCGCGAAACGGTCCTGCCGGCGCCCGGGATGTGCTCTCATGTGGCGAGAACGCAGACGTCGGCGACTGGGGGGTCGCCACCGCGCCGTCACGAGCGCCGTCACCAGCCGCGCGAAGCCAGGGAGGGGAGCAGCCGTGCGTGTCAGCACTGCCGGGCCGATCGGCCTGCCGTCACCGCTGCACCATGCCTCCCGACGACTGGCCCGGCTCGCCCTCGCGCCGGTGCACAAGGTGCAGGCCCGCGACCGGATGACGCCCGACTACCTCGTCGTCGGCACCAAGCGCGGGGGCTCGACAGCGCTCGCCTCGTGGATGAGCCGGCACCCGCAGGTGGCCCCGTGCCGCGTCGGCAAGGGCACCCACTACTTCGACGTCAACTTTGGCCGCGGCCGCGACTGGTTCCGCTCGCGCTTCGAGCACCCGGCCGACCCCTGGCGCGTCACCGGTGAGGCGAGCCCGTACTACATGTTCCATCCCCACGCGCCGCAGCGCATCGCCGACGAGCTGCCCGACGTGCGCCTCGTCGTCGTGCTGCGCGAGCCGGCCGAGCGCGCGTGGTCGCAGTACCGCCGCGAGGTCGACACGGGGCACGAGTCCCTGTCCTTCGCGGAGGCTGTCGCGGCCGAGCCCGATCGGCTGCGGGGCGAGGTCGAGCACATGCTCGCCGACCCCGCCTACGAGAGCTACGCCCACCGCCACCACACCTACCGGGCCCGCGGCCACTACGCGCAGCAGCTCACCCGCCTGCACGACCTCGTCGGGCCCGAGCGGGTGCTCGTCGTGCAGAGTGAGGCCATGTTCGCCGACCCCGCCCGTGAGCTGTCGCGGGTGTGGGGCTTCATCGGGGTCGACGACGTGCGGCTCGACGGTCTCTACCCGGCCAAGGAGAGCACGTCCGCCGAGCAGGCCCCCGAGGTGATGGCCGAGCTGCGCCGCTGGTTCGCCCCCCTCAACGAGCAGCTGTACGCCCTGCCGGGCGTCGACTTCCGCTGGCAGACGGTGGACGCGTGAGCACCACGACGCGCCCGCCGGGCCCGACGCCCACGCCACGCGAGGTCTCGACCATCGACCCGGATGCCGTGGGGGCCGGTCCGCACGCCGGCACCGGCCGGCGACACCTCGGGTCCCGCGTGGCGGCCGTCGGCGGTGCGCTCGTGGCGGCCGCGGCCGCCGCCGTGAGCGGCCTCGCCACCCTCGGCACGAGCCCGACGTGGGTGTACCTGCCGCTGCTCGCCGGCATCGGCGTCGCGCTCGGCATGCTCGCCCTGACGCGCTTCGCCGGCTTCGTCTACCTGCTGCTGCTCACCCGCACGGGCCTGGACCTGCTCAAGCTGAGCGGGCCGGCCGCCGGCAACACGAACACCAACACGGCCGCGGCCCGCGGGCTCGACCCGTCGACCCTCGTCGGCCTGCTCGTCATCGTCGCGGGCACCCTGTGGCTCATCGCGCAGTACTCGCGGCCGGCCGACCCGTCGCCCGGTGGGCGGCCCCCGGCGTCCCGCCTGCGCGTCGCCTGGATCGCCCTCATCGTCGCCGCGGTGCTCAGCCTCTTCGGGTCGCAGAACCCGTTGGTCAGCCTCATCGGCATCACGCGCCTGCTCGCCGTGGCCGTCATGTTCCTCGTGCTCGAGCAGCTGGTGCGCGACGCGAAGTCGGTGCGCACCGCCATCGCCGTCGCCTTCGGCTCGCTCGTCATCCCGCTGACGTACACGGCGTTCGGCTTCGTCTCCGGTCACCCGGCCGCGGACGTCAAGAGCTCGTTCGTGCGCATCACCGGGCCGTTCACGCAGTCGACGACCTTCGCGCGCTACCTCGCCTTCCTCATCGTCTTCGGCGTCGCGATCCTTCCGTACGTCAAGGGTCGCGCCCGGGTGGCCCTCGTCGGCGGGCTCTCGCTCTCGAGCGTCTTCCTGCTGCTCACGCTCACCCGGGGCGCCCTGCTCGCGACGGTGCTCGGCCTGCTCGCCGTCGTCGTGCTCCAGCGCCGCTGGAAGCTGCTCCTCGGGCTCGGAGCGGCCGGGCTGCTCGCCCTCACCCTCGTGCCGGGGCTCGGGTCGCGCCTCGACGCCGTGACGCAGGAGCGCGCGGTCGGCCAGGCGCCGACCTCCAACTCCCTCGAGTGGCGCCTGTCCTACTGGGCCGAGACGCTGCCGCTCGCCGACCGCCAGCCCGTCAACGGCATCGGCTACGACATGACGCAGTACAAGACCGACGTGGCCAAGCAGCCGCACAACGACTTCATCAAGGCCTACGTCGAGACCGGCATCCTCGGGCTCGGGGCCTACCTCTACCTCTGCTGGCAGATCGTCGTCATCGGCCTGCGCGCCGTGCGGCGCACCGTCGTCGGCACGTGGGGCCGGGCGGTCGCGGCGGGCTACCTCGCCTGCGCCGGCATGTTCGTGCTGCAGAGCGTGGCCGCGAACGTCATCTCGTCCGTCGTCGTGCTCTGGTACCTCGCGGTCTTCGCCGCCGCCGCCCTCGCCGTGACCCGCCTGCCCGAGGTGGCCGGCCCCGTCCGTCGGTCCCGTGCACCACGGGCCGCCACCCCCGACCTCGTCCCGTCCGTCTCTGACACCCTGGAGAAGCCGTAACCATGGAGATCACCGACTACCTCGCCATCGCCCGCCGCCGGTGGATGCTGCTCATCGGCGTGCCGCTGCTCGCCGCGGTCATCGCCGGGGTCGTGCTCTTCACGGCACCGGTGCAGTACACCGCGACCGCGACGGTCAACGCGCCCGCCCTCGTCGGCGGCTCGAGCGGCCAGTACACCGGCAGCCAGGCCGTGACCCAGTTCGTCTCGGCGTTCCAGTCGACGGCCGCCAGCGCGCCCGTCGACGACGCCGTGCGCGCGCAGACGACGCTGCAGCCGGGCCAGATCGAGGACGGTCTCGCCGTCACCCAGATCGGCGGCTCGAGCGCCGTCTCGATCACCTTCACCGGCACGAAGAACGGTGAGCCGACGAAGGTCGTCAGCACGGTCGCGAGCGCGACCCTCAAGCAGATGTTCGACAGCCAGGTCACGCTGGGCCAGGCCCGTGTCGACCAGGCGCGCAAGGACGTCTCGGCCGCGAACGCCGCCATCAACGCGTGGGGCGCCAAGAACAACATGGTCGACCCGACCCGCGTCTACCAGGCCCAGCTCGAGCGCCTCAGCTCGCTGCAGCAGAGCCAGGCCAGCCTCAAGGCCCAGGGCAACGACGCGGCCGCCAGCGCGCTGAGCGGCACCATCACCGAGGTGAACAACTCCCTCAAGGGCTACGGCCCGAAGATCGCGGAGTTCAACGACCTCTCGGCGACGCGCGACTCGGCGCAGGCCGACCTCACGACCGCCCGCCAGAACCTCGCGCAGGCCAAGACCCAGCAGACCGCCGCCGACCCGAGCCAGGTCGTGTGGGTGAGCGGCCAGCGCAAGCTCGAGCGCACCGACGAGGTCGTCTCGGTCGGGCTGCCGGTGCTCGGCGCCGGCATCTTCCTCGCCCTCGCCCTCATCGCCGTGCTCGAGCTGTGGGCGGCCGGCCGCCGCAGCAGCGGCCGCGGCCGCCACAGCGGGCCGGGGGCCACGACGACGACCGCCACCACCACCGCCACCACCCCCGAGGCCCAGCCGGCCGCCGCCGCGCCGTCGCAGCCGGCGACGGCACCGACGGGGGAGCGGTCGGACACCGCGAACGCCGAGCACGCCGCCGACGACTCGGACGCCGGTGACGACGGCCACGACGAGCGGCGCTCCCGCGGTGCCCTCGTCGGCACCGAAAGGTCGTGACGACCCCGGGGCCAGCGGACGGGGCGGGTGCGCCCCCGCGCGACCACCTCACCGGCCTCGCGCGGGGCGGGTCGCTCAACATCGTCGGCGCGCTGTGCAGCCAGGCGTCGCTGCTGCTCATCACCGCCCTCATCGCCCGGCAGCTCTCGACGGCCGACGTCGGTCGCTACGCCCTGTGCTTCGCCATGGTGTCGCTGCTCGGCCTGCTCTCGCTCGCCGGCTTCCGTGCCGCCCTGACCCGCTTCGTCGCGATGTACGTCGCCGACGACGACGCGGCCCGCATCCGCGGCACGGTACGGCTCGGCATGCGCATCAGCGTCGTCAGCTCGATCGTGCTCGGCGTCGGCCTCGCGCTGCTCGCCGAGCCCGTCGCGCGGGTCTTCGACGACCCCGGGCTCGTCACCGGCATCCGTCTCTCGGGCCTGTCGATCCCGGCCATGACGATCACGGACGCCGCCCTCTCGGCCACCCAGGGCTGGCGCACGATGCGCCCCTTCACCCTCATCGGGCGCATCTTCGAGCCGGGCCTGCGCCTCGTGCTCACCGCCGGAGCGCTCTTCGCGGGGTTCGGGCTCACCGGCGCGTTCTGGGCGCTGTTCATCGGGTCGTGGTCGGCGACGGTGCTCGCGGTCCTGTCGCTGCGCGGGTTCCTGCGCCGCACCGACCGGGCCCGACCCGTCTACGAGACCCGCCCGATCTTCAGCTTCTCGATGGTGAGCTGGGCCAGCAGCCTCGCGACCGCCGGCCTGCTCTGGGCCGACACCCTCATCCTCGGCCAGATGACCGGGCCGAACGAGGTCGGTGTCTACACCGTCGCCACCCGCATCGTCACGCTCTCGGTGTTCGTCATGGCCCCCATCAACGCCGCCTTCGCACCGCAGATCGCCCGGCTGCACCACCGCGGCGAGTCCGCCCGGCTCGGCGAGGTGTACTCCGCCGCCACCGCGTGGATCATGCGCTTCTCGCTGCCGGCCTTCATCGTGCTGCTCGTCTTCCCCGTGCCGCTGCTGCACCTCTTCGGCAGCGACTACGCGACCGGCGCGGCCGTCACGGTGACGCTCGCCCTGGGCCAGCTCGTCAACGCCGCCACCGGGCCCTGTGCGACGGTGCTCAACATGTCGGGCCGGGTCGGGCTCAACATGGCCAACAACATCGTCGTGCTCGTGCTCAACGTCGTGCTCAACATCCTCCTCATCCCGCCGATGGGCATCCTCGGCAGCGCCGTCGCGTGGAGCGTCTCGCTCGGCCTGGTCAACATCGCCCGCGTCGCGCAGGTGCGCCGCGTGCTCGGTCACACCCCCTTCGGCATCGCGACCGTCAAGGAGGCCGTCGCGGCCCTCGCGGCCGCCGCCGCCGCGGTGCTCGTCCGGGCGCTCGTCGGCCCCGAGTTGCTCGAGCTCGTCGTCGGCGCGCTCGCCGCCGTGCTCGTCTTCGGCGCCGTCGTGTGGGCCCTCGGCATCGACGAGGCCGACCGCGTCATGATCCGCAGCGTCGCTCGCCGCGGTGGCCGCGGTGGTCGGGGTGGCGGCGGTGGCGGGCGTGGCGGCGGTGGCGGGCGTGGCGGCGGACGGCACCGCGCCGGCCGTGCGCCCGCCGCCCTCTCCGCGCCCGACGGCGACGAGGACGACGTGACGGCCGCCGCGCCGTCACCGGCACCGTCCCAGGGCGGGGATGCCGGTCGGCCGGGTCTGCGCGGGGGGCACGGGGGGCGCTGACGCCGCCATCCGGCATCCGGCCTGCGGCTCTCGTTGCGTTCTGCACCTCTTGCTGCGATTCCGCTGTGAATCGAGGATCCCCGCCCTACGCTCGGCCCGTGCGGCGGGGCGGCCGTCGCCCAGGGGAGAGGACCTCTATGTCCATCATGAGCACACGCAAGCGACGCCGGGCGGGCGTCGCGGTCGCGGCCCTCGCCGGGGTCGGACTCGTGGCGCCGGCTGCCATCGCGGCCGTCAGCCCACCCGACGACGGTGTCACGACGCTCGTCAGCAAGGCGCCCGACGGCTCCTGGGGCGACAAGACCAGCACCCGCGCCCGCATCAGCGGCGACGGGCGCTTCGTCGTCTACCAGTCGGCAGCGCAGAACCTCACGACCAACCGCGGCGGCGGCCCGCACGTCTACCTCACCGACGTCTCGGGCACGCTCTTCCCGGGGGGGAACAACACGCGCCTCGTCGACGCCGACGCGACGACGGGAGCACGGTGCAAGACCAAGGCCGGCACGAACGGCCAGAGCACCTTCAACGAGGTGAGCAACCAGCGCGGTGGCGACGGCCCGTGGGTCGTCTTCGCCTCGAACTGCTCGAACCTCGTCCCCGGCTGGACGCACGTGGGCGACGTCTACATCCGCAACATGCGCAGCGGTGAGACCCGTGTCGTCAGCCAGGCCAACGGCAACGACGGCGCGACCATCGACGGGGTCAGCACCCGCCCGGTCATCAGCGACGACGGTCGCTACGTCTCGTGGAACACGACGAGCGGCAACATCTACGTCCGCGACATGTCCGACACCTCGAACCGCCGCTCGGTGCGGGTGGCCGCGAGCGTGTCGAACAACGACGAGTCGCTGCGCCCCGAGATCAGCGGCGACGGCTCGACGATCGTCTTCGCCAGCGACGCGCGGCTCTCGCCGAAGGACACCAACGACTCGCGCAACATCTACCGGGTCGACCTCAGCCGCTGGCAGGCCGACAAGAGCGTCACGTCGTTCACCTACGAGCTCGTCGACGTCACGTCGGCCGGCATCGCGGCCCCGCGCCCGTCGTCGCGACCCGGCATCAACGACGACGGCTCCATCATCAGCTTCCAGTCGAGCACGAACCTCGTGGCCGACGACAAGAACGGCGTGCTCGACTCCTATTGGCGCAACATGCGCACGGGGCAGACGGTGCTGCTCTCGCGCGGCTACGACGGTGGGGTGCCGAAGGGCCAGAGCAGCCGGCCGCAGCTCGACGGCTCCGGCTACGTCGCGGCCTTCACCTCGACGAGCAACGGTCTCGTGCGCGGTGACACGAACGGTCGCCCCGACGCCTTCATCCGGGTCATGGACCGCAGCGACCCGACGAAGGGCACGACGTACGTCATCAGCCAGCGCCCCAACGGCGACACGGCCGGGGCGCTCGACAACTGCGCGGAGCCGGCGGGGGCCGCCGCCCGCACGGCGCAGCCCGTCACCCGGGCCGCGGGCATCGGGCTCGACGACACGATCCTCACGCCGTTCGCCCGGCCCGGGAAGAGCAACGTCGCGACGCGGCCCTACCTCAGCTCGGACGCCGGCCGGGTCGTGTTCGTGTCGGGCATGTGCGACCTCGTCAACCCGGTCACCGACGGGGCGGACAACCAGATCTACGTCCGCACCTACGGCGCCGGAGGTCCGCGCTGACGCGCTGAGCGGGCGCTGATCGTCCGCTGCGCCACGGCTGCACCATAGAGACGACCCGTCGGGCCCCGTGCCCGGCGGGTCGTCCGTCGTCCGCCTCCACTTCTGTGGATCATCCGAACACGTGTTCGACCGAGTGGGCATACTGGGGTGATGGCAGGCGGCGCGGGCAGAGGGGTCTCTCACCCCCTGCCCCCGACGCCGCCGGCCCGCCAGCACTGCTGGGTCACGGGCGTGCCCGGCGCGCGGGGGCCGCACCCGGGTCTCGTGCTCGAGTGGCGACGGGCGGGCGACGGCGCGTGGGAGGCGCTCGTCGTCTTCGTCGTCGAGGCGCAGCAGGCGGCCGTGCAGCAGTGGCTGCCGCCCTCGTCGCTGACGCCGGTGGGGCGGTCCTCGCGTGTCTAGTCGGTGGGGGCGGTCGGGGTGGGCCGGATGGTCACCATGGTCACGATGGTCACGGCGACCACCGGCGGATGCCGGTCGGCCTCGTGGCGCGGACCGTGGCCCCGGCGTGGCGGCGGGGTCAGTGCCCGCTCGGCCCCCCGGCATCCTGACCGGCGGGCTCGCGCTCGCGCTCGGCCTTGGCGGCACGGCGGGCCTTGGCCGCCTGCCGGTCGACGAATCCCGGGAAGCCGTAGTGGCGACGCACCACGAACCACACGAGCGGGGCGGCCAGCAGCACGACGACGAGGACGATGCCCGTCGTGAGGGTCGGCACACCGAGCAGCTTGAGCGCCGAGGCGAGCAGGACGAAGGCGAGCGCGCGGCGCACGAGGCCGCCGGGGGCCCGCGACGAGATGCGGGCGCCGAGCCAGGCCCCCGGCACGCAGCCGATGAGCAGCGACAGGGTGAGGCTGAGCTGGAAGTCGCCGAAGAGGATGTGCCCGATCGCCGCGGCGGCCACGAGCGGCACGGCCTGCACGAGGTCGGTGCCGACGAGCTGGCTCGCCTTGAGGGCGGGGTAGAGGGCCATGAGGGCGATGATGATGAGCGAGCCCGACCCGACCGAGGTGATGCCGACGACGATGCCGCCGACGGCGCCGACGATGACGGTGGGCACGACCCGCACCGTGACGTCGGGGCGGTCCTGGGGCAGCGGTGCGGCCCGTCCGTCACGCACCTTGGCCCGCTCGACGAGACGCAGGAAGGCCCGCACGGTGAGGCCGGCGGCGGCCACGAGCAGGGCGACGCCCAGGGCGACCTGGATGCCGTCCTGCACCGCCTGGCCCGACCCCATGGCCCGGGCCACGAGCACGCCGCAGAACGCGGCGGGCACCGACCCGATCGCGAGCCACTTCACGAGCGGCAGGTTGACGGTGCCGCGGCGCAGGTGCACGACCGAGCCGACGGGCTTCATCACGGCGGCGGCGACGAGGTCGCTCGAGACCGCCGTCAGCGGCGGGATGTTGAAGAAGAGCACGAGCACCGGTGTCATGAGGGCGCCGCCGCCCATGCCGGTGAGCCCGACGACGATGCCGATGCCGAACGTCGCGGCGACGAGGATCCAGTCGATGGTCACGGTGGGTCAGTCCTCCGGGGTGGTGGTGCTCGTCGGGGTGGCCGGGGTGGTCGGGGTGGTCGGGGTGGCCGGGGTGGTCGGGGTGGTCGGGGTGGCCGGGGTGGCGGGGGCGCGTCGGTCGCCACGGCCCGCGAACGGCGGGGCGGCGGGGGGCAGGGTGGCGTCGCGCGGCGGCACGTACCCCGCGGTGCGCAGCAGGTCGACGACGGCGGCGAGCGCCTCGTCGCGCGAGAGCACCGACGTGTCGACCGCGAGGGCCGCGTCGGTGGGCACCTCGTACGGGTCGGAGATGCCGGTGAACTCCGCGATGAGCCCGGCCCGGGCCTTGGCGTAGAGGCCCTTGAGGTCGCGCGCCTCGCACGCCTCGAGCGGCGTCGAGACGTGCACGAGGACGAAGTCGCCGACGGCCCGCACCATGCCGCGCACCGCCTCGCGGGTGGCGGCGTACGGGGCGATGGGCGCGCAGATGGCGATGCCGCCGTGGCGGGCGATCTCCGAGCCGACGTAGCCGATGCGGCGGATGTTGAGCTCGCGGTCGGCCTTGCTGAAGCCGAGGCCCGACGAGAGCATCGTGCGAACGACGTCGCCGTCGAGCAGGGTGACGGTGCGCTCCGAGTGGGTGGCCACCCAGTCGCCGACGTCGCGGGCGAGGGTCGACTTGCCCGAGCCCGACAGGCCGCTGAACATGAGCACGAGGCCGCGGCGGTCACGCGGGGGGCGCCACCGCTGCAGGCGGTGCGCGATGCGCGGCGACAGCTCCCCGAGGTCGCCCGCCGGGTCACCGGCCTCGAGGGCACGCCACGACCGGTCCCACGCCCGGGCCGGTCGCGACCCGTCGTCGGGGTCGACGAAGACGGTGGGGGAGCCGCCCAGGGCCGACCCGAGGCGGGCGGCCAGCGCGGCGTTGCTCGCCGGGTCGCGCCACGCGAGCGGGGCGGTGCGCACCTGGGCGTCGGTGAGGCCGAGGTCGTCGAACCAGAGGCGGACGACGTCGAGCATCACCTGGGTGGGCACCGCGGCGGTGGGGTCGTCCGAGACGAGGGCGAGCACCGGCTGCCGCGTCGCGTCGGTGGTCGGCGTGCTCGGCGTGCTCGGCATGCTCGGCGTGGTCGGGGCGGCCGCGGTGACGGCGTGGTCTGCGTGGTGGTCGGGCGCCTCGTCGGTGCCGGCGAGGGCGTGGTCGAGCGCCTCGCGGTCGCCCGCCACCGGGGGGCGACCGAAGACGACGACCGCGCGCCCGGTCTCGGGCCACAGCGAGCCCGTGTCGACGACGAGGCGGCGGCCTTGGCCCGCCTCCCGCTCGCGTACGCGGCGCAGCCGGCCCACGACGACCTCCTGCGTCGCCCCGGCGCGGTCCGCTCCGCCCGTGGGGGCGGTCGGGGCGTCGGCCCCGCTCCGCGCGGCGCCGGACGCCGCCGGCGGCCGCGAGGAGGTCCCGGCCCCGTCGAGGTGGGCGTCGGCCCCGTCGAGCTCGAGCCGGGCGAGCGGGGTCAGCTCCTCGTCGCGCAGCACCACCCCGCCGCCCCGGCGGGCCGCGGCGGCGACGGCGGCGTCGAGCTCGAGGCTGACGAGCGGCGCCGACACGCGGGAGGCCGGCGTCGGCGGCCGCGTGGTGCCGAAGGCGACCGGCCCACCGAGGCGCTGGCCGCGGGGCAGCAGCCCGAGCAGGGCGAGGTCGACGTCACGGGCGACCCGGCCGTCGATGCGCGCGTCGGGCAGGTCGAGGCGGTGCTCGTCGAGCGGGCTGAGGGTCGGGCTGGTGATGACGCTCTCCTGGGTCGACCGGACACCTGGCCCGACGACCGCGACGTCGGCGGTGCGCCGGAGCGGGTCGCCGGGTTCGGGCGTCGGGCAGGCGGTGGCAGTGCCGACCGTACCGGCGCCCGCCCCGGTTCGCGCCGGTTTGCCAGCACCCGGGAGCCGATCGGCGCATCCGGGCATGATCCGGTGTCAGTGGGCTGTTCTAGTCTTGACGCGCGGGTCCCACCGATGCCACCGGAGCCCACCGCCCGTCTCCGCCCTGCCTCGCTCCGTCTCGCCTCGCCGCACCTCGGCGCCGGCCCGTGTCCGGTCCGGTGCCCGGATCACCCCACGACGTCCGACAAGGAACTCCATCCGCATGTCCGTGACCGCTGTCTGCGCGTCCCTCCGCCTCGACGACCGGGTCCAGTCCCTGCTGGCCGCCCTCGACGACACGCGCGTGGCCGACGTCGGGGTGGCCCCCGGTGCCCGCGTCCCGCTCACCGCCGCGCTCGTCGAGCGGCTGCGCGACGGCGCGCCGCCAAAGGGGCGCCCGGTGCTCGTCGTCACCGCGACGACCCGCGAGGCCGACGACCTCGCCGCGGCGTTGTCCGCCTTCCTCGACCCCGACTCCGTCGTCGTCCTCCCGAGCTGGGAGACCCTGCCCCACGAGCGCCTGAGCCCGCGCAGCGACACCGTCGGTCGTCGGCTCGCGGTGCTGCGCCGGCTGCAGCACCCGGACCCCGACGACACGGCCTACGGCCCGCTCGCCGTCGTCGTCGCCCCGGTGCGGGCGCTGCTGCAGCCCGTCGCCCGCGGTCTCGGGGACCTCGTCCCCGTGTCGTTGCGCGTCGGTCAGGAGTACCCGCTCGAGCAGGTCGTCGACGACCTCGCGGCCGCCGCCTACACCCGCACCGACCTCGTCGAGCGCCGTGGTGAGTTCGCCGTCCGCGGTGGGCTGCTCGACGTGTTCCCGCCGACCGAGCAGCACCCCCTGCGCATCGAGTTCTGGGGCGACACCGTCGAGGAGGTCCGCTGGTTCAAGGTGGCCGACCAGCGCAGCCTCGAGGTCGCCGACCACGGGCTGTGGGCGCCGCCCTGCCGTGAGATGCTCCTCACCCCGTCGGTACGGGCCCGCGCCCGTGCCCTCTCGACGCAGCTGCCGGGCGTCGCCGACATGCTCGAGAAGGTGGCCGAGGGAATCGCGGTCGAGGGCATGGAGTCGCTCGCCCCCGCCCTCGTCGACGGCATGGAGTCGGTGCTCGACACCTTCCCGGCCGACACCCTCGTCCTGCTGTGCGAGCCCGAGCGCATCCGCACCCGCGCGCACGACCTCGTCGCGACGAGCGCCGAGTTCCTCGACGCGAGCTGGAGCAACGCCGCCGCCGGCAACGACGTGCCGGTCGACCTCGAGTCGCTGCTCGGCACCGCGTCGTACTGGTCACTGGCCGACACCCGCGCCCACGCCCTCGAGCGGGGGGTGCGCTGGTGGTCCTTCACGAGCTTCGCGAGCGACACCGAGCTCTCCGACTTCGCCGACGACCCGGCATCCGACGAGGAGGCCGCGCTGACCGCCCGGGTCTTCGACCTCGGCACGACCCCGGTCGACCCGTTCCGCGGCGACACCGAGGCCGCCGTGTCGGCCCTCGACGGGTGGGTGCGCGACGGGTGGTCGGTGCTCGTCGTCGTCGACGGCCCGGGGCTGGCCCGTCGCGTCACGGAGATCCTCGGCGAGAACGAGGTGCCGTGCACGATGGAGGTGGCGGATGCCGCCCTGCCGCCGGGCATCGTGCACGTGGCCACGGGCGCGGTCGAGCACGGCTTCCTCCTGCCGGAGCGCAAGCTCGCCGTCGTGGCCGAGAGCGACCTCACCGGGCAGCCCGGTGGGGGCACGACGACCAAGGACATGCGCCGCATGCCGTCGCGCCGGCGCAACCAGGTCGACCCGCTGCAGCTGCGTCCCGGCGACCACGTCGTGCACGAGCAGCACGGCGTCGGCCGGTTCGTCGAGATGATGCAGCGCACGGTGCAGGGCGCGACGCGCGAGTACCTCGTCATCGAGTACGCCGCCAGCCGCCGCGGCCAGCCCGGCGACCGGCTCTTCGTGCCGACCGACCAGCTCGACCAGGTGACGAAGTACGTCGGTGGCGAGGAGCCCAGCCTCAACAAGATGGGCGGCAGCGACTGGACCAAGACGAAGTCGCGGGCCAAGCGCTACGTCAAGCAGATCGCCGCCGACCTGATCCGCCTCTACAGCGCGCGGCAGGCGACCAAGGGCCACGCCTTCGGGCCCGACACCCCGTGGCAGCGCGAGCTGGAGGAGGCCTTCGCCTACGTCGAGACCCCCGACCAGCTCTCGAGCATCGACGAGGTCAAGGCCGACATGGAGAAGCCGGTGCCGATGGACCGCCTCATCTGCGGCGACGTCGGCTACGGCAAGACCGAGATCGCGGTGCGGGCGGCCTTCAAGGCCATCCAGGACGGCAAGCAGGTCGCCGTGCTCGTGCCGACCACCCTGCTCGTGAGCCAGCACCAGCAGACCTTCTCCGAGCGGTACGCGCAGTTCCCGGTGCGGGTCGCCTCCCTCTCGCGCTTCCAGAGCGACCGGGAGGTCAAGGAGGTGCTGGCCGGCATCTCCGACGGGTCCATCGACCTCGTCATCGGCACCCACCGGCTGCTCTCGAAGGAGGTGGCCTTCAAGAACCTCGGCCTCGTCGTCATCGACGAGGAGCAGCGCTTCGGCGTGGAGCACAAGGAGCTGCTCAAGACCATGCGCACGGCGGTCGACGTGCTCTCGATGTCGGCCACGCCGATCCCGCGCACGCTCGAGATGGCCGTGACCGGCATCCGCGAGATGTCGACGCTCGCGACCCCGCCCGAGGAGCGCCACCCCGTCCTCACCTTCGTCGGCGCCTACGACGAGAAGCAGATCACTGCTGCCGTCCGCCGCGAGCTGCTGCGCGAGGGCCAGGTCTTCTTCGTGCACAACAAGGTCGGCAGCATCGACAAGGCGGCCGCGCGGCTGCGCGAGCTCGTGCCCGAGGCGCGCATCGCGACCGCCCACGGCCAGATGGGTGAGCACAAGCTCGAGGCGGTCGTCGCCGACTTCTGGGAGAAGAAGTTCGACGTGCTCGTCTGCACGACCATCGTCGAGACCGGTCTCGACATCAGCAACGCCAACACCCTCATCGTCGAGCGCGCCGACATGCTCGGCCTCAGCCAGCTGCACCAGCTGCGCGGTCGCGTCGGGCGTGGCCGCGAGCGGGCCTACTCCTACTTCCTCTACCCGCCCGAGAAGCCGATGACCGAGACGGCGCACGACCGGCTGCGCACGATCGCCAGCCACACCGACCTCGGCTCGGGCATGGCGGTGGCGATGAAGGACCTCGAGATCCGCGGGGCGGGCAACCTCCTCGGCGGCGAGCAGTCGGGCCACATCGCCGGCGTGGGGTTCGACCTCTACGTGAGGTTGATCGGTGAGGCGGTGGCCGACTTCCGCGGAGAGAGCACGAACGCGCCGACCGAGATCAAGATCGAGCTGCCCGTCGACGCCCACCTCCCGCACGACTACGTGCCGGGGGAGCGGCTGCGCCTCGAGGCGTACAAGAAGCTCGCCACGGTCGAGTCGTTCGAGGCCGTCGACGAGATCGAGGCCGAGCTGCGCGACCGGTACGGCGCGCCGCCCGAGCCCGTGCGCAACCTGCTCGAGGTGGCCAAGCTGCGGGTCGTGGCCCGCCAGGCCGGCATCGGCGACGTCGGTGTGCAGGGCAAGGTCGTGCGCTTCGGGCCCGTGGGCGACATGCGTGAGAGCCAGATGCTGCGCCTCATGCGCCTCTACCCCGGCACGATCGTCAAGGAGGCGCTCGGCACCATCCTCGTCCCGGCGCCCATGACGGCCCGCGTCGGCGGCAAGCCGCTGCGTGACGTCGCGGTCCTCACGTGGGCCCGCGAGCTCATCACGGCGGTGCTGCTCGACGACATCGCCGCCGCCTCCGGGGTGGCCGCGACGGCCGCGGGCCGCCCCGTAGGATGACACCCGCACCCGCTCGAGGAGGAACGTCGTGATGGCTCAGTCAGGTCTGTCAGCTCGCCCGTCGCGGCGACGCCCCGCCCGGGTCCGGGCCGCGGGGGTCCTCGTGGCGGCCGCGGTGGCCGTGCCGCTGCTCGGTGGCTGCGGTTTCGAGACCCGGCAGCAGGCGGCGGCCGTCGTCAACGGTCACGTCATCCACGAGGACGACGTCGCCACGACGGCCCAGCAGCTGAAGTCGGCCCGCCTCGACTTCTCCGAGAACATCGTCGTGACGGCGCTCATCGCCGCCCCGCTGCTCGACTCGGCCCGCGGCACCACGTACCAGCCCGACCAGGTCTACGCGCAGACCATCGCCTCGATCCCCGACGCCACGGACACGACGAAGGAGTTCGTCAAGGCCGTCGCGTCGATCCAGGCCGGCACCCTCAGCGCCCAGCAGGTGACGACGTACCGCAACGAGCTCAAGAGCGCCGACATCTCGGTCAACCCGAAGTTCGGCACCGTCGTGCCGAGCAACGAGGGGCCGGTCTACTTCAGCCTCGGAGCGAGCCAGCCGAACTGGATCAAGCCCGGCAGCGGCCCCACGGCCACCGCGCCGGCGCCCGCCCAGCAGTAACGCCCACATCGTGCCCGGTCGGGTCGTCGTGCTCGTCAGCAGCCCGAGGGTCGCACCCGGCCTGCTGAGCCGTGAGGCGTGGTCCGCGCTCGAGCGGGCGGATGCCGTGCACGCCCGTCGCGGTGAGCCACAGGCCGCCGCCGTGGTCGAGGCCGGTCTGGCCGTGACGCTGCACGGCGCCGACGGGTCGCTGGGCGCGGACGGCGCCGACGACGTGCAAGGCACCGACGACCCCGCGGCCCTGGCCCGTGAGCTCGTGTCCGCGGCGTCCGCCGACGACGCGGGCGACGTCGTGTGGGTCGGCTCGTCCGACGGCGACCCGGGCCTCAACGAGGCGGTGGCCGTCGAGGTGACCCGCCTGCCGGAGCCACCGGAGGTCGAGCTGCTCGTGGCCTCGTGGGACGTCCCGGGGGCCCGGCTGCTCGACGTCGTCGCCGTCATGGACCGGCTGCGCTCGCCCGGCGGCTGCCCGTGGGACGCTGAGCAGACGCACGAGACCCTCGTGCCCTACCTGCTCGAGGAGGCGCACGAGGCCATCGAGGCGATCGAGTCCGGTGACCGCGTGCACATGGAGGAGGAGCTCGGGGACCTGCTGCTGCAGGTCGCCTTCCACGCCCGGGTCGCCCAGGAGCACCCGGAGGCGCCGTTCGACGTCGACGACGTGGCCGGCACTCTCGTGGAGAAGCTCGTGCGCCGGCATCCGCACGTCTTCGGCGACGTCGAGGTCGACGGTGCCTCCGGCGTCGAGGCGAACTGGGAGAGCATCAAGGCCACCGAGAAGGCCGGGCGCACCCACGTGCTCGACGGCATCCCAGTCTCGATGCCCGCGCTGGCCCGGGCCCAGAAGGCGGTCACCCGTCTCGACCGCGCGGGCCGGGGCGAGGTCACCGACGCCGTGCTCGCGTCCGGTACCGGACAGCCCGACCTCGGGCGGCGCCTGCTCGCCCTCGTGCGCGAAGCCCGGGCGGCCGGCGTCGACGCCGAGTCCGCTCTGCGGCAGACGCTGGTCGAGCTGACCACGGCCGCCGACCCGCGCTGACGCGCATCGCCCTCCGGTCGCGGCCGGCGAACACACCGGGAAAGCGCGAGACCAGCGAGCTACAACTCGCCGATCTCGCGCTTTCCCGGTGTGTTCGCGGTGTCTTCGCGGGGCGGCTCAGTACGCTCCGCGGGAGGCGACGACGGCCTGGACCGTGCGCAGCATGATGGCGATGTCCTGCACCATCGACCAGTTGTCGACGTAGTAGAGGTCGAGGCGGACCGTGTCGTCCCACGAGAGGTCGCTGCGGCCGGAGACCTGCCACAGGCCGGTGAGGCCGGGGCGCACGTGCAGGCGGCGCTGCACGTCGGGGTCGTAGCGACGGACCTCGGCCGGCAGGGCCGGGCGGGGGCCGACGAGGCTCATGTCGCCGCGCAGCACGTTGAGCAGCTGCGGCATCTCGTCGATGGAGAAGCGGCGGATGAACCGGCCGATGGGCGTGATGCGCGGGTCACTCTGCATCTTGAAGAGCACGCCCTCGCTGCTCTCGTTGAGGTGCGTGATCGAGCTGAGGCGGGCCTCGGCGTCGACGACCATGCTGCGGAACTTCAGGCACTCGAACAGCTCACCGTCACGTCCGACCCGGGTCTGGCGGAAGAGCACCGGACCCTTGTCGCCGAGCCGGATGGCGAGGGCGACGAAGAGCAGCACGGGGGAGGAGACGAGCAGCATGAGGCTGGCCCCGACGATGTCGAACAGGCGCTTGGCGCCGCGCGAGGCCCCCATGCTCTGGGGCTGCTCGACGTGCACGAGCGGCAGCCCGCCGACCGGGCGCATGGCCATGCGGCCCGAGCTGATGTCGCTGAGGCTCGGCACGACGGCCATCTGCACGTGGCGACCTTCGAGGTCCCAGGCGATGCGCCGGAAGTCGACCGCCGACGGGAACGCGCCCTCGGTGAAGACGACGAGGTCGGCCTTGGTGCTGAGCACGGCCGCCGACGTGTCGCCGGTGCGCCCGACGACGTGGATGCCGCGACCGGTGACGAGCTCGGTGCTGCCCTTGGGCAGCACGGCGCCGACGATGTCGTAGCCGAGCCACTTCTCGCGGCGCAGCACGGCGGCCACGTCGTCGACGTGCGACGACGAGCCGGTGAGCAGCACGCGGGTCATGAGGTGGCCGCGGGTGTGGGCCCGGTGCACGAGCTGGCGGGCGAGGTAGCGCCACAGCAGCAGGGCCGGCAGGCCGATGGCGAACATGATGACGAAGTAGCCGCGGGACAGGTTGAAGTGCGTGAGGTAGCTGGCGATGCCGACGAGGCCGGCGGTGAGCCCGGCGGCCGAGCCGATGCGGGCGTACTCCACGGTGCCGACGCCGAGGAAGGTCTTGGCGTACGTGCCGACGCCGACGTTGGCCAGCATCCAGAGCGCGATGATGTAGACCCCGACCGAGTCGGCCACGAGCGTCAGGTCGTTGGCCGTGTCGAAGAGCTGCAGCTGCCTGCGCCCGATCCCGGCGATGACGACGGCGGCGGTGACGATGAAGAGGTCGCCGACGGCGATGCCGCCCTGCAGCGCGCGCAGCCAGCGCGAGCGCTGTGTCAGCGGTTGCGTCATCGGACGCGAACCGATGTCGAGCGTGAGCACGTTCGACTCACGCATGGGTTGCCCCATGAGTCCCACCCCCCGGCGGTGTTGGTGTCATTTCCCCAAGCAGTGCCGACCCCCAAGGCGACACCCGTGCCACTATGCCAGCGCCGTCTCGCTCCGGGGTGAAAATGGACGTATTGGGTTGTCCCACGGACAGTCTGCGGTGCCGGCGAGTGCCGCGCACCCCGAGATCGGGAAAGGTCGACCGGATGCCGGGGTGGCTCGCCCGGCGCGTCGACGCGGACGGCTAGGCTCGGGGCGCGGCCGACCGGCATCCGCCGGCCTGCCCAGCGCTCAACGTCGAGCCGTCAGGAAGTGCCAGCAGCACCGCACCGAACCACCACCCGGACGCTTTCGTCCGGGCGACGTCCAGCACAGGAGAGCACGTGGCCAGCATTGAGGAGATTGGCGCCCGCGAGATCCTTGACTCGCGAGGCAACCCCACCGTCGAGGTCGAGCTGCGCCTCGACGACGGGACCTTCGCCCGCGCGGCCGTGCCCTCGGGCGCCAGCACCGGCGCGTTCGAGGCCTCCGAGCGCCGTGACGGCGACAAGGGCCGTTACCTCGGCAAGGGCGTCCAGCAGGCCGTCGACGCCGTCATCGAGGAGATCAACCCCCGACTCGTCGGCTTCGACGCGAGCGAGCAGCGCCTCATCGACGCCGAGATGCTCGCCCTCGACGGCTCGAAGAACAAGGAGACGCTCGGCGCCAACGCCATCCTCGGCGTCTCGCTCGCCGTCGCGCACGCCGCGGCCGAGTCCGCCGGGCTGCCGCTCTTCCGCTACGTCGGCGGGCCCAACGCCCACGTGCTGCCGGTGCCGATGATGAACATCCTCAACGGGGGCTCGCACGCCGACTCCAACGTCGACATCCAGGAGTTCATGATCGCGCCGATCGGCGCGCCGAGCTTCCGCGAGGCCCTGCGCTGGGGCGCCGAGGTCTACCACGCCCTCAAGAAGGTGCTGCACGAACGCGGCCTGGCCACGGGCCTCGGCGACGAGGGCGGCTTCGCGCCGAACCTCGAGTCGAACCGCGCCGCCCTCGACCTCATCCTCGAGGCCATCAAGGCCGCCGGCTACGAGCCCGGCCGCGACATCGCCCTCGCGCTCGACGTCGCCGCCTCGGAGTTCTTCGACGACGGGTCCTACTCCTTCGAGGGTGCGAGCAAGAGCGCCGACGAGATGGTCGCCTACTACGGCGAGCTCGTCGACGCCTACCCGCTCGTCTCGATCGAGGACCCCCTCAACGAGGACGACTGGGACGGCTGGAAGTCGATGACCGACCTGCTCGGCGACAAGGTGCAGATCGTGGGCGACGACCTGTTCGTCACCAACCCCGAGCGTCTCGGCCGCGGCATCGCGTCGGGCACGGCGAACGCGCTGCTCGTCAAGGTCAACCAGATCGGCACGCTGACCGAGACCCTCGACGCCGTCACCCTGGCGCAGACCAACGGCTACCGCTGCATGATGAGCCACCGCTCGGGCGAGACCGAGGACGTCACCATCGCCGACCTCGCCGTCGCGACGAACTGCGGCCAGATCAAGACCGGTGCCCCGGCCCGCTCCGAGCGCGTCGCGAAGTACAACCAGCTGCTTCGCATCGAGGAGGAGCTCGACGACGCCGCGGTCTACGCCGGCACGGGCGCCTTCCCGCGCTTCGACGCGAGCCGCTTCGGCGGGCAGGCCTGACGGGGGCGGGCCGTGGCCGACCGCATGCCGACCCCCCGCCCGGGCCGCAGCTCGTCCTCGACGAGCCGGTCCGGCGGTCCGGCACGCCCGTCCACGGCCCCCACCCGCACCGGTCCGCGCACCGGACCCCGTCCCGGGCAGGGTCGCGCCGGCGGCGGGGCCGGCTCCGGCCGCTCCGCGTCCGGCGCCCCGCGGGGAGCCCGCCCGGCCCCCTCGCGCTCACGGCCGCCGACGGCCGCGCGGGCGAAGGTCGCCGCTCCGGTGGCGCCGCCGCCGTCGCAGGCCTGGGTGCGAGGGGCGATCCTCATCGGCATCGTCGTCATGCTCGCCGTGACGCTCGTGCCGACCATCCGCTCGCTCGTCCAGCAGCAGCACGGCACGTCCGAGACGAGGGCCAGCATCGCGCAGCAGCGTGAGACCGTCGCCGCCCTCGAACGGCAGGCCGCCCTGTGGAAGGACCCGTCGTACGTCGAGGTGCAGGCTCGCGAGCGGCTGAAGTTCGTGCGCGTCGGCGACCGCGCCTACTCGGTCATCGACCCGTCGCAGACCGACCGCCCCGACGACGCCGCGGCCGCGCCCGTCGTCTCCGCGCCCATGGCCAACGACGCGGCGCCCTGGTACGGCAAGGTGTGGCAGTCGATCCAGATCGCCGACCGCCCGACCGCCGGCCTGCCGCAGAAGAAGTGACGACGGCATGACCGACCCCGACCCGGCGGGCACCGCCGACCTCTCCGTCGACGGCACCGACGGCACCGACGGCGTCGACCCGGCCGACCTCGAGGCGGTCCACCGCCAGCTCGGCCGGCCGCCGCGTGGCGTGGCCGCCGTGGCGCACCGCTGCCCGTGCGGGGAGCCCGACGTGCTGCGCACCCAGCCGCGGCTGCCCGACGGCACGCCCTTCCCGACGACGTACTACGCCACGTGCCCGCGCCTCACCGGCGCCGTGAGCACCCTCGAGACGGCCGGCACGATGCGGACGATGACGGAGCGTCTCGCCGACGACGAGCAGCTGGCGGCGGCCTACGCGCGGGCCCACGAGGCCTACCTCGCCTCGCGCGCCGAGCTGGGTGACGTCCCCGAGATCCACGGTGTCTCGGCCGGGGGCATGCCGACCCGGGTCAAGTGCCTGCACGTGCTCGTGGCCCACTCCCTCGCCGCCGGCCCGGGGGTCAACCCCCTCGGCGACGAGGCGCTCGAGATGCTCGAGCCGTGGTGGCAGCCGTTCTCGTGCGCCGACCAGCACCGGCGCGACGACACCTCCGACGAGCAGGCGCAGCGATGAGCGACAGCACCCCCGACACCCACGACGCCTCAGGAACGACGGTGCGCGTCGGCGCGGTCGACTGCGGTACCAACAGCATCCGCCTGCTCGTGGCCGACATCGACCGCGGCACACGGGCGGTCACGGACGTGCTGCGCCGCATGGAGATCGTGCGCCTCGGCCACGGCGTCGACCGCACGGGCGTCATCGCGCCCGAGTCGATGCAGCGCACCCTGCGTGTCGCCGCCGAGTACGCCGCCTCCTGCCGCGAGCTCGGCGCCGAGCGGGTGCGGTTCGTGGCCACCTCCGCCTCCCGCGACGCCCGCAACGCCGGCGAGTTCGTCGAGGGCGTGCGCCGGGCCTTCGCCGAGCACTGGGGCGCCGACGTGACCCCCGAGGTCGTGTCGGGCGACGAGGAGGCCTCCCTCTCGTTCACCGGAGCCACGGGCGACCTCGTCGGCGGCGGGGTGCCCGGCCCTTACCTCGTCGTCGACCTCGGCGGTGGCTCGACGGAGTTCGTCCGCGGCACGGATGCCGTCGAGGCGGCCCGGTCGGTCGACGTCGGGTGCGTGCGCATGACCGAGCGCCACCTCCTCAGCGACCCGCCGACGCCGGACCAGATCGCGGCCGCCACGCGCGACGTCGACGCCGCCATCGACGCCGCGGCCGCGGAGGTCGGCTTCGACGGCATCCGGGCGCTCGTCGGCCTCGCGGGCAGCGTCACGACGATCACGGCCCACCGGCTGCGGCTGCCGACGTACGAACCCGAGCGCATCCACCTCGCCCGGGGAGGGGTGGACGAGACCCTCGCGGCCTGCGCCGACCTGCTCGCCATGACCCGAGAGCGGCGGGCGGCCCTGCCCTACATGCACCCCGGCCGCGTCGACGTCATCGGGGCCGGTGCGCTGGTCTGGAGCCGCATCGTCACCCGGTTGCGCGATCGGGCCGGCATCGGTGAGGTCATCACCTCCGAGCACGACATCCTCGACGGCATCGCCCTGAGCCAGGTCTGACCCGCGGCCACGGGTGTCGGCACCTGTCGACACCGGTCGAAGGGGGTCGACACCGGCGGCGCCGCCGTGGCGGTGGGCCC
Source organism: Terracoccus luteus (assembly GCF_003635045.1). NCBI lineage: Bacteria > Bacillati > Actinomycetota > Actinomycetes > Micrococcales > Intrasporangiaceae > Terracoccus > Terracoccus luteus. Next base: position 2,066,363 of record NZ_RBXT01000001.1, on the reverse strand, counting down.
TAGACTGCCGGCCGTGGACAGGCTGAGGCAGGGGGTCGGTGACGCCTTCGCGGTCGTCGTCGACGGGCTGCGTCTCGCCGGGCGCCACCTGCCGGTGCTGCTGACCCTCTTCCTGCTCGGCGCCGCCGTGCGGGGCGCCGTCATCTGGGCGGCCGTCGAGCTGAGCGACGAGCACCCGGTCGCCGCCCAGCTGCTGCTGCCGCTCGCCCCGATCGGCACCCTCGCCGCCATCGTCTTCATGCTGCGCGCCCTCTCGCCCTCGCTTCGCCACGCCGGCTTCGGCCGCGACCCGGGTGGGGTGCCCGCCACCGCCGACGGCCCGCCTGGCCCACCACGGCGCCGGCGTCTCGCGACGGCGACCAACCGCCAGCTCGGCCTGCTCGCGAGCATGCTCGTCCCGTTCCTCACCGTGTACTCGGCCCAGGGGCTGCTCGAGGCCGACCGGCGCCAGTTCGTCAACAGCGCGGCCTTCGCCGAGTTCCGGTCGAACGCGGACTTCTTCTACGGCGGCTCGTCGGGGCCGAACCGCTTCGTCCTCGGCGGCACCGCCGTCATCATCGGCGTCGTCGTCGTGACCTTCGCCCTGCGCCGGCTCATCAACGGGTTCGACCTCGCGTCGAGGAGCACCGGCATGGGGCTCTTCGCCGCCTACGTCGAGATCTTCTGGATCTTCTCGGTCGCCGCCTGGGCGACCGGTCTGGTCGACGTCTTCGCGCGCTGGCGCGACTCGCGGGCCTTCACCGTCTGGGTGCTCGACCGGTGGCACGCCGTCGTCGACGTGCTCGGCCCGGTCGGGGTGCCGGTGCGGACGGCCGTCGAGTGGGTCGTCGGCCTGCTCGCCGACGGCACCGACCTCGTCGTCGTGCCCGTGGCCTGGCTGACCGTCGGCGCCGTCGCCTACGGCCAGAGCGCCGCCCTGCGCGGCCAGTCGCTGCGGTCGGTGCCTCTCGCAGTGCCCCTCGCGGTGGCCGGGCCGGGGCGACCCGGACCCACCCGCGCCCGTGCCGCCCTGCACACCGCGCGGACGCGCCTGCCCGCGCCTGTGCGCCGGCTCGGTCGTGGCGCCACCGCCGACCTGCGCGAGCGCTTCGGCACCTTCGCCCAGGGCGTGCGGCTGCTCGTGGCCGCCGGGCTCGTGCCGATGCTGCTCTTCTGCATCGTCTTCAGCGTCGCCCGCGCGGTCGAGTGGGGGGTCAGCGAGCTGATCCGGGTCGTACGTGGGCCCGTCGACCCGTCGACCGGGCTCGCCTTCGCGCCGTGGCTCTCCCTCGTCAGCGGCGCCGCCTACACGCTGCTGCTCGTCGGGCTCATCGCCGCCGCGGTCGACCGCATCATCACCCGGCTGCCCGGCGGCGCCGTCGACGTGACGCCCCAGCCGGCCGTCGCCCCCCTCAGCCCCCGCTACTGACCTCGCCGCCCGCGCCGCCCGGACCGCTGAGCGGCAGGGCCGCGAACTCCGGCGGGTTCCACCACAGCCACACCTCGGTCGGCGCGGCGTCGCCCGAGGTGACGACGTAGCTGTCGACGTCGTAGGCGGGCGGCCGCTCGGCGCCGTCGTCGGTCGTCGGTCGCGGCGCTCCGGGCAGCCACGTCGGGCCGACCTGCCCCGGTGGGGTGCAGGGTGAGGCCGGCTCGATCGCCGACGACTGCAGCGCGTTCGAGCCCGCCTCCCACCGGGTGCCGTCGGCGTCGGCCAGGGCGAGCCGGCAGCCGCTGAGGATCATGTCGCTGGGTGCGTCGACGTGCAGCGTCACCCTCCAGAGGCGGGCCCCCGTGGGCAGCTGCACCTCCTGGGGGCTGCCGTCGTAGCCCGGGAGCGTCGTCGCGGGCACGACGCCGACGAGTGACACGGCGGGCTCGATGGCCCACCGGTGGTGCCCGTCGTCGTACTCGTCGACGAAGCGCACGATCCCGTCGTCACCGGGGCGCTGCACGGCGTGCAGGTCACCCTCCCACCACAGGGTCTGCAGCCGCTGGCCGTTCCCGGCCAGCGCGGCCGCGACCGCGACGGGCAGCAGGGCCAGGCCCACGGCGTTGCGCCGCCACCACGACGTGCGCGAGGGGGCGACGGATGCCGGGCGGCCGGCATTCGCGGTCGGTGACGTCGGCGTCGGCTGGCTCACGTGAGCCCCCGGTAGGTCGAGTCGACGGCGGCGGTGCGCCCGCTGCCGAGGGTGGCCGCGCTAGCGTCGTCGACCGGCAGGGCGAGCTCGGCGACGTCGTCCCAGCCGGGGTCGAAGCCGTTGGTCTCGAGGCGCACGGTGGCGCCGGGCAGGGCGTCGCGTGGCACCTCGACGGCGGCGGTGCACAGGGCGGTGACGCCCGGGGGCGGGCCGAGGCAGGCGACCCCGTCGCGGCCCGAGCCGACCAGCCCGACGCGGTAGGTGCGGTCACGGGCGTCGGTGAGGGTGACGGTCGTGACGGTCGAGCGCTCGTGCGTCGGCGTCCACGAGAAGCGCAGCACGACGAAGACCCCCTGCGTCGTGGCCGGCTGCGCGAAGGGGGCCGTCACCGTCGTGGCCCCCTCGACGTCGGTCACGAGCAGCTCGCCGGTACGCAGCGAGGTCGGCTGCCCGACGGTGGCCTCGCGCACGAAGGGGCGCTGCGAGCCCTCGCCGGCGCCTCCGTCGGTGGGGGAGGGGACGACGGTCGACAGGGCCTGCGACACCGAGAGCCCGGCCACGACGAGGGCGCCCACCCCGAGGGTCGAGCGCTGCGGTCTGGGCAGTCTGCGTCCGGTCACGACGGTCTCCCCGTCCCGACCGGCACCTCGGCCCGGGCACGCGGCTCGGGGTCCTTCCAGCCGTAGCTGAAGTCGAGGGTGTCCTGGCGCCAGGTGTGCTCGTTGACGGCGACCTGTAGACGGGTGGGGGCGGGCCGGCTGCTCGACTGGTCGAAGAGCCACGCCACGCGGTAGGTGAGTCCGGGCTGGGCCGAGGTGAGGGCGCGCTTCTCGGGCATCGTGTAGGCGAGGGCGGGTCGGGCGTCGGCCGCCGGCACGAGCTCGCCGGGACGGGTGCGCGAGACGAACCCGCCGGCGCCCCCGTCGCCATCCCCACCCTCGTCGCCGTCGAGGCCGATGAGCCGGTAGAGCACGTCGGAGCGAAGCGTCGCGTCGCTCGTGTTCGTCACCGTGCCCTCGACGACGACGAACCGCCCGCCGCTCGGGTCGTCGGGGTAGGCCTCCGGGGTGTCGCCGGAGGCGGGGATGCCGGGGAACTGCGTCACCGTGTAGACGGCCTCGACGGTGAGCTGCACCGGTTCGGCGGTGACGGGCGCACCGAGCACGAGGGGCCGGACGGGGTCGGTGTCGACCTCGCGCAGGCCGCCGAACAGCCCGGACGCGAGCAGCACGAGCACGACGAGGGCGGTGCCCCACTCGACCGGTGGCCGGCGCAGCACCCACCGACCGACTGCGCGCGGGTCCATCCGACCCGCCCTGCTCACCCTGACCACGCGCGGCATCGTAGCGAGAGCAAGGTCGGGGGCGCCGACGGGCAGGACGAGCGGTCACCGACCGACGACGCCGACGACACCGACGACACCGCGGTCGCCGACCGTCAGGAGATGATCGTGTGCGCGGTGCGGGACCGGCTCGGGGTGCGGCGGTCGTCGAGGCCGGACAGGCGGCCGAAGCCGTCGAGCAGGCCTCGGTTCTCGCCCGGCCCGTCGCCGTCGGCGTCGCCGGTGTCACCCTCGCGGTGGCGGCGCACCATCTTGACGAGCAACCACGCGGCGGCGGTGACCCCGAGGGCCCACGTGCCGTTCGAGACCGTCGCGTCGACCGTGCCGTAGCACGCGAAGAACAGCGTCACCCACACCATCGCCTCGACGGTGCGCTCGCCGATGCGGCAGGCCGCGAGCAGGACGCCGCCCCAGAGGAGGTACCACGGGTGCACGACCGGCCCGGAGGCGCAGAGGACGAGCAGCACGGCCGCGCTGGCGAACACCGGCCGGCGGGGTCCCACCCGCCAGGCGATGAGGGCGATGACGACGAGGCCCACGAGCATGCCGAGGGTCTGCACGCGCGGCACCGCGGCCGCGACCCACGAGTCGGGCACGCCGGAGATGCGCAGCAGGCCCTCGAGGGCCGTGCCGAGCAGGGTGGGCGGGCTGAGCAGGGAGCGCAGCGACGCCGGCACCGCGAGGTTGGGGATCCAGCCCCACCCGAGGCCGGACACCGCCGTGAGCAGGGTGAACGTGGCCGCGGCGACGCCGCCGTGCACGACGCCGGCCCGGACGAACTTGGCCGCCTTCGAGCGTGGCCCGGTGTCGGCCTGCATGGCCAGGCCCACGACCCCGATGAGCGCGAGTACGGCGGTCTGCTTGAAGTTGGCCGACAGGGCGATGGTAGCGCTGGCCCAGAAGAGCTGGCCGCGGGCGGCGAGCAGGAGTGCGAGCGAGACGAGCGCGATCATCATGGCGTCGCCGTGGGCGCCGCCGACGAGGTGCATCATGACGAGCGGGTTGAAGACGCCGAGCCACAGCGCGCGGTCGGCGCTGACGCCGAAGCGGCGGGCGAGGCGCGGCAGGGTGAAGGCGAGCAGGGCGACGGACGCGAGGGCCGGCAGGCGCATGGCGAGCGCCGCGAGGTAGGCGTTGTCGCCGGTGACGAAGACGATGGCGTGCTGCAGCTGCAGGGCGAGCGGGCCGTACGGCGCCGGCGTGAACAGCCACATCGGGTCGACCTGGTCGCGGTACTGCTGGAACTCGCCGGTGACGTACACCGGGCCGACCTCGTAGGGGTTCAGGCCCAGCCCGACGATGCGCCCCTGGGCGGCGTAGCTGTAGGCGTCACGGCTGAAGAGCGGCGGCGCGAGCAGCACCGGCAGGCTCCACAGCAGCCACGTGTAGCGGTGCAGCCGCGCCGACCCCTCGCGGGGGCGCATGCGCAGCCAGGCGTCGACGAGCAGGGCCATGCCGGCGACGAGCACGAGGGTGGCCGAGAAGCGGCCGGCACCCGTGCTGAGCCACTGCAGGTGCAGCGTGCGCACGATCGGGGCGTCGGGGGGCAGGAAGGCCGGGGTGAGCGAGCCGACGCCGATGAGGGCCATGCCGAGCATGCCGCGGCGCACGAGCTGGTCGCCCCAGGCCTGGGCCACACCGGCCGGCAGCTCGTCGCGCAGCACCCGCAGGACGACGGCGTACCAGCGCAGCACGAGATCGGCGAGTCGGCTGCTCGGGAGGGCGGGTGTCGCCACCGCACCCCGTCCGAGCGCGTCGGCCTGCTGCTTCGGCACGCGGCTCCTTCGGTGTCGTCCGTCCGCGCGGGCGCGACCGGAAGTGTCCCGCCGGCACGTCATCAGGCCCCGGGTGGTCCTCTGTCCCCCCGATTCTACGGGGGAGTGCCCGAAAACGACGATTCCCACGCCGCCCACCGCGGCGACGGATGGGTACGATGCCCCGCCCGGCACCGTCGGTGCGTGGCGCGAGCCGCCCTCCGGTCGCGCCTGTCGTACCCCCGGAGGGGGTCGAACCCTCACCTGTGGCGATTTTAAGTCGCCTGCCTCTGCCAGTTGGGCCACGGGGGCGTGTCGCAGCACCGACAGTATGCCGAGGCCGGATGCCGGGGGTCGGGCGTGGTGGACACGCGGCCTCGCGCGCGCGTGCGGGAACCAACCGAGACCCCCCGTTCGCTTAGTCTGGTGACAGACGCCGCACCCGCGGCCACCAGTGTCGGGGAGGCACTCACTCATGGCAGGTACCAACCCGGTCTTCGACCGGCTCAACAAACAGATCGAGAAGGAGCGCTACGCCGGCTTCGGCCAGCCGCAGCAGGGCCGGCAGGGCCAGGGCGCCCAGCAGGGCATGCAGCAGGCGAGCGCCGGCTACGCCGCGCAGGACGCGATGAGCGCCCAGCAGCTCGACGAGATGTACGCGCGTGACACCGCCGGGTCGGTCGACACCGGCCGCGTGACCCTCGACGACGTCATCGTCAAGAGCCTCGTGCTCTTCGTCGTCACGGTCGGTGTCGCCGCCGCGTCGTGGGTGCTCACGAGCGGCAGCCCCGGCCTGACCCTGCCGCTGTGGCTGGGCGGCATGTTCGGCACGCTCGCCCTCGGGTTCGCCATCGCCTTCATGAAGAAGGTGTCGGTCCCGCTCATCATGGTCTACGCCGTGCTGCAGGGTGCCTTCGTCGGCGCGTTCAGCCAGTACATCAACTCCATCCCGAGGTACGAGGGCGTCGTCATGACGGCCGTCCTCGCCACGGCCTGCACCTTCGTGGCCATGTACGCCGGCTACGCGACCGGCTTCGTCAAGGTGACGAGCAAGACGCGGCGCATGTTCTTCTTCGCCATCGTCGGCTACGGCATCTTCTCGCTGCTCCAGGTCGTCCTGCTCATGACCGGCGTCCTCGACGGCTGGGGCTTCGGCGGCAGCAGCGGCTTCGGCGTCATCCTCTCGGTCGTCGGTGTGGCCCTCGCGGCCTACTCCCTCGCCATCGACTTCGACTCCATCGACAACGCCGTGCGCGTCGGTGCCCCGTCGAAGTACTCGTGGCTGCTGGCCCACGGGCTCATCGTCACGCTCGTGTGGCTCTACATCGAGTTCGTCCGTCTGTTCGCCCGCCTGCGCGACTGACCCCCGTGACGGTCCCCTCGGGCGACTCGCCGATCCCGCCCGGGGTGGCCGTCGAGCTGAGGCGCATGGTCGAGCGGTGGCAGCAGCTGCCGCTCGACCACGCGCTCTCGCGTTCCCCGGCCGTGTGCGAGGCGGTCCAGCGCCTCGCCGACCGGGCGGCCGTGGCGGGCGGCCACCCCGACGGTGCACCTCCCGTGCCCGACCTCGGTCCGGCCGTCCTCATGGACCAGCTCACCGTCGTGGTCCACGACGTGTGCGCGCTCTCGCCACGACGTGAGGATGCCGACGTGGCCGCCCTGCTGACCGGCATCCGTCACGCCGTGGGCTGAGCCCCCGAGGGCTCAGGAGAGTCGTTCGAAGACGACGGCCATGCCCTGGCCGCCACCGACGCACATCGTCTCGAGGCCGAACTGCCCGTCGCGCTCGCGCAGCGCGTTGATGATCGTGCCCGTGATGCGGGCCCCGGTCGCCCCGAACGGGTGGCCGATGGCGATGGCGCCGCCGTTGACGTTGAGTCGGTCGTAGTCCATGCCGAGCCGGTCGGCCGAGGCCAGCACCTGCACCGCGAACGCCTCGTTGATCTCGTAGAGGTCGAGGTCGCCGATGGTCAGGCCCGCCCGCTGCAGGGCCAGGCGGCTGGCCTCGACGGGGCCGAGCCCCATGACCTCGGGCGAGAGACCTGTCGCGGCGGTCGAGACGACCCGCGCGAGCGGGTCGAGCCCGAGCTCCTTGGCACGCGTGTCGCTCATGACGACGAGCGCCGCGGCGCCGTCGTTGAGGGGGCAGCAGTTGCCGGCCGTCACGGTGCCCTCCGGGCGGAAGACGGGGTTCAGGCCCTGCACGCCCTCGAGGGTGACGCCCGCGCGGGGCCCGTCGTCCTTCGTGACGACGGTCCCGTCAGGGGTCGTGACGGGCGTGATCTCCCAGTCGAAGAAGCCGCGGGCGATGGCGGCCTCAGCGCGGTTCTGCGAGGTGACGCCCCACTCGTCCTGCCGGTCGCGGCCGATGCCGCACGACGTGGCGACGTTCTCGGCGGTCTGGCCCATGGCGATGTAGACGTCGGGCAGCTCGCCCCGCTCGCGAGGGTCGGTCCAGGTGTCGTTGCTCTCGGCGGTGCGCTTCGTGCGCTCCTGCGCCTCCGCGAAGCGGGGGTTCTGCGCATCGGCCTTGGCCCCACCGGCCCCGGCCCAGTCGGTGTACTGCGACACGCACTCGACACCGGCGGACACGAAGACGTCGCCCTCGCCGGCCCTGATGGCGTGGAAGGCCATGCGCGTGGTCTGGGCCGAGCTGGCGCAGAAGCGGTTGACCGTCGCCGCCGGTGTGCGGTCGAGCCCCAGCAGGGTGGCGACGACGCGCGCCATGTTCGACCCGTGCTTGCCGGAGGGCTCCGCGCAGCCGAGGTACACGTCCTCGACGAGCGACGGGTCGAGGGCCGGCACCTTGTCGAGGGCCGCCTGGACGACGGTGGCGGCGAGGTCGTCGGGGCGCACGTCCCTGAGCGAGCCCTTGAAGGCCCGACCGAAGGGGGAGCGGGCGGTCGAGACGATGACGGCTTCGGGCATCAGGTCCTCCTGCGGACGGTCGGCGACGTCGCCGGCCACGGGTCACGTCGAGCGCAGGTAAGCGCTCGCTTAGTCAGCAGGATCGTACGCGGTCGGCGTCACGGGGTCACGTCCGCCGGCTCCGGCCGCCGCGTGGGGCGCTGCCTAGGCTGGGCCGACAACCGGTGCACGCCGGCCGCGACACGCGGCCGGTCGCCCGCCCTGCCGCGACCGGTCGGCGCCTTCTCACAGTGGAGAACCAATGTCGTCTTTCTCGACCTGGGTGGTGGCTGCCGTCGGCTCGGCCGCCGTCGCCGTCGCCCTCACCGCCTGCAGCGGCGAGACCACGCCGTCCGCGGGCGCGCCGTCGCCCGCCGTCGGCAGCGCGAGCGCGGGCACGAGCGACCCGGCGGCCGGCGCGACGACGAGCACGGCCGCGCCCTCGACCGCGCCCTCGAGCGCGACCTCGACGTCGGGCTCGACCGCCGGCGGCGGGTCGAGCACGTCGGCCGCGGCCCAGGTGCTCGAGAAGGCCAAGGCCAACGCCCTGGCGGCCCGGACGGTGACCTTCAAGGGCGGCGTGCCCGATGACGGGGGCCGCATCGAGATCACGTCGACGGGCGCCGTCGACGCCTCCACCGCCGACATCTCCGTGTCGTCCCCCAAGCAGGGGAAGGCGCGCATCATCATCGTGCCCTCGGGCAACTTCGTGCAGGCCGACGCCGCGTTCTGGAAGTCGTCCGGCGCCCCCGCCTCGGTGCAGAAGGCGGGGTCCAAGTTCGTCAAGGCGCCGGGTGACGCGACCTCGCTCGCCCGCAGCTTCTCCTTCACCTCGCTCGCGGTGAAGGCGTTCGACGGGCTCGACGCGAACGACCTCGCCCCGGACGTCACCGAGAAGACGGTCAACGGCGTCGACTGCCTCGTCGTCACCGGCCCGGACGGCGAGGCGCAGGGGGCGCTCTACGTCTCGAAGGACGGCAACCAGATCGTCCGCTTCACCGAGCGCGGCGGCACCCAGCTCGACTTCAGCGGGTGGAACGCCCCCCTCACCGTGGCTGCACCTCCCGCCTCGCAGGTCATCACGCTCGGCGGCTGACGCGAGGCTCGCTCGGCGGCTGACGCGAGTCTCCGGTGGGGTCGACCATCCGCCGACCCGGTGAACCTGCCCACGGTGCGCCGTCGGTCGTGGCAGGGTAAGACGCCGAGGGCGGCCAGCCGCCCGGTGCCCGGTACCCCCGGGCGCGGTGCCCACCGGCACACCGACACACACTGACGGGGGAGAGATGAGAACCACCAGCACGCGCATCGCGGCGCTCGCAGGCGCCGTCGCGCTGACCTTCGGGGCGGCCGCCTGCGGCAAGACCGACACGCCGAGCACGCCCGCGGCCGCCGCGTCGAGCGCCGGCTCGGCCATGCCGACCATGACGAGCGACCCGGGCGCGACGCCGAGCGAGACCATGTCGTCGAGCTCCGACGCCGGCGACATGGGCGGCGACAGCTCGGAGGCCGCGCAGATCCTCGAGAAGGCCAAGGACAACGCCCTCAAGGCCACCTCGGCCGCCTTCTCGGGCGAGATCGAGCAGAACGGCGAGACGATGAAGATCGACTACAAGGGCACGAGCGACGGCAAGACCGCCGACGTGAGCATCGAGACCGACAAGCAGGGCAAGGCCCGGGTCATCTCGGTCGACGACGCCGTCTACATCCAGGCCGACGCGACGTTCTGGAAGCGCCAGGGCGCCCCCGCCTCGGTGCAGAAGGCGGGCGACAAGTTCATCAAGGCGCCCTCGAGCGCCGCCTCGATGGTCAAGAGCCTCAGCCTCAAGACCTTCGCCGACAAGGCCTTCGGGTCGGTCAACAGCTCGCAGCTCGCGTCCGACGTGGCCGAGGAGAGCGTCGACGGGATCGACTGCTGGGTGCTCACCGACCGCAGCGGCAAGGAGAACGGCGCGCTCTACGTGAGCAAGGACGCCAACGAGGTCGTCCGCTTCACCGGCACGAAGAAGACGCCGGGCGAGCTCAACTTCTCGAAGTGGAACGAGGACCTCGGCATCAAGGCCCCGCCCGCCTCGCAGGTCATGTCCCTCGGCGGCTGACGCCCCGTACGGACCTGCATCGCCCGGCATCCTCGATGGGATGCCGGGCGCTGCCGTGTCCGGAGCGGGCCGGACGGGCGTGGGGCCGGATCAGACGCGGGCGTCGCTCGTGACGGACGAGTCCCTCTCCGGGTCGCGGTCCGAGTCGCGGTCCGAGTCGCGGTTCGGGTCGCGGTCCGGGTCGCTGGTCGCGGTGCCAGGCGCGGCGTCGACGGACCCGCGCTCGTCGGTGGCGGTCTCGTCGTGGTCGTCGGGCCTCGGCCTCGGGTCGCTCGACGGCACCGCGACGGGGCGCACCCGGTGCAGCAGCATGGCCCAGCGTCCGCGCGGGCCGCGCGACTGGCCGCCGACCTCGGTCGGGGCGACCTCGGTGCCCGGGTTGGCGACCGCCCGGGTGGCCGCGACGGCGACCGGGTCGACGCCCTCGCCGCGGCGGACGTTGGGCGGGGTCGGGGCGGAGCGCTCGCCGAACAGGTCGAGGGCGGCGCTGACGGTCGGCATGAGCGCCGCCGCCACGCGCGCGTAGCCGGCAGGGCTGGGGTGGAACCGGTCCGAGCTGAACATGACCTTGGGTTCGGCGCTGAAGACGGCGCTGAGCAGGTCGCCGATGGAGACCGCCCGCCCCCCGGCCTCGACGACGGCCACGGTCTGGGCCGCCGCGAGGTCGCGCGACCAGCGCCGCGCGAGCGAGCGGAGGGGCTGCTGCAGCGGCTCGATGGCGCCGAGGTCGGGGCAGGTGCCGACGACGACCTCGGAGCCCGACTCGCGCAGCCGGCGCACGGCCATCTCGAGGTGACGCACCGCGACCGAGCGCTCGATCCGGTGGGTGACGTCGTTGGCGCCGATGAGCACGAGCGCGACGTCGGGCGCCGTGACGGCCGCGAGACCGCGCTCGACCTGCTCGTCGAGACCGGTCGACTCGGCGCCGCTGACGGCGACGTTGGTCAGCTCGACGGGGCGACCGCTGAACGCGGCGACCCCGCTCGCGATGGTCGCCCCGATGGTCTGGTGCGGGTGCTCGGCCCCGAGCCCGGCCGCCGTCGAGTCGCCGAGGACGAGGAGGCGGAGCGGGGTGCCGGCGCCCGAGCCGTAGAGGCCGTCGTCGTCGGGGGCGTCACCCGTGGACGGGCCCACGAGGCGGCGCGTGATGCGCGCCTCGACCTTGAGCAGGCCCCAGCCGAGCAGGCCGAGGGCGCCGATGCCGGCCGCGCCGACCCCGCCGCCGTACGCCGCCCGCTGGGCGATCCGCCTCGCCCGTCGTGCCCGACCCATGCCCCCGTGCCTCCTGCGTCTCGTGCTGCCGTCACCACGGTAACGCGCACGCCTGACGGTGCGTGCCCGGCCACCGACCACCCTGTGCACGGAGGGCGACCGGCCACCGCACGGCATCCGGCCGCCTGCGGGGTATCAGGGGCATCGGGCGACGCCCGCCGAGGTCCGGGGGCGTCGGGAGGGGGTCCGGGGTCTGCGAGACTGGCGCCATGAAGTACGTGGAGAACGTGGCCGACCTCGTGGGCAACACCCCGCTCGTCAAGCTGTCGAAGGTCGTCGAGGACGCCGGCGTCAAGGCGACCATCTTGGCGAAGGTGGAGTACTTCAACCCCGGCGGGTCGGTGAAGGACCGCATCGCCCTGCGCATGGTCGAGGCGGCCGAGCGCGACGGCTCGCTCAAGCCCGGCGGGACGATCGTGGAGCCGACGAGCGGCAACACCGGCGTCGGGCTCGCCCTCGTCGCCCAGCGCCGCGGGTACCAGTGCGTCTTCGTGTGCCCCGACAAGGTCAGCCAGGACAAGCGCGACGTGCTGCGCGCCTACGGCGCCCGCGTCGTCGTGTGCCCGACCGCCGTCGAGCCCGAGCACCCCGACTCCTACTACTCGGTGAGCGACCGCCTCGTCGAGGAGATCGACGGGGCGTGGAAGCCGAACCAGTACTTCAACCCCGAGGGCCCGAACAGCCACTACCTCTCGACCGGTCCGGAGATCTGGAACGACACCGACGGCCGGGTCACGCACTTCGTCACGGGCGCCGGCACCGGCGGCACCATCAGCGGCTGCGGCCGCTACCTCAAGGAGGTCTCGGGCGGCGAGGTGCGCATCGTCGCCGCCGACCCCGAGGGCTCGGTGTACTCCGGCGGCACCGGCCGGCCCTACCTCGTCGAGGGTGTCGGTGAGGACTTCTGGCCCGGCGCCTACGACCCGTCGGTCGTCGACGAGGTCATCGCCGTCAGCGACGCCGACAGCTTCGCCATGACCCGTCGGCTCGCCCGCGAGGAGGGCCTGCTCGTCGGCGGCTCGTGCGGCATGGCCGTCGTCGCTGCCCTCCGTGCCGCGAAGGACCTCCCCGAGGACGCCGTCGTCGTCGTGCTGCTGCCCGACTCCGGCAAGGGCTACCTCAGCAAGATCTTCAACGACGAGTGGATGCACTCGTACGGCTTCCTCGACGACCACACGACGACGTCGGTCGGCGACGTGCTGCGCAGCAAGTCCGGCGACCTGCCGGCGCTCGTGCACACCCACCCGAACGAGACCATCCGCGACGCCGTGCAGATCCTGCGCGAGTACGGCGTCTCGCAGATGCCGGTCGTCAAGGCCGAGCCGCCCGTCATGTCGGGCGAGGTGGCCGGGTCGGTCAGCGAGCGCGAGCTGCTCGAGCTGCTCTTCACCGGCAAGGCGCACCTCGCCGACCCGGTGAGCCGGCACATGTCGGGCGGACTGCCGCTCGTCGGCACCGGGTCGCCGGTCGCCGCCGCCCGGAAGGAGCTCGAGGACAGCGACGCCGTGCTCGTCGTCGAGGACGGCAAGCCGGTCGGGGTGCTCACCCGCGCGGACCTGCTCGGGTTCCTCACCGACTGACCCCCTCGGCCCCGAAACACACCGAGAAACGTGGAAGTCCCCGAGTTGCAACTCGGGGACTTCCACGTTGCTCGGTGTGTTCGCGGCGGCTCGGGTGTCAGCCCCTGGCCTTCGCCTCGGCCTTCTTCGCCTGCTTGAACTCGCGCACCTTGAGCAGGGTGTCGCCGTCGACGACGTCGGCCACCGAGCGGTACCCGTCAAGGGCGTAGTCGCCGGCCGCCGCCTCCCACCCCTCGGGCCGCACCCCCAGCTGCTTGGCGAGCAGCGCGACGAAGATCTGGGCCTTCTGCCTCCCGAACCCGGGCAGCTCCTGCACGCGCTTGAGCAGGTCCCGGCCCGACGTCGCCTCGGTCCAGAGCCGGGTGACGTCGCCGTCGTAACGCTCGACGACGAGGGCGGCGAGCTCCTGCAGCCGCTTCGCCATCGAGCCGGGGAAGCGGTGGATGGCCGGGGGAGTCGAGGCCATGGCGGTGAACTCGTCGGGGTCCGCGTCGGCGATGGCCGCCGGGTCGAGGGTGCCGAAGCGCGTGAGCACCTTGTGCCCGCCGCGGAAGGCGTGCTCCATCCCGTACTGCTGGTCGAGCATCATCCCGACGACGACCGCGAACGGATGCTCGTCGAGGACCTGGTCGGCGGCGGGGTCGCCCGCGATGTGGAAGGCCATGCGCGGCATGGTCTCACGCACCGGCCGGCCGCCGTCGTGGTCGCCGACCCGACCGGTGCCCGCCCGTCGACGGCTCCGACCGCGTCGTCGCTAGGCTCTGTGTCGCTGCGGACCGGCCGATGCCGCCGCAGCACGTCGAACCCCCGAGACCGAGGAGAGCCCGCGTGCCGGCACGTGTCGTCGACCCCGCCGAGGTGGCGGCCCGGTTCCGGGAGGAGGTGCGCGCGGACGTCGCCACCCTCACCGCGCGGACCGGTGCCACCCCCCGCATCGTCGGCCTGCTCAGCCGGGCCGAGGGACCGGCTCGCACCTACGCCCAGTGGGCGGCGCGCGGGGCGGCCGACGTCGGCATCGACTTCGTGCTCCGCGACGTCGAGCCGGCCGCCGCGGCCGACGCGGTCCGCGAGGCCAACGCCGACCCGGCCGTGCACGGCATCTTCAACTACTACCCCCTCGCCGACGAGCACGAGGACCCGTGGCTACGCGAGCTCGTCGATCCCCGCAAGGACGTCGAGGGGATGCACTCGTTCTGGAGCCGCATGCTCTACGAGAACCGACGGCGGCTCGACGGCGGCCGCCGCGCCATCCTGCCGTGCACCCCGCTGGCCATCCTCAAGCTGCTCGACGACGCGGGACTGCGCCGCTCGGGCGAGGGCGCGCCCCTCGAGGGGGTCACCGCCTGCGTCATCAACCGCAGCGACGTCGTGGGACGGCCGCTCGCGGCGATGCTCGCGAACGACGGCGCCGAGGTCGTCTCGCTCGACGCGGACGGGACCGTCGTCTTCGACCCGGCGATCGGGCGGCACGCCCACTCGGTGCGCGACAGTGACGAGGTCCGGACCCAGGCGCTCGCCCGCGCCGACGTCGTCGTCACCGGGGTGCCGTCGCGGTCGTTCCCGCTCGTCACCGCCGACGAGATCAAGCCGGGTGCGATCTGCGTGAACTTCTCGCAGTTCAAGAACTTCGACGACTCGGTGCTCGAGCGGGCGGCCGCCTTCATCCCCCGGGTGGGGCCGATGACCGTGACGATGGCCATGCGCAACCTCGTGCGGCTCGCCTTGCTCTGACGGCCCCCAGGTGCCGGACGCACGTCAGGCCGCGCTCCTGGCACCCCTGCGGTGCCGGCGGTGCCGAACGCACGTCAGGTCGCCGCCCGCTGCCGTCACGGCCACTCCACGTCGCGGATGCCGGTCAGCCCGGGTCGCGGGTCGCCACCCACTGCGGGTGGCCGGGGGAGACCCTGCCGAGACCCGAGGTGAGGCTGGCGACGACCCCCTCGACGGCTCCGGTCGACGCGGGCTCGACGGCGAGATGGAGCACGAGACCCGTTGCGTGCCAACGGGACTCGTCGACCGTCGTGTCGCTGCGGCCCCGCAGCGCGTTCTCGACCCTGGCGCCGTCGGCGGCGGGCACGTCGACGACGAGGCCGTCGCGGCGTCGCATGGTGACGAGGGCTGCGGCGTCGACCGCAGCGGCCACCGCGTCGCCGTAGGCGCGGATCAGTCCGCCGGTGCCGAGCAGCGTGCCCCCGAACCACCGCGACACCACGGCGACGACGTCGATGAGGGCGCGTCCCCTGAGGACGTCGAGCATCGGCGCGCCGGCCGTACCCGACGGCTCGCCGTCGTCGTGACTGCGGACGGTCGACGCGTCGGGGCCGAGCACCCAGGCGCTGCAGTGATGCCCGGCGTCCCGGCTCTCGGCTCGGACCTCGTCCAGCACGCCGCGGGCCGCCGCCTCCGACGACACCGGCCGCAGGTCGCACGCGAAGCGCGACCGGCGCACCTCGGTCTCCACCCGCACTGGTGCGGTGAGGGTGCGGTACCGGTCGGGCGACCCGGGGGTCACCCGGAGCCGTAGCGCTCGACGACGATGTCGACGAGCGCCGGCGGGGGCTCGCCGTGGGGTGGCAGCAGCGGACGGGAGGTGAGGTCACCGCCGGCACGCGCGGCGCGGTCGGCGAAGAAGCCGGGGGCGAGCAGGTACGTGGCCACGGCGACACGGCGGCCGGGCACCCGCACCGCCGCGACGGCATCCGCCACCGTCGGCTCCGCCGCCGAGAGGTACGCCGGGGTGACCGGGCGACCCAGCAAACTCGAGAGGTCGGCGGCCACCCGCTCGCAGTCGGCGACGGCCGAGCGCTGCGACGACCCCGCCGCGGCCATGACGACGACGTCGTCGTCGCGCAGACCCGCCTCGACGAGCCGGTCGCGCAGCAGGGCGGCCAGCCGCGGGTCAGGCCCGAGCGCGCCGCACAGCGTCGTGCCGGGCGAGCCGGCGGCGGCCTCGGTGAGGTCGACGTACACGTGGTACCCGGCCGACAGCAGCAGCGGCACGAGGCGGGCCGGCCGCCCGTCGAGGCCCGCGAGCACGTGCGACGGCTCGGGGGGCTGCACGTCGACGAAGGCGGCGCGCACCTCGAGCTCGGGGCGGGCGCGGGCCACGGCGGCCACGAGGGCGCCGACGGCACGGCGGCCGGCCGGCGAGCCGGTGCCGTGGGCGGAGGCGACGAGGACCGGGTTCACGGCAACACTCTGACAGGCGCCGTCGTCGCGGCGACCACGACGCCCGGATGCCGACCCGGATGCCGACCCGGATGCCGACCCGGATGCCGCACGACGTCCGTGCACGCCGGCGGCCACCGCACACCATCGCACGGCACCGCGCCGTCCGCGTGCGGCCACCGTTACCGTGACCCGACGCCCCGGAAACGTGGGAGAAACACGCGTTTCGTACCGTGTCGACAGACGCGGGGGCGCGCCCTGCCCCACGGTTCCACCGGCCAGGAGGTCGACCCGCATGCTGCTGCAGACCGACGTGGGTGGGGTGCCGGTGCTCGTCGTCGGGGCGAGCGGAGAGGTGGACGCCAGCGTGCGTCGGTGGTCACGCGCCGGCGCCGTCGTGACCACGGCGGTCTACGGCACCGACCCCGCCGACCCTGCCGCCGACGACCTCGCCACCCTGACCACCCTGACCACCCGGGCCGAGACGGCGCACGTCGCCGTGCTCGTCGGCTCGGCGGACCGTCCGGCCGTGCGGGAGGTGCTCGAGGGCCGCTGCCTCGTCGTGACCGAGCCGGCGCCGGTGTCGCGGCGTGGTCGGGTCGTGCTCGTGGGCGCCGGGCCCGGCGGTCCGGGCCTGCTCACCCTCGACGCCGTCGACGCGCTGGCCGACGCCGACGTCGTGCTCGCCGACCGGCTGGCCGAGGTCGGCGACCTCACCCGCCTCGCGCCGGGTGCGCGCATCGTCGATGTCGGCAAGCGGCCGGGGCACCACGCCGTGCCGCAGGAGCGGATCGAGAGCCTCATGGTCGCGGCGGCCCTCGAGGGCCTCACGGTCGTCCGCCTCAAAGGCGGCGACCCCTACGTCTTCGGCCGGGGCGGCGAGGAGGTCGCGGCGGCCGTCGAGGCCGGCGTCCCCGTCACGGTCGTCCCCGGCGTGACCTCGGCCGTCGGGG
Organism: Terracoccus luteus; assembly: GCF_003635045.1. Taxonomy (NCBI): domain Bacteria; kingdom Bacillati; phylum Actinomycetota; class Actinomycetes; order Micrococcales; family Intrasporangiaceae; genus Terracoccus; species Terracoccus luteus. The sequence goes on along the minus strand of NZ_RBXT01000001.1, from coordinate 2,049,168 downwards.
TGCCCGGTGCGGCCGGCATCCCCGTCACCCACCGGGGGGTCAGCCACGTCGTCACCGTCGTGTCGGGGCACGTGCCGCTCACCAACGAGCAGGCCGGTGGGCTCGTCGCCCTCGGCGGCACGATCGTCCTGCTCATGGGCGTGCACAACCTCGTCCCGCTCACCGGCGCGCTCGTGGCGGCGGGCCTGCCCGCGACGACGCCCGCGGCCGTCGTCGAACGGGGTCTCACCCCCGCCCAGCGCAGCGTCGTCGGCACCGTCGCCACCCTGCCCGACCTCGCGCGGCGACACGGCGTGACCTCGCCCGCCGTCATCGTCGTCGGCGAGGTGGTGCGCCGGTCGCAGGTGTGGGACCGACGGGTCGACGGCGCCGTCGTCGCGGATGCGGAGGACGGCGGGAGGGCAGGCGACGCCGACGCCCTCGCCGACCTCACCTCGTGGCTGGAGGTCGTCGCGTGAGCGACCCGACGGGTCGGGCCGCGCACCCGCCGACGGCCTGGAGCGGGCGTGCCGAGACCGACGAGCTCGAGACGGCCAGGGCGGCGCCGACCGGCCCCGTCCTGCGCGGGTTCCGCATCGGGGTGACGTCCGACCGCCGGTCGGCCGACCTCATCGACGCCTTCGAGCGGCGGGGGGCCGAGGTGCTGCACGCGCCCGCGGTGCGCATCGCCCCCATCGAGCAGGACGAGCACCTCGTCGCCGACACCCGCGCCATCATCGCCCACCCGCCCGACGTCGTCGTGGTGACCACGGCCTACGGCTGGCGCCGCTGGGTCGAGGGGGCGGATGCCGCGGGGCTGGGTGACGAGCTCGCCGCCGTCCTCGACCGGGCCGCGATCCTCGTGCGCGGCCCCAAGGCACGCGGCGCGGTGCGCGCCTCGGGCCACGACGACGCCGGCATCGCCGCCGACGAGCGGACGAGCTCGACGGTGGGCCTCGCCCTCGAACGCGGTGTCGCCGGCCGCACCGTCGCCGTGCAGCTGCACGGACACGAGGACGTCGAGCAGCTCGAGCGGCTGCGGGCGGCCGGGGCGACCGTGTTCACCGTGGCGCCCTACCGCTGGGTGCGCCCGACCGACGAGAGCCGGCTGGGTCGGCTCGTCGCGGCCGTGGCGGCGCGCGAGCTCGACGTCGTCACCTTCACCTCCGCCCCCGCGGTCGACGGGCTCGTCTCGGCGGCGGCCCAGCTCGGCATGGACGGCGTGCTCGTCGAGGCGCTGCGCTGTGGTGTCCCCGCAGCGGCCGTCGGGCCTGTCACGGCGGCGCCGCTCGTCGACCTCGGCGTCACGCCCGTCGTGCCGCAGCGGTACCGGATGGGGGCGCTCGTGCGCACGGTCGTCGAGCACCTGACCACGCACGGCGTGGCCGAGGTGGCGACCGCGCTGGGCCCGCTCGTCGTCCAGGGCGCGCACGTCACCTTCGCGGGCGAGACCGTCGCGCTGCCGCGCGGCGCCCGGGCCATGCTCGCCGCCCTCATCTCGCAGCCCGGCGCGGTGCTCACCCGCGAGCGACTGCTCGACGAGCTGCCCGACGCCGAGAACGAGCACGCCCTCGACATGGCCATGAGCCGCCTGCGGGCGGCGCTGCCCGACCGCCGCCTCGTGCAGACGGTCGTGCGGCGCGGCTACCGACTCAACGTCTGAGCGGACGTCTGACGTGTCGTCCGAGCCGGCGCCGCGGCCTCGCGGTCGACGATGTCGGGGGCGTGCTCGGCCACCCAGGCCATGAGCGGCACGAGGTGGCCCGTCAGGCCCCGGCCCAGGGGCGTCAGCGAGTACTCGACGTGCGGCGGCACGACCGGCTTGGCGTCGCGGTGCACGAGGCCGTCGGCCTCGAGGGTGCGCAGCGTCTGCGCGAGCATCTTCTCGCTCACCCCCTGCGCCCGCCGGCGCAGCTCGGTCCACCGGAGGGCGTCGCCGTCGGCGAGGGCCAGCAGCACGAGCGTGCCCCACTTGCTCATGACGTGGTCGAGCACGACGCGGCTGGGGCAGTCGGAGGCGAAGACGCCGTCGGGGAACCAGGCCGCCAGCGGGCCGCGGGTCCCGGCGGTCGTGGGTGTCGTGGGGACGGGGGCACTCACTTTCACGCCAGTACCTTACTCGAAAGTGGGTACCGTCGACTGGGAAGGCAAGCCGCGCGGGCATCGTTGACGCGAGCGACCGGCATCCGCCGGACCCGTCGGAAGGAACCCCCATGACCCTGTTCGTCACCGCCGCCACCGGTCACCTCGGCCGTCTCGTCGTCGACCACCTCCTCGCCTCCGGGGTGCCGGCCTCCGAGGTCGTCGCCGGAGCCCGGCGCCCGGAGGCACTGTCCGACCTCGCCGACCGCGGGGTCGAGGTGCGCCACGCCGACTACGACGACGTGGCCTCGCTCGACGCCGCCTTCACCGGTGTCGACCGGCTCCTGTTCGTCTCCGGCAGCGAGGTGGGCAGCCGGATCCCTCAGCACCGCAACGTGATCGACGCCGCTCGTCGTGCCGGCGTCGGCTTCGTCGCCTACACGAGCATCACCCGGGCCGGCGACACCGACCTCCTCATGGCCGACGAGCACCGTCAGACCGAGCAGCTGCTCGCCGAGTCGGGCCTGCCCCATGCGCTGCTGCGCAACTCCTGGTACACCGAGAACTACACCGGCCAGCTGGCCACGACGCTGGAGCACGGTGCCGTCGTGGGAGCGGCCGGCGAGGGCCGGGTCAGCGCCACCACCCGCGACGACTACGCCGCCGCCGCGGCGGTCGTGCTCGCCGGCCCGGGGCACGAGGGTGCGGTGTACGAGCTCGGCGCCGACGAGCCGTTCACCCTCGCGGAGTACGCCGCCACGGTGGCGCGCGTGTCCGGCCGCGAGGTCACCTACCGCGACCTCCCCACCGACGAGTACGCGGCCTTCCTCGTCGGCGCCGGTCTGCCCGAGGGCTACGCCGCGGTGCTCGCCGACAGCGACCGCGGCATCCGTGACGGCCGCCTGCTCACGGGGACCCACGACCTCAGCCGCCTCGTGGGTCGCCCGACGGCCAGCCTTGAGGACGCGGTCCGCGCCGCCCTCTGAGCCGGGGTCGGGGTCAGGCCGTCAGCCCGACGCGCACGACCCCGTCGACGACGCGGACGCTGTACGTGGCCACCGCGACCGCGTCGTCGTCGAGACACCGACCGGTGCGCAGCGAGAACAACTGCTTGAGCAGCGGCGAGGCGACGGTCGGCTCACCACCGTGGTCACCGGTGAGGCCGCGCGAGAGCACCGCCGCACCCGAGAACGGGTCGAGGTTGTCGAGCGCATAGATCATGCCGGTGGGCTGCAGGAACAGCGCCGCCTGGCGCGCCCCCGGCAGCAGCACCGCGACGCCCCGGCCGGGGACGAGGCGGTCGACGTGGCACGCGTCGACCCACACCTTCGGCCCGGCCGGGGGCAGGATGCCGGGTCGCACGACCACGCTGCGCCGCCCGGTCGTCGTAATGTGCGGGTCCCTGCCCGCGGCATCCGTGGTCTCCGTGATCTCCGTGGCGGGGGTGGTGTCGGTGATGGTGGTCATCTCGAATCCTCTCTGCGGCAGGGGGTCTCAGCGTCGGCCGACGATGGGCAGGCCGAGCAGCACGGGTACCTTGCGCGGTCCGGCGTCGTCGAAGGCGACCGTGGGGTTGGGCTCGTCGGGGGCGTTGACGAAGCTGACAAACCGCTGCAGCTTCACCGGGTCGTCGAGCACCGCCTTCCACTCGTCGCGGTAGCCCTCGACGTGGCGTGCCATGACGGCCTCGAGGTCGTCCGCGATGCCGAGCGCGTCGTCGCAGACGACGGCCCGCAGGTGCTCGAGGCCGCCCTCGAGCGACTCGAGCCAGGGGGCGGTGCGCTGCAGGCGGTCGGCGGTGCGCACGTAGAAGGCGAGGAACCGGTCGATGTAGCGCACCAGCGTCTCGTCGTCGAGGTCGCTCGCGAGCAGCACGGCGTGCTTCGGGGTCTGCCCGCCGTTGCCGCAGACGTAGAGGTTCCACCCCTTGTCGGTGGCGATGACGCCGACGTCCTTGCCCCGGGCCTCGGCGCACTCGCGGGCGCACCCGGAGACGCCGAACTTGATCTTGTGCGGTGAGCGCAGCCCGCGGTAGCGGTGCTCGAGGTCGACCGCCATGCCGACGGAGTCCTGCACGCCGAAGCGGCACCACGTCGAGCCGACGCACGACTTCACCGTGCGCAGCGACTTGCCGTAGGCCTGGCCCGACTCCATGCCGACGTCGACGAGCCGCTGCCAGATCGCCGGCAGCTGCTCGACACGGGCGCCGAAGAGGTCGATGCGCTGGCCCCCGGTGACCTTGACGTAGAGGTCGAAGTCGCGGGCGACCTCGCCGATGACGATGAGCTGGTCCGCGGTGACCTCGCCACCCGGCATCCGAGGCACGACCGAGTAGGTGCCGTTGCGCTGGATGTTGGCGAGGAAGTGGTCGTTGCTGTCCTGCAGCGCCGCCTGCTCGCCGTCGAGCACGTGGTCGCTGCCCGTCGAGGCGAGGATGGAGGCGACGGTCGGCTTGCACACCTCGCAGCCGGCGCCCGTGCCGTACCGCGCGAGCAGCCCGGAGAACGTGCGGATGCCGGTCGCCCGCACGATCTCGAACAGCTGGGCCCGGCTCTGAACGAAGTGCTCGCACAGGGCCGTGCTGAGCTCGACGCCGGAGTCGACGAGCAGCTTCTTCACCGTGGGCAGGCAGCCACCGCAGGTGGTCCCGGCGTTCGTGCACCCCTTGAGCGCCGCGAGGTCGCCTGCCCCGTCGGCGATGGCCGAGCAGATCGAGCCCTTGGTGACGTTGTTGCACGAGCACACGACGGCGTCGTCGGGCAGGCCGTCGGTGCCCAGCTCGGCCCCGGCCGGTGAGACGAGCGCCCCGGGGTCACCCGGCACCTCGCGCCCGACGTAGGCCTTGAGGGTGGTGTACGCCGACGCATCGCCGACGAGGATGCCGCCGAGCAGGGTCCGCGCGTCGTCGCTGACGACGACCTTGGCGTAGGTCCCCCGCACGGCGTCGGTGTGGACGATCTCGAGGGCCCCCGGGGTGGTGGCCATCGCGTCGCCGAAGGACGCGACGTCGACGCCGAGCAGCTTGAGCTTGGTCGACAGGTCGGCGCCGGGGAAGGTCGCCCCACCACCGAGCAGCCGGTCGGCGACGACCTCCGCCATCGTGTAGCCGGGGGCGACGAGGCCGTAGCACCGGCCCTCGACCGCCGCCACCTCACCGATGGCGAACACGGCCTCGTCGCTCGTCCGGCAGGCCGCGTCGGTGACGATGCCGCCCCGCTCGCCGCACTCGAGCCCGGCGGCCCGCCCGACGGCGTCGGCGGGGCGCACGCCGGCCGAGAAGACGACGAGGTCGGTGAGCAGGCTGGTGCCGTCGGTGAGCTCGACCGCGAGGCGCTCGTCGGCCTGACGGGCGATGGAGGCCGTGCCGGCGCCCGTGTGCACCTGCACGCCGAGACCGCCCATGAGCCGCTCGAGCACGGCCCCGCCGCCCGCGTCGACCTGCAGCGGCATGAGGCGGGGGGCGAACTCCACGACGTGCGGGGTGAGGCCGAGCAGGCGCAGGGCGTTGGCGGCCTCGAGGCCGAGCAGCCCGCCGCCCACGACGAGGCCGTTCGCCTCGCGGCCCTCGGCGGCGGCCCGGGCCCGGGCCGCGTCGGCGGCGCCGCGGATGCCGTCGAGGTCGTCGAGGGTGCGGTAGACGAAGCAGCCGGGGGAGTCGTGCCCCGGCACGGGCGGCACGAAGGGGTAAGAGCCGGTCGCGACCACGAGGGCGTCGTAGCCGACGGTCGACCCGTCGGTCGTCGTCACGGTGCGCGCGACCCGGTCGACGACCTCGGCCCGGGTGCCGAGGCGCAGCTCGACGTGGTCGTCACCGGGGTAGCTGCTGCCGGCGAGGGCGAGCGCGGAGCGGTCCCACCCACCCACGTAGGAGGAGAGGCCGACGCGGTCGTAGGCGGCGTCGGCCTCCTCCGAGAGCACGACGACCCGCCAGGTCCCCTCGCGGTCCCTCGACCGCAGGGCCTCGACGAAGCGGTGGCCGACCATGCCGTGGCCGACGACGACGACCGTCCGCCGTGCGGTCCCGGTGGTCCCGGTGGTCTCGGAGGTCGCGGTGGACTCGGTCCGGTCGGCGTCCAGGGGGGTGGTGCTGGTCATCACGCTGCTCCTTCGGTCGGGGCGGTGGTGTCGTCGGTGGGTCGCTGGTCGAGGTGGTGTGCGGCAGGTCGCTCCGGCTGCTGCACGGGTTCGCATGTGCCACGGTCGGGTTCGGCTGAACGCAGCCAGGCGCACAGGCCCTCGACCGCGCCCCTGCACGATCCGCACCCGGTCGTCGCGCGCGTGCGCTCCGCGACGGCGGCCACGGTGTCGGCCCCGTCCCGGTGGGCGGCCACGACGGCCGCCTTGGTGACGGTGTTGCACCGGCAGACGACGGCACCGCCCGGCATCTCGGCGAGGTTGACCTGCTCCGGAGCGCTGCCGCGGGTCACGGCCCGGCCGAGCATGAGGGCGAGCCGGTCGCGGGGCACGACCGCCGCCGTGTCGTAGAGCTGGGTGAGCGGCCCGGCCGCGTCGCCGACCCCGAGCAGGATGGCGCCGACGAGGCGGTCGTGCCGCAGCACGAGCTTGGCGTACCGGCCGCGCACCGGATCGGTGAAGGCGAGCACCTCGTGGCCCGCGTCGTGCACGTCCACGTCGACCCGGCCCATGCTGGCGAGGTCGATGTCGTGCGCCTTCAGGCGGGTCAGCGTGGGGGTGCCCTCGTAGCGCGCCCCGGCGTCGGCGCCGCTCAGCCGGTCGGCGAGCACCCGCGCCTGGTCCCACCCCGGCTGCACGAGCCCGGCGACCTCGCCCCGGTGCTCAGCGCATTCGCCGAGGGCGTGCACGTGGGCCGCCGAGGTGGCGAGGTGGTCGTCGACGACGACGCCGCGCCTGACGACGAGGCCTGCGGCGCGGGCGAGCTCGGTCCGGGGGCGTACGCCGGCGGCGACGACGAGCAGGTCGGCCCGCAGCTCGCTGCCGTCGTCGAGCGCGACCGTGGGCGGTCGGTCGTCGGAGGCCGGCCGGTGGGCCACCACGCGACGGCCGAGCACCAGTCGGGCCCCCAGACCTGAGAGCACACGGGTGAGCACCGCGCCCCCGTCGGCGTCGAGCTGGCGGTCCATCGGGTGGGTCTGCGGGTGCACGACCGTGACCTCGACGCCGCGGGCGAGCAGGCCGCGGGCGGCCTCGAGCCCGAGCAGGCCACCCCCGAGCACGACGGCGTGGGACGCGGACTCGGTCGCAGTCGTGATGCGGTCGCAGTCGTCGACGGTGCGGAAGGCGACGACGCCGGGCTGTCGCCCGCTCGCGAGCCGGCCGGCATCCACCCCCTCGATCGGGGGCACGAAGGGCACGCTCCCGGTGGCGAGCACGAGCTCGTCCCAGGGCTCGACGCGCTCGCCTCCGGCGGTCGTGAGGGTGGCGGTGCGGGCGGTGACGTCGACGGCCGTGACGACGCTGCCGCGCACGACGTCCACGCGGCGCGACTCCCACCAGCCCTCCGGCTTGAGGCGGGTGTCGCGGGTGGTGATGCCGCCGGCGACGACGGTCGAGAGCAGGACGCGGTTGTAGGCGGCGTGCTGCTCCTCGCCGACGACCGTGACGGTGAGACGCTCGGCGTCGGGGTCGCGCCGGCGCAGCTCCTCGGCGAGGCGGGCACCGGCCATGCCGTTGCCGACGACGAGGACGCGTCGTGTCGTGGTCGTCACGGGCGGGCCTCCAAGCGCACGGCGCAGGCCTTGAACTCCGGCATCCGGCTCGTCGGGTCGAGGGCCGCGTTGGTCAGGGCGTTGGCGGCTCCGTCGCCCGCCCAGTGGAAGGGCAGGAAGACGACGTCGGGCCGCATGTCGTCGTCGAGCCGCACCTGCGCCGTCGTGCGCCCACGCCGGCTGACGACGTCGGCGCGGTCGCCGTCGGCGAGACCGGCCGCGGCCGCGGTGTCGGGGTGCACCTGCACGAACATCACGCCCGCCGCGTCGGTCAGCTCTGCGACGAGGCGGGTCTGGGCCCCGGACTGGTAGTGCTGCAGCACCCGGCCGGTGGTGGCGACTAGCGGGTGGTCGGCGTCGACCGGCTCGGCGGGGCCCTGGTGGTCGACGGCGACGAAGCGAGCGCGGCCGTCAGGGGTCGCGAAGCGGTCGAGGAAGAGGCGGGGGGTGCCCTGGGGACGCTCGGTCGTGCACGGCCAGTGCAGGCTCTCGCCGGCGTCGAGGCGCTCCCACGTGACGGCGGAGTAGTCGGCGGGCCCGCCGGCCGACGCCCGGCGCAGCTCGTCGAAGACCTCGCGAGGGTCGGTCGCGAAGAGCACCGGGCAGCCGAGCCGCGACGCGAGCCCGGCCCAGATCTCGAGCTCGCCGCGGCAGCCGTCGGGCGGGGCGAGGGCGGCCCGGCGCCGCAGCACCCGGCCCTCGAGGTTGGTCAGGGTGCCCTCCTCCTCGGCCCACTGGAGCACCGGCAGCACGACGTCGGCGATGGCCGCGGTCTCGCTCAGCACGAAGTCGCAGACGACGAGGAGGTCGAGGGCACGGAGCCGCTCGGTGACCCGACCGGCCTCGGGGGCGGAGACGACGGGGTTGCTGCCGTGCACCATGAGCACCGACGGGCCGGACTCGGTGCCGAGGGCGTCGAGCAGCTCGAAGGCGCTGCGCCCCGGGCCGGGCAGGTCATCGGGGTCGACACCCCACACCCGCGCGACGTGGGCGCGGGCGGCGGGGTCGTCGATGCGGCGGTACCCGGGCAGCTGGTCGGCCTTCTGGCCGTGCTCGCGGCCCCCCTGGCCGTTGCCCTGGCCGGTGACGGTGCCGAACCCGCTGCCGGGGTTGCCGGGCAGCCCGAGCACGAGCGCGAGGGCGATGAAGGCGGTCACGGTGTCGGTGCCGGAGGCGTGCTGCTCGCCGCCACGGGCGCTGAGCACGTAGGCCCCGCGCTCGGTGTCGCGGGCCCGGGCCAGCGTCCGCACGACCTCCCGCAGGGTCGTCACGGCCACGCCGGTCACCCGCTCCACGCGCTCGGGCAGCCACTGGGCCGCGACCGCCCACAGCTCGTCGAAGCCGGTCGTCCGCTGCTCGACGTAGGTGCGGTCGGCGTGCCCCTCGGTCACCGCGAGGTGGACGAGGCCGAGGGCGAGGGCGGCGTCGGTGCCGGGGCGCAGGGCCAGGTGGAGCCCGCCGCCGTCGAGGGCCTTGGCGGCGGTGGGCGTCAGCCTCGGGTCGGCGACCATGAGACCGCCGTGGTCGGCCGCCCGCACCAGGTGCGTGAGGAACGGCGGCATCGTCTCGGCCGGGTTGGCGCCGAGCAGCAGCACGGCGTGGGCCGAGCCGATGTCGGTGACGGGGAAGGGCAGCCCCCGGTCGAGGCCGAAGCAGCGGATGCCGGCCGCCGCGGCCGAGCTCATGCACCACCGGCCGTTGTAGTCGATCTGGGAGGTGCGCAGGGCCACCCGCGCGAACCGCCCCAGCTGGTAGGCCTTCTCGTTCGTCAGGCCGCCCCCGCCGAAGAGGGCCACCGCGTCGCGGCCCCGGTTTTGCTGGGCCTCACGCATCCCGTCCGCGACGACGGTGAGGGCGTCGTCCCACGTGGTCGGCACGAGCTGCCCGTCGCGGCGGACGAGCGGTGTCGTCAGGCGGCCGGGGGTGCGCAGCAGCTCGGCGCTGGTCCACCCCTTCTGACACAGGCCGCCCCGGTTGGTCGGGAACCGGCGGGGGCTCACGGTGAGGTCGGCGGCGGTCGACCCCGTGAGGGTCATGGCGCACTGCAGCCCGCAGTAGGCGCAGTGGGTGGGGGTCCCCGTCGTGGTGGCGGCGGCCTCGATCGAGTCGGGCGCGTCGGTGGCGTCGGGCGCGAGGGCCGGGCCGCGCAGGGCGCTGACGGTCACCGGTAGCGGACCTTCGTCAGGGCGGCGGCGCCGACGTAGAACAGCGTGAAGACGACGAAGGCCGCCGTGGCGGAGTGGCTCTCGCCCTGGTAGCTGGCCCGGAGCCCGAGGTTGATGAGCACGCCGCCGAGGGCGCCGACGGCTCCCGCGATGCCGATGAGGGCTCCGGACATCGAGCGTGACCACGCGGCCCGCTCGACGGCGGGCCCGGGGACGGCCTGCGACTTGCGCTCGAAGAGGGCCGGGATCATCTTGTAGACCGACCCGTTGCCGATGCCCGACAGCACGAAGAGGGCGACGAAGCCGCCGATGATGCCGGTGAGCTGCAGGGCGGTGGCAGCGCCCGGGGTCGTGTCGTCGGCGTGGGCCGAGGCAGTGACGAGGACCCCGGCGACGGCCATGCCGACGAAGGTCCAGAAGGTGACGACACCACCTCCGCGGCGGTCGGCGAGGCGGCCGCCGAAGACCCGGCTGACCGAGCCGAGCAGCGGCCCGACGAAGGCGATCTGGGCGGCCTGCAGGCTGGCGGCCGCGGCCTGGGCGGCGGTGGGGGTCGCCCCGTTCGTCACACCGGCGAGGAACGTCTGGTTGAGCACCTGGCCGAAGGCGAAGCCGAAGCCGATGAAGCTGCCGAACGTGCCGATGTAGAGCAGTGAGACCACCCACGAGTCGGCGTGGCGCAGGACGTCACCCATCGCCCGCGGGTTGGCCGTCTGGTGGTCGAGGTTGTCCATGAAGAGCGCGGCTCCGACGCCGGCGACGGCGAGCAGGACGAGGTAGACGGCACAGACGACCTCGGGGCGCCGGTTGCCGAGGGTGGCGATGACGAGCAGGCCCACGAGCTGCACGACCGGGACGCCGATGTTGCCGCCGCCGGCGTTGAGGCCCAGCGCCCAGCCCTTCATGCGCTGCGGGTAGAACGCGTTGATGTTCGTCATCGACGAGGCGAAGTTGCCGCCGCCCAGGCCGGCGAGACCGGCGACGAGCAGGAACGTCGTGAGGGACTGGCCGGGGTTGACCATGAGCCACCAGGTCAGCACCGTCGGCACGAGCAGCGCGACGGCGCTGACGATCGCCCAGTTGCGGCCGCCGAACCAGGCCGTCGCCATCGTGTAGGGCACGCGCAGCACCGCGCCGACGAGGGTGGGCACGGCGACGAGGACGAACTTGTCGGCGGGCGTGAAGCCGTAGACGGCCTGCGGCATGAACAGGACCATCACCGACCAGATCGACCAGATGGAGAAGCCCACGTGCTCGGTCGCGACCGACCACACGAGGTTGCGGCGGGCGATCCGGTCGTTGCCCGCCGCCCACGCGGCGGTGTCCTCCGGGTCCCAGTCGCGGATGACCCTCCGTCGGGGGGCGGTCAGCTGCCGGAGGCGGCCGGTGTGCTCGGGGGCCAGGGTGCTGACGGGCCCGGCGGCGCTGCCGGTCGTGCTCTCGGTGGTGCTGTCCGCGGTCGTGCTCACGGGTCCTCCTCGGTGGGTGCGCCGGCCCGGTCGGCCCTGCGTGTCGCACACGCTAGGAACCCCGTGTTGCACCCCAACCGTTCGTGCGTGACACCCGTGTGACGACGGGCTCACCGCCCCGACGAGGGGGCGTGAGGTGCGACCCCACGCCGCCCCGTGCCGCCCCATGCCGCCCCATGCCGCCCGCGTAGGCTCGCGGGCATGTCCGTCCCGAGCGCCGCACCGGAGTCGACCGACCTGCTCCACACCATCGCGGTCGGCAGCACCGGCCCGCGGATCGCGTTCCTGCACGGCCTCTTCGGGCAGGGGCGCAACTGGAACCAGATCGCCAAGGCGGTCTCCGGCCCGGGCGGGGCCGACGCGCGCTGCCTGCTCGTCGACCTGCCCGACCACGGCCGCTCGCCCTGGTCGGCCGGGTTCTCGCTCGAGGCCTACGCCGACGCCGTCGCCCTCACCCTCACCGCGGCGGCGCCGGGGGAGCGGTGGGCGGTGGTCGGCCACTCGCTCGGCGGCAAGGTGGCCATGGTGCTGGCCCTGCGGCATCCGGACCTCGTCGACCGCCTCGTCGTCGTCGACATCGCCCCGAAGGGCTACGGCTCGCTCGACCGCTTCGCCGGCTACATCCGCGAGATGCAGTCGCTGCCCCTCGGCGAGCTGACCTCTCGCGCCGACGCGGAGGCCCGGTTCAGCGAGCCCGACCCCGGTGTGAAGGCGTTCCTGCTGCAGAACCTGCGCCGTGACGGCGGCGCGTGGCGCTGGCAGGCCAACCTCGACCTCGTCGCGGGCGACGCTGCGCTGCAGGCGGGTTCGCTCATCGCGGGGTGGCCCGAGAGCGTCGACGGACTGCCCCCCTACTCGGGTCCCGTGCTGTGGGTGGCCGGCGGGGAGTCGCCGTACATCACGCGCGAGGACGGCGAGGGCATGCGGCGGTACTTCCCGCGCACCCGCCAGTTCACCGTCAAGGGCGCCGGGCACTGGGTGCACACCGACGCCCCCGAGGTCGTCGTGGCCGCCCTGCGACGGTTCGTCGCCTCCGTCGACTGACCGGATGCCGGCCGTGCCCTCAGAGCAGGCGTCGGCCCATCGCCCACGCCGTGAGCTCGTGGCGTGAGCTGAGCTGCAGCTTGCGCAGCACCGAGCTCACGTGGGTCTCGACCGTCTTCACCGAGATGAAGAGCTCCTTCGCGACCTCCTTGTACTGGTAGCCGCGGGCGATGAGGCGCATCACCTCGCGCTCGCGCGCCGAGAGGCGGTCGAGCTCCTCGTCGATCTCGGCCACCTCGCCGGCGGTGGCCCCGAAGGCGTCGAGCACGAACCCGGCCAGGCGCGGGCTGAAGACGGCATCGCCCTCGGCGACGCGTCCGATGGCGGTGAGCAGCTCCTCCGCGTTGATCGTCTTGGTGACGTAGCCGCGCGCGCCGGCGCGGATGACGGCGATGACGTCCTCCGCGGCGTCGGACACGGACAGGGCTAGGAATCGGACCGCCGGGCCCTCCGGCGACTTCCCGCCCGAGTTCGTCGCAACAGCAGGGCCGTTCGTGTGGACGGCCGAAGTGGTCGCGGTCGCTGCAGCCGGGCGGGCGTGGACACCGGCGCAGGCGCGGATGACGTCGGCGCCGCCGTGGCCGTCACCGCCGGGCAGGTGCACGTCGAGCAGCACGACGTCGGGCTGCTGCTCCGTGATGACCGCGGTGGCCGACTCGACCGCCCCGGCCTCGCCGACGATCTCGAGCCGGAACGGGGCCCGGTCGGCGAGCCCGCTCAGCTCGGCCCGCACCCCGGTGCGGAACATGTGGTGGTCGTCGACGAGCACGACGCGGATCACCCGCGGGTCGGTCATGGGATCTGCTCCTGGGGGGTGGGGGAGGGAGTGGGCGTGGTGGCGTGGGACGTGGTGGTGGGGGGCGCGGCGGCGGGTCCGCCCTCGGTGGCCGGTGCCGAGACGGGCAGGAGCAGCTCGATCTCCGTGCCGTCGGCCCGGCGGCGGATGCGGGCGCTGCCGCCGTGGCGCTCCATGCGCCCGATGATCGACTCGCGCACGCCGGCGCGGTCGTCGGGCACGGAGTCGAGGTCGAAGCCGGCGCCGTGGTCGCGCACGAAGGCCTCGACCTGGGTGGGGCCGACCTCGACGTAGGCGGTGATCGGCGGGCTGGCGTGGCGCACGGCGTTCCACGCCGCCTCGCGGACCGCCTTGACGAGGGTGTCGAGGTGCGCGTCCATGGGCCGGTCACCGGTGACGACGAGCTCGACCTGCACGCCGTGGAGGTCCTCGATCTCGGCCATCGCGGCGGTCAGGGCGGTGCCGAGCGAGTCGGGGTGCGCGTCCTGGTCGTAGAGGTACGAGCGCAGCTGGCGCTCCTGCGCGCGGGCCAGCCGCGCGACGGTGGCGGAGTCGCCCGACTGGCGCTGGATGAGGGCGAGGGTCTGCAGCACCGAGTCGTGCAGGTGGGCGGCGATGTCGGCCCGCTCGGTGGCGCGGATGCGGGCCGCCTGCTCCTCGCGCAGCCGGCTCCACAGCCGCAGCATCCACGGGGCGGCGAGCACGGCGACGCCGACGAGGGCCGCGATGACCGCGCCCGTCACCTGCCACAGCTCGCCGAGGTCGGTGCCGCCGACGAGCAGCAGCACGAGGCCCAGTGTCGTCAGGGCCAGCCCGACGACGAGCCAGATCCAGCGCACGGGCCGTCGGGCGCCCGCGGCGTCGGTCTCGTCGAGCTGGCTCCAGAAGAAGATCGTGCCGATGAGGATGGCGACGAGGGGCAGCACGACCTCGGGCCGGATGTCGAGGCCGGCGCTCCCGAGCCACAGCACCCCGGCGATGACGATGCCGGCCACACCGAGCAGCGCCAGCACGACGGCCTCGTTGCCGCTGCGCAGCCACGTGCGCACCGCCCGCACGTCGAACCGACCGTCGGATGCCGGTGGGCCGGCGACGTCACCGGCCCCCGTCGGGGGCGTGGCCGGGTCGGCGGAGCCCGGGGCGGTCGTCACGCCCGTGCCGCCGACAGGGGGCGGGCCCGCGACCTGGGGCCCGGCCGTGGAGGGGACCGCCACCGCGGGGTCGGAGGGAAGGGGTGCCGTCGACGGCGCCGGGGCGACGGGTCCCACACCGGCGGGCCCACCGGCGGTGGTGTCCCGCGGCGCCTGACGCATCGTGGCCCAGAGGAAGACGTAGACGGCGACCCCGGCCCCCACGGGCAGCGAGGTCAGCACGAGCACGACGCGCACGAGCCGGACGGGCACGCCGAGGTGCAGGGCCAGGCCGAGGGCGACGCCGCCGAGGACGCGACCGTCGCGGGCCCGCAGCAGCGGCGGGCGCGGCGTGCGGCGCAGCTGCGCCGGGGTCACGACGGCCGGAGGGCCGGACGGGGCGGTGGTCGGGGGCACGCGACCATCCTGACCCACGGCACCGCCGTGTCGCGACCACCGCGACCGGGTTCGGGGGTCGTGTCAGGGTGCGCTCAGGGTCGACCCTCATGGTCCGGCGACGGCCGGCCCGGCACGGTGGAGCCATGACGAACCAGCAGCACGCCCCCGGGCCGCAGCAGGCCCCGACCGACCAGCCCGGCGGCCACGGCGGCCACGGCGGCCACGGCGACCGCGGTGACGACGGCAGGGGCCGCACCGGCCTCGACGGTTTCTACGACACCCTGCGTCGGCCCGGCATCATGCGCGCCGACGACGACACCTGGTTCGCCGGCGTCTGCGTGGGCCTGGCCCGGTGGCTCGGGGTCGACGCCCTCGTCGTCCGGGCCGCGTTCGTGCTGCTCGCGGTGTTCTTCGGCATGGGCATCGCCCTCTACCTCGTGCTGTGGCTGCTCATGCCGAAGGAGAACGGCGACCTCAGCGTCGAGCGGGCCCTGAAGTACGGCGACGGCGGGTCGATCACCCTCCTCGTCGTCACGTGCATCTCCGTCTTCAGCGGCGCCCCCTGGTACGGCGGGGGCGACGTCCGCGGCCTGCGGGCGGTCGGCTTCGTGGCCCTCGTCGCGGTCGGAGCCTGGTTCCTCCTGCGCACCGACACCGGCCGCGACGTCGTGCGGTCGCTGCGGGGCCGGGGCCAGGCCCCCGCTCCCACCCCGGGCGCGCCGGTCGCGGCCGCCCCCGGCCTCTCGCAGGGCAACGCCGCCGCGAACGCCGGGGCCACCCACACGGGGGCCGGCGACGGGCTCGGCACGGCCAACGGCCTGCCGTACGCCACGCGCCCGGCTCCCGAGCGGCCGGCCTCGGCGCCGCAGCGGCGGGTGCTCACCTTCGGCTTCGCCGGCACCCTTGTCACCCTCGGCGTCGCCCTCGCGGCCGGCGCCGGAGCGTGGAGCCTCGCCGAGCTGCTCGACTGGAGCGGCGACCACGCGGTCGTCGCCGTGGCGGCCGGTCTGGCCGTGCTCGGGCTCGCCTTCGTCGTGGGCGGCCTGCTCGGTCGCCGCGGTGGGCTGCTCGTGCCGGTGACCCTCGTGTCCATCGCCTTCGTCGCGCTCGGCGGTGTCGCCCCCACCGGGCTCGACCGGCCGTGGGCGGTCGGCGACGACACCCACGTCGTCACCACCCTCACCGGCGACGACCACTACGAGCTGGGGGTCGGCGACCTCACGCTCGACCTGACCGGCGCGCGCGTCGCCGCCACGACCACGCGACCCGACGTCGTCACCGCCAGCCTCGGGGTGGGCCAGCTCGACGTGCTGGTCCCGGCCGGTGTGACCGTTCGCGTCGAGGGCGCGGGGCGCCTCGGCGAGGCCACGTGTGTCACGAAGGCCTCGGACTCCGACGGCGACGCCAAGAGCGACAGCGACTGGCAGGCGCGCTGGTCGCGCGACTACACCCTGGGTCAGGGCGATCCCGAGCTCGTCGTCAAGGCGGACCTCGGCGTGGGTCAGCTGCGGGTGATCAGCCCGAGCTGCCCCGCGTCGTGAGCCGTCACCGGCATCCGGCCCCGACCACCCCGTACGCAAGAGAGCGAGACACCCCATGAACGACCACCAGCCCACCCGCCCCGGCGCCCCCACCCAGGCCCTCGGCGGCGCCACCACGCCCCTGCCGCAGGCCGCCGCCCCCTACCGCGTCGAGCCGACCGCTCCGGTGCCCGACGACACCGTCCGCCCGGACGACGGCCACACGCCCGACCACCGCTGGGGACGCGCGCCCGCGCCGACCCCGCTCGTCACCGTCTCCCGGGGGCCGCGGGCCGGGACGGTGCTGCTGGGCCTGCTCGCCCTCGTCGTGGCGGCCTGGGCGCTCGTCGGCAACCTCGCCGACGTCGACCTCGAACCGCGGACCGCGGGTCCGGTCGCCATCGGGGGAGTGGGCCTGCTGCTGCTCGTCGTCGGGCTCGTGGGGCTCGTCGTCTCGCGTCGGCGCCGCTGACCCGGTCCGCACGACGCGGGCTAGGCTCGACCGGACGCCGACGCGTGTCGGCCCGCCGACCGAGCAGGAGAGCCCGTGCCCCCGAAGTCAGGCATCAGCCTCGACACCATCGACCGCGACACCCGCCCGCAGGACGACCTCTTCCGGTTCGTCAACGGCGGATGGCTCGACCGCACGGAGATCCCCGGCGACCGGTCGCGGTACGGCAGCTTCGACATCCTGCGCGAGCAGTCGACGCAGCGGGTGCGTGAGCTCATCGAGGAGTCGGCGCAGGCCGCCCTCGCGGCGGATGCCGGTGGGCCCGCGACGACGGCCACGCCCGGTCGCCAGGTGGGTGACCTCTATGCCAGCTTCATGGACACCGCCCGCATCGAGGAGCTGGGCCTGAGCCCCCTCGCCCCGCTGCTCGGCGAGGTGGCCACGGTCGACGACGCGGAGTCGCTCGTCGGCGTCATGGGTCGCCTGCAGCGCGTCGGGGTCGCCGGCGCCGTCGCCCACTACGTCATGCCCGACAAGCGCTCGCCCGACGAGTACGTCGTCTACCTCACGCAGTCGGGCCTCGGGCTGCCCGACGAGTCGTACTACCGCGAGGAGCAGTACGCCGACATCCGGGACGCCTACGTGCGCCACGTGGCCCGCATGCTCGACCTCGCCGGCATCCCCGGCTCGCAGGACAAGGCCGAGCGCGTCATGGCGCTCGAGACCCGGCTGGCGTCGGCCCACTGGGACAAGGTGAGCAACCGCGACGCAGTGCGCACCTACAACGCGCACACCTTCGACGAGCTGGAGCAGCTCGTACCCGAGCTCCCCTGGCAGACATGGGTTTCCGCGCTCGGTGCACCCGACGGTTCGTTCGACCGTGTCGTCGTGAACCAGCCCGACTACGTCACCGCGCTCGGCCGGGCGCTCGCCGAGGTCGACGTCGACGACTGGCGCGCCTGGCTCACGTGGGGCGTCGTCAACGAGTTCGCGGGGCTGCTGCCCTCGACCCTCGTCGACGCCGACTTCGACTTCTACGGGCGCACGCTCTCGGGGCAGCCCGAGAACAAGGAGCGGTGGAAGCGCGGCGTCGCGGTCGTCGAGGACCACCTGGGGGAGGCGGTCGGTCGCCTCTACGCCGAACGGTGGTTCCCGGCATCCTCGAAGGAACGGATGCAGCAGCTCGTCGCGAACCTCGTCGAGGCGTTCCGGCGCTCGTTCGCCTCGCTCGAGTGGATGGGTGACGCCACGAAGGCCGAGGCCATCGACAAGCTCGAGCGCTTCACGCCCAAGATCGGCTACCCGGACGTCTGGCGCGACTACTCGGGCATCGAGGTCGGCGCCGATGACCTGGTCGGGAACGTCTGCCGCGCGACGTCGTTCGAGGTCGACCGCAACCTCGCCAAGATCGGCGGGCCCATCGACCGCACCGAGTGGTTCATGCTGCCGCAGACGGTCAACGCCTACTACATGCCGCCGATGAACGAGATCGTCTTCCCGGCCGCGATCCTGCAGCCCCCGTTCTTCGACCCCGACGCCGACGACGCCGTCAACTACGGCGGCATCGGCGCCGTCATCGGCCACGAGCTCGGCCACGGCTTCGACGACCAGGGCTCGCGCTACGACGGCACCGGGGCGCTGCGCGACTGGTGGACCGACGACGACCGCGAGCGCTTCGACGCCCTCGCCCAGCGCCTCATAGCCCAGTTCGACACCTACGTGCCGGCGGGACTCGAGCCCTCGCACCACGTCAACGGCTCGCTCACCGTGGGCGAGAACATCGGTGACCTCGGCGGGCTGCAGATCGGCTACGCCGCGTACCGCATCGCGACCGAGCGGGACGGCGCGCCCGAGCTCGACGGCTTCACCGGCGCGCAGCGCTTCTTCCTCGGCTGGGCGCAGGTGTGGAAGGGCAAGGCGCGGCCGGAGGAGGCCGTGCGGCTGCTCGCCGTCGACCCCCACTCGCCGCAGGACGTGCGCGGCAACGCGGTGCGCAACCTGTCGGAGTTCCACGAGGCCTTCGACGTCGCGACTGGCGACGGCCTGTGGCTCGAGCCCGACGAGCGGGTGCGCATCTTCTGATCAGGACAGGTCGAGCTTGAACCCGACGTGGGAGGCCGTGAAGCCGAGGCGCTCGTAGAAGCGCCTCGCGTCGGTGCGGGAGGCGTCGCTGGTCAGCTGCACGAGCGACGCGCCCCGGCGGCCCGACTCCTCGATCGCCCAGCGCACGAGGCGCTCGCCGAGGCCGTGGCCCCGGTGCCCCGCGGCGACGCGGACCCCCTCGATGACCGCCCGGCTGGCGCCGCGGCGTGACAGGCCGGGCACGACGCTCAGCTGGAGCGTGCCGACGACGACGCCGTCGAGCTCGGCGACGACGAGCACGTGGGCCGGGTCGGCCTCGATGCGGTCGAACGCCTGGGAGTACGGGTCGAGGTTGCCGAGGTCCTCACGCGTTCGACCGAGCGGGTCGTCGGCGAGCAGCGCGACGACCGCCGGGACGTCCTCGCGGCGCGCGGGCCGGATGGCGGGCGGCGTAGCCGGGCCGGAGGCGGGGTCGCTCACGACTCGGCGGCGGTCTTGAGCCGGGAGAGGCCCCGCTCGAAGTCGGGGCCGAGCATGCGGTCCATCGACCACAGCCGGTTCATCAGCCGCATGACGAGGTTCTGCGGCCCGGTCATGACCCACTCGACGTCGGTACCGCCCGTGGAGGCCGGGGTGAGCGTGAACTCGACCCGGTTGCGGGCCGTCATCGGGGCCTTGAAGTGCAGGTCGACGACGACGCGGTCGGGCTTGCTCTCGAGCACCTCCATGCGGCCCTCGCCGGCCTTGCGGTCACCGCGCCACGCGTACACGGCCCCGACCCCGGAGCGGGGACCGTCGTAGGTGCGCTCCATCTGCCCGTCGAGGCTCTCCCACGGCGACCAGCGCCGCCACTCGTGGAAGTCGTCGAGCAGGGCGTGCACCCGCTGGGGCGGGGCGTCGATCGTCGTCGACCGGCTGAAGCGGAAGTCCGAGGCCATGGCCGGCATCCTGTCAGATGCCGACCACGGCCCCGCTCACCTCAGGCGCCGCTCACACGCTGCTCACGCCTTGGGCGGTGCGATCTCCTGCTGCGCGGGCAGCTGGTCCTGGCGCACGATCCCGACCGGGCAGGTCATGCCGTTGGGGCCGTGGTTGCAGTAGCCGCCGGGGTTCTTGTGCAGGTAGCCCTGGTGGTAGTCCTCGGCGAGGTAGAACGGCCCCGCGTCATCGGCCGAGCGGACCTCGGTCGAGATCTGCCCGTAGCCGTTGTCGTCGAGCACCTTCTGGAAGGCCTCCCGGGTCGACTCGGCGGCGGCCCGCTGCTCGTCGGTGGTCCAGTAGATCGCGGACCGGTAGGCGGTGCCGACGTCGTTGCCCTGACGGTTGGCCGTCGTCGGGTCGTGGTTCTCCCAGAACGCCTTGAGCAGCAGCTCGGGCGACGTGCGCTCGGGGTCGTAGACGACCCGCACGGCCTCGGCGTGACCGGTGAGGCCGGTGCACGTCTCCTCGTAGGTGGGGTTGGGAGTGTACCCGCCCATGTAGCCGGCCGCGGTCGAGACGACCCCCTCCTGCCGCCAGAAGATGCGCTCCACGCCCCAGAAGCAGCCCATCGCGACGTAGAGCACCTGCGACCCGTCGGGCCACGGACCCTCGATGGGGGTGCCGAGCACGACGTGCGTGGGGGAGACGGAGAAGGGGCGCGTCGGCCGCCCCGACAGGGCCTCCTCGCGCGTCGGCAGCTGCGTCTTGCGACCGAATCCGAACACCATGCGAATGTCACATCCTTCGTCGAGCGTGGCTTTCGTGCCCTGCAACGCCGCGGGGGCTCGCTCTATGCCTGCGGCACCCGGGCGGCGGCCCCGGTGGGCCGCCGGACGGGTACCCCGCCCAGCACGGTGAGCCGGTCGAGCGCGGCCGCGGTGGCCCCGTCGAGGTCGGCCGTCGGGTCGGCGAGGTCGATGAGCAGGCCCTCGGTGTGGCTGGGCAGGGAGTGCGCGCGCACCGCTCCCGCGAAGACGTCGCGGAACCGGTGCGCGCCGGCGACGAAGGGGGTCCCGCCGAGCAGCACCGACGCCGGGTTGAGGGTGTTGACCAGCCAGCTCGTGGCGAGCCCGAGCCGCTCGGCCGCCTCGTCGAGGAGGGCGTCGACACCGGGGTGGTGCAGGTCGTGCAGCTGCGCCACCGTGGCCCCCGCCGTCGCCACCCTCGCCGCGTCGGCGCCGAGCAGCTCGGCGGCGCGGGAGCGGATGTACCAGCCGGCCGTCACCGTCTCGAGGCAGCCGATGCGCCCGCACTCGCAGCGACGGTCGCTGTCGGTGACCCGGCTGTGCCCCACCTCACCGACCGCCCCCGTCGCGCCCTGCAGCACCCGCCCACCGCTGACGACCCCGACCCCGACGCCGTGGTCGACGAAGACGACGAGGGCGTCGCGGTGCAGTCCCGTGCGGGCCACCCCGAGGGCGGCGGATGCCGTGGGGTTGAGCACCGTGACGGGCGCCGAGAGGGCGGCCTCCACGTCGTCGAGGGGGACCGGACCGGGGTCGAGGGCGCTGCCGACGACGCACTGCGTCACGGGGTCGAGCCGGCCGGCGAGCAGCAGGCTGACGCTCGTCGGCCGGTCGAGGTGCTGCTCGTCGGCGAGGTCGCGCAGCAGCGCGGCGACGAGCGGCAGGGTCGTCGCGGCGACCTCCGGGTTGGCCACCGTCACGGTGCCGTGGGTCCGGCCGCCGGCGTCGACGAGCCGGGCGTCGATGCCGTGGGGGAGCAGGCGCACGACGGCCGCGACGGCGCACGCGGGGCGGAACGCGATGAGGATGCCGGGGCGGCCCGTCGTCGACCTGGGGTCGGGCCCGGCGGCCTCGGCGACGCCGTGGTGCAGCAGGGTGCGGGCGATGGCGGCCACCGTGGGCCGGGCCAGCCCCGTGCGGCGGACGAGCTCGGCCTGGCTGAGCGGGCCGTCGGACTGCAGCACCTCGAGCACGGCGGCCGTGTTGATGTCGCGGGCGACGGCGGGGCCCGCGGAGGCGGTCATGGCGCGATGGTAGCGGCGCCGGGCCCACCGGCACCCCCTGTCCGTCCCCTTATGGAAGGGCTATTGACGTAAGGGGTTCGCCCCGTTTGACTGCGCCTGACCTGATTCCGTCGAACCACAGGAGCTTCGATGTCCCACCCCGTCCCGGCCCATCTCCCGCGCCGGTCCGTCCTCTTCGGCGCGGCCGCCGCCGGTCTCGCGATCCCGGCCGTCCTGCCCGGTCTGTCGGCGCACGCGGCGACGGCCACGGCCACGGCCGCGTCGCGACCGCTGCGCTTCGTCCTCGACGCGACCGTGCTCGACGGCGGCGAGCAGGTGACCTCGGTGACCCTCGACACCTCGGGGCTCGCGGCGATCGACCCGGCCAGCCTGACGACCGAGACCTTCGCGGTGCACGCCACCTCCACCAGCCCGATCCCGCTCGGGGAGGGCGAGCGGATGTTCGGCCTCTACGACGTCGACCGCGAGGTCGTCGCGGCCCGCTTCGACTCGCGCGGCGACATCGTCCTCGACCTGCGCACCGCGGAGGGCCTCGCCGGTGGTGGCACGCTCGGCTACTTCGCCAACCGGGGCCGCAACGTCCAGCTCGACCTCGAGTACACGATCACGCAGCAGGCGCCGCTGCGCCAGGGCGACGGCTCCCCGCTCACCTTCGCGTCGTTCCGCCAGGGTCGGCTGCGCGACCGCGAGGTGGACGCCTTCTCGTACCACGTGTCGAAGTCGGACATGAAGTACCGCCTCTACTCGCCGGCCACGACGTCGAAGGCGAAGAAGCCGCTCATCGTGTGGCTGCACGGCGGCGGCGAGGGCGGCTCGCTCGTCGACGACTACTATGACAACGAGACGACCCTGCGGGCCAACCGAGGTGCCCTCGGCTTCGCGACCGAGGAGGCGCAGCGCATCTTCGGCGACGCGTACGTCGTCGCGCCGCAGGCGTTCTCGTTCTGGATCGAGGACGGCGACCGGTACGCGCCGCTCATCAAGGAGATCGTCGACGAGGTGGCCCGCCAGCACCGGGTCGACCGCGACCGCATCTACGTCGCCGGCTGCAGCAACGGCGGGTTCATGACGCTCAAGCTGACCGCCCTCTACAAGGGTCTGTTCGCGGCGTCGGTGCCGATCTGCGGTGTCGTGCAGCCCTTCGGGCCGTCGGGCGTGCGCCTCGTCACCGACCGCGAGCTGCGCGGCATCACGACGCCGACGTGGCTCGTCACGTCGCTGGACGACACGACGGTCGCCCCGGAGCCCAACACCGTGCTCGCCTCACAGCTCATCCCCGGGGCGAAGAAGACCCTGTACGAGAACGTGACGTGGAACGGCTACCGCTACAGCGGCCACTGGTCGTGGATCTACGTGGCGCGCAACGACCCCCGCATGGGCAATACCTCGATCTGGCAGTGGATGGCCCGCCAGGAGCGCTGAACCCGCTACCGACGGACGCCCTCGGGGGTGGCGTCCGTCGGCAGCCGGCCGACGATCCTGCCCGCCACGTCCGCGGGCAGGAGGTCGGTGGTGTCGACCACGACGGCATCCGGTGGTGGTGGCAGCGTGGGGACCTCGAGCAGCGGGCGCAGCACCTCGGCGTCGCGCAGCTTGGCCCGGGCGGCGCGGTCGGCTCCGACGACCCTGCGCAGGAGCACCTCCCGGTCGGCCTCGAGCCAGACGGGCAGGAAGTGAGCCCCCCGCCGCCCCGCGAGGTAGCGCAGCCGCTCGACGAGGGCGGCGTTCTGCGGGGTGTCGGGCAGCCAGTGCGTGAAGACGTGGCTGACCTCCGGCGGGGCGAGCTCGGCCGCCTCCATGACGATGTCGAGCACGCGCAGCCGCAGCGCGTCGGTGCCCTCGATGCCTCGACCGCGGCCCACCCCCGCAGGCACGAAGACCGGGTCGTTGACCAGGTGGTTGTCGACGACGACCGCGCCGGTGCGCCGTTCGACCTCGCGCGCGACGGTGAGCTTGCCCACCGCCGGCGGGCCGACGAGGTAGACGAGGTGCGTGAGGGGTTCCACGCCGCGACGGTAACCCCGCCGAGCGGTGGTCGTGGGGTGCCGGTCCGGTGCCGGTCCGGTGCCGGTCCGGTGCCCCGGGATACGGCGTGGCGCGACGGGACGCCTGCGGTCCAGACTGACCGCATGACCGAGCCCGCCGACGTCCAGGTCGTCCCGATCGACCTCCTCGCCGACCACGACCCGGAGCAGGACGCCGCCGCCCAGGACTGGATCGGGGTGCACGCCTCGGTTCAGGTCGAGCTGTTCGGCGAGGGCAGCAGCGCCTGGACCCTCGAGGAGGTCCGCGAGCTGCACCGGTCGGGCGACAAGCGCCGCATCGACCGGGCCGCCCTCGTCGACGGCCGCCTCGTCGGTGCGCTCGAGCTCATGCTGCCGGTCCACGACAACCGTGACACGGCGCTGCTCTGGCTCTCCGTCGACCCGTCGTCGCGGGGCCGCGGCGTCGGGTCGACGCTGCTGGCGGAGGCCGAGCGCGTGGCCGCGGCCGAGGGCCGCGGCGTCCTGCGGGTCGAGACGGAGTGGGCGGCCGGGAGCACCGACACCGCGGAGCCCTTCGCCCGACGACACGGGTTCGAGGTGGGTCAGGAGGTGCTGCGCAGCGAGCAGCGGTTGCCCGTCGACCCGGCCCTGCTCGGCCGCCTGCTCGGTCCCTTGACCGACCCCTTGACCGACCCCCTGCCGTCCGGGGGCGACGGGTACGTCGTCGAGTTCTTCGTCGACACGATGCCGGAGGCCTGGTACGCCGACCGGGTGGTGCTCCAGCAGCGCATGAGCACCGATGCCCCGGCCGACGACCTCGACCTCGAGGAGGAGGTCTGGGACGTCGAGCGCCTGCGCCGGGCACAGCAGGCGACCCGCGCTTCCGGCCGCCGCGTCGTCGAGTCCGTCGCCCGGCACGTCGCCTCCGGCCGTCTCGTCGGTTTCACCACCGTCACGGTCAGCGCCTCGAGCCCCGACCTCGGCTACCAGCAGGACACGCTCGTGCTTCGCGAGCACCGGGGCCACGGCCTCGGCCTGCGGCTCAAGGCGGCGAACGCCCGGCGCGTCGCGGAGGCACTGCCCGACGTCACCCGGATCCGCACGTGGAAC
Source organism: Terracoccus luteus (assembly GCF_003635045.1). Taxonomy (NCBI): domain Bacteria; kingdom Bacillati; phylum Actinomycetota; class Actinomycetes; order Micrococcales; family Intrasporangiaceae; genus Terracoccus; species Terracoccus luteus. Next base: position 2,024,298 of record NZ_RBXT01000001.1, on the reverse strand, counting down.
GCCGCCTCGAACGGGCCCATGCTCGACGTCAACCGACGGCTCGGCTACGTCGTCGACGGTCACAGCCGCGAGTGGCAGCGGGCCACCTGACGAGGCCGGGCCCGGACGGGGAATGTCCCAGGGGTCGGGCCGGTTGGACCCCCTCGGTCGTGCGTGCCATCGTTATGCCGATGCCAACCGGTGCTTATGCATCGCCTCGACGACCGGGTCTGCCGCCACCACGGCGGGCCCACCCCGAAACCGACCGCGACGAGTCGTCGCCCACCCGAGAAGAAGGACACCCCCCATGCGCTCGAGGACCGTCCTCACCGCCGTCGCCGCCACCGCCCTCACCGCCGTGCTCGCGGCCTGCGGGGGTGGCTCGGGCGGTTCGGGTGGCTCGGGCGACTCCGAGCTCGCCGCGGTGAAGTCGGCCGGCACCCTCAAGGTCGGCACCGAGGGCACGTACTCGCCCTTCTCCTTCCACGACCCGAGCAGCAACGCGCTCACCGGCTACGACGTCGACGTCGCCAAGGCGGTGGCGGACAAGCTCGGCGTCAAGGTCGAGTACGTCGAGACCCCGTTCGACGCGATCTTCGCCGGGCTGTCGGCCAAGCGCTTCGACGTCGTCGTCAACCAGGTGACGAAGAACCCCCAGCGCGAGGGCCTCTACGGCCTGAGCACGACGTACACGTACTCCGAGGGCGTCGTCGCCACCCGCGCCGACGACAGCTCGATCACCTCGCTCGCCGGCCTCAGCGGCAAGAAGTCCGCGCAGAGCCTGACGAGCAACTGGGCGCAGGTCGCCAAGGACGCCGGCGCGCAGGTCGAGTCGGTCGAGGGCTTCACTCAGGCCGTCACGCTGCTCAAGCAGAAGCGCGTCGACGCCACCGTCAACGACAACCTCGTCATCCTCGACTACCAGAAGTCGACCGGCGACACCTCCGTCAAGATCGCCGCGAGCACGGGTGACGTCTCGCAGCAGGTCATCGCCACCCGCAAGGGCAGTGACCTCGTCGGCGCCGTCGACACCGCCCTCGCCGACCTCAAGAAGGACGGCACCCTCAAGAGCATCTCCGAGAAGTACTTCAAGGAGGACGTCTCTGTCGCCCCGTCGGGTGCCGGGACGCCCGCGACCAGCGCCACGTCGTGAACGACCAGACGGTCACCCTGATCGTCGACTCGTTGGGCCCGCTGCTGCGGGCGACGGTGACCTCGACGATCCCGCTGACGCTCGTCAGCTTCGTGCTGGGCCTGATCCTGGCCCTCGTCGTGGCGCTGATGCGCCTGTCGTCCGTCAGCGCCGTGGCGGCCGTCGCGCGGTTCTACATCTCCGTCGTGCGCGGCACGCCGCTGCTGCTGCAGCTGTTCATCATCTACTACGGCCTGCCCTCGCTCGGGCTCAGCTTCGACCCCTTCCCGGCGGCCGTGCTCGCCTTCACCCTCAACGTCGGTGGCTACGCGGCCGAGGTCATCCGCTCCGCCATCCTGTCGGTGCCCAAGGGCCAGTGGGAGGCGGCCTCGACCGTCGGCATGGGATACGCGACGACGCTGCGCCGCGTCGTGCTGCCGCAGGCCGCACGCACCGCGGTGCCCCCGCTGTCCAACACCCTCATCTCCCTCGTCAAGGACACCTCGCTCGCCTCGACCATCCAGGTGACGGAGCTGCTCCGGGTGGCGCAGGAGGCGGCCGCCCCCACGTACCAGTTCTTCGCCCTCTACGGCGTCGCCGCGGTCTACTACTGGGTGGTGTGCCTCGTGCTGTCGTTCGGCCAGGCCCGCCTCGAACGCCGAGAGAACAGGTACGTCGCCGCATGAGCACCACGCCCGTCAGCCCCGATCCCGTTGCGCCGCAGAGCGGCCCGCTCGTCACCGTCAGAGGCCTCGCCAAGTCGTTCGGCGACAACCACGTGCTGCGCTCGATCGACTTCGAGGTCGCCCCCGGCAGCGTCACCGTCGTCGTCGGCCCGTCGGGGTCGGGCAAGACGACGGTGCTGCGCTCGCTCAACGCCCTCGACGTGCCGGATGCCGGCGTCGTCCGCATCGGTGACGTCGAGGTCGACTTCGGGCGGGCCCCCGTGACGAAGAAGCAGGTGGCGGCGCTCCGGGCGCAGAGCGGGATGGTGTTCCAGTCGCACCACCTGTTCCCGCACCTGACGGTGCTGCAGAACGTCACCTCCGGGCCGGTGCTCGCCTCCGGCCGCGACCAGGCGCAGGCCGCGACCGAGGCGCGCGAACTGCTGCGCCTCGTCGGCCTCGCCGAGAAGGCCGACGCCTACCCCTACCAGCTGTCGGGCGGTCAGCAGCAGCGTGTCGGCATCGCCCGCGCGCTCGCGGTGCGACCCAAGCTCATGCTCTTCGACGAGCCCACCTCGGCCCTCGACCCCGAGCTCGTCGGTGAGGTGCTGTCGGTCATGAAGGACCTCGCCGCCCAGGGGTGGACCATGGTCGTCGTCACCCACGAGATCCGCTTCGCCCAGCAGGTGGCCGACCAGGTGCTCTTCATGGACGGCGGGGTGGTCGTCGAGCGCGGGACGCCGGCCCAGGTGTTGACCGACCCCTCGACCGACCGGGCCCGCCAGTTCCTGCACCGCATCCTCGACCCGCTCGACTGAGGTCGCCCGGGGCGTCGGGGCAGCGACCCGCCACCCCGACCGCGCGGTAGCGTCCCGTGCGGGGCCCGGCTGTGGCAGGGTGTGCCCGAATCCATACTCGGGGGGAATGAATTATGCTGCACGGGTCCGGCCGGCCGACCGTCGTCGTCGTGGGTGGGGGAGCGGCGGGCAGCCTCGTCGCCCTGCACCTCGCCCGCACGTCGCACCAGCGGGGGAGCGCCGTCGACGTCGTCGTCGTCGACCCCGCCGACACGCTGGCCCGCGGCACCGCGTTCGGCACGACCGACGACGAGCACCTGCTCAACGTGCCGGCATCCGGCATGACGGCCCTGCCCGCCGACCCCGGCCACTTCGTCGCCTGGCGTGCCCGTCAGGACCACGGGTCGCCCACGGAGGCAACGGCGTTCGCGCCACGGCGCCAGTTCGGTCGCTACCTCGAACAGGTGGTGCGCGAGTCGTTCGAGCTCGCCGGGGCGACCGCCTCGCTGCGGCACGTGCGCACCCGCGCCACCGGGCTGCGGCGGTCCGGTGCCGCCCTGACGGTCCAGCTGGCCGACGGTCACGAGCTGCCCGCCGACGGCGTCGTCGTCGCGACCGGGCTGCCGGCCGCCGGACACGACTGGGCCGTCGACGAGCTGCTCGCCTCGCCCTTCTTCGTCCCCGACCCCTGGGCGCCCGGCGCCCTCGACGTCGTGCGCCGCGACCGCCGCGGCCCCGCCGACGTGCTCGTCGTGGGTGCCGGCCTGACGATGGTCGACGTCGTGCTCTCGTTGACCCGGGGCGGCACGCGCGACGACCGACGCGTCGTCGCGGTCTCGCGCACGGGTGAGCTGCCGGCGGTGCACGCCGAGGAACAGCAGCTCGCCGCCATCCCCGACGTCGACGACTGGGGCGGCACCCTCGACGAGCTGCGCCGCCACGTCGAGAGGTACGTCGGGCGGGTGTCGGGCTCCACGGGTGACTGGCGCCCGGCGATGGACGGCCTGCGCTTCCGCGTCAGCGAGCTGTGGCAGCGCCTGTCGGAGGCCGACCGCGCCGCGTTCCTCGCCCATGACGCCGGCCGCTGGAACCGTCACCGCCACCGGATGCCGCCGAGCTCGGCGGCCGTGCTGCGCGGGCTCGCCGACGCCGGTCGTCTCGAGCAGCGCACGGGCCGGGTGACCGACGCCGAGCCGCTGCCGACCGGCGGCCTGCGGGTCACGCTCGACGACGGGAGCTCCGTCGAGGCGGGCTGGGTGGTCAACTGCACGGGGCCGGCCCTCGACGTGACCCGGCTCGCAGACCCGCTGCTCGACGACCTGCTGACCCCGCGGGGCGGGGTGGCCCTGGCGCGCACCGCCACCGCCGGGATGGGCCTGCGAACCCGCGACGCTCGCCTGCTCGACTCGACCGGCCGCGCCGACGCCCCGGTGTGGACGCTCGGGGCGCTGCGCCGCGGCGAGCTGTGGGAGTCGACGGCCGTGCCCGAGATCCGCAGCCAGGCCGTGGCCGTCGCCGTCGCGGTGCTCGACGCCGTCGCGCCCCAGCCCCGCCGGCTCGAGGACGGCCGGCTCGTGAGCGGCCAGCACCCTGTGGCCCGGCCGCGCGACCCCCTCGGCCTGCCACTGTCGACGACGGCCGAGGCCGCCACCCGGTACAACGCCGGGCTGGAGCGCGTCATGCGTCTGCAGTCGGGCGGGGAGGAGCTGCTGCGCGAGGCGGCGGCCCTCGACCCCGACTTCGCCCTCGCCCACGCGGCGCTCGCCATGCTCGGGCACGAGGCGGGGGCCGACACCGACGTCGACGCGTCGCTGCAGGCCGCGCGGCGGGCGGTGCTGCGCCGCGGTGACGACCGTGAACGCAGCCTCGTCGACGTCGTCGGCCGCCGGGTCGACGACACCCGCCACGAGGGCGCACGGGCGCTGATGAACCACATCGCCCGGCATCCGCGTGACGTCCTCGCGGTGTCCGCGGCGGTGCCGACCATCGCCTTCTCCGGGGTCACCGACATCCAGCAGGAGGCGTGGGACCTCGTCGACGGACTCGCCCCGGCCTACGGCGACCACTGGTGGTACATCTCGCTGCTCGCCTTCACGCGGCAGGACCAGGGCCGTTTCGAGGAGGCCGGCCTGCTCGCCGAGAGCGCCCTCTTCTGCGAGCCGTCGTCGGGTCACGCCGTGCACGCCCAGACCCACGTCCTGTACGAGACCGGTCGGCACGAGGCGGGTCGTGTCTGGCTCGACCACTGGGTGGCCGAGAGCGGCCGGGAGGCGTCGCACCGGGCGCACTTCTCGTGGCACGCTGCCCTGCACGAGCTCGCCACCGGCGACACGGAGGCGGTGCGCCGGCGCTACTACAGCCAGCTGGCGCCGCCCACGGTCACCGGGGTGCGCGCCCTCGTCGACTCGGCGTCGCTGCTGTGGCGCTGGCGCATCACGACCTCCGACTGGGACGCCGCCACGGGCGGGTCGGCCTTCGTCGGGGAGTCCGCGCCCCCGCCCGTCCAGAGCGTGCTGGATGCCGCGGGGCCGGGTCTCGTCGACCGGCCGGAGACCCCGTTCGTCGCCCTCCACTCCGCGCTCGCCCTGGCCGCCGCCGGTGACCTGGGGCGGCTCGCCGCCCTGCGTCGGCACTGCGCCTCGGCCTCCGACCCGACCGTGCGCACCGTCGTCGCGACGGTGTGCGACGGCCTCCTCGCGGCGGGCGAGGGTGACTGGGACACGGCGGCGCTCGTGCTCGGTGACCTCCAGCCGCAGCTCGTGCGGGTCGGGGGGTCGGCCGCCCAGCGGGAGGTGGTCGAGGAGACGCTGCTCTTCGCCCTCGTCAGCTCGGGCCGCGCCGAGGCCGCGGCACGGCTGCTCGACGCCCGCCTCGACCGTCGTCCGTCGCCCCTCGACGCCCGCCGCCGCGGCTCGCTGCTGGGGGCGGCCGCGTCAGGTCGCTGAGGGGCTCTCGGCTCCGCCGCGTCGGCCCCGGGTGAGGGCGAGCGTCGTGCCGGCCACGCCGATGATCGAGACGGCGACGCCCACGCTGGCCCAGCCGGGGGTCTCCCAGTAGACGTCCTCGAGCGTGACGAGCAGGGCGATCTCGTCGACGACGAGGGCGAGACCGACGCCGAGCACCAGACCCATCCACCCCCGGGTGCGGGCGCTGCGGTCGACGAGGCCCATGACGGCGACGACCACGAGCAGCACCAGCCCCCAGAGGTAGTGGTGCAGGTGCACCCCGCCGATCTCGAGGTCGCCGGTGTCGCCGTCGCCGAGCTTGATCAGGCCGGTGACGACGCGCGCGACGACGAAGGTGACGGTGAACGCGGCCCAGGCGAGCACGAGTCCGGCGCGTGCGGGCTCGACGTGCAGCCACAGGCGCAGCCGCTCGCGACGGGACGGCGCCGCTTCCCCGGACGGCGTGACGCGCCTGCGTCGTCGGTTCTCCGGCGGGGCCTGCAGGTGCGCGTCCATGCTCGAGGGTAGGCAGGTGGAGCGGGCGAACCGGACACCGGGGGGCTCGTCCGGGGAGGTACTAGGACCATCGCCCGATGGCGGCTGCCCACGCGTTCACCGCACCCTGAGGGCACAGCGGATCCGCTGCCCACCCGGCGCTCGCCGGACGACGAGGAGGACCACCATGAACGCCACCACCCGCAGCACCCGCAGCACCCGCAGCACCCGCGCGGCCCGACGCGCCGCCCGCCCTCTGGCGGCCCTCGGCGCCGCCCTCGTCGTCGCCGGCGGGGTGGCGCTCGCCCCGGCCGCGTCGGCATCCGGCGGCCACGACACCGAGGTGCGCGCCTCCGGCACCTGCTCGTCCGGCGCGGCGTGGAAGCTCAAGGCCAAGGACGAGGACCGCCGCGTCGAGGTCGAGCTCGAGGTCGACAGCAACCGCGTCGGGCAGAGCTGGCGGGTGACCCTCAGCGACAACGGCACGACCGTCTTCACCGGCACGCGCGTCACGACGGCGCCGAGCGGCTCGTTCGACGTCGAGCGCGTCATCGCGAACCGGGCCGGCCAGGACGTGATCCGGGCGGTCGCGACGAACGTCTCCACGGGTGAGACGTGCCGCGGCTCGGTCACCTACGCGGGCTGACCTGCGCGACACCCGACACCGGACAAGGATGGGCTCGATGACACGCCTCGCTCTCGCCGTCGCCGCGGCAGCCGCCTTCGTGCCGGCCGCCCTCGGCCTGCTCGGCAACGCCTCGTTCTCGCAGAGCGTCCCGGCCCGGGTGCCCGCCTCGGCGCAGGTCGTGGGCACGGCAACCACCGCCACCCCCGTCGCGACGCGGACGCCCGCCCCGTCGGTGACCTCGGTGACCTCGGTGACGTCGCTCCCCAGTACGGATGCCGGTGACGACCACGGTGGGCGACGCACCGACCGCTCGGGCTCGGACGACTCGGGCTCCGGGCACTCGGGCTCGGGTCGTTCCGGGTCAGACGACTCGGGCTCCGACGACTCGCGGTCGGGGCGCTCCGGCTCGGGTCGCTCGGGGTCCGACGACTCAGGGTCCGGACACTCGGGGTCCGGCCACTCCGGGTCCGGCCACTCCGGGTCCGGCCACTCCGGACGGGACGACCACTGACACCACGACCAGCCCCGACCACGGGCACCGAGGACGACACGGTCCCGGTGCCCGTGGTCGGCGGCGTCCCGTGGGTCACGGTCGCCGACGGTCACGGGGCCGAGCCCCTCAAGGCGTTGCCCGGTCGCCGGCGAACCCTGCTGCAGCTCGGCCTGGCCGCGCTCGGCGTGTTCGTCCTCGTCGTCGTCGGCTCCTCCTTCGCCGCCAGCCGGCTCGCCGAGCGGGAGGCCGTCAACGACGTGGCCAACACGACGAACCTGCTCGCCACCGCCGTCGTGCAGCCCGCCGTGCGCGACTCGCTGCTGACCGGTGACCCGGCCGCGCGCGCCGCCCTCGACCGGGTCGTGCGCGAGTCGGTGCTGCCGAACGGCATCGTGCGCGTCAAGCTGTGGGCCCCCGACGGCACCGTCGTCTACGCCGACGAGAGCCGTCTCGTCGGGCAGCGTTTCGAGCTCGGCGACGACCAGCTCGCCGCCCTGGCCGACCCGCAGACGCGCGCCGAGGTGAGCGACCTCTCGAGCTCGGAGAACGAGTTCGAACGCTACGGCGGCAAGCTGCTCGAGGTGTACCGCCCCGTCTGGACCCCGAACGGCTCCGAGCTGCTCTTCGAGGTCTACGGCGACTACGGGCCGGTGCAGCAACGGGCCGACGGCCTGTGGCGTGGGCTCGCGGGTGTGCTGGCGACGAGCCTGCTCCTGCTGCTCGTGCTCATGGCCCCCGTCGTGCTGCGCCTGCTCGACCGTCTCGGGGCGGCCCAGCGACAGCGTGAGGCCCTGCTGCAGCGGGCCGTCGACGCCTCGGAGACCGAGCGCCGCCGCATCGCCGCCGACCTTCACGACGGTCCGGTGCAGGACCTCGTCGGCAGCTCGCTCGCCGTGTCCGGCGCCGCGGCCGCCCTGCGTGCGGACGGTCGCACCGAGCTGGCCGACGACGTCGGATCTGCCGCAGGCACAGTGCGATCCAGTGTCGCCAGCCTCCGTACTCTCCTCGTCGAGCTCTACCCGGCCCGGCTCGCCGACGCCGGCCTCGCCGCCTCGCTCGCCGACCTCACCCGCCCCCTCGGCCACCACGGCATCCGGGTGCGGCTCGACGTCGACCACGACGCCGCCACGGCCCTCAGCCCCGAGCGGCAGCAGGTCGTGCACCGTGTCACGCGAGAGGCGCTGCGCAACGTCGTCAAGCACGCCGGCGCCGAGACGGTGGTGGTGTCGCTGCACCTCGAGCCCGACGCGCCGCCCGGTCGACCCGTCGTGCTCGACGTCGCCGACGACGGCCGCGGCTTTGACCCGGCCGCCCCCGGGAGCGGGTCGGGTCACATCGGTACCCACGTCATGGCCGACCTCGCGGGCGACGCGGGGGCGCTGCTGCAGCTCGCGACGCGGCCGGGCGACGGCACCCGCTGGCGGCTCGCACTGCCGGGGTCGGCGTCGTGAGCGCGCCGGTGCGCGTCGTGCTCGTCGACGACCACCGCCTCGTGCGTGCGGGGCTGCGGGCGGTGATCGACGCCGAGGCCGACCTGGAGGTCGTCGGCGAGGCCGCCGACGGATCGGAGGTCGAGGCCGTGGTCGCACGGACCGCTCCAGACGTCGTGCTCATGGACCTCTCGATGCCCGTCGTCGACGGGATCGAGGCCACCCGGTCGCTGAGGTCGACGGGCCATCGGGCAGCCGTCGTCGTGCTCACCTCCTTCGCCGAGAGCAACCGGGTCGCCGCGGCGCTCGAGGCCGGCGCCGTCGGCTACCTGCTCAAGGACAGCGAGCCGCGCGACGTCGTCGTCGCGGTCCGGGCGGCCGCCGCCGGGCACGCCCCCATCGACCCACGGGTGGCCCGGGTGCTGCTGCCGTCGACGGGGGGAGGCGACGGTGGGCCGGCCCTCAGCCCGCGCGAGCGTCAGGTACTCGCCCTCGTCGCGACCGGCATGGCCAACAAGCAGATCGGGCGCGCCCTCGGCATCACGGAGCGAACCGTCAAGGTGCACCTCGGCAACGTCTTCCGTCACATCGGCGTGGGCGACCGCACGAGCGCGGCGCTGTGGGCCCGCGACCACGGCATCACCTGACGGGCACACCGAGCAGGCGACCCGGCATCCTCGCCTCGGCCCGTGGTCCACCACGTCGTCGGGCCCGCCCGCGGGGGTGAGGCGGGCTCGTGGCGGGCGGCGGGGCGTCGTTAGGCTGGCCACATGTCTGACGAACTCGGCTTCTCGACCCGCGCCATCCACGCCGGACAGGAGGCCGACGCCACGACGGGTGCGGTCGTGCCGCCGATCTACCAGGTCTCGACGTACAAGCAGGACGGCATCGGCGGCTTCCGGGGCGGCTACGAGTACAGCCGCTCGGCGAACCCGACGCGCACGGCGCTCGAGGAGTGCCTGGCGGCCTTGGAGGGCGGCGGTCGCGGTTTCGCCTTCGCCTCCGGGCTCGCCGGCCAGGACACCATCGCGCGCTCGCTGCTCGTGCCCGGCGACCACGTCGTCGTGCCGAGCGACGCCTACGGCGGCACCTACCGCTACTTCAACAAGGTCGCGCGTCCGCAGGGCATCGAGCACACCATCGCCCGCGTCGGTGACGTCGAGTCGGTGCGCGCCGCCATCCGCCCGGGCAGCACGAAGATCGTCTGGGTCGAGACGCCGACCAACCCGCTGCTCAACGTCGCCGACATCGAGGCGCTCGCCGAGGTCGCGCACGCGGCCGGGGCGGTGCTCGTCGTCGACAACACCTTCGCCACCCCGTACCTGCAGAACCCGCTCGCCCTCGGCGCCGACATCGTGACGCAGTCGACGACGAAGTACCTCGGCGGGCACAGCGACGTCGTCGGCGGCGCGGTCGTCACCGCCAAGCGGGTCGAGGTGCCGGGGTTCGAGGACGCCGAGGAGCGGATCGCCTTCAACCAGAACTCGATCGGCGGCGTGGCCGGCCCGTTCGACTCGTGGCTCGTGCTGCGCGGCGCCCGCACGCTGTCGGTGCGCATGGACCGTCACTGCGACAACGCCGAGAAGGTCGTCGACTTCCTCACCGGGCACGACGGCGTCAGCCAGGTGCTCTACCCGGGCCTGCCCGAACACCCCAACCACGACGTCGCCGCACGTCAGATGAAGCGCTTCGGCGGCATGGTCAGCTTCCGGATGAAGCGGGGCGAGGACGCCGCGGTCAAGGCGTGCGCCGCCGTGCGCGTCTGGACCTTGGGGGAGTCGCTCGGTGGCGTCGAGTCGCTCATCGAGCACCCCGCGCGGATGACCCACAGCTCGGTGGCCGGCACCGAGCTCGAGGTCCCCGACGACCTCATCCGCCTCTCGGTCGGCATCGAGGACGTCGACGACCTCATCGCCGACCTGCGCGAGGCCCTCGACATCCACGGCTGACCCCGTCGAGTGGCCGCGTCCCGACGAGGCTGACTCCGTCGAGTGGCCACTTCCCGACCGGGCTCGTCGCCGCTGTGCACACCCCCGGTTCGCCTCTCGTACGCGTCCCCAGCCAGACCTCGGCGGCTTCCCCCGACGTCGGGCGCGTCCCACCGTCGACGCATGTCGTCCTCACCCGCGCCCCCGCTCGATCTGGGCCCCGTCTTCCGCACCCGTACCGCCATCGCGGCGTCGGGCCGTCGTGGGCCACCGGGGGCTCGAGACCCGGCGGGTGCGGCCGCGGGGGAAGGTCACGCTCACGTTCGCGCTGCAGTTCGTGCGCACCCGGTCGGCGTCACCGATGGAGACGCGCCAGGCTCAAGGGGTCGAGTCCCACTCCAGCGACGCGGACCGGGCGGCCGACGAGATCCGGTTCGCGGGTCTGCGCGACGACGGCTGGACGGTGGTCGAGCTCGAGTCCGACCACGTGTTCACCCCCGAGGGTCGTCAGGAGAAGCTGGGCGAGCTGGCGCACCACCTCGGCCTCGACCCCGCCGCGCTCGACCTGACGGCAGCCCAGCCACAGTTCTTCGCCCCGCCCCAGTTCGAGCGGCCTCGGCGCCGCCGCGCCCGCTGACGCTGTCGACAAGTGGCCTCTCGACGGTTGGAGGGGTGTCGGGAAGTGGCCTCTCGACGATAGCGAGCGGGCCGGCATCCTGCGCGGTGCAGGATGCCGGCCCGTCGGGTCGTGCGCGGGGGCCCGGTCAGCCCGGGCGGCCGGGTCTCAGGCCGAGTACGGCTTGGCGGCGAGGACCTTGACGTCGATCGTCTTGCCGTTGGGGGCCTCGTAGCTCGTGGTCTCGCCGACGCTCTTGCCGTTGATGGCCGCGCCCATGGCGGACTTCTCCGAGAACACCTGAAGGTCGGAGCCGTCGGCGATCTCGCGGTTGCCGAGCAGGAAGGTCTCCTCGTCGCCGAACATCTCGACGGTGACGAGCATGCCGGGCTCGACGATGCCGTCGTCGGCCGGCGTCTCGCCCACCGTGGCGGTCTGGAGCAGCTCGGTGATCTGGCGGATGCGGGCCTCCATCTTGCCCTGCTCCTCGCGAGCGGCGTGGTAGCCGCCGTTCTCCTTGAGGTCGCCCTCCTCGCGGGCCTCCTCGATCTTGCGGGCGATCTCGAGGCGACCCTCGCCGGTCAGCTGGTCGAGCTCTGCCTTGAGGCGGTCGTGGGCCTCCTGGGTCAGGAAGCCAGCAGCGGTCTCGGTCACGGTCACTCCTATTGCGATCCGGCGCCCACGCACGGTCGCGGGGGCGCCGGGTGTCGACGTCGGTCCTACACAGAAAGAGCCCGACCGGTGTCACCCGCCCCGAGGGCGGACTGCGTGACCGCCCGGTCGCGGCCCTGATGAAGCGACCAGTGTAGCAAGCGGGCTACTCGCAGGTCCTGACCTCGCCGGTGACCGCGCGCGAGGTCGTGCGCAGCGTGACCCGGTGCTCCGAACGCTCGTTCCCTGACGCCGGGACGGCCACGCGCACGGTGCCGACGGTCGAGAAGTCCTGCGCCAGCGCCTGAACCGTGCACGTCAGCGCTGTGCCGCCGGGGTTGGTCACCTCGAAGTCGACCCGGACGCTGCGGTCGTCGACCACCTTGTAGCTGACCGTCTGCCAGGTGGGCAGACCCACCGTCGCATGGAGCCCCCAGTAGATCGACATGGCCACCCCGAGGGCGATGCCGACGGCGCCGACGACCCACCACTTGGCGGTGCCGGGGGCGGGGCGGGGGAGGGGCACGGCGGGTCCTTCGTCGGTGACGGTGGTGGCTGGTGGTGGTGAGAGGATGGGAGGGGTCCAGTGTCCCCCACGGACGGCCCGGCTCCCGGACCGGGTGGCCGGCCCAGCCGGGCCGGGGCGGGTACGACCGGACCGCACGACGAGCGGCGCCGACGGCGCCGCGACCGACGACCAGAGACGAGCAGCACGACGTGGTTCAGGGCATGAGGCTGATGGCGGTGCACGCGCACCCCGACGACGAGTCGAGCAAGGGCGCCGCGACGACGGCGAAGTACGTGGCGGCGGGCGCGACGGTGCGTGTCGTGTCGTGCACGGGCGGCGAGCGCGGTGACATCCTCAACGAGAAGCTGAAGAACGACGCCCACATCCTGCGCGACCTGACGCAGGTGCGGCGTGACGAGATGAAGGCGGCCCAGCAGGTGCTCGGCTGCGAGCACACGTGGCTCGGCTTCGTCGACTCCGGTCTGCCCGAGGGTGACCCGCTGCCGCCGCTGCCCGAGGGGTGCTTCGCCCTCGAGGACCTCGAGGTCACGACCGAGGCCCTCGTGCGCGTGATCCGCGAGTTCCGCCCGCACGTCATGACGACCTACGACGAGAAGGGTGGCTACCCCCACCCCGACCACGTCATGTGTCACACCGTCTCGATGGCGGCCTTCGAGGCGGCCGGCGACCCCGAGCGCTACCCGCACGCGGGCGAGCCCTGGCAGCCGCTGAAGATCTACTACAACGGCGGCTGGACGAAGGACCGCCTCGTCGCCCTGCACCAGGCGATGCTCGACGAGGGGCTCGAGAGCCCCTACACAGACTGGCTCGCGAACTGGCAGCCCCGCCGACAGGGCGGACGCGTCACGCCGGTCCCGTGCGGCGAGTACTTCGAGACCCGCGACCGCGCCCTCCGCGCGCACGCCACCCAGGTCGACCCCGACGGGTTCTGGTTCAAGGTGCCGATGGAGCTGCAGCAGCGGGTGTGGGGCGTCGAGGAGTTCGAGCTCGCGGTGTCGTACGTCCCCGTCCCCGACGACGAGGACGACCTCTTCGCCGGGCTCGAGAGCGTCGAGGCCGCTGACGCTCGCGCCGTCCGTCGCGACCACGAGCTCGTGCACGACGGCCGGGTCGGCGAGCTGTCCGACGAGCCGAGCGAGGACGCCATCGAGGAGGCCGTCGACGACGCGGTCGAGGAGGCGCGCGAGCTCGACGACACCGACAGCGACGCCACCCACGACACCGACAGCGACGACGGCGTCACGGTCCCGGCCGACCGCCGACCCGCGGCACGGGTGGAGGGCGACTGATGGGCGACGGCGGCAACCTCCCGATCGGCCCCGGCTTCGGCGGCTTCGTGGCCTTCTTCGTCATGGCGCTCGCGCTGTGGCTGCTCGTGCGCAACATGAACGGCCGGCTGCGCCGCATGGCCTACCGTGAGCGCGACCGGGCGGGCACGACGCCCACCCGCAGCCTGCCCACCCGCACGGACGGCCAGACGACGACGGATGCCGGGCGGCCGGCATCCGAGACCGGCGACGACTCGCGGGTGGACCAGGACGCGACCCCTGGTCGGGCGCCGGGGTCGGCTGACGGCGAGGCCGACGGGACCGCCGACGGGACCGGCCCGCGCGCCTGATCCGGCCGTTCTGCCGACTCGGCCTACCCCGCAAACGCGACGTCCGCGTGCCCACAGGGCACGCGGACGTCTGCATCCGGCCAGGTCGCGTCGGCTCAGGTCGCGGCCTGGTAGCCGATCACGGCGAGGGTGACGGCGATGAAGTGGGTGATGAAGCCGCCGAGGGTGAAGGCGTGGAACACCTCGTGGAAGCCGAACCAGCGCGGCCACGGGTTGGGCCGCTTGATGCCGTAGACGATGCCGCCGGCGGTGTAGAGCAGCCCGCCGAGGCCGATGAGGGAGCCGATGAGCGGCCCGCCCGACTGCCAGAACGGCACGACGTAGAAGATCGCGGCCCAGCCGAGGGCGATGTAGAGCGCGGTGTAGAGCCAGCGCGGCGCCCCGACCCAGAAGATGCGGAAGAGCACGCCGGCGATGGCGCCGCCCCAGATGACGGTGAGCAGCAGGCGGGCCTGGTCACCGGGCAGCAGCGTCACCGCGAACGGCGTGTACGTGCCCGCGATGATGAGGTAGATGTTCGAGTGGTCGAAGCGCTTGAGCAGGGCGGCCATCCGCGGGCCCCACGTGCCGCGGTGGTAGACCGCCGAGACGCCGAACAGCAGGGCGGCGCTCACCGTGAAGACGATCGAGGCCGTGCGGACGGTGCCCGGGTCGGACACGACGACAAGCACGAGGCCACCGAGCAGCGCGAGCGGGAACATGACGAGGTGCAGCCAGCCCCGTAGGCGGGGCTTGACCGCGGCGACGATGCCGGAGGTGGAGCCGGCGCTCGGTGCAGGTCGGTCGGTGCGTTCGCTCATGGGCCGAGTCTAACCTACGACACCGTAGGTTACGGAACCGTAGGTTCGCCGGCCGTGGACGCGGGCGGGTCGGCGAGGGCGTGCGGGGCTGTCGCGCGCCGCACCCGTCACCCCCACCCCTCCTGCACCGTACGACACTCTGACCACACGGTGGCCGGGGCCGTCGCGGCACACCCGGGGGGTACGGTTTGAGCTGTCCTGCCCGGCCGCACCGGGCGTCGACCGACGGCGAGGAGGCCCCGTGGGGTGGCGCGATGTGGTCTACGGCGCGTACGAGCGCCGGGTCCTCAAGGGGCTGCCGCAGGAGGCACTGCCGAGGCACGTCGCCGTCATGCTCGACGGCAACCGCCGGTGGGCCCGCGCCCGCGGGGCGGGCACGGCGTCGGGCCACCAGGCGGGCGCCGACAAGATCGTCTCCCTGCTCGAGTGGTGCGAGGAGGCGGGCGTCGAGTACGTCACTCTCTGGCTGCTCTCGACCGACAACCTGGGCCGTGCGTCGGCCGAGCTGACCCCGCTGCTGGGCATCATCGAGAACGCCGTCGCCGACCTCGCCCGCACCGGGCGCTGGCACGTGCGCATCGCGGGCGCGACCGCCCTGCTCCCGCCGGAGACCGCCGCCTCGCTCAAGGAGTCGGCCGAGCTCACCGCGGACGTCACGGGCATGGTCGTCAACTGCGCCGTGGCCTACGGCGGTCGCCGGGAGATCGCGGATGCCGTGCGCGACCTCCTGCTCGCGCGTGGCGCCGCGGGCCTCCCGCTCGAGCAGATCGCCGCCGAGCTCACGGTCGAGGACATCGCCGAGCACCTCTACACCAAGGGCCAGCCCGACCCCGACCTCGTCATCCGCACGTCGGGGGAGCAGCGGCTCGGCGGGTTCCTGCTCTGGCAGAGCGCGACCTCCGAGTTCTATTTCTGCGAGGCGTACTGGCCCGACTTCCGCCACGTCGACTTCCTCCGGGCCCTGCGCGCCTACGCCGGCCGGCACCGCCGCCACGGGGCCTGACCGCCGTCGGGTCGACGCCGTCGTCGTCGCCGTTGACGGGCGGTGACGGCTCGTGACGGGCGGGACGTACGAGGGTGCCGGGGCGGGTGTGACGGGAGTGACCGGCATCCGGCGCGATGGCCCTTCGCCGACGCGTTACGGGGACGTGAACTCTCATGACACGTCGTCGTGTCGGCCGTGAGTGTCGGTGGTCGGACGTACGGTCGGAGCAGTGCAGGACACCCGTCCGGCACTCCCAGGAGGCCCACCGATGGAGCGATCGCTTCGGACGGAGGGTCGGGCTCCGTGCCACCCTCCGGTGGCCGCCCGGCACCTCGGAAGCGACCAGGCGCGCGCTCGTCGCGCGCCGTAGGAGTGGGACATGGCTTCGAAGACCTCTGCCACCTCGTCGACGACCACGACCGAGCGCGACGTCGCCCCGGCCGGTGTCCCCGGCCGCAAGACGTACGTCATCGACACGTCGGTGCTGCTGTCCGACCCCAAGGCCATGGTCCGTTTCGCCGAGCACGAGGTCGTGCTGCCGGTGGTGGTCGTGACCGAGCTCGAGGCCAAACGGCACCACCCCGAGCTGGGGTTCTTCGCGCGTCAGGCGCTGCGACTGCTCGACGACCTGCGCATCAGCGCCGGGCGCCTCGACCGGCCGGTCGAGGTCGGCACCGTCGGCGGCAGCCTGCGGGTCGAGCTCAACCACACCGACCCGTCCGCGCTGCCGCCCGGGTTCCGGCTCGGCGACAACGACACCCGCATCCTCGCCGTGGCGCGCAACCTCGCCGACGAGGGGCACGACGTGACCATCGTCTCGAAGGACCTCCCGATGCGGGTCAAGGCGTCGGCCTGCGGCCTGGAGGCCGAGGAGTACCGCGCCGAGCAGGGCGTCGACACCGGGTGGACCGGCATCCACGAGCTCGAGGTGAGCACCGACGAGCTCGACCAGCTCTACGACCGCGGCCGCATCGAGCACGCCGCGGCGGCCGAGCTGCCCTGCCACACGGGCCTCGTGCTGCTCTCGCCCCGCGGCAGTGGCCTGGGTCGGGTCGGGGCCGACAAGCAGATCCGCCTCGTGCGCGGTGACCGGGACGCCTTCGGGCTGCACGGCCGCAGCGCCGAGCAGCGCATCGCCCTCGACCTGCTGCTCGACCCCGACGTCGGCATCGTCAGCCTCGGCGGCCGCGCCGGCACGGGCAAGTCGGCGCTCGCGCTGTGCGCCGGGCTCGAGTCGGTCATGGAGCGGCGGGTGCAGCGCAAGGTCATCGTCTTCCGCCCGCTCTTCGCGGTCGGCGGGCAGGAGCTCGGCTACCTGCCCGGCACCGAGGCCGAGAAGATGAACCCCTGGGGCCAGGCGGTCTTCGACACCCTGAGCGCGCTCGTCTCGACCGAGGTCGTCGAGGAGGTCATGGACCGCGGCCTGCTCGAGGTGCTGCCGCTCACGCACATCCGTGGCCGCTCGCTGCACGACGCCTTCGTCATCGTCGACGAGGCCCAGAGCCTCGAGCGCAACGTCCTGCTCACCGTGCTGTCGCGCATCGGCCAGAACAGCAAGGTCGTGCTCACCCACGACGTCGCCCAGCGCGACAACCTCCGCGTCGGTCGGCACGACGGGGTGGCCGCGGTCATCGAGAAGCTCAAGGGCCACCCGCTCTTCGCGCACGTCACCCTCACCCGGTCGGAGCGCAGCCCCATCGCCGCGCTCGTCACCGATCTGCTCGAGGGCCTGGAGGCCTGAGCCGGCGCCCGGTCGCAGCGACCGGCGCGGCCCCGCGGGGAGGCGCGATTTGCTTCTCCGCGGGGCCGGATGTCACCGTGGTGTTCGAATCGTTATCTTTCAGCGGCAGCATCACCGGACTCGATGACAGGGGCGGCCCCGAGGGCCAGGCATCGACGAGACGTCGTCCACGACGTCCGCCGGCTGCCGCCTGAGCCCACCGAGAAAGGCGCCCGCACTCTCCATGGCACGCTACGAAGGCCGGCACCGTTCTGCCCGGCACCAGGTCACCGCGACCACGTCCGCACCGTCGGCGTTGTCCGCGCCCTCCGCGTCCTCGACGGACGACGAGGGGATGCCGGTGTCGACCCAGCCGGCCGCGCCGGCGGCCCGTCGGCGCAGCGCCGTCGACCGCCTCCCTCGCCGAGGCGTCATGGTGCCGCTGACCGCGGTCGGCGCGTTGGCCGCGATCGGCGTCGGCCTCGTCGCCGCCACCGGTGCCGCGCGTGCCGGCGACGACACCCCGACCACGCCCGTCGCGGCCGCGACCTCCGTGGTCGACACGAGCTACCGGCTCGGCATGGCGGTCTCGCGCAGCGACGCCCGTACCCCCTTGGGGACGAGCACCGCCGACGCCGCGGCGGACAAGGCCGCGGCCGACGCCAAGGCGAAGCAGGCCGCGGCCGCAGCGGCCAAGAAGGCCGCGGCGGACAAGGCGGCGGCTGCCAAGAAGGCGCAGGAAGCCCGGCAGCAGGCAGCCCTCGAGGCGGCGCGCAAGGCCCAGGCCGCCACGGAGGCGAAGCAGGCTGCGGCCGTGGCCGACGCCCGCAGCGACCCGCAGGCGGTCGCGCGCCAGCTCATGGCCGAGCACGGATGGACGAGCGACGCCCAGTTCGGCTGCCTCGTCAACCTCTGGAACGGCGAGAGCGACTGGCGCTGGTCGGCCGAGAACAGCAGCTCGGGCGCCTACGGCATCCCGCAGTCGCTCCCGGCCCGCAAGATGGCCCAGTTCGGCGCCGACTACCGCACCAACCCGGTCACCCAGATCAAGTGGGGACTCTGGTACATCGACATGAGCTACGGCTCGCCGTGCAACGCGTGGAGCCAGTGGCAGGCCCGCAGCCCGCACTGGTACTGACCGGCCCCTGACCCGGGCACCGGCCGGCATCCGGGCTGATCGTCCTCGGCATTCGCCCCTTTTCGAGCCGTGGCGCGATTTAGGACAGCCGGACCCGTCAGGGCGTGCTCATTTTTCCAGCCGTGGCGGGCGTTCGGACGGTGGGACCCGCAGGGCGTGCTCGTTTTCCAGCCGTGGCGGGCGTTGGGAAGGCCGAACCCCCCGAAACCCCGCTCCTTTTCCAGCCGTGGCGCGGTTATGGACAAGGTTGGAGCGTCCGGGTGTCCGAAATCGGGCCGTGGCGCGGGTGGGGACACGGGTCCGGCGTACGCGTGTCCGAAAACGGGCCGTGGCGCGGTTCCGGCATCCCGGGTGTCCGAGAGCGGGCCGTGGCGCGGTTACGGACACGGTTCCGGCATCCCGGGTGTCCGAGATCGGGCCGTGGCGGGGTTCCGGACGGAGCCTGCCGCAAACGCGTGTCCGGGATCGGGCCGTGGCGCGAACCGTGCGCCGTCAGATCTTGCGGAGCCGGACCCTGCGGACCTCGTGGTTCTCGCCCTTCGACAGCACGAGCGTCGCCCGCGACCGTGTCGGCAGGATGTTCTCGACGAGGTTGGGCCCGTTGATCTCGCGCCAGATGCGGTTCGCCGTCTCGGCGGCCTCCTCGTCACTGAGCGCCGCGTACCGGTGGAAGTAGCTGTCGGGGTCGGCGAACGCCGTCTGGCGCAGCCGCAGGAACCGGTCGACGTACCAGTTGCGCACGTCGTCGACCCAGGCGTCGACGTAGACCGAGAAGTCGAAGAAGTCGCTCACCGCCAGCCCGGCCCCGCGCACGGGGTGCACCTGCGGCGCCTGGAGCACGTTGAGGCCCTCGACGATGAGGACGTCGGGCTGGCGCACGACGATGCGCTCGTCGGGCACGATGTCGTAGGTGAGGTGCGAGTACACCGGGGCGCTCACCTCGGCCTTGCCCGACTTCACCTCCGTGACGAAGCGCAGCAGCGCCCGCCGGTCGTACGACTCCGGGAAGCCCTTGCGGCGCATGAGGCCGCGGCGCTCGAGCTCGGCGTTGGGCAGCAGGAAGCCGTCCGTCGTCACGAGCTCGACGCGGGGGGTGTCGGGCCAGCGGGCGAGCATCTCGCGCAGGATGCGGGCGGTCGTCGACTTGCCGACCGCGACCGACCCCGCCACGCCGATGACGAACGGCGTCATGGCCGGCCGTTCGCCGAGGAAGTCGGTGGCCACCGAGTGCAGCTGCCGGGTCGCCCCGACGTAGAAGTTGAGCAGCCGCGAGAGGGGGAGGTAGACCTCCTCGACCTCGCGCAGGTCGATGCGGTCACCGAGCCCGGAGAGGCGGGCCAGGTCGTTCTCGTCGAGCGCCAGCGGCTGGTTGCGGCGCAGCCGGGACCAGGCGGCCCGGTCGAGCTCGACGTACGGCGAGGGGACCGACGTGGCGCCCGTCACCCCCGGCGGCGCTGCTGTGTTCGACACTCCGCCATTGTGTCGGACCCCGTGTCGCAGGTGTCGGAGGGGCGTGCGCCCAGCCCGTAGGCTGTGCGCCATGTGCGGAATCGTGGGGTACGTCGGTCGGACCGTGGACGGGACGGCGCTCGACGTCGTCATGGAGGGCCTGGCCCGCCTCGAGTACCGCGGGTACGACTCCGCCGGGGTCGCACTCATCGACGGCGACCACGTCGAGACCCGCAAGAAGTCGGGCAAGCTCGTGAACCTCCGGGCCGACATCGACGCCCACGCGCTGCCGCCGTCGTCGACGGGCATCGGCCACACCCGCTGGGCCACCCACGGCGGCCCCACCGACGAGAACGCGCACCCCCACCGTGGCGGCGACGACGGCAAGCTCGCCCTCATCCACAACGGGATCATCGAGAACTTCCACTCGCTCAAGCGCGCCCTGCTGGCCGAGGGCGTGCAGTTCACGAGCGAGACCGACACCGAGGTCGTCGCCCACCTCGTCGCCAAGGCGTACACGACCCACGGTGACCTCACCGAGGCCATGCGCGCCGTCGTCGCCGACCTCGAGGGGGCCTTCACCCTGCTCGCGGTGCACGCCGACCAGCCCGGCGTCGTCGTCGGTGCCCGCCGCAACAGCCCGCTCGTCGTCGGCCTCGGTGACGACGCCAACTACCTGGGCAGCGACGTCGCCGCCTTCATCGGGTACACCCGCAACGCCCTCGAGCTCGACCAGGACCAGATCGTCACCATCACGCCCGACGGCGCCACGGTGACGAACTTCGACGGCACCCCCGCCGAGGGCAAGGCCTACGAGGTGACGTGGGATGCCGCCGCCGCCGAGAAGGGCGGCTACGCGACGTTCATGGAGAAGGAGATCCACGACCAGCCGCACGCCGTCGCCGATACCCTCCTCGGGCGCACCGACGAGTCCGGCCGGCTCGTGCTCGACGAGATGAACATCTCCGAGGAGCAGCTCAAGGCCGTCGACCGCATCATCGTCGTCGCGTGCGGCACCGCCGCCTACGCCGGCATGGTGGCCAAGTACGCGATCGAGCACTGGACCCGCATCCCCGTCGAGGTCGCCCTCGCCCACGAGTTCCGCTACTGCGACCCGATCGTCAGCGAGCGGACCCTCGTCGTGTCGATCAGCCAGTCGGGCGAGACGATGGACACCCTCATGGCCGTCAAGCACGCCCGCGACATCGGCGCCATGACGATCTCCATCTGCAACACCCACGGCTCGACGATCCCGCGCGAGTCCGACGCCGTGCTCTACACGCACGCCGGCCCCGAGATCGCGGTCGCCTCGACGAAGGCGTTCCTCGCCCAGATCACGTGCTGCTACGTGCTCGGTCTCTACCTCGCGCAGCTGCGTGGTGGCTCCTACGCCGACGACGCCCAGTCGGTGATGAAGGAGCTCGGCCAGGTGCCCGAGAAGATCGAGACGCTGCTCGGCCAGATGGACCGCGTCAAGGAGATCGCCGGCTTCATGGCCGACAGCCGCTCGGTGCTCTTCCTCGGCCGCCACGTCGGCTACCCCGTCGCCCTCGAGGGTGCCCTCAAGCTCAAGGAGCTGGCGTACATCCACGCCGAGGGCTTCGCCGCCGGCGAGCTGAAGCACGGGCCGATCGCCCTCATCGAGCCGGGCCAGCCGGTGTTCGTCGTCGTGCCGTCGCCGACGAGCGAGCACGGCCTGCACGGCAAGGTCGTCAGCAACATCCAGGAGATCCGCGCGCGCGGTGCCCGCACCCTCGTCATCGCCGAGGAGGGTGACGAGGCCGTCGAGCCCTTCGCCGACGAGGTCATCCGGGTGCCCGCCACCGCCCCGCTGCTCGCGCCGCTGCTCACCGTCGTCCCGCTCCAGGTGTTCGCGCTCTGGCTCTCGACGGCCAAGGGCCTCGACGTCGACCAGCCGCGCAACCTCGCCAAGTCGGTCACGGTCGAGTGACCCGCGCGGTGGCCGGGCGTCGCCCGGTGCGAGCCGTGGCGCCGTGAGGGCCCGGATGCCGGTGGGCGGGCTCGCATGATCGTCGGCGTCGGCATCGACGTCGTCGACATCGAACGGTTCGGCCAGACGCTCGCACGGACGCCGGCCCTGCGGGAGCGGCTGTTCACCGAGACCGAGCGTGGTCTCGGGATCGCCTCTCTCGCAGCGCGGTTCGCCGCCAAGGAGGCCCTGGCCAAGTCGCTCGGCGCACCCGCCGGGCTGCACTGGACCGACGCGTGCGTCGTCACCGACGACACCGGCCGACCCTCCCTCGAGATCGGCGGCACGGTGCTCGCCCGCGCCAACGACCTCGGGGTCGACAGCTTCCACGTCTCCCTCTCCCACGACGCCGGGGTCGCCTCGGCCGTCGTCATCGCCGAAGGATGAGCCACCGCCGATGATCCGCGCCCACTCCGTGGAGTCCGTCCGCCGGGCCGAGGACGCCGCCCGCCGCGACCTGCCCGAGGGCGAGCTCATGCGCCGCGCCGCCGAGGGACTGGCCGAGGTCGCGGCCGCCCGCCTCGACGAGCGCGACGGCACGAGCGTCGTCGCCCTCGTCGGCAGCGGCGACAACGGGGGAGACGCGCTGCTCGCCGCCGCATTGCTCAGCGATGCCGGGTTCGCCTGTGCCGCAGTCGTGCTCGCCTCCGACGGCCTCGACGGCGTGCACGACGTCGCGCTCGAGGAGGCCCGGACGGCGGGGGTCGACGTGACCGTCGCGACCGACGACCCGACAGCCGCCGAGCGCCTCGTCGCCGAGGCCGACCTCGTGCTCGACGGCATCGTCGGCATCGGTGGCCGGCCGGGGCTGCGGGCTCCGGCGTCCGCGCTGCTCGACGCCGTCGACGACGACGCCTGGGTGCTGGCCGTCGACCTCGCGAGCGGTCTCGACCCCGCCGGCGAGCACGGCGACGACGACTCGGTGTGGGCCGACGAGACGGTGACGATGGGCACGCCGAAGCCGGCGCACCTGCTGCCGGCCGGCGAGGCGGCCACCGGGCGACTCACCGTCGTCGACATCGGCGTCGAGTTCCCCGACGACGAGGCGGCGGTCGAGCGACTGACGTGGGACGACGTGCCCGAGCTGTGGCCGGTACCCGGGCCGAGCGACGACAAGTACTCCCGGGGCGTGCTCGGCGTCGTCGCCGGCGGCGAGTCGTACACCGGCGCGGCGGTGCTCTGCACCACCGCGGCCGTCGAGGCCGGCGTCGGCATGGTCCGCTACGTCGGCACCCCGACGCCGACCGGGCTCGTGCGACTCGCGGTACCCGAGGCCGTCGTGGGTGACGGGCGGGTGCAGGCGTGGCTCGTCGGTCCGGGCCTCGACACGACCGCCGAGGGTGACGACGCGCAGCGCCAGCTCGCGGTCGCCCGCGTTGCCGTCGACTCCGACGTCCCGCTCGTGCTCGACGCCGGCGGCCTCGACCTGCTCGAGGCCGAGGCGCTGCCGCGCACCGCCCCGACCGTGCTCACCCCCCACGCGGGCGAGCTGGCCCGGCTTCTCGCCCGCCTGGCGGGGGACAAGGACTCCGACGGCCCGAGCGCCGACGACGTCCGGGCCGACCCGCTGCGCCACGCCCGCCGAGCCGCCGACCTGACGGGGGCGACGGTGCTGCTCAAGGGCGCGACGACGCTCGTCGTCGACCCCACCCCGACGTACGACGAGACCGAAGCGACCGACGCGACCGACGCGACCGACGCGACTGCGGCCCCCGCCGTGCGCAGCCAGGCCGACGCCCCGCCGTGGCTCGCCACCGCCGGGGCGGGCGACGTGCTCGCCGGCGTCGTCGGCACCCTGCTCGCAGCCGGCCTCACCCCGCGCGACGCCGCCTCGCTCGGTGCGCTCGTGCACGGGGTGAGCGCCGACCGCGCCAGCGGCGGGGGCCCGCTGAGGGCGCTCGCGGTGGCCCACGGCATCCGGACCACCGTGCGCGACCTGCTCACCCGCGCGGGTGACCGATGAGCCCCACGACCGCCGTCGGGCCAGTGCTGCCGGCGTGGGCGGAGGTCGACCTCGACGCCCTCGCCCACAACGTCGGCGTGCTGCGTGACCGGGCGCCGGGCGCCGACCTCATGGCCGTGGTCAAGGCCGACGCCTACGGCCACGGCCTCGTGCCGGTGGCGCGCACCGCCGTCGCCGCCGGGGCAGCGTGGCTCGGCGTGGCCCAGCTGGCCGAGGCGGTCGCGCTGCGCGACGCCGGCCTCACGGCTCCGGTGCTGTCGTGGCTGTCGGTGCCGGGCAGCGACTTCGCCGGGGCGGTGCGCCGCGACGTCGACCTGTCGGCGTCGGCGCCGTGGGCGCTCGACGAGATCGCGGCCGCCGCCCGCGCGGAGGGCCGTACGGCCCGCGTGCACCTCAAGGTCGACAGCGGTCTCGGCCGCGGCGGCGCCTACGGGCAGGACTGGACGGCGCTCGTGCGCCACGCCCGTCCCCTCGAGGCCGAGGGCGTCGTGCGCGTCGTCGGCGTCTGGACCCACTTCGCCTTCGCCGACGCCCCCGACCACCCGACGGTGCTCGCCCAGCAGGAGCGGTTCTTCGAGGCCGCCGCCGAGGCCGAGCGCGAGGGCTGCCGCCCGGAGGTGCGCCACCTGGCCAACTCCGCGGCCACGCTCGTGCACCCCGCGGCGCACGCCGACCTCGTGCGCCCGGGCCTGGCCCTCTACGGCCTCTCGCCGGTGCCGCAGGTCGACGACGACTTCGGCCTGCGCCCCGTGATGACGCTGCGGGCGCGCCTCGCCCTCGTCAAGGGGCTGCCGGCCGGTCAGGGCGTCAGCTACGGCCACGCCTACGTCACCCCCGGCGACACCGTCGTCGGGCTCGTGCCCGCGGGCTACGGCGACGGGGTGCCCCGCAACGCCACCAACGTCGGGCCGGTCCTCGTCGGCGACCACCGCACGACGGTCGCCGGGCGCGTCTGCATGGACCAGTTCGTCGTCGACCTCGGGCCCGACAGCACCGCGCGGGCCGGCGACGTCGTCACCCTCTTCGGCGGCGCCCCCGGCGAGCCGACCGCCCAGCAGTGGGCCGACGCCACCGGCACCATCAGCTACGAGATCGTCACCCGCATCGGTCCGCGCGTCCCCCGGGTGGTCATCGGTTCGCATGCGGGCTCGGACGCCGGGTCGGATGCCGGGTCGCCGGCCGGAGAGGTGCCCGCCCCGTGAGCCCCTCCTGGGTGCGCAACCCCGTCGTCGCCGTCGCGGCCGGAGCCGTCGGTGTCGCCGCGGCGGCCGCCGCCGGCATCGCGGCGGACCGCGCCGGCAAGCACCGGGCGGCCGTCGCCGCCCTCGAGACGGCCGACCTCGTCGACGTCGTGCCCGACGAGGAGCACGTCGTGCTCACCGACGACGGTGTCGCCCTGCACGTCGAGATCGACCTGCCCACCGAGGCCGCGGCCGCGGCCGCCGCCGAGCGCACGACCGCCGACGGGCGCCGCGAGGCGCTGCCGACCGTCGTGCTCACGCACGGCTACTGCCTCAGCCTGCGCTGCTGGACCTACCAGCGCCGGGCCCTCGCCGACGCCGGCTACCGGGTCGTCACGTGGGACCAACGCGGCCACGGTCGGTCGGCCCGCGGCGACGTGTCGAGCTACGTCATCGACCGGCTCGGCCAGGACCTCGATGCCGTCCTGCAGGCCCACGCCCCCGACGGTGACCTCGTGCTCGTCGGGCACTCGATGGGCGGAATGACGGTCATCGCGCTGGGGGAGCAGTACCCCGAGCTGCTGCGCGACCGGGTCACCGGCGTCGCCTTCGTCGGCACGAGCCCCGGCGGGCTCACCCTCGCCAACGGCGGCCGCATCGCCACGGTGGCCCGCACGCTGCTCAACCGCTTCGGCCCCGCCGTGCTCACGCCGCTCAGCACCCGCCCGCAGATCTTCGCCGACATCCGCCGGGCCGCCCGGGACGTCGAGCTGTTCCTCGTCGAGCAGAACTCCTTCGCCTCGCCGGTGCCGCGGTCGGTCGTGCGCTACACCGCCGACATCCTGCTCGGCACCCCGCTCGACGTCATCAACGGATTCCTCAAGACGTTCGACGGCTACGACAAGCGGCCGGTGCTGGCGCAGTTTCGGCACGCCATGGTGCTCGTCTTCAACGGCCGGCAGGACATCCTCACGCCGCCGGCGCACAGCGACCTCATCGTCGAGGCCATCCCCGGCGCCGAGCACATCGTCGTCAACGACGCCGGCCACGTCATCATGCTCGAGCACCCCGAGCTGCTGAACCAGCACCTGCTGCAGCTCATCGAGCGGGCGACCCGGGCCGAGGCCGAGGACATCGACACCGCCTCCCAGCCGCGGGTGCGCCGGGTCGTCACCGACGTCGCCAAGGCGCGCCGGGTGCGGCGGCTCGAGCAGGAGGCGGAGGCGCTCGTGCGGTCGCGCGGCAAGGCGCCGCGCGAGAGGGCGAAGAGTGCCGGGCGTCGAGGGGAGTCGAGCCGTGGAGCGTGAGCTCAGCTGGCCCACGGTCGAACTCACCCAGGATGCCGGTCGACGCCTCGGCACGCTGCTGCGCGGTGGCGACGTCGTCGTGCTCACCGGTGACCTCGGCGCCGGCAAGACGACCTTCACCCAGGCCCTCGGTGAGGGGCTCGGCGTCCGCGGCCCCGTCACCTCCCCGACCTTCGTCATCGCGCGGGTCCACCCGTCGCTCGTCGATGGGCCGGCGCTCGTGCACGTCGACGCCTACCGGCTCGGCAGCGCCCTCGAGCTCGACGACCTCGACCTCGACGCCGACCTCGACACGAGCGTCACCGTCGTCGAGTGGGGCGCGGGGCTGGCCGAGCAGCTGAGCGACGAGCGCCTCGAGATCACGCTCACCGGCGAGCCCGCCCGCACCGCCCGGGTCGTCGGCGTCGGCGCCCGGTGGGACGTCGTCGTGGCGGCCCTCGCCGAGGGCGACGGGTCGGTCGGGGCCGGGCCCGCGCCCCGGTAGCCTGACGACGTGCTCCTGCTCGCGATCGACACCTCGACGACGGCCATCACGACGGCCCTGCACGACGGTGCCGCGGTGCTGGCGCAGTCGAGCACCCTCGACGCCCGCGCCCACACGGAGCACCTGGCCCCCGGCATCCGGGCCGTGCTCGCCGACGTGGGCCGCGAGCCCGGTGACGTCACGGACGTCGTGTGCGGCATCGGGCCGGGGCCGTTCACGGGGCTGCGCGTCGGCATCGTCACCGCCCGCACCGTCGGCTTCGCCCTCGGCGTCCCCGTGCGCGGGCTGACGAGCCACGACGCCCTCGCGCACGAGGCCTGGCTGGGCGGTCACCGCGGCGGGCTGCTCGTCGCCACCGACGCCCGCCGCAAGGAGGTCTACGCCGCCCGCTACGACCTCGACGACGACGGCGCCCACCGGCTCGAGGGCCCCGTGGTGGCCAAGGCCGTCGACCTCCCGGACGAGTGGCGCGCGCTGCCCGCCGCGGGCCGCGGGCCGGGCCTGTGGCCCGAGTCCCTCAGCGGGTCGGGGCTGCCGCTCGACGTCAGCGCCGGGGCCCTCGCCGACCTCGCCGCCCGGCGCCTGCGCGCCGCCGGTCGGGAGGAGGACGCCGCGTCCCTGCAGCGCGTCGACGCCGTGGGAGGCTTCGACGGCCTCGAGCCGCTCTACCTCCGCCGGCCTGATGCCGCCCCCGCCGTCGCCCCCGCTGTCGGCACGGCGCCGCCCGGGTGAACCCGGAGCCCCGCCTGCGCGAGCTGCGCTGGACCGACCTCTCGGCCCTCGCCGGCGTCGAGCGCGAGCTGTTCGGCCCCGAGGCGTGGACCGAGGCGACGTGGTGGGCCGAGCTGGCCCAGCGCCCCCGCCGTGAGTACGTCGTCGCCGAGGTGACCACGGACTCGGGCGCAACCGCCCCCGCCGGGTACGCCGGGATCGACGTCGCCGGCGACGTCGCCGACGTCATGACCGTCGCCACCCTGCCGGCGTACCGCGGCCGGGGGCTCGGCCGCGTCCTGCTCGACGGGCTCGTGCGCCGGGCCACCGCGCGCGGCGCCGAGGCCCTGCTGCTCGAGGTGCGAGCCGACAACGACGCGGCCCGGCGGCTCTACGACAGCACCGGTTTCGAGGTCATCTCGGTGCGCCGTCGCTACTACCAGCCCGACGGTGTCGACGCCCTCGTCATGCGGCTGCTGCTGCGGACGGACGCCGGCTGACGACCCGGTCTCAGCCGCACGAGGCGAGGCCGAGCCGGGCCTTGAGGGCCACCACCCGCACGGCGGCGGCACGTACCTGCGCGGCGAACCCGGCATCCTTGCTCATCTCCGCCTTGAGTGCCTCGTGCATGGGGCCCACGGTGCTCGGCACCGCGGTGAGCACGATGTCGCCGCCGGCCTCGACGAAGCGCACCGCCCGCTGGGCGACGGGGACGTCGGCGACCGCCGCGGCCGCGCCCACGTCGTCGGTGATCGTCACGCCCTGCCACCCGAGGCGGTCGCGCAGGACGCCGGTGACCACGGCCCGGCTGAAGACGGCGTTCGTCGACCCGTCGATCCTCGGGTAGACCGCCGAGCCGACCATGACGAGGTCGGCGCCGTCACGGATGCCGTCGGCGAAGGGCTCGAGGTAGGGGTCGGTGGCGCTCGTGGTGCGGTCGGTGATGCCGCTCGCGGTCGTGTCGGTGTTGCCGGTGATGCGGCCGATGCCGGGGAAGTGCTTGACGGTCGAGGCGACGCCGCCCGCGCGCATCCCCGCCACGAACGCCCCGACGCTCTCACCGACCTGGGCCGGGTCGCTCGAGTACTGGCGCCCGTAGCGGCCGATGGGTCCGTTCTTCGTGCCGATGCCCGTCGGCACCGTGTCGGCCACGGGGGCGAGGTTGACGTTGATGCCCGCGGCCTTGAGCTGCCGGGCCCACCCGGTGGCCTCCGACGTGAGCCGGTCGGCGCTCCACGTGCCCTGGGTCAGGGCCGACGGCATCCGGTCGAAGCCGCTGCCCCGCAGCTGCTGCACCTGGCCGCCCTCCTGGTCGGCGGCGAGCAGCAGGCCGAGCCCGCCGGTGCTCTCGCCCGCGAGGCTCTCGAGGTGCGAGGTCGTCGCCTCGACGCGAGCGGCGCCGGAGGTCCACCCGCCGAGCAGGATGACGCCGCCGAGGTGGCGCTGCTGCACGAGCGCGTCGAGGCTCGTGCGCGACGCGCCGGAGTCGAGACCGACCATGAGCAGCTGACCCGCCTGCTGCGTGGCCGAGAGCCCGTCGACGACACGCTCCGCGCACGAGGTGGATGCCGTCGTGGTCGGCGCCGGCGCCCCGCCCGCACTGCTCGTGGTGCCCGTCACGGTGGCCGCACCCGTCGAGCTGGACGGGCTGGACGGGCTGGACGGGCTGGTGGAGCCGGACGGGCTCGACGGCGCGTCGGTCGTCGACGTGGCGCTGCGGGTCGGCACCGCGGTCGCCGGGGAGGAGCCCGCCGGTCCGGTCGGGACCGCCGACGCACCGGGCGCCGTTGGGGTGGACCCACCGGAGCACGCCCCGAGAGCGGCCAGGGCAGCCACGGCGAGGGCGGTGACGAGGGGGCGGGGTGACGGGGTGCAGTGGTGGGTCACCCGGCGACCCTAGCCGCGCCGGCTGGGCGTCGGCCGGACGTCAGGTCCAGTAGAGGAGCCGGGCCTGCGGCAGGCGGGCGTCGAGCTCGTCCGTGAACCAGCCCCGCAGCTCGCGCATCGTCTCGCCCGGGTAGACGTACTTGACGCCGCCGAACGTCGAGCGCTTGGCCCGCCGACCGTCCTCGTCGAGGTCGAGCCGGGTGCGCGGGTACCAGCCCTGGATGACCTCCTTGCTGCCCGGCGTGAAGCGGTGCGTGATGACCTCCGCGGTGACGTCGAGGTCGTCGACGCCGGCGAGGGCCAGGGCGACGGCGTCGAGCAGCGCGGCGTACTGCTCGCGCCAGCCGTCGACGGGCATGACGGGCGCGATGGTTAGCCCGACGGGGTAGCCGGCCCGGGCGACGCGGCCGAGGGCGGCCACCCGTTCCGGCATCCGGGCGGTGCCACCCTCGAAGCGTTCGACCCCGGAAGCGTTGAGCGAGAAGCGGACTCGCGTGCGCCGGCCGTGCGGCAGTGCGAGCAGCGGCGCCACGTCGTCGAACTTCGTCGTGAAGCGCAGCGAGGCACCGTCGCCGTGCAGCCCGGTGCCGACCTCGGTCACGGCGGCGGCGAGCGAGCCGGTGAGGTGCTCGATGCCGAGTGGGTCGGTGTAGCACGACAGCTCGAAGGTCGTGCCCTCGCCGGCGCGGTCGGCGTCGCCCGTCGTCACCGAGCCGCTGCCGGTGAGCGACCGGATGGGCGCGAGGACGTCGTCCACGTTCGCGTAGACGCGGGTGATCGGCGGACCTGTCAGCGAGCCTGCGAGGTAGCAGTACTGGCAGTGGGCCGGGCAGCCCTTCGCGAGGTCGAGCCGCCAGTCGGCCGACGGCGGGATGGGCTGGGGGCGCAGCTGCGACGGTGGCGCCACGACGACGGCCAGGGTGTCCTTCGCGCGCGCGTAGGCCTCCCGCTCCGAGAGCCCCCGCGGCGAGGTGATGCGGTCGGCGGTGAGCAGCTGCACGTCGGTGACGCCGGCCGCCTCGACGCGGCGCAGGATCTCGGCGGTGTGCGGTCGCTCGGCCGCTGAGCGCGTGACGACGACGTGCCGCGGCACCCAGCGTCGGGCCGGGCGCAGGTCGGTGACGGGAGGGACGGGGCTCGGCGACGAGTTGACTGGGGTCATCACCGTGGTCAACACCGCCGTGTCCGTGGGCCTTCCCGCCCCCGGGCCCTGGTCGTGCCGCGCGGGTAGCGTGCGGGCGTGACGTCGACGACAGACCCCGCCCCGCAGCCCGAGCACCCCACCCCGAGCCCCACGTCGGGGCCTGTCCCCGACCCGGTCCCGGTCGTGCTCGACGTCGACACCGGGGTCGACGACGCGTGCGCGCTGCTGCTCGCCGCCCTCCACCCGGCGCTCGACCTGCGCGGTGTCACGTGCGTGGGCGGCAACGCCCCCGTCGACGACGTCGTGCGCAACACCCTCGTCGCGCTCGAGGCGGCCGGATGCCGTGACGTCCCCGTCGCGCGCGGGGCCGACCGTCCGCTGCTCGAGACCCCCGTCGACGCCCGGCACGTGCACGGCGACGACGGCATGGGCGACCTCGGGTGGGCGGCGCCGACCCTGGCGCCCGACCCGCGGCACGCCGTCGCGCTGCTGCGCGACCTGTGCCTCGAGGCCGCCGCGGACGGGCGGCCGCTCACCCTCGTCCCCCTGGCGCCGCTGACGAACGTCGCCCTGCTGCTGCGCACCCATCCCGAGGTCTCGTCCGGCATCGAGCGGATCGTCTTCATGGGCGGCGCCGCCGACGTCGGCAACGCGACGGCATCGGCGGAGTTCAACGTCTTCCACGACCCGGAGGCCGCGGCGATCGTGCTCGACGCGGCCGGTGACCTCGGCATCCCCCTGACGATGTACGGCCTCGACGTCTTCTACGAGCCGGTCGTGAGCGCCGAGGAGGCCGCGACCCTCGTCGAGGCCGGGGGTCGCGGGGCCGCCGAGCTGGGCGGCCGGCTCGTCGCCTTCCAGTGCGAGCGCTTCGCCACCTCGGCGGCCACGATCGGCGACGCCGGGGCGGTGTGCGCGGTCATCGACCCGGCCGGCGTGAGCACCCGCCCCCTGCCCCTGCGCGTCGAGCTCGCGGGCACGTGGTCGCGCGGGCGCACCATCGTCGACCGTCGCGACTGGAGCGGCGACCTCGCCCACGACCCGCACGGCGAGGCCCCGACGCGCGTCGACGTCGCCCTGGGCGTCGACGGCCCGCGCTACGCGCGGCTGTGGCGCGAGACCCTCGCCGGCGCGGCTGGGGCCGACCGGTGACCGCCCGCGGGCGCATCGTCGTGGTCGGGGCGCTCGAGGTCGTCGTCGTCACCCACGTCGAGCGGCACCCCGGCCCCGGCGAGCACGTCGTCGGCCTGCACGGCGGCCGGGTCGCCGCAGGGGCGGCCATGACCCAGGCGCTGGCGGCCCGCGCGGCCGGGGCGGACGTGCTCGTCGTCGGCGCGGTGGGCGACGACGACGCCGGTCGGCAGTGCGTGCGACGGCTCGAGAAGGCGGGGGTGACCACGTCCGTGCACCGCGACACCGGGAGCCCCACCGGAACCGTGCACGTCACCCTCGACGAGCACGCGGCGTCGACGACGGTGGCCGTGCCGGGGGCCAACCTCGCCGTGCCCCACGAGTCGCTGACTCCGCGCGCGCTGCAGCTCGGTGCCGATGACGTCGTGCTCGTGTCCCCCGGGGTGGGCCGGACGACGGTGATGGACACCGCTCGGGCGGCGCAGCGGGCCGGTGCCCGCCTCGTCGTCCACCTGGCCCCCTTCCTCCCGCTGCCGCCGGACGTCGTCGCCGCGGCCGACCCCGTCGTCGTCGACGAGACCGGGATGCGCCTGCTCGCCGACTCGTCCCTGCTGCCCGAGTCGCTGCTCGTCACCTTCGGGCCGCACGGCTGTCGCTGGGGCACCGAGGGCGTCGACCGCGAGCCGGTCGACGAGCCCGAGGGCGACCGGCCCGACGCCGACCGGCCCCCGGTCGGCGAGACCTTCGCCGGAACCCTCGCGGCGGCCCTCGCCGACGGCCTCGACCGGCAGGGGGCGCTCGAGGCGGCGACCGCGGCCGCCACCCGGCAGCGTCGGTCCGAGACCGGCATCCTCGGTGTCGGCGGGCCGACGATGCTGCCGCTGTGGATGTAACTGGACGGGTACGTAACCGACTGGGTACGCTGGCGGTACCCCGTCGGCCCCTCGGTCAGGGGCAGGTCGGCGCCGACCCCGGGAGGACCCATGGCCACACCCCTCGACGAGATGCTCGCAGCGGTGCACCGCACGGGCGGCTCCGTCACCGTCGAGATCGACCGGCTCTACCCCACGACCGCTCCCGACCTGTGGTCGGCGTGCACCGAGCCCGACCGGCTGGCGCGGTGGTTCGCCCGCGTCACCGGCGACCTGCGCCCGGGGGGCGAGTTCACGATCCACTTCGACGACGACGACACGCCGGCGTGCACGCTCACCGACTGCACCCCGCCGGAGTCGTTCGTCTGGCGCTGGCCCGTCGGCGGCCACGACACCACGGTGACGGTCGAGGTGGCGGCCGACCCCGGGGGAGCGCGCCTGCGGCTGTGCCACGAGGGGCTGCCCGAGGGTCCGGCCGCCGGGTACGCCGCCGGGTGGGACACCTACGTGCGTCGCCTCGAGGCCGACCTCTCCCACGACGATGCGGCCGACGGCGACGCCCTGCCCGACTGGGACGCGACCTGGGGTGCCCTGCACCCGCTCTACCGCGCGGCGCTCGCGTCGGCGTGACGCCGGCCGCCCGGCATCCGACGGCCTCTAGGCGGGGGTGACGACGAGCGCGACCTGGGCGCCGCGCACGCGGGTGAGCACGAGGGTGGCCTCCGACCCGCCGCGGCCACGGCCGGTCATCTTCAGCTGGCGCCGCAGCACGTCGGCGTCGAGGGTGACACCCCGCTTCTTGACCGTGACGCGGTCGTACCCGCGGTCGCGCAGCCAGCGCGCCAGCGCCTTCGTCGACAGGGGCATCGCCTCGAGCACCCGGTAGCGCCTGGCCCACCGCACGTCGGATGCCGTGTGGCCGGCGACGTAGCCCACGCCGGGGTCGAGCTCCTCGCCGTCGACGGCCGCGACGAGCGCGCCGGTGAGGCCCGCCCGGATGACGGCCCGGTCGGGCTCGTAGAGCCACTCGCCGAGCCGGCCCACGGAGGCCGCCGTCGCGACGTCGCGGCCGGGCGCCGCCTCCGACTCGGTGATCGTGTCGGTGACGCTGTCGGAGCAGACGGCCGCGGTGCGACCGGGGGAGTGCACGAGCGGGCCCCACCACACGGTCGCCTCGAGCACCTCGCCGCGCCACGAGGTCCACTGCGCCTCGCAGCCGGGCGGCACGGCGCCGTGCGGCAGGCCGGGCGAGAGCTTGGCGCCGGTGGCGGGCACCTGCCCGGCGAGCGCGAGCACCTCCTGCCACGACGGCGAGATGGCGTCGAGGGAGAACACCCGTCGGGTGCGGCCGTTGACGTCGGCCACGCCGGGCGTGCGCCGGGCGGGGTCGAGCCACACGCCCTGCCGGCCGGCCTCGGGGCCCACGGGAAGCACGACGTCCTCGACGAGGGCGCACTCGACCCGGGCCGACGCCCAGTGGCGCAGGTTGACCGCGGCCACCCGGGCGGTCACCGGGTCGGCGTCGACGGCGCCCACGGCGAGGTCGAGCCCCGCCACGGCCATGGCGTCGGCGCCGAGGCCGCAGCCGAGGTCGTGCACGAGCTCGACGCCCGCGGCACGGAAGCGCTGGGCGTGCCGGGCGGCCACGGCCAGCCGGGTCGCCTGCTCGAGGCCGTCGGGGGTGAAGAGCATCCCGTCGGCGAACTCCCCGAACTTCTCGGCCGCCCTGGCCCGCAGCCGCGACTGGCTCAGAGCCGCGGCGACGAGGTCGGCGTCGAAGCCGGCCGCCCTGAGGCGGTCCTGCAGCGCGAGCGACTGCGACGGCTCGTACGGGGGCAGCGACTGCAGCAGGCCCCATCCCTCGCCACCGGCGAGGCGGTCGACCATCGCGGCGTCCATCCCGGCATCCTGCCACCCGGGGTCCTGGGCGTGGTGGGCGTGGTGGGTGCGGTCGGGGTGGCTGCGGCGCGCCCGGGCTGGCACTCGACTTGACCGAGTGCTAACCGCTACCTAGATTTCTTCCTGTTGGCACTCTCACCTCGAAAGTGCCAGAAGCTCGACGGAGCCTGTCGACCCCCGCGACGGCGGCCGGTTGCCCGAGAGCCACCAGTCAGAGTCATCGTCCGTCGTGGCGCCCGTCGTCGGGGAGACCCGCCGACCGCCACACCGACAGTCCCGAAGGGAAGGTCACCACCGTGTCGGTTTCCATCAAGCCGCTCGAAGACCGCATCGTCGTCAAGTCCCTCGAGGCCGAGCAGACCACCGCGTCCGGCCTCGTCATCCCCGACACCGCCAAGGAGAAGCCCCAGGAGGGCGAGGTCCTGGCCGTCGGCCCCGGTCGCTTCAACGACACCGGCACCGAGCGCGTGCCGCTCGACGTCAAGGTCGGCGACAAGGTCATCTACAGCAAGTACGGCGGCACCGAGATCAAGTACGCCGGCGAGGAGTACCTCATCCTCTCGGCCCGCGACGTGCTCGCGGTCGTCGGCTGACCGACGCCCCCGCGCGTCTCGCCGACCGGCGATCCGCGACCGCACCCCGGTGAGCCCCCTCGGGGTCTCGCTGGGGTGTGTCGCGTTGCGCCCCCGTACCACCACTACCGATCTTCGCAAGGACAAGGACAGTCATGGCCAAGAAGCTGGAGTTCAACGACTCCGCCCGCAAGTCTCTCGAGCGTGGCGTCGACGCGCTCGCCAACGCCGTCAAGGTGACGCTCGGCCCGAAGGGCCGCAACGTCGTCATCGACAAGAAGTGGGGCGCCCCGACGATCACGAACGACGGCGTCACCATCGCCCGCGAGATCGAGCTCGAGGACGCCTACGAGAACCTCGGCGCGCAGCTCGCCAAGGAGGTCGCGACCAAGACCAACGACGTCGCCGGTGACGGCACGACGACCGCGACCGTGCTCGCCCAGGCCATGGTCAAGGAGGGCCTGCGCAACGTCGCCGCCGGTGCCGCCCCCGCCGCCCTCAAGCGCGGCATGGACAAGGCCGTCACCGCCGTCAACGACGAGCTGCTGAAGAACGCCCGTGAGGTCGAGGGCAAGGACGAGATCAGCTCGGTCGCCACCCTCTCCGCGCAGGACTCCACGCTCGGCACGCTCATCGGCGAGGCCTTCGACAAGGTCGGCAAGGACGGTGTCATCACCGTCGAGGAGAGCTCGACGACGAACACCGAGCTCGAGTTCACCGAGGGCATGCAGTTCGACAAGGGCTACCTGTCGGCCTACTTCGTCACCGACACCGAGCGCATGGAGACCGTCCTCGAGGACGCCTACGTGCTCATCAACCAGGGCAAGATCAGCTCGGTCGCCGAGGTCCTCCCGGTGCTCGAGAAGGTCGTCCAGTCGGGCAAGCCGCTGCTCATCATCGCCGAGGACGTCGACGGCGAGGCCCTCTCGACGCTCGTCGTGAACAAGATCCGCGGCACGTTCAACGTCGCCGCCGTCAAGGCGCCCGGCTTCGGCGACCGCCGCAAGGCCATGCTCCAGGACATCGCCGTGCTCACCGGTGGCCAGGTCATCGCCCCCGAGGTCGGGCTCTCGCTCGACCAGGCCGACCTCACCGTGCTCGGCCAGGCCCGTCGCGTCGTCCTCACCAAGGACGCCACGACGATCATCGACGGCGCCGGCGAGGAGTCCGAGGTCGTCGGCCGCGTCAACCAGATCAAGTCGGAGATCGAGCGTACCGACAGCGACTGGGACCGCGAGAAGCTGCAGGAGCGCCTGGCCAAGCTGGCCGGCGGCGTCTGCGTCATCAAGGTCGGCGCGCACACCGAGGTCGAGCTCAAGGAGAAGAAGCACCGCATCGAGGACGCCATCTCGGCGACCCGCGCGGCCATCGAGGAGGGCATCGTCGCCGGTGGCGGCACCGCCCTCATCCACGCCGCCACGGCCATCGACGCGCTCGACCTGACGGGCGACGAGGCCACCGGTGCCTCGATCGTGCGCAAGGCCGTCGCCGAGCCGCTGCGGTGGATCGCCGAGAACGCGGGCCTGCAGGGCTACGTCGTCACCTCGAAGGTCGCCGAGCTTCCCCTCGGCCAGGGCCTCAACGCCGCCACGGGCGAGTACGGCGACCTCATCGCCGCCGGTGTCATCGACCCGGTCAAGGTCACCCGCTCCGCGCTGCGCAACGCCGAGTCGATCGCGTCGATGATCCTCACGACCGACACGCTCGTCGTCGACAAGCCCGAGGACGAGCAGCCCGAGGCCGGCGGCCACGGGCACGGGCACGGTCACTGACCGGTCTCGGAAACCTGCATGACCCTGTGTGACCTTGTATGACCCTGCGTGACACGACGAAGGGCCGCTCCCCGGTGGGGAGCGGCCCTTTGCTCGTTCGCCCCGGCCGCCGCCACCCCGTCGTGGGGCGGCCGGGAGGTCGTGTGTCGCCTCAGGAGGCGGCGGCCGCCGGCGGCAGCTCACCCTCGTAGAGGCGCTCGCGCTCGGCCTCCGTGAGCCCTCCCCAGACGCCGTACGGCTCGCGCACCTCGAGGGCGTGCGAGCGGCACTGGCGCATGACGGGGCACGCGGCGCAGACGGCCTTGGCCTCGGCGTCGCGGTTGCGACGGCGGGGGCCGCGCTCGCCCTCGGGGTGGAAGAACACCTCGGGGCTCGTCCCGCGGCAGGCGCCCTGCAGCTGCCAGTCCCAGAGGTCCGCCACCGGTCCCGGCAGGCGAGTGATCTCGGCCATCGTCGTGTCTCCCCAAGATTCTGCGTCGGTTCTCGACTCGCGAGATCGTGGTCATGACGCTAGCCGCGCGCGGGTCGGGCTCGAAAGGACCTGATCTTCAAGGTTTGTTAAGGAATCTCCCTGCGGATCGCATGGCTCGCGTCCGCGCGAACGGGCGCGTCCCACCCCTCGGGATTGGTCTCTCACCCTCCGGCGCGCATACGCTGTCGGGCGCTCACCGGGTCCCAGCGGTCCTGGGACCCGGATAGGAGCACCCGCCGTGGGGTACGCACCCGCACAACGCGTGGGGAACGACTGATCGAGGGGTCCGAGCAGGCATGTCACGAGGCTGGTCCGCCCGCTTCGCCGTAACGCGAGGCGCCACGGCGGCGATGGTGGAGGTGGACGCACCCACGACGTTGTCCGACCTCGCCCGGTCGGCGGCGCACGACGGGGCTGCCCGCGACGCCCTCCTCGGGCGGGTCCGGGACCTCGTCGTGCGCTACGCCCGCGTCCGCCTCGGCCGCTTCGGAGCCGAGGACACCGCGCAGGACGTCGCCCAGGAGGTGTGCATGGCCGTTCTCACGGCACTGCCCACCTACGAGCACCGCGGCGCGCCCTTCGAGGCCTTCGTCTACACCGTCGCCGCCCGCAAGGTGGCCGACGTGCAACGCACGGCGATGCGCGGCCCGACGCCGGTCGCCGACGTGCCCGACGCCGTCGACGACGCGCCGACGCCCGAGGCCGCCGCCATCGTCAGCGACGAGGCCGGCCTCGCGCTCGCCCTCATGGGCCGCCTGCCCGAGCAGCAGCGCGAGATCCTCACCCTGCGCGTGGCCCTCGGGATGTCGACGGAGGAGACCGCGGCCTCGCTCGGCATGACGCCCGGCGCCGTGCGCGTCGCGCAGCACCGGGCTCTCGCCCGCCTCCGCACGATGCTCTCCGAGCGGGCCGGGACGGGGGAGCAGCCGTGACCAGGAGCGTCCCCCGCGGCCCGGTCGTCGCCGACGACGAGCTGCTCGACCTGCTCGGCTCCCGCAGCCCCTGCCCGGGCGCCGCGGGTGACCCCGTCGTCGGGCTGCTGTCGGCGCTCGCCGACCACGCCGACCACCCCGTCCCGGTGCGACGTCGCCGCCGTCACGGGCGACGGACCGTCACGGCCGTCACCGTCGCCGTCCTCGCCGCCTCGGGCGTCGGGGCCGCCGCCGCGGGTGACCTGCCCGGCCCCGACGGCAGCAGCGTCGCCGCCGACCGCAGTCGCGCCGTCGTCACCGCGCCAGAGCGACCGGGCACGACGCGGGATGCCGGTGAACGTGACCTCTCGCGCGGCTCGGGCCTGTCCCCACGCCTCGACAGCGCCGTTCAGAAGACTGTCTCAGCGGCGTTCGACCGCTCGCAGACGTCCGGTGGCGAAGCGGACGGGGTCGAGGTGACCTCCGTCGCGCAGTACGTGGGGACCGACGCGAGGGCGACGTCGAACCCGGTGCGGGTGTTCGCGACGGCCACCGCGCCGTCAGCCCGCGAGCGGGTCGGTGCCTACGTCGAGGACGGCGACGTCCCGGCCGCGGACTCGGTCGGGGAGCGCCGGGCCACCCCGGGCCGCACCCAGGCGCGGGTCGCGGGCCGGTCCGGTCAGACGCCGCCCGGCCGGGTGGCGGCCGAGGCCGCGACGGTCGAGAGGGTCAAGCAGGCCGAGACACAGCGCAGTACGGACGCCCCGCCCGTCGCGGCGTCGGCGAACGACCGCAGCGGGAAGAGGG
Source organism: Terracoccus luteus (assembly GCF_003635045.1). NCBI lineage: Bacteria > Bacillati > Actinomycetota > Actinomycetes > Micrococcales > Intrasporangiaceae > Terracoccus > Terracoccus luteus. The sequence continues at coordinate 1,985,197 of NZ_RBXT01000001.1, read as the reverse complement.
ACGGGAAGGGCAAAGGCGACGGCAAGGGCAGGGCCGACGCACCGGGTCAGGTGAAGAAGCGCCCCGAGCCCGCCACCGCGCTGCCGGAGACTCTCGCCCGTGGTGCCGGGCCCACGACGGGCAGCGACCGCGGCAAGGCAGGCAAGGGCAAGCCGGGCAAGGGCAAGGGACGGACCGAGGCCGCCGGCGGCACGTCGAAGGGCCGTTCGGCCACGACGCCCGACACCGCGCACGGCCGTGACCACGCCGCCACCCGGGGGAAGGGCGCCGAGTGGGGCCACGCCGTCACGGCCGAGCCCGGCCCCACGGCATCCGGTACGAGGGCGAGGGAGCGGGACCCTCAGCGCACCCATCCGGCCGGCCGCGGGGGCGTGGCGAAGGCGTCGAAGACCGTCGAGGTGTACGGACCGTAGACGTAGGAGGCGACCTCGTCCGTCGTCGTGTTGACCTCGAGGAGGCGGACGGGGTTGGTGCGGCCGTCGTGCATCGCGAGCAGGAAGCTGTTGACGACGTTGCCCGACGGCGTACGGTCGACGCGGGCGAACGACGTGCCGGTGTGCCCGCTGACCACGATCTTGACGTTGGGGCTGGTCGAGACGAGCTGGTCGTAGAGGTACTGCGGGCTGGTCGCGCCGTAGCCCGGCGACTGGACGAGGGCGCCGGTGGCGTCGAGGTAGCTGTGTGTGTTGACGATGACGTTGTGGCGCGGGTGGGCGGCGACGACGCCCTTGGCCCACGCCACCGCCGCGGCCCGCGGCCACAGCTCGAGGTTGAGCACGAGCCAGCGCAGGCCACCGGCGCTGAAGGTGCTGTACGTGTTGTCGACCTTGCCCGCCTCGAACCGCCCGCCGAGGGCGGCCGTGCCCCGGCCGAGGTAGGCGTTGAAGGTGCGGGTGTCGCGCACGAGCACCTTCGTCATCGTCGGGTCCGCCGCGCTGCCACCGGGGCCGACCGCGGCGGTGTCGTGGTTGCCGATGCTGAGCGAGTAGGGCACGACCCCGTCGAGCGGCGCGAGGGCGGCGCTCGCGGTGGCGTACATGTAGTGGTCCGGGGTGTCCCAGTCGGTGACGTCGCCGGTGTGGGTGACGAAGGCGAGGCCCAGCCGGTCGCGGTTGGCGACGAGCCAGCGGGACCGGTCGAGGAAGCGCGGGTCGCCGGGTGTCTTCGTCTCCTGCTGGGTGTCGGGGATGACGGCGACGGTGAAGACCTTGGCGAGCGTGCCCCGGCCGAGATGGAAGACGACCCCGGCGTTGCGCCAGCCGGAGGCGACGAGCGACGACCGCTCGGCCGGGGTGCTGACGTAGCGGTGCGCCTCGCCCTTGACGAGCTCGGTGACGGGGCGCAGGCAGCTCCCGCCCGTCGTGGCGGCGTGGAACGCGGTGCCCTGGCTGACGTAGCCGGCCGCGACCGCCGCGGCGACGCCGTCGGCCGTCGTGCGGTAGAGGTACTGGCCGTCCGACTCACGCAGCAGGCGCGTCACGGGGACGAGGCCGGTGCCGGGCTCCGGCGCGGCACTGAGGGTGCCGGTGGCGGGGACGGTCAGGCCACGGGCGTCGCCCGCGAGCGACTCCCCGAGCACCGTCGTCATCAGCTGGGCGCCGCGGGTCGGGTCGAGGGTGGTGTAGACCTTGCGGGTGAAGTCGGAGCACTGCGCCTCCGCGGCCGCGGCCGTCGTGCCGGCCGGTGACAGGGCCAAGGCGGCTCCGGCGGCGAGGGTCACGCAGAGCGCCCCGGCGAGGCGACGACGTCGCCGCGGTCGGGAGGGGGACTGCGGTGCGGAACGGAACGGCGACATGGGCCCACCTCGGATCGGGGGCGCCCGGCGCGGCGGCCACCTCGGACGCCCACGCTAGCCGGGCCGGCATCCGGGTGCAGGTCGGTCCGGCCCCCGGCGGTGCCTAGAATCGGCGCATGAGCTCTGCCCCCTCGGACCAGCCCAACCCGTTCTCCGAGCTGGGGCTGACCTACGACGACGTGCTGCTGCTGCCCGGGTACAGCGACCTCGCCCCCAACGACATCGACACGACGAGCCGGCTCACGCGCGAGCTGTCGATCCGCACGCCGATGGTGTCGGCGGCGATGGACACCGTCACCGAGGCGCGGATGGCCATCGCGATGGCCCGCCAGGGGGGCCTCGGGGTGCTGCACCGCAACCTCTCGATCGCCGACCAGGCCTACCAGGTCGACCTCGTCAAGCGGACCCAGACCGGCCGCATCAGCGACCCCATCACCATCGGCCCCGACCGCACCCTCGAGGAGCTCGACGCCATCTGCGGTGAGTACCGAGTGTCGGGCCTGCCGGTCGTCGACGGCGAGAAGCTGCTCATCGGCATGGTGACCAACCGCGACCTGCGCTTCACGCCCGTCGCCGAGTGGGCCACGACGCGGGTGCGCGACGTCATGACGCCGATGCCGCTCATCACCGGTCATGAGGGCATCAGCCGCGACGACGCCACCGTGCTGCTGCGCCAGCACAAGCGCGAGCGGCTGCCCCTCGTCGACGACCAGGGCCACCTCGTCGGGCTCATCACCGTCAAGGACTTCGTCAAGAGCGAGCAGTTCCCCGACGCGAGCAAGGATGCCGACGGACGCCTCCTCGTCGGGGCGGCCATCGGCTACTTCGGCGACTCGTGGGAGCGCGCCACGACCCTCGTCGAGGCCGGCGTCGACGTGCTCGTCGCCGACACCGCCCACGGCCACGTGCGACTGCTCATCGAGATGGTCGAGCGGCTGAAGAAGGACCCCGCCACCCGCCATGTGCAGGTCATCGGCGGCAACGTCGCGACCCGCGAGGGCGCCCAGGCGTTCGTCGACGCGGGGGCCGACGCCGTCAAGGTCGGCGTCGGGCCGGGCTCGATCTGCACGACCCGCATCGTCACCGGCGTCGGGGCACCGCAGGTCACGGCCGTGCACGCCGCGGCGCTCGCCTGCCGGCCGGCCGGGGTGCCCGTCATCGCCGACGGCGGCCTGCAGCACTCGGGCGACATCGCCAAGGCCATCGTGGCCGGGGCCGAGACGGTCATGGTCGGGTCGTTGCTCGCCGGCTGCGAGGAGAGCCCCGGCGAGCTGATCTTCGTCGCCGGCAAGCAGTTCAAGCGCTACCGCGGCATGGGCTCGCTCGGCGCGATGAGCTCGCGCGGCAAGAAGAGCTACTCCAAGGACCGGTACTTCCAGGCCGAGATCGAGTCCGACGACGAGATCGTGCCCGAGGGGATCGAGGGTCGGGTGGCCTTCCGCGGACCGCTCTCGGCGGTCGCCCACCAGATGATCGGCGGGCTGCGCCAGTCGATGTTCTACGTCGGGGCGCGCACCGTGCCCGAGCTGCAGGAGAAGGGCCGCTTCGTGCGCATCACGTCGGCCTCGCTCAAGGAGAGCCACCCGCACGACATCCAGGGCGTGGCGCCGGCCCCGAACTACGGCAACGCCTGAGAGGGTTCCGGCATGGTCGAGCACAACCAGCCGAGACGGTCGCACGGTGAGCTGACGAAGGGGCAGGAGTACGCCGACCGCCTCGTCGACCTGCAGCAGGTGTGGTGGAAGCGGGTCCTCCCCGTCCAGGCGGCGTACCGGTGGAACATCCGTCGGCTCGGGCTCGGTCGGGTGCTCGACGTGGGGTGCGGTCTCGGGCGCACCCTGCGCCAGCTCGACGGCAACGGCGTCGGGGTCGACCACAACCCGATGTTCGTCGAGCACTGCCGCAGCACGGGCCTGACGGCCTACACGACCGACGAGTGGCCGCAGGCGCCCGAGGCGGTGCCCGGCTCGTTCGACGGCATGATCCTGTCGCACGTCGTCGAGCACATCGAGCCCGACGTCGCCGACGCGATGCTGCGCACCTACCTGCCGTTCGTGCGCCCCGGCGGCCGCGTCCACTTCATCACCCCGCAGGAGCGCGGGTATGCCAGCGACCCGACGCACATCCACTTCACCGACTTCGCCGCCCTCGAGCGACTCGCCCGTCGGCACGGTCTCGTCGTCGAGCGCAGCTTCTCGTTCCCGTTCCCGCGGTCGGCCGGCAGGGCCTTCGTCTACAACGAGTTCAACGTCCTGGCCCGCAAACCCTGAGCATCTGCCCTGACCCCGGCCGGCACCCACCGGGCGTGCCCGCGGGCGGGGCGACCCGGCATCCGGCCGCCTCGATAGGATCGCCCGCGTGACCGAGATCGAGATTGGCCGAGGCAAGCGCGGGCGTCGCGCCTACTCCTTCGACGACATCGCGGTGGTGCCCTCGCGGCGCACGCGCGACCCCGAGGAGGTCTCGGTCTCGTGGCAGATCGACGCGTACCACTTCGACATCCCGGTCATGGCGGCGCCGATGGACTCGGTGGTCTCGCCCGACACCGCCATCGCGCTCGGCAAGCTCGGCGCGCTGCCGGTGCTCGACCTCGAGGGCCTGTGGACGCGCTACGACGACCCCACCCCGCTGCTCGCCGAGATCGCCGGGCTCGACGCCGAGGTCGCGACCTCACGCATGCAGCAGATCTACGCCGAGCCGATCCGCGGCGAGCTCATCACCGAGCGGCTGCGCGAGCTGCGTGAGGCGGGGGTGACCGTCGCGGGCGCGCTGTCGCCGCAGCGCACCCAGCAGCACTGGAAGAGCGTCGTGGATGCCGGTGTCGACCTCTTCGTCATCCGTGGCACGACCGTCTCGGCCGAGCACGTCAGCGGGCGCACCGAGCCGCTCAACCTCAAGCGGTTCATCTACGAGCTCGACGTGCCGGTCATCGTCGGCGGCGCCGCGTCGTACACGGCGGCGCTGCACCTCATGCGCACCGGTGCGGCCGGTGTGCTCGTCGGCTTCGGCGGGGGAGCGGCGCACACGACCCGCAAGACCCTCGGCATCCACGCCCCGATGGCGTCCGCGGTCGCCGACGTCGCCGCGGCGCGGCGCGACTACCTCGACGAGTCGGGCGGACGCTATGTCCACGTCATCGCCGACGGTGGCGTCGGCACGTCCGGCGACATCGTCAAGGCCATCGCCTGCGGTGCGGATGCCGTGATGCTCGGTGCCGCACTCGCGCGCGCGAGCGACGCGCCGGGGGCGGGGTTCCACTGGGGTCCGGAGGCGCATCACCCCGAGCTGCCGCGCGGCGTGCGCATGGAGCTGGGCAGCCAGGCCTCGCTCGAGGAGACCCTGTTCGGCCCGGGTCGGCGGGCTGACGGCACGACGAACGTCATCGGGGCGCTGCGGCGGGCCATGGCGACGACGGGGTACTCCGACGTCAAGGAGTTCCAGCGCGTCGAGGTCGTCGTCTCCCCGTACAACTAATTCGTATCGGGCCGGCGTCGTCGACGTCGGCCCGTGGTGTCCGCGGCGAGGCCGACGGGTGAGGCGATTGGCGGCCCCGGGCATCCCGCGGCGCCGCGCACGCAACCCGTCGAGGCGATCGGTCCTCGTGAGCGTGCCGGTCCTTCCCTAGTCCGGCCGTGAGCCGGGCCCCTCGTGATCTGCGCGGTTTCCATCGCAGATGCGGACGGGGCGCGATGCTGCCAGGGCTCTATCGCGGCTGCGCCGTGGCGTGCACTGAATAGAGGCGCACGTTCGCTCCCGCCGACTCGGCGGTTCCTGGATCCGGCTGTCGGCCAGCACATCTGGCTTGTGCACGACCCTTCCGTGGACACCCTGTGACTGCTAGAATAGAACACATGTTCGATAGCGATGCGGCAGAGACCGTGGGTGGGCTCGAGGGCCTGCTCGCGGTCCTCGCACGTGTCGAACAGGCCGCGGCACCCGTCGCCAACGACGAGCAGGTGGGCCCTGCACCAGCGGAAGTACCCTGCCTGTCCGACGCGCAGCGCATCGACGTGCTCACGATGTTGGAGCGGGTCAAGGCCGCCGCTGCGGCGGCGCAGGTGCGGGTGACGGCGGGCTTCGTGGCCTCGCAGGAGCAGGCATCGCTCGGGTGGCGGGCGCAGTCGGACGCGGCGTTGGACGCGAACGACTTCGACGGCTGGCTTGACGCGCGGGAGAAGGCCGACCTGGCCTCGTGGGCGGCGGCGTTGGAGTTCGGCGCTCACACCGACAACCGCGGGAAGGCGGCGTCCGACGATGCCGATCTCGGCGCAGCGGCTGGGCACGGCTCGGGTGACTCGGGTGAGCCGGAGCGACGACCGTCGTCGTCACGTCGCAACCTGATCGCGAAGGGCGGGGTCGCGGCCCAGGTCGCACTCGCCCGGCACCTCTCGCCGTTCAAAGGCGCCGAAGGCATCCGGTTCTCCCTCTCTCTGACGCACGACATGCCGCACACGCTGGCCCTGCTCGAGGCCGGGGTGCTGAGCGAGTGGCGGGCCCTGAACATCACCAAAGAAGCCGCGATCCTCTCGCTCGAGCACCGCCGGCAGCTGGACCAGGAGCTGCACGACACCTATGGCGACCGTCTCGGCGGTCTGGGTGACCGGGAGCTGAACCGTCTTGTCCGGGCGGTCGCCTACCGGCTGGATCCGGAGAGTGTGCTGCGGCGGGCCCGGAAGGCCGAGTCGGAGCGGCGGGTCACAGTGAAAGCGGCCCCGGACACGATGGCCTACCTGACCGCGCTGCTCCCCGCCGCCGAAGCCGTCGCGGCGTACGCGGCGCTGACCGGGGCCGCAGCGTCGGCGAAGGCGGCGGGTGACGAGCGGGGCAGGAGTCAGGTCATGGCCGACACCCTCGTCGACCGCGTCCTCGGCCGTGTCGCCAGCGAACAGGACGACACCCCGGGGTACTCCGCCGACAGCGCTACCGCCGACGCCGGAGAGACGGCCGGGGCGCAAGCGACTGACCGTGACGCCACGGCTGCTGCGGCCGGCTCGGCCGGCTCGGGAGAGACGTCCGACCCTCTCGGCACGCCGGACGAGGCTGGTGCGCCGCCTGGCGGGCCCGCCGGGTCCGACGTCCACGAGCCCGCCGACGGCAGCGGCGCCGGCGATGCTGGGCCGGCCGGAAGGCCGCGTCCGCGTGATGCGCGGCTCGGAGGTTGCGACCGCGGCAAAGACGCATCAACGCCGGAGCCAACCGGCAGGGCAGGGGTGGACGTCGAGGTGCAGCTCGTCATCGGACTGGACGCCCTCTTCAACACCGGCGACGGCGCCGACACCCCCGCGCAGCTGCTCGGCTACGGCACCGTGCCCGCCGGCTGGGCCCGGGACTACCTGCGACCCGCAGACTTGGACGACCACGGCGGCGGTCAGGTTTCGGATGGTGGGGGTGGTCTGTCCCGGGCCGGGAAGGTCTGGATCCGTAGGCTGTTCGTCCATCCGGACACCGGCGAGCTCGTCGCGATGAACTCCCGACGGCGCCTCTTCAGCGACGGGCTACGCCGGTTCGTCCTCACCCGTGACGCCGCGACCTGTCGCACCCCGTGGTGCAACGCCCCCGCCCGACACATCGACCACGTCACCCCGTACGCCGACGGCGGACCCACCTCGGCCAGCAACGGTCAGGGCCTGTGCGTCGCGTGCAACCTGACCAAGGAGCACCCTGACCTCACCAGCACCACCCTGCCCCCCGACCGCCGTGGGGCAGACCGCGGCACCGGCCGGAGTGGACACACGGTGCGGGTCACGACCGGGACCGGCCACGTCTACGACTCCGAGGCGCCGTCGCTGCTCCCCGGCGCCCCTCCGCGCCCGCCTCGACAGCCAAGCCAGCCTCAGCGACCCCGGCGCTCGACGCACCCCTTCCCGACCATGCTCTGGACGCTGCCCGTCGACCCCACCACCGCACCCGCCAGCGCCCTCGAGCGACGGCTGCAGCAGCTGATCGACGAGGCTCAGGCGCCCTCCGTCTGACGGCGAGGCCCCGGCCTCCGGCAACGCGCCGCGGCCGGTCGGGGAGGATGGCGTCCGTGACCTACGCGATCATCCGGCACGGCCAGACGGACTGGAACAGGCTGGGGCTCTTCCAGGGCAGCAGTGACACCCCGCTCAACGACACCGGACGTCAGCAGGCGCGCGACCTCGTGCCGGTCCTGCAGGCGTCCGGGATCGAATGGTCGGCCGTCGTGTCGTCGCCCCTGTTTCGGGCCCGCGAGACGGCCGGCATCGTCGCGGAGGGTCTGGGCCTCCGCCTCGGCGCCGCGTACGACGAGCTGGTGGAGCGCGACTACGGACGCCACGAGGGGCAGCCCGACGAGACGGAGAAGAAGAGCGACCCCAGCGTCGAGCCGCTCGAGAGCGTCGTACTGCGCGGCGTCGCCGGGCTCGACCGCGTGGCGCGTGACCACGGTGACGCGCACGTCGTCGTCGTCGCCCACGGCTCGATCATCCGCTACACCCTCGCGCGCCTGGCCGGCCGCCCGATGCCGACGATCGCGAACGGGCTGCTCACGACCCTGGAGCGGACGCCGGCGGGGGAGTGGCGGGTCGACGTCGTCAACGGCACGCCGGTCGAGGTCCGATCGCAGCCCTGACCCGTTCTCACCAAGCCCGGACAGCGCGATGCCGTGGCCCGTCGCCCCCCGGCGACCGACCACGGCATCCGTTCCCCGCTGGGGCCCGACCGTCTCCCCCGGCCGGGACCCACTGGTGGTGCTCCCTCGGTCCGTCGGCTCCTGCGGCACGTGTGCCGCCGGACCCTCCCCCCGGACCACATCCCGTCCGTCGGGCGCCGCGTACGTCGCCGCCTCCCGGTCGGGTGGCGCCCGTGGGCGCCGGGTCAGAATGTAACGGGAATCTGTCTCGTCGGTCAAGTTGCTCGGCAACCAAACCACATTGGACGGCCGGTTTCGACCTCACCGACCGAGCGTGCCGAACGACACAACCGTTGCAGGACAGTCGGTTCGGCGGACAGGGACCTCACGACGCGGTACGGTTCGCCCGCAGTCGTTTCGGAAGGAAAGCAGCATGGCAACCGAGCAAAACCCCTCCACCCCCGCCGAGGGGGAGCTCTGGGCGCGTGACGAGGTGCTCGCCGCGCTGCGCCACACCCTCGTCGGCAGCAACCGCATGCACGGGTCCCTCGCGGCCGAGCTGGGCATCAACCCGACCGGCCTCTCCGCCCTCAACCACCTCGCCGAGATGCCCGGTCTCACGCCCAAGCAGCTGTCCGAGCTGCTCGGCATCACGACGGGGTCGACGACGGGCGCCACCGACGCCCTGTGGAAGGCCGGCTTCCTCACCCGGGAGCCGCACCCCGAGGACCGCCGCAGCGTCGTCCTGCACCTCACCCCGGCCGGTCGCCACGCCATCGGCTGGGTCCTCGAGCAGTACGAGACCGCACTGTCGGTCGCCTACGAGCGACACCCCGACAGCGAGCGGCCGCAGCTGGCCCGCTTCCTCGAGGACCTCGCCGTCGCCCTCGGCGAGAACGCCGCGTCCCGCGCGGGCGGCCGCGCCTGACGAGCCCGACGCGCACGCTCAGTCGGCCGACGCCGGCTCCCGCTCGTCACGCCACGACCGCCACAGCGACGCGTAGGCCCCGTCGGCGGCGAGCAGCTCGTCGTGCGAACCGATCTCACTGACCCGGCCGTCCTCGACGACACAGACCCGGTCGGCGTCGTGCGCGGTCATCAGCCGGTGGGCGATGGCCACGACCGTGCGCCCGTCGACCACCGCCGCGAGCGACCGCTCGAGGTGGCGTGCGGCCCGCGGGTCGAGCAGCGACGTCGCCTCGTCGAGCACGAGCGTGTGCGGGTCGGCCAGCACGAGACGGGCCAGGGCCAGCTGTTGTGCCTGCGGCTGCGACAGCGCGAACCCGCCCGACCCCACCCGGGTGTCGAGCCCCGACGGCAGCCGCTGCGCCCAGTCGAGGGCGTCGACGGCGGCGAGCGCCTCGAGCAGCTGCTCGCGCGTCGCCTCCGGCCGCGCCAGGCGCAGGTTGTCGTCGAGCGTGCCGACGAAGACGTGGTGCTCCTGGGTCACGAGGGCGACCTGGCCCCGCAGCTCGGCCAGCTCGAGGTCGACGAGGCTCACCCCGCCGACCGCCACCCGGCCCTCGCGCGGGCCGTCGATGCCGGCGAGCAGCCGACCGAGCGTCGACTTGCCCGCCCCCGACGGCCCGACGACCGCGAGCCGCTCGCCCGGGCGCAGGTCGAGCGACACGCCGCGCAGCACGTCCCGGCCCGAGCGGTAGGAGTAGTGGACGTCGCTGACCTCGAGCTCGTCGTCGGTCGGGCGTTCCCCGGTCGCGGCCCGGTCGGGCGGCACGTCGGCGATGCCGATGACGCGGGCCAGCGACGTCGCGCCGACCTGGATCTCGTCGAGCCACGACACGAGCTCGTCGAGCGGGCCGGCCATCTGCTGCACGTAGAGGGCGACGGCCGTGACCGTCCCGACCGTCGCGAGGTCACGGCTGATGAGCCACCCGCCCCAGAGCAGCGTCACCGCCACGGGCGCGAAGAAGGCGATCTCGACCGACGGGAACCAGCGCATGCGCAGACCGAGGGTGTAGCGCTCCGCGTCGTAGCAGTCGGCGAGGGCGGCGTCCATGCGGCGCCGGCGGCGCCCACGCAGCCCGAGCGCGTCGACCGTGCGGCCGCCGTCGGCCGACTCCGTGACGACGCCGTTGAGCACCGCGTACGTCGCCCGCTCCCGCAGGTACCCGTCCGCGGCGTGCCGCAGGTAGCGCCGCGTCGACGCCCACAGCAGGGGGATGCCGACCAGCACCGCGAGCGCGACCCGCCAGTCCGTGAGGAACGCGGCCACGACGGTGATCGCCGTGGTGACGGCGCCGACGAAGATCGCGGGGACGCCGAACCGGATGACGTGCGACAGCGCCTCGACGTCGTTCGTCGTGCGCGAGACGAGGTCACCGGTTCCGGCGCGCTCGACCGTCGACAGCGGCAGCTCGACGACGCGGTCCATGAACTGCTCACGCAGCTCGGCGAACACGGTCTCGCCGAGCACGAAGGAGGCCCGGCGGGCGAACCACGTCACGACGGTCTGCAGCACCACGGCCCCGGCGATCCAGAGCGCGAGCCGGTCGACGACGGCGACCGACCGGCCGCCGTCGATCTCGTCGACGAGCAGGCCGAGCACGCGCGGGGCGACGAGGCCGGCCACGGCGGCGACGGCGTGCAGCAGCACGACGACGAGCAGCCGCCTGCGGTGCCGGCGCACGAGCTCGCGGGTGTGTGCCCGCACCGATGCGGTGTCGGCGACGGGCAGGGCCCTGGTCGTGGGCTCGATCGTCAGGGCCATCAGTCGTCCTCCCCGCGCACGACGACGCGACGGTAGGCGGGGAGCTCGCTCATGAGCCGGTGGTGGGTGCCGGTCGCCACGACCCGGCCGGACTCGAGCAGCAGCACCTCGTCGGCCTGGTCGAGAACGAGGGGGCTGACGGTCATGACGACCGTCGTGCGCCCGGCCCGGGCGGCGGCGAGCCGCGCCGCGACCCTCGCCTCGGTGTGCGCGTCGACCGCGCTCGTCGGCTCGACGAGCACGAGCGTGTCGGCGTCGGTGAGCAGGGCCCGGGCGAGGGCGAGCCGTTGGCGCTGGCCGCCCGAGAAGGCGCGGCCGCGCTCCTCGACCTCTCCGTCGAGTCCACCCGGCAGCGCCTCGAGCACGTCGCCGCCGCTGGCCACGTCGAGGGCGGCGAGCAGGTCGGCGTCGTCGTGGCGGCCGGTCGGGTCGAGCTCGTCGCGCAGCGTGCCGGTGAAGAGCCGGGGGTCGTGCTCGCTGACGACGATGCGCCGGCGCACCTGGGCGAGCGGCGCGTCGGCGAGGCGCACGTCCCCGAGCCGGACGTCGCCGGCGTAGCGACCGAAGCGGCCGAGGCGGTCGGCGAGGGCGGCGCTGTCCTCCGGTCGCGCCGACACGACCGCGGTGAGCCGCCCCGGCTCGATGCGCGCGCCGGTGACGGGGTCGTACAGCGCCGCCGGCCCGGCGGGCAGGTCGGTGGCGCCCTCCCCGGCCACCACGGCATCCGGGCGGTCGGTCTGGTCGGGGCGCACCCGCAGCACGCGCAGCAGCTTGCCCGCCCCGATGTGGGCGCGGGTGGCGCGGTCGACCATCTCGGTGGCGGTGCGCAGCGGGATGACGAGGAAGGCGGTGTAGCCGTAGAAGGCGACGAGCTGCCCCGGCGTGATCTGGCCGTCGACGGCGAAGCGGGCGCCGAGCCACACGACGATGAGTACGAAGACGCCCGGCAGCAGCACCTGCGCGGCGTCGAGGGCGGCCTGGTAGCCGGCCACCCGGTTGCCGACGACGCGCACCGCCTGCGACTGCGCGCGGTAGCGCTGCAGGAAGGTGTGCTCGCCGCCGATGCCGCGCAGCACCCGCAGCCCGGCGACGGTGTCGGCGCCGAGGCCGATGAGGGTGCCGGCCTCCTCGCGCTGGCGCAGCTGGCGGCGTTGCAGCGGCCGCACGACGAAGGCGAGGGCACCGACGAGCACCGGCACGCCGATGAGCACGACGAGCCCGAGCGGCGTCGACGCCTGCAGCAGCACGAGCGCGACGACGACGTAGCTGACGACCGCACCGGCGAAGCGGGCGAAGACGTCGTAGAGCCCGCCGATGCGCATGGCGTCGCTGCTGACGACGGCGACGACGTCACCGGTGGGGACGGTGCGGGTCAGCGACTCACCGGTGTCGGCGGCGTGGTGGCCGACGAGCTGGGCCGAGCGGAACGCCGCCTGCATCCAGTTCGTGACGGCGTACCGGTGCCGCACCGCGCCCGAGGCCGCGCTGACGAGGACGAGCCCGACGAGCACCGCGCACCACAGGGCCAGGCGTCCGAGGTCGCCGCCGATGATGCCCTGGTCGATGGCCCGCCCGACGACCGCCGGGAAGAGCGCCTGGCTGACCAGCCACACGACGCCGAACAGCACCGCGACGACGAGGGTGCGCCGCTGTCCCTTCGCGACCCAGGTGAGGTAGGCGGTCGGGCTGTCGAGCACCGGGGTGCCGGGGTCGTCCAGGGGGAGGCGAATCACTCGGTCGATCCTACGATCGTGCGGGGGTCGCCCTCACCCGGTTATCCGTCCGCCGCCGCACGAGGGGCCGGATGCCGGGTCGCTCACTTGGTCGGGTCCCACCCCTGGCGGTCGAGGGCCTCGCTCAGCTCGTCGGTGACGAGCCCCTCCTTGTCGACGTTGCCGGTGCGGTACGCCGCCCGGCCCACGAGGTGGGCCGAGACGGGGGAGGTGAAGAACTGGGTGAAGGTGGGCAGCACGAGCGAGGTGACGGCCGCCCAGGTGCGCAGGGTCAGCGCGAGCCCCAGCAGCAGCATGATCAGGCCCAGCGTCTGGGGCTTCGTCGCCGCGTGCAGCCGCGAGAGGGTGTCGCGGAAGCGGAGGATGCCGATGGCCCCCGCGAGGCAGAGGAAGGCGCCGGCCAGCAGGCAGACCGCCCCGGCGACGTCGAGGACGCCCGTCCAGCTCATGACTGCTCCTCGGCCGCGCGCTCGGCGGCGCCCCGCGAGGTCTGCCACGCCTGCTGCTCGGCGGTGGCGGGTGGCGGCTCGTCGTCGGTGCCGTCGTCGACGTTGCCGGCCATGAACCGGGTGACGGCGACGCCGCCGACGAAGCTGACGAGGCCGAGGACCATGAGCAGCGGCAGGCTCGTCGTCGAGCGGTTGCGCGCCGCGTCCATGACGATGCCGGCGATGACGATGATGAGCAGCACCTCGGAGGCGACGATGCGGTCGAGGTTGCTCGGGCCGCGGTAGATGCGCACGAGCAGCAGCAGCGCGGCGGCGCCGAGCATGGTCATGCCGATGGCGGTGACGACGTTCACGAGTCCTCCCTGGTGCACACGGCGGCGATCTCCTCGCGCGAGCCGAGGGCCCGGACGACTCGCTTTTCGATGTCGAGGACGTTCTGGCGCTGCCGTTCGATGCCCCCGGGCTTGTCGACGTCGAGGACGTGCAGGTAGAGCACCGAGCGGGAGCGGCGGGCGTCGACGACGACCGTCCCGGGCACGAGTGCCACGAGCTCGGCGGTGAGGGTGAGGTAGAAGTCGGAGCGCGTGCGCAGCTGCACCTCGATGACGGCGTTGCGCGGGCGGCGCGGGCCGAGGGCCAGGCGCATGACCTGCAGCGACGACGCCACGAGGTCGGCGAGGAAGCGCACCACGATGAGCAGCACGCGGTGCGGCCGGAAGGTCCCGGTGTACTCGATGGAGGGCAGCGGGAAGGCGAGGGTGACGAAGAGCCCGACGAGGATGCCGTTGAGGAGGTTGCCCCACGAGAGGCGGTCCCAGAGCAGCAGCCAGGCCACGGTCACGGCGATGACCGCGCGCGGCTGGAAGGCGCGACGTCGCTTCTGCGGGCCGGTGGGGGCGGGCGGGGCCGGCCCCCCGGCATCCGGCTGCGTGGTCTCGGTGGTCACCGGCGCACCTCCGGCGGGAGGACGCTGCTGATGTACGGCGAGCGCTCCATGAGGTCGGCCGCCGAGCGCTGCGTGTAGCCGAACAGGGGCCCGGCGAAGACGGTGATGAGCAGCCCGACGACGGTCATGGCCGCGGTGGCGGCGAGCATGAGGGGCGGCAGGGCACGGGGACCGGTGTCGACCCGTCGACCCGTCGTGGGGTCGACGTCGAGCGCGACGGTGGCCGTGCCGCCGCTCCGGGCGCCACGGGTGCGCGCCCCGGTCGACCCGCCCGAGACCTGCACCTCGTGGTCGCCGCTCGGCTCGACGGTGGCGGGGGCCTCGTCGGTCGTCGGGTCGGTCTGACGTGCCTCGGCGACGCTGCGCCAGAACGCCTGGCTCCACACCTTCGACAGCGCGTAGAGGGTGAGCAGGCTCGTGACGATGCCGCCGACGACGAGCAGCCACGCGAGCGGGGTGCCCACCGCGATGCCGGCGTCGAGCAGCCCGATCTTGGCCAGGAACCCCGAGAGCGGCGGGATGCCGGAGAGGTTCATCGCCGAGACGAAGAACAGCGTTGCCAGCACGGGGGAGGCGAGGGCCAGCCCGCCCAGGCGGTCGATCGACGTCGTGCCGCCGAGGCGCTCGACAAGACCGGTGATGAGGAACAGCGCGGTCTGGATGGTGATGTGGTGCGCGACGTAGAAGATGGCGCCGGCCATGCCCTCCGGGGTGGCGAGGGCGATGCCGAAGATCATGTAGCCGATATGGCTGACGAGGGTGAACGACAGGATCCTCTTGAGGCCCGACTGCGACACCGCGCCGAGGATGCCGATGACCATCGTCAGCAGCGCCGCCCACATGAGCAGCCCCTGCAGCGGGGAGTCGGGGAAGAGGAGCGTCTGGGTGCGGATGATGGCGTAGACGCCGACCTTGGTGAGCAGCCCGGCGAACACCGCGGTCACCGGCGCCGGGGCGGTCGGGTAGCTGTCGGGCAGCCACGCCGACATCGGGAAGACCGCCGCCTTGATGGCGAAGGCCGTCAGCAGCGACAGCTGCAGCGCGAGGGCAACCCCGTCGGGGATCTC
This sequence comes from Terracoccus luteus, assembly GCF_003635045.1. Taxonomy (NCBI): domain Bacteria; kingdom Bacillati; phylum Actinomycetota; class Actinomycetes; order Micrococcales; family Intrasporangiaceae; genus Terracoccus; species Terracoccus luteus. The sequence continues at coordinate 1,969,887 of NZ_RBXT01000001.1, read as the reverse complement.
CCCGAGCCGGATCGAGAGCTGGGCGAGGTTGACCGTGCCGGTCGCCGCGTAGATGCCGGCGATGGCGACGAGGAACAGGGCCGAGCTGAGCAGGCTGACGACGACGTACGTCGTGCTGGCGTGGATGCGCGAGGCGGTGCCGCCGAGGGTGATGAGCACGTACGAGGCGAAGAGCAGGATCTCGAAGCCGACGAAGAGGTTGAACAGGTCGCCGGCGAGGAAGGCGTTGGCGACGCCGGCCGTGAGCACGAGGTAGGTCGGGTGGAAGATCGAGAGCGGCGTCTCCTCCTCGTCGTCGGCGTTGCCCTGGCCGATGGCGAAGACGAGCACGAGCAGCGTGACGACGCTCGAGACGAGCAGCATGAGGGCGCTGAGCCGGTCGGCGACGAGGGCGACCCCGAGCGGCTCCTTCCAGGCGCCGAGCCACAGCACCTGCGGCCCGTCGACGTCGGTGCGCCAGACGAGCAGGGCCGCGACGGCGACGACGGCGCTGAGCACGGTGACGCTCGTGAGGCGCTGCAGCCGCGCGCTGCGGCGGAAGGCCAGGGTGAGCGCCGCCCCGAGCAGGGGCAGCAGCACGGGCAGCGGGACGAGGGTGGCGTAGCCGTTCACCGCGCCGCCTCGCTGGCCTCGTGGCGCTCGTCGGCCGCCGCCAGCTCGTCGGAGGTCGTCGTCGAGACCTGCGACGGGTCGTACGTCTCGGACACCTCGTCGAGCTCGGCCCGGCGCTGGATGCGGGCGTCCTCGGCGTCGTCGGGCACGTCGTCGGTGCCGGAGATCTGCCACAGCCGGTAGCTGAGCGCGAGGAGGAAGCCGATGGTGGCGAGGCTGATGACGATGGCGGTGAGCACCATGGCCTGCGGCAGCGGGTCGCTCATCTCGTCGGGGGCGGCCGAGCCGACGAAGGCGGGCTTGCCGGCGGTGCCGCTGACGACCATGAAGAGGACGGCGACGCCGTTGCCGATGAGCAGCAGCCCGAGCAGCACGCGCACGAGGCTGCGGTCGAGCACGAGCGAGACGCCGGCGGCGACGAGCACGGCGACGATGACGACGAGGGTGAGGCTGGGCTGCAGCGTCGCCTCGATGAGGGTGGTCATGCGTCGGCCTCCTGTGGCTGGCGCTGCTCGTCGGCGATCTGGCGGTCGATGCCCGTGCCGAGGCTGCGCACGATGTCGAGCATCATGCCGACGACGATGAGGTAGACGCCGATGTCGAAGAGCACCGAGGTGACGATGTGCACCTCGCCCCACACCGGCATCGAGAAGTCGAGGGACGTGGTCTGCAGCACCGTGCCGCCGAAGGCGAGGGGCGCCACCGCCGAGAGCACGGCGACGAGCAGGCCGACGCCGACGACGAGACCGGCGTCGACGGGCAGGGCCTCGTCGAGCTCGTACCGGCCGCCGGCGAGGTAGCGCACGACGAGGGCCAGACCGGCGACGAGGCCGCCGGCGAAGCCGCCGCCCGGTTGGTTGTGGCCGGAGAAGAGCAGGAAGATCGAGGCCGCCAGCATGATGTGGAAGATGAGGCGGGTCACGACCTCGAAGATGACCGACCGCTTCTCCTTGCGCAGGGTGCGACCGCCGTGCAGCCACGTGCCGCGCGCGGACGCGGAGCCCGACCCACCGGCATCCGCGACCTTGGCGCTCGCGAGCGAGAGACGGGTGTTGCGGGTGCGCACGAAGATGAGGCTGGCGATGCCGGTCGCGGCGGCGACGAGCACCGAGACCTCGCCGAGGGTGTCCCACGCGCGGATGTCGACGAGGGTGACGTTGACGATGTTCTGGCCGTGGCCGAACGCGTACGCCTCGGTGGGGAAGTCGGTCGAGACGGGTGCCACGTTGCGCGCCCCGGAGGCCACGAGCGCGATGGCCGCCACCGACGTGCCGACCGCGAGCCCGAGGGCGATGCGCCACGTGCGCGCGGGGGAGTCGGGGTGGCGGGTGAACTTCGAGGGCAGGCGGCGCAGCGTGAGCACGAAGACGACGAGACCGACGGTCTCGACGAGCATCTGCGTGATGGCGAGGTCGGGGGCGCCGTGGAGGATGAAGAGGACGGAGATCCCGTAGCCGGTGACGCTGACGAGCATGACGGCGGTCAGTCGGCGGCGGGTCACGAGCACGGTGGCGCAGGCGGCCACGATGACGGCGCCGACGGCGGCCTGCGCCGGGGTGTCCCACAGTCGCACCGTCGGCATCGACCCGCGGGTGACCGCCGCGAGGCCGGGCAGCGCGACGAAGACGAGCAGGATGCCGGTGAGGTAGATCGGCAGGGATCCGCGCTGCGTGACGGCCGTCGTCTCGACCGCGCCGCGGTCGACCCAGCGCATCACCCGGGCGTAGCCGCGCTCGCCGTCGACGATGGCAGGGACGCCGGACTGCGCGCGGGCGACCCGGTCGCGACCGACGAAGAGCACGGCACCGACCACGAGCGAGAGCAGCGACAGCACGAGCGGCACCGTGAGGCCGTGCCACAGCGAGAGGGAGTCGGGCTGCTCGCCGACCGTGAACTCGTCGGCGTAGGGCATGACGTAGGGGGAGACGAGCGGGGCGAGGAGGCCGACGAGGAGCGAGGCCACGCCGAGCAGCAGCGGCGCCGCGACGAACCCGGGGTGCGGCGCCTTGACCTTCGAGTCGGGCCGGCCGGGCTTGCGGGCGAAGGCGCCCCAGACGAACCGGGCGGTGTAGGCGGCGGTGAGCGCGGAGCCGAGCACCATCGTGACGAGCGCGACCCAGCCCCAGGCCCCGGGCAGCGGCTCGCCCTCGCGGGCGCCGGACCAGAGCGCCTCGAGCGCGCCCTCTTTCGACACGAAGCCGGCGAGGGGGGCGACGCCCGCCATCGACAGGGCGGCGAGGCAGGCGGGGACCGCGACGGGCAGCAGGCGGCGGCCCACGCCGGACAGCTCGCGCAGGTCGCGGGTGCCGGTGGCCTTGTCGATGACCCCGACCGTCAGGAAGAGGGTCGACTTGAAGAGGCCGTGGCCGAGCACGAGGGTGATGGCGGCGAGGGCGGAGGCGCGGGTGCCGAGGCCGGCGACCGCGACGATGAAGCCGAGCTGGCTCACGGTGCCGTAGGCGAGCAGCAGCTTGATGTCGTGCTGGCGCAGGGCCCGCCAGCCGCCGACGAGCATGGTGAACAGGCCCAGCCCGGTCGTGAGGGCGTGCCACGCGGGGGCGCCGGCGAAGACGGGGGCGAGGAGGGCGACGAGGTAGATGCCCGCCTTCACCATGGCCGCGGCGTGCAGGTAGGCGCTCACCGGGGTCGGGGCCGCCATCGCCCCGGGGAGCCAGAAGTGGAAGGGCACGAGGGCCGACTTCGACAGGGCCCCGACGAGCAGCAGCACGACGGCGGCGACCGTCACGGCGTCGAGCGCGGGCGGGTCGGCGAGCAGGCCGCTGATGGAGTACGTGTGGTGCACCCCGAGGGCGATGATGCCGATGAGCATCGCCAGACCGCCCAGGGTCGTGACCATGAGCGCCTGCATGGCCGCGCGGCGGTTCGTCGAGCTCGCCGGGTTGTGCCCGATGAGCAGGTAGGAGAAGACCGTCGTCAGCTCCCAGAACACGTAGAGCACGAGGAAGTTGTCGGTGAGCACGAGCCCGAACATGGCGCCGGCGAAAGCCGTGAAGACCGACGTGAAGCGCCACAGGGTGGGGTCGTCGGCGCTGAAGTACCAGCGGCAGTAGAGCAGCACGAGCGCCCCGACCCCGGTGACGAGCAGGCCGAGCAGCCACGACAGGGTCGTCAGGCGGAAGTCGAGGTCGAGGCCCAGCCCCGGCACCCACGCGATGCGCTGCTCGGGCTGCGATCCGTCGCGCACGGCCCCGGACTGGGTCAGCAGCCAGACGAACCCGGTGAGCGGGGCGAGGGCCAGGACGAGGAAGGCGCGGTTGCGCAGCACCTTGACGAGCACCGGCGCGAGGGCGGCGGCGAGCAGATGCACAAGCAGCAGTTGCGCCACGGCGGCCCCTCGGTCGTCGGGTGGGTCAGGTCTCGTCTTCTCGGACCCCGATCCTACGTGGCGCAGCGGGGCCCGCCGACCAGTCGGTCGGCGGGCCCCGGGGTGCGGCGGGCGGTCAGCCCTTCGGCTGCACCCGCACCGTCAGCACCGCGCCCTTGTCGGCGGAGCCGACGACGCGGATGGTCGTGCCCGTCTTCGGCGGGTCGACGGAGTACCAGCCCGGCTGGTAGCGGCCGGGGTGCGAGCCCGTCGCGCCGTGCTGGTCGGAGTCGTACCACCACGTCTTCGTGTCGTCGAACTCCGGGATGGCCCGCTTGCTCGCGATGCGACCGGTCATCCCGTTGTTGTGCAGCGTGATGGCCTGCGTCGGCTCCATACCGAAGGTCGAGTCGTACGAGAGGATGCGGTTGCGCATCAGCGTGCCGTCGGGCCAGTGCGAGAACGCCGGGTGGGCGTCGACCGGCAGCACGAGCCCGGAGCCGGGGTGGTCACCGACGTTGTTGTCGGTCTGCGAGCCGTCCCAGTAGTTGACGAGCATGCCGTTCTGGTACGGGTAGGTCTCGACCCGGTCGGGGGCCGTGTCCTGGAAGCCGAAGTTGTAGGCGGTGCGCAGGCTCGTGTCGTAGCCGTCGTACTGCCGGTTCTCGGCGATGTAGGCGTTGAAGAACTCCTGCACCTCGTCGCCCGTCGTCGTGACGAAGCCGTCGAACGTCCAGCCCTCGGTGTCCGTCTCCGCCGTGCCGACGACCGTGCCGTCGAGCGCGACCTGGTCGATCTTGATGCCGGGGTAGGTGGCGGCGACGTCGGTCCAGTAGCGGAAGCGCATCTGGGTCGTGCCGGCCGGCAGGGTGCCGCTCAGCTGCACCCAGGCGCCCTCGGTCGTGCCGGTGATCCCGTTGCCCTCGTTCTGGCCGTTGGGGTCGCCGTTCGTCGACAGGTTCGTCGGGACGGTGCTCCACGCCTGCCCGTCGGGCGAGGACTCGAGGTAGGCGTAGTCCCAGTCGGGCTCGATGTCGAAGTTCACCTGGGCCGTGACCGTCCCGGCGGTGGCCGCGTGGGTCATCGTCGTCTCGATCTCGTCACCCTGCGTCGACCAGTACATGCGCTCGCCCGCGTACGGCTCACCGAGCTCGAGCGGAACCTGCTTGTCGGGCAGCAGCGTGAAGAGGGCCTGGTTCTTGGCCCCCCGCGCGGCGGGGACGTTCGAGCCCAGCCGGTGCATCGAGCGCTCACCGGCCCGGGCCACGTCGTAGAACGGGCCCTTCCTCCCCTGGGGCTGCAGCCAGCCGAGCTGGTAGAGCTCGAAGGCGCCCATGTCGGTCGGGGCGTCGCCGATGCCGTTGCGCGAGCCGTCGCCGATGTTGGCGCCGCTCGACATCAGGGTCCAGAACGCCGTGTTGTTCTCGGCGCCGCCGGTGTTGCCGGAGGTGTCGTAGAGGTCGGGCAGGCCGAGGTCGTGGCCGTACTCGTGGGCGAAGACGCCGAGGCCGCCGTTCTCGGGCTGCACCGTGTAGTCGTAGACCCAGACGCCCGTGGAGTTGTTCGGCACGAGCGGGCTCGTGACGAGGCCGCCGTTGGTGCCGACGTCGACACCGGCGCCGAGGGGGCCGCCGGCCTGCAGGTTCGCGGCGGAGCGGTGGCTCCAGATGGCGTCGGTGCCCTGGTTCGGGTCGCCCGCGGCCTCGTCGCCGCCGGCGTGCACGATCTGGAAGTGGTCGATGACGCCGTCGGGCTCGTCGAAGTTGCCGTCGCCGTCGATGTCGTAGCGGTCCTGCTGGTCGAACGTCTTGAGGTAGGCCGTGATCTCGGCCATCGTCTGGCCGGCGTCGAGCCGGTTCTGCACCCACACCGCGAGGGCGTCACGCACGAGTGCCCGGGAGGTCGCGCAGACGATGCCACCGCAGTAGTTGCGGCCGTAGAGCGCCTCGTTGAAGGGCACCTTGACCCAGTCGGTCACGGCCCCCTCGACGGAGTACCGGCCCGACGACTGGCGCTCGTAGTACTCGGCCATGCGGTTGAAGTACATGTCCTCGTAGTGCGCGCGGCTGTAGTCCTTCAGCCAGAGCGTGGAGTTGTCGACCGTGCGGTCGGGCTTCGGGATCTCGTTGTGCAGGGGACCGGTGACGTCGGTCGTGCTGCCGTCGGGCGGCGGGCCCTGGAAGCGGGGATCGGGGTACTGCTCGTCGCCGAACTCGACGATGACGACGAAGATCTTGTCCGTCCCCTCGCGCTCGAGCTGGACGTACTGGCCCTTGGCCCCGTTGCCCTGGGCGCCGCGGGCGGTGGCGTCCGCGCCGCCCACCCGAGCCACCTTGCCCTGGGCGCTCGGCTTGCCCTCGAGCCGGTCCTGCAGCGCCTTCTGGCGCAGGGCGTCCTGCTTGACCGCCTGCGGTGGGCGCAGGTCGTGCTCGGTGCCGCGGGAGGCGGCGCTGCCACCCGCGCTCCCGAGCGCGCTCCCGGCCGCACCGTCGACCGCCTCGACGGCCGAGGCGGGAGCCGCCAACCCTGCGCCGGCGACGAGGGCGCCGCCGGCCACGAGGGCGAGCAGGCGCCCCCGTGTCGATCTGAGTGAGTCCCTCACGTGTGTGCCATCCCCTCTACGGGTCACGGTTCGCGTGACCGCTTCGCGGGCGCCGGTTCGCGCTCCGCCGGGCATCGCGGACGGGCGACCTCGCGGCCGCCCCCGAGCGCGATGGTCCAGTCAAGTGCGGCGGGCGCCGCACGCGAGAGGGCGTCAGGCATCGTTACCGGATCGTGACCCGCGTCACAGCGGGAGGCCAGCGTCGGATGCCGGGGCGAACCGGCCCAGACCCCCTCGCACCGCCCGACGGGGTCGGGTCATACCGATGCGGCGTGAGCCCGGCAGCGCCGCGGGTCACCAGGTGGCGAGGGTGTTGCGGGCGAGGAAGAGGCCGTCGCGGCGCGCGGTGTCGACGCACGTCACCCCCGCCTGCTCGCTCACGCACGCGAAGGGCGTCCCCGGCATCCGGGCACTGCGGCCGTAGGCGAGGGTCGGGGGCGTGCCCGACACCTCGGTGTCGCCGTTGCAGACGAGCCGGGCGCCGTCGCCGGTGAGCTCGACCCGGCCCACGGTGGTCGGGCCGCCGGCGGGGCACGGGGCGGCGGCGGGCGGCTTCGGGCGGCCCTGGCCGACCTCGCAGGCGAGCTGGCTGCCGCCGCCGGCGACGGTGCACGCGAGGTTGCCCGACGGGCTGCGGAACGCGGTCGTCACGGCGCCGTCGACCCCGGCGCCGGACACACGTCGGGCCGCCTCGTCGTAGTCGCCGGGTGCGCCCCGCAGCGGCCCGACCGAGACCGGGCCGGGGCCGCTGCTCGTGGCGACCGCCGAGCGGGTCGGCACCGGGCTCGGCGCCCCACCGTCGCCCGACGGGCTCGGCGCCGGTGTCGGGTCGACCCACACCGTCACCGTCTCGGAGGGGCGGGTCGGCGCGGGGCTGCCGCACGCGGCGAGCAGGCCGAGGAGGGGGACGGCCACCACGGCCACCACGGCCACCGCGCGGGCGAGCAGGGTCGGTCGCGCGGGCACGGGTCGGTGCGAGGGGCGGTGCAGCGGTCGGTGCAGCGGTCGGTGCTCGGCAGACATGGGCGTCGAGTGTGCCAGAGCCGGTGACCTACCCTGAAGCCGTGTTGCGAGGCCTGTTCACCCCCCGCTGGGTGGGGTACACCGCGCTGCTGCTCGTCGCGGTGGCGGCCTGCGTGCTGCTCGGCCTCTGGCAGCTCGGCGTCGCCCGCGACGAGGGCCTCAAGGAGGCGGTCCGTTCCGCCGGGGTGCTCGAGCGGGCCCCGCTGCAGGACGTCCTCGACCCGCACGCCGCCTTCACGGCCCCGCTGTCGAACCGGCCCGTCACCGCGACCGGCACCTACGACGCGGCCCGCAGCCTCGTCGTCGTCGAGCGCCGGCTCGACGGCACCGACGGCTCCTGGGTCGTCACCCCGCTCGTCACCGCCGAGGGCACGGTCGCCGTGCTGCGCGGGCTGACCCCGGGCACCCCGACCACCGCCCCGACCCCGCCCACCGGCACGGTGGCGGTCGACGGGACGCTCGGGCCGGGGGAGTCCCCCCGCACCGGGCCGGCCCTGCCCGGCGAGCAGCGCCGGTCGGTCGACCTCGCCTCGCTCGTCAACGAGTGGCCGGGTGACCTCTACAACGCCGTTGTCTTCGCCTCTGCCGAGCGGGTCGACGGGTCGGTCGTCGCCACCGACCTGCAGCGGGTGCCGCCGCCGTCGCTCGACGCGCCGCTGAACCTGCGCAACGCCGCGTACGCCGTGCAGTGGTGGGTGTTCGGGGTCTTCGCGATCTGGATGTGGTGGAAGATGTACCGAGCAGAGCAGGAGGGCGCGCCCGAGACCGTCGCCCCCCGGGAAGAGGTCGCAGCGTGAGCACGTACCCGTCGAGCCTGGCCAAGCCGAAGCAGATCCGCTCGGCGCTCAAGGCCTACCAGGTGATGGCGTTCATCGCCGGTGTCGCCCTCGTCGTCCTCGTCGTCGAGATGGTCATGAAGTACGCGCTCGACATGGACAACTTCCTCACCCGCTCGTGGAGCCCGATCCACGGCGTGCTCTACATGCTCTACGCCGCCAGCGTCGCCAACCTCGGCGTCAAGGCGGCGTGGGGGATCGAGCGCATCGGCAAGAACCTGCTCGCCGGCTTCGTGCCCGTCGTGCCGTGGATCGCGGAGAAGCGCAACACCCGTGAGACCGAGGCCCTGCTCAGCCGGGCCTACGTCGCGGACGACGCCGCCCGCTGACCCCGCGGGTCGGTGCCGGGTCGGTGCCGGGTCGGCGGCCGGGTCGGCGGCCGGGTCGGCGGCCGGGTCGGCGGCCGTTCAGTGCCCGATGACGCCCTGGAGGTCGACCGCGACCTGGATCGACTCGATGGTCGAGCGCTTGTGCAGGTTCTCCACCCTCGCCTTGCCGCCCATCGACAGCAGGGGGACGAAGACGAAGGACTCGTCGTAGGGCAGCGGCCCGTGCGCCTCGACCGCCTCCGGGAACAGGTCCCAGTGGAGGGAGTCCGAGAGCTCCTCGGGCCCGTCGAGGTCGACGATGAAGAGGAAGTTGTCCAGGGTGCCGGCGAGTCCCACCGTGCGGTGCTCGCGGTACAGGATGCCGATGACGCCGACGCTGGGCTCCCACGTGACGAGGTCCCCGAGCCCGGTAGCCATGATCGGGATGGCGACGCCGTCGCCCTGGGTCTTGCCGATGCAGTCACCGACCTTCGCCTCGTAGAGCGCCGGGTCGATGACCCGGAGGAATCCGTGGGCGAAGGTCCCGTAGCCGTACGTCCGCCAGATCTCCACGAGCTCGTCGGGCACCCGGCCCCGGTACCGCTCGACCACGTCGTCCGGGACCGGCGCCTGAGTCACGAAGTCAGCGATCGTCACCATGGGACAAACGTACCGGCGGCGACGGGAGCGGGCCGCGGCGGCGAGGTGAACGGCATCCGGACCGGCCGATAGGCTGGCTGGCGTGAGCGACGAGCACCCGACCGACCTGCAGAGCCACCCCGTCCTCGTCGTCGACTTCGGCGCGCAGTACGCCCAGCTCATCGCCCGGCGGGTGCGCGAGGCGCAGGTCTACAGCGAGGTCGTGCCGCACACGACCGGCGCCGCCGATCTGCTGGCCCGCGAGCCCGCGGCGATCATCCTGTCCGGCGGGCCGAGCTCGGTCTACGCCGACGGGGCCCCGGCCCTCGACCGCGAGCTGCTCGAGGCGGGCGTGCCCGTCTTCGGCATGTGCTACGGCTTCCAGGCGATGGCGCAGGCCCTCGGCGGCACCGTGAGCCACACCGGCTCCCGCGAGTACGGCAAGACCGACGCCGACATCTCGGGGGTCGACTCGACCCTCTTCTCGGGGCAGCCGACCCGCCAGACGGTGTGGATGTCGCACGGCGACTCGGTGACCGTCGCCCCCGACGGCATGGCCGTCACCGCCTCGACCCCCGGCACCCCCGTCGCCGCCTTCGAGGACGACGAGCGCCACCTCTACGGCGTGCAGTGGCACCCCGAGGTGCTGCACAGCGAGCAGGGCCAGCGCGTGCTCGAGAACTTCCTGCGCAAGGGCGCCGGCATCGCGCCCGACTGGACGGCGTCGAACGTCGTCGAGGGCCTCGTCGAGACCGTGCGCGAGGCGGTGGGTGAGGACCGCGTCCTCTGCGCCCTCTCGGGGGGCGTCGACTCCTCCGTGGCCGCGGCGCTCGTGCAGCGGGCGGTGGGCGACCAGCTGACCTGCGTCTTCGTCGACCACGGCCTGCTGCGCGAGGGCGAGGCCGAGCAGGTGGAGCAGGACTTCGTCGAGGCGACCGGTGTCGACCTCGTCGTCGTCGACGCCCGCGAGCAGTTCCTCGCGGCGCTCGCCGGCGTCACCGACCCGGAGCAGAAGCGCAAGATCATCGGCGCCCAGTTCATCCGCGTCTTCGAGCAGGCCGCCCGCGACGTCGTCAAGGACCGTGGCGACGAGCAGCACCCCGTCAAGTGGCTCGTGCAGGGCACGCTCTACCCGGACGTCGTCGAGTCCGGCGGCGGCGAGGGCGCGGCAAACATCAAGAGCCACCACAACGTCGGCGGCCTGCCCGACGACCTGCAGTTCAAGCTCATCGAGCCGCTGCGGACGCTCTTCAAGGACGAGGTGCGCCAGGTCGGTCTCGAGCTCGGCGTGCCCGAGACGATCGTGTGGCGCCAGCCGTTCCCCGGCCCGGGCCTCGGCATCCGCATCATCGGCGAGGTGACCGCCGACCGCCTCGACCTGCTGCGCCGCGCCGACGCCATCGCCCGCGAGGAGCTGACGAGGGCCGGCCTCGACCGCGACATCTGGCAGTGCCCCGTCGTGCTCCTCGCCGACGTGCGCTCGGTCGGCGTGCAGGGCGACGGCCGCACCTACGGCCACCCCGTCGTGCTGCGCCCCGTCGCCTCCGAGGACGCCATGACGGCCGACTGGGCCCGCGTCCCCTACGACGTGCTCGCCGTCATCTCGACGCGCATCACGAACGAGGTCGACGAGGTCAACCGGGTCGTCCTCGACGTCACGAGCAAGCCGCCGGGCACCATCGAGTGGGAGTGACCGGCGCGCGCTGAGCCTGCGTCGGGCCCGCTCGTGCGACCGATAGGTTTGGGCGCATGTGTGGGATCGCCGGACACCATGGCCTGACGGCCGACCCGTCGCTGCTCGACCGGCTCGGCCGGTGCCCGTGGGACGAGGCCGGCGACGGGAGCGAGGGCGCGGAGACGGCGACCCTCGGACCCGTCGGGCTGAGCGCACCCGTCGTCGGCCGCAGCGGGCGTTTCGCCGTCGCCCTCGACGGCGAGGTCTACAACCGGGTCGACGTCCGACGTGACCTCGAGGGCCTCGGCCACACCTTCGAGGGCGAGGCCGACTGGGAGGTCGTGCTCGCCGCCTTCGTCGAGTGGGGCGAGAGCGGCTTCGACCGCCTCGAGGGTGCCTTCGCCGTCGCCGTCGTCGACCCGGATGCCGGTCGGCTCACGCTCGCTCGCGACCACCTCGGCCTGCGGTCCCTCCACCTCGCCCAGGTCGCCGGTGACGCCGGCGACGGCCACCCGACCGGCTGGGTGTTCGCCAGCCGTCTCACCGCCCTGCTCGACAGCGGCGCCGTGGCCCGCGCGGTCGACGAGCGCACCGTGTGCGACTACCTCCTCGGCCGCCCGCGCGACGAGCGCTCGACGTTCGTCGCCGGGGTGGAGCGCCTCGCCCCGGGCGAGGTCGTCACCGTCTCCGACGCCGGCGTCGAGCGACGCCGCTTCTCCACGCTCCTCGACGACGTCGCCGTGGCCACACCGGCCCGTCACTGGGAGGCGGGCCTGCCGGCCGAGCTGCGGTCGCGCCTCGCCGACTCGGTCCGTCGACGCCTGCGCGCCCCCGCACCGGTGGGGGTCGGCGTGTCGGGCGGGTTGGCCTCGGGCGCCGTGGCGCTCGCCGTCGACGATCTCGCCGACACCGGGTCCGCCGCCGGTGCGGGGGCGTCCCCCGCCACCTTCTCCGCGGTCTTCCCCGAGCACGGGGGCGACGACGAGCGCGCCGTCGAAGCAGTCACGCGGGCCTGCCGTCACGAGGGTCGGCCGCACGTGCTGACGCCGACCCCGACGGAGTTCAAGAACGACCTGTCCGACCTCGTGCGCACCCTCGAGGAGCCGGTCGACTCGGTCGACGCCTACGTCCGCTACCGCGTGGCCCGCGAGGCGTCCGGGCAGGTCGCGGCCCTGCTGTCCGGCACGGGCGGGCTCGACCTGCTCTCCGGACGGCCCGAGCAGGTCGTCGCCCACCTCCGCGCGCGGCCGTCCGCGGTCGCCGGTCGTCCGTCAGGCGGCCCCGCGGGGGTCCTCGCCGCGGCCCGCGAGGCCGCGGGCTCGGTCGGCGCCGTCGCCCGCGTCGGCCTGCCCGCGCTCGCCGCCCGGGTGCCCGGCCGCGGCCACGTGCCCGTCACGACCCTGCTCGACCGCACGTTCGTCGGTCGGCACGGTGGCCGCACGTCGGCCACCCCGTCGGCCCCCGCGGCGCCGACACCGGCGACCCGGGCCGGTCGTCTCGCCGACAGCCTGCGCCACGGCGCCCTGCGCGAGCAGCTGCTCGTCGACGAGCGGGTGGGCCGGCGCCACGGCGTCCGCACCCGCCAGCCCTGGCTCGACACGGGCCTCGTGCGCTTCGCCGCCGACCTCGGCGACGACGCCCTCGTCTCGGGCGGTCGCGGCGCGAGGGTGCTGCGTGAGGCGGTGCGCGACCGGCTGCCCGCGTCGGTCACCGACCGGCGCGAACCGGCATCCGGTGGCCTCGCGGCCGTGCCCGCCGACGAGTGGTTCATGCGGCTGAAGAACCACGTCTACGGGATCTTCCTGTCCGAGCCGTTCGCGAACCGGCCGTGGGTCGACCAGACCGAGGTTCTCCACGCGTTCGAGGGCTGGATCAAGGGCTCGCACGGCACGACGACCGACGTCGTCTGGCGCCTGCTCAACCTCGAGCTGTGGATGCAGGAGCTCGTCGACGACCGCCCCGCCGACGACGCCGAGGCCGCCCCGGTGCACGTCAAGACCGACTACGAGCCCAACGCCCGCAAGCAGCTCGACCTCACCCTCGACGACGGCACCGTCGTGCGGCGCTACCCGCTGCGCACCGAGCTGTTCGGGCGCGACGACGACCTCGACGCCCGCACCCTCGCGTACGTCGAGCGCTTCTTCGACGGGCTGCCGGCGGCCGGCCCCGAGCACGAGGGGCCGACGAGCGGGCCGTGGCACCTCTTCATCTCGGAGAAGATCGTCGCCATCACCCAGGGCCGCTCGTTCTTCATCTGGGACATCAAGGTCGGGCGCGCCGCGCGAGTGCTGAGCCGCTACGTGACGCGCACGCCCGCCGGCATCGGCCTCGGCTCGCCCTTCACGATGCAGCTCGCCATCGAGGAGGCCGGCCTCGCGCGCGTCCTCTACGCCTCGGCGGGCGGCTTCGCCGGCAAGCTCGTCGGCCGTCGCGGCCTCTTCTACGAGCTCGTGGGCGGCGACATCCGCGCCATCGACGGCCCCACCGAGTACTCCGTCTACCCGGCCAACGTGTCGGCCAAGCTGGCCCCGAAGGACCCCGACGAGGTCGCGGCACGCCTGTCGGCCGCCATCCGCGCCCGCGTGCCGGAGCCGTGGCGCTCGACGTACGCCGGCACGGTCGTCATGGACGCCAACGACATCGGGCGCAACGCGCTCGGTCAGGACGCCGCCGGCGACCGCTCCCGGTACGAGGCGATGTTCGCCGACAACCCGCTCGGCCAGGGCTCCGAGCAGACCCCGATGGCGCTCGTCTTCGTCCGGCCCCTGGGCTAGCGGGTCCCGTCGCGGGGCGGCAGCCCCTCGAAGATGTCGCGGCGCACGGGGTCACCCGGCCGCGCCGCGGCGTCGACGTACCACTCGCGGCCGAAGACGAGGTCGTAGAGCGGGCGGGGGATGCGCAGGAAGGCGGCCAGGGTGCGGTCGGCGCCCCCGTCGGCGCTCGCCTGAGAAACGTGGGCGCGCATCGACGCGCGCTTCGCCCGGATGTGGCGTCGCACCGAGATCCGGTGGGTGATCTCGCTGCGCGCCGAGAACGCCGTGTCGAAGCTCGACCGGTCGAACTCCGGGGGGAAGCGGTAGACCTTGGCGGCGAGGTCGATGGCCCGGCAGATGGTGTCGCGCGGCACCGTCGCCTGCAGCGCTCGCGGCGTGCCCGCCTGTCGCGCCGCGAGCGTGCCGACCTCGTGGACGCGACGGTGGTCGCGGTGGCCGTAGCCCCCGTTGGGCTCGTAGTGCAGCAGGACGTCGGCCCGCTCCTCACGCAGGATGCCGGCCAGCCGACCTGCCGCCTCGGCGGGGTCGGCCCGCACGAACCGCACCCGGCCCGGGGGGTCGGGGTGCAGCTCGGGCCCGAGCCCGCTGTCGGCGTACCCGAGGGTCTCGACGCGGGCGACGCCGAGGGCGTCGGCGCTGGCGCGGAGCTCGGACAGGCGGGTGTCGCCGAGGTCGGCCGCCCGGCCTCCACCCGACCCTTCGCCAGACCCCTCACCGCCGTACTCGGAGGCGGCGAGCCCGAGGCCGCCGTCGGTGGCGACGACGAGCACGACCCGGTGCCCCTCGGCGGCGGCCCGCGCCATCGTCCCCGAGGTGAGCAGGGCCTCGTCGTCGGGGTGGGCGTGGAACGCGACGACGGTGCGGCGGGTCGGGGGCGGGGGTGTGGGTCGCATCGAGCGCCATCATGGCCCATGACAGGGTGGACCCCGTGAAGGTGGCCCTGCTCTCCGACTGCTACCTGCCCCGGCTCGGCGGCATCGAGGTGCAGACGCACGACCTCGCCCGTGCCCTCGTCGGCATCGGGCACGAGGTCGAGGTGTTCACCGCGACGCCGGGCCCGCAAAGCGAGCGGCACGGGGCGGTGACGGTGGTCGACGGGATCCGGGTGCACCGCCTCGCCGCCCGGATGCCGTGGGAGCTGCCGGTCAACCCGCGCGCGCCGCGCGAGCTGCGGCGCCGGCTCGCCGGCGGTGCCTTCGACGTCGTGCACGTGCAGACCGGCGTCGTGTCGCCCTTCGCGTGGGACGCGACGCGCGTGGCCCTCGGCCTGCGCCTGCCGACGGCGATGACGTGGCACTGCATGCTGGCCTCGGCCACCCCGCTCTTCCGAGCCGCCCGGTTCGTCGGGTGGTGGGCCAAGCGTGGTGTCGCGATGTCGGCGGTGTCCGACGTCGCGGCCGCCCCGCTGCGCGGTCTCGTCGGCCCGGCGGCCGTCGTCGGGGTGCTGCCCAACGGCATCGACGTCGAGCGCTGGTCGGTCGGGGCGGTCGAGAGACGGCCAGGGCCGCTGCGCCTCGTCACCGCCATGCGACTGGCCGCCCGCAAGCGGCCGACCGCGCTCGTCGAGCTCGTCGCGGAGGCCGAGCACCAGGCCGGTCCCGGCTCGCTCACCCTCACCATCCTCGGCGACGGGCCCGACCGGCCCAAGGTCGAGCGCCTCGTGCGGGAGCGGTCGCTCGGCTGGGTGTCGCTGCCGGGCCGCGTGTCGCGCGACGCGCTGCGCGAGCGCTACGCCGCGAGCGACGTCTACCTCTCGCCGGCCCGCCTCGAGTCGTTCGGCATCGCCGCCCTCGAGGCGCGCACCGTCGGTCTGCCCGTGATCGGCCGAAAGGGCTCAGGAGTGGGCGAGTTCGTCACCCACGGCACGAACGGTTTCGTCGTCGACGGCGACCCGGCCATGAGCGCGGTCATCGCCAGGCTGGCCCGCGACCCCGCCGAGGTCGCCCGGCTGCGCGACTGGAACGTGACCCACCCGCCGGCGCAGGCGTGGGGGTCCGTCGCCGCCCGCGCGGTCGACGAGTACGAGCGGGCGACCGCCCTGGTGCACCGGTGAGCGGCAACGTCACCGGCGGCGTGCTCGTGGTCGGCGTCGTCGGCGACCGCGAGCAGGTCGTGGCCCCGCTCGCGCACGGCGAGCACCCGGAGGCGGTGCTGGCCCGCCACGGGCTGCGTGCTCTGCGCGCCCGGTCCGCGCGGCTGGCCGAGGGCGGCGCGCTCGAGCTCACGTACGAGGTCACCCCGCTGACCGGCATCCCGCCCGAGGTGCCGTCGACACGACGCGACCCGGACGTCGGGGACGACGAGGTCGGCGAGCCGTTCCAGCGGGTGGCGGCCTACGCCCTCGTCACGACCGACCGGCACGTGCTGCTCACCCAGTTCAACTCCCGCACCAACGTGCCCGGCGACTGGGGCCTGCCCGGGGGCGGTCTCGACCCCGGCGAGTCACCGGACGAGGGGCTGCACCGCGAGGTGTGGGAGGAGACGGGCCAGCGCATCGAGCTCGGGCCGCTGCTGACGGTGCAGTCGCAGCACTGGGTGGGCCGTGCGCCCGACGGTCGGCTCGAGGACTTCCACGCCGTGCGCATCGTGCACCGCGCGACGTGCCCGTCGCCGTCGCCCGTCGTCGTGCACGACGTCGGCGGCACGACCGCCGACGCCCGGTGGGTGGCCTTCGACGAGCTCGACGGCTACCCGCTCAGCTCGTCCTGGCGCGAGCTGACCGAGCTGACGGCCCTCGCCGACACCGCGAACGGTACTGCCGCCGTTGACGTTCCGTCGGACGAGCGAGCGGGGGAGTAGCGGATGCGGTGGAACGGTGGGGTGCTCGCGGGCCTGCTCATCGGGCTGGTGTGGGTTCTCGTCGGGACGGTCACCGTCGTCGTCGGCCGTCGGCGACGACGCGCCTCGACCGCCGAGGGGGCGGGCAGCGCGGCCGTCATCGGCGTGTTCCTGCTCGTCGTCGGCGCGCTGACGCTCTTCGCGACGGCCCTGCTCGCCGTCGTCCCCGGCGCGCCGGGGGAGTGACGCAGCCGCCCGGCGCGCCGGGCGAGCCGCTCAGCGGGTGAAGACCGTCTCGCCGCCGACCACCGTCTGCAGCACCACCGTGTCGCGGATGTCGGCCGGGTCGACCGACCACGGGTCGCGGTCGACGGCGACGAGGTCGGCGAGCTGGCCCGGCACGAGCCGGCCCACGTCGTGCCGCCCGACCGCCTCGTGGGCCCCGACGGTGTGCGCGTGCAGCGCCTCGTCGAGCGTGATGCGCTCGTGCGGGCGCCACCCGCCCGGGGGGAGGCCGTCGGCGCGCTGCCGGGTCACCGCCGCGTGCAGGGCGTGGAACGGGTTCGGGTCCTCGACCGGCGCGTCGGAGCCGAAGGCGAGGCGGGCCCCGGCGTCGAGCAGGGTGCGCCACGCGTAGGAGTGCAGCGGGCGGTAACCGATGATCTCGTCGGCCAGCTCGAGGTCGGCGGTGCAGTGGCTGGGCTGCATCGACGCGACGACGTCGAGCTCGCGGAAGCGCGGGACGTCCGCCGCGAGCAGGTGCTGGGCGTGCTCGACGCGCAGGATGCCGGTGTGCCCCTCCGCGCGGACGGTGGCGAAGGCGTCGAGCACGAGTCGGTTCGCCTCGTCGCCGATGGCGTGCGTGGCGATGTCGAAGCCGTGGGCGAGCGAACGCCGGATCCGTTGCAGCAGAACGGGATACGGCATGGCCGCGATGCCGCAGCCCTCGTGCCCGAGGAACGGCTCGGTCATGTGCGCGGTGTGCGACCCGAGCGCCCCGTCGGAGAAGAACTTCACCGGCCCGACGCTCAGCACGCCGTCGCCCTGCCCGCTGCGACGGCCGTCGGCGACGGCGACCTCGAGGTCGTCGCCCCTCACGCACTTGGCGACCCGCAGGCGCAGCCGGCCGTCGGCGTGCATCGCGACGTAGGCGTCGCGGCACTCCTCGCCGTCGATGTCGGTGATGCTCGTCAGACCGAGCGCGAGCAGCTCGTCGTGGTTGCGCTCGAGCAGCGGCCGCAGCGGCGCCTTGGCCTGGGGGACGACGTCGAGCAGGTCCTGCGCCGACTCACGCAGGATGCCGGTGGGCTCGCCGTCCGCGTCACGCACGATCTCGCCGCCGACGGGGTCGGGCGTCTCACGGGTGATGCCGGCCAGACGCAGCGCGAGCGAGTTGGCCCAGACGGTGTGCCCGTCGACGCTCGACAGCGCCGCGACCCGGTCGGGGGCGACGCGGTCGAGGGACCGGCGGTCGGGCTGGACCGGGACCGTCCACCGGTTGTGGTTCCAGCGGCCGCTGTGCAGCCACTCGTCGGGCCCGAGGGTCGCCGTGTGGGAGGCCACGAGCGACAGGGCCTCCTCGAGCGACCGGGCCTCGCGCAGGTCGACCGACGACAGGTCGCGCGAGCGCCACTCGGTGTGGATGTGCGCGTCGTGCAGGCCCGGGAGGACGGCCTCCCCGGGGAGGTCGACGACGGCATCCGCGCCCCCTGAACGACCGGCCGCGAGGGCCTCGTCGCCGAGGGCCACGACCACCCCGTCCTCGACGAGCAGCGCGGTGGTGACGGGGGCGTGCCCACCGCTGCTGCCCGTGCTGCCGGTGCGGATGTTCGGGTGGCGCAGGAGGGTGCGGCTCATGCGCCCGGGACGAGGACGAGCTTGCCGGTGCTCTCGCGGCCCTCGAGCGCGGCGTAGGCGTCGGCCGCCCGGTCGAGGGGGTACCGACCGCCGACCTCGAGGGTCAGGCTGCCGTCGGCCAGGGCGCCGAGCACCTCGCGGGCGCGCCACTCGTACTCGGCACGGTCGGCGATGTAGTGGGCGAGGGTGGGACGTGTGACGAAGAGGGAGCCGGCCCCGTTGAGGCGCTGGAGGTCGAACGGCGGCACCTGGCCGCTCGCGCCGCCGAAGAGCACCATGAGACCGCGCGGGCGCAGGGAGGCCAGCGAGGCGTCGAAGGTCGAGCGGCCCACGCCGTCGAAGACGACGTCGACACCGTCGGGCGCGACCTGGCGCACCGCCGCGGCGAGGTCGTCGGTCTCGGAGTAGTTGACGAGGTGCTGCGCCCCGAGGCGCCTCGCGATCTCGAGCTTCTCGTCGGTGCCGGCGGTGGCCACGACCGTCGCGCCGCGCGCCGTGACCATCTGCACGAGCAGCTGACCCACGCCGCCGGCGGCCGCGTGCACGAGGGCGGTCTCGCCGGCCTTCACCTCGTGGGTGCTCGTGACGAGGTAGTGGGCGGTGAGTCCCTGCAGCATGGCGGCCGCGGCCAGCTCGAGCCCGATGCCGTCGGGGACCGGGACGAGGGCCGACGCCGGCTGGTTCACGACGGTGGCCATGCTGCCGCCCGCCATGCACCACGCGACGCGGTCGCCCACGGCGAGGCCGTCGACGCCGTCGCCCACGGCGGTGACGGTGCCGGCCCCCTCCTCACCGAGCACGAACGGCGTCTGCACCGGGTAGACGCCCTGGCGCTTGTAGACGTCGATGAAGTTGACCCCGGCGGCGGCCACCTCCACCTGCACCTCGCCCGACCCGGGCGGTGCGACCGGCTGCTCGCGCACCTGCAGCACGCTGCGGTCGCCCGGTTCGGTCACGGTCACGGCGCTCGCCGTCGTGGTGCTCGACATGGTCCTCACCCTAGGACCGGCGCTCCGGCCGGTGCGTGGTGGCCTGTGCGTGGTGGCCGGGGGCTGTGGGTGCGCGGACGTAGGCTGGGCCCATCATGAGCACGCTCTTCGACGACCTCCCGATCCATGCGCTGACGACCGGTCAGGACGCCCCGACCGCGGGTGGTGCCCGGGGCGGCCGGGGTGGCGAGGTCACCGAACGCGGCGTGCCGACGTGGGCCGAGGCGGCCGCCCGGGGAGGGGTCGCGCCGGGTACGTCCGCCGGTCACGTCGACCCCGCCACGCTGCTCGAGGGCCTCAACCCGCAGCAGCGCGAGGCCGTCGTGCACGAGGGGGCCCCGCTGCTCATCGTGGCCGGCGCCGGCTCGGGCAAGACCCGCGTGCTCACCCACCGCATCGGGTGGCTGCTCGGCGAGCGGGGGGTGCAGCCGGGCCAGGTGCTCGCCATCACCTTCACCAACAAGGCCGCGGCCGAGATGCGCGACCGCGTCGCCGGCCTCGTCGGCCCGCGCGCCCGCGCGATGTGGGTCATGACCTTCCACTCGGCCTGCGTGCGCATCCTGCGCCGCGAGGCGGCCAAGGTCGGGATGAAGTCGACCTTCTCGATCTACGACGCCGCCGACAGCCAGCGGCTCATGGCCCTCGTGCTGCGCGACCTCGACCTCGACCCGAAGCGCTACCCGGCGCGCAGCTTCACCGCCCAGGTGAGCAACCTCAAGAACGAGCTCGTCGACGAGGAGACGTACGCCGGACGGGTGGCCGAGGGCGACCACTACGAGCGCACCGTCGCGCAGGCCTACACCCAGTACCAGCGACGCCTGCGGCAGGCGAACGCGCTCGACTTCGACGACATCATCATGACGACGGTCAACATCCTGCAGGCCTTCCCGGACGTCGCCGAGTACTACCGTCGCCGCTTCCGCCACGTCCTCGTCGACGAGTACCAGGACACCAACGAGGCGCAGTACCAGCTCATCCGCGAGCTCGTCGGCGAGGTCAAGGGACCCGAGGGCGCCTACGCCGTCGAGCCGGCGGAGCTGTGCGTCGTCGGCGACTCCGACCAGTCGATCTATGCCTTCCGCGGGGCGAGCATCCGCAACATCCTCGAGTTCGAGCAGGACTACCCCGACGCGCGCACCATCCTGCTCGAGCAGAACTACCGCTCGACCCAGCGCATCCTGCGGGCCGCCAACTCCGTCATCGCCCGCAACGAGGGCCGCCGGGCCAAGAACCTGTGGACCGACTCCGGCGACGGCGCCATGATCACCGGCTACGTCGCCGACAACGAGCACGACGAGGCGGCGTTCATCGCCAAGGAGATCGACGACCTCGAGGAGCAGGGCGTCAAGCCCGGCGACGTCGCCGTGTTCTACCGCACCAACGCCCAGAGCCGGGCCATCGAGGAGGTCCTTGTCCGGGTCGGCCTGCCCTACAAGGTCGTCGGCGGCACCCGGTTCTACGAGCGGCGCGAGGTCAAGGACGCCTTGGCCTACCTGCGGGTCGTCTCCAACCCCACCGACACCGTCAACCTGCGCCGCGTCCTCAACACCCCCAAGCGGGGGATCGGCGACCGCGCCGAGGCCTGCGTCGCCGCCCTCGCCGAGCGCGAGCGCATCCCCTTCGTCGCCGCCCTGGGCCGTGCCGAGGACGCCCCCGGCATCGCCACCCGGTCGGTCGCCGCCATCAAGGGCTTCACGGCGCTGCTCGAGCGGCTGCGCACCGTCTACGAGACCGACGACAGCGTCGCCTCCCTGCTCGAGGCGACCCTCGAGGACAGCGGCTACCTCGCCGAGCTGCGCGCCAGCCACGACCCGCAGGACGAGACGCGCATCGAGAACCTCGCCGAGCTCGTCGCCGTGGCGCAGGAGTACGACGAGCGGCGCGCCACCGAGCTCGAGGCGTCCGGTGGCGAGCTGCCGCCGGGGGTCGAGCCGGAGGACGTCGGCCCCGCCGGCGCCCTCGAGGAGTTCCTCGAGCAGGTCTCGCTCGTCGCCGACGCCGACGACATCCCCGACTCGCCCGAGGCGAAGGCGCAGGGCGTCGTCACCCTCATGACCCTGCACACGGCGAAGGGGCTCGAGTTCCCCGTCGTCTTCCTCACCGGTCTCGAGGACGGCACCTTCCCGCACCTGCGCTCGCTCGGTGACCCGAAGGAGCTCGAGGAGGAGCGCCGCCTCGCCTACGTCGGCATCACCCGGGCGCGCGAGCGCCTCTACCTCTCGCGCGCCGCGGTCCGCAGCGCGTGGGGCTCGCCGCAGTACAACCCCGCCTCACGTTTCCTCGACGAGATCCCCGCCGACCTCGTCGACTGGCGGCGCCTCGGGCCCTCGTTCAGTGGCGCGCGCGGGGCCGGACAGCCGGCCGTCGCGACCCTCGCCTCCCGCCCCGGCGTACGCAGCCCCGGCTCCCGGCCGGTCATCTCGCTGCACGCGGGCGACAAGGTCAGCCACGACTCCTTCGGCCTCGGCACCGTCGTGCGGGTCGAGGGGGACGGCGAGAAGTCCATGGCCCACGTCGACTTCGGCGCCGACACGGGCACCAAGCGCCTGCTGCTGCGCTACGCCCCGCTCGTCAAGCTCTGAGCGCCCGGTCAGCGTCGGGACGCACGAGAGCCCGCCCCCGGTCGGGGGCGGGCTCTGCGGTTCGGGCGAACGGATGCCGGGGAGCGAGCCCCCGCGCCACCGCGGGGTCACGCCGTGCGGCGGTCGGTCGGCTCAGAGGTTGACGCCGCGCGCGGCCAGCCACGCGCGGGGCGCGACGGCACCGCCGCCGTCCGGGTGGATCTCGAGGTGCACGTGCGGGCCGGTCGAGTTGCCGGTGTTGCCGCTGTAGGCGACGAGCTGGCCGGGCTCGACGCTCTCGCCGACCGACACGAGCAGGCGGCTGTTGTGGGCCATGTACGAGACGGTGCCGTCCCAGTACTGGATGCGCACGAGGTTGCCGTAGCCGGTGCTGTCCCAGCCGGCGAAGACGACGGTGCCGCTCGAGAGGGCGCGCACCTTGCTGCCGACGCCGACGGCGAGGTCCTGCGCGGGGTGCATCTTGCCCCAGCGGAAGCCGTAGCCCGACGTGAGGTTGTAGCCCGAGACCGGCGGCACCCAGCGGTGCGAGTTCTGGCGGGCCTTGGCCTCGGCGGCCCTGGCGGCACGCGCCTGGGCGGCGCGGGCGGCGGCGGCCTTGTCGGCCGCCTCCTTCCGGGCCTTCTTCTCGGCGGCCTTCTTCGCCGCCGCCTGGGCGGCGGCCTTGGCCGCGGCCTCCTTCTTCGCGGCGGCGGCGGCGGCCGTGGCGGCCTCGTCGGCCTCGTCACCGGCGGCGGTGCCGGCCGACGACAGGGCGGCGAGGGCGGAGCGCGCGGTGTCGCGCGAGGCCCCGGCACCCCGGTCACCGGCAGCGGCGGCCACGCGGGCGGCATCCGGGGACTGGCCCGCGACGACGGCGGTGCCGCCTGCGGCCTCGGCGCCGAGCGTCGCGGCACCGGCCTGGCGGATCACGAGCCCGCCGGCCACGGTGGTGGCGACGAGGGCGATCGGGACGACGAGGCGACGTCCGCGGGAGGACGACGACGGGGACGCGGGGGTCACGGGCCGGTGGCGGCCGGTGTAGCTGCGATCAGTCACGCGATGGGACACGGAGAAGGAACCTCACTGGTTGGTGGCAGCGTCGACCGTACCGTGACCGTTTCGTTATTCAAAAATCAAGCACCGGCCGAATCGGGCCGAGAGCGTTGATTCCGGGTCGCGACGGGGTATGGCCGTCCGCCGAGGTTACGGCGTCCGCGCGACCGGGCGCCGGCGTCCTCCACAGGCCCGTCAGCGAGCCCGGCACGACGCGGCCGCTCGAATGCACCGCGGCGGAACCGCTTCAGGCGTGGGCGGATCCGTCGCGTGACCGCGGCGCATGGACGATCGGGCTGACTCCCGGCGTCACGGTGGCGCCCGACGTGTCGAGGTGGGCCAGAGCCTCGGAGATCCCCTTCACGACCGTGCGCGTGATGGGCAGGCTCATGTGACCGACGCCATGCAGCACGACGTTGCGGACGTCGAGGTCGTCGTGACGGAGCGCGGCGTTCTGGTGGGGGACGACGACCTGGTCGAGGTCCGAGGAGTAGACGATGAAACGGGTGCGGCAGTCGCGGACCGGCTGCGCCAGCTCGGTGAGCAGCCCGCTGCCGGGGCGCAGCTGCCGGGTCAGCTGGTTGCCCCACGCGTAGGCGAGGTAGCTGCCGTGGTGCGGGGTCCCGAGGGTGACGAGCGTGTGCACACGGGCGTCGCCCCCGAGCCGGGTCACGTAGTAGCGGGCGATGAGCCCGCCCATGGAGTGCCCGATGACGTGGATGCGCTCGTAGCCGGTCTCGGCGGCGATCCGCTCGACCTCGTCGCCGAGCCGGGCGGCCGCCACCCGGATGTCGCCGGTGAGGATGGGGTAGTTGATGGTCTCGATGCGCCCGAAACCGCGGCGCACCAAGCCGCGCCGCAGCACGGTGAAGATGGAGCGGTTGTCGACCATGCCGTGCACGAGCAGGATCGGCGTGTGGGCGGCCTCGACGTCCTGCACCGCGAGCCCGCGCTGCGACGGGGTCAGGTCGCGCAGGCCGTAGCCGTCGCGGGCCGTGCTGTCGCGCGACCCGAGCAGGCCCAGGGGGTAGAGCCCGAGGTGCAGCGCCATCCACGTCGCCTCGACGGCGGCGCCCGCCACCCCGGTCGGGCTCAGCAGGGCCCGGGCCGCGCCGGTGGCGGCCTCGCGCAGACCGGCCCGTCCCGCCGCCGGCACGTAAGGGCCTGAGGATGCCGTCCGGCGGGGTGGGCCGGCAGCGCCCACCGGGCCGACCGGTACGGCCGACCCCTTCGGCGGCGTCGTCGCCTCGCGTGCTCGCGCTCCCACGCCCCGACCGTACCCCGGCCGGTCCGTGCCCCACTCGCGGTCGTCCACCACACGCCGACGGGATCGCCGAGCGGGACCGCGCCACCCGGCATCCGCCGACCCGTGGGACGGGGGTGTGATCTTGGCCCCTCTCGTGCCGGGAGGGGTGCGGCGGGGCGCGCCCGGCGGTCACGGGTGGGTCTCGCGGCCACTACAGTTCGAGCGACAGCCCGTTCGATCGCGCCGTCGCACCCGTCCCGGCTGCGGCCGCCTGCCCGGCCCCCGGCCCGGTGGACGCCTTCGGCCCGCCCGGGTGTCGTCGTGCGGTCGGGCACCGCAATCGACGACGAGGACGGAACCCCACCCGTGGATCTCTTCGAGTACCAAGCCCGCGACATGTTCGAGAAGCACGGGGTGCCCGTGCTCGCCGGCGCCACCGCCACCACCCCCGAGCAGGCCCGTGCGGCCGCCGAGGAGATCGGGCAGCGGTCGGGCGGTGTCACCGTGGTCAAGGCCCAGGTCAAGACCGGTGGCCGCGGCAAGGCCGGCGGCGTCAAGGTGACGAAGAGCCCCGACGAGGCGCAGGCCGCGGCCGAGGCCATCCTCGGCATGGACATCAAGGGCCACACGGTCGGCACCGTCATGGTCGCCCAGGGCGCCCGCATCGCCGAGGAGTACTACTTCTCGATCCTGCTCGACCGGGCCAACCGCACGTACCTGGCCATGTGCTCCAAGGAGGGCGGCATGGAGATCGAGCAGCTCGCCGTCGAGCGCCCCGACGCCCTCGCCCGCGTCGCCGTCGACCCGAACACGGGCATCGACGAGGCCAAGGCCCGCGAGATCGTCGACGCGGCCGGCTTCGACGCCGCCGACAAGGACCAGATCGCGGGCGTGCTGCAGAAGCTGTGGACCGTCTACCGCGACGAGGACGCGACCCTCGTCGAGGTCAACCCGCTCGTCAAGACCGAGGACGGCCAGATCGTCGCCCTCGACGGCAAGGTCACTCTCGACGGCAACGCCGACTTCCGCCACGCCGACCACGAGGCGCTCGAGGACAAGGCCGCCGCCGACCCGCTCGAGGCCGCGGCCAAGGAGAAGGGCCTCAACTACGTCAAGCTCGACGGCTCCGTCGGCATCATCGGCAACGGCGCGGGGCTCGTCATGAGCACCCTCGACGTCGTCGCCTACGCCGGTGAGGAGTTCGGCGGCCAGAAGCCGGCCAACTTCCTCGACATCGGCGGCGGTGCGAGCGCCCAGGTCATGGCCGACGGCCTGCACATCATCCTCGGCGACGAGCAGGTCAAGAGCGTCTTCGTCAACGTCTTCGGCGGCATCACGTCGTGCGACGCCGTCGCCAACGGCATCGTCGGCGCCCTCGACACCCTCGGCGACGCGGCGACCAAGCCCCTCGTCGTGCGGCTCGACGGCAACAACGTCGAGGAAGGCCGCCGCATCCTCGCCGAGCGCGACCACCCGCTCGTCACCATCGAGGCGACCATGGACGGCGCCGCGCGCAAGGCCGCCGAGCTCGCCGCCGCCGCGAACTGACCCCGGGCCACAGGAAAAGAGAATCGAGCAACCATGGCAATCTTCCTCACCGCTGACTCGAAGGTCATCGTCCAGGGCATGACCGGCTCGGAGGGCATGAAGCACACGCAGCGCATGCTCACCTCCGGTACGACCATCGTCGGCGGCGTCAACCCCCGCAAGGCCGGCACGACCGTCGACTTCGAGGACGGCGTGTCCGTCCCCGTGTACGGCACGGTGGCCGAGGCCATCGAGGCGACCGGCGCGAACGTGTCCGTGATCTTCGTGCCCGCCCAGTTCACGAAGGCCGCCGCCGTCGAGGCGATCGACGCCGGCATCCCGCTCGCCGTCGTCATCACCGAGGGCGTCGCCGTCAAGGACACCGCCGAGTTCTACAACTACGCCAAGGCCAAGGGCACGACGCGCATCGTCGGCCCGAACTGCCCCGGCCTCATCACCCCCGGGGTCAGCAACGCCGGCATCATCCCCGCGAACATCTCGGGCACCGGCCGCATCGGCCTCGTCTCGAAGTCGGGCACGCTGACCTACCAGATGATGTACGAGCTGCGTGACTTCGGCTTCAGCTCGGCCGTCGGCATCGGTGGCGACCCCGTCATCGGCACGACGCACATCGACTGCCTCGAGGCGTTCCAGAACGACCCCGACACCGACGCCATCGTCATGATCGGTGAGATCGGCGGCGACGCCGAGGAGCGCGCGGCCGCCTACATCAAGGAGCACGTCACGAAGCCGGTCGTCGGCTACGTGGCCGGCTTCACCGCCCCCGAGGGCAAGACGATGGGCCACGCCGGCGCCATCGTGTCGGGCAGCTCGGGCACCGCGCAGGCGAAGAAGGAGGCCCTCGAGGCCGCCGGCGTGAAGGTCGGCAAGACGCCGAGCGAGGCCGCCGACCTCATGCGCGACATCATGAAGAGCCTCAGCGCCTGATCCCGGCCGGCCCGTCAGGGCCACCCGGGCTCCTACCGTGCCCGCCCACCGCTCTCCGGTGGGCGGGCACGGTGCGTCCCACCCGCCCTCGGCGAGTCGGATGCCGGTCGCCCGGCGTGGGCGCTCGATCTGGCCGCCCGCTCTTGTGACCATGGGGTCGTGCCACCGTCCGCCCCGTCCTCCACCCGCCCCCGTTCCCGCCCTGCGGCGGGCCCCGGCCCGCGCGCCGGCACCCGCGGCCCGCGGGCGAGCGCGCCGGACGAGCGCGGCGGCGGGCTCGTGGCCGCCGTCCGCACCGGGCTGCTCGCGGCCGTCGCCACCTGGGCGATCGTCGTGCTGCCGGCCCTCGTCGGCTGGATCGCGGCCCCCGAGAGCAGCCTGGGCTGGTTCACCGCCGTGTCCGTCGGCAGCGCACTGTGGTTCGTCGGGCACGGCCAGACCGTCGTCGGCGACGGCGTGGCCGTCTCGGTGACGCCGGTGCTGCTCCTGCTGCTCGACGTCTACGTCACGGCCCGCTTCGCGCGCCGCCTCTTCGCGACCCAGCGGGAGGTGCTGCCGGCCTCGCGCGTCGACCGCACCCTCGCGCGCGTGCTCGTCCCCGGCTTCGTCGGCGGCTACGTCGTCGCCGCCGCCGTCATCGCCGTGCTCGCCCTCGGCGGCCCGGTCGGGCCGGGCCTGCTGGCCGTGGCCGGGGCGGCGCTGGTCCCCCTCGCCGCGGTCGGGGCCCTGCTGCTGCGACCCGACGACGATGACGCCCCCGGCTTCGTGCGGGCCTGGTTCCGCCGGGGTCCGACGTGGCTGCCCGCCGTGTGGCGCATCGGCTGGCGCGGCGCCGGGGTGCTGCTGCTGCTCGGTGCCGCCGTCGTCGTGGCCCGGGTGGTCCTCACCGTGGGCTCGGTCGTCTCGATGCAGGCCGACTACCGGGTCAACCTCGTCGGGGCCGCCGTGCTCGTCGCCGGCCAGCTGCTCATGCTCGGCAACGCCGCGACGTGGGCGCTCGGCTTCGTCGCCGGCCCCGGCTTCTCGCTCGCCGCCGGCTCGGTCGTCTCACCCGTCGCCGCCGACCCCGGCCTCAACCCGGCCGTCCCGCTGCTCGCGGCCCTGCCCGAGCAGGCCGCCTACCCGCCCCTGCTGCTCGCGGTCGTGCTGCTGCCGGTCCTCGTCGGGGCGCTGCTCGGCCGGTGGGTCGACGCGGCCCTCGAGTTCTTCGGCAACACCCGCGCCCGGTTCGCCGCCGTCGCCACGGCCGCAGCCCTGGCCGTCGTCGTCGTGCTCGCGTTGACCGCCCTCGCCAACGGGGCCCTCGGGGTCGAGCGGCTCGCCGCCGTCGGGGTGCCGCTCGCACCGTTCGTCCCGGCCCTGCTCGCCGAGGTCGTCGGCGGCGCCTGCCTCTGGGTCGGGCTGGCGCTGCTGCGCGAGCGCCGCGCCGAGCGCGACGCGGCGGCCGCCACGGACGGGCGAGGTGACGCCGACGACGACGACGACGCCGACGACGACGTCGACGGTGCCGACGACGACAGGGACGACTGAGCCGGGCTCAGCCGAGCTCGCGGGCGCCCCAGAAGACGCCGTCGCGCAGCTGCTCGCACGCCGCGAGCGCCTCGGAGGTCTGCGCGCCGGCGACGCACGCCTCGTAGTCGCGCACCTGCGGGTAGAACAGCCCCTGCAGCCCGAGGGTGGCGAGCAGGACCCCGGCCACGACGAGCGTCATGGCCGGCACCACCTTCTCCGAGCCCTTGCGGTCGGTGAGGAAACGCAGCAGCCGGACCGTCAGCACGACGACGAGCACGAGAGGCACGACGGCGACGAAGCGGCGCGGTAGCGGCAGCGACATCGCGACGACCGCGAGCAGCATGGCCACGAACACGGGCAGGGTGCGCGCCGCCTTGGCGCGGGCGTGGGCGACGGCCTGGTCGACGGGGTCGGGCATGCGCTCCATTCTCACGCATCCGCCGGAACCCTCCGCCCCCGCCCGGCCTCCCCCCGTCTGCGACCGCCCCAGGTCACGGGGGAGCGGCCGACGCGCTCGCTACACTCCCCGTCGTGACGAGCGACGCCGTGCCGCGACCCGAGGGCTCCGACGGCAGGGGCGACCCCGACGCCCTGCACGCGCCCACGGCGCCGGGCTCCACGGCATCCGTCGTCGTCCTCGTCTCCGGCTCGGGC
The DNA here is from genome assembly GCF_003635045.1 of Terracoccus luteus. NCBI lineage: Bacteria > Bacillati > Actinomycetota > Actinomycetes > Micrococcales > Intrasporangiaceae > Terracoccus > Terracoccus luteus. Next base: position 1,940,968 of record NZ_RBXT01000001.1, on the reverse strand, counting down.
ACCCTCCTGCAGGCGCTCCTCGACGCCACGACCGACCCGGCGTACGGCGTGACGGTCGCGGCGGTGGGGGCCGACCGCCCGTGCCACGGCCTCGAGCGGGCGGAGCGGGCCGGCATCCCGACCTTCGTGCGGTCGGTGCGCGATCATTCCGACCGCGCCGCGTGGGACGAGGCGCTCGCCGCCGACCTCGCCGCCCACGACCCGCGGCTCGTCGTCACGGCGGGCTTCATGCGCATCCTCGGCCCCCGCAGCCTCGCGGTCGCGCCCGTCGTGAACACCCACCCGGCCCTGCTGCCGAGCTTCCCGGGCGCGCACGGGGTGCGTGACGCGCTCGCCTACGGGGTCACCGTGACGGGCACGACCTGCCACCTCGTCGACGCCGGCGTCGACACCGGGCCGATCATCGAGCAGCGGGTCGTCGCCGTGGAGCCCGACGACACCGAGGACTCCCTGCACGAGCGCATCAAGGTGCACGAGCGTGAGCTCATCGTGCAGGTGACCGGCCTGTTGGCGCGCGAGGGCTTCACGGTGCAGGGTCGGCGAGTTCGGGTCGGGCGGGCCTGACCGCTACTCTGGCCGCACACGACTGGCGCAGGTGGGTGACCACCGGGGAGTGACGTCGGGAGCATCGACCGCCTGGGTGCCTCGCGAGAGCGGATGCCGGGTCGCCCCCAACCGGGGTGCCACGGCACCGCCCTCACCGACGTCCCGCGAGCGCGAACCAGGAGTGCAGCCATGACCGACGCCCCCACCACGACCACCGACGAGGGGCGCCGCCCGGTCCGTCGGGCGCTCGTCTCCGTCTACGACAAGACCGGGCTCGACGAGCTGGCGCGGACGCTCGACGCCGCCGGGGTGGCCATCGTCTCCACGGGCTCGACGGCCAGGACCATCGCGGCCGCCGGCGTCGCCGTCACCCCGGTCGAGGAGGTCACCGGCTTCCCGGAGTGCCTCGAGGGCCGGGTCAAGACGCTGCACCCCAAGGTGCACGCCGGCATCCTCGCCGACACGCGCAAGCCCGACCACCTCGAGCAGCTCGCCGAGCTCGGGGTCGAGGCGTTCGAGCTCGTCGTCGTCAACCTCTACCCCTTCCGCGAGACGGTCGGGTCGGGCGCGAGCCCCGACGAGTGCATCGAACAGATCGACATCGGCGGGCCGTCGATGGTGCGCGCCGCGGCGAAGAACCACCCGAGCGTCGCCGTCGTCACCGACCCCGCCGCCTACGGGGAGGTCGCGGAGTCGGTCGCCGCCGGCGGGTTCACCCTCGGGCAGCGTCGCCGCCTCGCGGCCGAGGCTTTCGTGCACACCGCCTCGTACGACGTCGCCGTCGCGAGCTGGATGGGCAACGCGTACACCGACACGAGCGGCGGCACCGGGTTCCCGGCCTGGGTCGGCGCCGACTACGAGCGCGGTGCGGTGCTGCGCTACGGCGAGAACCCGCACCAGCGGGCCGCCCTCTACCGCTCGTTCGACGAGGGCGTCGCGAGCGCCGAGCAGCTGAGCGGCAAGGAGATGTCGTACAACAACTACGTCGACACCGACGCCGCGGTGCGCGCCGCCCACGACCACGGTGACCGGCCGACCGTGGCGATCATCAAGCACGCCAACCCGTGCGGCATCGCCGTCGGCGACACGATCGAGCAGGCGTACGAGCGCGCCCACGCCACCGACCCGGTCAGCGCCTACGGCGGCATCATCGCCGCCAACCGCACCATCACGGCCGCGATGGCCCGGGCCGCCAAGCCAGTCTTCACCGAGGTCGTCATCGCGCCCGACTACGAGCCCGAGGCGCTCGAGGTCCTCACCGCCAAGAAGAACCTGCGCGTGCTGCGCCTGCCCGACGGGTGGAGCGGCGGCGGCCAGCCGGACGACGCGGGCGTCGAGATGCGGCCGGTCAGCGGCGGTCTGCTGCTGCAGTCGGTCGACCGGGTCGACGCCGTGGTGCGTGACGACGAGGGAGCCGTGACCGGCGGCGACGACGCCTCGGCCTGGCGCCTCGTCGCCGGGGCGGCCGCCGATGAGGCCACCCTCGCCGACCTGCAGTTCGCGTGGCGCGCCATCCGCGCCGTCAAGAGCAACGCCATCCTGCTCGCCCACGACGGCGCTGCCGTCGGGGTCGGCATGGGCCAGGTCAACCGCGTCGACTCCTGCCACCTCGCCGTGCGCCGGGCGGGGGAGGATCGCGCCCGCGGCTCGGTCGCCGCCTCCGACGCCTTCTTCCCCTTCGCCGACGGCCTGCAGATCCTGCTCGACGCCGGGGTCCGTGCGGTCGTCGCCCCGGGTGGCTCGATCCGCGACGAGGAGGTCGTCGCGGCCGCCGAGGCCGCCGGCGTGACGCTGTACTTCACCGGCACCCGCCACTTCTTCCACTGACCGGCGCGCCCACCGGCATCCGGACGGGGGCCCCGGATGCCGGTCGGTGCCCTCAGGTGACACCCTGACCCCATGAGAACCCTTGCGGCCCGGACCGGCCCGACTCGTGACGGCACCTGGCTCGTCGCCCTGGCCGCCTCCTTCTGGGGTCTGTCGGCGCTGTGGCGCGGGCCGCTGGCGAAGGAGTACCCGGCCCTCGCCGTCGTCTTCTGGGAACACCTCGTGCTCACCCTGCTCGTCAGCCCCTGGCTCGTGCCGGCGGTGCGCCGGCTGCTGCGCACGAGCCGGCGCACGAAGCTCAGCGTGCTCGTCATCGGCGCCGGCTCGTCGGCCCTCGCCACGACCCTCTTCACCGCCGCGTTCCGGGTCGGTGACCCGATCACGCCGCAGGTGCTGCAGAAGCTGCAGCCCGTCATCGCCGTGGCGCTCGCCGCCGTCGTGCTCGGCGAGCGGCTCAGCGCGCGCTACGCCTTCTTCGCCGTGCCGGCCCTCGTCGGCGCGTGGCTGCTCGCCTTCGCGAGCCCGCTCGACGTCGGCGTGAGCAGCGCGCAGGCCGCGTTGCTCGCGGTCGGGGCCGCCGCGCTCTGGGCCGCGGGGACGGTGCTCGGCCGCGCCGCGAGCGCCGAGCTGCGCTTCGCCGACATCACGGCGTTGCGCTTCGGGGTCGGCCTGCTCACGCTGCTCGCGCTCGCGGGGGCCACGGCCACGCCCCTGGCCGTCGGGCTCGACGCCGTCCCGAACATCCTGCTGCTCGCGCTCCTCCCCGGGCTGCTCGCGCTGCTCCTCTACTACCGGGCCCTCGGCCGCACCCCGGCCTCGCGCGCGACCCTCGCCGAGCTCGCCTTCCCGCTCACGGCCGCCCTCGTCGGCGTGCTCGCCCTCGACGGTCGGCTGACGCCCTCGCAGTGGGTCGGCTTCGCCGTCGTGCTCGCCTCTGTGGTCGCCCTCGCCGTGCACGAGCAGCGGTCGCGGCGCCCGTCGGTCCAGGCGCCCGACCCCGACCGGGTGCTCGCCACCACGCCCTGAGGTCAGGGGCGGGTGACCCAGCCCCGTTCACGCGCCTGCCACCCGAGCTGCAGGCGCGACGTCACGCCGGCCCGGTCGAGCAGGCCGCTGACCCGTCGCTGCACCGTGCGCAGACCGAGGTCGAGGGCCTTGGCGACGGCCGAGTCGGTGAGGCCGGCGAGCAGCAGCGAGAGGATGCGCAGGTCGAGCTCGTCGGGCCCCTCGGGCTGCTCGACGACGCGCCCGTCGACGAGGTGCAGCGGCACGGCGGCGTCCCACACCGCCTCGAAGAGCGCCTGCAGCGGCGCGAGCAGCCCGCTGGCGCGGACGAAGAGCGCCGACGGGTCGGAGCCGTCGGTGAGCAGCGGCACCATCGCCGCCTCCCCGTCGGTGACGAGCAGCTTGGTCGGCACCCGGTCGGCGACGCGCACGAGGGTGTCCCGGCCGAGGCCCCACGTCACCGTGGCGATGGCGCCCGGGGCCTCGAGCGACTCGCGCTCGAGCACGACGCGGTAGCGCACGCCCCGGCCGGTGGCCGTCTCCTCCGCGTCGTTCTCCTCGCCCGTGACCGCGACGGGCGTGCTCGTGACGAGAGCGTCGACCGTGCGCACCGCACCGAGCTGGATCTGCCGGAAGCGCTGGGCGACGGCCTCGGCGCCGACGATGATCTCGACGAGCTCGTGCAGCTCGGAGGCGGGGGCGTCCGACCGGAAGGCCGCCATGAGGCGGGCCACGCCGACCTCCGCCTGCTCGAGACCGTGCCGGCGTTCGTTGACGAGGGCCCGCAGCGCCACCGCGGGCGGGGCCGCCATCCAGCGGCCACCCGACGGCTCCGGGCGGCCGACGGGACGGGCGACGAGGCCGTGCCGCTCGAGCGCCCGCAGGGCCGTCTCGACCTCGCCCACCGGCATCCCGAGCCGGCGCCCGAGGTCGCCGGCGGTCTCGGAGCCGAGGGTCACGAGCAGCCCGTAGACCGCCTCCTCCTGCTCGTCCAGCCCGATGGCCTCCAGCACGGGTGCTCCTGTCGTCGGTTGGTGTGCTCGGCATGGTCGGCATGCTGGGCGGTGTCGCAGGTCTCCACCCGCGACACCGCAGTGTCCCTCCGCCCGGGCGCCCCGATGAGTGACCGTCCCCGGGACGGTGCCGGCCGGCATCCGCGCGGGTACAGTCGTGTCGAGGCCGACGACCGGCCCACGGAGGGCCGACGACGCGGCCGACGGGAGGTTCCGAGGTGGGCATCGGCGTGCTGCTGGCCGTCATCGGCGCCATCCTCACCTTCGCGGTGAGTGCCGACCCGCCCGGCATCAGCCTGCCGACCGTGGGCGTCATCCTCATGGTTGCCGGGGCCGGCCTCATCCTCAACGCGAAGCGCACGACCCACAGCGAGCGCACCGTGACGCGCATCGAGGACCCGGGCGGCCAGCGCCCCGTCGTGCGCAAGACCGTCGAGGAGCGCGACACCCGCCACTGACCGCGCGCGGCCGGTCACCGCTCGCGCGTGGCCTCCGGATGCCGGTCGGTGCCGTACTCGTCGTGGCCGACGGTGACGACACTGCCGCCGGGGTCGCCCGTCTCGCCGCCGTCGACCCCGCCGAGGGGGCGGTCGGCGCGTCGGCGCAGGTCGGCCGGGGCCAGGGCCCGCGCGAGGTGGTACCCGGCGATGGCCACGACGGTGCCGAGGGCGATGCCGCCGAGGACGAACTCGTCGGTGAAGCGCAGCTGCACGTGGCCGATGCCGATGATGACGCCGGCGGCGACGGGCACGAGGTTGAGCGGGTTGCCGAAGTCGACCCGGTTCTGCACCCAGATCTTGGCCCCGAGCAGGCCGATCATGCCGTAGAGCACGACGGTGATGCCGCCGAGCACGCCACCGGGGACCGAGGAGACGAGGGCGCCGAACTTCGGCGACAGGCCGAACACGAGCGCCACGAGGGCGGCGACGTAGTAGGCCGCCGTCGAGTAGACCCGGGTGGCGGCCATGACGCCGATGTTCTCGGCGTAGGTCGTCGTCGGCGAGCCGCCGATCGACGACGCGAGCGCGGTGCCGAGGCCGTCGGCGGCGATGGCACGGCCCATGTAGGGGTCGAGGTCGGTGCGTGTCATCTCGGCGACCGCCTTGACGTGGCCGGTGTTCTCGGCAACGAGGGCGATGACCGAGGGCAGCACGAGCAGGATGGCCGCGGCCGAGAACGACGGCAGGTGCAGGCCGACCAGGGGCTGGCCGTCAGGGCCGAGCGTGCCGGTCGTCGGGGGCAGACCGAACCACGCGGCATCCGCGACCCCGTCGAAGCTCGTGCGCCAGTGGGTCGTCACGGCGCCCGCGGCGGCGTCGTAGGACGTGATCTGCCCGAAGACACGGTCGAGCAGCCACGAGAGGACGTAGCCCACGACGAGGGCGAGGAAGACGGCGATGCGCGAGACGAACCCGCGGAACGCGACGGCGCACACGACGGTGAAGGCCATGACGAACAGGGCTACCCACTGGTCCTGCGGCCAGTACGTGCCCGAGACCACGGGGGCGAGGTTGAAGCCGATGAGCATGACGACCGCGCCGGTGACGACGGGTGGCAGCAGTCGGTGCAGCAGGCCGGAGCCGAGCACGTGCACGAGCACTCCGACGACGACGAGCACGAGGCCGGACACGAGCACGGCGCCGGTGACGTCCTGGGAGGTGCCGCCCTGGGCGCGGATGGCGGCGGCCGCCGCGACGAACGAGGCCGACGTGCCGAGATAGCTCGGCACCATGCCCTTGACCACGAGCAGGAACAGGATGGTGGCGACGCCGCTCATCATGATCGCGAGCTGGGGGTTGAGCCCCATGAGCAGCGGGAAGACGAACGTCGCCCCGAACATCGCCACGACGTGCTGCCCGCCGAGCCCGATCGTGCGCCCCCACGAGAGCCTCTCGTGCGGGGCGACGACGTCGTCGGGGCCGAGCGTGCGCCCGTCGCCGTGGAGGGTCCAGCCGAACATCCGCGCGCCGTCTCGAGCCATGCGGGCAAGGTAGCGGAAAAGCAGTGGGGCGCTGTCGGTGCGCCCGCTTAGGGTGGACCACGCGATGCGAGACTTCCCACCCGTGACCCGGGCCTTCGGCAGCAGCTCGTCCGACGCCGGCTCACCCGGCCACGTCGACGAGCCCGACACGCGCACCCCGAGGGCCTTCCTCGCCTGGATGGTGCGCCAGCAGGGGGGCCTGTTCTGGTTCGGCCTCTTCGTGGCCGTCATCTGGATGGTGCCCCAGACGCTCGGCCCCTGGATCGTGGGGCGGGCCATCGACACCGGCATCGTCGCGGGCGACCAGGGCGAGACGACGCGCTGGCTGGTCGTGCTCGGCGTCGTCACCGTGGGCGGCGCCCTCAGCGGCGTCTTCTTCCACACCGTCATCGTGCGCGAGTGGCTCATCGCCCTCTACGGCACGACCCAGCTCGTCACCCGCAAGGCGCTGCAGCTCGGCCACGTGCTGACCCGCCGCACCCCGACCGGCGAGGTGCTGTCGGTCTCGGGCAGCGACGGCGACCAGTTCGGCGCCCTCATGGAGATCACGACGCGGGCCGTCTCGCAGCTGCTCGCCTACCTCGTCGTCGCCGGCATCGTGCTCTCGACGTCGGTTCGCATGGGCCTGCTCGTGCTCGTGTCGGCGCCGCTGCTCGTGCTGCTCGGGGCGCCCCTGCTGCGTCCGATGCAGCGGTGGCAGGGCGTCGAGCGCTCCCGCAACAGCGAGCTGACCTCGATGGCCACCGACATCGTCGCGGGCCTGCGCATCCTGCGCGGCATCGGCGGGGAGGAGACGTTCGGCGGCAACTACGCCGGCCAGTCCCAGGGGGTGCGCCGCGCCGGTGTCATGGGCGGCCGCTGGCTGGCGGCCGTCGAGTCGGTCGGCGTGCTGCTGTCCGGTGGCTTCGTCGTCGCGCTGCTGTGGCTGGGCACGCGGGAGGTCGCCGTCGGCCGGCTCACGGTTGGCGAGCTCGTCAGCTTCCTCGGCTACGGCCTCTTCCTCGTGCAGCCGATGCGCACGTTCGTCGAGTTCGCGCAGAAGTGGACGCGCTCGGTCGTCTCGGCCCGCAAGGCGGTCGCGGTCTACGAGCAGCGCTCGCCGTGGCGCGACCCGGTCGACCCGAAGCACCTGCGGTCGGATGCCGTCGTGGTCGACGAGGCCTCGGGGGTGCACGTCGCCCCGGGCCGGCTGACGATGGTCGTCTCGTCGGTGCCCGACGACTCGGCGGCCCTCGCCGACCGGCTCGGTCGCTACCTCTCCGGCGACCAGGACCCCCTCGTCAGCGCCGAGCTGCCGGAGGGGCTCAAGGGCCGCGCGGCCCGGGCCGCGCGAGCCGAGCGTGAGGCGGCCCGCGCCGCCCAGGCCGCGAGCGACGAGCAGCGGGCGAGCGAGCCCTGGGGCGTCACCGTCGGGGGCGTCGACCTGTCCGACGTGCCGCTCGACGAGGTCCGTCGCCACATCTTCGTCAGCGACACCGCACCCCAGGTCTTCAAGGGGACCCTGCGCGAGGCCGTCGACCCGCACGACCGGCTCACCCGCGAGCAGGCCGAGCGCGCGCTCTTCACCGCCGCCGCCGACGACGTCTTCGACGCCCTCCCGGGTGGCTGGCAGGGCGAGCTCGACGAGCGGGGCCGCGGCCTGTCCGGCGGGCAGCGCCAGCGTCTCGTGCTCATGCGCGCCCTCGCCGTCGACCCCGAGGTGCTCGTCCTCGTCGAGCCGACGTCGGCGGTCGACGCGCACACCGAGGCACGCATCGCCGAGCGGCTCGGCCCGCACCGGGCCGGGCGCACGACGGTCGTCATGACCGCCTCGCCGCTGCTGCTGCACCACGCCGACGAGGTCGCCCTGATGGTCGACGGCCGGGAGGTCGACCGCGGCCGGCACGCCGAGCTACTGTCCCGCTCGGAGGCCTACCGCTCCGTCGTCGTGCGCGGCGAGGTGGCCGCGTCCGCCGCGGCCACGCCCGCCGACGAGGGTGCGGCGGGTGGGTCGGACCCGACGTCCGGCTCGTCGACCGGCCCGTCGACCGAGCAGCTCGAGACCGAGACGGCCCACTGGACCGCCGTGACCGGGGCGGAGGCCACCCGATGAGCGACACCGACCTCGTCGTCGACCTGCGCGCCGACCTCGCGGCCGAGTCGGCCCGCACGTGGGACGCCGCCCACCGTCCACCGCCGGTGCCGGTCGAGCTGCGCCCGCCGGCCCGGGCCGGCGCCCGAGAGCGGCTCGTCGCCCTGCGCCGTCGCCACCTGCTGCGCGAGCGACGAGCGCAGGAGTTCGTCGCCGACACGATGAACGCGACGACCGGACTGCCGGTCGCCGACGCCCGTAGCGTCGTGCGCTTCGTCGGCCGGCTGCTCGGGGAGCGCCGCGGTCTCGTCGTCGCGGTCGTCGGGTTCAACGCCCTCGCCGCGCTCGCGGGCCTGCTCGTGCCTCGTCTGCTCGGCGAGCTCGTCGACTCGACCGTGGCCGACGTGCAGGCGGGTCGCGTCGACGCCGCCCTCGCCGGCGCCAACACCGTGGCCCTCGTCGTCGCGGGCCTCGTCGTCGTGCAGGGTCTCGTCACCTTCGCGGCCAAGCTGAGCTCGACCGTGCTCGGGCAGGACGTCCTGGCCCGGGCGCGCGAGTACGTCGTGCACGCGATCCTGCGCCTGCCGCTGTCGAGGGTCGAGAGCGCCAGCACCGGTGACCTCGTCACCCGCGTCACCCGCGACGTCGGCACGATGAGCGAGAGCGTGCGCTGGGCCCTGCCCGAGTCGATCGTCGCGCTCATCACGGTCGTGCTGACGCTCGTGGCCATGGTGAGCAACTCGTGGCAGCTCTCGGTGCCCTCCCTCGTGCTCATGGCCCTCGCCAGCTTCCAGGTGCGCCGCTACCTCGCCCGTGCCCCCAAGGGCTACCTCACCGAGGGCGGCACCTACTCCCGCATCAACACGACCCTGAGCGAGACCGTCGAGGGGGCGCGCACCGTCGAGGCGCTCGGGCTCGCCGGTCGCCGCCTGCGCCGGGGCGACGACGACATCGAGGTGTCGGGCCAGGCCGAGCGCTACACGATGACGCTGCGCAACCTGCTCTTCCTCATCATGGACGTCGCCTTCAGCCTGCCGCGCGTGCTCGTGCTGCTGCTCGGCGCCGTCGGCTACGTGCAGGGCTGGGCCAGCCTGGGTCAGATCACGACCGCGATCCTCTACGCCGAGGCGCTCTACGGCCCCTTCGACATGCTCGTCAGCACCGTCGACCGCGTGCAGGTGGGCATGGCCTCGACCACCCGCCTGCTCGGCATCGCGACCGTCCCGCCCGACCGCGAGGCCGGCGAGGGCGTCCCGCAGGGGCGCGACCTGCTCGCCCACGACCTGCGCTACGCCTACCGCGACGGGCACGACGTCCTGCACGGCATCGACCTCGACCTGCGCACCGGTGAACGGCTGGCCGTCGTCGGCCCGAGCGGGTCGGGCAAGTCGACCCTCGGACGGCTGCTGTCCGGCATCCACGGCCCCCGAACGGGCACGGTGCAGGTCGGCGGCGTCGAGCTGACGCGACTGCCCCTCGAGACGCTGCGCACCGAGGTCGCGCTCGTCACGCAGGAGCACCACGTCTTCATCGGCACGGTGCGTGACAACGTCGTGCTCGCCCGTGAGGGCAGCGACGACGAGCAGGTCCGTCAGGCGCTCGGTGCCGTCGACGCGCTCGAGTGGGTCGACCGCCTGCCCGAGGGGCTCGACACCCAGCTGGGCTCGGGGCACCTCGCCCTGACCCCGGGTCGGGCCCAGCAGGTCGCCCTGGCGCGGCTCATCCTCGCCGACCCGCACACCATCGTGCTCGACGAGGCGACCTCGCTCATCGACCCACGGACGGCCCGCCACCTCGAGGGCTCGATGAACGCCCTGCTCACCGGCCGCACCGTCGTCGCCATCGCGCACCGGCTGCACACCGCGCACGACGCCGACCGCATCGCCGTCGTCATCGACGGTCGGGTGGCCGAGCTGGGGAGCCACGACGAGCTCGTGGCCCACGGCGGTGAGTACGCGGCGCTGTGGCGGGCGTGGACGTCCTGACCGCGCCGGCCGGTCGGCCCGAGGCGACGGCCCTGACGAACGGCGGCCAGGCGATCACGACCGGCTCGTGACACCCGCGAGGTGCTCGCGCACCACGGGCAGGGTGAGGTCGAGCATCGCGCGGGTCAGCGTCAGCCGCTCCCGCAGCAGGGCCCGTGCCGCGGCGTGCCCGTCGTCCCGGCCGGTGCCGCCCGCCGGGTCGGGGAGGGCGTCGACGGGCAGCGCCGTGAACAGCGAACGCGCGAAGAGGGAGCCGAGGTGGCCGAAGCGCACGAGGTGGGTCGGCACCGTCCAGCCCTCCTCGCCGAGACCGGCGACGTAGGCGGGCAGGATGGCGGCGTCGATGGCGGGAACGTCGTCGGCCGAGGTGAGGCCGGCGTGCATCGGCCCGACGAGCAGCTGGCCGAGGTCGAAGCCGACCGCGAGCAGCGAGCCGAAGCCCCAGTCGATGACGACGACGTCGCCGCCGGCGCGGGAGCGCAGCAGGTTCTGCACGCTCGCGTCGCCGTGGGCGTAGGTCTGGGGCAGGTCGTCGAGGGCGTCGAGCACGGCGGGGACGAGGTCGACCAGGCCGAGCAGCTCGGCCCGCAGGCCGTCGTCGCCGAGGTCGCGCAAGGTCTCGACCACGAGCGGGTGCGACCACGGCCCGTCGGGGGCGAGCTCGGCGCGCGCGAAGAGCAGCACCCGGGGCTCGGAGAAGAGGCGCAGGGCCGCGCCGCGCGGCAGCTGGTGGCACACCTCCGGGAGGGCGGCGTTGACGGCGGCGCCCTCGCGTCGCCGGGCAGCCAGCCGGCCGAGCAGGCCTGCGGTGTCAGCCAGCTCGGCTGTCGACCAGGGTCCAGGACGCTCGTCGACGAGCTCCCACCAGAGCAGGACGTGATCCTCGTCGAGGGGGTCTTGGTCGTGCAGCACGGGGGTGCGCAACCCCGGTGGCATGACGGCGTCGATGCCCGACAGCGCCATGTCGAGCTCGAACCGCCAGGGGAAGCGCTCGAGGAAGAAGTCGCGAGCGCCCCCCTCCGGGATGGTGCGCAGCCCCGGCCAGTGCCGTGGGTGCCGCAGCAGCTTGGCGAACCGGGTGACCGGCTGCGACTGCTGTGCGCCGAGGCCCTCCGCGGCCGCCTCGACCTTCCACAGTCCGGCGGTGGCGGGGGAGCCCCACGCGTAGTCGACCGGGGTGAGGTGCACGTGGGCCCGGTCGACCCCGAGGTGGCGAGCGGCGCGGTCAGCGACGGCGTCGGTCAGCGACTGGGCGGTCCAGGGGTCGGCGTCGGTCATGGCTCCTCCTCGCACGGCCGGACGGTCTCGCGCCGCCCCGCCAGGTGGTAAAGCACCTTTACCTCTTTGAGGTTAGGGTGGTCCGGTGAGCGGCGGCAAGAGGGTTTCGGGCCGTAGCCCTCGGGACGGCCGTGGGGCACACCACGACGAGACGCTGCCCGACCACCTGTTTCGGTGGTCGGAGGCGCTGTCCCGGCGGCTCGCCCACGAGATGGGCGTCGCGGCCGACCCCGCCCTGGCCGGGCTCACCGGTCGCCGTGCCCGGCTGCTACAGCTCATCCCACCGGACGGCCTCCGGGCGAGCGAGCTCGCCGACCGCGCCCGCACGACCCGGCAGGCGTTGGGCCAGCTCGTCGACGTGCTCGAGGGCATGGGCCTGGTCGAGAGCGTCACCGACCCCGCCGACGCCCGCGTCCGTCTCGTGCGACGCAACCCGGCCGGCGAGGCGGCGAGTGCCGAGGTGACGCGCGCCATCGCGGCCGCCGAGCAGGCGCTGCGTGACGACGTGGGAGCCCGGCGCTACGACGCCATGGTCGAGACCATGCGGCGGCTGGCCCGCGACGTCGAGCTCTGACCGCCGGGCCGCCGGCGATGCCCTCGACGCGGACCCCCGGCCGTGTGAGGGTGGTGGCATGAGCACGGACGAGAGCCAACGCCGGTACGTCATCGTCGGGGGTGGCCTCGCCGCCTCCCGCGCCGTCGAAGGGGTCCGCAGCATCGACGAGCGCGGCCCGATCGTCCTCGTCACCGAGGAGGACGAGATCCCCTACGAGCGACCGCCGCTGTCCAAGGGTGTCCTCAAGGGCGACGACGAGCCCGACTCCGTCTACCCGCACGACCGTGGTTGGTACGACGAGCAGCACGTGCAGCTGCACGTCGGGGACCCCGCCACCTCGCTCGACGCCGCCGCGCGCACCGTCACGCTCCGCAGCGGCGAGCAGGTGGCCTTCGACCGGCTACTGCTCGCCACCGGCAGCTCGGCGCGGGCCCTCGAGGTGCCCGGCGCCGAGCTCGACGGCGTGCTCTACCTGCGGGAGAAGGGGGAGTCGTCGGCGCTGCGCGAGCGCCTCACCGACGGGGCGCGGGTCGTCGTCGTCGGGGCCGGCTGGATCGGTCTCGAGGTGGCCGCCGCCGCGAGCGAGGCCGGCTGCTCCGTCACCGTCGTGGAACCGCAGGCCGCACCCCTCGTGCGGGTCGTGGGGGAGCAGGTGGGCGGCTGGTTCGCCGACCTGCACCGCCGGCACGGGGTCACCCTGCGTCTTGACACCGGCGTCGAGCGCATCACGGGCGACACGAAGGCGGAGGGCGTCGTGCTCGAGGGGGGAGAGACCCTGCCCGCCGACGTCGTGGTCGTCGGCGTCGGCATCACCCCCAACACCGGACTCGCCGAGGGCGCCGGCATCACGGTCGACGACGGCATCCGCACCGACGAGCACCTGCACACCTCGGCCGACGGCGTCCTCGCCGCCGGCGACGTCGCGAGCTGGCGCAGCACGGCCCTCGACACCCACGTGCGCGTGGAGCACTGGGCCAACGCCCACGACGGCGGCTACGCGGCCGGCCGGTCGATGGCGGGCAGCGACGAGGCCTACGACCCCATCCCCTTCTTCTACTCCGACCAGTACGACGCCGGACTCGAGTACGCCGGGTACGTGCCGGCCGACGTCGACCCCGAGGTCGTGCTGCGCGGCGAGCCGTCGACCGACGAGTTCATGGCGTTCTGGGTCGTCCCCGCCGAAGGTGCGGACGGCCGCGTGCGGGTGCTCGCCGGCATGCACGTCAACGTCTGGGACACGATGGATGCCGTGCAGGCCCTCGTCCGCGACCGCACCCCGGTCGACCGCGAGCGGCTCGCAGACCCCGACGCCGACCTGTCCGAGCTCGCCGGCGTGCCCGCGCCCGACGCCTCCTGACCCCCGCCCGTCCGTCCGCGGGCGGCGCCGACGCCCGGGTGCGGCCGGGTGGCAGGATGTGGCGCGTGACGGCACAGATCCTCGACGGCAAGGCGACGCTCGCCAGCATCAAGACCGATCTCCGAGCCCGGGTCGAGGCGCTCACCGCCCGAGGCGTCACCCCCGGTCTCGGCACCGTGCTGGTCGGTGACGACCCCGGCAGCCACTGGTACGTCGGGGCGAAGCACCGTGACTGTGCCGACCTCGGCATCACGAGCCTGCGCCGCGACCTGCCCGCGACGGCCACGCAGGCCGAGGTCGAGGCCGTCATCGACGAGCTCAACGCGGACCCCGCGTGCACCGGCTTCCTCGTGCAGCAGCCCACCGGCCTCGACGAGATGGCACTGCTCTCGCGGGTGCTGCCGGAGAAGGACGTCGACGGCCTGCACCCGATGAACCTCGGCTGGCTCGTGCTCGGCCGCCCCGCCCCGTTGCCGTGCACCCCGATGGGCTGCGTCGAGCTGCTGCGCCACCACGGCGTGCCGCTCGACGGCGCCAGGGTGGTCGTCGTCGGCCGCGGCCTCACCGTCGGGCGCCCGCTCGGGCTCATCCTCACCCGTCGCAGCGAGAACGCGACGGTGACCCTGTGCCACACCGGCACGAAGGACCTCGCCGCCGAGGTGAGGCGCGCCGACGTCGTCGTCGCCGCCGCCGGGGTGCCGAACGTCATCACCGCCGACATGGTCAAGCCCGGCGCCGCCGTGCTCGACGTCGGGGTCAGCCGCGTCGACGGCGCGATCGCCGGTGACGTGGCCGCCGACGTCGCCGAGGTCGCCGGCTGGGTCAGCCCCAACCCCGGCGGCGTGGGGCCGATGACCCGCGCCATGCTCCTGACCAACATCGTCGCCGCCGCCGAGGCGCGGGCGGCCGCCGCCGACGCGGCCTGACGTGACACGCCCCACCGCCCGGCGGCAGGCCCGGCCCTCATGAGGTGGCGGGGGAGCGGCTTCGTCGTGCTCGGGGTCTGGTGGCTCGTGGCGCTCGTCGTCGCGGCCGGTGTCGCCGCGATCGGCCTGGGACACATCCGCGTCGGTGGGCAGGTCGTCTTCGCCGCCTTCGTCGTCGCGGCCGTCGTGCGCCTCTTCGCGCGCCCGGCGCGGCGGGCGGGAGGCCTCACGGTGCGCTCGCGGGCGCTCGACGTCGTCGTGCTGCTCGCCCTCGGCATCGGGGTGCTCGTCGCCTCGGCCACCGTCAACCTCGAGCCGGGCGGCGCCGACCGCCCCGCCGGCCGCACCGGCCTTCCCACCCCCTGATCCCGTCGAGAGGTCAGACAGACCCCGTCGAGAGGTCAGACAGACCCCGTCGAGAGGTCACCGCGACGGCCCCGGATGCCGGGTGGCGCGGTCGTGCGCGCACGTGGCCACTCCCCGGCATCCGGCCCCTCGGACATGCGACGGCGCCGGCCACCCGAAGGTGACCGGCGCCGGTGACCGCGTGACGCGGAGACGTCAGTGGCGTCTGTGGCGTCAGATGAGACCGAGGCCCTTGACGGCGTCGCGCTCCTCGGCGAGCTCCTTGACGGAGGCGTCGATGCGGGCGCGCGAGAAGTCGTCGATGTCGAGACCCTGCACGATGCTCCAGCGGCCGCCCTCGACGGTGACGGGGAAGCTCGAGATGAGACCCTCCTCGACGCCGTAGGAACCGTCGGACCGCACGGCCATCGAGACCCAGTCGCCCTCGTGCGTGCCCTGCACCCAGGTGCGGGCGTGGTCGATGGTGGCGGAGGCGGCGGAGGCGGCCGAGCTGGCGCCACGGGCCTCGATGATGGCGGCGCCGCGCTTGGCGACCGTCGGGATGAAGGTGTTCTCGAGCCAGTCCTGGTCACCCACGGCCTCGGCGGCGTTGCGGCCCGCGACCTCGGCGTGGAAGAGGTCGGGGTACTGGGTGGCCGAGTGGTTGCCCCAGATCGTCATCTTGGTGATGTCGGTGACCGGCACGCCGAGCCTGGCGGCGAGCTGGCTGATGGCGCGGTTGTGGTCCAGGCGCGTCAGGGCCGAGAACTGCTCGGTGGGGATGTCGGGCGCGTTGCTCATGGCGATGAGGGCGTTGGTGTTCGCCGGGTTGCCGGTGACCGTGATGTGCACGTCGTCGGCCGCGACCTCGTTGAGGGCCTTGCCCTGCGGGGCGAAGATGCCGCCGTTGGCCTCGAGCAGGTCGCCGCGCTCCATGCCCGGGCCGCGCGGACGGGCGCCGACGAGCAGGGCGTGGTTGACGCCGTCGAACACCTTCGTCGGGTCGTCGCCGATCTCGACCTTGGTGAGCGTCGGGAACGCGCAGTCGTCGAGCTCCATGACGACGCCCTCGAGCGTCTTGAGGGCCGGCGTGATCTCGAGCAGCCGCAGCTCGACCGGGGTGTCGGGGCCGAGCAGGGCGCCGCTCGCGATGCGGAACAGCAGGCTGTAGCCGATCTGGCCGGCAGCGCCGGTGACGGCGACCTTCACGGGGGCGGCGGACGGGGTTGTGCTCACGGTTGAGGCCCTTCACATCGGTGGGACGCTGGTCGATCCGACGCTATCAGTGGGCGCTGCGACCTCAGGAGGCGACCGAGAGCGCCAGGGTGAGCAGGGCGAGCAGCCAGCTGACGAAGCTGCCGACGAGGAAGTACTCGGTGACGTCGTCGATGCCGACGGGGCCTCCGCGGCTGCCCCCGGTCGGCCCGGAGAGGCTCGCCCGGCCCGATGCCTGCAGCTCGGGGAAACGGAGCAGCCCCTTCGCCGCGATGACGAGACCCGCGGCCCCGAACTCGCCGGCGAGGCCGAGGCCCAGGATGACGAGGCGCTCCATCGGCCCGAGCAGCCGGCCGCCCTTGAGCCGGTCGGCGGCCTGCGGGCCCGACTGCGAGCCCGACTGCGGGGCCCGCCCGTGAGGTGCCGCGACCTGGTCGGGTCGCAGCGCACCGATGGCGAGCAGGACGAGCCGCACGATGACGTTGGCGGTGGCGACGTTGAACAGGACGAGGGCGGCCACGAGCAGCACCCGTCCGGCCGAAGCCGGTGCGCCCGGCAGGTCGGCCCAGTAGAGCCAGCGCTGCAGCGGACCGGCCGCCGTCGACGCGGCCCCCGAGAACGCGACGAGCACCGCGAGGGTGGCGAGCAGGGAGGCCAGTGCCCCGACCGCCTGCAGGCCGGTGCGCTGCGCCCGACGCGACAGCTCGGTCCAGGCGGCGAGCCCGGCCGCCCCGACGGCGAGGGCGAGCACGTCGGCCCAGCCGTCGACGTCGGTGAGCACCGCGGCGAGGGCCACGGTGACGGGCGCGGCCACGTGGGCCGCGACGCGGCCCCGGCGCCCGACCGAGGAGCGAACGAGGTCGGCGACCCCTGCCCCGAGCAGCACGATGGCGAGCCAGGTCACGGTGCCGGCCTCACGGCATCCGGCTCAGGGAGGTCATCGTGTCGACGGCGACGCCGAGCCCGTCGCGGCGCACCCGCTGCGACACGGCGGAGGGCGAGACGGCCAGGTCGGCGGCGATCTCGTGCTGCGTGCGCCCGTCCATGAGCCCCCCGAGGATGGTCGTCGACTGTGTCGAGAGAGAGCCAACCACGAGGTCCAGACAGTCGAGGGCCGACTGCACGGCGACCCCCACGCCGAGTGCGTCCCCCTCTGGCGGCTCGTACGTCGTGCGTGCCGTGCGCGTCTGCGCGCGCGAGGCCCGCTCCTTCGTGCGCTCGATGGCGGAGCGCGCCGCCCAGTACGCCGGACCGTCGTGGATGCCGTGCCGCGCGTCGAGCGTCTGGGTGGCACCGCGGCCGAGGCCGAAGCGGACGTCGACGTCGGGGGCGAGCCGCAGGCGCAGGCCGAAGCACGCCGCCAGGGCGGAGCCGAGAGTGGCGAAGCGGCCCTGGAACTCGTCGCCGACCGTGACGACGAGGGGGTCCAGCGCCGTCACGTCGCCGTTGACGTGGTCGATCACCCGGGCGAGCGTGTCGTGCAGGGCGAGCCGGTCGGGCGCCCGGCGCGACGCGACCACGTCGCCGATGAGCACGACGTCGTCCGCCCCGTGCGGGTCGGTCACCCCGGGTGGTGAAGCCTGAGTCTTCTTCTGGCTCATATGAAGATATTACCTTCATAACGGCCGGATGAAGCCCTCAGGGTGTCACGAGTCGAGGACGGGGCGACCCTCCGCGTCGAGCTCGGCGTTCCCGGCATCCGAGGTGGTGCCGTCGATGTCGAGCTCGGCCTTGTCCTCGCCGGTGATGAACGAGAACGTCGAGCCGGCGATGAGGGCGCCCACGACCGGCGCGACCCAGAACGCCCACAGCTGGCCCGGGGCGCCCTCGCCGTTGAAGAAGGCGACCGCGGTCGAGCGGGCCGGGTTGACCGAGGCGTTGCTCACCGGGATGGCGATGAGGTGTGCGAGCAGCAGGCCGAACCCGATGGCGAGCGGCGCGAAGCCGACCGGGGCGTCGGCCTTCGTCACGCCGAGCACGATGTAGACGAAGAATGCGGTGACGAGCGCCTCGACGAGCAGTACTGCGCCCAGGGCGAATCCGCCGGGGGAGTGCTCACCGAAGCCGTTGGCCGCGAGGTTGCCCGTGACCGGCAGCCCCGTCGACGACAGCACCCCGGCGAGGGCACCGCCGGCCAGCAGCCCACCCACGAGCTGGGCGACGACGTAGAGCGGCACGTCCTTCCACGGGAACCGCTTGGCCGCCGCGACGCCGATCGTGACCGCCGGGTTGAAGTGGGCCCCGGAGACGTGCCCGATGCCGTACGCCATCGTCGTGACGGCGAGGCCGAAGGCGATGGCCACCCCGAGGTGGCCGATGCCGAGCTGCACCGGCGCCGGGTCCGAGAGCGACTGGGTGACGAACTTCGCGCCGAAGATCGCCGACCCGCAGCCGATGAAGACGAGCCAGAAGGTGCCCAGGGCCTCTACGGCGAGGCGCGAGGTCAGCTTGGGGGTGTACACAGGTCGCCTCCGCGGTGTGCGAACGAGCCGGGGTCCGTGCTCGCTCGGCAGCGTACTGGACCGCTCGCCCGCGGGTCGGCCGGACGCGCCCCGGGGGCCGCATGCACCGCCCTGCACGAACCGCCCTGCGCGTCCCGGCGGGCGAGCCGAGCCTTCGTGCACTACCGTTTCCGCAGGTCGGACATAACGGGAAAAGCGTGAGGAGTCGTCGTGCCGCTGCAGCGCCTGCGGTCGGGCTTCTCGGCCACCCTCGGGCGGGCCGGGGCGGTCGTGTCGGCCAGCTCGGTGCTCGCCGCCGGCGTCGCCTTCGCCGTCAACCTGCTCATGGCCCGCTCGCTCGGCCCCGACAGTCGCGGTGACGTCGCCCTGCTGCTGTCGGTCGCGTACTTCGTCACGCCGGTGACCCTGCTCGGCGTCGACCGGCTCGTTCTGCGCCAGGGCGGGGTCGGACCCGCCCACCTCGGCGGCTACGTCCTCGTCCTCAACGTCGTCGCGGCCGCCGGGCTGTCGATCGTGCTCGGCTGGTCGGCCGTCGTCGTGGGAGCCGTGAGCCTCTGCGGGGCCATGACGGTCGTCGCCCGCGCCCGGGCGCTGCACTCGGGGCACGTGCGCACCTTCGCGCTGCTCTTCGTGAGCCAGCAGGCCGGCATCCTGCTCACGTCGGTCGGGCTCTTCGTGGCCGGCGTCACCGACTGGCGGCTGTGGGCGCTCGGCTACTGCCTCTCCGCCCCCGTCTTCGCCGTCGTCGAGCTGCGGAGCGCCCTGCGCCGGGACGCGCTGCCGGTCGGCCGGCTGGCCCTCACCCTGCTGCCGGGGGCGGTCGCGGCCCTCGTCGTCACGCGGGTCGACCGGGTGCTGCTCGGGTCGCTGGGCGGCGCCTACGAGCTCGGCCTCTACGTCACCGTCGCCACCGCCACCGAGCCGGTGTTCTGGATCTCGCAGGCGCTCGCCGACCGTCGCAGCTCGACGGCCCATGACCGCACGGGGCGGCTGGCGGCCGACGTCGCCGTCTTCACGGCCACCTCGACGGTGCTCTCGGTCGCGCTGTGGTTCGCCGTCGAGCCGCTCTTCGGGCCGCAGTTCGCGCCCGCGAAGGCGTTCATCGTCCCGCTCGGGGTCGCCGGCATCCTGCTCGCGCTCTACCGCCAGGGGGTCGCCGCCCTCGTGCGCTCGGCGTCGCCCCGGCGGGCGAGCGTCGTCGAGCTGGCCACCGCGGCCGTCGCCCTGCCGGTGTACGTCGTGGCCGTGACCCGGTGGGGCGCCGCCGGGGCGGCCTGGGGCTCGGCCGTCGTCTACCTCGTCGGTCTGCTCGTCAGCCGTGCCGCCGGGCGCGGCCTCGCGCCGGCCGTCCCCTCGCGCCCCGTCGAGGGGCCTGTGCTCTCCGACCCCCGCGGCACCGTCGCCGCCCCCGCCCTCCCCGTGACCCAGCCAGCGAGAGCCGAGCCATGAAGATCACCTACATCCACCAGCACTTCAAACGGCCGGACCAGGCAGGCGGGACCCGCTCGTGGGAGTTCGCCCGGCGGCTGGTCTCCGACGGCCACGCCGTGACCATGATCTGCGGCGGCCCGGAGCGGGCGACCTATACCGAAGCCGGGTTCACCGTCGTTCAGCTGCCGGTGCGCTACGCCAACGCCATGGCCCCCTGGCGGCGGCTCGTCGCCTTCGCGCGCTTCATGCAGCTGGCCACGACGGCGACCTACGCCGACCGCGGGGACGTCGTGCTCGCCTCCAGCACCCCGCTCACGGTCGCGGTGCCCGCGCTCGTCTCGACCCGGCTGCGCCGCAGCGCCTTCGTGCTCGAGGTGCGAGACCTCTGGCCCGAGGCACCGGTCGCCCTCGGGTACCTGCGCTCGCGGCCCGTCATCGGCCTCGCGCTGCGTCTCGAGCGCACCGCCTACCAGCGGGCCCGCCGCGTCATCGCGCTCTCGCCGGGCATGGCCGCCGGGGTGTCGCGGGTGGTGCCGGGCAAGCGGGTCGACGTGGTGCCCAACGCGTGCGACATCGAGCTGTTCGACCTCAGCCCCGCCGACCGGGCGACGGTGCGCGAGCGCGAGGGGTGGGGTGACGACCGGGTGCTCGTCTACGCCGGTTCCCTCGGCGCCATCTACGACGTCCCGTGGCTGGCCGGCCTCGCCCTGGCCGCGCGCCGTCAGGGGCTGCGCGTCGTCGTCGTCGGCGACGGCTCCGAGCTGCCCGCGGCGCGAGCACGACTGCGCGACAGTGGAATCGACCCCGACGAAGTCTTCGTCGGCCCGCGCTCGAAGGTCGAGGTCGCCGGCCTCGTCGCCGCCGCAGACGCGGTGGTCTCCAGCGTCGTCGATGCCCCCGTGCTGGAGCCCGCCTCGATCAACAAGGTGTTCGACGGCCTCGCCGCCGCCCGACCGGTGGTGTTCAACCACCGCGGGTGGCTCACCGACCTCGTCACGGACGAGGGTGCCGGGCTCTACGTCGGGGACGTCGACGCCGACACCGCCGTCCGACAGGTCCTCGACCTGCTGACCGACGACCTGCGCTACCGGCGGGCCGTCGATCGGGCCCGAGCGGTCGCCTCCGAGCACTTCGCCCGAGACACGCTGTACGGCACCTTCCGCGACGTGCTGACGGATGCCGGTGAGCCGACGGGCGCACGCCGGTGAGCACCGTGGGCGTCCGACAGCCCGACACCGTGGGGCGACGGTCGCGGGGGAGTGACACCCAGGCCTCGGGGACGGACCGGTTCGGACAGTCGCTGCTCGTGGCCCTGTACCTGTCACTGCTGGCCGGTCGCTTCAGCCTGGACCGCCTGGGTGACGGGCTGCCGGACTTCGACCTGCGCTGGGGGGCGCTCGGCCTGTGCGGGCTGGGCTATGCGTGGTGGCGGACGCAGCACATGACGTACGGACGTCGGGTCACGGCGTCGCCGGTGGCGGGCTTCACGTGGTTCGTCGGGTGGTCCGGCTGGCTCGCGGTCTCCGCCCTCTGGGCACCTCCGGGGTCGCGGGCCTCCGACGCGGTCGTCGACCTCGTCCTGCTCGTCGCCTTCGCCGCCCTGACGGTGGCCACTGCGCGACGGCTGCCCACCGGGTCGCTCGACGTCGTGTGGACGTGTCTCGTCGTGACGGGAGCCCTGTACCTGGTGGGGGCACTCGTCGCCGGGCCGGGAGCGCAGGGGCGCTACGCCGCCTTCGGTGGAGGCCCCAACGTCTTCGTCCGCGTCATGATCCTGGCCGTCCTCGCTTGTTTCTACCTGGCGATCGTGAAGAAGCGCCGTCTCCTTCTCGTCGCCGTGCCCCCTCTCATCGTCGGCTCACTGCTGGCCGGGTCGAGGGGAGGACTCGTGGCCCTGCTCGCGGTGGCGCTCCTCTTCGGGCGCCGGCTCTGGAGGCAGCTCGGCCGGGGGCTCCGGCACACGTTGGTGTTCCTCGCGGTGCTCGCTCTCGGCGCCGTGGCGGCCTCCGGCCTCCGGCTCTCCTTCGACGGCGTCGTCTACCAGCGCATCGTCGACCAGACCTTGGAGCAGGGCTACGACTCCGGGCGCACCGAGATCCTCGCCGGAGCCGTCGACCTGTTCACCCGATTCCCCGTCGCGGGTGCGGGACTCGACGGCTACTACGGCCTCGTCGGCCAGTTCGCCGGCTACCAGTACCCGCACAACCTCGTCATCGCCACGTTGGCAGAGTCAGGGCTCGTCGGAGGGCTGCTCTTCCTCGGCGCCCTCACCGTGCCCTTCTGGACCACGGTACGAGCCGGCCTGACCGCCACACGGGTGTTCTACCTGGCTGCGGCCACCCTCATCGGCGTCGCCAGCTTGTTCTCCGGCGACTACTACGACACCCGGTTCCTGTGGTTCTTCCTCTTCCTCGGAGCCATCGAGGCGTCCTCCGGGAGACGAGCCGCCGCAGATCCGCAACCGGGCAGGACGCGTCGAGTCGACGACCGCCGACGGCTGGCAGCCCGAGGGGCGTGAAGGGTTCGGGCCCTCCAGGGGGCCTGAATCCTTCACGACCCTGCAGCATTGGGCCTCGGCTCGGGGACGGACGCACGCGCTGAGGATGCCGGCCCGCCCAGGAGGGTGTGTCGGCATCCTTCGCGGGTGCGGGGGTCCGGAGCGGGTGCGGGGGCCGACCCGAACCGCGGGTCAGCGGGCGAGGTGGGCGGCGAGGCCGGTGCGCCAGTCACCGATGGGGGCGACGCCGGCCGCCTCGAGGCTGGCGTGACCGAGCACGCTCCAGGCCGGGCGCGGGGCCGGTCGCGGGAAGGCCTCGGTCGTCGTCGGCTGCACCCGCTCGGGGTCGAGGCCTTCGTGCTCGAAGACGGCGCGGGCGAAGCCGTGCCACGTCGTCTCGCCGGTCGCGGTGGCGTGGTAGGTCCCGGCCGGGGCGTCGGCCTCGACGAGCCGCACGACGAGGTCGCTGAGGTCGACCGTCGACGTGGGCTGACCGTGCTGGTCGTCGACGACCGAGAGCGTCTCGCGCTCACCGGCGAGGCGCTGCATCGTCGAGACGAAGTTCGGCCCGCCGGCGCCGTAGAGCCACGCCGTGCGCAGCACCCAGGAGTCGGGGCAGTGGGCCCGCACGGCCCACTCGCCGGCGGCCTTGGTGCGGCCGTAGGCGGAGCGCGGCGCGACCGGGTGGTCCTCGGTGTAGGGCTCCGTGGCGAAGCCGTCGAAGACGTAGTCGGTCGAGACCTGCACGAGCCGTGCGCCGGTGGCGTGGGCCGCCCGCGCGAGGTTGGCCGGCCCGACGGCGTTGACCGCGAAGGCCGCCGCCTCGTTCGTCTCGGCGTCGTCGACCGCGGTGAAGGCGGCGGCGTTCACGACGAGGTCGTGACCGGTGACCCCGGCCCGGCACAGTGCCGGGTCGGTGATGTCGAGGTCGGGGCGACCGAGCGCCGTCACGGCGTGGCCGGCGTCGCGCAGGGCGCGCACGAGGTCGAGGGCGAGCATGCCGCCCGCCCCCGTGACGAGCACGCGCTTCGGCTGGTCGGTCACCGTCCGAGCCGAGCGTAGGTGCGCTCGGCGTCGACCTTGGCGCTGCTCCACCACTGCGGGTTGTCGCGGTACCAGTCGATGGTCGCCGCCAGGCCGGCGCGGATGTCGTCGTAGCGGGGGCGCCAGTCGGTCTCGGCCCGCAGCTTGCTCGAGTCGATGGCGTAGCGCAGGTCGTGGCCGGGTCGGTCGTTGACGTGCTCGAACCAGTCGGCCGGCTTGCCCGTCAGCTCGAGCAGCAGCTCGACGATCTCGCGGTTGTTGCGCTCGCCGTCGGCGCCGATGAGGTAGGTCTCGCCGAGGCGGCCCTGCTCGATGATCGCCACGACGGCGTCGTTGTGGTCGTCGACGTGGATCCAGTCGCGCACGTTGAGACCCGAGCCGTAGAGCTTAGGCTTGGTCCCCTCGAGGATGCCGGTGATCTGACGCGGGATGAACTTCTCGACGTGCTGGCGCGGGCCGTAGTTGTTCGAGCAGTTCGACACCGTGGCCTTGATGCCGAAGGAGCGGATCCAGGCGCGCACGAGCAGGTCAGCGCCCGCCTTCGTCGCCGAGTAGGGGCTCGACGGGTTGACCGGGGTCGCCTCCGTGAAGCGGTTCGGGTCGTCGAGCTCGAGGTCGCCGTACACCTCGTCCGTGGAGATGTGGTGCAGCCGCTTGTCGTGCCGGCGGACGGCCTCGAGCAGCGTGAAGGTGCCGATGACGTTGCTCTCGACGAACGGCCACGGGCTGTCGAGGCTGTTGTCGTTGTGCGACTCCGCGGCGAAGTGCACCACGACGTCACACTCGGCGACGAGCGGGTCGACGACACCGGCCTCCGCGATGGTGGCCTCGACGAGTCGTACGCTGCCGTCACCGGTCTCGTCGAGGACGGGGGCGAGCGACTCGCGGTTGGCCGCGTACGTCATCGAGTCGATGACCGTCACCTGCCAGTCGGGCCGGGTCTCGCGCAGTCGCAGGACGAAGTTGGAGCCGATGAAGCCGGCACCGCCGGTGACGAGAACACGCATGGGCGACAGGGTATCGGCCGACGGGGCTCCGATCTGACCGATTCGTCGGTCACGCAGGCGCACCCTAGGCTGACCGTCCATGAAGGGGATCATCCTGGCCGGCGGGACGGGCAGCCGCCTGCACCCGATCACGCGCGGCATCAGCAAGCAGCTCATGCCCGTCTACGACAAGCCGATGGTCTACTACCCGCTGTCGACGCTGATGATGGCCGGCATCCGCGAGGTGCTCGTCATCACCACCCCGCAGGACGCCGACCAGTTCGAGCGCCTGCTCGGCGACGGCGCCCAGTGGGGCATGGAGATCTCCTACGCCGTGCAGGCCAGCCCCGACGGCCTGGCCCAGGCCTTCATCCTCGGTGCCGACTTCATCGGCGGCGACACCGTCGCGCTCGTGCTCGGCGACAACATCTTCTACGGCGCCGGCCTCGGGTCGCGCCTCACGGACAACACGGCCGTCACCGGCGGGCACATCTTCGCCTACCGCGTCAGCGACCCGACCGCCTACGGCGTCGTCGAGTTCGACGACGACGGCACGGTCATCTCCATCGAGGAGAAGCCCGAGCGGCCGCGCTCGAACTACGCCGTGCCCGGCCTCTACTTCTACGACAACGACGTCGTCGGGATCGCCCGTGGCCTGACGCCCAGCGCCCGCGGTGAGCTCGAGATCACGGCGGTCAACGACGCCTACCTGCGTCGCGGCGACCTCACCGTCAGCGTGCTGCCCCGCGGCACCGCGTGGTTCGACACCGGCACGTTCGACGGCCTCATGGACGCCAGCTCGTACGTGCACACCGTCGAGGCCCGGCAGGGGCAGAAGATCGGCTGCATCGAGGAGATCGCCTGGCGCAACGGGTGGCTCGACGACGACGGCCTGCGTCGGCACGCCGACGACCAGGTCAAGAGCGGCTACGGCGTCTACCTGCACGGCCTGCTCGCCGAGCGTCACGAGTCGCGGCAGCGGGGTCACTGATGGACGTCCGCCCCTTGCGCATCGCCGGCGCCTTCGTGATCACGCCCCGCCAGTTCCCCGACGACCGCGGCGTGTTCCTCGAGTCGTTCCGGGGCGACCGGCTCGCCGAGCACACCGGCCACCGCCTCGACGTCGTGCAGACCAACGTCTCGGTGTCGTCGCGCGGCACCCTGCGCGGCATCCACTTCGCGGACGTGCCCGTCGGCCAGGCGAAGTACGTCACCGCCGTCACGGGCGCGCTCGTCGACTACGTCGTCGACCTGCGCGTGGGCTCGCCGACCTTCGGCGAGTGGGACTCCGTCGTGCTCGACTCGGTCGACCGGCGTGCGCTGTACCTCGCCGAGGGTCTCGGTCACGCCTTCTGCGCCCTCGAGGACGACACCACCGCGCACTACCTCTGCTCGTCGGCCTACAACCCGACGGGCGAGCACGGCATCAACCCGCTCGACCCAGACGTGGGCCTCACCCTGCCCGACGGCGTCGAGCCGCTGCTGTCGCCGAAGGATGCCGCGGCGCCCACCCTCGCGGCCGCCGTGGAGTCGGGCCTCCTGCCGACGTGGGAGGCCTGCACGGCCTGGTACGGCGCGCAGGCCGACCGCCGCCCCGTCTGAGCGGACGGGCCGCCACAGAGGGGGCCCGCCCCGAGTCTCGGCGCGAACCTCGGCGGAGGCTCAGCGGTAGGTGTCGAGGGCGTCGTCGCGGATCGCCGCGCCCAGGGCGTCCATCTTCGCGTCGTCGACGACGTCGATCGACTGCCCGTCGGCGCTGGTCCCGAAGCCGCTGAACGGCGCCGTGATGAAGCGGATGTCGTTGCCGCGCAGGCCGCGCAGCGCGAACGCCTCCGACCGCATCGTGCCCACGTCGAGCTTGTCGTCGACGGTGAGGTTGCTCGTGGCGGCGTCGAGGAAGCCCGACAGCGTGACCGGGTTGGCGAGCGTCGAGGGCGAGAGCGTCTTGAGCATGAGGCCCTTGATGAAGGCGAGCTGCCGCTGGCCGCGGGAGATGTCGCCCTGGCTCAGCTGCTTGCGCTGGCGCACGAAGGCGAGGGCCATGTCGCCGTCCATGTGCATCGTGCCCTCGCGGAAGTCGTAGGTCGTGCTGCCGACGGTCTCGGTCGAGGCCTCGGCCACGTTGACGTCGACGCCGCCGACGGCATCCGTCATCGCCTTGAAGCCCTCGAAGCCGATCATCGCGACGTGGTCGACGTCGATGCCGAGCAGGTTCTGCATCGTCTGCACGAGCAGCGGCGCGCCGCCGTAGGCGTACGCGGCGTTGAGCTTGGCGTCCTTGTGGCCGGGGATCGGCACCCACAGGTCGCGGGGGAAGTGGATGAGGGTCACCGCGCTGTGGTCGTCGGGTACATGGGCGATGACCATGACGTCGGAGCGGGCTCCCTCGCGACCTGGCCCCGCGTCGTTGCCGATGATGAGGTAGTTCGTGCCGTTGCCCGCGGGCTGGGACACGGCCTGGCCGTCGTCGCCCGTCGGGCCCGTCTGCGGCAGCAGCGTCTCCTGCCGGACGTTGTTCGTGACGACGTGGTTGAGGTAGCCGAGGTAGCCCCCGACGGCCAGCACCGGCACGAGCAGGAGCACGAGCGCGGCGACGAGCACCCGACGGTTGCGTCGGCGGTGCCGCCGCTCGGTGTCGACGTCGTCGCGGTCGTCGTCACCCCCGTCGCCCCCGTCGCTCGGGTCACCGAGCGGGTCGAGCCGGTCGTCGGGGTCGACCTCGCCGTGGTCGTCGAAGCGCTCGTCGACGTCGTGGTCGCCGAGGGGCACACGCGTGCCACGGGGTCCGGTCGTGCTCATCCGGTCATCATAGGTTCGCCGGCGGACGTCCACGGCGTTTCCCACGCATGTGGAGGAAAAGGATGAAACGGATGCTGGTGGGCGGGGTCACGCGTCGCGTGACGCCCCCGCGCCGGCGGTGACGAGGAAGGTGCGCGGGGCGGTCCAGTCGCGTTCGCGGTAGGCGGCGACGACGGCGTCGACGATCGGCCCGCTCTCGCCGGGGTGAACGAGCGCGACGGCCGAGCCGCCGAAGCCGCCGCCGGTCATCCGGGCCCCGAGGGCGCCGGCGGACAGGGCGGCGTCGACCGCGACATCGAGCTCGTCGCACGACACCTCGAAGTCGTCGCGCAGCGAGACGTGCGAGGCCGTGAACAGCCGGCCCAGCTCGGCGAGGTCGGCGTCGGGCCCCTGCGCGAGGATCGCCGCCGACCGCTCCACGCGGGCGATCTCGGTGACGATGTGGTGCGCCCGCCGTCGGGCGACCGGGTCGCTGACCGCCTCGAGGCGCTCGTCGAGGCCGTCGGCGGGCACGTCGGCGAGCAGCTCGACCCCGAGGTCGTGGGCCGCCTCCTCGCACTGCCGGCGGCGGGCGGCGTACTGGCCGTCGACGAGGGCGTGGTGGGCACGGGTGTCGATGATGAGCAGCTCGTGCGCGAACGGCACGTGCTCGACCTCCATGGTGCGGCAGTCGAGCTCGAGGGCGTGGCCCTCGCGCCCCCGCAGCGAGGCGGCCTGGTCCATGCCGCCGGTGGGGGCGCCGACGACCTCGTTCTCGGCGCGCTGGCACGCGGTGGCGAGCTCGCGTCGGCCGGCGTCGTCGCCACCGAGGCCCAGGCCCCACAGCTCGTCGACGGCGAGGGCGACGCAGGCCTCGATGGCCGCCGAGCTCGAGAGCCCCGCGCCCGACGGGACGTCGGAGGTGATGGCGATGTCCGCACCGCCGACGGTGTGGCCCGCCTGCTCGAGGGCCCAGAGGACGCCGACCACGTACGCGGGCCAGTCGCCCGGCGTGCCCGGCCCCACGGCATCCAGCTGCACGGTCTGCACGTCGCTGTCGCCGGAGACGAGCCGCACCGTGCGGTCGTCACGGCGGGCCACGGCGGCGTGCGTGCGCTGCGGGATCGCCATGGGCAGGACGAGGCCGCCGTTGTAGTCGACGTGCTCGCCGATGAGGTTGACGCGCCCGGGCGCCGACCACACGCCGTCGGGCTCACCCCCGAAGCTGGCGTCGAAGAGGTCGCGGGCGGCCGCGGTGAGGTCGGCAGGTGTCGTGGTCATCGGGCCCAATATCCCACGGGCACCCGGCATCCGGCGGCCCCCGTGCGGTGGGCCACAATGGCACCCATGCCCGACGACGCCACCGCCTCGACCGCCCCCCGCAGCCTCTCGGGGATGCAGCCGACGAGCGACTCGCTGCACCTCGGCAACTACGTCGGCGCGCTCGTGGAGTGGGTGCGGCTGCAGCAGACCCACGACGCCTACTACTTCGTGGCCGACCTGCACGCGCTGACCGTCTCGCCCGACCCGGAGGTGCTGCGCGAGCGCACCCGGCTGACGGCGGCCCAGTTCATCGCCGGCGGGGTCGACCCGCAGCGGTCGGTGCTCTTCGTGCAGAGCCACATCGCGCAGCACACCGAGCTCTCGTGGGTGCTCAGCTGTCTCACCGGCTTCGGCGAGGCCAGCCGCATGACGCAGTTCAAGGACAAGTCGGCCAAGGGGTCCGGCCCCAACGTCGGGCTCTTCACCTACCCGGTGCTGCAGGCGGCCGACATCCTCGTCTACGACGCCGACGTCGTGCCGGTCGGCGAGGACCAGCGCCAGCACCTCGAGCTCTCCCGCGACCTCGCCACCCGCTTCAACCAGCGCTTCGGCGACACCCTCGTCGTCCCCTCGCCGCACATCATGCGCGAGACGGCGAAGATCCAGGACCTGCAGGAGCCGACGGCCAAGATGAGCAAGTCGGCCGCGAGTGACGCCGGGCTCGTCAGCCTGCTCGACGACCCGAAGCGCATCGTGAAGAAGATCAAGTCGGCCGTCACCGACACGGGGCGCGAGATCCGCCACGACGTCGTCGACAAGCCCGGAGTGAGCAACCTGCTCGCCATCCACTCCGCCCTGTCGGGCACCCCGGTCGCCGAGCTCGAGGTGGCCTTCGACGGCCGCGGCTACGGCGACCTCAAGACGGAGGTGGCGGAGGTCGTCGTCGCGACGACGACGCCGTTCCGGGAGCGCACCCTCGAGCTGATGTCCGACCGCGCCGAGCTCGACCGCATCCTCGCCGACGGGGCCGACCGGGCCCGCGCCGTGGCGGAGGCGACGGTCCGCCGCGTCTACGACCGGGTCGGCCTGCTGCCGTCGTCCGCCCGCGCCTGACCGCGCCTGCGCGGGGCTGGGCGGCGCCCAGGGCGGCGCGCGCACGGTCAGCGGTGCGCCGTCCTCCGGCGTGCGGCCAGGGTGTTGAGAACCGCCGCCGCCTCGTCGGGGCGCTCGACGGTGACGAGCACGTCGGGGGCGTCGACGCGCTGCACGACGAGCGCCGGCCCCGACCGGGTCACCCATGCGGTGCGACCGTCGCGGCCGTGGCGCCAGCCCCAGCCGCCGAAGTCGCCGAGGGCACTGACCGTGCCCGGCCCGGCCGAGGCCACCTCGTCGAGGGGCACCCGGGCCCAGGCGAGCCCGACAGCCGTCACGCGCAGCCCCTGCTGGTCGACGACGACGTGGGCCGTGGCGGTCACGAGGGCCAGCGGGGCGACCAGCGCCAGGGGGACGACCACCCAGCCGGCGCCCAGGACGAGCACGACCGGTACCGCCGCGAGGGCGACGACGCCCGCGACGAGGGCCGGGGCCGACCCCGCGCGCCCCGTCCACGCCAGCCGCGCGGTCGGGGCGACGTCGAGGGTGGGGCCGTCGGTCGGTCGCGAGGTGGAGCCGTCGGCGGGGTCACGCGGCGCCTGGCCGAGCCGGGCGACGAGCAGGCCCGAGGCCAGGCCGGCCACGAGGCCGACGGCGACGAAGAGACCCGGCGAGACGTCACCGCCCGGCGCCGGCTGTCCCTGCTGCGCGAGCAGGGTGCCGAAGCCGACGACGGCGAGCAGGGCGGCGGTCCCGGTCGCGACACCTGCGAGCAGGCCTCGGGTGGTGCGGTGGCTGACGACGGCGACGACGGTGAGCAGCTGGGGGAGCAGGGCCGTGAGGAGCGCCGCCACGACCACCGCCGACGTGCGCGACATGAAGCCGTCGGCCTCACCGCCCGGACCCCAGTGCGTCGCGACGGTCTCGGGCAGCCGGCCCGACCGGGACGCGGTGACGGCGACGCCGACCAGGGCCAGCACCGGCCCGGCCAGGGCGCCGACGACGAGGGACGAGGTGGTGCGGTCACGCATGGCGGTACTCCTTCTCGATGAGGTCTCGCAGCTCGTCGTGCGAGGTGCCCAGGCGTCGGGCCTCACCGACGAGCTCGGTGACGAGGGTGCCCAGTCGGGCCGAGCCGGCGGGGTCGGCGCCCGTGACGACGGCCCCCCGCCCCCGGCGCAGCTCGACGAGGCCCTCGTCGCGCAGCAGCTGGTAGGCCCGCAGGACGGTGTGGAGGTTGACGTCGAGGATGCCGGCCACCTCCTTGGCCGAGGGCAGCCGCGAGCCCGCGTCGAGCGAGCCCGAGACGAGCCCGCGCCGGACGCACGCGGCGACCTGCTCGAAGAGGGGGACCGGGTTCGCCGGGTCGACCTGCCACAACATAGTTCTAGTTTAACTAGAACTATGTCGTCTGTCGAGCGAGCCGACGGCGTCCTCGGCGGGTGGGTCGTGGGTGGGGGCCGGTGGGTTCGGTAGGTTCAGGGGCGTGACCCCAGCGCGGCAGACCACGACGATCGGCGTCTCCATCCCGATCCCCTCGCCGCACGGGGAGTTCCTGCAGGCCCGCCGGGCCGAGTTCGGCGACCCGGGTGCGTGGCAGATCCCGGCCCACATCACGCTGCTGCCCCCCACCGAGGTCGGCGTCGCGGACTACCCCGCCTTCCGTGAGCACTGCGCGACGGTCGCCGCCGCGGAGGCCGCCTTCGACGTCGTGCTGCGCGGCACCGGCACCTTCCGCCCGCTGTCGGACGTCGTCTTCATCCAGGTGGCCCAGGGCGTCTCGTCCTGCGAGAGCCTCGAGATGGCCCTGCGGTCGGGCCCGGTCACCCGTGCCCTCGACTTCTACTACCACCCGCACGTCACCGTCGCGCACAACGTCGCGCCGGTGCACCTCGACCGCGCCTTCGACGAGCTCGCCGACTTCTCGGTCACCTTCGCCGTGGAGCACTTCACCCTCTACGAGCTGGGCACCGACCAGACGTGGCGGCCCGAGCTCGACTTCCGGCTCGGGGGGCAGGGGTCGTGAACGCGGTGATGCGCCTGTGGGAGCGCATCCAGCGGCACCGGCCCTACACCGCCTACAAGCGCTACGGCGACGCCAACGGCGACCTGCTCGCCTCCGGGGTCGCCTACTACTCGTTCTTCTCGGTCTTCCCCGCCGTCGCGCTGGCCTTCGCCGTCTTCGGCTTCTTCCTCCAGGGCCGCCCCGACCTCATCGAGACCATCGCGAGCTCGCTCAACCGGGTGCTGCCGAACATGATCCGCACGCAGGAGAACCCCGACAGCGGCTTCATCAGCATCTCGGCTCCCAACACGCTGACGCTGACCATCACGGGGGTCGTCGCCTTCGTCACCCTCCTGCTCGCCGGCCTCGGCTGGATCGGGGCGCTGCGCACGGGGATGCGCACCATCTTCGGTCTCACGTCCTCGCCCGGCAACGCCGTGACGACGAAGCTGCGTGACCTCGGCGTGCTGCTGCTGCTCGGCATCGGCATCGCGGTGTCCGCGCTGCTGACGACCGTCGCCGGCGGTCTCGCCGACACGGTGGCCGGGTGGGTCGGTCTCGACGGCGCCGACTGGGTCGTCACCCTCGTCGGGATCGTCATGGGCGTCGTCTTCGACACCTTCATCATGGTCGTCATGCTCCGGCTGCTGACCGGGGTGCCCCTGCCCGGGCGCAACCTGCTCCAGGGTGCGCTCTTCGGGGCGACCCTGCTCACGGTGCTCAAGGTCTTCGGCGCGAGCCTCATCGCCAACGCCACCGACAACCCCTTGCTGGGGGCCGTCGCCGTCGCCGTCGGCCTGCTCTTCTGGCTCAACCTCATGGCCCGAGCGGTGCTGCTGTCGGCGGCGTGGGCGGCCATCCACGTCGACATCCCCACCCTCGTCGACGACCAGGCCGTGGGGCCGTTCGCCCGCATCGTGCGCCCGGCCTTCGTGACGACGTTGCGCCCCGACGCCGACGTGGCCCTCGTGCCCTACGCGGGCGGGCCGCCGCGGGCCGGGCGGGCCGCCGCCGCGCGAGAGCAGGGTGCCGTCGCCGTCGACACGCGGCCGGATGCCGGTGGGCTTCGGTCGCGCGACCGCGTCGACCTCGCGTCGGGTGCCGTCGTCGGGGCCGCGGCCGCCGGCGTCGCGAGCCGCGTCGTCAGGACCCTGCGTCGCCGCCGCTGAGGCGACGACGGCGCAGACCTCGGACCACCAGGCCGGCGAGGGCGGCGAGGCCGAGCCACCCCACGGCGAGCACGGCCGCCCCGGCCCACGGTGCAGAGCTCCGGTCGGCGCCGCCGGCCGGAGCCGGGCCCGCGACGGGTGGTGGTCGGTCGCGCGGACCGGTGGTGGCCACTCCGGCCCCCGACGAGCTCGTGCCCGGTGTACCGGTGGGCGCCTCGTCGAGACCCGCGAGGCCGCCGGCGCCCGAGCGCGTGGCCACGGGCGCGGTGGGACCGCTCGTCGGCGGGCGGGGCGACCCGGCATCCGCGGTGGTGTGGTCAGTCGTGTCGTCAGTGGCGTCAGGAGCGTCGGCGCGAGGGGGAGCGGCCTCGCCGGGCTCGACGAGACGGCCGACGGGCCGCACCCGGTCGGCGTGCGCGAAGCCCCAGTCGAGCAGGGCGGCGGTCGGCTGCCACGCGCCGGTGACGCTGCCCATCTGGGCGACCACGAGGGTGCGGCCGCCGCGCGTCGCCGCGCCGATGAAGGTGTGCTGGGCGCGGTCGGTGCGGCCCGGCTTGATGCCCACCGCGCCCGGGTAGTGGTCGAGCAGGTCGTTGATGGTGTGGATCTCGAAGGCGGGGTAGGTGCGCCCGGTCCTGTCCTTGCCCCCGGGGAAGGTGGCGGTGCGCCGGGCGACGGTGGCCCGGAAGGCCGGCAGCCGCATCGCCGCCCGCGCGATGACGGCGAGGTCGTAGGCGCTCGACCGCTGCGCGCCCTCGTCGAGACCGCTCGGGTCGACGGTGAGCGTGTCGTGCGCCCCGAGGGCCGTCGCCCGCTCGTTCATGAGCGTCACGGTGCGCTCGTAGCCGCCCGCCGCGTCGGCCAGCACGTAGGCGGCGTCGTTGGCCGAGAACATGAGCAGCGCGTCGAAGAGGCTGCCGACGGGGTAGGGGTTGCCGGCGAGGATGCCGACGCGCGTGCCGGCCGCGCGCTGGGCGTCGGGCCCCGCGACGACGGTGCGTCGCGGGTCGAGCCGCGGCAGCAGGGTGAGGGCCGTCAGGGTCTTGAGGGTGCTGGCCGGGCGCAGCCAGGCGTGCGGCGACTTGGCGGCGAGGATCTCCCCGCTCGTCAGGTCGGCCACGACGTACGACACGTCGTAGACGGCCGGGGGAGCGGGCACGCCGTCGGGCAGGTCGGTGAGGACCCCGTCGCCGCCGAGACGCGGGCCCCCGACGACGCTCTGCGGGTCCCAGGCCGGGTGGGTGAACGGGGTGGGCGGGGCGTTGCGGCACACCGTGCGCGGCGGCGGGGCCGGGGCGCTCGACCCGCGGGGACCGGGCGACGTGGTGCCGGCGGGCCGCGGCGTCGTCACGGCCGGGCGCGGCGTGGGCTTCGGGGCGACGCCCACGCTCGGGGTGGGGAAGACGCGTGGGGTGAGGGTCACGCCGCCGGGCACCCGGGTCGGCGTCTGCCACGGGCGGCACGTGGGGTCCGCGGCCGGCGCGAGGGCGGGTGCCGCCACGACCAGCGCCGCCGCGGGAGGGGACGCACTCGCGGCCGGGGCCGTCACCGCAGCCGGCACGACCAGGCCGGTGAGGCCGGCGACGGTGCCGATGACCAGGGCGGCCCGTGCCCGGAGGTGCGGCGCGACGCTCCCGCGCAGGGGTCGGGAACGGGTGGGGTCGGCCATGACCGGCCCAGACTAACCCGGCGACGGGCTGTCACACCCGGCTCTCAGGACCGGTCTCACGACCGGCGCCCGCGAGGACCGTGGACGCGCCGACGGCGGCGGCCCCGGTCTCCCGGGGGCCGCCGCCGTCGTGTGGAGCGGGGTCGGACCTGTCGGTCAGCGCCCGTGCGTCAGTGCACGGCGCAGGTCCTGGTTGAGCTGGTTGATGACGTCGAGCGGGATCTCCTTGGGGCACGCCTCGGCGCACGCACCGACGTTGGTGCAGCCGCCGAAGCCCTCCTCGTCGTGGGTGTTGACCATCTGCACGACGCGCGCGTCGCGCTCGGGCTGGCCCTGGGGCATCTCGCCGAGGTGGGTGATCTTGGCGCCCATGAAGAGCATGCCGGAGGCGTTCGGGCACGCGGCCACGCACGCACCGCAGCCGATGCAGGCCGCCGCCATGAACGAGCGGTCGGCGGCCGGCTTGGGCACCGGGACGGAGTGCGCCTCGGGGGCCGAGCCGGTGTTGGCGCTGATGAAGCCGCCGGCCTGGATGATGCGGTCGAAGCTGCCACGGTCGACGACGAGGTCCTTGATGACCGGGAAGGCGTCGGCACGCCACGGCTCGACGGTGATCTCGTCACCGTCGCTGAACGAGCGCATGTGCAGCTGGCAGGTCGTCGTGACCTCGGGGCCGTGCGCCTGTCCGGAGATCATGAGCCCGCACGAGCCGCAGATGCCCTCGCGGCAGTCGTGGTCGAAGGCGATCGGCTCCTCGCCCTTGGCGTTGAGCTCCTCGTTGAGGACGTCGAGCATCTCGAGGAAGGACATGTCCTCGGAGATGTCGCTGACCGGGTAGGTCCGCATCTCGCCCTTGTCGGAGGGTCCGGACTGGCGCCAGATGTTCAGAGTGAGGTTCATCGGGTTCTCCGCAGGTCGAGATGAGCGGTGTGGCAGGTGGGGGCGGGTCGGCGGGCGGCGCTCACTTGTAGCTGCGCTGCTTCAGCTCGACGAACTCGTAGACGAGGTCCTCCTTGTGCAGGACCGGGGTGCCGCTGTCGCCGCCCCACTCCCACGCCGCGACGTAGGCGTACTCGTCGTCGTGGCGCAGGGCCTCGCCGTCCTCGGTCTGCGACTCGGCCCGGAAGTGGCCGCCGCACGACTCGCGACGGTGGAGCGCGTCGATGCACATGAGCTCGCCGAGCTCGAGGAAGTCGGCCACGCGGCCGGCCTTCTCGAGGCTCTGGTTGAGCGTGTCGGCCGCGCCGAGCACGCGGACGTTGCGCCAGAACTCGTCACGCAGGCTGCGGATGAGGTCGACCGCCTTGAGCAGCCCCTCCTCGGAGCGCTCCATGCCGCAGTACTCCCACATGATGTGGCCGAGCTCCTTGTGGAAGGAGTCGACCGACCGCTCGCCGTTGATCGACAGCAGCTTCTGCAGGCGGTGGTCGACCGACGCGCGCGCCTCGGTGACCGCCTCGTGCTTCTCGTCGACCTTGGGGTAGGGCCCCTTGGCGAGGTAGTCGCGGATCGTGTTGGGCAGGACGAAGTAGCCGTCGGCCAGGCCCTGCATGAGGGCCGAGGCACCGAGGCGGTTCGCGCCGTGGTCGGAGAAGTTCGCCTCGCCGGCCACGAAGAGGCCGGGGATGCTCGACTGCAGGTCGTAGTCGACCCAGAGGCCGCCCATCGTGTAGTGCACGGCGGGGTAGATGCGCATCGGCACCTCGTACGGGTTCTCACCCGTGATGCGCTGGTACATGTCGAGGAGGTTGCCGTACTTCTCCGCGACCGTCTCGGCGCTCATGCGCTGCAGGGCGTCGGTGAAGTCGAGGTAGACGCCGCGGCGGAAGTCGCCGACCTTGGGGCCGACGCCGCGACCCTCGTCGCACACGTTCTTGGCCTGGCGGCTCGCGATGTCGCGGGGCACGAGGTTGCCGAACGAGGGGTAGATGCGCTCGAGGTAGTAGTCGCGGTCCTCCTCGGGGATCTCGCGCGGGTCCTTGTCGCAGTCCTCGGCGTTCTTGGGCACCCAGATGCGGCCGTCGTTGCGCAGCGACTCCGACATGAGGGTCAGCTTGCTCTGGTGCTCGCCGCTCACCGGGATGCAGGTGGGGTGGATCTGCGTGTAGCAGGGGTTGCCGAAGTAGGCGCCCTTGCGGTGGGCGCGCCACGTCGCCGTGACGTTGCTGCCCATCGCGTTGGTCGACAGGAAGAAGACGTTGCCGTAGCCGCCGGTGGCGAGCACGACGGCATCCGCGAGGTGCGTCTCGACCTCACCGGTGACGAGGTCGCGCGCGACGATGCCGCGGGCCCGGCCGTCGACGACGACGAGCTCGAGCATGTCGTGGCGGTTGAACATCTCGACCGTGCCGGCCTCGATCTGACGCTCGAGGGCCTGGTAGGCGCCGAGCAGCAGCTGCTGGCCCGTCTGGCCGCGGGCGTAGAACGTGCGCGAGACCTGGACACCGCCGAAGCTGCGGTTGTCGAGCAGGCCGCCGTACTCGCGGGCGAACGGAACGCCCTGCGCGACGCACTGGTCGATGATGTTGGCGCTGACCTCGGCGAGGCGGTAGACGTTCGACTCGCGCGAGCGGTAGTCGCCGCCCTTCACGGTGTCGTAGAAGAGGCGGTAGGTGCTGTCGCCGTCCTCCTTGTAGTTCTTGGCCGCGTTGATGCCGCCCTGGGCCGCGATGGAGTGCGCGCGGCGCGGGGAGTCCTGGTAGCAGAAGGACTTCACGTGGTAGCCGGCCTCGCCGAGCGTGGCGGCGGCGGCGCCGCCCGCGAGCCCGGTGCCGACGATGATGACCGACAGCTTGCGGCGGTTGGCCGGGTTGACGAGCGCGGAGTCGAACTTGCGCTGGTTCCAGCGACCCGAGATCGGGCCCTTGGGGGCCTTCGTGTCGGCGATGCTCGAGCCCTCGGTGTAGAGGCCGTGCACGACGCCGGCGTTGGGCTCGCGTCGCGCCTCGCTGGGCGCTGCGGGGTCAGCGCCCGGGGTGGTGGGGGTGGTGGTGGGTGCCGGTGCGGTCGTGGTCATCGGTCAGCTTCCCTTCACGATTCCGACGAGGATGAGCAGGGGCGGCAGGATGAAGCCCACCGAGGTGACGACGGCGATCGTCGTGGCGATCGCCCGCGCGTTGGTGCGGGCGCGCCGTGAGGTGGCCCAGCCGAGGGTCTGCGACGCGCTCCAGACGCCGTGCCACAGGTGCATGGCGAGGGCGAACATCGCGACGGCGTAGATGAGCACGACCCACCACACCTTGAAGCTCGAGATGTAGAGCAGGCCGGCGCTGTCGCCGACGGCGTCGGGCCCGGGGTTGACCTTGAACCACGTGAAGTGGATGAGGTGCCAGACGAGGAAGGCGAGCAGGGCCACGCCACCCCAGCGCATCGTGCGCGAGCGCAGCGTCGCCCTGGCGGCCGCCTTCGCGACGTAGCGGGTGGGCCGGGCCGCGTTCGCCTTGCGCCACAGGTAGAACGCCGAGTACGCGTGGGCCACGAGCGCGACGAGCAGCGCCGCGCGGAACAGCCAGAGGAACCCGCCGAAGGGCAGGACCGGCGTCAGCAGCGTGCGCAGGTGCAGGGCGTAGTCGTCGTACGCCTCGACCCCCGCGAAGATCTTGAGGTTGCCGTACATGTGCGCGAGGACGTAGAAGACGAAGAGCGCGCCGGAGAGGGCCATCACGAGCTTCATGAAGACCGTCGTGCGTCGCGCCGTCGCTGCTCCCGTCCTTGGGAGAGTCTTGGTGGCCACCTGCAAACACTATCGCCGGGGGGCGACAGCGGCCGTCCACGTACCGGTCGGTACGCACGGTTGTGACTATTCGCACCCCAGCGGGCACCCATGCTCGCCGCCGCCCCTCGGCGCCCCCGTGCCCCCTCGCGACCGGTGGTGCCCGTCGCACCCCGCACCGGATGCCGGGTGGCTCAGGCCGCGACCACCGCGCCCTCCGGCCTCCGCCCGGTGACCGGCTGCACCGACCGGTAGTGGGCGACGAGCTCGTCGACGACCGCCGACCACGACCGCCCCGCCACCCGCCGGCGGCCCCGTTCGCCGAGGGCGGCCCGGTGCGACTCCTCGACCGTCGCCCGCTCCGCGGCGCGGCGCAGCGACCCCGGCGTCGCGGGGTCGAAGAGGTACCCGTTCTCCCCGTCGGTGACGAGGTCGAGCGGCCCGCCGCGGGCCGGGGCGACGACGGGCAGACCCGAGGCCCCCGCCTCCTGCAGGGTCTGGCCGAAGGTCTCGCTCGTGCCGGTGTGCACGAACAGGTCCAGGCAGGCGTAGGCGCGGGCGAGGTCGTCCCCGTGCCGGGCGCCGAGGAAGACGGGCGGTCGGTTGGGTCGGCCGGCGACGCCGGCCACGGCCTCCGTCAGCCTCGCCCCGACCGCGGCGCGGGAGGGGCCGTCGCCGACGACGACGAGGCGGGTCCCCGGCAGGCCGGCCAGCTCGGTGAGCCGCTCCACCTCCTTCTCGGGGGCGAGCCGGCCGACGTAGCCGACGAGCCGCTCACCCTCGGGCGCGAGCTCTCGGCGCAGGGCTCGCACGAGCGCGTCCTCACGCCAGACCGGGCTGAAGCGCCGGGTGTCGACCCCGCGACGCCACAGCGCCGTCCGCCCCACCCCGTGGTCGCGCAGGTCGGTGAGCGACGGCCCCGACGGGGCGAGGGTGAGGTCGGCCCACGAGTGCACCCGCCGGATCCACCGCCAGGCCGCCGAGGCCGCAGGCACCCCGGCCGGGCCCGGCGTGTGCAGCCGGACGTACGCGGCCATGTCGGTCTGGAAGACCGCGACGGTCGGCAGCCCGAGGGTCCGCGCGGCGGCGAGACCCCGGGCGCCGACGACGAACGGGCTCGCGACGTGCACGACGTCGGGGTCGGCGTCGCGCAGCACCCGCTCGATCTCGGGCGAGGGCAGCCCGACGTCGAACTGTCGCAGCGGCACCGACGCGATGCGGTGCACCGGGGCGCCGGCGAACTCCGCCGGGCCCTGCTCCCGCGTCCGCCGCGCGCCCGGTGCGACGACGACGACCTCATGTCCCTTCTCCCGCAGCTCGGTGACGACGTGGCACACGCTGGTGGTGACGCCGCTGTAGCTGGGCAGGAAGGTCTCGGTCACGATCGCGACTCGCACGAGGACGAAGCTGCCGTGCCGGGGCGAGCGGCCGGCGACGCCGACGGGGGTGGCGGGTGAAGTCGAGGTGACGACCGGGTGCGCCGCGCGCCCGCTGCACCGCCTCGTCGGGGTGAGGTCGGGGTGAGGTCGAGGTGTGACCGGCGCCTCGACCTCGGGCACGCCGGATTCGTCCGAGTTGGTCACGCAGGACGCCTGCGCCGCCTACCCTTGGCGCCATGAAGATCACCGTCGTCGGGCTCGGGTACGTGGGCCTCAGCAACGCCGCCGTGCTGGCGCGCCACAACGAGGTCGTCGCCCTCGACGTCGTGCCCGAGCGGGTCGAGCAGGTCAACGCGCGCCGCTCACCCATCGTCGACGCCGAGCTCGAGCAGTACCTCGCCGAGGTCGAGCTCGACCTCCGCGCGACG
Source organism: Terracoccus luteus (assembly GCF_003635045.1). NCBI lineage: Bacteria > Bacillati > Actinomycetota > Actinomycetes > Micrococcales > Intrasporangiaceae > Terracoccus > Terracoccus luteus. The sequence goes on along the minus strand of NZ_RBXT01000001.1, from coordinate 1,900,948 downwards.
CTCGACCCCGCGGAGGCCTACGAAGGCACCGACTTCGTCGTCGTGGCCACCCCGACGAACTACGACCCCGAGACGAACTACTTCGACACCTCCTCGGTCGAGGCGGTCACGGCCGAGGCGCTGCGCCGCGCGCCCGACGCGTGTGTCGTCGTCAAGTCGACCGTTCCTGTCGGCTTCACCGCCGGTCTCGCGGCCCGCCACCCGGGCGCGCGCATCGTCTTCTCGCCGGAGTTCCTCCGCGAAGGTCGGGCGCTGCACGACAACCTGCACCCGAGCCGCATCATCGTCGGCGACGCCGGGCCCGACGCGAAGCTCTTCGCCGAGCTGCTGCTCCAGGGCGCCGACGACGACGCGCCGGTGCTCGAGATGAGCTCGACCGAGGCCGAGGCCGTCAAGCTCTTCGCCAACACCTACCTCGCCATGCGCGTCGCGTACTTCAACGAGCTCGACACCTACGCCGCCATCCACGGCCTCGACACCCGCTCGATCATCGAGGGCGTCGGGCTCGACCCGCGCATCGGCAGCCACTACAACAACCCGTCGTTCGGCTACGGCGGCTACTGCCTGCCCAAGGACACCCGGCAGCTGCTCGCCAACTACGACCAGGTGCCGCAGAACCTCATCCGCGCCATCGTCGACAGCAACACGACCCGCAAGGACTTCGTCGCCACCGAGATCCTCGCGCGCGCCCCGAAGGTGGTCGGGTTCTACCGCCTGACGATGAAGACGGGGAGCGACAACTTCCGCGCCTCGAGCATCCAGGGCGTCATGAAGCGCATCAAGGCCAAGGGCATCGAGGTCGTCGTGTACGAGCCGACCCTCGACGACGCCGAGTTCTACCACTCGCGCGTCGTGCGTGACCTCGCCGAGTTCACGTCGGTGTCCGACGTCATCGTCGCCAACCGCGTCGTCGACGAGCTGGCCGACGTGGCCGACAAGGTCTACACGCGCGACATCTACCGCCGCGACTGAGCCCCCGACCGTTCGTCAGGGCCGCCAGGATGCCGGGTGGCCCGCGGGCGGGTCACGTGAGGTCGGTGCGCCCGGCCTTCGTCAGCTGCTCGACGACCTTCTTGACGTCCTGCGCCCGCTCGGGCGTCGTGATGAGCACGGCGTCCTGGGTGTCGACGACGACGAGGTCGTGCACCCCGATGAGGGCGACGGTCCGTCCGCTCGTCGCGACGAGACCGGTGGCGTCGAGGGCCAGCACGTCCGCCGGGTCGCCGATGAGGCGCAGGCCCGGGTGCTCGGGGTGGTCGGGCACGAGGCCGCCGAGGGCGGCGAAGTCGCCGACGTCGTCCCAGCCGATCGAGGCCGGCACCACGGCGACCCGGCCGGCGGCCGCGGCCGGCTCGGCGACCGCGTGGTCGATGGCGATCTTCGTGATGCTGGGCCACAGCTCGCGCATCCGGTGGGGCTCGGCGGCGACGGTGCGCAGCGCGAGCACCATCTCCGGGTGCCCCTCGGCGAGCAGCTCGAGCAGCGTCGTGGCGCCGACGACGAACATGCCCGCGTTCCAGCGGTACTCGCCGCTGTCGACGTACGTCCGGGCGGTGTCGGCATCCGGCTTCTCGACGAACTCGCGCACCCGGCGGCCGTGCTCGGCGCCGTCGACTCCGAGCGGGTCGCCGAGACGGATGTAGCCGAAGCCCGTCGACGGGTGGGTCGGCTCGATGCCGATCGTGACGAGCTCGCCCCCGCGCGCGAGCACCACCGCCTGCTCCACCGCCCGGCGGAAGGCGGCGCGGTCGGTGACGACGTGGTCGGCCGCGAAGGAGCCGAGCAGCGCCTCGGGGTCACGGCGCTCGAGGATGGCGGCCGCGAGGCCGATGGCCGGCATCGAGTCGCGCGGCGAGGGCTCGCCGACGACGGCGTCGCGCCCGAGCATGGGCAGCTGGGCGCGCACCGCGTCCTCGTGCGCCGCGCCCGTGACGACGAGCATGCGGTCGCCGACGAGGGGGGAGAGGCGGTCCCACGTCTCGCGCAGCAGCGACTGCCCCGACCCGGTGAGGTCGTGCAGGAACTTCGGGGAGGTGCGGCGCGACATGGGCCACAGACGGGTCCCGGCGCCGCCGGCGGGGATGACCGCCCAGAGTCCGTCGATGTGCCCCGTCGCGTCGTCCATGGCCACACCTTATGGGGCGGCCGGGGGCGGCTCAGCCGGTCCGCAGGTCGCGCCGGCGACCGGCCAGCAGGCCGATGGCGACGAGGCCCGTGGTCACGACGACGAGGGCGAGGGTGCCGACGACGCCGGCCGTCCCGCCCGGCAGGTGCGGGAGGTGCCCGAACGGCGAGAGGGCGACGACGGCATCCTGCAGGCCGAGGGCCGCCCCGAAGGTGCCGACGACGACGGCGGCGACGAGCACCGCCCACGCGGCGCCCGCGGCCCGTGGGGCGGCACCCACGACCAGCACGGCGGCGCCGACGCAGACCCACGCCGCCGGCACGGTCGCGACCGCGGCGGCGACGAGCCGCGCCACCGCGGCCGTGCCGTCACCGGTGCGCAGCGCGTCGACGACGCCGGCCGCCACCCCGAGCAGGGTGAGCACGAGCAGCGGGGCCGCGAGGGCGACGGCGACCTGCCCGGCCAGCCAGCGGGAACGGGCGCCGGTGCCCGCGAGCAGCAGCTCGGCGCGTCCCGAGGCCTCCTCGGCCGGGGCCCGCAGCACGAGCGACACCCCGAGCGCCGCCGCAGCGGCTGCGGCCACCCCGAGCTCGGTGGCGTAGAAGGTGTCGACGAGGCTGCCCTGCGACCCGCCGAGCTCGGCGAGCAGGCGGGCGGTCTCGGGCGAGTCGACGAAAGCCCCGACGCTCGAGGCGAGCCCGGCCACGAGGAGACCGAGCAGCACGAAGGCGACCCCCCAGAGCGCCACCGGCCCGCGGGCCAGGCGCAGCGTCAGCTGCAGCGGGCTGCGCAGGGCTCCGGTCGCCGGTCCGGGTGCAGGGGTGACGAGCCCGGCACCGAGGTCGCGACCCTGCTGCAGCCGCAGGGCCATGATTCCCAGCACCGCCCAGGACACGACGCCGAGGGCGAGTGGCCCCCAGCGGTCGGCCCCGAAGGGGGCGACGTGCTCGCTCCAGCCGAGCGGCGAGAGCCAGGTCAGCCACGAGGCGCCGGGCACCGCGTCGCCGACGGCGCGGGCGGCGAAGGCCACGGCGAGCGCCCCGAGCGAGAGCGCGGTGGTGGCCCGCGCCGTCGTGCACAGCTGGGCGGCGACGGCGGTGAGGCCCACCCACACGAGGCCGGCGGTCGCCCACGCCGCCCCGAGCGCGAGCGACCCGGCCGGTTCCAGGCCGGTGACCGCCGCGCCGGCGGCGCCGAGGGCGGCGGTCATCAGCACGGTCGCCGTGCCGAGCACGAGGGCCGCCACGAGCGGGGCGGTCCGGCCCACACGGCCGGCCGCCACGAGCTCGAGGCGGCCTGCCTCCTCCTCCGCCCTCGTGTGCCGACGGACGACGACCTGGGCGAGCACGGCGAGCAGCACGGCACCGAGCAGCACCGTCTTGAACGTCGCGAGCGCCCCGAGCCCGGTGCCCGAGAGTGGCCCGTAGAACGAGAGCAGGGCCGGGTTGTCGAGGGTCGGGCCGAGGGCGGCGAGCGCCCGGTTCGCGCCGTCCGGGCCCGGGTAGAGGGCGAGGGTCGCCCGCGCGGAGCCGGCGACGAGCACGGCGAGACCGAGCGCGCAGACCGGCACCAGCACGCGGTCGACCCGGGCGCCGAGCCGGACGAGGGTGCCGACACCGGCCGCCTCGGTCATCGCGACGCCCCTGTCGTCGGGGCCGTGCCCGCACCGTGCGGGAGCGGGGCGGGGGCCCCGGCGGTGGTTCCCTCCGGGCGGTAGTGCTCGACGAAGAGCTGCTCCAGCGTCGGTGGCGTGCTCGTCAGCGAACGGATGCCGTGGGCGGCCACCCGTCCGAGCAGCGCGCCCAGTCCCTCCGGCTCGACGGCGCACTGCAGCCGGTCGCCGTCGACGACCAGGTCGTGCACGCCGGGCAGCGTCGAGAGGGCGGTGACGGCGGGCCCGTCCGGCGGGCGCTCGAGCGTCGCCGTCACCGACGTGCGGGCGAGGTGACGCAGCTCGTCGAGCGAGCCCGACTCGACGGTGCGGCCGGCGCGCACGATGCTCACGTGGTCACACAGGGCCTCGACCTCAGCGAGGACGTGGCTCGAGAGCAGCACGGTGGCGCCGTCCCGGGCGGCCTCGCGCACCGTCTGCTCGAACGCGAGCTCCATGAGGGGGTCGAGCCCCGATGTCGGCTCGTCGAGGACGAGCAGCTCGACGTCCGCCGCGAGCGCGGCGACGAGGGCCACCTTCTGGCGGTTGCCCTTGGAGTAGGTGCGCGCCCGACGCGTCGGGTCGAGCTCGAACCGCTCCACGAGCTCGGCACGCCGACGGGGGTCGAGGCCGCCATGCACCGAGCCGAGCAGGTCGATGACCTCACCGCCGGTGAGGCTCGGCCAGAGCGTGACGTCACCGGGGACGTAGGCCAGCCGCCCGTGCAGCCGGCGGGCGTCGTCCCAGGCGTCGCCGCCCAGCAGTCGCGCCGAGCCGCCGCCGGCGCGCACGAGCCCGAGCAGGATGCGCAGGGTCGTCGACTTGCCGGCGCCGTTGGGGCCGAGGAAGCCGTGCACCTGCCCGCGTGCGACCCGCAGGTCGAGCCCGTCGAGGGCGACCGTGCGACCGAAGGACTTGCGCAGCCCCGCCACGTCGACGATGAGGTCCATGTCACCTACGCTACAGATCATTCACGAGATCGTGAATGATCTGTACGTCACAGGAGGAGGCCGGATGCCGTCGACGCGCGACGACGCCGCCGTGGGCCGCTACGTCGAGCACCTCGGGGCCACGCTCACCGACGCCGGCATGCCCCGGCTGGCCTCCCGGGTCTTCGCCCGGCTGCTCGCCGACGACGACGGGCGAATGACGGCGGCCGAGCTGGCCGAGGCGCTCGAGGTGAGCCCGGCCGCCGTGTCGGGCGCCGTGGGCTACCTCGCGCACGTCTCGATGATCGGGCGCGAGCGGGAGCGCGGGTCGCGTCGTGACGTGTACGTCGTACAGACCGACGCCTGGCACGACGCCCTGCTCAGCCGTGACCGGCTGCTGGGCCGCCTCGAGGCGGGGATGCGCGCCGGGGTGGCCGCGGCCGGGGGTGAGGCCACGCCCGCCGGCCGACGCCTTCTGCTCTCGCTCGAGTTCCTCGAGTTCCTCGGCGCGTCGCTCGCGGAGATGGGGCAGGAGTGGGAGCGGCGCAAGGCCGTGGTCACGGCCGGGTGGCCCGCCGACGGGTGACGACGTGCGACCCCGTTCAGGCCTCCTGCGCCCCACCGGGTCGCCAGTCGTCGGGCGGGTCCTCGCCGACCCGGCCGTCGACGGCCTCACGGAGCAGGTCGGCGTGGCCGACGTGCCGCGCGTACTCCTCGAGGACGTCGTGCAGCATGCGGCGCAGGCTCGGGTGCTCGCCCGCGTCGTCGGAGACGGCGACCGCCTGGTCGAGCCCGCCCGCGGACAGGGCGCGGGCGTACCGCCCGCGGGCCCGGTCGACGGCGGCGTCGTGCAGCGCGTACAGCTCGGCGGGAGGGTCGTCGGCGGCCGAGCTGAAGGGCCAGTCGGGGGCGGCCTCCCAGTCGACCTCGGTCCAGGGCAGGCCCGGCGACGACCCGTCGAGGTTCACGGTCGAGTAGAGGTCCTCGACGAGGGCGAGGTGCTTGAGCAGCGACCCGAGGGTCAGCGCCGACGCGCCGACGCGGGTCCGCAGGCCGTCCGCGTCCAGGCCGTCCGCCTTCCAGCGGAAGGTCGCCCGCATCCGTTCGAGGCTGCCGAGCAGGTGGGCGACCTCGTCGCCCGCCATCGGCGGCTCCCACGGTGGGGCGACCCGCCGCGGTGCCGGCCCACCGGCATCCGGGCTCGTCGCTCGTGTCTGCTCGGCACCGGTGACGTCGTCCATGCCCCGGCACCCTAGGGCCGGGCGCCGACACGCGGAAGGCCCGTGCGGCGTGACGGGGGTGTCAGGAGCGGGGATCCGCGTCCCACGCCCGGAGCAGCAGGTCGGCCGCGGCCGCCGCGCCGAGGCGCCCCGCGAGGACGTCGTCGCGTACCTGCTCGCGGACGGCGGCGACCGCCTGCGACGAGGTGAGGCGGCGGTCGAGCTCGTCGCGGACGAAGGCCCACGTGAGGTCGAGCTGCTGGGCGGCCCGGCGCCGGGCGAGCCCCTCCGTCCCCAGGTGGTCGCGGTGGGCCAGCACGCCGCGCCACACGTCGGTGACCCCCGTGTCGATCAGCGCCGAGCACGTGACGACGGGCGGGGCCCAGTCGCCGGGCGCGCGGACGAGGCGCAGGGCGCCCGCGAGCTGGCGGGCGGCGACCCGGGCGTCACCCTCACGCTCCTCGTCGGCCTTGTTCACGGCGACGACGTCGGCGATCTCGACGATGCCCTTCTTGATCCCCTGCAGCTGGTCGCCCGTGCGGGCGAGGGTGAGGTAGAGGAAGGTGTCGACCATGCCGGCCACCGTCACCTCGGACTGGCCGACGCCGACCGTCTCGACGAGCACGACGTCGTAGCCGGCCGCCTCGAGCACCGTCATCGCCTGGGCCGTCGCGCGGGCCACGCCGCCGAGGGTGCCGGCCGAGGGGGAGGGGCGGATGTAGGCGTCCGGGTGGGCCGCCAGGGACGGCATCCGGGTCTTGTCGCCGAGCACCGACCCGCCCGTGCGCACGGACGACGGGTCGACGGCGAGGACGCCGACCCGGTGGCCGTCGGCGGTGAGGTGCCCGCCGAGGGTCTCGACGAACGTCGACTTGCCGACGCCCGGTACGCCCGAGACGCCGACCCGCACCGACGGCGGCCGGGCGCCGCCGTCCGGCCCGGCGCCGGTCGCGAGCCGGTCGAGCAGCTCTCGGGAGAGGGCGCGGTGGTCGGCCCGGGTCGACTCGACGAGGGTGATGGCCCGGGCCAGCTCGGCCCGGCGGCCCGCGAGCACCCCGGCGGCGAGGGCGGCGACGTCGACGGGGCTCACCCGTGCAGCCGCGCCGAGAGCTTCTCGAGCAGCTCGAGGGCGGAGTCGGCGATGACCGTGCCGGGCAGGAAGACCGCCTCGGCCCCCATCTCGCGCAGCGTCGGCACGTCGGCGGGCGGGATGACGCCACCGACGACGACCATGACGTCGGGGCGCCCGAGCTCGACGAGCGCCTCGCGCAGGGCGGGGACGAGCGTGAGGTGGCCGGCGGCGAGCGAACTGACGCCGACGACGTGGACGTCGGCGTCGACGGCCTGACGGGCCACCTCCTCCGGCGTCGAGAACAGCGGGCCCACGTCGACGTCGAAGCCGAGGTCGGCGAAGGCCGTGACGATGACCTTCTGCCCCCGGTCGTGGCCGTCCTGGCCCATCTTGGCGACGAGGATGCGGGGCCGGCGGCCCTCGAGCCGCTCGAAGCGGGCCGTCGCCTCGAGCACCTCGGCGACGCGGGCGTCACCGGCCTGCCTCGACTCGTCGCGGTACACGCCGCTGATCGTACGGACGACCGCCCGGTGACGGCCCCACACCTTCTCCAGCGCGAGCGACATCTCGCCCACCGTGGCCTGCGCCCGGGCAGCGTCGATGGACAGGGCGAGCAGGTTGCCGTCGAGCGACCCGCGGGTGGGCTCGGACGCCGCCGCGGCGGTGAGGGCGTCGAGCGCGCGGCGCACCGCGTCGTCGTCGCGGTCGGCCCGCAGCCGTTCGAGCCGGGCGACCTGCTGCCGGTAGACCTCGTCGCCCTCGATGCGCAGCACGTCGAGCGGGTGGTCGTCCTGCCGCGCGTCGAGGCGCAGGGTGTTGACGCCGACGACCTTCTGGGTGCCGGAGTCGATGCGCGCCTGGGTGCGGGCGGCGGCCTCCTCGATGCGCATCTTCGGGATGCCCTGCTCGATGGCCCGGGCCATGCCGCCGGCGGCCTCGACCTCCTCGATGTGGGCCCAGGCCCGCTCGGCCAGCTCGTGGGTCAGGCGCTCGACGTAGTACGAGCCGGCCCACGGGTCGATGACCGCCGTGGTCCCCGACTCCTGCTGCAGCAGCAGCTGGGTGTTGCGCGCGATGCGGGCCGAGAAGTCGGTCGGCAGGGCGATGGCCTCGTCGAGCGCGTTGGTGTGCAGCGACTGCGTGTGGCCCTGGGTCGCGGCCATCGCCTCGAGGCACGTGCGCTGGACGTTGTTGAAGACGTCCTGGGCGGTGAGCGACCAGCCGCTTGTCTGCGAGTGCGTGCGCAGTGACAGGCTCTTCGGGTTCGTCGGCCCGAAGCCGCGCACGAGCCGTGACCAGAGCGCGCGAGCCGCCCGCAGCTTCGCGATCTCCATGAAGACGTTCATGCCGATGCCCCAGAAGAACGACAGGCGCGGCGCGAACTCGTCGATGGTGAGGCCGGCGTCGAGACCCGACCGGATGTACTCGACCCCGTCGGCGAGGGTGTAGGCGAGCTCGAGGTCGTTCGTCGCCCCGGCCTCCTGGATGTGGTAGCCGGAGATGCTGATCGAGTTGAAGCGCGGCATCCGGCGGGCCGTGTAGGCGAAGATGTCGCCGATGATCCGCATGCTCGGCGCCGGCGGGTAGATGTAGGTGTTGCGGACCATGAACTCCTTGAGGATGTCGTTCTGGATGGTCCCGGTCAGCTGCTCGGGGGCGACCCCCTGCTCCTCCGCGGCCGCGACGTAGAGCGCGAGCACCGGCAGCACGGCGCCGTTCATCGTCATCGACACCGACATCTCGCCGAGGGGGATGCCGTCGAAGAGCGTTCTCGCGTCGAGGATCGAGTCGACGGCGACCCCGGCCATGCCGACGTCCCCGCGCACCCGCGGGTGGTCGGAGTCGTAGCCGCGGTGGGTCGCGAGGTCGAAGGCCACGGAGAGGCCCTTCTGACCGGCGGCGAGGTTGCGGCGGTAGAAGGCGTTGCTCTCCTGCGCCGTCGAGAAGCCTGCGTACTGGCGCACCGTCCAGGGCTGGGTCGTGTACATCGTCGGGTAGGGCCCGCGCAGGAAGGGCGACAGGCCGGGCCACGTGTCGAGGGCGTCGAGACCCTCGAGGTGCTCGGGCCCGTAGGCGGGCAGGACGTCGATGCCCTCGGGGGCCGTCCAGGCGGGCGAGGTCGTCGGATCACCCTGCGCCGCAGTGGTTCCGGCGTCGGCGGTCGGGGCCAGGCCGGGGGTGGGGGTGGGGGTCCCACCGTCGAGCGGGAGGCCGGCGAAGCTGCGGGGGACGGTCACGACAGGGCCTCTCGGGTGCGGGTGAGGAAGGCGACGGCGTCGTCACCCACGGCCGCCGCGTCGTCGACGAGTGACGGGTCGAGCGTGCGCGGGCCGGGGCGCCCGGCCAGCACGACGCGGGTCGCGCCGGCCTCGCGCAGCGCCGCCGCCGCCGCGGCGCCCCAGTCGGCGTAGGCGGCGTCGCTGCCGCAGAGGCACACGACGCGCTCGCCGGACCACGCCGCGACGAGGTCGTCGACGCCGGCCGTCGCGCCGACCACCCGTACCGGTACGCCGCCGGCGGCGAAGAGGTTCTGCGCGAACGTCGCCCGCGCCGTGTGCGCCGCCACCGGGCCCATGGTCGCCAGCAGCACCGGGCTCGTCGCGGGCGTCTCGCGCAGGCGCTCGAACGCCGCGCCCCACCGGCGCACCGGGGGTGCGCTGGGGTCCGGTTCGCGCTGCAGCGGCGCCTCGTCGGCGTCGGGGAACTCGCTGAGGCCGGTGAGCGGACGGCGTCGGTGGGCGACCTCGACGTCGCGGCGGGCGGCGGCGTCGCGCACCCGCTCCGCGAGGGAGCCGTCGGCGAGCGCGGCGAGCACGCCACCCGCCGCGTCGGTGCGGTCGAGCTCGGCCCAGGCGGCTCGGGCCGTCGCGTCGGTCAGGGCCTCGACCGCGTACGACCCGCCGGCCGGGTCGGCGACGACACCGACGTGCGACTCCGCGAGCAGTAGGGCCGAGGTGTTGCGGGCGGTCCGACGGCCCAGGGCCTCGGGACGGCCGGCCGGGGCGTCGAACGGCAGCACCGTCAAGGCGTCGACGCCGGCGACACCCGCGGAGAAGGCGGCGACGGTGCCGCGCAGCATGTTCACCCAGGGGTCCCGGGTCGAGGTCATGGCCCGGCTCGTGACGGCGTGCTGCCGCTGGGCCGACGCCTGCGGACTCGCTCCCGACAGCTGGGCGACCCGGGCCCACGTGCGCCGGGCGGCCCGCAGCTTTGCGATGGTGGTCAGCTGCTCGTCCGTGGCGGCGAGGCGGAACTCGAGCAGGGCCAGCGCGTCGTCGACGTCGAGCCCGCCGTCGACGAGCACCCGCAGGTAGTGGGTGCCCAGCGCGAGGGCGTACCCCAGCTCCTGCGCGTCGGTGCCGCCGGCGTCGTGCACGACGGTCGCGTCGACGGTGAGGGCGAGCAGCCCTCTGCCATGTGCGATCTCGGCGAGCGCGGTCACGTCACCGGCGGCGGCCTCCGGATCGAGCGCGCTCCCGCCGCCGAGGTCGGGCTCGCCGCGGCGCAGGGTTGCCGACACCGGGTCGCCGCCCAGCCCGGTCCCCGGTGCGGGCGTCGTGCCGCGGGCGTCGAGCAGCTCGACGAGCGCCCGTGCCGCGCCGACCGGGTCGTCGGGCGCCTCGAGCACGACGGGGGCGAGGTCGAGCAGCACCCCGTCGAGGGCCCGGGGGAGGTCGTCGGCTGCGAGTGGGCCGCCGACGTGAATCCAGAGCGACGTCACGCCGTTCTCGAGGTCGAGCAGCGCCTCACGGTTCGCCGCCACCGCGTCGAGCCCGCCGACGTGCGAACGGACGTCCCACCCGTCGGGCCTAGCCGCGAACCGCCCTCGGGTGAAGGGGAACTCGCCGGGGACGCCGGTCGGGGGCAGGTCGGCCACGTCGTCCGCCGTGCCGAGCGGGCTCACCCGGATGCCGTCCGCGGTGGTCGTCGTAAGAGCGTCCCACACCGCGGCGTCGGGGTCGTCAGGCCCCAGCCGGCGGGCCTTGCGCAGCACCGCCGCGGCGGCCGCCTCCCAGTCCCGCCGGTCGTGCCGGTCGTCGGGGTCGGCGAGGGGCAGCGGACCGCCTCCGGTGGCTGAGGTCATGCCCGCAGGATAGGTGCAGGCGGCGGCGCCGCCGACGGCCCCCCGGACGGCCCTGCCGAGGGCCCCGCGGGGTGTCGTCAGCGGCCGCGCGGCGGCTGACGACGCGGGCAGGCGGCGCACTCGTGCGCCCCGGGGAGGAGGTAGACGAAGCAGCAGGACCGCCGCCACGGCTCAGGCCCGACCTGTCCTCCCGCTGCACCGACGGCCCGGCGCACGGCCGTGCCCCAGGTGTCGTGCAGCACGCCCCACCGCTGCCGCGACCCCATGCGCACCTCCGGCGCGAAGGCGGCCACGACCGGCGAGGCGATCTCGACGTACAGCTCGCGGGCCACGGCCTCCCGGTGGGCGCGGTCGGGCTCGGGCCGTACCTCCCACCGGTCGGCGTCGACGACCACCCGCGCGGGGTGCAGGGCCGGGGCCAGCTCGAAGCCCAGCCCGACCGACGCGGTCTCACGCCCGGCCGCGACGGGGGCGGGCGACAGCACCCACGGCCCGGTGGCGACGGCGCCGGCGAGCGGCGTGGCGACGACCTCGCACCACCACTGCAGCACGAAGGCGGCCGGCACGTGCGGTGGCACGGGCCGTCCCGCGCTCGCCTCCTGCCGACGGTTCAGCTCGCCACGCCACGGCGCGAAGGGGTCCGACCCCGCCGCCACGTGCGCCGCGACTTCGTCGAGGCGAACGGTCGGGCCGGGGGAGGAGGTGACGACCGAGACGAAGGGCGTGGCGCCGTCGACCCGGCGCACGACCTCGGCCACCGTGGGCACGGCAGGGGGCGTCCCGGCATCCGGCCGCGTGCCGTCCACCGTCCCGCCCACTCCGCGTCCTCCCGGTCCTCGGTCGCCCGTCCGGCGCCGTCCCCGTGCCTCGACGACGCTCGGACGGACAGCATGACCCACGCCGTCGGCGCCGTCGTGGTCGGCGGTCCCGGCCACCGTCGGTAGGATCCGGTGCTCGTGACGCAGTCCGAGGCCTCCGCCGAGATCGTGCGCGTGGTCGACGCCCACGCCGACGAGCTCGTCGCGCTGCGCCGTGACCTGCACGCCCACCCCGAGCTCGGCCACGGCGAGGTGCGCACGACCGCCACCGTCGCCGCCCGCCTCGAGCGGGCGGGGATCGCCGTCCGGCGGCTGCGCGGGACGGGTCTCGTCGCCGAGCTGGGCGCGACCGAGCCGGTCCGACGCGTGGCCCTGCGCGGCGACCTCGACGCCCTGCCGATCCGCGAGCAGACCGGGCTGCCCTTCGCCTCGACCACCGACGGTGTCAGCCACTCGTGCGGGCACGACGTGCACACCACCTCGCTGCTCGGCGCCGCGCTCGCCCTCAAGGCCGTCGAGCCCGTGCTCGTCGACGCCGGCGTCGCCGCCCGCCTCGTCTTCCAGCCCGCCGAGGAGCTCATGCCCGGCGGCGCCGAGGAGGTCGTCGCGCAGGACGGGCTCGCCGGCGTCGACAGCATCTACGCCCTCCACTGCGACCCCTCCCTCGACGTGGGCCAGGTCGGCCTGCGGGTCGGGCCGATCACGGCGGCGGCCGACCAGGTCGAGGTCACCCTGACGGGGCGGGGCGGGCACACCTCGCGGCCGCACCTCACCCAGGACCTCACCTACGCGCTCGCCAAGGTCGTCACCGACGTCCCCGCCGCACTCTCGCGCCGCCTCGACCCGCGCGCGGCGGCCGCGCTCGTGTGGGGCGCGGTGCACGCCGGCGGCGCGCACAACGTCATCCCGGCGACGGGCAAGGCCCTCGGCACCCTGCGCATGCTCGACGCCACCGCGTGGGAGGGCTCCGAGCGGCTCGTCGAGGAGATCGTCCACGCCGTCGTCGCCCCGTACCTCGTCACCGCCGACGTCCACATCACCAAGGGCGTGCCGCCGGTGGTCAACGAGGCGGCGTGCATCGACGTGCTGACGCAGGCCGTCACCCGCGCCGGGGCGACGGTCGCGCCGACCCCGCAGTCACTCGGGGGCGAGGACTTCGCCTGGTACCTCACCAAGGTCAACGGGGCCATGGCACGCCTCGGGACCCGGGTGCCCGGGGGCGCCACGTTCGACCTGCACCGGGGTGACCTGCTCGTCGACGAGGGCGCCATCGCGGTGGGTGCGAAGACCCTCGCCGGATGCGTCGTCGCCGCGGTCGCGGATCGGTAACACTTCCGGCAGGATCCCCGAACGCTGGTAGATCCTGCGGTCGCCACGGTTACAGTTCCGTGCCATGTGGGCCGATGTCGTCGTCGGTCCGAAGACTTGAAGGAGCACCACCTTGCGTCACGCAACCAAGGTCGCGGCCGTCGTCGCGGCGGCTGCACTGGGCCTCGCGGCCTGCGGCAGCAGCACTGACACGGCCCCCGGATCCGGCAGCGGCAGCACCGCGGGCAGCACGGCGGGCGGTGGGGGAGCCGGCCTCAAGGTCGGCATGGCCTACGACGTGGGTGGCCGCGGCGACCAGTCGTTCAACGACGCCGCCGCCGCGGGCCTGGACAAGGCCAAGAGCGAGCTCGGGGTGGAGGGCAAGGAGGCCGCCGCCGTCAACGGCGAGGCCGAGTCCGCCCGCAAGGAGCGCCTGCAGCAGCTCATCGACGCCGGCTACACCAACGTCATCGCCGTCGGCTTCGCCTACGCCAAGTCGGTCGGCGAAGCCGCCAAGGCCAACCCCGACGTCAAGTTCGCCATCATCGACGACGCGTCACCCGACTCGGCCGGCAGCAACGTCGAGCAGATCACCTTCGCCGAGGAGCAGGGCAGCTTCCTCGTCGGTGCGGCCGCCGCGCTCAAGACGAAGACCAACCGCATCGGCTTCGTCGGTGGCGTGCAGACCGACCTCATCAAGAAGTTCGAGGTCGGCTACGAGGCCGGCGCCAAGGCCGTCAAGCCCGACATCAAGATCGACGTCAAGTACCTGACGCAGCCGCCGGACTTCTCGGGCTTCGCGTCCGTCGACAAGGGCAAGGCCGCCGCCGAGGGCATGTACCAGTCCGGCGCCGACATCGTCTACCACGCCGCCGGTGGCTCGGGTGGAGGCGTCTTCACCGCCGCCAAGGCCGCGGGCAAGCTCGCGATCGGTGTCGACTCCGACCAGGCCAAGACCGCTCCCGCCGACGTGCGCGACGTCATCATGACCTCGATGGTCAAGAAGGTCGACGTCGGCGTCTTCGACTTCATCAAGGCGGTCCAGGACGGCTCGTTCAAGGCCGGCAACAAGGTCTTCGACCTCAAGGCGGGCGGTGTCGACTACTCGACGACCGGTGGCCAGGTCGACGACATCAAGAGCAAGCTCGACGAGTACAAGCAGCAGATCATCGACGGGTCGATCACCGTCCCCAGCTCCTGATCGCTGCCGACCACCACGCCCCCACGGGTGCGTACGGCCCGGTCGACGCCTCCGCGTCGTCCGGGCCGTTCCCGTGCGGGCCCCTGGGCGGACCCAGGGTGAGCCTGCGCGTGGGCTCCACTGTGTAGGTTCTGCCTGTCGGTCCCGAGACCTTCGTCACCCCGAGTAGGAGCGTGCGTCATCGTCAACGACCCGAAGGCGAGCCACCCCGGCCCGACCGACGTCCCCGCGGATGCCGTCGGGGCGGGCGGCGGCGCCGCCGTGACCCATCGAGTGACCCATCACGGCACCCCCGCAGTCGAGCTGCACGGCATCACGAAGCGCTTCCCGGGTGTCGTCGCCAACAAGGACATCGAGCTCACGGTCGACCGCGGCACCGTCCACGCCATCGTCGGCGAGAACGGTGCCGGCAAGTCGACGCTCATGAAGATCCTCTACGGCGTCCAACAGCCCGACGAGGGCACGATCACCGTCGACGGCACGGTGCGCACGCTGCGCACGCCGTCCGACGCGATCGCCGCGGGCATCGGCATGGTCTTCCAGCACTTCCAGCTGGCCGACAACCTCACCGTGCTCGAGAACGTCGTCCTCGGCGCCGAGAAGCTGCACGGCATCGGCGACGCCGCCCGGCGACGCATCCGTGAGATCTCGACGTCGTACGGCCTCGGCGTCGAGCCCGACGCGCTCGTGGCCGACCTCGGGGTCGGCGCCCGCCAGCGCATCGAGATCCTCAAGGTGCTCTACCGCGGCGCGAAGATCGTCATCCTCGACGAGCCCACCGCGGTGCTCGTCCCGCAGGAGGTCGACGAGCTGTTCGGCAACCTGCGCGAGCTCAAGGCCGAGGGCCTGACCGTCGTCTTCATCTCGCACAAGCTCGACGAGGTGCTCAAGGTCGCCGACGCCATCACCGTCATCCGGCGCGGCTCGACCGTCGCGGAGGTCGACCCGAAGGGCGTCACCCCCCGCGACCTCGCCGAGCTCATGGTCGGCTCCGAGCTGCCCTCGCCCTCGACCGACGAGTCGACCGTGACGGACACGCCGCTGCTCACCATCGAGGGCACCTCGCTCGCCGACCCGGCCGGTGGGCGCGCCCTGCTCGACGGCATCGACCTCGTCATCCACGCCGGCGAGGTCGTCGGCATCGCCGGCGTCGAGGGCAACGGGCAGGCCGAGCTGGTGGAGGTCATCATGGGCATGCGCGAGCCCAGCTCGGGCCGCATCCTGCTCGGTGACGTCGACACGTCCGACTGGCAGGTGCGCGAGATCCGCGAGGCGGGCATCGGCTACATCCCCGAGGACCGTCACCGGCACGCCCTGCTGCTCGAGGCCCCGCTGTGGGAGAACGTCATCCTCGGCCACCAGACCGACCGGGCGAACCTGACCGGGCCGGGCGGCCTCCTCATCGACGCCGCCGCCGCGAAGCAGGAGACCCGCGAGATCGTCGAGCAGTTCGACGTGCGCACGCCGTCGATCGACGTGACGTCGGGCTCGCTGTCCGGCGGCAACCAGCAGAAGCTCATCATCGGCCGCGAGATGCGCCGCAACCCGCGGGTGCTCGTCGCCGCCCACCCGACGCGCGGCGTCGACGTGGGCGCCCAGTCGGCGATCTGGGACCACATCAAGCAGGCCCGCCGCGAGGGGCTCGGGGTGCTGCTCATCTCGGCCGACCTCGAGGAGCTCGTCGGTCTGTCCGACACGATCCGCGTCATCCTGCGCGGGCGGCTGTCGGGCGACTTCGACCCCGACGTCGTCACCCGCGAGCAGCTCGGCGCCGCGATGACGGGCGCGACCGGCGCCACCGGCGCGACCGCCGCCGGCGGCCCGACTGGCACCGACCACACCGGCGCAGCCGGCACGCCCACGGACGGAGGGTCGCGATGAGCGCCCGGCTCGACCCCCGGCGCCTCGGCATGGCGGCCGCGGCGCCCCTGCTCGCGATCGTCGTGGCGGTGCTCGTCACGACGGTCATCCTGCTCGTGGCCGGCGACCCGGTGGGCGCCGTCTGGAGCCAGCTGTTCAAGGTGCCGCTGCCGCGCCAGATCATCGCCATCGTCAACGCGGCGACGGTCTACTACCTGTCGGCCATCGCGGTCGCCATCGGCTTCCGGATGAACCTGTTCAACATCGGCGTCGACGGCCAGTACCGCGTCGCCAGCTTCGCCGCGGCCCTCTTCGCCGGCCAGGGCTGGCTGCCCGGCTGGCTGAACGTCATCGTGGCCCTGCTCGTGGCCATGGCGTCCGGTGCGGTCTGGGCCGGCATCGCGGGCCTGCTGAAGATCACCCGCGGCGTGTCCGAGGTCATCTCGACGATCATGCTCAACGCCATCGCGACCTTCCTCGTCGCCTTCCTGCTCGGCAAGACGGCCGAGCGGGTGCAGGGGAGCAACGCGACGAACACGAAGCCGCTGCCCGACGACTCGCGCGTCCCCGGCATCTCGCTCGACGGCATCATCGCCACCCCGAGCCGCGTGTACGGGCTCATCGTGCTCGCCGTCGTCGTGGGGTTCGCCTACTGGTTCGTGCTCAACAAGACCCGGTTCGGGTTCGACCTGCGCGCCACGGGCCGCTCGGAGTCGGCCGCCGTCGCGAGCGGCGTCAAGGTCAAGCGCATGGTGCTGACCTCGATGCTCATCTCGGGCGCCGCCGCCGGCCTCGTCGGCATGCCGCTGCTCTTCGGCCAGGACTACGTCTACGGCGACACCGTCCAGGCCGGCCTGGGCTTCGCGGGCATCGCCATCGCCCTGCTCGGGCGCAACCACCCGGTCGGCATCGCCTTCGCGGCCCTGCTCTGGGCCTACCTCGACGCGCAGGGCAACGGCCTGCAGATCACGGCCGGCGTCAGCGACCGCCTCGTCCTCGTCATCCAGGGAGTCATCGTGCTGTCGGTCGTCATCGCCTACGAGGTCGTGCGCCGGGCCGGCATCGCGATGGAGCAGCGCCGCGTCGCCGCCGAGCTCGCCCGACGCCAGCCCGCGACCGAGGGGGCGGCCGCGTGAGCGCCGCGGGCCTGCAGGCCGCCGACGTCGTGCGCGAGCCCGAGGCGGCACGCTCGCGCCGCACCCGGCCGTGGTGGTTCTGGGCGGCGGTCGTCTTCGGCGCCGTCGTCGTCATCTCGACCGTGCGCGTGCTCACCGGCGCCAACGACATCGACTCGACCGGCGCGCTGCGCGCCGCCATCGGCCTCGCCGTGCCCATCGGGCTCGCCGGCCTCGGCGGTCTGTGGAGCGAACGCGCGGGCGTCGTCAACATCGGCCTCGAGGGCATGATGATCCTCGGCACGTGGGGCGGCGCGTTCGTCGGCTACCACTACGGTCCGTGGGCCGGCATCCTCGGCGCCCTGCTGCTCGGCGTCGTCGGCGGCGCCATCCACGCCCTCGCCACCGTCGTCTTCGGCGTCGACCACATCGTGTCCGGCGTCGCCATCAACCTGCTGGGGGCAGGGGCGGGCGCCTACCTCGCGGTGCGCACCTTCACCGGCCTGCCCGGCGGTGGGCCCACCCAGTCGCCGCCGCTGCAGCAGCTGCCGTTCATCGGCATCCCCGGCCTCGAGCAGCCCCTCGAGGACCTCGCCGCCAAGCAGTGGTGGCTCGTCTCCGACCTCGCCGGCATCGTCGGCGCCCTGACGACCCGGGTCAACGTGCTCGTCGTCGTCGCGGTCGCCCTGCTCGTGCTGACGTGGTTCGTCCTGTGGCGCACGGCGTTCGGGCTGCGCCTGCGCGCCTGCGGCGAGTCACCCCAGGCGGCCGAGACCCTCGGCGTCAACGTCTACCGCTACAAGTTCACGGCGGTGCTCGTCTCCGGGGGCATGGCCGGCCTCGCCGGTGGGTTCCTCGTCCTCGTCGCTTCGAACCTCTACCGCGAGGGCCAGACGGGCGGTCGCGGCTACATCGGCCTCGCCGCCATGATCTTCGGCAACTGGCGGCCCGGCGGTCTGGCCGGGGGCGCGGCGCTCTTCGGCTACGCCGACGCCGTCCAGCTGCGCAGCGGCGGCGACGTCATCCGCGCCTACCTCCTGCCGATCGGGCTGCTGCTCGTGGCCTGGGGGGTGTGGCAGTACCTGCGCCGTCGCGCGGGCAAGCGCATGAAGGGCGTGCCGATGGTCGTCATGGGCGTGCTCGCCCTGCTGTGGTTCCTGCTCAGCTCGAGCGTGCCTGACGAGTTCACCGGCATGACCCCCTACGTCGCCACCCTCCTCGTGCTCGCGTTCGCCTCCCAACGACTCCGGATGCCGGCCGCCGACGGGGCGGTCTACCGCAAGGGAGAGGCGTCGTGACCTCCCACCCACCCGGGCCGGATGCCGGTGGGCCGGGGGCGGCGACCGCGCCCGGGGCGGCGTCCGTCGCCGTCGACTGGGAGGCCCTGCACGAGCGGGCCGTCGAGCTGATGCGACGGGCCTACGCGCCGTACTCGCGTTTCCCCGTCGGCGTGGCCGGGCTCGTCGACGACGGGCGCGTCGTGGCCGGCTGCAACGTCGAGAACGCGGCCTACGGCGTGGCCCTGTGCGCCGAGTGCGGCATGGTGAGCGAGCTGCACGCCACCGGTGGCGGCCGCCTCGTGGCGGTCTACTGCGTCGGTGGCGACGGGCAGCCGCTCATGGCCTGCGGCCGGTGCCGGCAGCTGCTCTGGGAGAACGGCGGGCCGGAGTGTCTCGTCATGACGCCGGAGGGCGTCCTGCCGATGACCGCCGTGCTGCCCCAGGCGTTCGGAGCGCACGACCTCGACGCCGCCCGCTGACCCGCGCCCCCCGCACGGGGCGACGTCGCCCACGGACCCGGCCGACCGGCATCCTCGCCTTCGCGGCGGCGCCGTGGGTCCCCGGGGGCAGTCGGCGAGGTCGTCACGCCGACGGCGGAACCGGGTCGCCGGTCACCCACCGCACGGGGGTGCTGGGCCATGATGGGCGCGTGAGCCAAGCCTTCGACGCCGTCGACGTCATCTCTGCCAAGCGCGACCACGAGGAGCTGTCCGACGGGCAGATCGACTGGGTGGTCGACGCGTACACCCGGGGGGTGGTGGCCGAGGAGCAGATGTCCGCCCTCGCCATGGCGGTCTACCTCAACGGAATGAGCCGCCGCGAGATCGCGCGGTGGTGCGACGCGATGATCCGCTCCGGTGAGCGTCTCGACTTCTCGGGGCTCTCGCGGCCCACGAGCGACAAGCACTCGACGGGCGGGGTCGGCGACAAGATCACGCTGCCGCTGGCTCCGCTCGTGGCGGCCTGCGGAGTGGCCGTGCCGCAGCTGAGCGGGCGCGGGCTCGGGCACACGGGGGGCACCCTTGACAAGCTCGAGTCGATCCCCGGGTGGCAGGCGAACCTCTCCAACGAGCAGATGCGGGCCCAGCTCGACGACGTCGGAGCGGTCATCTGCGCGGCCGGCACGGGGCTCGCCCCGGCGGACCGCAAGCTCTACGCCCTGCGTGACGTGACGGGGACGGTCTCGTGCATCCCCCTCATCGCGACCTCGATCATGAGCAAGAAGATCGCCGAGGGCACCGGCTCGCTCGTGCTCGACGTCAAGGTGGGCAGCGGGGCGTTCATGAAGGACGTCGACAGCGCCCGGGAGCTCGCCGAGACGATGGTGGCCCTCGGCACGGATGCCGGGGTGCGCACCGTCGCGCTCCTGACGAACATGCAGACCCCGCTCGGGCTCACGGCCGGCAACGCCCTCGAGGTGCGCGAGTCGGTCGAGGTGCTGCAGGGCGGGGGGCCGCCCGACGTCGTCGAGCTGACCGTCGCCCTGGCCCGGGAGATGGTCACCGGGGCGGGCGTCGACGGGGTCGACCCGGCGGACGTCCTCGCGAGCGGACGGGCCATGGACGTGTGGCGCGGGATGATCCGGGCCCAGGGGGGCGACCCCGACGCCGCGCTGCCGACGGCGGCGGAGACCCACACCGTGCTTGCACCGGCCGACGGGGTGCTCGTGCGGCTCGACGCCCTCGCCGTCGGGGTGGCGGCGTGGCGCCTCGGCGCGGGTCGGGCCCGCAAGGAGGACCCGGTGCAGGCCGGCGCCGGCGTCGAGCTGCACGCCAAGCCCGGTGCGGTGGTGCGTGGGGGAGAGCCGCTCATGACGCTGCACACCGACACCCCGGAGCGGTTCGAGCGTGCCCTCGAGGCGCTGGAGGGCGGGTACACGCTCGCGCCTGAGGGATCACGCCCCGATCTGCTCCCCGTGGTGGTCGACCGGGTCGCCTGAGACCCCGCCTCGTGGCAGGGGCGGCACGGCGCTCGCGCGGCACCGCGGGCGCATCGTCGCAGGTCAGAGGCCTGACGGGCCTCGTCCCGGGAGGCGATTAGGCGCTGGGCCACAACCCATGTAATGTTCTCACTGCCGCGGGAAACCAAGCGAGCAGATCCGGCCCCTCCAAGAGGCGGTTCACGGGTTTGACTCCCAAGCTGGAGAGCGGCTAACTTAGAAGGACCAGCCCCGGGAACATGGCTCGCTGAGCCGCGGGACGGTGTGCGTCCGATTCTTGAGAACTCAACAGCGTGTCACATTATTGATGCCATTTTTTTGTCCCGTTGGCTGGGGCTTGCGTGGGTCTGCCGTTGTGGTGGGTGTGCGTGGGTTCTGGTTGGGATGTTTCTTTGAGTTGATTTGACTGATGATCAGTTTTTTTGCTGGTTGTTCGGTTTTTCAGCTGGGTTTTGAGCCCTTTGTTGGGTGTTTTTTCAACGGAGAGTTTGATCCTGGCTCAGGACGAACGCTGGCGGCGTGCTTAACACATGCAAGTCGAACGGTGATGATCAAGCTTGCTTGGTCGGATCAGTGGCGAACGGGTGAGTAACACGTGAGCAACCTGCCCCAGACTCTGGGATAACTTCGGGAAACCGGAGCTAATACCGGATATGACACTCGCACGCATGTGCTGGGTGTGGAAAGTTTTTCGGTCTGGGATGGGCTCGCGGCCTATCAGCTTGTTGGTGAGGTAGTGGCTCACCAAGGCGACGACGGGTAGCCGGCCTGAGAGGGCGACCGGCCACACTGGGACTGAGACACGGCCCAGACTCCTACGGGAGGCAGCAGTGGGGAATATTGCACAATGGGCGAAAGCCTGATGCAGCGACGCCGCGTGAGGGATGACGGCCTTCGGGTTGTAAACCTCTTTCAGCAGGGAAGAAGCGAAAGTGACGGTACCTGCAGAAGAAGCACCGGCTAACTACGTGCCAGCAGCCGCGGTAATACGTAGGGTGCGAGCGTTGTCCGGAATTATTGGGCGTAAAGAGCTTGTAGGTGGTTTGTCGCGTCTGCTGTGAAAATCCGGGGCTCAACCCCGGACTTGCAGTGGGTACGGGCAGACTAGAGTGTGGTAGGGGAGACTGGAATTCCTGGTGTAGCGGTGGAATGCGCAGATATCAGGAGGAACACCGATGGCGAAGGCAGGTCTCTGGGCCATTACTGACACTGAGAAGCGAAAGCATGGGGAGCGAACAGGATTAGATACCCTGGTAGTCCATGCCGTAAACGTTGGGAACTAGGTGTGGGTCTCATTCCACGAGATCCGTGCCGCAGCTAACGCATTAAGTTCCCCGCCTGGGGAGTACGGCCGCAAGGCTAAAACTCAAAGGAATTGACGGGGGCCCGCACAAGCGGCGGAGCATGCGGATTAATTCGATGCAACGCGAAGAACCTTACCAAGGCTTGACATACACCGGACGCATCCAGAGATGGGTGTTCCTTCGGGCTGGTGTACAGGTGGTGCATGGTTGTCGTCAGCTCGTGTCGTGAGATGTTGGGTTAAGTCCCGCAACGAGCGCAACCCTCGTTCCATGTTGCCAGCAACACTTCGGTGGTTGGGGACTCATGGGAGACTGCCGGGGTCAACTCGGAGGAAGGTGGGGATGACGTCAAATCATCATGCCCCTTATGTCTTGGGCTTCACGCATGCTACAATGGCCGGTACAAAGGGCTGCGAAACCGCGAGGTGGAGCGAATCCCAAAAAACCGGTCTCAGTTCGGATTGGGGTCTGCAACTCGACCCCATGAAGTCGGAGTCGCTAGTAATCGCAGATCAGCAACGCTGCGGTGAATACGTTCCCGGGCCTTGTACACACCGCCCGTCAAGTCACGAAAGTCGGTAACACCCGAAGCCGGTGGCCCAACTGCCTTGTGCAGGGGGAGCCGTCGAAGGTGGGACTGGCGATTGGGACTAAGTCGTAACAAGGTAGCCGTACCGGAAGGTGCGGCTGGATCACCTCCTTTCTAAGGAGCTGCCAGCTGTTGCTGGTGAGCCTGGTCTGTCCCCGAGTGTGGGACGGCAGGTGCTCATGGGTGGAACATCAATGATGGGCATCGTCTGGGTCTCGTGCCTGGTCGTCAGTACGAACCTCCTCCTCGTGTCCTCGCTTCGGCGTGGTCGGTGGGGTGGGGTTGGGGAACGCGGCCGGTGGGGAATCCCGGGGGGTGTCGTGACACGTTGTTGGGTCCTGAGGAATCGGGCCCTGCCAGGGATGTTTCTGGTAGCTGTGCGGGTCAGGCCTTGTGGTCTGGTTCGTGTGGTTGCCGGGGGGGTCGTGGTGGGTGTCGGTGACTCTGGTTGGTTCGGGCTTCACGTGCCGGCGCGTTCGTATGGACGTGTTCGGGTGGTGGGGTGCCGGTTGTGTTTTGAGAACTTCACAGTGGACGCGAGCATCTTTGTGGCTCAAGTTTTTAAGGGCACACGGTGGATGCCTTGGCACCAGGAACCGAAGAAGGACGTAGGAATCTGCGATAAGCCTCGGGTAGTCGATAACCAGACTGTGATCCGAGGATTTCCGAATGGGGAAACCCGGCTGGAGGCAAGTCCAGTCACCCGCACCTGAATATATAGGGTGTGTGGAGGGAACGTGGGGAAGTGAAACATCTCAGTACCCACAGGAAGAGAAAACAACAGTGATTCCGTGAGTAGTGGCGAGCGAAAGCGGATGAGGCTAAACCGGGCGTGTGTGATAGCTGTCAGGCGTTGCATGTCCGGGGTCGTGGGACCTATCAGTCGGTGCTGACATGCCGGCATGGAGTAAGAAATCTGCGTCATAGTCGAAGAGTCTTGAATGGCTCGGCACAGAGGGTGCGACCCCCGTAGACGAAATGGTGTGGACTCCAGATGGGGATCCCAAGTAGCACGGGGCCCGAGAAATCCCGTGTGAATCTGGCAGGACCACCTGCTAAGCCTAAATATTCCCTGGTGACCGATAGCGGACAAGTACCGTGAGGGAAAGGTGAAAAGTACCCCGGGAGGGGAGTGAAATAGATCCTGAAACCGTGTGCCTACAATCCGTCGGAGCCTCCCACCATTGGGTGTGTGGGGTGACGGCGTGCCTTTTGAAGAATGAGCCTGCGAGTTAGTGCTCAGTGGCGAGGTTAACCCGTGTGGGGAAGCCGTAGCGAAAGCGAGTCCGAATAGGGCGATATAGTCGCTGGGTCTAGACCCGAAGCGGAGTGATCTACCCATGGCCAGGTTGAAGCGCAGGTAAGACTGCGTGGAGGACCGAACCCACTTAGGTTGAAAACTGAGGGGATGAGCTGTGGGTAGGGGTGAAAGGCCAATCAAACTCCGTGATAGCTGGTTCTCCCCGAAATGCATTTAGGTGCAGCGTCACGTGTTTCTTGCCGGAGGTAGAGCTACTGGATAGCTGATGGGCCTCACCAGGTTACTGACGTTAGCCAAACTCCGAATGCCGGTAAGTTTAAGCGTGGCAGTGAGACTGCGGGGGATAAGCTCCGTAGTCGAGAGGGAAACAGCCCAGATCACCAGCTAAGGTCCCTAAGCGTGTGCTAAGTGGGAAAGGATGTGGAGTTGCTGTGACAACCAGGAGGTTGGCTTAGAAGCAGCCACCCTTCAAAGAGTGCGTAATAGCTCACTGGTCAAGTGATTCCGCGCCGACAATGTAGCGGGGCTCAAGCACACCACCGAAGCTGTGGCATTGACATATTGCTCGGCACCGACACCTGCGGGTTCGGTGTCCAGGCGTGTTGATGGGTAGGGGAGCGTCGTGTCGCCAGGGAAGCGGCGGAGTGATCCAGCCGTGGAGGCGACACGAGTGAGAATGCAGGCATGAGTAGCGAATGACGGGCGAGAAACCCGTCCGCCGAATAACCAAGGGTTCCAGGGTCAAGCTAATCTGCCCTGGGTAAGTCGGGACCTAAGGCGAGGCCGACAGGCGTAGTCGATGGACATCCGGTTGATATTCCGGAACCGGCGAAGGACCGCCCATGATGAACCTTGTGATGCTAAGTGCCTGAAGCACGCCACCGGGACTTCGGTCCCACCGGTGTGTGGAGCGCATGACCCGAACTGGTAGTAGTCAAGCGATGGAGTGACGCAGGAAGGTAGCCTCCGCGTGGCGATGGTTGTCCACGTCCAAGGGTGTAGGGCGCGGTCCAGGCAAATCCGGACCGCACACAGCCTGAGACCTGATAGTGACCGCGAATGCGGGAAGAGGGTGATCCTATGCTGCCGAGAAAAACTTCTAGCGAGGTTCGAGCCGCCCGTACCCCAAACCGACTCAGGTGGTTAGGTAGAGAATACCAAGGCGATCGAGTGAATCGTGGTTAAGGAATTCGGCAAAATACCCCCGTAACTTCGGGAGAAGGGGGGCCCTGATCGTGACGCCACTAGCTGGCTGAGCGTGATCGGCCGCAGAGACCAGGGAGAAGCGACTGTTTACTAAAAACACAGGTCCGTGCGAAGTCGCAAGACGATGTATACGGACTGACGCCTGCCCGGTGCTGGAACGTTAAGGGGACCGGTTAGCACGCAAGTGCGAAGCTGAGAACTTAAGCGCCAGTAAACGGCGGTGGTAACTATAACCATCCTAAGGTAGCGAAATTCCTTGTCGGGTAAGTTCCGACCTGCACGAATGGCGTAACGACTTCTCCACTGTCTCAACCACGAACTCGGCGAAATTGCACTACGAGTAAAGATGCTCGTTACGCGCAGCAGGACGGAAAGACCCCGGGACCTTTACTACAGCTTGGTATTGGTGTTCGGTACGGCTTGTGTAGGATAGGTGGGAGACTGTGAAGCTGGCACGTCAGTGCTGGTGGAGTCAACGTTGAAATACCACTCTGGTCGTTCTGGATATCTAACCTCGGTCCGTGATCCGGATCAGGGACAGTGCCTGGTGGGTAGTTTAACTGGGGCGGTTGCCTCCTAAAAGGTAACGGAGGCGCCCAAAGGTTCCCTCAGCCTGGTTGGTAATCAGGTTTTGAGTGTAAGTGCACAAGGGAGCTTGACTGTGAGACAGACATGTCGAGCAGGGACGAAAGTCGGGACTAGTGATCCGGCGGTGGCTTGTGGAAGCGCCGTCGCTCAACGGATAAAAGGTACCCCGGGGATAACAGGCTGATCTTGCCCAAGAGTCCATATCGACGGCATGGTTTGGCACCTCGATGTCGGCTCGTCGCATCCTGGGGCTGGAGTAGGTCCCAAGGGTTGGGCTGTTCGCCCATTAAAGCGGTACGCGAGCTGGGTTTAGAACGTCGTGAGACAGTTCGGTCCCTATCCGCTGTGCGCGTAGGAAACTTGAGAAAGGCTGTCCCTAGTACGAGAGGACCGGGATGGACGAACCTCTGGTGTGTCAGTTGTTCTGCCAAGGGCACCGCTGATTAGCTACGTTCGGAAGTGATAACCGCTGAAAGCATCTAAGCGGGAAGCACGTTTCAAGATGAGGTTTCCAGACCCGCGAGGGTGAGAGGCTCCCAGCTAGACGACTGGGTTGATAGGCCGGATGTGGAAGCACAGCAATGTGTGGAGCTGACCGGTACTAATAAGCCGATAACTTGATAACCACGAAGATGCTCCGCGTCCACTGTGCAGTTCCCGATACACAAACGGCGAACTGACAACACAACAACCCTTGACCGGGTGTGGGTTGGCTACAGCCACAGCCCCCACACGTACCGGTCCAGGGGACCCAAGAACTGAGAAACACCCCCACCACCACGGCCCCGCGACACACGGCGGCCGAATCTGGTGGGTGGACATCTCCATAGAGTTACGGCTGCCATAGCGAAGGGGAAACGCCCGGCTCCATTCCGAACCCGGAAGCTAAGCCCTTCAGCGCCGATGGTACTGCACTGGTGACGGTGTGGGAGAGTAGGACGCAGCCGGACAACCATTACAGGAGCGCCCCTGACGACACCGCAACGGTTCGTCGGGGGCGCTCTTTTTTTGTGCCCGCACGGCCGATGGTGTCACTCGGGCTCGACGAC
This sequence comes from Terracoccus luteus, assembly GCF_003635045.1. NCBI lineage: Bacteria > Bacillati > Actinomycetota > Actinomycetes > Micrococcales > Intrasporangiaceae > Terracoccus > Terracoccus luteus. Next base: position 1,874,349 of record NZ_RBXT01000001.1, on the reverse strand, counting down.
GAGGATGATGGATTCATGAGCGACGACCAGGACAGGCCCGACCGCGAGCGCGGGGACGACGAGCGCCGCCCGCGCCGGACGTTTGACCGTGCGCGGTCAAACGACCCTCGCCGGCCCGGCGACGACCGCGCGCGGTCGTTCGACCGCGACCGTCGTGACGACAGGGGTGGTCCCCGTCGTGACGGCCGGAGCGGTCCGCGTTCCTTCGATCGTGACCGTCCGCAGCGTGACGACCGCGGTGGCCCTCGTCGTGACGGCCGGAGCGGTCCGCGTTCCTTCGATCGTGACCGTCCGCAGCGTGACGACCGCGGTGGCCCCCGTCGTGACGACCGGAGCGGTCCGCGTTCCTTCGATCGTGACCGTCCCCAGCGTGACGATCGTGGCGGCCCTCGTCGTGACGACCGCGGTGGCTCGCGTTCCTTCGATCGTGACCGCCCCCAGCGCGACGATCGTGGCGGCCCTCGTCGCGACGACCGGAGCGGTCCGCGTTCCTTCGATCGTGACCGCCCCCAGCGCGACGACCGCGGCGGCTCGCGTTCGTTCGACCGTGACCGTCCGCGTCGCGACGACGGTCCGCGCGGGGGAGCCGGCCGCGACCGCCAGCAGCGCGGCGGTCAGATGCTCACGCCCAAGTCGCCGCGCCTGCCCGAGCCCCGTATCCGTGAGGGTGTGACCGGCCACGAGGTCGACCGCGGCGTGAAGAACCAGCTGCGGACCCTCTCGAAGGAGAACGCCGAGGGCGTCGCCCAGCACCTCGTCATGGTTGCCGAGCTGCTCGACGTCGACGCACAGGCCGCCCTTGCTCACGCCGAGACGGCCGTGCGTCGCGCCGGCCGCGTCCCGGCCGCCCGCGAGGCGCTCGGTCTCGTGGCCTACCGGCTCGGTGACTGGGCCCGGGCGCTCGGGGAGTTCCGCACCGTCCGTCGGCTGTCTGGCAGCAACCACCTGCTGCCCCTCATGGTCGACTGCGAGCGGGCCCTCGGCCGGCACGACAAGGCCCTCGAGCTGGCCCAGTCCCCGGAGACGAGCACGCTCGCCATCGACGACCGCGTCGAGCTGGCCATCGTCGTGTCCGGCATCCGTCGTGACCTCGGTCAGTCGGACGCCGCCGTGGCCGGCCTGGCGGATCTCTCGCGCCGCATCAGCCCCAACCGGCCGTCGGCCGCCCGCCTCTACTACGCGTACGCGGACGCCAAGCTCGCTGTCCGAGACGTGGAGGGGGCGCGGGAGTGGTTCTCCCGTGCGGCCGACGCCGACCACGAGCTGACCACGGACGCCGCTGAGCGGCTGGACGAGCTCGACGGGGTCGAGGTGACCGACCTTCTCGGTGACGACGACGAGCTCATGACCGATGGCGACCTGAGTGCTGCCGACGAGGACGACGCCGACGAGGATGGCGAGCTCGACGACGACGACCTCGACGACGAGGACCTTGACGACGCGGATGACGACGACCAGGACGACGACGGTGACCTCGAGGAGGACGCCGACGACGAGGACGACGAGGACGACGAGGACGACGAGGACGACGCGGAGGACGACGAGCTCGACGAGGGTGACCCTCAGACGGCCCTGACCGAACCGGACCGGGTGGACGGCTCGGACTCCCGGTCGGACCTCGCCCCCACCTTCCTCGACGGCCGGCCGCAGACCGCTGACGGCGATGACGCCGATGACACCCGGAGCGACGACGAGCGCGAGGTCGACGGCCGGCGTGACTGACGCGGGCGGGCGGCCGCTGCTGGACCGTTACGACGGGGTCGTCTGCGACCTCGACGGGGTGGTCTACCGGGGCGACGGCGCTGTTCCAGGGGCCCCGGAGGCACTGAGCGACGTGGTGGCATCCGGTCGCCGGATCGTCTACGCGACGAACAACGCGTCCCGGATGCCGTCGGACATCGCCGACCAGCTGCGTGGCCTCGGCGCCCCGTGCGAGGTCGACGACGTCGTGACGAGCGCTCAGGCCGGCGCCGCACACCTCGCGGAACGGCTGTCGCCCGGCGTGAGGGTGCTGGCCGTGGGTGGGCCGGGTACCACGGCCGCCATCACCGAGGCGGGCCTGACGGCCGTGGCGCCCTCCGACGCCGCCGACCACGACGTGACGGTCGACGCCGTGCTGCAGGGTTTGGGCCGGCAGCTGACGGTCACGGACTTCGAGGTGGCCACCCGCCACGTCGCGCGTGGCGTGCCGTGGGTCGCCAGCAACGGCGACGCCACCCTCCCGCTCGAGTGGGGAGACGCCCCCGGCAACGGCGCCTACGTGGCGCTCGTCGGCCGTGCTGCACGACGAGAGCCCGACGCCGTCGTCGGCAAGCCCCATCCGCCGCTGTACGAGCTCGCCGCCGACCGCCTCGGCACCGACCGCTCCCGGACCCTGGCCGTCGGTGACCGTCTCGACACCGACATCGACGGCGCCGGGAGGACCGGTATCGACAGCGCCTGGGTGCTCACCGGCGTCGACGCGCCGAGCGACCTCGTCCGCGCCGTGTCGACCACCCCGCCGACCTATGTCATCGGCCACCTCGGTGAGCTGCACCAGCGCTACGTCGACCCCGTCCGCGTGGACGGGTCGGACGGGACGTGGCGCTGCGGACCCGTCACCGCGCGCGTGCAGGACGACGCCCTGGTGCTCGAGGGGGAGGACGGGCATCCCTCGGAGGCGATCCGGGCCGGTCTGGCGCTGCTGCTGGAGCGGCGTGACGCCGCCACACAGGCTCACGCTTCACCTGAAGGTGAAGCCCTGGAACGGCTCGTCACCCTGGCCTCGGTGCTCGACGCGCTCGTGCCGGCTGCCACCGACCCGTCCGACCGGGCGACCGGCGACACGTCCGACCGCCGCACCTGAGCGCCGTCCGTCGGGGGCGGCCCGGGTACGGTGACGGGCACCACCGTCCACCCAGGAGGTCGCCATGAGCAGCACCGACGACGCCCACGACGCCCACGAGATCGCGCCGGCGCCGGTGCCGTCACCACCGCATGTCGACGAGACCCGAGCGGTGTCGCCCCACGGCCCGGCGGGCTCGACCAACCGGCCGTCCCCGCCGTCCGGGTCGACGGGGCAGTCCGAGCCGTCCCGGCTGCCGGTGGACGAGCGGCACGAGGACCTCGGTGACCAGCCCGTGGAGGAACCGCCGGCGACGGGGGACGACGACCTCGACGCGGCTCTCGGCGAGCTGGCCCAGGCGCAGAACCGGTCGTTCGAGGAGCGCGTCGACACCGGTGAGCGCGTGCACCGGCTCCTGCAGGGTCGTCTGGGCGACCTCGGCCGGGCGTGACCACCCGCCTCGACGTCTCCCTCGTCACCCGCGGGCTGGCCCGCTCCCGCACCCAGGCGCGTGAGCTCGTCGTCGCCGGCTCCGTGCTCGTCGACGGTCGGGCCGTCACCCGCCCGTCGACCCCCGTCGCCGACGACGCGGTCGTCAGTCTCACGCGTGAGCCAGACCGTTGGGTCGGTCGGGCGGCCCTGAAGCTGCTCCGCGCCCTCGAGCTGTGGCCGCTGACGGTCCAGGGGCGACGCTGTGTCGACGTGGGCGCGAGCACCGGTGGCTTCACCCAGGTGCTGCTCGAGGCGGGCGCCGCCCACGTGACGGCCCTCGACGTCGGTCACGGGCAGCTCGTCGCCTCGGTGGCCGCCGACCCCCGGGTGACCGACCTGCCCGGCACGAACGTGCGCGACGTCGGGCCCGAGCAGCTCGGCGGACCGTTCGACCTGCTCGTGTGCGACCTCAGCTTCATCTCGCTCACCCTCGTGCTGCCCGTGCTCCGCTCCCTCGTGCACGACGACGGTGACCTCGTCGTGCTCGTCAAGCCCCAGTTCGAGGTCGGCCGTGAACGTCTCGGCCGGCGGGGGGTCGTCACCTCCCGGCACGAGCACCGCCGGGTGCTGCGCGACGTCGTCGGGGCGGCCCAGCAGGCCGGGCTCCACGTGCACGGCCTGGCGCCGAGCCCCATCGCGGGCGGCGACGGCAACCGCGAGTTCCTCCTGTGGCTCGCCCCCCGCCCGGGGGCGACCGACCCGGGTGACATGCTGGAACGCATGCAGCCGGAGGCAGACCAGTGACGCGCCGCATCCTGCTCGTCGCCCACCCCCGCCGGCCGGAGGCCATCGCCGTGGCCCGCGGGGTCATCGAGCGCCTCACCGCGCTCGGCATCGAGGTCTCGCTCCAGGCCGACGAGGCGCAGGCCCTCGACCTCACCCGTTCCTCACGCGTGCACATCGCCGCCGACGACAGCGCCCCCGAGGCGCTCGTCGCCGAGGGCTGCGACCTCGTCGTCGTGCTCGGCGGCGACGGGACGATCCTGCGCGGCGCCGAGTTCGCGCGCAGCGTCGACGTGCCGCTGCTCGGGGTCAACCTCGGGCACGTCGGCTTCCTCGCGGAGGCCGAGCGCGACGACCTCGGCGCCACCGTCGAGCACATCGCCCGCAACCAGTACGAGGTCGACGAGCGCATGACACTCGAGGTGACCGTGCGCCGCGGCGAGGAGATCGTCGCCTCGAGCTGGGCCCTCAACGAGATGAGCGTCGAGAAGGCGTCGCGCGAGCGGATGCTGCGCACGACGCTCGAGGTCGACGGCCGCCCGTTGTCGAGCTGGGGCTGCGACGGCATCATCGTCTCGACGCCGACCGGCTCGACCGCCTACGCCTTCTCCGCCGGCGGACCCGTGGTGTGGCCGCAGGTCGAGGCCATCCTCGTCGTCCCCAACTCCGCGCACGCCCTCTTCGCGCGCCCGCTCGTGCTCGGCCCCGACACCCACCTCGCGATCGAGATCGAGGAGGACAACGACGGCACCGGGGTCCTGTGGTGCGACGGCCGGCGGCATGTCGACCTCGCCCCGGGAGCGCGGGTCGAGGTGCGTCGCAGCGAGCGTCCCATCCGGTTCGCGCGCCTGTCGTCGGCCCCCTTCGCCGACCGGCTCGTGGCGAAGTTCCACCTCTCCGTCGAGGGATGGCGCGGCACCGGGAGCGCGACGCTCGACTGAGCCCGTCGACGCACACAGCGGAGCCCGGCCACCCGCTCACCGGACCTCCACCGGATGCCGGCCCGCCGGCATCCGGTGCACGGCGCGGGAGCACTGTCCGTGGCCACCCCTAGGGTGGACACGTGTTCACCCAGATGCGCATCCGCGGGGTCGGCGTCATCGACGACGCGGTGCTCGAGCTGAGCCCGGGGCTCAACGTCGTCACGGGCGAGACCGGCGCGGGCAAGACGATGGTCGTCTCCGGTCTCGGTCTGCTGCTCGGCGAGCGGGCCGACAGCGGTCTCGTGCGCACCGGTCGCGAGAGCGCCAGCGTCGAGGGGGTCCTTGAGCTGGCCTCGACCCACCCGGCCCTCGCACGCGCCGACGAGGCGGGGGCCGAGCACGACGACGGCGAGCTCGTCGTCGCCCGCACACTGACGGCCGCCGGCCGCTCCCGCGCCCACGTCGGCGGTCGCACCGCACCCGTCGGCGTGCTCGCCGACCTCGGCCGTCTGCTCGTCGCCGTGCACGGGCAGGCCGACCAGTGGCGCCTCAAGCAGGGCGACGCGCACCGCGAGGTGCTCGACGACTACGCCGGGTCCGACGTGCTCACGCTGCGCGAGCGGGTGCGCACGTCGTACGACGGCTGGCGGACGCTGAAGGCCGAGCACGAGGCCCTCGTCGCCCAGGCCCGCGAGCGTGCCCGTGACATCGACGCCCTCACCGCCTCCCTCGAGGAGATCGAGGCCGTCGACCCGCAGCCCGCGGAGGACGTCGCCCTGCGCGCCGAGGACGAGCGCCTCGCCCACGCCGACACCCTGCGCCTCGCCGCCGCGGGCGCGCTCGAGCTGCTCAGCGGCGACGACCTGGCGGGGGAGTCGCGGGCCGACGTCCGCGAGCTGCTCGCCGGGGCGCGGGCGGCGCTCGCCCCCGGGACCGAGCACGACGAGCAGCTGCGCCAGCTCGACGAGCGCCTCCACGAGGTGGGCACCCTCGTCACCGAGCTCGCCGCCGACCTGTCCGCGTACGTGACGGACGTCGAGCTCGACCCGGGACGGCTCGAGTTCGTGCAGCAGCGACGGGCCACGCTGGCCGGCCTGACCCGCAAGTACGGCGACACCGTCGACGAGGTGCTCGAGTGGTCCGGCCGGGCCGCCGCCCGCCTCGACGGCCTCGTCACGGCCGACGGCAGCGTCGACGCACTGGGCGACCGGGTCGGTACCGCCGAGGCCGAGCTCGGCGAGGCCGTGGCGGCGCTGTCGCAGGCCCGCTCCGAGGCCGCCCGCCACTTCGGCGACGACGTCTGCGCCGAGCTGGCACACCTGTCGATGGGGCGCGCACAGGTCGTCGTCGAGGTGCGGCCACGCCTCGACCCCGACGGGGTGGCGTGCCCCGACGGCTCCCGGGTGCGCGTGTCGCCCACCGGCGCCGACGACGTCGAGATCCTCATGGCCGCCAACCCGGGGGCCAGCCCCCGCAGCATCGCCCGGTCGGCCTCGGGCGGTGAGCTGTCGCGCGTCATGCTCGCCCTCGAGGTGGTCGGGGCCGCCCGTGGTGGCGCCGACGGGCCGCCGACGTTCGTCTTCGACGAGGTGGACGCCGGGGTCGGGGGCCGCGCCGCCGTCGACGTCGGTGCCCGGCTGGCCCGGCTGGCCCGGCAGTCGCAGGTCATCGTCGTGACCCACCTCGCCCAGGTCGCCGCCTTCGCCGACCGGCACCTCGTCGTGCACAAGTCCGACGACGGGGCGGTCACCTCGAGCGACGTCACGGTCGTCGACGGCGACGAGCGGCTGCGCGAGCTGTCGCGGATGATGGGTGGCGACCCCGACTCCGACGCCGGCCTCGCCCACGCCCGCGACCTCCTCGCCCAGGCTGCCCAGACGGCCACCGAGGCCGGTGCGTTGTCGACGAAGGCCACCAAGGCCACCAAGGCCACCACGTCGGGCAGGGCCACGGCCACGCGTGCGGCCGGCCGGGCAACCGGCACGAAGCGGGCGGGCGGGCGCGCGGTCCGCGTCGCCGGGGCATGAGGCGCCGCGCCGGCGAGACCGGTATGTCGAGCCGCCGCAGCGATGACGTAGAGTAAAAGCCCGTGGTGGACACGACGAAACACATCTTTGTGACCGGGGGCGTCGCCTCCTCGCTCGGCAAGGGCCTCACGGCATCCAGCCTCGGGCGGCTCCTGCGATCGCGTGGCCTCAGGGTCACCATGCAGAAGCTCGACCCCTACATCAACGTGGACCCGGGGACGATGAACCCGTTCCAGCACGGAGAGGTGTTCGTCACCGACGACGGGGCCGAGACCGACCTCGACATCGGTCACTACGAGCGCTTCCTCGACGTCAACCTCGTCGGCCAGGCCAACGTCACGACCGGCCAGGTCTACAACAACGTCATCGCCAAGGAGCGCCGCGGCGAGTACCTCGGTGACACCGTGCAGGTGATCCCGCACATCACCAACGAGATCGTCGCCCGCATGCGGGCGCTCGCGACGGGCGGCCCCGACGCGCCCGACATCATCATCACGGAGATCGGTGGCACCGTCGGCGACATCGAGTCGCTGCCCTTCCTCGAGGCGGCCCGCCAGGTGCGCCACCTCATCGGGCGCGACAACAGCTTCTTCCTCCACGTCTCGCTCGTGCCCTACCTCGCCCCGAGCGGCGAGCTGAAGACGAAGCCGACGCAGCACTCCGTCGCGGCCCTGCGCCAGGTCGGCATCCAGCCCGACGGGCTCGTGCTGCGCGCCGACCGCGAGATCCCCGAGCCCATCAAGCGCAAGATCTCGCTCATGTGCGACGTCGAGGTCGAGGCGGTCGCCGCCTGCGTCGACGCGCCGAGCATCTACGACATCCCCAAGGTGCTGCACCGCGAGGGCTTCGACGCGTACGTCGTGCGCCGCCTCGGGATGCCGTTCCGTGACGTCGACTGGACCGAGTGGGACCAGCTGCTGCAGCGCGTGCACGACCCCGAGCACGACCTCGAGATCGCGCTCGTCGGCAAGTACATCGACCTGCCCGACGCCTACCTCTCGGTGACCGAGGCCCTGCGCGCGGGTGGCTTCCACCACGACGCCAAGGTCAACCTGCGGTGGGTGGCGAGCGACGAGTGCCAGACCCCGGCCGGGGCGCAGAAGGCCCTCGGCGGTGTCGACGCCGTGCTCGTGCCCGGCGGCTTCGGCGTGCGCGGCATCGAGGGCAAACTCGGGGCGCTGACGTGGGCCCGTGAGAAGCAGGTACCGACCCTCGGCATCTGCCTCGGCCTGCAGTGCATGGTCATCGAGTACGCGCGCTCGGTGGTCGGCAACGCCGACGCGAGCTCGACCGAGTTCGACGCCGACACCGAGCACCCCGTCATCGCGACGATGGAGGAGCAGAAGGCGTTCGTCGAGGGCGCCGGTGACCTCGGCGGCACGATGCGCCTCGGCCTCTACCCGGCCGCCCTGCGCGAGGGCAGCGTCGTGCGCGAGACCTACGGCCAGGCCCAGGTGCAGGAGCGCCACCGCCACCGCTACGAGGTCAACAACCGCTACCGCGACGACCTCGAGGCCGCCGGTCTCGTCTTCTCCGGCACCTCGCCCGACGGCACCCTCGTCGAGTTCGTCGAGCTGCCCCGCGACGTGCACCCGTACTACGTCTCGACCCAGGCGCACCCCGAGTTCCTCTCGCGCCCCAACCGCGCCCACCCGCTCTTCGCCGGCCTCGTCGGCGCCGCCCTCGAGCGCCAGCGGGCGGGACGCCTCGTCGAGGTCGAGCGCCAGCGCGCCCTGCAGGAGCAGCGCGCGGGGGGTGCAGGATCGCCGACCGCCGACGGGTCCGCCGGACCCGACGGTGCTCAGCCGGAGACGGTGCCGGCGGGCGTCGGCGGCACGACCGAGGCAGACTGACCCGTGGGCCTCGACTCGCCTCGCGGTGGCACCGCCGACCTCGTCGAGCGGTGGCGGTCTCACGAGATCGTCGACAGCACAACGGTTTTCGAAGGTCTCATCTTCGACGTGCAGCGTGACCGTGTCGACCTCGGCGACGGCGAGGTGGTGACACGCGACTACATCCGTCACCCGGGTGCGGTCGCCGTCGTCGCGCTGCACCCCTTCGACGGCGTCGACCACGTCATGCTCATCCGTCAGTACCGGCACGCCGCCCACGGTGACCTCTGGGAGCTGCCGGCCGGCCTGCTCGACGTCGACGGCGAGCCGCCGTGGGAGGCGGCCGCGCGTGAGCTCGTCGAGGAGGTCGACCTCGTCGCCGACGAGTGGCACGTGCTGGCCGACGACGTCTCGTCACCCGGCATCCTGCCCGAGACGATCCGCACCTTCCTCGCCCGTGGGCTGCACGACGTGCCCGAGCGCGACCTGCACGAGCGCGACGCCGAGGAACGCGGCATCGAGCCGCTCTGGGTGCCCCTCGACGACGCGCTCGACGCCGTCCTCGCCGGCTCCATCAGCAACGCGCACGCGGTCGTCGGTCTGCTCGCCGCGCACGCGTCGCGCTCGCGCGGCTGGGCCAGCCTGCGCGAGAAGGATGCCGTGTGGCCGGCCCGCGACGCCCAGCGGCGTCCCGCCGAGGGCGACCGCGGCGCTGCCGGCGCGTGAACCCCGGCGACGCGGAGCCCTGTCCCTGCGGCAGCGGCAGCCCGTGGGCGAGGTGCTGCGCCCCGGTGCTCGCCGACGCCCGCGTCGCCGACACCGCCGAGCGGCTCATGCGTTCGCGCTACAGCGCCTTCGTGGTCGGAGACGGTGACCACCTGTGGCGCACGTGGCACCCCTCGACCCGGCCGCCCGACGTGGCGGCGGACGAGCACACGGTCTGGACCGGCCTGGACGTCAGGCGCACCGAGGCCGGCGGGCCCGACGACGACACCGGTGTGGTCGAGTTCGTCGCCTCGTACCGCGAGGGAGGCGACGGCCGGCGGGGGCGCCTGCGCGAGGTGAGCCGCTTCGCCCGGCGGGCCGGTCGCTGGTTCTACGTCGACGGCGACGTGCGCCCCTGACGTCGGCGTCGACGTGAGCGGGGGGACGAGACCACCGTCGACGTCCTGGCCGACGTCGACAACCGGTCACCCGGGAACCGCCCCTGGCGGTGCCGGTCGCGGTTTACTGGGTGCCGTCATCTCGGGGGGACTGAGAGGACGGCACCTGAATGACCCGAAAACCCATCGACGCCCCGCGGCTGCTCACCCCGGGGGAGGTGGCCCGGATCTTCCGCGTCGATCCCAAGACGGTGTCGCGGTGGGCCAAGGAGGGGCGCCTCACCGAGCTGCGCACCCTCGGCGGCCATCGGCGGTTCTACGACCACGAGGTGCGCGCCCTGCTCTCCAGCACGACGGGCCGTGAGCACCCGGCCGACACCCCGGCATCCCCGTCCGAGGGGGACGGGACGGCCACGTCGGGGGCAGCGGGGACCGAGACGGGCGACCCGGCGAACGGCTGACGCCCGCCGAGTGTGACCCGGTGCGCGTCACCCGCTCGGGACGGTGACGTCCTGGGTCGGCAGCAGCGTCTGCACCCACGGGAACACCCACGTGAAGAGCACCGCGACGACCGCGGCGAGCAGGACGAGGCAGAGGAGCAGGCGGAGCGCCGTCGGGCCGGGCAGCCGTCGCCAGAGGGTGGCGTACATCAGAGCTCCCTCGGGTCGGCGAGCACGGCGTCGGGCCGTCCGGCCGCACGCGGTACGAGCGTCTCGAAGCGCGCGAACACGACGTAGCGCGAGGTGGACCCGTACCGCGGGCTGCACGTCGTGAGGGTGAGCCAGGGCTCGGTCGGGCGCACCCCGGGGCGTTCGGGGACGGGGGCCACGACGTCGGAGCGGTCGGGGGCGACGACGTCGTGGCGCACGGCCCGGTAGACGTACCAGCCCGCCCGCGTCTCGAGCACGACGGCGTCGCCGGGCTGCACGGCGTCGATGTCGATCAGCGGGTTGCCGTGCCCCGACCGGTGACCGGCGATGGCGAGGTTGCCGACCTGGCCCGGCAGCGCGGTGCCGGCGTAGTGACCGAGCCCCCTCGCGAGCACGTCGAGACCCACGCCCTGCAGCACCGGCCTGGCCCACTCGCTGCCGCCCAGCCGCGGCACGCGCAGCACCCCGAACGGCCCGCCCGGGTCGAGGTCGGCGAGGGAGCCCTCGGCCGGGGGCCGGTCGGTCGGACGGGTGTCCTGACCGGATGCCGGTGAGCCGGTTCGCGCGGCGGCGAAGCCCCGCTCGATGCCGCCCACGAGATCGGCCTGGCGGCGACCGTCGACGACGCCCATGACACCGATCTGCCAGACGACGAAGAGGAGCACGAGCAGCCCGGCCGTGAGCAGCAGCTCACCGGTCACCCCGACCGCTCTGCGCACCCGTCACCACCTCCGCCGGCCCTCGTCGCGGCCAGTGAACCACGCCGGCGCGCCCTGGGTCAGGGACGGATGACGAGTCCGGGCCCGAGCAGCGCCTCGGCCTGGTCGCGCAGGACGTCGTCGGGCACTTCCCCGCTGCCGAGCTGCTGGACCAGGGCGACGTAGACCGCGGTGGGGGCCTGCAGCTCGAGGGCGATGCCGTCGGGGTCGCGGAGGTTGAGGTGCGAGCCGAGCGCCGTGTCGGTGATGGGGGAGTGGTCCACCCCGAGGGAGTCGAGGTGGTGCTCCCAGGCCACCAGCTCGTCCCGGTCGGTGGCCGTCAGGCCGAGGTGGTCCAGGCCGGTGCGCAGCTCGGTGAAGGCGCCGCCCTCGGCGTCGGGGTGCCGCAGCAGGCCGACGCTGAACCCGCTGCGTCGGTCGAGCAGCACCCGGCCGTGGCCGAGGTCGAGCACGGGCAGCAGCCCGAGCACGTCGGCGTAGAACCGGGTGCTGCGCTCGAGGTCGGTGACGGTCAGGGCGACGTGGTTGACTCCGGCGAACGACGGCATCGGGCACCTCCAGGACGGGCGGGCACCGGCGCGGACGCGGCGGCGACCGGGTCCCGGTGCGGTGTGCACCGACGAGCATGACGCACCCGGCCGGGCGGGCGCCAGCCGTTTCGGCGCCGACGGTGGCGCAGGATGGAGGGGTGCTCGGCCACCTCGCCCCCGCCCGGCGCCGCCTCGTCGTCGGTGTCGTCGCCCTGCTCGTGGCCGCCCTCGTCGCGATCGTCGTGGCCGTGGCGGTGAACGCCTCGCGCGGCGGCACGACCGGCCCGACCGGCCCGACCGGAGTGGCGGCGGTGCCGACGAGCGACCGGGTCGTGCCGGGGCCGGTGCTGCTCCTGCCCGGCTACGGCGGGTCACGCCAGTCGGTCGAGCCGCTGGCCCGGTCGCTGCGGGCGGAGGGCAAGGACGTCACGGTCGTGGCGCTACCCGACGACGCCCTCGACGACCTCGAGCAGCAGGCGGTCGCCCTGGGGCGGGCCGTCGACGCCGTGCGCAGCCGCACGGCCGCCGCGACCGTCGACCTCGTCGGGTACTCGGCCGGCGGCGTCGTCGCCCGGCTCTGGACCGTCGGCGAGGGGGCGGGCCGGGTGCGCCGGCTCGTCACCCTCGGCACGCCCCACCACGGCACCGATCTCGCCGCTCTCGGTGCGCTCGTCGGAGGGGACAGCTGCGGGGTGGCCTGCCGGCAGCTCGTGCCCGACAGCCCGTTGCTGACCCGGCTCGACCGCGAGCCGCTGCCCGAGGGCACCGTGCTCGTGTCGTTGTGGTCGAACGCCGACGAGGTCGTCGTCCCTCCCAGCACGGCGGTCGTCGACGGCGCGGACAGCCCGTCGCTGCAGAGCATCTGCCCCTCGTCGCGGGTGCGACACGGTGGCCTGCCGGCCGACCGGCAGGTGCAGGGGATGGTCGCCGGGGCGCTCGGCGCCGGGCCGGTGCCCGACTGGCGACCCGTCGACTGCGCCCGGCTGCGCGCCGCCTGAGCCGACGCACCGCCGCGACCTCGCTGCGCCGCCCGGCCGCGGGCGGCCATTCGCGGGCGGCCACCCGGAGGCGGCCACCCGGAGGCGGCCACCCGGAGGCGGCCACCCGGAGGCGGCACCCGCCCCACGGCATCCGTCAGCTCGTGACGTCGCGGGTCGTGAAGTTGGCCCACGCCGCGAGCAGGAACACGCCGACGTACACCGCCTGCAGCGCGAGGCCGCGCTCGATGGCGCTCCAGAGCACGGGGTCGCGGTAGAGGTCGACGAACGAGAGCCAGTACCGCGTCGGCAGGTACGGCTGCAGCGGCCGCGCGGCGTCGACCGTGAGCAGCAGCGAGCTGCCGATGAGGAAGGCCATCGCCCCGAGGCTCGCCGACTGCGGTGAGTCGGTGAGGGTGGAGAGGAAGAGGGCGAGCGCGGCGACGCCGAGCATGGAGACGGTGATGTAGCCGATGGCGACGGCCGTGCGCCAGGCGACCTCGGTCGGGGTCAGTGCGGTGCCCGACAGCGAGAGCAACGAGCCGGATGCCGGGGCGTCACCGAGCAGCAGCCGCCCGACGACGTAGCCCACACCGGCGACCGACAGCACGGCGACGAGGGTGAAGGCGACGACGGCGCCGAGCTTGCGCACGAGCAGACGTGTGCGCCCGACGGGCCGCACGAGCAGGTAGCGCAGGGTGCCGGCCTGCGCCTCGCCCGCGATCGACTCGCCGGCGACGACGGCGATGGCGACGGGCAGGAAGAGGGGCAGCACGATGGCGAGCGCGGCGATGGCGAAGAGGGTGCCGTCGGCGAGCACCGCCGACAGGAACGCCGGGCCGGAGCCGGGCCGCGGCGCGATGCCGGTCCAGGCCAGGGTCACCGCGACGATGGTGGGCAGGACGTTGAGCAGCACGACCGCGGCCCACGTGCGGCGGCGGCCGAAGAGCTTGCCGAGCTCGACGAGCATCAGGTCGGTACCTCCTGCGCCGCGCGCGCCCGGGTGTGCTCCTCCACGACCTGCTCGAGCGAGCGCCGCTCGGGCCCCACCGCCTGTACGCGCACGCCCGCCCCGACGAGGCGTTCGGTGACGGTGGCCGGGTCGGCGCCGGAGACGAGCAGGCGCACCCCGGTACGCGAGACGACCGCGTCGCCGAGCAGGGTGACGGCGCGGTCGGCGCCCTCGGCGTCCGTGGTCTCGACGGCGACCCGACCGGTCGGGGCCTGCAGCACGTCGAGCCGCTCCTCGAGCACGAGGCGGCCCCGGTCGAGCAGGCCGATGCGGGTGCACAGCTGCTCGACCTCGGCGAGGAGGTGGCTCGACAGGAAGACGGTCGTGCCCGTGCGGTTGAGCTCGAGCAGCAGCTCACGGATCTCGCGGATGCCCTGCGGGTCGAGGCCGTTCGTCGGCTCGTCGAGCACGAGCAGGCGCGGCCGGCGCATGAGGGCCGCGGCGAGGCCGAGCCGCTGGCGCATGCCGAGCGAGTAGGCGCGCACCGGCCGACGGCCCACGGCGCCGAGCCCCACCCGGTCGAGGGCCTCGTCGGCCCGTCTGCGTCGGGCCCGCCGCCCGCCCTCGCCCCCGGACCGGCGACCGGAGGCGTCGGACAGCTCGAGGTTGGCCCGGCCCGACAGGTGCCCGTAGGCGGCGGGTCCCTCGACGAGGGCGCCGACCCGGGGGAGCACCTCGGCGGCCGCCCTGGGCATGGCGCGCCCGAGCAGCTCGACCCGCCCCGACGTCGGCAGCACGAGGCCGAGCAGGCACCGCACCGTCGTCGTCTTGCCCGAGCCGTTGGCCCCGAGGAAGCCGTAGACGTCGCCCGCCCGCACGTCGAGGTCGACGGCATCCACGGCGGTGAGCGCGCCGTACCGCTTGGTCAGGCCGGTGGTGCGGACGACGCTATCGCCGGGCGTGGTCGCACCCTCGTCAAGCGTGCCGTCGGGCGGGGCGGCGCTCACGACGACGCCACGCGGTCGGCCAGCTCGGCGGCCGCGCGGGCCAGGCCCTCGGGCGTCAGGGTGCCGGTGATGACGGGCGACTCGCCGGACCCGCTCGAGGCACCGAGGAAGAGGCCGACCGGGCCGACGGTGACAGCCACCCCGCCCTCGAGCCGGCGGGCACCGGGGACGGCGAGCAGCTGCCGCCGCAGCGACGACGCCTGCGGGTCGGGCAGCAGGGCGACGGCGAACCGGGTCACGCCGCGGCCGTACTCGCCGACCCGCTCGAGACCGCCGGTCGAGGTCACGCGTGCGAAGCCGGCCAGCCGCTCGGGCAGCTCGCCGCCCCGGGTCCAGCCGTAGCTCGACCCGAGCAGGTCGGACAGGCCGGTGTCGACGGCCTGGCGGACCCGAGCGCCGGGGGGAGGGGTGAAGGCCGTCGTCGCGGAAGCGGGTCGCGCGTCGGAGAAGTCGAGGAAGGTCGAGGCGAGGGCGGGGCGGTCGGCACCCCGGCCGTAGACCTCGACGCGCACGGCCACGCCCGACGCGCGGTCGGCCCAGACGTCGACCCGGTCGACGCTGCCGAGCGGCTCGCCGGGCGTCAGGCGCAGCCCGTCGGCGGCCCGGCCGGCCACGAACGCCGACGGCAGCGTGCCCACCTGCCCGGCCGTCGCGTCCGACAGCAGCCGGGCGGCGAGCGACGGCGGCAGGGTGTCGGCCGCGCGGGGTAGCCGAACCGACGCGGTGCCGGGGGAGCCCCGGCCGCCCGCAGTGCCCCCACTGCCGACGCCGTCGCCGACCACCGCCCGGTTCGCCTCGTAGTCCCAGACGACGCGACCGGTCGCGGTCTCGCGCGTGCTCTCCTCGCCCGTGGGGGTCAGCACGTCGCTGCGCCAGTCGTCGGCCGAGCGCCACCACACCCGTTGCTGCGTCCGCCCGCCGAGCAGCGAGGCGACGTCGGCGAGGCCGTCGGTGACGGGCAGCCCGAGGGCGCCGGTGGTCTCGGCCAGGCCCTCGTAGGGGGAGCCCGAGGCCGCGCGGACGCGCTCGAGGAGGCGGCCGGCATCCGGCTCACCCTGTCCAGCGGGCCACGCGCCGACGGCCGACGGCAGCGCGACGAGGGCCGCGACGACGGCGGCCACGACGCCCCACCGCCACGCGCGCTCCATGTCGGCACGCTACGTCAGGGCCGGCGCGCGACCGCCCGGCGACCGACGCGGGGCCACGATCGTGAGCGTTTCGTGAGCGGGCGCCGCGCGGTTCGTGGGGGCCGGTGGGCGTCCGTACTATTGGGGGCGCTCGGCCGCCCGCGCGACCGGCACCGACCACCGCCCCGCCAGAACCGAAGGACCTCCCGTGCTCCGCACTCACGAGGCCGGCACGCTGCGTGCCGACCACGCCGGCCAGACCGTCACGCTCACCGGCTGGGTGGCGCGTCGCCGCGATCACGGCGGGGTGGCCTTCCTCGACCTGCGCGACGCCTCGGGCGTGGCCCAGGTCGTCGCGCGCGACGAGGTGCTCGCCGAGGGCGGCGCCCACGACGTCCGCAACGAGTACTGCGTCAAGGTGACCGGCGAGGTGCGCGTGCGCCCCGAGGGCAACACGAACCCCGACCTGCCCACGGGCGAGGTCGAGGTCGTCGTCAGCGCCCTCGAGGTGCTGGGGGAGTCGGCGCCGCTGCCGTTCCAGATCGACGAGCGCGTGACGGTGGGCGAGGAGGCCCGCCTCAAGTACCGCTACCTCGACCTGCGCCGCCCCGAGCAGGGCGCCGCCATCCGCCTGCGCTCGAAGGTCAACGCCGCCGCCCGCGAGGTGCTCGGCCGCCACGACTTCGTCGAGATCGAGACCCCGACCCTGACGCGCTCGACGCCCGAGGGCGCCCGCGACTTCCTCGTCCCCGCGCGCCTGCGCCCGGGCAGCTGGTACGCCCTGCCGCAGAGCCCGCAGCTGTTCAAGCAGCTGCTCATGGTCGCCGGCATGGAGCGCTACTACCAGATCGCCCGCTGCTACCGCGACGAGGACTTCCGCGCCGACCGCCAGCCCGAGTTCACCCAGCTCGACGTGGAGATGAGCTTCGTCGAGCAGAGCGACATCGTCGCCCTCGGCGAGGAGATCGTCAGCGCCCTCTGGAAGCTCATCGGCGTCGAGCTCGACGCGCCGTTCCAGCAGTTGACGTACGCCGACGCGATGGCCCGCTTCGGCTCCGACAAGCCCGACCTGCGCTTCGGCCACGAGCTCACCGAGTGCACGGACTTCTTCTCGGACACGACGTTCCGCGTCTTCCAGGCCGAGTACGTCGGTGCCGTCGTCATGCCGGGCGGCGCCTCGCAGCCGCGCAAGCAGCTCGACGCGTGGCAGGAGTGGGCCAAGCAGCGCGGCGCCCGCGGCCTGGCCTACGTGCTCGTGCAGGAGGACGGCGAGCTGACCGGCCCCGTCGCCAAGAACCTCTCGGATGCCGAGCGGTCGGGTCTCGCGGCCCACGTCGGCGCGGCGCCCGGCGACTGCATCTTCTTC
This sequence comes from Terracoccus luteus, assembly GCF_003635045.1. NCBI lineage: Bacteria > Bacillati > Actinomycetota > Actinomycetes > Micrococcales > Intrasporangiaceae > Terracoccus > Terracoccus luteus. The sequence continues at coordinate 1,857,097 of NZ_RBXT01000001.1, read as the reverse complement.
GCCGCGGGGGGCGCCAAGGCCTCGCGCGCGCTGCTCGGGGCCGCCCGCCTCGAGATCGGCCACCGCTGCGGCCTCATCGACGAGAGCGCGTGGAGCTTCCTCTGGGTCGTCGACGCGCCGCTCTTCGAGCCCGCCGCCGACGCCGTGGCCTCCGGTGACGTCGCCGTCGGGGCCGGGGCGTGGACCGCCGTGCACCACGCCTTCACCTCGCCCAAGGCCGAGTTCATGGACACCTTCGACACCGACCCGGGCCCGGCGCTCGCCTACGCCTACGACATCGTCTGCAACGGCAACGAGATCGGTGGCGGCTCGATCCGTATCCACCGCCGCGACGTGCAGGAGCGGGTCTTCAAGGTCATGGGCCTGTCCGAGGAGGAGGCGCAGGAGAAGTTCGGCTTCCTGCTCGAGGCCTTCGCCTTCGGCGCCCCGCCGCACGGCGGCATCGCCTTCGGCTGGGACCGCATCACGGCGCTGCTGGCCGGGGCCGACTCGATTCGCGAGGTCATCGCCTTCCCGAAGTCGGGTGGCGGCTACGACCCGTTGACCGCCGCGCCGGCGCCGATCACGCCGCTGCAGCGCAAGGAGGCCGGCGTCGACGCGAAGCCGGAGCTGGCGCCGTCGCCGGAGCCCGACGCCCGCTGACGTCGGCTGAGGTCGGCTCAGGCCGGCTGAGGTCGGGTCACGACACCCGCGGCCGCTCGGGTCGCGGGTGTCGCCGGTCGGGTCTACGTTGCGACCGTGAGTCGAAGCGCGCGGGTCCGGTTGTCGTCGTTGGTCGTCGCTGCCGCTGCGGTCGTGGCCGCCGCCGGCCTGGTGCCCGCTGCGGCCAGCGCGGCGCCGTCCGACTCAAGCCCACCGCCGAACGCGATGGCGACGGCGCCGGGCCACCCGGCATCCTCGGCTCGGGTCACCCCGCCACCGGAGTACGCGGCGGCGTGGGACGACCCGCGCACGCCGGAGCCGCCGGTCGCGGTGCCGGGCACGCGGAGGTGCACGGTGCGCATCGTCGACCACGCCTTCACGAACTTCGACGTCTTCACGCAGGACTTCACCCCGCCGGCGGCGTGCGCAGGCGGGTGGTCGAAGGTCGTCATGCGGTTGCAGGGGTCCGTGGCCGGGCGTCAGTTCGACCGGCTCGGCTACCTCGACATCGGCGGCGTGCGCGCCCTCACCCTCTCGACCCCGGAGCCCAGCCCGACCGGGATCACGTGGGACGTCGAGAAGGACGTCACCGACCTCGTGCCGCTGCTGCGCTCGCCGCAGCAGGTGTCGATGTTCATCGGCAACGTCGTCGACGACACGTACACGGGCGTGCTCGACGTCACCGTCGACCTCGACTTCTACGTCACCGGCCGCGGCGCTCCGAAGGCGCAGACGGCTGACCGCGTGCTGCCGCTGGCCGACCAGGGTCGCGACGGCACCGACCTCACCGGCAGGGTCACCGTCCCGCGCAACTCGACGCGACTCGTCGCCGAGGTCTTCGCCACCGGGTCGGGCGGCGGGTGCGAGGAGTTCTGGGACACGAGCGCGCCTGCGGGCACGGGCTACTCGTGCGCCGACGGCCTGCCGTACCGCGAGGTCGACGTCAGCATCGACGGGCAGCTGGCCGGGGTCGCCGCGCCCTACCCGGTCGTCTACACGGGCGGGTGGAGCAACCCCTTCCTCTGGTACACGACGCCATCGCCGAAGGCGTTCGACATCCCGCCGCTGGGCTACGACCTGACGCCGTTCCTCGCGCGGCTCAACGACGGCCGGGCGCACGACGTGCGGGTGTCGGTCGTCGGCCTGCCCGAGGGCCAGTCGGGCTGGACCCTCAGCCCACGCTTCAAGGTGTGGCGGGATGCCGGCAGCCGCGTCGTCACCGGGACGACCGCCGTCGCGCCTCCCGCCGACCCGCGCGTCGACGCCACGGTGACGGGGGAGGCGGGCTCGGGCGGCTCGGTCGCGCTGACCGGCACCCGGGCGTTCACCGCCATCGGGACCCTCTCGACGAGCGCCGGTGTCGTCACCACGTCGGTCCAGCGGTCGCTCGAGAACCGCTCCGACCACACGTGGACGGCGGGCGAGGAGGACGACGTGCTCAAGGCCTCGTGGCTCGACCGCCAGACCGTCAGCACGCGCACCGGGGGCGGCGCCCCGGTCGTGGAGCGGGTCGAGCGGCGCTACACCAAGGACGGCACGCTCGGCTTCCACCCGCACCCCGGCATCGACGGGGCCTACGACGTGACGGGGGACCTCACGATCCTGTGGCGCGAGAGCGCCGAGAGCCGTCGCTCGGGCGCGTTGGTCGACTCGCGGCTCGAGACGAGCTGGTACTCGGGTGAGGCCGCGTGGATCTACGGCGGCCCCCGCGAGGAGCGGCACGCCACGGCGGACACGAGGAGCCAGGCGCGGGTGGTGACGCGCTCGGCCGACGGGACGACGTCGACCTACGACCGTCGGCTGCGTTCGGTCAACGGCGTGTTCGTCGCCGACACGCTGCGCCCCTGACGAGACGGGCCGACCCGTCGGACGGTCCGGCGGGTACGACCGGACCGTGACCGACGAGCGCAGCACCTCGCCCGAGCCCGACCATGACGACGCCCCCGTGGCCGTCGGCACCTCCGCTGCCGAGGCCACCCGGCGCCGGCGGGTGGTCGTCGTCGGCGGTGGCTTCGGCGGCTACTTCGCCGCCCGGCGCCTCGGCCGCAAGGCGCGCGAGCACGACGCGGTGGTCGAGCTCGTCAGCGAGGGCGACGCCATGCTCTACCAGCCGCTGCTGCCCGACGTCGCCGTCGGCAATGTCGAGCCGCGCACGGTGGCCGTGCCCCTGACGACGACGCTCGACGGTGTGCGGGTCCGTCGGGGACTCGCCACCGAGGTCGACGTCGAGAACAGGCGTCTCGTCGTCGAGGCGGCCTCGGGCCAGCGCACCGAGGTCGACTACGACATCCTCGTGCTCGCCCCCGGCTCGGTGTCGCGGCTCGTCGACGTGCCCGGCCTCGCGGAGCACGCCATCGGCTTCAAGACCGTCGCCCAGGCGATGTTCCTGCGCGACCACGTGCTCGGCCGGCTGCAGGCGGCGAGCGAGCTGCGCACGCCCGACGAGCGCCGGGCACTGCTGACCTTCGTCGTCGTCGGAGCCGGCTACGCGGGCACCGAGCTCGTCGCCCAGATGGCGCTGCTCACCGACGGGCTCCGCCCCGTGTTCCCGATGATCGGCGACGACGAGGTGCGCTGGGTGCTGCTCGACATGGCGCCCAAGGTCATGCCCGAGCTAGGCCAGCACCTCGGCGACGACGCCCTCGCCCTGCTCGAGCGCCGCGGGGTCGACGTGCGGCTCGAGACGAGCCTGGCCCACGTCCGGGAGGACGCCGTCGACCTCACCGACGGCTCGACCCTCGAGTGCTCGACCGTCGTCTGGTGCGCCGGGGTCACCGGCAACCCCCTCGTCGCGACGCTCGGGCTGCCGACGACCAAGGGCCGCCTCGTCGTCGATACCGACCTCGGCGTGCCCGGCCACCCCGAGATCTACGCCATCGGCGACGCGGCGGCCGTGCCCGACGTCACCGCTGACCGCGATGACGACGGCAAGCGCCCGCTCTGCGCCCCGACGGCCCAGCACGCCATGCGGCAGGGCAACGCCGTCGCCCGCAACGTGCTCGCCGACCTCGCCGGACAGCTGCGCACGCCCTACCGGCACCGCGACCTCGGCCTTGTCGTCGACCTCGGCGGCCCTGACGCCGCGGCCCGGCCGCTGGGGATCGCGCTCAAGGGCCGGCTGGCCAAGCTCGTCACGGTCGGCTACCACTGGTACGCCCTCCCGACGGCGAAGCGCCGCGCCCGGCTGCTGACCGACTGGGCGCTCGCCGGCCGGCATCCGGACGACGTCTCGTTCGGCATGGTCGACCGCCAGGAGGCGCGCGTCACCGGCGCCGAGCCGCTCGGCGGCCGGCAGGAGCACGCCTGACCGACCGCGTCTGTCCGGTGTCGGGCCCTGGCCCGGTGTGCGTGACGTCCCAGGTCATGCCGCGGGTCATGTCGCGGTGGGTGGGGTTCTGACGCCGGACGGCGCGACATGACGTGCGACATGAAATGCGACATCAGTCGGCGCCTGCGATCAGCTGGCGGATCAACCGGCATCCGGTGTCGTCGTGGCAGCAGCGTCTGCCAGTTGATCGGCCAGTTGACGGACCGGTACCGCGCGCGCCGCTGACGGAGACGAGCGGGCCGGATGCCGGTCAGCGCTCAGTCGGGCAGGACGACCGACCGCCCGGCCCAGGCGCACGCGTCGTGGTAGCCGAGCGACCGGTAGAGACCTCGGGCGACGACGTTGTGCGAGTACATGCCGAGGGTGCAGACGCCCGACTCCTCGACCGCCACCCGGGTGACCGCCGCGACGACGGCGCGGCCGAGGCCTCGCCCGCGCAGCGCACCGTCGACCGCGACCGACGAGACGTGCGGCGCCCCGGCGGAGGTGCGTCCCAGCGCGGCGACCGCCTCGAGCGACCCGGCGCCCGACAGCACGGCGAACCACCGCTCGCCGCCCCCGGGCGCGGTGTCGGCGGTGGGGGAGTGCGCAGCGAGGAAGGCCGTGACCTCGTCCCGGCGGGCGACGTCGTCGAGCGGGACGACCCGGGCAGCCGCGCGACCGTCCGGCGGCGGGGGCGAGTCGGTCCAGAACCACTCCCAGTCACCCCCGGGCAGCACCCGGTAGCGACGGGTCAGCAGCGCCTCGAAGTGCTGGGGCACGCTGACCCCGACCGCGCCCCGCCCGTCGGGCGAGAGCCGGGCCTCGCGCGCCAGCTCGGGCAGCGCGTCGATGAGGCGGGCGACGCCCGCGTCGTCGCCGAGCAGGCTGACGAGGTGCCGACCCGTGTGCCGCGTCCGACGGAACGCCACCGCGCCCGGACGACCACCCGCGCCGGCACCCGGCCCACCGGCCTCCGCGCTCTGCCACCACGTCTCGGCCAGCGCCGAGGGGACGTCGTAGCGCACGAACGGGTGGTCGCCGGTGGCCTCGAGCAGGGCGGCGTGGCCGTGCCGCGTGACGAACGGGGCCGTGCCCGCCGCCGGGGTGGTGCCGTCGCTCACGTCTCGCTGATCCCGAAACGGGCGTGGATCCGCTTGAGCGGCGCGGGAGCCCACCAGTTCCAGCTGCCCAGGAGCGTCATCGTGGCGGGCACGAGCAGCATGCGCACGATCGTCGAGTCGACGACGACGGCGGCGACGAGGGCGAGACCCATCTCCTTGATGATGAGGATGTCGCCGGCGATGAACCCGGCGAAGACGATGACGATGAGCAGGGCCGCCGACGTGATGATGCGCCCGGTGCGCTGCAGCCCGAGCGACACGGCGCGGTCGTTCTCGAACCCCTGGTGGTGGTACTCGGTGATGCGGGAGAGCAGGAAGACCTCGTAGTCCATCGACAGGCCGAAGCCGAAGGCGAGCACGAGGAAGGGGACGAGCGACTCGACGGCACCGACCGACGAGAACGCGAGCAGCCCCTCGAGGTGTGGGCTCTGGAAGATCCAGACGACGATGCCGAGCGCCGCCCCGAGCGAGATGACGTTGAGCACCAGGGCCTTGACGGGCACGACGACCGACCCCGTCATGAGGAAGAGCAGCACGAAGGTGCCGAGCACGACGAGCAGCACCGCGTAGGGCGCGCGGTGCCCCATCGACTCGAGGAAGTCGATCTGCCCGGCGGCCTGGCCGGTGACGAGGGTGGGGAAGTCGGTGCGCGTCTCGCGCACGTGGTGCACGACGTCCTGCGCCTGCTGAGAGAGCGGTTCGCCCTGCACCTGCGCCCCGACGAGGGTGTACCGGCCGCCGAGCGGGCGCACCGTCACGCCGGTCACGCCAGGCTGGTCGCGCAGGTCGTCCTGGGCCCAGCGCGTCACGGCGGCGGTGTCGGCGGTCTCGGCGACGACGGTGACCGCGGGCGCCGACAGCGCCGGGTAGTCGGCCTCGAGCCGGTCGAAGAAGACGCGCATCTGGGCGTCGCGGGGCAGCAGCTCGGTGCCCGACGACGTCAGCTTGATGCCGAGCGTCGGCAGCGCGAGCGTCACGAGCACGGCGACGCAGCCGACGATGACGAGCACCGGACGTCGCTGCACCCCGTGGGCCAGCCGCGAGAACACCCCCGTGTCGGATGCCGTCACGGTGGCGTTGCGGGCGAGGCGCCTGGCTCCCAGCACGGCGAGGGCGGGGACGAGCGTGACGGAGACGACCATGCCGACGACGACGACGCTGACGCCGGCCAGGCCGAGGGCCTTCATGATGTCGGCCTCGAAGACGAGCAGCCCCGACAGGGCGATGGCGACGGTGAGGCCGGAGAAGAGCACGGTGCGCCCGGCCGTCGCCACCGTGCGCTCGGCGGCGCGCACGACGTCGTCGCGGTCGGGCACGCGGTGGCGGCGCACCGCGACGAGCTCCTCGCGGAACCGGCTCACCGTGAGCAGCCCGTAGTCGATGGACAGCCCGAGGCCGAGCAGCGTGACGATGTTGACGACGGTCGCGTCGAGGTCGAGCAGGTGCGAGAAGCCGAAGAGCGACAGCAGCGCTCCGCCGATCGAGACGACCGCCCCGACGATCGGCATGCCTGCGGCGACGAAGCCGCCGAAGACGAAGAACATGACGACGAACGTCAGCGGCAGGGCGATGCCCTCGCCGCGGACCAGGTCGCGCTCGATCGTGCTCGTGATGGCGTCGAGCACCTTGCCGAGGCCGCCGACCTGGCCCTCGGCGCCCATGCGGTCGGCGACGCCGAGGAGGGCCTTCTCGGCCTCGGCCTCGGCGGTCGCCTGCCGGTCGGCGTCGAGCCCCTCGTCGAACTGCACGACGGTGGCGAACCTGCCCGAGTCGACCCGGCCGTCACCGACGAGGCTGCGCACCGACGGGTCGTCGGGCCCGCCCTGCGCGAGCAGCGGCGACTGGATGCCGGCCACGCCGGGGATGTCGCGGATCGCGGCCGTGGCCTGCGCGCCCGCGCGCACCTCGGCCGGGTCGGTGAGGTCGGCGCCGCTCACCTGCAGGGTGAGGGTCGACAGGGTCGGCTCGACCGACGCGATGACGTCGTTCGCCCGCTGGGCCTCGCTGTCGACGCTGGGTGCGCCCGACTGCAGCCGGTCGAAGAGCGACTCGCCCGTCACGCCGCCCACGGCGACGGCGAACGACGCGACCGCCACGAGCACCCAGGCGAGCACCCACCGCAGCGGGTGGCGGCCGATGGTGCCGCCGAGCCGGGTCAGCGGCCCACGAGGGGAGGGGGAGCCCGACGCGTCGGGGGCGGCACCGGGTGCCGAGCCGCGGTCGGTGGCCGCGGCGGAGGAGGGGGAACGCACCCGACTAGCCTTCCACAGTGACCAGTGACGACCTCTTCGGTGCCGCCGCGCGGGCCGTGGCCGAACCCGGGGGCGCCGTGGGGCGCGCCGGTGGCGTACCGGCATCCGGTGGTGCGCCCCTGGCGGTGCGCATGCGCCCCCGCACCCTTGACGAGGTGCGCGGTCAGCGTTCGGTGCTGCGGCCCGGCAGCCCGCTGCGACGGCTCATCGAGGGCGCCGGCGGCGCGGCCGGCCCTCTCTCGGCGATCATCTGGGGGCCGCCCGGCACGGGGAAGACGACCCTCGCGCACCTCGTCGCGACGGCGGCCGACCGCCGCTTCGTCGAGCTGTCGGCCGTCACGGCCGGCGTCAAGGACGTGCGCGCCGTCATGGAGGCGGCCGTGCGCGACCGCGAGCTGTACGACCGCCAGACCGTCCTCTTCCTCGACGAGATCCACCGCTTCACCAAGGCCCAGCAGGACGCCCTGCTGCCCGGTGTCGAGAACCGCACCGTCATCCTCGTCGCGGCCACGACCGAGAACCCCTCGTTCAGCATCATCGCGCCGCTGCTCTCGCGGTCGGTGCTCGTCACCCTCACCTCGCTCGGCGACGCCGAGGTGCGCGAGGTGGTGCGCTCCGCCCTCGTCGACGAGCGAGGGCTGGCCGGCGCGCACACGATCGACGACGACGCCCTCGAGCACGTCGTGCGCATCGCCGGCGGCGACGCCCGCCGGGCCCTCACCTCGCTCGAGGCGGCCGCGGGGGTGTCGCTCGACGCCGTCGCCCCCGGGGCCGACGTCGACGGCCCGGTCGCCATCACCCTCGCGCACGTCGAGCAGGCGGTGGCACAGGCGGCCGTGCGCTACGACCGGGCGGGCGACCAGCACTACGACGTCGCCAGCGCCCTCATCAAGTCGATGCGCGGCAGCGACGTCGACGCCGCCCTGCACTACCTCGCCCGCATGCTCGAGGCGGGGGAGGACCCGCGGTTCATCGCCCGTCGCATCGTCATCTCGGCGAGCGAGGACGTCGGTCTCGCCGACCCCACCGCGCTGCAGACGGCGGTCGCGGCGCTGCACGCCGTGGCCCAGATCGGGATGCCCGAGGCGCGGATCATCCTCGCGCAGGCGGTCGTGCACAACGCGACGGCGCCGAAGTCGAACGCGGCCTACGGCGGGGTCAACGCCGCCATCGCCGACGTCCGCGCCGGCCGCGGGGGGGCCGTGCCGCCCCACCTGCGGGGGAGCGGCTACGCCGGTGCCGAGCGCCTCGGTCACGGCCGCGGCTACGTCTACGCCCACGACGAGCCGGATGCCGTGGCCCGCCAGCAGTACCTCCCCGACGACCTCACCGGCGCGGTCTACTACCGCCCCACCGGCAACGGCTTCGAGCAGCGGCTGCAGGCGCGCCTGCGGTGGCTCGACGAGCGGCTGGGGCGCCGGGTCCGGCGCACGGAGGACGAGGCGACGGCCGACACCGGGGCCTCCCCGGCCGAGGCGGACGATCCCGCCGAGACCCCCTCATAGCGGCTGCGGGACACGAGTTCCCGCCCCGTCCGTGTGACAACCCGATGACGGCGGGAGGGCGGCATCCGTGGGCAAATGTTTCGGTCGTGTTGCGCTTCGGCGGGCAATTCTGGATGAACGACCGGTGACGGTAACGATTTGTCATCCATGGCCGTCTCGTTGCTTGGACACGTCGAAATCGTGTGGCAGGGTGACGACGTCCCGGCGGGGGAGGGGCGCGGACGAGTGCCGCGCCACCCGCCCCGGGAGGGTCGACGCAACGAAGCCGGCCTTGGCGTACCCGATTCGTAGATGGAGACGACGCGTTGAACGCAGTGCCCGGGCCCACGGCCGAGCCCTTGAGCGAGGCCCTGGAGAGGGAGGATGTCGTCGAGAAGGGTCCCGTCCACACCGACAGGCGCACCGGTCGTTCGCCGGGTCGCGTCGCGTGGGACCGGCTCAAGAAGGACAAGCTGGCGATCGTCTGCTTCGCCATCGTCCTCTTCTTCGTCCTCATCGCTCTCTTCGCACCGCTCTGGGTCTCCCTGCAGTCGGTCGACCCCACGACCGGCCTCAAGGCCGACCCGTCGACGACGAACACCAAGCTCGTCGACATCAACGGCAGTCCGACCATCGGCACGAGCGCCGCGCACTGGCTCGGCGTCGAGCCGCGTCTCGGCCGTGACCTCTTCGCCCGCTGGGCCTACGGGGCGCGACCGTCACTCGTCATCGGCTTCGTCGCCGCGGCGGCGTCGACGATCATCGGCGTGACCCTCGGCCTGCTCGCCGGCTACCTCGGTGGCGTCGTCGACAAGGTGATCTCCTGGTTCACCGACTTCTTCCTCAGCCTCCCGCTGCTGCTGCTCGTCATCGCGATCGTGCCGATCATGCAGGAGCGTGCCGCGAGCGGCGGCGACCTCTCCGCCGAGGCGACCTCGAACATCCGCTTCTGGGTCATCATCGCCGTCCTCGTCGCCTTCGGCTGGATGGGTCTGGCCCGTCTCGTCCGCGGTGAGGTCAAGAGCCTGCGCGAGCGCGAGTTCGTCCAGGCCGCGCGCGCCATCGGCGTGCCGACCCGGCAGATCCTCTTCCGCGAGATCCTGCCGAACCTCGTGGGCCCGATCATCGTCTCGGCGTCGATCGCCGTGCCGGCCTACATCACCTTCGAGGCCACCCTCAGCTACCTCGGTGCCGGGCTCGTCGAGCCCACCGCGTCGTGGGGACGCACGATCTCGGACGCGCAGAACTCGTTCGCGATCTACCCGCTGTGGCTGTGGCCCTCCGTCATCGCGCTCTCGGCGCTCGTGCTCGCCCTCAGCCTGCTGGGTGACTCGATCCGCGACGCCTTCGACCCGACCAGCCGCCGCTAGCCCAACCTGCTACGGCCCACCAGATGTACCCGGCAAGACCGCCGGGTCACGCACAAATAGGGAGCAACACAATGCGCTGGACCAAAGCCCTGACCCTCGGAGCCGTGGCTTCCCTGGGTCTCGTCACCGCCTGCGGCGCGCCTGCGAGCAACCCCGGCAACAACACGCCGGGCCAGAGCGGCAACGGCCAGATCGCCGGCGCCGAGGCCGGCCTCGACCCGACCGCCAAGGGTCCGGCGCCCGAGGTCGAGGGGGCCAAGAAGGGCGGCACCCTCACGGTGTCGTACAACACGACCCCCGCGAACTTCGACCCGAGCGACCAGTTCTACCAGGACACCGCGGTCATCTTCACGCTGTCGCACCGCGCCCTGACGACCTTCACCATGAAGGACGGCAAGATGGTGCTCGTCCCGGACCTCGCCGAGGACCTCGGCACCGCGTCGGCGGACGGCCTCACCTGGACGTTCAAGCTCAAGGACGGCATCAAGTACGAGGACGGCACCGAGGTCAAGGCCGCCGACATCGTCCACGCCGCCAAGCGCTCGTTCGACCCCGACCTCGCCGCCAACGGCCCGACCTACCAGCGCGAGTTCTTCAAGGGCGGCGCCGAGTACCAGGGCCCGTTCAAGGGTGACAAGAACTGGGACGGCGTCTCCGCTCCCGACGACAAGACCGTCGTCTTCAAGCTCGCCAAGCGTTTCGAGACGCTTCCCTACTTCGTGTCGTTCAACCAGTTCACGCCCATCCCCGAGGCGAAGGACACCAAGGGCGAGTACCAGCGTCACCCGCTGGCCACGGGCCCCTACATGTTCGACCAGTACATCCCGGGCACCTCGCTGACGATGAAGCGCAACCCGAACTGGGACCCCAACACCGACCCGGCGCGCAACGCCTACCCGGACGCGTTCAAGTTCAACTTCGGCCAGGACATCATCAAGACCCAGACGGCCATCCTCGCCAGCAACGGTGACGACGCCACGACGCTGAACTGGGACGCGATCGACTCCTCGCTCGTGCCGCAGATCGAGGGCGACAAGAAGGCGCAGTTCGAGGAGGGCCCCTCCTCGTGCGTCTTCATGATCAACTTCGACGCGACCAAGATCAAGGACATCAACGTCCGCAAGGCCATCGGTACGGCTTGGCCCTTCGAGTCCATCCACAAGGCCGCCGGCGAGACCTCGCACTCGTTCACCCCGGCCAGCACCGTCATCCCGCCGCAGATCGCGGGCCGTCTCGACTACACGTTCGAGAACTTCAACGGCCAGGGCGACGGCGACCCGGCGAAGGCCAAGGAGATGCTCAAGGCCGCCGGTGCCGAGGGCTTCGAGCTGTCGTACTACTACACCAACGACGACGACACCGCGCAGAAGGTCAACCAGGTGCGCAAGCAGGCCCTCGAGGCGGCCGGCTTCAAGGTGAACGACATCGGTGCCCCCGCCAAGGAGCGCCGCGCCATCGTCGGCAAGCCCAACGGCAAGTACAACATGCTCCAGAGCCCCGCCGGCTGGTGCTTCGACTGGCCGTCGGCCGACTCGATCATCCCGCCGACCTTCGGCACGACGGCGCTGTCGCAGGGTGGTACCACCTTCGGCAACACCTCGACGCCGGAGATCGACAACGAAATCAAGCGCGTCCTCCAGCTCCCGATCGAGGAGCAGGGTGCCGAGTGGGGCAAGATGGACAAGCTCCTCACGGAGAAGTACTTCTACGCCATGCCCGCGTACTACGACAAGGGCAACTCGGTGTTCGGCACCAAGGTCAAGAACGTCATGAACAACCCCAACAAGGGCATGCCCGAGATCACGAAGATCTGGATCGACCAGTGACGTACCGGTGACGCCGTCCTCGTGACGGCGTCACCGCACGCGCCCGTCATCGGTGGTGGTGGCCCGGCTGCACGCTCTCGCAGGCAGCCGGGCCGCCGCTCGCCCCGCCCCGTGGAAGGTCCCCGTACGTGCTCATCTACATCCTGAGGCGGCTGGCGCTGGCGCTCAGCGTCATCCTCGCCACCTTGGTGTCGACGTTCCTGCTCTTCTTCGCCGGACCGTCCGACCCGGCCCAGGCCATGTGTCCCGAGACCCGGTGCAACGCCGAGCGTCTCGCGCAGATTACGAAGAGCCTCGGCCTCGACAAACCCCTGACCCAGCAGTTCACCGACTACTTCGGTGGGCTGTTCGTCGGCCGCCGGTACGAGTACGCCGGCCAGACCATCGACTGCGGCGCCCCGTGTCTCGGGTTCTCGTTCCGCACCCGCCTGCCCGTCGGCGAGATGATCTTCACCCGGTTCCCCAACACCGTCGTGCTCGCCCTCATGGCGGCCGTCATCTTCGTCGTCATCGGCGTGACCGTCGGGATCATCGCCGCGACCCGCCGCGGCAGCAAGACCGACCGCGTGCTCATCGGCAGCTCGCAGGTGCTCGGGGCCATCCCGTACTACATCCTGGCGCTGCTCTTCTCGCTCTACCTCGTCGTGCTCTACCCGGTGCTACCGGCGTTCGTCCCGTTCGGGAGCAACCCCGTCACGTACCTCGCAGGCATGCTGGCGCCGGCCATCATCCTCGGTGTCGTGTACGCGTCGTCCTACGCGCGCTACACCCGCAACTCGATGATCGAGACCCTGTCGATGGACTACGTGCGCACCGCGCGCTCGAAGGGCATCAACGAGCGCAGCGTGCTGCTCAAGCACGGCCTGCGCGCCGCGCTGAGCCCCATCGTCACCATCCTCGGCCTCGACATCGCCGGCCTGCTCGCCGGCACGCTCGTCACCGAGCGCATCTTCAACGTCGACGGCATCGGCAAGCAGGCGCTCGACGCGCTTCGCGCCGACGACCTGCCCGTCATCCTCGGCACGGTCCTCGTGGCCGCCGCCGCCGTCGTGATCGCCAACCTGGTCGTCGATATCCTGTACTCCTACATCGACCCTCGAGTGAGGCTGTCATGACCGTCACGAGCGACCGCATCGCCTCCCAGGGCGCCGAGGCGAAGGATGCCGGGGACGTCGTCCTCGACGTCGACGACCTCAGCGTCGTCTTCCCGACCGAGGAGGGCGAGGTCCGCGCGGTCTCCAACCTCACCTACCAGGCGCGCCTCGGGCGCACCCTCGCCATCGTCGGCGAGTCGGGGTCGGGCAAGTCCGTGTCGAGCATGGCCGTCCTCGGCCTGCACAACATGAAGCGCACCCAGATCACCGGCAGCATCAAGCTCGACGGCATCGAGCTCGTGGGCGCCCCGCAGTCGACCTTCCAGAAGATCCGCAGCAGCAAGGCGGCGATGGTCTTCCAGGACCCGCAGAGCTCGCTGCACCCGTTCCACAAGGTGGGCAAGCAGATCGCCGAGGCCTACCGGGCGCACAACTCGGTCAGCTCGGCCGTCGCGAAGAAGCGGGCCGTCGAGATGCTCGACCTCGTCGGCATCCCCAACCCGCAGCGGCGGGCCAACCAGTTCCCGCACGAGTTCTCGGGCGGCATGCGCCAGCGCGCGATGATCGCCCTGGGCCTGGTCAACAACCCGAAGCTGCTCATCGCCGACGAGCCGACGACCGCGCTCGACGTGACGGTCCAGGCGCAGATCCTCGACCTCGTCAACGACCTGCAGAAGGAGTTCGGCTCCGCGGTCATCCTCATCACCCACGACCTCGCGGTCGTGGCCGAGACGGCCGACGACATCGTCGTCATGTACGCCGGTCGTGGTGTCGAGAAGGGCTACGCCAAGGAGGTGCTGGCCCAGCCGTCGCACCCCTACACGTACGGCCTGCTGCAGTCGCTGCCCTCGCACTCCGAGGACCTCGACGAGCTCAAGGCCATCCAAGGCGCCCCGCCCAGCCTGCTCAACCTGCCTCCCGGCTGCTCGTTCCACCCGCGCTGCGACTTCAAGACGCAGGTCGACGGCGACGCGTGCTGGACCGTGCTGCCCGAGTGGCGCCCGACCCCCGGCATGGCCAACCGACAGATCCGCTGCCACCTCGAGGACCCGGTGGCGACGCTCCAGGCAGACGAGGGGGCTCGATGAGCACCGCGACCGACACCCGACCCGGCACCCCGACGGGGGCGAGCTCGGCGGAGACGCTGCTCACGGTCAAGGACCTCCAGCGCCACTTCCCGTTCCGGGAGGTGCAGGGCCTGAAGATGGTCTCGGCCACCGTGCGGGCCGTCGACGGCATCAGCTTCGAGGTCCGTCAGGGCCAGACGCTCGGCCTCGTCGGCGAGTCCGGCTGCGGCAAGTCGACGACGTCGCGGCTCATCACGCGCCTCGACGAGCCGACCGGCGGCTCGATCACCTTCGAGGGGCGCGACATCACGCACCTCAAGGAGAGCCAGCTGCGCGGCATCCGGCGTGACGTGCAGATGATCTTCCAGGACCCGTACAGCTCGCTCAACCCCCGCCAGACGGTCGGTGCCATTCTCACGACGCCGCTGCGCGTGCACGGGCTGCACAAGGGCAAGGAGCGCCAGCGGGTCCAGGAGCTGCTCGAGCTCGTCGGCCTCAACCCTGAGCACATCAACCGCTACCCGTCGGAGTTCTCGGGCGGTCAGCGCCAGCGCATCGGCATCGCGCGGGCCCTCGCCGTCGAGCCGAAGCTCATCATCGCCGACGAGCCGGTCTCGGCCCTCGACGTGTCGATCCAGGCGCAGGTGATGAACCTGCTCGCCAAGCTGCGCGACGAGCTCGACCTCGCGTTCATCTTCGTCGCCCACGACCTGGGTATCGTGCGTCACTTCTGCGACCAGGTCGCGGTCATGTACCTCGGCAAGATCGTCGAGTACGGCGACAAGAAGAAGATCTACGAGGCGCCCGAGCACCCGTACACGCAGGCGCTGCTGTCGGCCGCCCCTGACATCAACGTCGCCCGCGGGGTCGCGCCGAAGGAGCGGATCCGCCTCGTCGGTGACGTGCCGAGCCCGATCGACCCGCCGAGCGGCTGCCGATTCCGCACCCGCTGCTGGAAGGCACAGGAGATCTGCGCCCAGCAGGAGCCGCCCCTCGTGGCGGCCGAGTCCGACGTCGCGACCCGCCGCCGCCGCGAGGGCGGCCTGCACCTGCAGGCCTGCCACTTCCCGGAGGCCAAGACCGACCTCGTCGCCGAGGTGCCGGCCGAGGCCTGAGCCGAGGCTCCGCGCGTCGTACCTGCGCCCTACCTGCGCCCACCCGACCGGGGACACCCGGGCGGGTGGGCGCAGATCTCTGTGGTGGCGGGCCTTGACCGCGCCGCGGCCCGATCTCGGACGCGGCGCGTGCTGCTTTCCCAGCCGTGGCGCGCGGTAGGGGGGCCGGATGCCGGTTGGGCCTGTCCGTTTGCCAGCCGTGGCGGGGGTCTGGCTGATCGGATGCCGGTCGGGCCTGCCCGTTTGCCAGCCGTGGCGGGCGTCGAGACGTCGGATGCCGGTCGCGCCCGCTCCTTTCCCGGCCGTGGCGGGCGTCGAGACGTCGGATGCCGGTCGCGCCTGCCCGTTTCCCGGCCGTGGCGGGCGTCGAGACGTCGGATGCCGGTCGCGCCTGCCCGTTTGCCAGCCGTGGCGGGCGTCGAGACGTCGGATGCCGGTCGCGCCTGCCCGTTTGCCAGCCGTGGCGGGCGTCGAGACGTCGGATGCCGGTCGCGCCTGCCCGTTTGCCAGCCGTGGCGGGCGTCGAGACGTCGGATGCCGGTTGGGCCTGTCCGTTTGCCAGCCGTGGCGGGCGTCGAGACGTCGGATGCCGGTCGCGCCTGCCCGTTTGCCAGCCGTGGCGGGCGTCGAGACGTCGGATGCCGGTTGGGCCTGTCCGTTTGCCAGCCGTGGCGGGCGTGGGCGGGGTGGGATGCCGGCCGGGTCGGGGTCCGTGGATACCTGCGGGCGCGGTCCCGGTCCCAGCGGTTAGGGTTGACGGGCTCAGACGACCCGCGACACCCCACCGCCACCGGCGCGCGGGCACCCGCGGCAGCACGCGGCATCCGAGGGGCGCCGCACCATGGAAGGCAAGGACACCAGGATGGAAACCGCCGAGATCAGGCGTCGCTGGCTCGCGTTCTTCGAGCAGCGCGGTCACACCGTCGTCCCGAGCGCGCCGCTCGTGCACGCCGACCCCAACCTGCTCTTCGTCAACGCCGGCATGGTGCCCTTCAAGCCGTACTTCCTCGGGCAGGAGACCCCGCCCTACCAGCGGGCCACGAGCGTGCAGAAGTGCGTGCGCACCCTCGACATCGAGGAGGTCGGCCAGACGACCCGTCACGGCACCTTCTTCCAGATGCAGGGCAACTTCAGCTTCGGTGACTACTTCAAGGAAGGCGCCATCGAGCTCGCCTGGGAGCTGCTGACGACGAGCCAGCGCGACGGTGGTCTGGGCTTCGACGAGAAGGACCTCTACGCGTCGGTCTACCAGGACGACGACGAGGCGATCTCGTTGTGGCGCAAGGTCGCCGGGCTGCCTGAGAGCCGCATCGTGCGCCTCGGCAAGAAGGACAACTACTGGCACATGGGGGTGGCGGGCCCCGGTGGTCCGTGCTCCGAGATCCTGCTCGACCGCGGCCCGGAGTTCGGCGCCGACGGCGACTGGGAGGCGGGCGACCGCTACCTCGAGTTCTGGAACCTCGTCTTCATGCAGTACGAGCTCGAGAACGTGCGCAGCAAGGAGGACTTCGACATCGTCGGCGACCTCCCGAAGCGCAACATCGACACCGGCATGGGCCTCGAGCGCGTCGCGTTCCTCACCCAGGGCGTCGACAACATCTACGAGACCGACGAGGTCTACCCCGTCATCGAGGCGGCCGAGGAGCTCTCGGGGCGGCACTACGGCGCCGACCACGGCGACGACGTCCGCTTCCGGGTCGTCGCCGACCACGTGCGCAGCTCGCTCATGCTCATCGGCGACGGCGTCACCCCCGGCAACGAGGGCCGCGGCTACGTGCTGCGCCGGCTGCTGCGTCGCGCCGTCCGCTCGATGCGCCTGCTCGGTGTCGACGCGCCCTCCCTCGAGCACCTGCTGCCCGTGAGCATGGGCCGGATGAAGAGCAGCTACCCCGAGCTCGAGCGCGACTTCGACCGCATCGGTCAGGTGGCCTACGGCGAGGAGGACGCGTTCCGACGCACGCTCGCGGCAGGCACGACGATCCTCGACGTGTCGGTGGCCAAGGCGAAGCAGTCGGGCTCGAGCCGGCTCGGTGGCGTCGAGGCGTTCGCGCTGCACGACACCTACGGCTTCCCGATCGACCTCACCCTCGAGATGGCGGCGGAGCAGGGCCTTCAGGTCGACGAGGCGGGCTTCCGCCGGCTCATGGACGAGCAGCGCGGCCGCGCCAAGGCCGACGCGAAGGCGAAGAAGGCCGCGCACGGCGACACGCTCGTCTACCGCGGGCTGGCCGACGCGCTCGGTCGTGACGTCGAGTTCACCGGCTACGACCAGGTCGCGACCGAGGCGACGGTGCGCGGCCTCGTGCGCGACGGCGAGGTCGTCGACCACGCGGTCGTCGGCGACACCGTCGAGGTCGTGCTCGACCGCACGCCCCTCTACGCCGAGTCCGGTGGCCAGCAGGCCGACCACGGCCGCATCCGCCTGCAGAACGGCGCGCTGCTCGAGGTGCTCGACGTCCAGCGCCCGATCACGGGCCTGGTCGTGCACCGCGCGACGGTGCTCGAGGGCGAGGTGCGCACGGGCGAGACGGCGGAGGCCGAGGTCGACGTCACCCGCCGCCGCTCCATCTCGCGGGCGCACACGGCGACGCACATGGTGCACCAGGCGCTGCGCGACGAGCTCGGCCCCACCGCGACGCAGGCGGGCTCGGAGAACTCGCCCGGCCGGCTGCGCTTCGACTTCAAGTCGCTGCAGGCCGTGCCCGCCGCGGCGATGGCCGAGATCGAGGCCCGCATCAACGCGGTGCTGCTCGACGACCTGCCGGTCACCGCCGACATCATGTCGCTCGACGCCGCCCGCAAGACCGGGGCGATGGCGCTGTTCGGCGAGAAGTACGGCGAGCGGGTGCGGGTCGTCTCCATCGGCGACTGGTCGCGCGAGCTGTGCGTCGGCACGCACACCCCCCGGGTGGGGCAGATCGGCGTCGTCAAGCTGCTCGGCGAGAGCTCGATCGGCTCCGGCGTGCGCCGGGTCGAGGCCCTCGTCGGGTCCGACGCCTACCAGCACCTCGCGCGCGAGGCGGCGCTCGTCAGCCAGCTCACCGACACCCTCGCGGTCCGGCCCGAAGAGCTCCCCGAGCGCATCGCCGGTCTCGTCGCGCGTCTGCGCGAGGCCGAGAAGGCGATCGCGACCGTGCGTCAGGGTCAGGTGCTCGGCGCCGCAACGGCGCTCGTCGCGACCGCCCGCGACCTCGGCGGCGTCAGCTTCGTCAGCCACGACGCGGGGGAGGGCGTGACCCCCGACGACCTGCGGGCCCTCGTCCTCGACGTGCGCAACCGCCTCGGCAACGACCGACCCAGCCTCGTGTCGATGTCGGCCGTCGCCAACGGGCGTCCGGTCGTCGTCGTCGCCACCAACGAGCGCGCCCGCGAGCAGGGCCTCAAGGCCGGGGCCTTCGTCAAGCTGGCCGCGACCGCCCTCGGCGGCGGTGGCGGCGGCAAGGACGACCTCGCGCAGGGTGGCGGCAGCGACGCGACCGCGGTCCCGGCGGCCCTGGGTGCCGTCGAGGACGCCCTGCGCACGCGCGGGGCATGACCGAGCCGCCCACCGGCATCCCGACCACCGGCACACCCGCCGAGCGGTCGACCACCTCGGCTCCCGACCCCGACGTCGAGCCGCCCACCCGGCGTCCCGGGGTGCGGGTCGGGGTCGACGTCGGTGACGTCCGTGTGGGAGTGAGCGCCAGCGACCCCTCCGGCATCCTCGCGCACCCCGTCGCCACGCTCGCCCGCGACGCCGACGGGGACGCCGACGTGGCCGAGCTGGCGGCCCTCGTGGCCGAGCGACGGGCCCTCGAGGTCGTCGTGGGGCTGCCCCGGCTGCTGTCCGGTCTGGAGGGTGCGGCGGCCGAGAAGGCCCGCGACTACGCCCGTCGGCTGGCCCGCACGCTCGGCCCGACACCGGTGCGTCTCGTCGACGAGCGCTTGACCACGGTCGATGCGCACCGCAGACTACGCGACAGCGGCGTGCCCGGTCGGGGACAGCGGGCCGTCGTCGACCAGGCTGCCGCCGTCCTGATCCTGCAGACGGCACTCGACGCGGAGGGGACGTCGGGCCGGCCACCCGGAGAGCTCGTGCCGGGCACCCGCAAACCGCGCACAAAGAAGGAACGCCACCGATGACCGACCACCTCGAGTCATCCATCTTCGGTGACACCGACCGGAGCCACCGTGGGGGCGGCTCGGGGTATCCCGACCACGACGACCACGGCCACGACGACCGAGGGCACCACGACCACGACGGGCACGACGACCGCCGGCCGCTGAGCCGGCGCGAGCGTCGCGCCGAGCGGCGCCACGGTCGGACCAAGCCGCCCCTGTGGCGCCGGCTGCTCGTCATCGTGCTCGCCCTCGCCGTCGTCGGCGGCGGCGCCTTCGCCGCCTTCACGGTGCTGCGGCCCGTCGTCGAGGGGGCGCTGGAGTCGAACGACTACCCGGGCCCCGGCTCGGGGGAGGTCGTGATCAAGGTGGCGACCGGCGCGAACGGCTCGGCCATCGCGCGTCAGCTGCTGTCGCAGGACGTCATCAAGTCGACCAAGGCCTTCAACGAGGCCGCGAGCAACGACCCGCGCAGCGCCGGCATCCAGCCCGGCAGCTACACGCTGAAGAAGCAGATGAAGGCCTCCGACGCCCTCGCGGTGCTCGTCGACCCCGCGAACCGCGACGTCACCCGCGTGACGATCCAGGAGGGCCTGTGGGCGAAGGAGATCTACGCCAAGCTCTCGCAGGCGACCGGTGTCCCCGTCGCCCAGTACACGGCGGCCGCCAAGAACGCCTCCGCGCTCGGCCTGCCGCCGTCGGCCAAGGGCAACGTCGAGGGCTACCTCTTCCCGGCCAGCTACGAGTTCGACTCCGACACGACCGCCGCCGAGCAGCTCAAGACGATGGTGGCCGAGTCGGTCAAGCGCCTCGAGGCCCTCGGCGTCAGCCCCGCGAACATGGAGCGGGTCGTCATCATCGCCAGCCTCGTCGAGGCGGAGTCGCGTGACAACGCGGACCGGCCCAAGGTCGCGCGGGTCGTCGAGAACCGGCTCGCCGACGGCATGCGGCTGCAGTTCGACTCGACCGTCAGCTACGGGGTCGGGCGTCGCAGCGTGACGACGACCGACGCCGAGCGGGCCGACGACAACCCGTACAACACCTATCTCAAGGACGGGCTGCCGGCCGGGCCGATCGACAACCCGGGCGAGAGCGCCATCGAGGCCGCCGCCAAGCCGGCCGCGGGGAACTGGACCTACTTCGTCACCGTCAACCCGTCGTCCGGCGCGACGAAGTTCACGAACGACTACAACCAGCACCTCGCCAACGTCAAGGAGTTCCAAGCCTGGTGCCAGGCCAACAAGGGCCAGTGCTGAGCGACGCCCCACCGGATGCCGGGGGCACCCACCCGCACCGGTGTGCGGTGTGGGGTCATCCCGTCTCGCACTCGCTCTCACCGGTGCTGCACCGTGCCGCCTACGCGGCCCTGGGTCTGCCGGGGTGGGGCTACGAGCGTCGGGACGTCGACGTCGACGGGTTCGACGCCGCCCTCGCGGGCCTCGACGCCTCGTGGCGCGGGCTGTCCCTGACGATGCCCCTCAAGGAGGCCGCCCTCGCGGCCGCCGAGACGGTCGGCGGGACGGCGCGGGCGACCGGTGCCGCCAACACGCTCGTGCGGATCGGCGATGGCTCCGGCGGTGGCTCCGGCGGTGACGGGCGCTGGGCGGCCGAGAACACCGACGTCGTCGGCATCGTGCGTGCGCTGGCCGACGCCGGTGCGCGCGAGGTGACGGATGCCGTCGTGGTCGGCTCCGGCGCCACGGCTCGCT
Source organism: Terracoccus luteus (assembly GCF_003635045.1). NCBI lineage: Bacteria > Bacillati > Actinomycetota > Actinomycetes > Micrococcales > Intrasporangiaceae > Terracoccus > Terracoccus luteus. Next base: position 1,836,009 of record NZ_RBXT01000001.1, on the reverse strand, counting down.
CCGCGGTGGCGGCGCTCGCGACGATGGGCGTGCGACGGGTGACCCTCATGGTGCGGGCGCAGCCCCGACCCGAGACGGTCGAGCAGGCGCGACGGTCCGGGCTGACGGTCGACGTCGTCACGCTGGGCGACTGGCGCCGGGCCGACGTCGTCGTCAGCACGGTCCCGCCGCCTGCCGTGGGCGGGCTCGACCGCATGCCCCCGGCCGGTGGTTCGGGCACGGTGCTGCTCGACGTCGTCTACGGCGGCGGACGCACCCCGCTCGAGGACGCCGCCGCGGCCGCGGGGTGGTCCGTCGCCCCCGGGGTCGACATGCTGCTGCACCAGGCGACCGAGCAGGTACGCCTCATGACCGGGTCCGAGGCGCCGGTCGAGGCCATGCGCGAGGCGCTGCGGGCCGAGCTGGCCCGGCGCGGCTGAGGGCTCGCGATGGGGTGGTCGCAGGGGCTCGGCGATCCGGCCGCACCGTGGTGGGCGGTCGTCGTCATCGGCGTCGCCGGGGCGGTGGTCGGGGCTCTGCTGGCACCGCGACTGGTCGGCCTCGGCTACCGGCTCAACGAGGAGCACGACCGGCGCGCGCCACGGTGGGCGGCCGGCGGCCGGGTCGTGGTGCCGGTCGTGACCGCGGCGCTGTGGGCCCTGCTCGCCTGGCGCGTCGGGGGCACCGCGGAGTGGACGCTGCTGCCGGCCCTGCTCACCTTCACCACCGTCTCGGTGGCGCTCACCTGGATGGACGCCGACGTCCACCGGCTGCCGACCGGTCTGCTGACGCCGGCCACGGCGCTCGTCGCCGCGCAGCTCGTGCTCTCGGCCGTGGTCACCCGTGACGCCGGGCCGCTCGTGCGCGGGGTCGTCGCGGGGGTCGCGCTCGCCGGTGTCCTGCTCGCGCTGGCCCTGGCGGCGAGCGTGGTCGGGTCGGCCTTCGGTCTCGGCGACGTGAGGCTGGGCCTGCTGCTCGGGCTCGTGACCGGCCACGTCTCGGTCTGGGGTCCCGTCGTCGCGGTCTACGCCGCCTTCGGGCTGGGCGGCCTGTGGGCCCTCGGACGGCTGCTGACCCGGCGTGCGGGCCGCCGGACGGCGATCGCGTTCGGTCCGTGGCTGCTGGCCGGAGCCCACGTCGCCCTGCTCGTCGAGGTCCCGCCGCTCTTCTGAGGGCGCGTGCGGGCGCCGGCCAGCCGGCATCCGGCGGAGTGTCCGGGATCGGGCCGTGGCGGGAAAAGGGGCGGGGTCTCGGCCGGGGCGGTGTCCGGGATCGGGCCGTGGCGGGAAAAAGGGGGGTTCTCGGCCGGGAACGTGTCCAGGATCGGGCCGTGGCGGGACGAAGGGCGGCCGGATGCCGGGTGGCCCGCTGGCGTGGGACGCCCCGGAGGCGCTCCTGCCCTGCGTGGGAGACTGCGGGCATGTTGCGTTGGTTGACCGCCGGTGAGTCGCACGGTCCCGCCCTCGTGGCGATGCTCGAAGGGGTTCCGGCCGGGGTCGAGGTGTCGGCCAAGGACCTGCAGGCCGCCCTCGCCCGCCGCCGGCTCGGCTACGGCCGCGGGGCACGCATGAAGTTCGAGCAGGACGAGGTCGAGTTCCTCGGCGGGCTGCGCCACGGCGTGACGATGGGCTCGCCCCTCGCGGTGCGCGTCGGCAACAGCGAGTGGCCGAAGTGGCAGACCGTCATGAGCCCGGAGGCGGTCAGCGACGAGGCCTACGCGGCCGCGAACGACGTCAACGCCGACAAGGAGGTGGCCCGCAACCGACCCCTGACGCGGCCCCGCCCCGGGCACGCCGACCTCGTCGGCATGCAGAAGTACGGCTACGAGGACGCCCGACCGGTGCTCGAACGCGCTTCCGCCCGCGAGACCGCGGCCCGGGTGGCGCTCGGCGAGGTCGCCGCCCGCCTGCTCGAGCAGGCGTACGGCATCCGCCTCGTGTCACACACCGTCAGCATCGGCACGGCCGCGGTCGCGCCCGGCACGGCCCTGCCCACTCCCGACGACGTCGAGGCCCTCGATGCCGACCCCGTGCGCGGCTTCGACGCCGAGGCCTCCGCCGCGATGGTGGCCGAGGTCGACGCCGCGAAGAAGGACGGCGACACCCTCGGCGGGGTCGTCGAGGTGCTCGCCTACGGGCTGCCCCCGGGCCTCGGCTCGCACGTCCACTGGGACCGCAAGCTCGACGCGCGTCTCGCCGCCGCCCTCATGAGCATCCAGGCCATCAAGGGGGTCGAGGTCGGCGACGGCTTCGAGACCGCCCGCCGCCGCGGCTCACAGGCGCACGACGAGATGGACCTCGTCGACGGCACCATCACCCGTCGCACCGGGCGCGCCGGCGGCACCGAGGGCGGCATGTCGACGGGCCAGGTGCTGCGCGTGCGCGCGGCCATGAAGCCGATCAGCACCGTGCCCCGGGCGCTCGCCACCGTCGACGTCGCGACGGGGGAGGCCGCCACCGCCATCCACCAGCGCTCCGACGTGTGCGCCGTGCCCGCCGCCGGCGTCGTCGCCGAGGCCATGGTCGCGCTCGTGCTCGCCGAGGCCTGCCTCGAGAAGTTCGGCGGCGACTCCGTCACCGAGACCGCGCGCAACCACCGCGGCTACCTCGACGGCATCCGTGAGGGGCTGCGCTCGTGGTGACCAGCGACGCCCTCGACCCGACCAGCGCCGACGCGACCGACGCCGCCACCGCCCCGCGCCCCGTCGCCGTCGTCGTCGGGCCGCCCGGCGCCGGCAAGACCACCGTCGCGGCGGCGCTCGCCGACCGGCTCGGGGTTCCGTTCCACGACGTCGACCTCGCCATCGAGCAGCAGCAAGGCCGGTCGATCAGCGACATCTTCGTCGACGACGGCGAGCCGGTGTTCCGCGAGCTCGAGCGCGACGAGGTCGCCCGCGCCCTCGCCGAGCAGCGGGGCGTGCTCGCCCTCGGCGGCGGTGCGGTCATGACGCCCGAGACGCAGCAGGCGCTCAAGGGCCACGTCGTCGTCTTCCTCGACGTCACCATCGCCGACGCCAGCCGCCGCATCGGCTTCGACCGCTCGCGGCCCCTCCTGTCGGTCAACCCCCGGGCGTCGTGGACGGCCATGATGAACACGCGCCGCCCGACCTACCAGCAGGTCGCCACGCACCGCGTCGACACCGCAGGCCGCACCCCCGACGAGGTCGTCGACGCCGTCCTCACGGCCCTCGGGCTCACGGCGACGCCCGACGCCCCCGACGCCCCGAACGCCCCCGCATGAGCGACTCGATCGACCAGTCGGCCACCCGCATCCCCGTCGGCGACGACTACGACGTCCTCGTCGGCCACGGGCTCATCTCGGGCGCCGACGCCGACGCCCGGCTCGGCGGCCTGCTCGGCGAGGCGGTCGAGCGGGTCCTGCTCGTGCACCCGCCGACCATCGACGCGTTGACGCAGCGCCTCACCGCGGCCCTCGAGCGCCGCGGCCTGACCGTCGTCACCGAGGAGGTCCCCGACGCCGAGGCGGCCAAGACCGCCGAGGTCGCCGCCCGCCTCTGGGGCCGGCTCGGCCGCGAGGGGTTCACCCGCACGGATGCCGTCGTGGGCCTGGGGGGCGGGTCGGTGACCGACCTCGCGGGGTTCGTCGCCGCCACGTGGCTGCGCGGCGTGGCTGTCGTGCAGGTCCCGACGACGCTGCTTGGCATGGTCGACGCGGCCGTCGGTGGCAAGACCGGCATCAACACCGCCGAGGGCAAGAACCTCGTCGGTGCCTTCCACCCTCCGGCCGGGGTGCTGTGCGACCTCGACGTGCTCGCGACCCTGCCGCCGGCCGACCTGACCGCCGGGCTCGCCGAGGTCGTCAAGTGCGGCTTCATCGCCGACCCGGTCGTGCTCGACCTCGTTGAGGCCAACCCCGCGGGTCTGTGTGGCCCCGACGCCGCCACCCACCCGAGCCTGCGCGAGCTGGTCGAGCGGGCGGTGCGGGTCAAGGCGGAGGTCGTCGCCGCCGACCTGCGCGAGAGCTCGCTGCGCGAGATCCTCAACTACGGCCACACGTTCGGCCACGCCGTCGAGCAGGTGGAGCGCTACTCCTGGCGGCACGGCGAGGCCGTCTCCGTGGGCATGGTCTACGTCGCCGAGCTCGCCCGGCTCGCGGGTCACCTCACGGGCGCCGAGGGTGACGCCCTCGTGGCCCGGCACCACGGCATCCTCGAGTCCCTCAGGCTCCCGACGCGCTACGACGGGGGCCGGTGGCCCGAGCTGCTCACGGCGATGCGCCGCGACAAGAAGTCGCGCGGCTCCCAGCTGCGCTTCGTCGTGCTCGACGGCCCGGCCCGACCGGCCCGACTCACCGGGCCCGGCGACGACCTGCTCGAGCGGGCCTACGCCCTCGTCAGCGGCTGAGCGCGTGGGGGCGGCGGCACCCGGCCCACCCCGGCGGGCGTCACTAGACTCCGGCGCATGACGGCACCCACGGTCTTCGTGCTCTCCGGCCCGAACCTCAACCGGCTCGGCACGCGCGAGCCGGAGGTCTACGGGTCGGACACCCTCGACGACGTGCACGCCGCGGTCGAGCGCGAGGCGCACGAGCTCGGTCTCGTGGCCGACTGTCGCCAGACCAACCACGAGGGCGAGCTCATCGACTGGCTTCACGAGGCGGTCGACGCCGGCGCCGACGTCGTGCTCAACCCCGGCGCGTTCACCCACTACTCGTACGCGGTGCGCGACGCGTGCGCCATCGTCACGACGAGCGGGCGCAGCCTCGTCGAGGTGCACCTGAGCAACCCCGCGTCGCGCGAGGAGTTCCGGCACGTCTCGGTCGTGGCCCCCGTCGCGACGGGCACCGTCGCCGGGTTCGGCCTGCAGTCGTACCTGCTGGCCCTGCGCGCCCTCGTCTGAGGCCGGTCGGGCGCCTACCCCTGCAGCGCGTCGGGCAGCGGCTCGGCGTGCACGACCGTCAGCTCGGACACCGCTCGCGTGAGCACGACGTAGAGCCGTCGCAGGCCCGTGCGCTCGTCGGGCTCGGCCGCGGCGATGGCGGCGGGCTCGACGACGACGGTGCGGTCGAACTCGAGGCCCTTCGCCACGGTCGCGGGGACGAGCTCGACCTGGTGGTCCTCGTCGTCGCCGTGGCCGGCGTCGAGGCGGCCGTGGCCGACGCCCGCCGCCGTGAGGGCGCGCGAGAGAGCGTCGACCATCGCGTCGGGGGCGATCACCCCGACCGAGCCTGGCGACGTGGATGCCCTCGTGGCGGCGCGGGCGACCGCGCCCGGGAGGTCGTCGGCCGGCACGCGTTCGAGCACGACCCGGCCGGGGTCGTCGCGCACCGACACCGGGGCGCCGAGGCCGGGCGCGGCCTGCGGGAGCAGCCGGGCCGCGAAGTCGATGACGGCGGCGGGTACCCGGAAGCCGCGGTCGAGCACGACGAGGTCGTGCTCGGTCTTGCCGAGGTGGCCCATCGCCACCTCCCACGAGGGCGTGGCCCAGGGCGTCGTCCCCTGGGCGATGTCGCCGAGCACCGTCAGCGAGCCGTTCGCGGCCAGACGCCCCACGGCCCGCAGCTGCATGGGCGAGAGGTCCTGGGCCTCGTCGAGCACGACGTGGCCGAGGCCGGGGGTGCGACCGATGAGGTCGACGAGCTCGTCGAGCAGGGCGAGGTCGGCGACCGACCACTTGGCGGCCCCCTTCGTGCGAGCAGGGTTGTCCCACAACAGCATCCGCTGCTCTTCGTCGGTCAGTACCGCGTCGGACGCCGACGCCAGGGCGTCGGCGTCGGACAGCAGCCGGTGCAGCACGCCGGCCGCGTCGAGGGCCGGCCAGATCGTCTTGACGTACGCCTTGACCGGTGCCGATCGGGCGACCGCGTCCTGTACCCGGTCGTCGGTGATCTCACCCGCGCGCTCCATGACGAGCAGGACGTGGTGGGCGAGGCTCTGCGGCAGCAGGTCCCGTGCCGTGCCGTAGCGCACGTCGCGCCGGCGCAGGTCGTCGACGACGCCGGCCACCTCGTAGGCGGGCACCCGCCAGCGGCGCACGCCGCGCGGCACGACGAGGGCCTCGTCCGGGCGCCCCACGTGCGACCACACGGCACGTCCGAGCACCGTGGCGAGGCGGGCGTCGCCCTTGAGCGTCGCGACGGCCGGCTCGTCGACGGCGCGCACGCGCCCGTGGGCGAGCAGGGTCTCGATGGTCGCGTGCCGCACCCGCACCTCGCCGAGGGCCGGGAGCACCGCGCCGATGTGGTCGAGGAAGGCGGCGTTCGGGCCGACGACGAGCACGCCGGTGCGCTCGAGCCGGCGGCGGAAGGAGTAGAGCAGCCAGGCGGCGCGGTGCAGCCCGACGGCGGTCTTTCCCGTGCCCGGCGCACCCTGCACGCACACCGTCACCCCGAGGTCGCTGCGCACGATCTCGTCCTGCTCCGGCTGGATCGTCGAGACGATGTCGCGCATCGGCCCCGTGCGCGGGCGCTCGATCTCGGCCGTGAGCAGGGAGCCACCGGTGGATGCCGGGTCGCCCGCACCCTCGGTCACGTCCCGAGGCGTGTCGCCACCTGAGCCGTCTGGGCCGTCCGGGCCGTCCGGGCCGTCCGGGCCGCCGACGCGCTCGTCCTCGATGGCCGTCAGACGGCCGCGGTCGACGCCGAACCGCCGGCGACGCACGACGCCGAGGGGCTCGGCGGGGGAGGCGCGGTAGAAGGCCGTCGACACCGGTGCTCGCCAGTCGACGACGACCGGGTCGCCCGACTCGTCGCCGACGTGACGACGGCCGACGTGGAAGGCGGCGACGGCACCGGGGGCGAGGTCGGGCACCCGAGCCGTGGGTGCGGCGCCGGGGACGCCGGCGTCGTCACCGACCCACGGGGAGCCCACCCCGACGTCGATGCGCCCGAAGAAGAGCGTGGTGCGGGGGTCGTCCTGCAGCGAGGCGATCCGTCTGGCCAGCACCACGCCGAGGGCCTCGGCCGAGACGGCGTCGCTGGCCTTGGCGGCGTCGAGCGACTCCGCCAGCTCACGCATCCGGGCCAGCTCGGCCCGGGCGTGGTCGAGGTACGCCTGCTCCGACGCCAGCTCGTCCTGCAGGTCCCGCGCCTCGTCGCCCGTGGTCGCTCCCACCGCCCCCACCCCCACCTCTCGCCGCCGCGTCGCGAGGACGCCAAAGGGGTCGAGGCTACACGCCCACCGAGCCCGCCGGCATCCGGCGATTCCTCGATCGGCAGGGGCCACCGATAGACTCTGCCGGCACCCCTGACACCCGGTCGTCGAGGGCCCCGCCGCACGTCCAAGCACGCTCCTGCACGTCGGCGGCGTGCTGCGCCCACCGACCGACCGACGACGAAAGCGACTGCGCCACATGGCAACGACCAACGACCTGAAGAACGGCCTCGTGCTCAACCTCGAGGGGCAGCTCTGGTCCGTCGTCGAGTTCCAGCACGTGAAGCCGGGCAAGGGCCCCGCCTTCGTGCGCACGAAGCTCAAGGCGGTGCTGTCGGGCAAGGTCGTCGACAAGACGTTCAACGCCGGCACCAAGGTCGAGACGGCGAACGTCGACAAGCGCACGATGCAGTACCTGTACAAGGACGGCAACGACTTCGTCTTCATGGACACCGACACGTTCGACCAGCTCAACGTGTCCGAGACGGTCGTCGGCGGCGCCGCCGACTACATGCTCGAGAACCAGAACGCCATCGTCGCCACCCACGACGGCGCGCCGCTCTACGTCGAGCTGCCCGCCTCGGTCACGCTCGAGATCACGTACACCGAGCCGGGCCTCCAGGGCGACCGCTCGACCGGTGGCACGAAGCCGGCCACCCTCGAGACCGGCGCGCAGATCAACGTGCCGCTCTTCCTCGAGCAGGGCACCCGCATCAAGGTCGACACGCGCGACGGCAGCTACCTCGGCCGCGTCAACGACTGACGACCGTGGCTGCCCGCACCAAGGCCCGTTCGCGGGCCCTCGACATCCTCTTCGAGGCCGACCAGCGCGGCGTCAACGCCGAGACCCTGCTCGACCAGCGTCTCGGTGACGCCGACGAGCCCGGTGGGCTGCAGTCGCGGGCGGGCAACAACCCCTACACGGCCGACCTCGTGCGTGGGGTCGTCGCGCGCTGGAACGACATCGACGCCGCCCTCACCGACTACAGCCAGGGCTGGACGCTCGACCGGATGCCCGCCGTCGACCGCGCCATCCTGCGACTCGGCGCGTGGGAGGTCCTCTACAACGACGAGGTGCCGGATGCCGTCGCGATCAGCGAGGCGGTCGCCCTGGCCACCGACCTGTCGACCGACGACTCGCCCACCTTCGTCAACGGCCTGCTCGGCCGCATCGCCGAGGTCAAGGCCACCATCGTCTGACCGTCCGATCGACGCGCAGGCGGGGCGGCGGCCTACGGTGGTCGGGTGACTCCCGACGCCCCCGCCCCCTCCCGCGACGACTCCGTGCGGGCCACGGTCTGCCTGCCGGATGAGAACGCCGTCGACCTCCTCGGTGACGTGCCCGACGGGGTGCGCGTCGTCGTCTGGGACGGCACCGGGCCGCACCCCGACGGTCTGGCCGACACGACGTTCTGGGTGCCGCAGGTCGAGGACTCCGACGACCTCGAGGCGAAGTTCGAGGCCATGCCGCGTGTGGAGGTCGTCCAGCTGACGAGCGCGGGCGTCGAGGACGTCGTCGGCCACGTGCCCGACGGCGTGCGCCTCTGCGACGCGCGGGGCGTGCACGGCAGCTCGGTCGCCGAGCTCGTGCTGGCGCTCGTGCTGGCCACCTACCGCCGGCTGCCGCACTTCATCGACGCCCAGCGCGAGGGGGAGTGGAGCCTCGTGCAGGGCGAGGACCTGCGCGACAAGCGGGTGCTCGTCGTCGGCGCCGGTGACCTCGGGGAGCAGACCGCCCGGCGGCTGGAGGCCTTCGACGCCGTGCCCACCCTCGTGGCCCGCACCGCCCGTGACGGGGTGCACTCCACCGACGAGCTGCCCGAGCTGCTGCCCGAGGCCGACGTGGTCGTGCTGACCCTGCCGCTTACCCCGCAGACGACCGGCCTCGTCGACGCCGCGTTCCTGGCCCGGATGCCGCGTGGTGCCCTGCTCGTCAACGTGGCCCGCGGCAAGGTCGTCGACACGGCGGCGCTGCTCGCCGAGCTCGAGTCCGGGCGGCTGCGCGCCGCGCTCGACGTCGTCGAGCCCGAGCCGCTGCCGGCCGGGCACCCGCTGTGGTCGGCGCCGGGTCTCGTCCTGACCCCCCACGCCGCCGGCCACGTCAGCGCGGCCGGGCCGCGCGCCTTCGCGCTCGTGCGTGAGCAGCTGCGCCGGTTCGTCGAGGGCGAGCCGCTCGAGAACGTTGTCGAGGGCGACTACTGACCGCGCCGGCATCCGTCGCCCCGGCATCCCTCGCGTCGGCATCCGTCGCGCCGGTCACGACGGAACCGGGGATCACGCCCAGGCGGTGAAGCTCGGCCCGAGCGTGTCGAGCCACGCGGCGGGGTGGGTGGCGACCGAGCGACCACCGGGCCCGTCGAAGGCGGCCGACGCGGCGGTGAGCAACGCCGTCCGGGCGACCTCGGGGGAGTGGCGCTCGAGCACCCAGGCCCGGTTGGCGGCCCGGACCGGCCCGAGCGAGTCGGCCCGCGCGAGCAGGTCGAGCACCCGGTCGCGCAGCAGCAGGGGTCGCTGCTCGGGCACGGCCCACGCGCCCGGGGCCGTGAACAGGTCATGTCCGCCCCCGCCGTCGTAGCCCGCGACGAGGCACCCGGCGGCGAGGGCCTCGGCGACGGGCAGCCCGAAGCTCTCGGAGTGCCCGAGCGCGACGAAGACGGTCGTCGTGGCGAGCGTGGCGGCCACCTCCGCGCGGGTCGCGTCGACGAGCTCGACGACGTCGAGGTCCGCTGTGCGGTCGTCCGCGGCCAGCACGGCGCGCAGCAGTGCGCCCTCGCGCGGGCGTTTGCGGGGGAACCACGTCACGCGGGCCCGGTCGGTCGGGCGGGGCGCGAAGAGCGACCCGTCGACCGCGTTCGGGACCAGGCTGACGCGCAGGTGCGGCAGGGCGGCGGCGAGGACGTCGCGGCTCTCGGCCGACACCGCCCACACGGGCGGCGGGGGCGACCAGCCCGGGAAGGCACCGCCGGCCGGGTCCGGTCGCCCGGCTGCGAACGTGTAGAAGTGGTTCTGGTTGAGCACCACCTTGCGGGCGCCCGGGGCCGGGTCGCGTCCGGGCACCACCGGGGCCTCCGGCAGGACGAGCAGGTCGTCGGCCCCCACGTCGGTCGTGGCGCCGGTCAGCACCGGCAGGTCGGTCCCCATCCAGGCCGGCGCGTCGCCGCTCACGGGCAGCCAGAGCCAGGCCTCGTGACCCGCCGCGCGCAGCATCCGCACGTGCTCGGTCATGACGTGCACCCCGCCGCTGTGCCTCGGTGTGGCGAAGCCGGCGTAGACGACCCGCCCGGGGGAGGTCACCACCGGTCGGGGTCGAGGTACCACGACCGGGCGCTGCCGGTGTTGTGGGCCGGGAACGCCCCCGGGCCGAGGCCGGCCCGGGCCCGCCACGTGTCGCCCCACAGCCGGTCGAGCCCGGTGAGGATCTCGGCGCGGTTGCCCTCGGCGCTGTCCCCGACGCGGTCCATCGTCGCCCGGCGCAGGTGCGAGACGTACGCGCGCTCGGTGACGACGCAGCGTCGGCCGGCGGCGCGGACCCGGAGCGCGAGGTCGATGTCCGAGCCGTAGCCGTGTCGGGGGAAGGCGTCCAGGTCGAGCCCGCCGAGGGCCACGACCTCGGCGGCCGCGAAGGCGATGGCGGTGCCGTCGCAGAAGGGGACGTCCCGGACGCGGTCGACCGGCTCGTACTGCTCGGCCGCCGGGGGGATGACGCCGGCCCGCTGGTGCAGCCAGAAGTCGTCGTAGCAGGCCGCGGTCACGACGACGTCGGGCTCGAGCAGCGGTGCGACCAGTGCGTCGAGGAAGTGGCGCGAGAGCCGGACGTCGTTGTTGAGCACGACGCACGCGTCGACACCCTCGGCGGCGGCGGTGCGCAGCGCCCAGTCGGTGCTGCCGATCCACCGCAGGTTGCGGCCGGGTCGGTACCGCTCCACGCCGGTGGCGGACGACGGGAGCTCGTAGTCGTCGCCGTTGTCGACGACGACGGTGCGCACGTCGGACCGGTCGGTGGAGCCGTCGCGCGCGAGGTCGGCGAGCACGGCATCCGTCAGCTCGGGCGACCCGAAGGCCGGGATGACGACGAGGACGGCGGGGCTCACGGCAGGCTCGTGTCGGTCACCCTCGCGAGCCTAGATGCCGGCGGCCCGTCGGGTCGGTCGGGGCGCGAGCGGGCCCCCGCCCGACGCCGTCACGATGGCGGCGTCACGGACCGGGTTGTGGCGCAGTCCGTTTCAAGTTGCCGACCCTCGGGGTTGGTGGTCGACTGCGAAGCCTGGACACGGCGCCGCGAACCGACGGGACATCCGCCCCACCCGGCCGGCGCCAGGGGAGGACATCGTGGTTCGTCGCCGTTCGTCGTTGCTCGCGGCCTGTGCCGCCGCCGCTGCCACCGCAGTGGCAGTCGCAGGTCAGGGGGCAGCCGCCCCGCCGTCGGTCGTCTCCGACGTCCGGTCGGGTCTGCCGACCGGGTCCCAGGAGGCGCTCGTGCGCCTCAAGCTGCCCGACCGGGCCGCGTTCGAGCGCCTCGTGGCGTCGGGCGCCGACATCGCCGCCACCCCGGCCGCCTCGCCGCGCTCGAGCGGCGACGCGTCGCCGCTCGTCGACGTCGTCGTCACGGGCACGGCACTGAAGACGCTGCAGTCGCAGGGCGCCCGGGTCGTGCAGGTCATCGCGCGCGCCGGCGACGGCACCGCCAACTTCCGCGCGAGCAAGGCCGCCGCCGCGGCGCGCACCGCCGCCGGTCTCGCCGCCCAGAAGGGCGGGAGCCGCACGACCGCCGCGGCCGACGCCACGGGGGCCGACACCCTGCACTTCCTCCAGTCGTACTGGTGGACCTCGAAGGGCCAGACGTTCGTGCAGGTCGAGGTGGCCACGACCGCGGTGCAGGACCCGGACGTCGAGATCCAGGTGCAGTGGGAGACGGCCGACGGCCAGACGGGCACCTTCCCGCTGCAGCGGTTCGTCGACGCCGACGAGTACCAGTACCACGTCGCCCTGCCCCAGGCCGTGCCCTCGAAGCCCGTGAAGCTCGTCGCGACCTCGAGCCTCGGCGGGACCGCGACCCAGGCGCCCAAGGCGTGGCCGGGCACCACCGCGCCGCCGGCACCGAGCGGCTACCAGCAGGACTTCATCTCGGCGTACATGACCCCGACCGACATCCAGCAGCGGCTGCGTCGCCTGGCCCGGCAGTACCCCGAGCTCGTCGAGCTCGTCGACCTGCCGAACAAGACGAACGGCTACCGCCGCACCGCGGTCGGCTACGTCGGCGACCCGGCCGCCGCGGCGATCGTCGTCGAGACCAAGGCGTTCGGCTCGGCCGGCGGCAACGGCATCCAGGTCAAGACGGTCGCCGGCACGGGTGCGAACCGCCCGCTGGCCGCCACGTTCCGCGACCGGGTGCTGACCATCACCCTCGCCACCGGGGCCGACGGCACCGTCGTCAGCACGACCGACGAGGTCGCCGCCTTCGTGGCCGAGAAGTTCCCGACGCGGTTCACGGCGTTCGTCGAGGACGGCTCGGCCGGCAAGGTCATGCCCGTCGTGTCGCCGGTGCGTCTCGACGACGGCCTGACCGCCTCGGGCCTCAGCCGCCCGTGGCAGGTGCAGGCGCTGCGCATCGGCACGCACCGCGACGGCAGCAAGCCCGGCGTGCTCATCTACAGCCAGGAGCACGCCCGCGAGTGGGCGACGCCGCTCGTCACCCTCGAGTTCGCCGAGCGCATGCTCGCCAACGCGAAGACCGACGCCGAGACCAAGGCCCTGCTCGACTCGGTCGACGTCTTCGTGCTGCCGGTGACCAACCCCGACGGGGCCAACTACTCCTTCAACGACTACAACTTCCAGCGCAAGAACCTCGACAACTTCTGCACCGGTGCGGCGCGTGACCCCAAGAACCGCAACCGGTGGGGCGTCGACGTCAACCGCAACTACACCGTCGGGTCCGTCTTCGACGGCTACGTCGGCGCCTCGACCGACTGCCTCTCGACCGTCGCCGCCGGCACCGGCGAGCTCTCAGAGGCCGAGAGCAGCAACGTCATCTCGCTCGCGAAGAACCACTCCAACATCCGCTACGCGATGAACGTGCACAGCTACGGCGGCTACTTCATGTGGCCGCCCGGCGCCTACTCGCTGCCGGGTCGCATCACGCTGCCCCGGCCCGACGCGGAGCAGTCGGCGGCGTTCCTCGCCTCGGCCAAGCGCATCGTCGGCGCCATCAGCACGACCCGCGGCACGGTGACGTGGCCGTCGAACACCGGGCCGGTCGCCGACGTCCTCTACAGCGCGGCCGGCAACTCCGCCGACCAGCTGTACTACGAGTTCGGCATCTACGCCTGGGACTTCGAGGTCGGCAACGACCTGTGGAACGCCACGACCCAGCAGTGGGAGGGTGTCGGCTTCCAGCCGCCGTACGACGAGGCGCACGCCGAGTCGCAGGAGTACGCGGCCGGGCTCGTCGAGCTCGTCCGGGTCGCCCGCGACGACGCCGCCGACGAGCCCACCACCACCCGTCGAGAGGCCAAGTAGACACCGTCGAGAGGCCAAGTAGACACCGTCGAGAGGCCAGTTCCCGGCGGGCCCGCGCCCACCGGCATCCAGCTCGACCGACCCGTGGGGCCGGCGCCGCGACCGGCGTCGGCCCCACGGCCGCTCCGGGGTGGCTCGCGGACGGGCACCGACCTCGCCGTGCCCTCTCATCGGCCTCTCGACGGGGGTGGGGTGGGCGGATGCCGGGACCTGGCGTGGGCGGATGCCGGTCGGCCCGGTGGGTGGGCACGGTTCGGATGTGCCCACCGGGGGCGGCTACAGTGGGGGCCGTTCGACATCCTTTAACCACCGTCCTGTGAGGCGGGGAAGGAGGTCCGGCGGCTGTGCCCTGCCCCGACCTGACTGCCCACGAGCCCGGTTCGAGCAACCCCGCCCTCCCCGAGCGCGTCGACCGGCGCGACGTCACACCGGTGCCCATCCCCGGTGACGCCCGCGACGTGCTCACCGCCGACGAGATCTCGCGCGCGCTGCGCCGCATCGGTCACGAGATCCTCGAGCGCAACAAGGGCGCCGACGACCTCGTCCTGCTCGGGATCCCCTCGCGCGGCGTGCCGCTCGCCCGCCGCCTCGCAGCCGCCATCGCGTCCGTCGAGGGGGGCGAGGTGCCCGTCGGCGAGCTCGACATCACGCTGCACCGCGACGACCTGCGCCGCGGACCCGTGCGTGCCGCGCACCGGTCGCGCATCCCGGCATCCGGCATCGACGACCGCGTCGTCGTGCTCGTCGACGACGTGCTCTACAGCGGGCGCACCATCCGCGCCGCGCTCGACGCCCTCAGCGAGCTGGGGCGACCGCGGGCCGTGCGCCTCGCCGTGCTCGTCGACCGCGGCCACCGCGAGCTGCCGATCCGGGCCGACCACGTGGGCAAGAACCTGCCCACCTCGCGCGACGAGCGGGTGCACGTGCGCCTCACCGAGACCGACGGGCTCGACGTCGTGCGCATCAGCGGCGGTGAGGCCCGGTGACCCGTCACCTCATCTCTTCAGCCGACCTCGGCCGCGCCGACGTCGAGGCCATCCTCGAGACCGCGGGGTCGATGCACGACCTGCAGCGGCGCGAGGTGAAGAAGGTGCCCACCTTGCGCGGTCGCACCGTCATCAACTTCTTCTTCGAGGACTCCACCCGCACCCGCAGCTCGTTCGAGATCGCGGGCAAGTGGATGTCGGCCGACACGATCAACCTCTCGGGCAAGGGCAGCTCGACGAGCAAGGGCGAGAGCCTGCGTGACACGGCGATGACCGTCGACGCCATGGCGGTCGACGCGCTCGTCATGCGTCACCCGGCCTCGGGCGCCGCCCACCAGGTCGCCCAGTGGGTGCGCTGCAGCGTCATCAACGCCGGCGACGGCACCCACGAGCACCCGACGCAGGCGCTGCTCGACGCCTACACCCTCCGCTCACGGCTGGGCGACCTCGACGGCAAGCACGTCGCGATCGTCGGCGACCTCACCCACTCCCGGGTCTTCCGCAGCAACGTCATCACCCTGAAGAAGCTCGGTGCCCGCGTCACCGTCGTCGCGCCGCCGACGCTCATGCCGAGCGGCATCGGCGCGTGGAGCGCCGCCGACGACTTCGCCACGAGCTGGGAGCTCGACCCCGTCCTCGCCGGCGAGCACGAGCACGGCCCCGTGGATGCCGTGATGATGCTGCGCGTCCAGCGCGAGCGGATGAGCGGGGGGTACTTCCCGACCGCCCGCGAGTACACGGTCGGCTACGGGCTGACACGTGACCGGCTCGAGACCCTCGTCGCCCGCAACCCCGAGGTGCTCGTGCTGCACCCGGGACCGATGAACCGCGGACTCGAGATCGCGCCGGAGGCGGCCGACTCGCCCCAGTCGGTCGTGCTCGACCAGGTCTCCGCCGGCGTGGCCGTGCGCATGGCCGTTCTCTACCACCTGCTCGCCGGTGACGACGGCGCCCCGAGCGGGCCGCCGTCGCCGGCGACGCTCGCCGGTGCCACCACGACGAACGAAGGAGCGGTGCGATGAGCCGCCTGCTGGTCAAGGGCGCCCGCCTGCTCGGCACCGAGTCGAGCGACCTGCTCGTCGTCGACGGCGTCATCACCGAGGTCGGGTCGCTCGCCGGCACGTCGGCCGACGAGACGGTCGACGCCGATGGCCTCGTCGCCCTCCCCGGGCTCGTCGACCTCCACGTCCACCTGCGTGAGCCCGGCCGCGAGGACGCCGAGACGATCGCCACCGGCTCGGCCGCGGCGGCCGCCGGTGGTTACACCGCGGTGCTGGCCATGGCGAACACGAACCCCGTCACCGACACCGCGGAGGCGGCCGAGCGCGTGCTCGACCTCGGCCGCGCCTGCGGCCTCACCGAGGTCGTCCCGGTCGGCGCCGTGACGAAGGGCCTCGCCGGCACCGAGCTGGCCGAGCTCGGGCTCATGGCCCGGTCGCGGGCGCGAGTGCGGGTTTTCAGCGACGACGGGCACTGCGTGCACGACGCCCGCGTCATGCGCCGCGCCCTCGAGTACCTCAAGCCCTACGGGGCCGTCGTCAGCCAGCACGCCCAGGACCCCCGGCTGGCCGGGCCCGACGCCTGCTGCCACGAGGGCGAGGTCTCGGGCCGGCTGGGCCTGCCCGGCTGGCCCGGCATCGCCGAGGAGGCCGTCGTCGCCCGCGACGTCATGCTCGCCCGCCACACCGGATCGCGCGTGCACGTCGCCCACGTGTCGACCGCCGGCACCGTCGAGGTGCTGCGCTGGGCCAAGGCCCAGGGCGTCGACGTCACCGCCGAGGTGACGCCGCACCACCTCGTCCTGACGACCGACCTGCTGGCCGGCTACGACCCCGTCTACAAGGTCAACCCGCCCCTGCGACCGCAGGAGGACGTCGACGCCCTGCGCGCCGGCCTCGCCGACGGCACCATCGACGCCGTCGCCACCGACCACGCCCCGCACGCCCGCCACGACAAGCAGCACGCCTTCGTCGACGCCGCGTTCGGGATGCTCGGACTCGAGACGGCCCTGGCCGTCGTCAGCGACACCCTGGTGCGACCTGGCATCCTCGACTGGGCCGACGTCGCCCGGGTCATGTCGACCGCACCGGCGCGCATCGCGCGCCTCGCCGGCCAGGGGCAGCCGCTCCGGGTCGGCAGCCCGGGCCACCTCGTGCTCGTCGACCCCGACCGCGAGGTCACCGTCGACGCCGGGGCGAGCCGCAGCCGCAGCCGCAACAACCCGTGGCACGGCGCCACCCTGCGCGGCGCCGTCGTGACGACCGTGTACGGCGGCCGCGTCACCCACACGACCGAACGAGAACCGACCACCGCGACGGGGAGCAGCCTGTGACGACCACGACGGAGACCAGCCCGACCACGACGAGCCCGGGTGCAGCGGGCGCACCGGGCGCCGCGACCGCCGGGGCGTCGTCCCTGCTCGACCGACGTCGCCGCGAGCCCGCCCTGCTCGTGCTCGAGGACGGGCGCACGTTCCGCGGCCGCTCCTACGGCGCCGTCGGAGAGACCGTCGGCGAGGCCGTCTTCTCGACCGGCATGACCGGCTACCAGGAGACGCTCACCGACCCGAGCTACCACCGTCAGGTCATCGTCATGACGGCCCCCCACGTCGGCAACACCGGCTGGAACGACGAGGACGACGAGAGCGGCCGCATCTGGGCGGCCGGCTACGTCGTGCGTGACCCCGCCCTGCGCAGCTCGAGCTGGCGCGCCACCCGCGAGCTCGAGGACGAGCTCGCGGCCCAGGACGTCGTCGGCGTCTGCGGCCTCGACACCCGGGCCCTGACCCGGCACCTGCGCGAGCGCGGCTCGATGCGGGTCGGCCTCTTCAGCGGCGACGCCGCCGGCCGGCCCGAGTCCGAGCTGCTCGAGACCGTGCGCACCAGCCCCCGCATGAGCGGAGCCGCCCTCGCGGCCGAGGTCAGCACCGACGAGGCCTACGTCGTGCCGGCGGTGGGGGAGCGGCGCTTCACCGTCGCCGCCGTCGACCTCGGCATCAAGGCGATGACCCCGCAGCGCCTCGCCGAGCGAGGTATCGAGGTGCACGTGCTGCCCGCCACCTCCGGCATCGAGGACGTCCTCGCGGTCGGCGACGGGGGGCCCGACGGGGTCTTCTTCTCCAACGGCCCGGGCGACCCCGCCAGCGCCGACCACGAGGTGACGCTCCTGCAGGAGGTGCTGCGCCGCGGCATCCCCTTCTTCGGCATCTGCTTCGGCAACCAGCTGCTCGGCCGCGCCCTCGGCTTCGGCACGTACAAGCTCAAGTACGGCCACCGCGGCATCAACCAGCCGGTCATGGACCGCACGACCGGCAAGGTCGAGGTCACCGCCCACAACCACGGCTTCGCCGTCGACGCCCCGACCGACCGCGAGACCGAGACCCCCTTCGGTCGCGCCCGCGTGTCGCACGTCTGCCTCAACGACGACGTCGTCGAGGGCCTCGAGCTGCTCGACGCGCCGGCCTACTCCGTGCAGTACCACCCCGAGGCCGCGGCCGGCCCGCACGACGCCGGCTACCTCTTCGACCGATTCACCCAGCTCATGACCGAGCGGACCACCGACCACCAGCAGCAGGAGGAGCGGGCCTGATGCCCAAGCGCGACGACATCAAGAGCGTCCTCGTCATCGGGTCCGGCCCGATCGTCATCGGGCAGGCGTGCGAGTTCGACTACTCGGGTACGCAGGCCTGCCGGGTGCTGCGCGAGGAGGGCATCCGCGTCATCCTCGTCAACAGCAACCCGGCGACGATCATGACCGACCCCGAGTTCGCGGACGCGACCTACGTCGAGCCGATCACGCCGGAGTACGTCGAGGCGATCATCGCCAAGGAGCGACCGGATGCCGTGCTCGCCACCCTCGGTGGCCAGACCGCCCTCAACTGCGCGATCGCGTTGCACGAGAAGGGGATTCTCGAGAAGTACGGGTGCCCGCTCATCGGAGCCAACGTCGAGGCCATCGAGCTCGGCGAGGACCGCGAGGCCTTCAAGGGCGTCGTCGAGCGGTGCGGTGCCGAGTCGGCGCGCTCCTTCATCTGCCACACCATGGACGAGTGCCTCGACGCCGCCGAGCAGCTGAGCTACCCCGTCGTCGTGCGGCCCTCGTTCACGATGGGCGGGCTCGGCTCCGGCTTCGCGTACGACGAGAAGGACCTGCGCCGCATCGCCGGCCAGGGCCTGCAGTACAGCCCCACCACCGAGGTGCTCCTCGAGGAGTCGATCCTCGGCTGGAAGGAGTACGAGCTCGAGGTCATGCGCGACAACGCCGACAACGTCGTCGTCGTCTGCTCCATCGAGAACTTCGACCCGATGGGTGTGCACACCGGTGACTCGATCACCGTGGCGCCGGCCCTGACCCTCACCGACCGCGAGTACCAGCGGCTGCGCGACATCGGCATCGCCGTCATCCGCGAGGTCGGGGTCGAGACCGGCGGCTGCAACATCCAGTTCGCCGTCAACCCGGTCGACGGCCGCATCATCGTCATCGAGATGAACCCGCGCGTCTCGCGCTCGTCGGCCCTGGCCTCCAAGGCCACCGGGTTCCCGATCGCCAAGATCGCCGCGAAGATGGCCATCGGCTACACCCTCGACGAGGTGCCGAACGACATCACGCGCGAGACGCCGGCCAGCTTCGAGCCCTCGCTCGACTACGTCGTCGTCAAGGTGCCGCGCTTCGCCTTCGAGAAGTTCCCGGCCGCCGACCCCACGCTGACGACGACGATGAAGTCGGTGGGCGAGGCCATGGCCATCGGCCGCAACTTCACCGAGGCGCTGCAGAAGGCGCTGCGCTCGCTCGAGAAGAAGGGCGCGTCGTTCCACTGGGACGGCGAGCTCACCCCCGCCGCCGCGGCGCGCGCCCTCGAGGAGGCCAAGGTCCCCACCGACGGGCGGATCGTGCTCGTGCAGCAGGCGCTCCGCGGTGGCCACTCCGTCGAGGAGGTGCACGAGGCGACCGGCATCGACCCGTGGTTCCTCGACCAGATGGCGCTCGTCAACGAGGTGGCCGACGAGGTCCGTGCCGCCGACCAGCTGACCCCCGACCTGCTGCGGCTCGCGAAGCAGCACGGCTTCAGCGACGCCCAGATCGCCTCCCTGCGCCGGATGCCGGAGGCCGTGGTCCGCGGCGTGCGTCACGCCCTCGGGGTGCGCCCGGTCTACAAGACCGTGGACACCTGCGCGGCCGAGTTCGCCGCCACGACGCCGTACCACTACTCGTCGTACGACGAGGAGACGGAGGTCGCCCCGCGCGAGCGCCCGGCGGTGCTCATCCTCGGATCGGGCCCGAACCGCATCGGCCAGGGCGTCGAGTTCGACTACTCCTGTGTGCACGCGTCGTTCGCCCTGCGCGACAAGGGTTTCGACACCGTCATGGTCAACTGCAACCCCGAGACCGTGTCGACCGACTACGACACGAGCAGCCGGCTCTACTTCGAGCCGTTGACGCTCGAGGACGTCCTCGAGGTCATCCACGCCGAGACGCTGGCCGGGCCGGTCGCCGGTGTCATCGTGCAGCTCGGCGGCCAGACACCGCTCGGCCTGGCCAAGGCTCTCGCCGCCGAGGGGGTCCCGATCGTCGGCACCTCGCCCGACGCCATCCACCTCGCCGAGGACCGCGGCGCCTTCGGCCAGGTGCTCGCCCGTGCGGGCCTCATCGCCCCGAAGCACGGCACCGCCGTCAGCCCCGAGCAGGCCCTCGCGGTCGCCCGAGAGATCGGCTACCCGGTGCTCGTGCGTCCGTCGTACGTGCTCGGCGGCCGCGGCATGGTCATCGTCTACGACGACGACTCGCTCGTCACCTACGTCGAGAAGGCCACCGAGGCCTCACCCGACCACCCGGTGCTCATCGACCGCTTCCTCGACGACGCCATCGAGATCGACGTCGACGCGCTCTTCGACGGCGAGGACATGTACCTCGGCGGCATCATGGAGCACGTCGAGGAGGCCGGCATCCACTCGGGTGACAGCTCGTGCACGCTGCCGCCGGCGACGCTCGGCGACGGTGAGCTCGAGCGGGTCCGCGTGGCGACACGACAGCTGGCCGAGGGCATCGGCGTCCGCGGTCTGATGAACGTCCAGTTCGCCCTCGCGCAGGACATCCTCTACGTCATCGAGGCCAACCCGCGCGCCTCGCGCACGGTGCCGTTCGTGGCCAAGGCCACCGGCGTGCCGATCGCGAGCGCCGCGGCCCGGGTCATGCTGGGCGCCACGGTGCAGCAGCTGCGCGACGAGGGCATGCTGCCGCCGCACGGTGACGGTGGCTCGATGCCGGCCCACGCGCCGGTCTCCTGCAAGGAGGCGGTGCTGCCCTTCAAGCGGTTCCGCACCAAGGAGGGCGTCGCCGTCGACTCGCTGCTCGGGCCAGAGATGCGCTCGACCGGCGAGGTCATGGGCATCGACAAGGACTTCGGCACCGCCTTCTCGAAGGCGCAGACCGGTGGCGGCTCGGCCCTGCCGCGCTCGGGCGCCGTCTTCGTGTCGGTCGCCAACCGCGACAAGCGAGCGATGCTCTTCCCGGTGAAGCGCCTCGTCGACCTCGGCTTCACCATCCTCGCCACGAGCGGCACGGCGGCGGTGCTCAAGCGCAACGGCATCGAGGCGACGGTGGTCCGCAAGATCACCGAGCGCTCGGGGGAGGGCGAGGCCGGAGAGCGCTCAATCGTCGACCTCATCGAGGACGGCACCGTGCAGATGGTGGTCAACACCCCCTCGGGGCAGGACGCGCGCGCCGACGGCTACGCCATCCGCGCCGCGACGACGAGCGCCGACAAGCCGATCGTCACGACCATCGCGACCCTCGCGGCGGCCGTGCTCGGCATCGAGGCGCAGCTCACCGAGACGATCCGGGTGACCTCACTGCAGGACCATGCCCGTGCCCTCGACCTCTACGGTCGCGGCACTCGCGACGCCGCCGACACGGCCGCCGACACCTCCGCCGTCACGGTGTCGGACGCCCCGACGGGGACGTCCGCCGACGCCGACGCCGCCTCGCCCCACGACGTCGCCGAGGTCGAGGCCGGGGTGACGGCGTGAACGACCTGCCCACCCAGCCGGTCTCGGCCGCACGGCGGGCGCGGGTCGTGCAGGAGCAGGCCGAGCTCGTCGCCACCACGCGGGTGGGTGCCTACCAGCACCTGACCCTCGCCTCGCCCGGCGTGGCCGGCCTGGCGAGACCGGGCCAGTTCGTCGCCCTCGCCGTCGGTGACGAGTCGTCGGGGACGCTTCTGCGGCGGTCGTTCTCGATCCACAAGGTGACCCCGGGCCCGTCGTCGAACGGCGCGGGGGGCACCGTCGAGATCGTCGTCTCGGCCGTCGGGGCCGGCACGCGGTGGATCACCTCGCGGCAGGTGCACGACCGCATCGACGTCGTCGGACCGGTCGGGCGCGCCTTCCCGCTGCCGACCG
Organism: Terracoccus luteus; assembly: GCF_003635045.1. Taxonomy (NCBI): domain Bacteria; kingdom Bacillati; phylum Actinomycetota; class Actinomycetes; order Micrococcales; family Intrasporangiaceae; genus Terracoccus; species Terracoccus luteus. The sequence goes on along the minus strand of NZ_RBXT01000001.1, from coordinate 1,814,020 downwards.
CGCCGGTGCCGTGCGTCCTCGTCGGCGGCGGCTACGGCAGCGCCCCGCTGTTCTGGCTCGCCGGCGAGCTGCGGGAGCGCGGCTGCACCGTCGACATCGTGCTCGGGGCCGCCAGCGAGGACCGCCTGTTCGGTGTGCTCGAGGCCCGACGCAGCTGCGACGGCGTCACCGTGACGACCGACGACGGGAGCGCCGGCGTGAAGGGCTGGGTCAGCGACGTGCTGCCCGACGTCATCGACCGCCGCGGTGCCGGCGTCGTCTACGCCTGCGGTCCGATGGGCATGCTGCGCGCGGTCAGCGACGTCGCGGCGGCGCACGGGGCGGTGGCCCAGGTCGCGGTCGAGGAGGCCATGGCCTGCGGCATCGGCATCTGCATGACCTGCGTCATGCCGGTGGTCGGCAGCGACGGCCTCACCCGCATGGTCCGCTCGTGCGTCGAGGGGCCGGTGTTCCGCGGCGACCGCGTGCGCTGGGACGCCGTCACGCCCACCGGCGCGGTCGTGCCACCGGATGCCGTCGGCGCCCCCCGGGCGGTGACGCGCTGATGGTCGACATGTCCACCACGCTGGGGGCCCGCCGTCTCGCGAACCCGCTCATGACGGCATCCGGCTGCGCGGCCAACGGGCAGGAGCTGCACCGCTTCTTCGACGTCTCCGAGCTGGGCGCGTTCGTGACGAAGTCGGTGATGTCCGAGCCGCGTTCGGGTCGCGGCACCCCGCGCATGGCCGAGACGCCGTCAGGGATGCTCAACTCGATCGGCCTTCAGGGGCCGGGCATCCAGGCGTTCGTCGAGCACGACCTGCCCTGGCTGGCGTCGGTCGGGGCGACGGTACTGCCGTCGATCGCCGGGGGCTCGGCGACCGAGTTCGCCCACGTGGCAGCGGTTCTGCGCTCGAGCGACGCCTTCGGCTGCGTGGCCGGCGTCGAGGTCAACATCTCGTGCCCCAACGTCGCCAACCGCGGTCTCGTCTTCGCCTGCGACCCGCTGTCGTCCGCGAAGGTCATCGCCCTCGTGCGCGAGCAGGTGCCGCGCGACGTGCCGATCTTCGCCAAGCTGAGCCCCGACGTCACCGACATCACGGCCATCGCGGCGGCCTGCGTCAAGGCGGGTGCCGACGGCCTCACGATGATCAACACCCTGCTCGGCATGAGCATCGACACCGACCGGCTGCGCCCCCACCTCGGTGGGGTGACCGGCGGGCTGAGCGGACCCGGCATCCGGCCCGTCGCGGTGCGTGCCGTGTGGCAGGTGCGCGCGGCGATGGACGAGGGCCGCATGCCGACCGTGCCGATCATCGGGGTGGGCGGCGTACGCACGGGCACCGACGCGCTCGAGCTCGTCGCCGCGGGCGCCAGCGCCGTGCAGGTCGGGACGGCCAGCTTCAACGACCCGACCGCACCGGTGCGCGTGCTACGCGAGCTCACCGGTCTGCTCGAGGAGAAGGGCTTCGCCACCTTCGACGAGGTCGTCGGCATCGCGCACGGACGGCAGGGGGAGTCATGACGTCACCGTTCGGCACGCGGTTGCAGCGGGCCATGCAGTCCCGCGGCCCGCTCTGCGCCGGCCTCGACCCGCACCGGTCGCTCGTCGAGGCGTGGGGCCTGACCTACGACCTCGCCGGTCTCGAGCGCTTCACCATGACGTGCGTCGAGGCGTTCGGCGGGCAGGTGGCCGTGGTCAAGCCGCAGTCGGCCTTCTTCGAGGTGTTCGGCAGCCGGGGGATCGCCGTGCTCGAGCGGGCGTTGACCGACCTGCACGACGCGGGCACGCTGACGCTGCTCGACGCCAAGCGCGGCGACATCGGCTCGACGATGAGCGCCTACGCGGAGGCGTTCCTCGGGCCCGACGCCGTGGCGCCCGCCGACGCGCTCACCGTGAGCCCGTACCTGGGCTACGAGTCGCTGCGCCCCGCGCTCGACCTGGCCGACCGCACCGGTCGCGGCGTCTTCGTCCTCGCCCTCACCTCGAACCCCGAGGGCGCCTCGGTGCAGCACGCCGTGCCGCGGCACGGCCCCGGCTCCGTGGCCGCCTCGGTCGTCGAGGGGGCGACGGTCGACAACGCGCTGGCCCGTGAGCGTGGCTCGCTCGGCAGCGTCGGGCTCGTCGTCGGCGCGACCGTCGGCACCGCCGTCAGCGACCTCGGCCTCGACCTCGTCACGGCGGCGACGCCGGTGCTCGCGCCGGGTTTCGGCGCGCAGGGCGGCACCGTCGACCAGCTGCGCGCGACCTTCGGGCCAGCCCTGTCGCAGGTGCTCGTGTCGTCGAGCCGTGAGCTGTTGCAGTCGGGCCCGGATGCCGGTGCGCTGCGTGAGCACGCCCGTCGCCTCGCCGGCGAGCTGGCCGAGTCGCTCTCGGCCTGACGTCGCCCGCCCCGGAGGCGTCGGGAAGTGGCCTCTCGACGGTCAGGGGGTGGAGTGCGTCGGGAAATGGCCTCTCGACGGTTCGGGGTTGAGCGCGTCGGGTCGTTCGGGCGGAGGTGATCCGCGACCACCCGTGGTCGCGCATCACCTCCACCCGGGGTGCGACCGCGGGAGGACGACCGTGCACAGAGAACGGACCTACGGTGAGGCCATGAGCCGCTCCCTCCGCCCCCCGGTCACCTCGACGCGCGCGCGCCGCGGCGTGGTCACGGCCGCCCTCGCCGCCGCGACCCTCCTCGGTGCGGGCGCCTGCTCGGCCGTCTCCGACACCGCCGGTGCCGCGGCCGGGGCCGCCGCCTCGGCCGGCGCGTCGGCCGCCTCGTCGGCGGGGTCGGACGCCTACTGCGCGGCCCTGCGCAACGCGACGACCGCCTGGAGCGACGCGGGGGCGTCGCTGGCCGACAGCGGCACGGCGGCGAAGTTCGTCGAGACCGTCAAGTCGATCGAGGCCGTCGCGCCCGAGCAGGTCAAGCAGCAGTGGGCCTCGCTCGAGCAGGTCTACGAGAAGTTCACCTCGGGCAACCGCGACCTCACGGCCCTCACCGGGGAGCTGAGCACGCTGCGCCAGAACGCCCAGACGATCGAGGAGCACGCCAAGAGCACGTGCCAGGTCGACCTGGCCGGCGGCTCGGGCGCGGGCGGCTGACGCGGGCCGCGTTGCGACCGCGGCGACCACCTCGCTAGGTTCGGAGCAGGACACCCGTACCGCCCAGCCCCCGCACGATGCGAGCCCACCCGCGCTCGCCACCGAGGAGACCGTCGACCGTGGCTCTACCCCCGCTCACCCCCGAGCAGCGCGCCCAGGCACTCGAGAAGGCCGCCGCCGCTCGTCGCGAACGGGCCGCGGTGAAGAACCGGCTCAAGTACTCGAGCGGTTCGCTGTCCGAGGTCATCGAGGGCGGTCGCACCGACCCGGTCGTGGGCAAGATGAAGGTCACCGAGCTGCTCGAGGCGATGCCCGGGGTCGGTCGGGTCCGGGCTCGCGCCATCATGGCCGAGGTCGGCATCGCCGAGTCGCGTCGCGTGCGTGGGCTCGGGGCCAACCAGGTCGCCGCCCTGCTCCGCCGTTTCGAGCGACCGTGAGCACCGAGCCTGTCGCGCCCGTGGCCGCACCTCGCCGCGGACGCCTCGTCGTGCTGGCGGGCCCGACCGCCGTGGGCAAGGGGACCATGTCCGCCTACGTGCGCACGCACTTCCCCGGCATCTGGTTCTCCGTGTCGATGACGACCCGCCGCCCGCGGCCCGGCGAGGTCGACGGTGTGCACTACCACTTCGTCGACGACCAGGAGTTCGACCGCCTCGTCGACGCGGGGGAGTTCCTCGAGTACGCCGTCGTGCACGGCATCGCGAAGTACGGCACCCCGCGCGGACCCGTCGAGCGGGCCGTCCGCGAGGGCCGCGACGCTCTCCTCGAGATCGACCTGCAGGGGGCCCGCCAGGTGCGTGAGTCGTGGCCCGACGCCCTCTTCGTCTTCCTCGCCCCGCCGAGCTGGGACGAGCTCGTGCGCCGCCTCGTCGGGCGCGGCACCGAGGACGAGGCCGAGCGGGAGCGACGGCTCGCCACCGCCCGGGCCGAGCTGGCCGCCCAGCCGGAGTTCGACGAGGTCATCGTCAACGACGACGTTCGTCGGGCGAGCGAAGAACTCGTATCATTGATGCGGTCGGGGCCGGCCGCGAGGTGAGCCCCGACCTCGTCGTGCGTCCGGCCCACCCGCCGTCGCACGGCCCGGCGGGCCCGTACGGCGCCCGCTGACCACGAGAACCCGAACGAAACGAGATCACCGTGTCCGGTACGCAGGCAGCTCCCATCGGCATCACCAACCCGCCGATCGACGACCTCCTGACGATCGCCGACTCCAAGTACGCGCTCGTCATCTACTCCGCCAAGCGTGCGCGCCAGATCAACGCCTACTACTCGCAGCTGCAGGAGGGCCTGCTCGACTACGTCGGCCCGCTCGTCGAGACCGAGGTCCACGAGAAGCCGCTGTCGATCTCTCTGCGCGAGATCAACGAGGGCCTGCTCACCTCCGAGCCGACCGAGGCCTGAGCCCCGCCGTGCCGCAGCCGCAGGGCACTGGCGGCCAGCGCGTCGTCCTCGGCGTCGCCGGGGGTATCGCCGCCTACAAGGCCGCCCTGCTGCTGCGGCTGTTCACCGAGTCGGGCCACGACGTCACCGTCGTCCCGACCGCCGCGGCCCTCGAGTTCGTGGGCGCCCCCACGTGGGCGGCCCTCTCGGGCAAGCCGGTGCACGCCGACGTCTGGAGCGGCGTGCACGAGGTGCCGCACGTTCGCATCGGCAAGACGGCCGACCTCGTCGTCGTCGCCCCGGCCACGGCCGACGTCCTGGCCCGCGCCGCGCACGGCCTCGCGAACGACCTGCTCACCAACACCCTGCTGACGGCCCGCTGCCCGGTCGTCTTCGCGCCGGCGATGCACACCGAGATGTGGGAGCACCCGGCCACCCGGGCCAACGTCGCCCTCCTGCGCGAGCGCGGCTGCCACGTCATCGAACCCGCGGCCGGTCGCCTCACGGGCACCGACACCGGGCCGGGTCGCCTGCCCGAGCCCGACGACATCTACACCGCCTGCCTCGAGCTGCTCGATGGTCACGCGACCACCGGCCTCACGGCATCCGAGGTTCCGACGGAGATGGCAGCGACGACGGGCACGGAGGGCGACACCGGTTCTCCGGGCGATCTCGCCGGACGCCACGTCGTCGTCTCGGCGGGCGGCACGCGCGAGCCGCTCGACCCGGTGCGCTACCTCGGCAACCACAGCTCGGGCAAGCAGGGTCTGGCCATCGCGCGGGCGGCCCTCCGACGGGGAGCCGACGTCACCCTCGTCGCCGCCAACGTGACCCTCGAAGCGCCGGCGGGTGCCCGGGTGGTCGAGGTGATGACCACCGCCGAGCTGCAGGAGGCGGTGCTGACCGCGGCCGCCGGCGCCGACGCCGTCGTCATGGCCGCCGCCCCCGCCGACTTCCGCCCGGCCACGGTGAGCGGCTCGAAGATCAAGAAGGACGCCGCCGACCCCGACGCCGGCCTCACCGTCGAGCTCGTCCCCAACCCTGACATCGTGCGCTCCCTCGTGGCGCAGCGCGACACCCACGGTGCCCCGACGTCCTCCGGCAGGGCGGGTGAGGATGCCGGTCGGCGGGCCCTGCCGGTCATCGTCAGCTTCGCGGCCGAGACCGGCGACGCGCAGGGCAGCGTGCTCGAGCACGCGCGGGCCAAGTTCGCGCGCAAGGGGAGCGACGTGCAGGTCGTCAACGAGGTCGGCATCGGGAAGGCCTTCGGGCAGGACGAGAACACGGTGCACCTCATGCGCCGCGGCACCGACGAAGTGCTCTCCGTCGGCCCGGCGTCGAAGGACGTCGTCGCCGACGCCGTGCTCGACGCCGTCGTCGACGCCCTGGGCTGACCGCCCGGCGCGGTGACGTCCGGGCCCCTGCGGGGCGAGGACCCGCGAGGCGGACGGGCCCCCGGCTGCCGTGGTCGCGACGGCTATGCTCGCCCCGGGTCGGCACGGTCGCACCCGGACGGGGTGCACGGCATCCACCGGCGTTCACGACCGACCCGACGACCTGTCACGAACCCGACCTAGGGAGAAGTCAGTGCCCGCACGCCTGTTCACGTCCGAGTCCGTCACCGAGGGCCACCCGGACAAGATCTGTGACCAGATCAGCGACTCGATCCTCGACGCGCTGCTGCGCGAGGACCCCCGGGCGCGGGTGGCCGTCGAGACCATGGTGACGACCGGTCTCGTGCACGTGGCGGGCGAGGTCTCGACGACGGGCTACGTCGAGATCCCCAAGCTCGTGCGCGACACGATCCTCGAGGTCGGGTACGACGGCTCGCAGAAGGGCTTCGACGGGCGCACGTGCGGCGTCTCCATCAGCATCGGCGCCCAGTCGCCCGACATCGCGCAGGGCGTCGACACCGCGCACGAGAACCGCCACGGCGGCGTCGACCCGCTCGACAACCAGGGCGCCGGCGACCAGGGCCTGATGTTCGGCTACGCCTGCGACGACACCGCCGAGCTGCTGCCGCTGCCGATCTACCTCGCCCACCGCCTCGCCGAGCGCCTCACCACCGTGCGCAAGAGCGAGGAGGTCGCCTACCTGCGGCCCGACGGCAAGACCCAAGTGACCATCGCCTACGACGGCGACCGGGCCGTGCGCCTCGACACCGTCGTGCTCTCGACCCAGCACGCCCCCGACGTCTCGCTCGAGGGGATGCTCGAGCCCGACATCAAGGCGCACGTCTTCGAGCCCGTGCTCGCCGAGCTCGCGGCCGCCGGCACGGACCTCGACACGAGCGATTTCCGCGCCCTCATCAACCCGACCGGCCGTTTCGAGATCGGCGGCCCGATGGGCGACGCCGGGCTCACCGGCCGCAAGATCATCGTCGACACCTACGGCGGCATGGCCCGCCACGGCGGTGGCGCCTTCTCGGGCAAGGACCCGAGCAAGGTCGACCGCTCGGCCGCCTACGCCATGCGCTGGGTCGCGAAGAACATCGTCGCCGCCGGTCTGGCCCGTCGCTGCGAGGTGCAGGTCGCGTACGCCATCGGCAAGGCCCAGCCGGTCGGCCTCTACGTCGAGACCTTCGGCACCGAGACCAAGCCGGTCGACGCCATCCAGGACGCCATCACGACGGTCTTCGACCTGCGCCCCGCCGCCATCGTCGAGGCGCTCGACCTGCTGCGCCCGATCTACAAGCCGACCGCCGCCTACGGGCACTTCGGCCGCACCTCGGCGCCCGGCGTCGAGAACCCCTTCACGTGGGAGCGCACCGACCGTGTGGACGCGCTGAGGTCCGCCCTCGGCGCCTGAGGCTACATTCGCCTCGTGCCAGAGGTGCCCGAGGTGAGCGACACGACCGACGAGGGGCGACCGGCCGACCGGCCGGTCGCGGCCGTCGTCGTGGAAACACCGCTCGCCCACCTCGACCGCGTCTTCGAGTACGCCGTCCCGCCCGAGTTGGCGTCGGATGCCGTCGTCGGCGCCCGCGTGCGGGTGCGGTTCGCGGGCCGTGACCTCGAGGGCTTCGTCGTCGAGCGACGCGAGCGGCCCGAGCACGCCGGCCGGCTCGCCGACCTGCGGCGGGTGGTGAGCCCCGAGCCGGTGCTGACCCCCGAGGTGCTGCGCCTCGCCCGAGCCGTCGCCGACCGGTATGCCGGCACCCTGAGCGACGTTCTGCGCCTCGCCGTGCCCAAGCGACACGCGACCGCCGAGCGCAACCTGCCGCTGGAGCCGCCCGTTCTGCCGGAACCGAAGGCGCCGGCGGCGCCGGCCGAACCGTGGGGCGACGGAGAGCGAACGGCCGGCGAGCCCGCGAGTGGCCGCGTCCCACCCGAGCCGGGGCCGTGGTCGGCCTACCCGGCGGGGCCGGCCTGGCTGCGTCGGGTCGCGTCGGGGGAGGGGCCCGCGGCGGCGTGGACTGCGCTGCCCGGCCGCGGCCCCTCCGACGACTGGCCCCGCGCTCTCGCCGTCGCCGCCGAGGCGGCCCTGGCCGGAGGTCGTGGCGCCCTACTCGTCGTCCCCGACCACCGCGACGTCGACCGGCTCGACGCCGCCCTCACGGAGGTGCTGGGCGCGGGTCGTCACGTGCGGCTCACCGCCGACCAGGGTCCGCAGGCGCGGTACACGGCGTGGCTCAAGGTGCTGCGCGGGCACGTCCGCGTCGTCATCGGCACCCGGGCTGCCGCCTTCGCGCCGGTGCACGACCTCGGCCTCGTCGGGTGGTGGGACGACGGCGACGATCTGCTGACCGAGCCCCGGGCGCCCTACCACCACACGGGCGTGGTGCTCACGACGCGGGTAGAGCAGTCGGGCGCCGCGCTGCTCGTGGGCGGTTTCGTGCGCAGCCTGCGCGTGCAGGCGGAGGTCGACGCGGGCCGGCTCGTTCCCGTCGTGGCCGAGCCGGCCGGCATCCGGGCGGCGGCGCCGAGGGTGGCCGTCGCGGGGGAGGGCGCCGACGAGGAGCGCGACGGCCCGGGGGCCCGCGCCCACCTGCCCTCACGGGCGTGGCGGGTCGCCAAGGACGCCCTCGTCGACGGCCCCGTGCTGCTCCAGGTGCCTCGCCGCGGCTACCTGCCGTCGCTGTCGTGCGCCGAGTGCCGCACCCCGGTGCGCTGCACGCGCTGCCAGGGGCCGATGGCCCTCGGGTCGCGGGGCGCCCCGCCGTCGTGCCGGTGGTGCGGCAGCGGCCTGCCCGTCAGCGGGTTCGAGTGCGGCGAGTGCGGTTCGCGCCGGCTCCGCTCCTCGGTGACGGGCGCCCGGCGCACCGCGGAGGAGATCGGGCGCGCCTTCCCGGGGGCGGCGGTCGTGACGTCCGGGTCGGGGGAGGTGCTCGGGTCCGTGCCCGGCGACCCGGCCCTCGTGATCGCCACCCCTGGTGCCGAGCCGGTCGCGGTGGGCGGCTACAGCGCCGTGCTGCTGCTCGACGCCTGGGCCAGCCTCGACCTGCCGGTGCTCGACGCACCGATCGAGTCGCTGCGCCGGTGGGCGGCCGCCGCAGCCCTCGCCCGGCCCGGCCGTGCCGTCGTCCTGTGTGGGGTGCCCGACGTCGTCGCCCTGCCCGCGGTCGAGGCCCTCGTCCGGTGGGACCCCGCCTGGCTGGCCGAGCGAGAGCTGGCCGAGCGCCGTGAGCTCGGGCTGCCCCCGGCGGCCAGGTACGCGCAGCTGACCGGCAGCCGTCGTGCCCTCGAGGCGTCGCTGCACGACCTCCGCCTGCCTGACGGCGCCTCGGTGCTCGGGCCGATGCCGCTGCCCGCGGCGGCCCGGGTCGGCGGCGACCGTGCCGACCGTGCCGACCGCGCCGGTGGGGCCGACGCGCCGGGTGCAGGCGGACGGGCCCCGGCCGACCGCCACGCCCTCGTGCGGATCGACCCCGGGCGCACGTCCGAGCTGACGAGCGCCCTGCAGGCCCTCAAGGCACTGCGCTCGGCGCGCAAGGAGCTCGAGCCCGTGGGTGTGCGGGTTGACCCTCTGGAGGGCTGGTGAGACGGGCATGAAGCCGGACGAGAGGGCGGAAGCCGACGCGGCGCTGGAGGCGGCGCGTCGGCTGAGCCGGGCGGCCGCGGCGGTCGAGCGCCGGCTGGTCGAGGCGGCGGGCGGGCCGCGGCCGGACCGGGAGGTGCCCGGTGGGGTGACGGCCGAGGTCCGGGTCGCGCTGCGCGACGCCACCGAGGCGCTGGAGGCGGTGGAGCAGGCCGTGGCCGACCGGCATCCGGCTGCGTCTGGATCCGCAACCACCACATCGAGGGTGGCCGAGGGCGGCGCCGCTCTGCCGGCCGTCGAGGTGACCGTGCCCGTGCTCGGCGTCGACGGCTGCAAGGCGGGCTGGGTGGGAGCCGTGCTCGAGCCCGGGGCGCCACGGCCACGGGTCGCCGTGGCCGCCACCATCGGGGCGCTCGTCGAGACCGTGCGTCGGTCGACGGGTCTGCGCGTCGTCGCCGTCGACATGCCCATCGGCCTGCCCGACAGCAGCACACGGCAGGCCGACGCGCTCGCGCGCAGGGCTCTGCCGGGCAAGGCGTCGACCATCTTCTCGACCCTGACACGCGAGGCGTACGCCGCCGCGAGCCGGGCCGAGGCCGACGTCGTCAACCGGCTGCGGTGTGGCCAGGGGGTAGGCGCCCAGGCCTTCGCCCTGCACGCCAAGGTGCGCGAGGTCGACGCGTGGCTGCGGTCACGACCCACCGTCGAGGTGGTCGAGGCGCACCCCGAGCTGTCCTTCGCGACGATGGCCGGTGCACCGCTTCTGCCGAACAAGAAGACGCCCGAGGGTCGCGCGGCTCGGTTGGCCGCCCTGCGCGCGGGCGGGCTGGCCTCGCCGAGCGTCCTCGAGGGCTCCGGCTACGCGGCCGACGACGTGCTCGACGCGTGCGCCGTGGCCTGGACGGCGGTCCGCCACGCCGCGGGCGACTCCGTGTCGCGGCCCGACCCGCCAGAGGTGTTCTCCGACGGGCTGCCCGCGGCCATCCGAACCTGAGCCCTCGGGTCGGTCACCGGCTGGCCGCGCGGCGGCCACCTTGTCATGCGGGCCCATGGCCTTCCTGGCCAGCGACTATCTGGAGCTGAAGGCCCCGTTGGGAACTCGCGCCGTCAGCCGAGCTCAAGACGGCACGGAGCTAGAAGTCCGCCCGCCCTAGCGAGTGAGCACGGACTCGCCGAGTGGTCGTAGTCCCGAGAGCTCTCACCCGTCGCGCCTTGACGGCACATCAGCGCCAGCTGCACGCACGTCCGCTTCTCGGCAGATCCGGTAAGTCGGCAAGCGCCCGAGCGACGCCGGCCCGGCGAGCCTCTGAGACCGGCCCGGTCCAGGGCCGGGGCGGGTGGTGCAGCGCTGGGACGCTGCGAAGCCCTCTAGGCCTCACAGGAGACGGTGTGCTTGCCGGCCCTCGACTGTGGGCCTTTTCTCCCGAATGCACCCGTCGTGACCGACGTCGGGACGGACGTGGCCTGGGTCGGCGTGCGCCCCGTGTGAGGCCGGCGGCCATGGCAGGCGTGGCCGGTGGGAGCGCGGACGACCCTGCCAGTCGGACACCCGGACCCCTGCGGGCGGCCGCTGCTGGCACAGTGTCGCCATGACCTCCCGAGAGCTCGACATCGTCCTCTACGGCGCCACCGGCTTCGTCGGCGCGCTGACGGCCGCCCACCTCGCCGAGGTGGCCGGCCCGGAGGTGCGCGTCGCCCTCGCCGGCCGGTCACGCGACCGGCTCGAGGCGCTGCGGGCCGACCTGGGTGAGCCGGCCCGCACGTGGGAGGTCGCCGTCGCGGATGCCGGTGACCTCGGCGCCCTGCGCACCCTCGCGGCACGCACGACGGTCGTCGTCACGACGGTCGGCCCGTACGCGGTGCACGGCAAGGAGGTGGCCCGGGCCTGCGCCGAGGAGGGGACGCACTACGCCGACCTGACGGGTGAGGTCCTCTTCGTCCGCTGGTCGATGGACGAGCTGGCCGACCGGGCGCGTGAGACCGGCGCCCGCATCGTGCACGCGTGCGGCTTCGACTCCGTGCCGTCCGACCTCGGCGTGATGGTCACGGCCCAGCAGGTCGCGGCCGACGGGGAGGGCACCCTCGCGGAGACGACCCTCGCCGTCCGCTCGATGCGCGGTGGCTTCTCCGGCGGCACCATCGACTCGGGTCGCCAGCAGGCCATCACGGCCCGCCATGACGCTGCCGCCCGGCGCACCATCGCCGACCCCTACGGGCTCAGCCCCCGCCGGGGGGAGGAGCCGAGCGGCGGCCGCCGACCGGCATCCGGGCTGCTCGAGAAGGTGCGCCGCGCCCTGCCGGTCGACCGCGACCCGGTGACGGGACGGTGGAACGGACCGTTCGTCATGGCCTCCTTCAACACCCGCATCGTGCGGCTGTCGAACACCCTGACGGACTGGTCGTACGGCCGCACGCTGCGCTACCGCGAGGTCGTCGACTTCGGCCGAAGCCCCGTCTCGCCCCTGCTCGCGGGGGGCATGGCCGTGGGCCTCGGCGCCACCCTGGGCGGCCTGGCGTACGGGCCGACGCGCGCCGTGCTCGACCGCGTGCTGCCGAGCCCCGGGCAGGGGCCGAGCGCCGCCCAGCGTGCGGCCGGGCGGTTCCGGCTCGAGATCACCGCCACGACGACGACCGGGGCCCGCTACCGCACCCGGGTGGCCGCCGACCACGACCCCGGCTACGACGGCACGGCGGTCATGCTGGGCGAGGCGGCGCTCGCGCTCGCCCTCGACACCGACCGGCTGCCTGACCGGGCGGGGGTGCTCACGCCCGCCACCGCCATCGGCTCCCTCCTCCTCGAGCGCCTGCGGGAGCGGGGCTTCACCCTCGAGTGCGAGCGGCTGACGACGGGCTGACGGGCCGACTGACGGATTGACGAGGTGACGACCGGCCGACCGGCGGCCGGCGTGACGACGAAGGGAACGCGCATGGGCGGCATCAAGGTGCACGAGTTCATCTCCCTGGACGGGGTCTTCGAGAACCCGGCCTGGACGGCGGAGTACCCCTGGGACCCGCGCATGAGCGAGGCGATCGGCCGGCTCACCGGTGGGGAGGGCACCGAGCTGCTCCTCGGCCGCGAGACGTACGAGATGTTCGCACCGGCGTGGTCGTCCCGCTCGGCGGACGACGACCCCGGCGTGGCGTTCTTCAACGGCGCCCGCAAGAACGTCGTCTCCGGCCGCGACGACGACCGGCTCGACTGGAACAACTCGCGCGTCATCGGGGCCTACGACCCCGAGCGGGTCCGTGCCCTCCGGGCGGAGGTCGACGGAGACCTCTATGTCAGCGGTAGCGGCACCCTCGTGCGCGCCCTGCTGCGCGACGGGCTCGTCGACGAGCTGCACCTCTTCGTCTTCCCGATCGTGCTCGGGAGCGGCGAGCGGCTCTTCACCGACGACGAGACGACCCGGCTGCGGTTGCTCGAGACCGACTCGTACGACAGCGGGGTCGTCCACCTCGCCTACGGGCCGACGGCGGGGTGAGGCGACCGCCAAAGAAGTGCTTGACGGTGCACACATCCCGGCAGCACACTGTCAAACATGTCTTTGGAGGTCAGTCGGACCAGCCGCCTGCGCGCGACCGCGCACCCGCTGCGGCTGCAGATGCTTTCGCTGCTCACCGGGGCCGAGCTGAGCGCTGCCGAGGTGGCGCGCGAGCTCGGCATCACCCAGGCCAACGCCAGCTACCACCTGCGCACGTTGCAGGCGGCGGGCCTGCTCGTCGTCGGCAGCGAGGAGTCGGTGCGCGGGGGGCAGGCCAAGCGCTACCGGCACCCGTGGGACGCGCCCCAGCCGGGTGAGGCGTCCGGTGAGGCGTCCGGTGATGCGCCCGATGGCACATCCCGTGGCACGTCCGGTGACACGTCCGCGGACCCGGTCGCCGACCCCACGGAGGCGGACGAGGAGGCCCGCCTCGCCTACGTGACGACGCTGGCGGCCGCGGTCCCGGCCCGCTTCGCCGAGCGGCAGACCGGTACGGGCGGCGTCTTCACCGATGCCGACCTGTGGGTCGAGCCGGAGGTCTGGCAACGCGTGCAGGACCTCGTGCTCGAGGCGAGCCGGCTCGTGCACGCCTCGGCCCGGCCACCGCGGACGGAGGGCGCCGTGCGCACCAACCTGACGCTCGCGGCCTTCCGGCTGCGCGACGACGCGCGGGGGGCACGGTGAGGCCGGGGGAGTCACTGGGGGCGCTCGGCGACCGACGCTTCGCCTGGTACTTCACGGCCCGCACCGTCTCGACGGCCGGGTCGGTCATGGTGCCGGTCGCCCTCGCCTTCGCCGTCCTGCACGTCGAGGAGTCGCCTGCGGCCCTCGCGCAGGTGCTCGGCGTGCGCACGGCCTCGCTCGTCGTGTTCCTGCTCGTCGGCGGCGTCGTCTCCGACCGCTTCTCCCGCATCGTCGTGCTGCAGGTCGCCCACGTCCTCACCTTCGTGACGCAGGGCCTCGCGGCGTGGCTCGTCGTCACCGGGCACGCCACGCTGACGCAGCTGACCGTCATCGAGGGCGTCAACGGCGCGGTGTCGGCCTTCACCATGCCGGCGATGACCGGCATCGTGCCCCTCGTCGTCGCGCGTCACCGGCTCCAGCAGGCCAACGCGCTGCTGTCGTTCAGCCGCAGCGGTCTCGGGATGCTCGGCCCGGCGGCGGCGGGGCTGCTGGTCGTGGGGGTCGGCCCCGGCTGGGCCCTGGCCGTCGACTCGCTCACCTACGTCGTGGCCGTCGTCTGCCTCGCCCGGGTGCGGCTGCCCCGTCGGTCGGAGGAGGACCGGCCCCCGAGGGCCTCGATGGTGGTCGAGCTGCGCCAGGGCTGGGGGGAGTTCGTCTCCCGGCAGTGGCTCTGGGTCGTCGTGCTCGTCTTCGGCCTGAGCAACATGATCCACGCCGGCGTCGTCGGTGTCGTGGGGCCTCTCGTCGCCTCGACGAACCCCGCTGTGGGAGAGGCGGGTTGGGGCGTCATCCTCAGCGCCGAGGCCGTGGGCACCGTCGTCATGACGGTGGTCCTGCTCCGGCTGCGCCTGACCCACCCGCTGCGCTGGGGGATGCTCGCCTGCACGGTGTTCGCGCTGCCGCTCGTCCTGCTCGGGGTGCGACCCGAGCTCGTCACGGTCGCCGTCGGCTTCCTCCTCGCGGGCATGGCCCTCGAGGTCTTCGGGGTCGGGTGGAGCACGGCGTTGCAGGAGCACGTCCCCACCGAGGTGCTCTCGCGCGTCTCGAGCTACGACCTGCTCGGCTCCTTCGTCGCCATCCCGGTCGGCACCCTCGCCTACGGCTGGCTCGCCACCCACGTGTCGCTCGAGTCGCTGCTCGTCGTCAGCGGCATCCTCTACGCCGTGCTCTCGCTGAGCGCCCTGCTCTCGCGCTCCGTCCGCGACCTCGGTCGGCTCGACGACATGGGACCCGGCCGGATACCGGCGCGGCCCCCGTCCGTGCAGGCCGGACCGGCGCCCCCGGCCTCCTAGGATGGGGCCCGCGGTCGGCCCACGACCGCGCCCCGGCGACAAGGACCCACCCCGCGTGTCGATCAAAGACATCCGACTGTTCGGTGACCCCGTGCTGCGCACCCGCGCGATCGAGGTCGTCGACTTCGACAAGGAGCTGCGCCAGCTCGTGGCCGATCTCGGCGACACCATGATGGACGCGCCCGGGGCCGGCCTCGCCGCCCCGCAGCTCGGGGTCGGGCTCCGGGTCTTCACCTACTACGTCGACGACGTGCTCGGCCACCTCGTCAACCCGGTGCTCGAGCTGTCCGACGAGGAGCAGTGCGGCCCCGAGGGGTGCCTCTCGATCCCCGGAATCGCCTTCGACACGACCCGGGCGCGGCACGTCGTGGCGCGTGGCCAGGACATGTGGGGCGAGCCCGTCGTCGTCGAGGGCAGCGACCTGCTCGCGCGGTGCGTCCAGCACGAGACCGACCACCTCGACGGCGTGCTCTTCGTCGACCGGCTCGACTCCGAGGCCCGCCGGGCCGCGATGCGCGCCATCCGCGAGGCGGAGTGGTTCGGCGAGCCGCCTCCCGACGTGCGGGTCAGCCCGCACACCACCTTCGGCCGGGCGATGTGACGTGAGGGTCGTCTTCGCCGGCACACCGGATGCCGCGGTGCCGGCTCTCGAGGCCGTGGCGGCCTCACGCCATGAGCTCGTCGCCGTCGTCACCCGCCCCGACGCGCCCGCCGGGCGCGGTCGCCGGCTCGAGGCCTCACCCGTCCGCCGACGGGCCGAACAGCTGGGCGTCGAGGTGCTCACCCCGGCCCGGGTGCGCGACGAGGACTTCCTCGAGCGCCTGCGGGCGCTGGCCCCGGACGCGTGCCCGGTCGTCGCCTACGGCAACCTCATCCCGCCGACGGCACTCGACATCCCGACGCACGGCTGGGTCAACCTCCACTTCTCGCTGCTGCCGGCGTGGCGGGGAGCAGCGCCCGTGCAGCACGCCCTCATGGCCGGT
Source organism: Terracoccus luteus (assembly GCF_003635045.1). Taxonomy (NCBI): domain Bacteria; kingdom Bacillati; phylum Actinomycetota; class Actinomycetes; order Micrococcales; family Intrasporangiaceae; genus Terracoccus; species Terracoccus luteus. The sequence continues at coordinate 1,798,155 of NZ_RBXT01000001.1, read as the reverse complement.
GACGAGATGACGGGCGCCTCTACGTTCGTCATCGAGCGTGGTCTCGACACCGGCCCGGTCCTCGGCGTCATGACCGAGGCCGTCCGCCCGCGCGACACGGCCGGCGACCTGCTGGGTCGTCTGGCCCGCGCCGGCGCCGGGCTGCTGGTCGCCACGCTCGATGGTCTCGAGGCTGGCGAGCTCGTCCCGGTGCCGCAGCCGGCCGAGGGGGTCTCCCTCGCGCCGAAGATCGAGGTCGACGACGCTCGGGTCGACTGGGCCCTGCCGGCCCTCGCCGTCGACCGCCGGGTGCGCGGCTGCACCCCGGCCCCGGGTGCCTGGACCACGTTCCGCGGCGAACGGCTCAAGCTCGAGCCGGTCGAGGTGACGATGGCCACCGACCTGCCACCCGACCTGCAGCAGGCCCGCCCGCGGCCGGGTGAGCTCGTGGCGACCAAGCGTGCCGTGTTCGTCGGCACCGGCACCGACCCCGTGCGGCTCGGTGTCGTGCAGGCACACGGCAAGAAGCCGATGCCGGCGCCCGACTGGGCGCGCGGCGTGCGCGTGACGACGGGGGAGCGGGTCGGCGATGAGTGACGGACAGGACGGACGCCGCGGTGGCGGCCACGACGGACGACGGGGCGAGCGGCAGCGACCGCCCGCCCGTGAGCGGTCGGCGCAGCACCGGTCGTCGTTGGCGCCCTCGCAGCGGTCGCGACAGACGGACCTGTCCCGGCTGGCGGCCTACGGGGTGATGCGCGACGTGTCCGACGGCGCCTACGCCAACCTCGCCCTGCCGAAGGCCTTGCGCGACAGGTACATCCACGGCCGTGACGCCGCCTTCGCGACCGAGCTCGTCTACGGCGCGACGCGCCTGCGCGGCCTCTACGACGCGGTCGTCTCCGACGCCGCCGGTCGGTCGGTCGACAAGATCGACGGCGCCGTGCTCGACACCCTGCGCCTCGGTGCCCACCAGCTGCTCGGCATGCGGGTGCCGGCCCACGCCGCCGTCGACGAGACCGTGGCCCTCGCCCGACAGGTCAACGGCGCTGGCGCGGCCGGCTTCGTCAACGCCGTCATGCGCCGCATCAGCGAGCGCGAGCGCGACGAGTGGGTGCGTCGGGTCACCGCCACCGCCGGCGACGCCCTGGAGGCGCTGGCCCTCGAGACGTCACACCCGTTGTGGGTGGTCAGGGCCCTGCGCGCCGCCCTCGTCGGCCACGGCACGGTGACGCCCGACGACGTCGACGCGTCCCTGACCACCCTGCTCGAGAGCGACAACACCCCGCCGCTCGTCTCGCTCGTCGCCCGCCCCGGCCTGTCCACGGTCGACGAGCTCGTCGCGGCGGGCGCCTACCGCTCGGACACGAGCCCGGTGGGCGCCACGTGGCCGGAGGGCGACCCCGGCGACATCGAGGCCGTCCGTGACGGTCGGGCTGCCGTGCAGGACGAGGGCTCGCAGCTGCTCGCCCTCGCCCTCGCCGCGGCCGACGTCACGGGCGACGCCGCCGCGAACGAGCGCTGGCTCGACCTGTGCGCCGGCCCGGGTGGCAAGGCCGGCCTGCTCGCCGCGCTGGCCGTCGGTCGACGGATCCCCTTCGTGGCCAACGAGGTCAGCGAGCACCGCGCCGACCTCGTGTGGCAGACGCTCGCGGCGGCGCGCGCGTGGGCGCGGGAGGAGGGAGTCGACCTCGAGGTGCTCGAGGCCGACGGCCGCGAGGCCGGCACGTACGAGCCCGGCGGGTACAGCCGTGTCCTCGTCGACGCGCCGTGCACCGGGCTCGGCGCACTGCGACGGCGGCCCGAGGCCCGCTGGCGACGACGGCCGGAGGACGTCGCGACCCTCGCCACGCTGCAGCGCGAGCTGCTCGGCTCGGCGCTCACCGCGACGGCATCCGGCGGGGTCGTCGGCTACGCCACCTGCAGCCCGCACCTCAACGAGACGACGTTCGTCGTCGACGACGTCGTCAAGCACCGTGACGACGTCGAGATCGTCGACGCGAGAGAGCTTTTCGTCGACAGCGCGGGCCGTCCGCTGGGGTCGCTCGGTACCGGCCCGTCGGTGCAGCTGTGGCCGCACCTGCACGGCACCGACGCGATGTTCTTCACGCTGCTGCGCAAGAAGTAGATTCGGCCCCGTGCAGATCTCACCGAGCATCCTCAACAGCGACTTCGCGAACCTCCAGCACGAGCTGCAGCGCATCGCCGACGCCGACTGGGCGCACGTCGACGTGATGGACGCACACTTCGTGCCCAACCTCACGCTCGGTCTGCCCGTCGTCGAGGCGCTGGCCAAGGTGAGCCCGGTGCCCCTCGACGCCCACCTCATGATCGAGGACCCCGACCGGTGGGCCCCCGACTACGCCGAGGCCGGATGCCGGTCGGTGACCTTCCACATCGAGGCCGCCGCCGACCCGCGGGCCATCGCCCGCGACCTGCGGGCCGCCGGCGCCCGGGCCGCGATGGCCCTCAAGCCCGCCACTGCGTTCGGGCCGTACGAGGAGCTGCTGCCGCACCTCGACATGGTGCTCGTCATGACGGTCGAGCCCGGGTTCGGCGGTCAGTCGTTCATGGCCGACCAGCTGCCCAAGGTGCGTCAGGTGCGCGAGGCGGTCCGGCGTCACGGCGGCGAGATCTGGGTGCAGGTCGACGGCGGGGTGAGCGCCTCGACGATCGAGCAGTGCGCCGAGGCCGGCGCCGACGTCTTCGTGGCCGGTTCGGCCGTCTATGGCGCCGACGACGCGGCCGCGGCGGTCAGCGAGCTGCGCGAGCTCGCCTCCCGGCATCCGCACCACTGAGGGCCCACCCGAGCCGGCGGCGAGCGGGCACGCACGGCGCCCCGGGGGCCTGAGCGTCCGCGGGCGGGATGTGCGCGCCCGCCAGGCCCGGGTGCATACTGGCCGGACGTGCTCCGGGGTCGGTGTAATTCCGAGCCGGCGGTGACAGTCCGCGACCCGACCGCATCCAGCGGCCGGTTGACCTGGTGAAACTCCGGGACCGACGGTGAAAGTCCGGATGGGAGGCAGCACGAGGCGGGCCACGACGTGGTCGGCCTGACGTCGGCATCCGTCGGCGCACCGGTCCGCCCGGTCGCCCCCGAGCCCGCGTCGGCGCCGTCCCGTAGTCCCGCGATCGAGACCCCCGGAGTCCGCTCTCAGTTGCGACGACCCAGGGACGGACACCATGGACATTCTTCGTTGGCTCTACGAGGCCAGCATCCCCATCGGGGGCTACGAGCTGCACTGGCTCGAGCTCATCGGCGTGCTCTTCGGGCTCGCCTCGGCCGTCGGCGGCCTCGTCCGCCGCGTCTGGGCGTGGCCGGTCGGCATCGTCGGCAACGTGCTGCTGTTCTTCGTCTACATCACCGTGACGTTCGACGCCGCCGACGGCCGCGCCCCGCTCTTCGGGCAGTCGGGCCGCCAGATCTTCTTCATCATCACGAGCGTCTACGGCTGGTGGCGGTGGAACCAGGTGAAGAAGGCGGCCGACCGGCCCGCCGACGCCCCGGCCATCGTGCCGCGCTGGGCGACCGCCCGGGAGCGCGTCACGCTGCTCGTGACCATGGTCGTCGGCGTGCTCGTCGTGCAGCAGGTCTTCGCCGTCATCGGCGCGGGCTGGCCCGCGCCGCGCTGGTACTTCTGGTGCGACGCGTGGATCTTCGTGGGCTCGATGCTCGCCACGTACGCGATGGCCCGCGGCTGGAACGAGTTCTGGCTCGTGTGGATCGCCGTCGACCTCGTCGGCGTGCCCCTGCTCGTGCACTCGGGCTACCTGCCCACCGCCGTGCTCTACGGCGTGTACTCGGTGTTCGTGCTCTACGGCTTCGTCGCGTGGGTCAGGGCCAGCCGCACCGAGCGCCCCACCCCCGAGATCGAGGATGCCGGGGTCGCCCGTCAGCCCGCCAGGGGGTGAGCGCCGTCCTGACCGCACACGGGGCCACCGTAGGCTGTGGCCCCGTGAAGAGCTTTGAGCAGCTGTACGCCGAGCTGGCCGAGAAGGCGCAGACGCGACCCGAGGGGTCGGGCACCGTCGCGCAGCTCGACGCCGGGGTGCACGCCATCGGCAAGAAGATCGTCGAGGAGGCGGCCGAGGTCTGGATGGCCGCCGAGTACGAGACGACGGCCGAGACCGCGGAGGAGATCAGCCAGCTGCTGTACCACCTCCAGGTGCTGATGCTCGCCAAGGGCATCGGCCTCGACGACGTCTACGCCCACCTCTGAGAGCACCCCGATGACGAGCACCACCACGAACACCGAGACCACCACGAGCGGCGCGACCGGCGGCCCCGCCGACGCCCGCACGGGGCGCGCGGGGGAGCCGGCCCCCCCGCTGCGCCTCGCCGTGCCCAACAAGGGCGCCCTCAGCGATGCGACCGTCGAGATGCTGCGCGAGGCCGGCTACCGGGTGCGCCGCGACAGCAAGGAGCTCGTCGTCACCGACGCCGAGAACGACGTCGAGTTCTTCTACCTGCGCCCGCGTGACATCGCCGTCTACGTCGGATCCGGCACCGTCGACGCCGGCGTCACCGGCCGGGACCTGCTGCTCGACAGCGGGTCGCCCGCCGTCGAGGTGATGACCCTCGGCTTCGGTGGGTCGACCTTCCGCTACGCCGGCCAGCCCGGTCGGGTCGCCACGGTCGCCGACATCGACGGCAAGCGGGTGGCGACGAGCTACCCGGGCCTCGTGCGGGCCGACCTGGCCCGGGCTGGGGTCGCCGCCGACGTCGTGCGCCTCGACGGGGCCGTCGAGACCGCCATCACCCTCGGCGTGGCCGACGTCATCGCCGACGTCGTCGAGACCGGCGCGACCCTGCGCAGCCAGGGCCTCGAGGTCTTCGGCGAGCCGATCCTACGGTCGGAGGCCGTACTCATCCGAGGCGACCGCCCCGAGGCGACGGCGGCGGTCGAGGTGCTCCAGCGCCGCCTCACGGGCGTCATCACCGCCCGTACCTACGTGATGCTCGACTACGACTGCCCCCGCGAGCTCGTCGACCGGGCCACCGAGCTCACCCCCGGGTTGGAGTCGCCGACCGTCTCGCCGCTGCAGGACGACCGCTGGGTGGCGGTGCGCGCCATGGTGCCCCGGGCCGGGCGCAACCGCCTGATGGACGAGCTCTACGACCTCGGCGCGCGGGCGATCCTCGTCACCGACATCGCCGCGTGCCGGCTGTGACGTCGTGACCGACACGACGCCCGACGCGACGCCCGACGCAGGGCGCGGCCCCGCACCCGAGGGTGGCGGACCCGCGACGGGCTCCCCGGCATCCGGTGACGCCCTCGCCCCCTTCCGGCCACGGCGCGGGCGGGCCGTGGCGCTCGCGACGACGTGGTGCTCGCTCGCGCTCTTCGGCGCCATCGCGGTCATCATCCCCACGCAGGTCGACGGCCGCTGGAACCTCGGCGACCGCCTCATGTTCTTCGGCCTCGGCGCCGTCATCGCGTTCCTCGCCTGGCGCTACGCCTCGATCGTCGCCCGACCCAGCCGCGAGGGGCTCGTCGTGCGCAACCTCGTCGTCACCCGGCGGCTCGAATGGTCGGAGGTCGTCGGCGTGCAGTTCGGTGGCGGCGAGCCGTGGGTGAGCCTCGACCTCGAGGACGGCGACACCCTGGCAGTCATGGCCATCCAGAAGGCCGACGGCGATCTCGCCGGGCGTGAGGCGTCGCGCCTCGCCGCGCTCGTGCAGGCCTTCGGTGAGACGCGCGAGCCGGATGCCGGTGAGCGCGGGTGAGCGCAGCCGCCTCCGCGCCGCTCGAGCCGCCCACCCCGACGCGGATGCGTCACGCCCTCGGGCACTTCGCCACCGGTGTCACCGTGGTGACCGGCTACGACCCCGACGGGGAGCCGGTCGGGTTCGCCTGCCAGTCGTTCGCGTCGGTGTCGCTCGACCCCCCGCTCGTGCTGTTCTGCGCCGACCACCGTGGCCGCACGTGGCCGCTCATCCGTGAGTCGGGACGCTTCACCGTCAACGTGCTCAGCCACCACCAGCGCGAGCTCGTCGACCGCTTCGGCTCGTCGGCCGGTAAGCGCTTCGACGGTCTGGCGTGGGAACGCTCGGTCGCCGGCGGACCGTCGCTGCCGGGGGTGCTCGTCCGCGTGCACGCCGAGGTCGAGCAGGTGCACGTGGCCGGCGACCACGACGTCGTCATCGGTCGTGTCGTCGGGCTCGACGACGCGACGGCCGGCCGGCCGATGCTGTTCTACCGCGGGCGCTTCTCCGTCACCGAGCGGCGCACCAGCGCCACGCGCGACGACGGCCCCGAGCCGCTCGACGACTACTGGGGCTGACGCCGGCCTCGTGTGGTGGCGCTGTCAGCGCCGGAGCAGGCGCCGCATCCGACTCGGCCGGGGCGCTTCCTCCGTCAGGTTCCAGTACGGACTGCGGGTGACGGTGTCCCCGTCGGGCTTGTAGTACGGCTCGACGAGGGAGAGGTGCGGGCGCTCCCACGCGACGTGTTTACGCACCACCCGCGCCGGCGCGCCGGCCGCGACACAGTTGTTCGGCACCGGCCCGGTGACGATGCTGCCCAGGCCGATGACGGTGCCGTCCCCGACGGTCGCGCCGGCAAGGAGGATCGCGCGCAGGCCGACCCACACGTGGTTGCCGATGGTGATGTCCCGGGCGGGGTTGACCCGCTGCCCGGTGGCGACGTCGAAGATCGGGTGTCCGTCGTCGGCGCGGAGCTGGTTGCCACTCGCGAACATGACGTCGTCACCGATGCGGATGGTGGCGCCCTCCACGGCCGACATGCCGCACGTCTCGGTCATGGACACGTCGTCGCCGACGAGCACCGCCGCGTCCTGGCCCACGCGGATGGTCGCCTTGATCGCCGGCACGGCGTCGTGGCTGCCGATCTCGCAACGGCCGTTGTCGCAGTCGAACGAGACCGACAGACGCCCGACTCTTGCGCCGGCCGCGACGCGCAGGGTGTTGTTGCTGCCGCGGAAGTAGATGTTGACACCGATGGTGACCGGTGGGCCGTCGTAGATGATGCGATTGCCGCGTTCGTCGTTGAACTCGGTCAGCGTTGTGATGTGGTCCACGCCGCGAGCATATGTTCCGCTCGTGCCATTCCTGTGAGCCCCCTGACAGTGGAGCACCAACGAGACTCCGCCCACGGATTCGTGCGACCCTGCCGCGGCAGTACTTACCAACGGCGTGACGCCCGTGGGTTCGGCGTGGAACGCCGGGTGGTCCTCCGGCTCAGACAGGCGCGCCGGTACCGGGTGGAGAAGCCGGCTGTTCGGCGAGAGTGGCAGCCGCTGAGGACTGCACCTCGCCCCGCGGCGAGCGACGAAAGCGTGTTGCTCGCAACAGTGGCGGCCGTCGAGGGCGGCCAACCGTCTGGCGACTCAGGTGCCCCGCGTCGGAGACCAAGGGCATTGTCAGATGCGCAAGGCGCACTCACCCTGACGTGGGGTTCGCCGGTCCAGGTTGATCTCCGGGAGGGCACGCCCACCCGCCGACCCGCTCGGACACGGGACGACTGCACTGGTCTTGGGACGGTGACGAAGTCGCCGCCGTAGCCAGTAAGCCGGCCATCACCGCCGCTGCGACCACGCCCACCACTCTCGCGATCATCGGAATGCGCATCGTCGTTTCCTCGGTTCGCTGGTGGGTTTCGGTTGGACAATGTCGATGACGCATCCAGTGTTCCACTCCGGGGAATGTCCTGCCCCTGATGACTTATGGCGCGCGTCGCGGGCCGGGCATGGTCGGACGCTGTCGCCGACAGCGGCATGGTCGGACGTCACGCCGACAGCGGCATGACCGGGCGTCCCGCCTTCAACGCGGCAGGAGAGAAATGTCCGCTACTCGCCGTTGGCAGTCTCGTCTATCCAATCGACAGCCTCGTCGGTCAGTTGTGTCTCACCCTCATGTGAGTCCCCAGCCCACCAGCGCGGGTCTCGTCGGCCCGCAGTGATGGTCAGAATCTCGTCCAAGATGTCGTCGGGCAGGGGTTCGCCGTTGTGTTCGACGAGCCATGTCTGGGTGGAAGGAGCGAGGCGCGGCCAGACCTGTGACATCTCCATGGGTCGATGCTTCATAGGCACGGCCGCGAACGCAATAGCGCTGTCATCGGCATGACCGTAAAACCAAGCCGAGGTCGCGAGTCGTCTGCGTCAGCTGGAGTTCCCAGCTTCTATCGATGATGGTGCAGCCGCGATAGGAGCCAGAGCGTTGCCGCCGCTCACAACTGCTGATGTCTGTCGGTGCTCAAACCCGTTGAGGCGCGCCACGTCGCCCTGCGAGCATCCAGGTATGACCGACCAGCTCGCCCGCGCCCGTCACGACCTCGCGTCGGGCCGCGCGTGGAAGGCCCGCGACCGCCTGCACGGGCTGCTGTGCGTCCGGCAGGATGACGAGGTGCTCGACCTCCTCGCCACCGTGCTCCACGGCATGGGCGACCTGCCCGCCGCCGGCGCGCTCTGGTTCGTCACCGGTCGGGACGATGACCGCGCTCGTCACTCGCTCGCGGCCTGGGAGGAACGACACGGCGACGCGGAAGCGCGCTGGCGCAGCATCCCGGCGAGCGTCAGGCACGTCGATCGCAGCGAGTCGCTCCGCGCCCTGGACCGCGAGGCGCGGTCGCTGGCGCGGTCGCGACGACGAGGCCAGGGTCACGAGGGCGAGCCGCCGGCGAGGTGGCAGGAGGTCCTGGGGGCGACCGGCTGCGCGGTCGTCGGCCTGGGGCTGCTCGTCGTCTTCGCCGTCGGCGTGGTCGTCTCCTGGCGCTGGGTCTGGAGCTGACCGTGGGGGTGCGCAACTACCTCGTCGAGGGCGTCTCGTGCAGCGGCAAGACGTCGGTCTGTCGCGAGCTGCAGCGGCGCGGCATCCACGCCGTCAACGGTGACACCTAGCTCGCCTACCGGGGCGACCCCGCGACAGGAGCGCCCGTGGAGGTCGGCGGTCACGAGAACCACCTGTGGCGCCTCGACGCCGTGCAGGCGCTCGTGGCCGACGACACTCATCCGGTCACCTACCTCTGCGGCGGGTCACGCAACCACGCCGACTTCGTCGACCTGCTCGACGGCGTCGTCGTGCTCGACCTCGACGTGGACACGCTCCGACGCCGGCTCGACGAGCGGCCCGCGGGGGAGTTCGGCTCCGAGCCGGAGGAGCGTGCGCTCGTGTTGCGCGTGCACGGGACGGGCGAGGACCTGCCCGACGGCATCCGGGTCGACGCCACCCGGCCGCTCACCGACGTGGTCGACGAGGTGCTCCGTGTGACAGCGCAGCCGTCGTCGTGAACGGCCGGGGCCACGGCGCCCCCGTCGGGTGGGCCGTCGGGTGGGCCGTCAGGCCACCCGGTCACGGCGGGGGTGGAGGCGCAGCGACACGAGGCCCTGGGCGACGCCGACGAGGGTCAGCACCGCCCAGACGTGTGACAGGCTGCCGGTGACGTCGCGCACGGAACCCATGAGGATGGGCCCGACGGACGCGAGGCCGTAGGAGATGAGGAACGCCATGCCGGTGAGCCGACCGCTCGCCTCGGGGGTCACGGCGTAGCGCACGAGCATGACGAGGCCGAGCGAGAACGCCGCCCCCTGACCGAGGCCCACGACGGCGGCCCACACCCACGGCGCCGCCTCGGGTGCGAGCCACACCCCGACCGTGCCGACGACACCGATGACGGCGAAGGGCACGAGCAGCAGCCGCAGGTCGCGGACGCGGTCGCTGACGACAGGGCCTAGCAGACCCGACACGATCTGAGCGGAGGCGAAGACGGCACCGAGGTAGCCGGCATCCGTCGGGCTCCACCCGCGCTCGACGTACGTGGGCGCCAGCCACGTCACCGAGGAGTAGAAGCACCACGACTGGGCCGCGAGGTAGAGCGCCAGTGCCCACGCAGTGCGGTGCCGCCACGGCATCGGGTTCCGTTGCACGCCAACGGATGTCGTCCGACCCGGCTCGGGCGAGACGGTGTCCGTGGTCGACCCGTCGCCGGCGAAGCGGGCGAGCCGACGGGTCAGGGGCGCCCAGGCGGCCACTCCGACGACCGCGAGCACTGACCACGACCCGAGGGAGGCCTGCCACGAGCCGAGCGCGTCGGCCAGGGGCACCGACGCCGCCGAGCTGACCGCGGCACCGCCCATCATCGCGAGCATGTAGAGCCCGGTGACGAGGCCGACCCGCTCGGGCGGGAAGAACGTCTTGACGAGCCGGGGGAGCAGCGTCCCACCGACGGCGATGCCGACCCCGGCGACGAAGGTCCCGACGTAGAGCAGCACGACGTTGCCGGCGCCGAACCGGCTCAGCGTCCCGAGGAGCACAGCCACGGCCGCGAGCAGCACCGCCGCGACGGGGCCGATGCGGTGGGCCAGCCGGCTGGCGACGGGCGCGAACACCCCCATCGACAGGACGGGCAGGGTCGTCAGCGCGCCGGCGGCGGCGTGGCTCAGGCCGAGGGCGGCCGACACCTCGTCGAGCAGCGGCGGCACGCTCGTGATGGCGACCCGCAGGTTCGCGGCCACGGCGACGAGCACGGCGGCCAGCACCCAGAACGACGGCAGGCCGGCTGACGGGGCACTCGCCCCACCTGTGTCACGCGACGCCAGGCCGGTCGACGACGCGCGGGGGTCACGGGGCGTCGTCGCGTCGGGCACGGCTCACAGGGTAGACGCGCCCGACGTCGTGTCGATGACGAGGTCGGCCCGCTCGCGGGTGCGGTCGGCCGCGAAGAGCGCCGTCTCCTGGTCGGCCCACCGCTGCCAGTGCGGGCGGTAGGTCTCACCGTCACGGGCCAGTCCGCGCTCTCGTCGGAGGTCTCGGTCGGCCGTGACGAAGACGGCGAGCGCCGTGTAGGGGCGGGCCGGGCCGACGCTCGCGCCACAGCCCTCGACGACCAGGTAGGGGCGGGTCGCGACCGGTCGCCACGGTCGCCACTCGTCACGCACCCAGCTCCACGGGCGGAAGCCGGCCGGCGCGCCGCGCGAGATCGGTGCGAGCACCCCGTCGGCGAGCAGGCCTGGGGTGACGGCGAGCCCGTCCCAGCCGGGGTAGAGCCGGTCGAGGTGCACGACCTCGGTGCGCTCGGCGCCGAGGGCCGACACGACCCCGCGCGCGAGCGTGCTCTTGCCCGCGCCGCTCGGGCCGTCGACGGCCACGACCACCGTGCCTCCGCAGCGCGGTGCCCGCTGGCGCGCCGCCGACACGACGGCGTCGACGTCCTCGGGGCGGGCCGTGCCCGTGCGGTCCCACACCCGGGCGAGCGTACCGGCGCCCGTAGATTGGCCCCATGACGACCGACGCCGTCCCCGACTCCGCCACCGCCCCCACGACGACGGATGCCGGGCAGCCGGGTCACGGCGGGCTCGGCACCGTCGCGACGCGCGTCATCGCCTGCCTCGACGTCGACGCGGGCCGTGTCGTCAAGGGCGTCAACTTCGAGAACCTCCGCGACGCCGGCGACCCCGTCGAGCTGGCCCGGCTCTACGACGCCCAGGGCGTCGACGAGCTGACCTTCCTCGACGTGACGGCGAGCAGCGGCGACCGGGCGACGACCTACGACGTCGTCGGTCGCACCGCCGAGCAGGTCTTCATCCCCCTGACGGTCGGTGGAGGCGTCCGCACTGTCGACGACGTCGACCGCCTGCTGCGGGCCGGCGCCGACAAGGTGGGCGTCAACACGGCCGCCATCGCCCGGCCCGAGCTCATCTCCGAGATCGCGGCCCGCTTCGGCGCGCAGGTGCTCGTGCTCTCCGCCGACGTGCGCCGACGGCTCGGCGACGACGGCCGCCCCACCGACGACTTCGTCATGACCACCCACGGCGGACGCACCCCAGTCGACCTGGACGCCGTCGAGTGGTGCGCCCGGGCGGCCGAGCTCGGGGCCGGCGAGATCCTGCTCAACTCGATGGACGCCGACGGCACGAAGGAGGGGTTCGACCTCGAGCTCATCCGGCGCGTCCGCGCCGAGGTGGGAGTGCCCGTCATCGCGAGCGGGGGCGCGGGCCGGGTCGAGCACTTCGCCCCGGCGGTGCACGCCGGGGCCGACGCCGTGCTCGCCGCCAGCGTCTTCCACTACGGCGAGCTCACCGTCGGTGACGTCAAGGCCGCCCTGCGGCAGGACGGCATCCTCGTGCGCTGAGCCGTCGTGCCGAGCGGGTCAGCCCCCGAGGTCGGCGCTGCGGAAGGCCGCGACGTCGACGGGGTCGCCCTCGATGACGACGTCGGCCACGCGCTCGCGGCCGAAGACGGCCATGACGAGCTCGCCGACCTCGCCGCGCAGCACGACGGTGCCGCGCTCACCCGGGCCCTTGGCGGCGTGCCGGCCCAGGCCGTCGGCGACGAGCACGACACCCGTCGGGGCCTTGCGCAGCACGAGGCGCCCGGCGGCCTTGAGCTGGCCCCAGAGCGCCTCCTCCTTGTCGCCGGGGAGGTCGCGGGGCTGCCAGTCGGGCTGGGCCCGGCGCAGGTCCTCGAGGTGGACGAAGAACTCGGTGAGGTTGGCCTTCTCGTCCACTGCCGCGAACGACATGGGGTTCCACGACGGTGGGCCCGAGCGGACCTTCTGCACCAGCGTGCGCCAGTCGCCGGAGGCGGTCTGGGCCATCGCCCGGTCGAGGCGGCCGGAGAGCAACGGCACGAACGCACCCGCGATGAGGTCGGGGCGGGTCTCGCGCAGCACGAGGTGGGCGGCCAGCTCCTTGGCCTGCCACCCCTCGTTGATGGTGGGCGCGTCCGGCCCCAGGCGCTCGAGCTCGTCGGCGAGCAGTCGGCGTTCGGACTGGGCGTGGCGGGTCATGCTCCCATCCAACCAAACCCGTGGATGCCGGGTCGCCGGGCTCCGTACGCTCGTGCGGTGCCAGCGCCCGCCGACCCCCGTCCTGCGCTTGTCGAGCCCGTCGAGCTCGTCCGGCCCACCACCGACCTCGCGCCCTCGTGGTGGGCGATGGTCGACGCCTTCGCCGGCGAGGAGGTCCACGGGTCGGGGCTGCGACCGGGTGAGCGCACCAGCCTGCGTGACCCGCACCGCTTCGGGCTGTGGGTCGAGTGGCTCGTCGACCAGGAGGGGCCGCACGGGTGGTCGCCCGGCCGCGTCCCGAGCTCGTACCGGTGGGTCCTCGTCGGTGGGTGGGTGGTCGGGACCATCGCCGTGCGCCACGCGCTCAACGAGGGCCTCGTCGTGCGCGGGGGGCACGTCGGGTACGCGGTCGCGCCCGGCTCCCGCCGTCGGGGGGTCGCGTCGGCGGCGCTGCGCTCGGCTCTCGGGATCGCCGCGCGACGTGGGCTGGGGGCGGTCCTGCTCACGTGCGAGGTCGACAACCTCGCCTCGACGCGGACGATCGTCGGCGCGGGCGGGCGACCGGCCGGCATCCGTGACGGGAGTGCGCGCTACTGGGTACCGACGAGGGGGCCACGGGTGACGCAGGACGGCACTGTCGGTGGCGCGTGAGAGGCTGAAGGGTCGCTGAGGCCCACCGGCCCGCGACATGACGTCAACAGGAGAGCACCACGTGAACCCACCCGCCGGCGCGTCGTTGCGCGAGGGACTGGCCGTCGTCGGCCGGGGCATCAAGGGACAACCGCGGTGGTTCGCGGTCGCCGTCGTCGGCAGCGTCATCTACGGCGTCATGACGAGCCTGACCGCCGCGGCCATCGGCTACGTCGTCCGCGAGGCCGTCACACCCGCCATCGAGTCCCGCAGCGTGACCGCGGGGCAGCTGTGGTTCATCGGCGGGGTGATGGGCGCCGTGGTGCTGACGACGATCGTCGGCGTCATCGGGCGGCGCATCGCCGGTGGTGTGGCGATGTACAACCTCGGTGCGATGTACCGGCAGCGGGTCACCCGCCAGTACCTGCGGCTGCCGCTCGCCTGGCACCACCGCCACCCGTCGGGCCAGCTGCTCTCGAACGCCAACGCCGACGTCGAGGCGACGTGGAACATCTTCGCGCCGCTGCCGATGGCCCTCGGCGTCGTCGTCATGCTCGTCTTCGGCATCGTGCAGATGGTCGTCGTCGACCCGTGGCTGGCCCTCGTCGGCCTGCTCGTCTTCCCGATGCTCTTCGTCGCCAACGTCGCCTTCCAGCGGGCGATGTCGCCCCGGGTGACCCGGGCCCAGCAGCTGCGCGCCGACGTGTCGGAGGTCGCCCACGAGAGCTTCGAGGCGGCCCTCATCGTCAAGTCGCTCGGCCGTGAGGACCACGAGGCAGAGCGGTTCCGCGCGGTGACGCACGAGCTGCGCGACGCGAACATCGAGGTCGGCCGCACCCGCGGGCGCTTCGACCCCGCCATCGAGGCCATCCCCACCATCGGCACGTTGTCCGTGCTGTTCGTCGGCACGCTGCGGGTGCGCAGCGGGCAGCTGTCGGCCGCCGAGGTCGTGCAGATCGCCTACCTCTTCTCCATCCTCGCCTTCCCGGTGCGGGCGCTGGGCTGGGTGCTCGCCGAGCTGCCCCGTGCCGTCGTCGGCTGGAGGCGCGTCAGCGCCGTGCTCGACGCGACCGGCAGCATGGAGTACGGCTCCCGCGAGCTGCCCCGGGGCCACGCCGGCCACCTGCAGGCGGAGGGCCTCGCCTACGCGTACGAGATCGAGACCGAGCAGGGCGACCCCGACCTCAACGCCGCGGTCGTCGACGTCACCCTCGACGTCGCTCCCGGCTCCACCGTGGCGCTCGTCGGGCCGACCGGCTCGGGCAAGTCGACCCTGACCAACCTCGTCATGCGCCTCGTCGACCCCGACACCGGGGCCGTGCTCGTCGACGACGTCGACCTGCGCGAGGTGCGCCGCGGCGGTGTCAGCGACGTGGCCGCCCTCGTCGCACAGCAGACCTTCATGTTCGACGACAGCGTGCGCGGCAACGTCACCCTCGGGCAGGACCACGACGACGAGAAGGTGTGGCGCTCGCTCGAGGTCGCCCAGGCGACCGGCTTCGTTCGCCAGCTCGGACAGGGCCTCGACACCCACGTGGGCGAGCGCGGCGCGAGCCTCTCCGGCGGCCAGCGCCAGCGCATCGCCCTGGCCCGGGCCGTCATCCGCGACCCGCAGCTGCTCGTGCTTGACGACGCGACGTCAGCCGTCGACCCGAGCGTCGAGCAGGCCATCCTCGCCCGGCTGCGCGAGCAGAGCTCGGGCACCACCGTGCTCGTCGTCGCCTACCGCATGGCGACAATCCTGCTCGCCGACGAGGTCGTCTACATGGAGCAGGGCCGGGTCGTCGACCACGGCACCCACGACACGCTCGTCTCGCGCTGCGCCGGCTACGAGCGGCTCGTCACCGCCTACGCCCGTGAGGCCGCCGAGCGCGACGCCATCGCCGCCGACGAGGAGGTCTCCCGATGAGCCTGAGGTCCGCCCCCGTCGTCGAGCACCACGGCATCGACACCGGTCCCGCGCTCACGACGTGGGCCACCCTCAAGCGGGGCGTGCACCTCTCGCCCGAGCTGAAGAAGGGCATCTGGGTCACGGTCGTGCTCGCCGTGCTCTCGACCCTCGGCCGGGTGCTCGTGCCGTTCGTCGTGCAGCGCATCACCGACGACGGCATCCTCGCCGAGGGTGGGCCGGACACCGGCGCCGTCGCGCGCTACATCGGCATCGCCCTCGTCGGCGTCGTCGTCACCGCCCTGTCGGCCTACTTCGTCAACGTGCGCCTCTTCCGCGCCTCCGAGAACGGGCTGTCGACGCTGCGCATCCGGGCGTTCCGTCACATCCACGACCTCGCGATGCTCACCCAGAACAGCGAGCGGCGCGGGTCGCTCGTCTCGCGCGTGACCTCCGACGTCGACACCATCTCGACGTTCGTGCAGTTCGGCGGGCTCATGCTGCTCGTCAACATCGCCCAGATCAGCCTCGCCACCGTGCTCATGGTCATCTACAGCCCGGTGCTCGGGCTCGTCGTCTGGCTGTGCTTCGTGCCGTTGTTCATCATCATCCGCAAGTTCCAGGGCATCGTCGGGCGCGCGTACACGAAGGTGCGCGAGAGGGTCGGCGACATGCTCGGGGCCATCTCCGAGTCGGTCGTCGGGGCCCAGGCCATCCGCGCGTACGGCGTCGAGGACCGCACCTCCGTGCGCATCGACGCGGCCATCGAGGAGCACCGCAAGGCCGCCATCGGCGCCCAGGCCCGCTCGGTCATCGCCTTCACGTCCGGCCAGCTCGTGTCCGGCCTGACCACCGGTGTCGTGCTCGTCGTCGGCACCGTCCTCGCCGCCCGCGGCAGCCTGACGCTCGGCGAGCTGCTCGCCTTCCTCTTCCTCGTCAACCTCTTCACCCAGCCCGTCCAGCAGGCCACC
The DNA here is from genome assembly GCF_003635045.1 of Terracoccus luteus. Classification (NCBI taxonomy): domain Bacteria; kingdom Bacillati; phylum Actinomycetota; class Actinomycetes; order Micrococcales; family Intrasporangiaceae; genus Terracoccus; species Terracoccus luteus. The sequence continues at coordinate 1,781,941 of NZ_RBXT01000001.1, read as the reverse complement.
GAGATCCTCAACGAGATGCAGAACGCGGTCGCCGGCTGGCGGCGCGTCATCGGCATCATCGACACCCCGGCCGACGTCGCCGACCCGGGCGACGAGGGAGTCGAGCTGCCCCGCGGGCCGATCACCGTCCAGTTCGACGGCGTCGGGTTCGCCTACCCGGGCGGGGAGCCGGTGCTGCACGACATCGACCTCACCATCGCACCGCGAAGCCGGGTCGCCATCGTCGGCGAGACGGGGTCGGGCAAGTCGACCCTCGCCAAGCTGCTCACCCGGCTCATGGACCCGACCACCGGCCGGGTGCTGCTCGACGGCGCCGAGCTCGACGGCATCCGCTTCTCGTCGCTGCGCCAGCGGGTCGTGCTGGTGCCGCAGGAGGGCTTCCTCTTCGACGGCACCCTGCTCGACAACCTGCGTTTCGGGCGGCCGCAGGCCACCGACGACGACGTGCGCCTCACCCTGACCGAGCTCGGGCTCGACGCCTGGGTGGCGACCCTGCCGTTCGGCCTCGCCACCGACGTCGGCCAGCGCGGCGAGTCGCTGTCGGCGGGGGAGCGCCAGCTCGTCGCCCTCGCCCGCGCCTACCTCGCCGACCCCGACCTGCTCGTGCTCGACGAGGCGACCTCGGCCGTCGACCCCGGCACCGAGGTGCGACTGCAGCGGGCCCTCGACTCGCTGACGCGCGGCCGCACGTCGATCGCCATCGCGCACCGGCTCTCGACGGCGCAGGCCGCCGACGAGGTGATCGTCGTGGATGCCGGGCGCATCGTCGAGCGCGGACCGCACCGCGACCTCGTGCGCCAGGGCGGCGTCTACTCACGGCTGCACGAGTCGTGGGTGGCGCAGCAGGCCAGCGTCTGACGGCATCCGCCTCGATCGCCCGCCACGGCTGGGAAAGGTGCAGGCCCGACCCGGCCACCCGGCATCCGGTCGACCGCCGATCAGCTGGCGGATCAGCCGGCACCCGGTGTCGTGGGGACAGCACCCGATGCCAGTTGATCGGCCAGTTGATCGGCCGGGTGATCGCAACCTGCAGCCGCACGGGCAGAATGTCGCGGTGACCAGCGACCAGCCGACCGACTCCACCGACGCCGCCGACCCGGAGGGGGCCACGTCGGTGGACCGGGTCGAGGCGTCGCCCGAGCCGCTCGGGCTCGACCCGAGCGTCGCCGCCCTGCTCAAGCGCGACGACCACGGGCTCGTCGCGGCGATCGTGCAGCAGCACGACACGGGCGAGGTGCTCATGCTCGGCTGGATGGACGACGAGGCGCTGCACCGCACCCTCACCGAGGGCCGCGTGACGTTCTGGTCGCGCAGCCGCAGCGAGTACTGGCGCAAGGGCGACACGAGCGGCCATGTCCAGTGGGTCAAGGGTGTGCGCCTCGACTGCGACGGCGACGCCCTGCTCGTCACCGTCGACCAGGAGGGCGCGGCGTGCCACACCGGCGACCGCACGTGCTTCGACGCCCGGATGCTGCCCGCCACCGCGGGTGCGCCCGCCCCGGCCGCCGCCGGCTGACCTCTCGACGGGGGCTACGCGCCCTCTCGACGGGGGCTACGTGCCCTCTCGACGGGGGCAGGGTCGGGGGTGGGGGAGAATGGCCGGGTGCCCGAACCGACCACCGTGACCAGCGCCCCGACGGCAGACCCGGGGGCGGCGCCCGCCGCGACCGCCGTGCCCGCCCCGCACGCCGACCTCACGTGGGGCGTCACGTGGCCCAGCCTCGCCGTCTTCACCGAGCTCGCCCTCGAGCGGCGTCGGGTGGTCCCGGTCGTGCGCCGGCTGCTCGCCGACGCCGAGACCCCGGTCGGGGTCTACCGCAAGCTGGCCCGCGACGAGCCGGGCACCTTCCTGCTCGAGTCGGCCGAGCACGGCGGCGTGTGGTCGCGGTACTCCATCGTCGGCGCCCGCAGCGCCGCCACCCTCACCGAGCAGGACGGTCGCGCCCACTGGATCGGCACGCCCCCGGTCGGGCTGCCCACCGACGGCGACCCGACCGCCGCCCTGCGCGACACCGTCGCCACCCTTGCCACCGCGCGCATCCCCGGGCTGCCGCCGCTCACCGGCGGCATGGTCGGCGCCATCACCTACGACGCCGTCCGGCGGTGGGAAAGCGTGCCCGACGACGGCCGCGACGAGCTCGACCTGCCCGAGCTGGCGATGATGCTCGCGAGCGACCTCGCCGTCTTCGACCACAGCGACGGTTCGCTGCTGCTCGTCGCCAACGCCATCAACCACGACGCCACCGACGAGCGCATCGAGCAGGCGTGGGCCGACGCCGTCGCCCGCCTCGACCGCATGACCGCCGAGCTCGCCGCCCCCGCCCCGAGCACGGTCGCGACCATCGAGCCCGTTGCGTCCGACCCGCGCAGCAGCCACACGCAGCAGCAGTTCGAGGACACCGTCGAGCAGGCCAAGGAGGCCATCCGGGCCGGCGAGGCGTTCCAGATCGTCGTCAGCCAGCGCTTCACCGTGCCGTGCCCGGCCGACGCGCTCGACGTCTACCGCGCCCTGCGGGTGAGCAACCCCAGTCCCTACATGTACCTGCTGCGCCTGCCGCACCCCGACGGCAGCGTCTACGACGTCGTCGGCTCGAGCCCGGAGGCCCTCATCAAGGTCACCGGCCGCCAGGCCATCACCCACCCCATTGCCGGGTCGCGGCCGCGCGGCAAGAGCCCCGACCACGACGCCCACCTCGCCGACGAGCTGCTCGCCGACGAGAAGGAGCGCGCCGAGCACCTCATGCTCGTCGACCTCTCGCGCAACGACCTCCAGCGCATCTGCCGCCCGGGGAGCGTCGACACCGTCGACTTCATGTCGGTGCGCCGGTACAGCCACATCATGCACATCGAGTCGACCGTCGTCGGCGACCTGCGCGAGGGTGCCTCGGCCTACGACGCGCTCGTCGCCACCTTCCCCGCCGGCACCCTGAGCGGCGCGCCCAAGCCCCGCGCGATGGCCCTCATCGACGGCTACGAGGGCCTGCGCCGCGGCCTCTACGGCGGCGTCGTCGGCTACCTCGACTTCGCCGGCGACCTCGACCTCGCCATCGCCATCCGCACCGCTCTCGTCAAGGACGGCCTCGCCCACGTGCAGGCCGGTGCCGGCATCGTCGCCGACTCCGTGCCCCACCTCGAGTACGAGGAGACCGTCAACAAGGCGGCCGCCGCCCTGCGCGCCATCGCTGCCGCCGGCGGGCTGCGGCCGGTGCAGGCATGACCGGGCCTGCGCCCGAGGGGGCCGAGCCCACCAGCGAAGGCCGCACCGCCGGGCTGACGACGAGCGGGCCGGATGCCGGTACGCCCGCCGAGGCGTCGCCCGCCCGCCCCCGTCGCGGCCACCTCGACAAGCGGCGGGCCTCCGTCGCCGTGCTCGTGCCCGCCGTCCTCGTGCTCGCCCTGACCACCCGCCCCTGGGCGACGGGGCGGGCCGACGACGTGCTGTCGGCCGGCGCCAAGACCGTCTCGGGTGGCACCGCCGCGCCCGGCGTCGTCGGCCTGGCCGCGGTCGCCGTCGTGGCCCTGCTCGGCCTCATGACCGGCGGCCGCGTCATCCGGGCCGTGTCGGCCGGCGTCATGGTGCTCGCCGCCCTCGGCGCCGCCGCCTTCACCGTCGTCGCCGCGCTGCGCCCGTCGCAGACGGTCGCCGAGGCCGTCGCCCGCGAGCTCGCCCGCACCACGCCCCCCGACGCCGTCGGCCAGACGACGACGTGGGCGTGGCTCGCCCTCGTCAGCGCGGTCGCCCTCGTCGCCGGCGCCGCCCTGACCGCCGTCTCGAGCCGCTCCTGGGCCGGGCTGTCCGGTCGCTACGAGCGCGGCACGACGACCGCCGCCGCGAAGCCCGAGAGCGGCCCGCGCGGCCAGGTGCGCACCGTGTGGGACGAGCTCAGCGAGGGCGGCGACCCCACCCTCGGCGACGACGAGCGACCGAGCCGCGGCTGACGCCGGCCGCACCACCACCGCCCGTCGGCCGCCTATGGACGACCCGCGGACGACCCGCGGGCAGCCCGGGGACGACCCGGGGCCGGCGGGTCACGGCGTGGCCACCCTCACGCCCGGCCGCGCTCACCGGCATCCGCACCACCTGACACAATGGGAATGTCCGCGCCGGCACCGGCGCGACGTGAACGAAGAGAGGTCCCTCATGGCAGATCACGACGAGAACCACGGCCACAGCACCGCCGCGTGGGTGTCGGTGGGGGTCATCCTGCTGGGCACCGCCATCGCCTCGGTCGCCGTCGTCATCCCGAACCTCGTCGTGGGGATCATCGGTGCGGTCGTCATGGTGATCGGTGCCGCCCTCGGCAAGATCCTCTCGATGGCCGGCTACGGCAGCGACGGCCACCACGCGCAGGCCGGTGGTGCCTTCGCCGACGCCCCCGACGAGGTCGGCGCCGACACCCGCGGCAAGAGCTGAGCCCCGTGGGGACGGTTCTCGACGGGATCATCGACGGCGTCCGCGACGACCTCGACCAGCGCCGCGCCACCACCTCGCTCGCCTCGCTGGAGGCCCGGCTGGCCGACGTCGCGCCGGCGCTCGACCCCGTTCCCGGCATGCGGGCCGCGCACGGCGTGGCCGTCATCGCCGAGGTCAAGCGGTCGAGCCCGAGCAAGGGCGCGCTGGCCGACATCCCCGAGCCGGGCGTCCTCGCGCGCGCCTACGCGGCCGGGGGAGCGAGCGCCATCAGCGTGCTCACCGAGCAGCGCCGCTTCGGCGGCAGCCTCGCCGACCTCGACGTCGTGCGGTCGGCCGTGCCGACTCCGCTGCTGCGCAAGGACTTCACCGTCGACGCCTACCAGGTGACCGAGGCCCGCGCCCACGGCGCCGACCTCGTCCTGCTCATCGTGGCGGCCCTCGACGACGCCCTGCTGCGCGACCTGCACGAGCAGGCCCGCAGCCTCGGGATGACGGCGCTCGTCGAGGTGCACGACGCGGCCGAGCTCGACCGCGCGCTCGCCCTGGGCCCCGCCCTCGTCGGGGTCAACGCGCGCAACCTCAAGACCCTCGAGGTCGACCCGCGCACCGTGACCGACCTGCTGCCGCGCATCCCGGCCGGCGTCGTCGCCGTCGCCGAGTCGGGCGTCACCGGCCCCGCCGACGTCGAGACGTACGTGCGGGCCGGTGCGGGGGCCGTCCTCGTCGGCGAGGCCCTCGTGCGCCACGGCGACCCCACGGGTGCGATCCGCGCCTTCGCCGAGGCGGCCGCCGCCGTGCGCGGCGCGTCGGCCACGGCGGACCCGGCGGACCCGGCGGCCACGGCGGGTGCGCCCACCTCTCAGACGACCTCAGCCCAGACGACAGCACAGACGGGAGCTGGTCCCCGATGACCACCACACCCACCGCGAACAGCCCGGCGGCGGCGCTCGAGCAGGCCCTGCAGGGCCGCTTCGGCGCCTTCGGCGGCCGCTACGTCCCCGAGGCGCTCGTCCCGGCCCTCGAGCAGCTCGAGGAGGTCTGGCGCAAGGCCGTCGTCGACCCGGAGTTCGTCGGCGAGCTCGAGCGGCTGCACCGCACGTACACCGGCCGGCCCAGCATCATCACCGAGGTCCCCCGGTTCGCCGAGCACTGCGGCGGCGCCCGCGTCATCCTCAAGCGCGAGGACCTCAACCACACCGGCTCGCACAAGATCAACAACGTGCTCGGCCAGGCGCTGCTGACGAAGCGGATGGGCAAGTCGCGCGTCATCGCCGAGACCGGCGCCGGCCAGCACGGCGTCGCGACCGCCACGGCGGCCGCCCTCATGGGCCTCGAGTGCGTCGTCTACATGGGCCGCAAGGACACCGAGCGCCAGGCCCTCAACGTCGCGCGCATGCGTCTGCTCGGCGCCACCGTCGTGCCCGTCGACACCGGCAGCAAGACGCTCAAGGATGCCGTCAACGAGGCCTTCCGCGACTGGGTGGCCAACGTCTCGACGACCCACTACGTGCTCGGCACCGTGACCGGGCCGCACCCGTTCCCCGAGCTCGTGCGCGACTTCCACCGCGTCATCGGCGTCGAGGCGCGCCAGCAGGTGCTCGACCTCGTCGGCCGGCTGCCCGACGTCGTCTGCGCCTGCGTCGGCGGCGGCTCGAACGCGATGGGGATCTTCCACCGCTTCCTCGACGACCGGCAGGTGCGCCTCGTCGGGCTCGAGGCCGGTGGCTCGGGCGTCGACAGCGGCAAGCACGCCTCCCGGTTCTCGACCGGGGTCCCCGGGGTGCTGCACGGCGCCTTCACCTACGTCATGCAGGACACCGACGGCCAGACCGTCGAGTCGCACAGCGTCTCGGCCGGGCTCGACTACCCCAGCGTCGGACCCGAGCACGCGTTCCTGCTCGAGAGCGGCCGCGCCGAGTACCGGCCCGTCACCGACCACGAGGCGATGGAGGCGTTCGCGCTGCTCTCGCGCACCGAGGGCATCCTGCCGGCCATCGAGAGCGCCCACGCCCTCGCCGGGGCGATGAAGCTCGGCCGCGAGCTCGGGCCCGAGGCCGTCATCCTCGTCAACCTCTCGGGTCGCGGCGACAAGGACGTGCAGACCGCGGCCGAGTGGTTCGGGATGCTCGACACCGACCGGCCGGGCCGGGTGGCCGACGACCCGGGCGCCAAGGGCACGGGGGAGAAGCTGTGAGCGTCGCCGACGTCCTCGACCGGTGCCGTGCGGAGAACCGCGCGGCACTCGTCGGTTACCTGCCCGTCGGCTTCCCGACCGTCGAGGGCTCGATCGAGGCCATGCGCACGATGGTGCAGGCCGGGGTCGACATCGTCGAGATCGGCGTGCCGTACAGCGACCCCGTCATGGACGGGCCCGTCATCCAGGACGCCGCCGTGCGCGCCCTCGAGGGCGGTGTCCACCTCAGCGACGTCTTCACCGCCGTCAAGGCGGTGCAGGAGGCCGGCGCCGAGGCGCTCGTCATGACGTACTGGAACCCGGTGCTGCGCTACGGGGTCGAGCGGTTCGCCGCCGACGTGGAGGCTGCCGGGGGAGCCGGCCTCATCACGCCCGACCTCATCCCCGACGAGGCCGGCGAGTGGATCGCCGCCGCCGACGCCCACGACCTCGACAAGGTCTTCCTCGTCGCCCCCAGCTCGACGCCCGAGCGGCTGGCCAAGGTCACGGCCCAGTGCCGCGGCTTCGTCTACGCCACGGCCGTGATGGGCGTCACCGGCGCCCGCACCAGCGTCGACGCCGCCGCCGAGCAGCTCGTGGCGCGCACCCGCGAGGCCACCGACCTGCCGGTCTGCGTCGGGCTCGGCGTCTCGAGCGGCGACCAGGCCGCCGAGATCGGCCGTTTCGCCGACGGGGTCATCGTCGGGTCGGCGCTCGTGCGCTGCCTCACGGAGGCGAGCAGCCCCGAGGCCGGCATCGAGGCCGTCGGCGCCCTCGCCCGCGAGCTCGCCGACGGCGTGCGGCGCGGACGGTGACCGCCCTGGCGGCGCTGCCGACCCTGCTGACCATGCCGACCCTGCCCACCGGCATCCGCGGGCAGCTCGCCGCCGTGGTGCCGGCCGAGATCCCCTCGCCCTCGGTCGGCGTGTGGCACCTCGGGCCGCTGCCGATCCGCGGGTACGCCCTCTGCATCCTGCTCGGCATCGTCGTCGCCGTCTGGCTCACCCAGCGCCGCCTCGCCGCGCGCGGCCACCGCGCCGGCGTGGCCATCGACATCTCCGCGTGGGCGGTGCCGTTCGGCATCCTCGGCGGTCGTCTCTACCACCTCATCACCACCCCCCAGCCGTACTTCGGCGAGGGCGGCAACCCGTGGCGGGCCTTCGCGATCTACGAGGGCGGCCTCGGCATCTGGGGCGCCATCGCGCTCGGTGCCGTCGGCGCGCTCATCGGCTGTCGCAAGAACGGCGTCACCTTCCGCGACTTCGCCGACGCCGCCGCCCCGGGCATCGCGATCGCCCAGGCCATGGGCCGCTTCGGCAACTGGTTCAACAACGAGATCTACGGCTCGCCGACCGATCTGCCGTGGAAGCTCAAGATCTACGAGTGGGACTCCGGTGCGGGCCGGGCCGTCGTCGACGCCGCGGGCAACCCCGTCGTCAAGGGCTACTTCCAGCCGACCTTCCTCTACGAGGCGCTGTGGTGCCTCGTCCTCGCCGCCGTCCTGCTTTGGCTGGGGCGCCACCGCGACCTGCGGCCGGGCCAGACCTTCGCCGCGTACGTCATGGGCTACCCGGTCGGTCGCATCGTCATCGAGAACCTGCGCACCGACGAGGCCAACCGCATCCTCGGCCAGCGGGTCAACACGTGGGTCTCGCTGCTCGTCTTCGCCCTCGGGGTGTGGCTCTGGTTCCGCTGCGCGCGCCTCGCCCGGCGTGAGGCGGATGCCGGTGGGCCGGCTCCCGCGGCCGACACCCGTGACGGCGTCGACGCCGGACCGGCCGACGGCGGCGACCCGATCCGGACGGCCGAGCCGGACGCCTCGGACGACCCCGCCGACCGTGACGGCGGCGTGGACGAGCCGGCGGACCCATCGGTCGAGCGGTCCCTCGATGCGGCGGTCGAGCGGTCGGAGCGACCCCGTTCCTGAGCGTGGCGTCTCAGATGCCGGAATCCGCCGTATCAACAGGTAGGACGGCGGCCGCCTCCAGTATCGTTCCCCCCACGCCTGTGGCCAGCGCTGCCCACACGCCCTTCGCCATGTCAGGGGACCCTTCAGAAGGACGGTGAACATGTCGCCGCAGACCACCTCCCGCGCACTCTTCAGCGCCGCGCCGCAGCGCTCCGGGCTGTACCGGCCCGAGTTCGAGCACGACGCGTGCGGCGTGGCCCTCATCGCCACGATGCGCGGGACGGCCGGCCACGACATCGTCGACCACGCGCTCACCGCGCTGCGCAACCTCGACCACCGAGGCGCGACCGGGGCCGACCCGCTCGTCGGCGACGGCGCCGGCATCCTCACTCAGATCCCCGACGAGTTCTTCTCGGCCAACGTGCCGTTCGCGCTGCCGGGCGCCGGGGCGTACGCCGCGGGGATCGCCTACCTGCCCGCCGACGACGACGCCCGCGCCGAGGCCAAGGCCCGCATCGAGTCGATCGCCACGAGCGAGAACCTCAAGGTGCTCGGCTGGCGCGCGGTCCCCGTCGAGGCCGGTCTCGTCGGGGCCGTCGCCCGCGCGTGCATGCCCGTCTTCGAGCAGCTCTTCGTCACGAGCGCCATCGGCCGCCAGGTCTCGATCGGCCTCGACCGGCTCGCGTTCTGCCTGCGCAAGCGCGCCGAGCACGAGGTCGACGTCTACTTCGCCTCGCTCAGCTCACGCACCATCGTCTACAAGGGGATGCTGACGACGGGCCAGCTCGAGCCGTTCTTCCCCGACCTGTCCGACCCGCTCTTCACGACCGAGCTCGCCCTCGTGCACTCGCGGTTCTCGACGAACACCTTCCCGTCGTGGCCGCTCGCGCACCCCTACCGGATGATCGCGCACAACGGCGAGATCAACACCGTCAAGGGCAACCGCAACTGGATGCGGGCCCGAGAGAGCCTGCTCACCTCCGACATCATCCCCGGCGACCTCGAGCGCATCTTCCCGATCTGCACGCCCGACGCGAGCGACTCGGCCAGCTTCGACGAGGTGCTCGAGCTGCTGCACCTCGGTGGCCGGTCGCTGCCCCACGCCGTGCTCATGATGATCCCCGAGGCGTGGGAGAACCACGAGACGATGGACCCGGCGCGGCGGGCGTTCTACGAGTTCCACTCCACCTTCATGGAGCCGTGGGACGGGCCCGCCAACGTCTGCTTCACCGACGGCACCCTCGTCGGTGCGGTGCTCGACCGCAACGGCCTGCGCCCCGGGCGCTACTCCGTCACCGACGACGGCCTCGTCGTGCTCGCGTCCGAGTCGGGCGTCATCGACCTCGACCCCTCGACCGTCGTCCAGCGCGGCCGCCTGCAGCCGGGCCGGATGTTCCTCGTCGACACCGAGCACGGGCGCATCGTCAGCGACGACGAGATCAAGGGCCAGCTCGCCGCCGCCAAGCCCTACGGCGACTGGCTGCACGCCGGCCTGATCCGCCTGCACGACCTGCCCGAGCGCGAGCACATCGTGCACACCGCCTCGTCGGTCGCGCGACGCCAGCAGACGTTCGGCTACACGACCGAGGACCTCCGCATCCTGCTCACGCCGATGGCCCGCTCGGCCGGTGAGGCGCTCGGCTCGATGGGCACCGACACCCCGATCGCCGTGCTCAGCTCGCGGCCGCGGCTGCTCTTCGACTACTTCACCCAGCTCTTCGCCCAGGTGACGAACCCGCCGCTCGACGCGCTCCGCGAAGAGCTCGTCACCTCGCTCGGCACCTACATGGGCCCCGAGGGCAACGCCCTGTCGGCCTCGCCGTCGCACGCCCGCCAGCTCGTCCTCGACTTCCCGGTCATCGACAACGACGAGCTGGCCAAGATCGTGCACATCAACGCCGACGGCGACCTGCCGGGCTACGCGACGCACGTCGTGCGCGGCCTCTACGACGTCACCGGCGGGGCGCGGGCGATGCGCGAGCGCATCGACGAGATCTTCGCCGAGGTGAGCACCGCCATCCGGCGCGGCGCCCGCTTCGTCGTGCTGTCCGACCGCGACTCCGGTCGCGACCTCGCGCCGATCCCGTCGCTGCTGCTGACGGCGGCCGTGCACCACCACCTCATCCGCGAGAAGACCCGCACGCAGGTCGGTCTGCTCGTCGAGGCCGGCGACGTCCGCGAGGTGCACCACGTCGCGCTGCTCATCGGCTACGGCGCCGCCGCGGTCAACCCCTACCTCGCCATGGAGACCGTCGAGGACCTCGTCCGCGCCGGTGAGATCGAGGGCGTGACCCCCGAGAAGGCGGTCGCGAACCTCATCAAGGCGCTCGGCAAGGGCGTGCTCAAGGTGATGTCGAAGATGGGCATCTCGACCGTCGCGTCGTACCGCGGCGCCCAGGTCTTCGAGGCCATTGGCCTGAGCCAGGACCTCGTCGACGCGTACTTCACCGGCACCGTGAGCCAGCTCGGCGGCGTCGGTCTCGAGGTCATCGCCCGCGAGACGGCCGAGCGCCACGCCAAGGCCTACCCGCCCGAGGGCGTGCAGCAGCCGCACCGCGTGCTCGACGTCGGCGGCGAGTACCAGTGGCGCCGCGAGGGCGAGCCGCACCTGTTCGACCCCGACACGGTCTTCCGTCTGCAGCACTCCACCCGCCAGCGGCGCTACGACATCTTCAAGCAGTACACCGGCCGCATCGACGACCAGACCTCGCGACTCATGACGCTGCGCGGGCTCATGGCCTTCAAGCCCACCGGCGTCACCGGCCGACTGCCCGTGCCGATCGAGGAGGTCGAGCCGGTCAGCGAGATCGTCAAGCGCTTCAACACCGGCGCGATGAGCTACGGCTCGATCTCGCAGGAGGCCCACGAGACCCTCGCCGTGGCGATGAACCACCTCGGCGGCCGGTCGAACACCGGCGAGGGCGGGGAGGACGTCGACCGCCTGCTCGACCCCGAGCGCCGTTCCGCCGTCAAGCAGGTCGCCTCCGGCCGGTTCGGTGTGACCAGCCTCTACCTCACCCACGCCGACGACATCCAGATCAAGATGGCGCAGGGCGCCAAGCCCGGCGAGGGCGGCCAGCTGCCCGGGCACAAGGTCTACCCGTGGGTGGCCAAGACGCGGCACTCGACGCCGGGCGTCGGTCTCATCTCGCCGCCCCCGCACCACGACATCTACTCGATCGAGGACCTCGCCCAGCTCATCCACGACCTCAAGAACGCCAACCCCGCGGCGCGCATCCACGTCAAGCTCGTCTCCGAGATCGGGGTCGGCACCGTGGCGGCCGGCGTGTCCAAGGCGCACGCCGACGTCGTCCTCATCTCGGGCCACGACGGCGGCACCGGGGCCTCGCCGCTCACCTCCCTCAAGCACGCCGGTGCCCCGTGGGAGCTGGGCCTCGCCGAGGCGCAGCAGACGCTCGTGCTAAACGGGCTGCGCGACCGCATCGTCGTGCAGGTCGACGGGCAGCTGAAGACCGGCCGTGACGTCGTCGTCGCCGCGCTGCTCGGGGCCGAGGAGTTCGGCTTCGCCACGGCGCCGCTCGTCGTCTCCGGCTGCGTCATGATGCGCGTCTGCCACCTCGACACCTGTCCCGTCGGCATCGCGACCCAAAACCCCGAGCTGCGGGCCCGCTTCTCGGGCAAGCCGGAGTTCGTCGAGACGTTCTTCGAGTACATCGCCGAGGAGGTGCGCGAGCACCTCGCCGCCCTGGGCTTCCGCTCCGTCGAGGATGCCGTGGGGCAGGTCGGTAGCCTCGACCTCGAGAAGGCGATCGCGCACTGGAAGGCCTCCGGGCTCGACCTCTCGCCGATCCTCGCCGTCGCCGACAACCCGACCGGTGGCACGCTGCACCAGTCGGCCGGCCAGGACCACGCGCTCGACAAGGCGCTCGACAACGAGCTCGTCAGCCGGGCCCTACCAGCGATCGAGAACGGCGAGCGGGTGCGTACCGAGATCGCCGTGCGCAACGTCAACCGCACGGTCGGCACGATGCTCGGCCACCACGTCACCAAGGCGCACCCGCACGGGCTCGCCGACAACACGGTCGAGCTCGCGATGACCGGCTCCGGGGGCCAGTCGTTCGGCGCCTTCCTCCCGGCCGGCGTCACGATCGACCTCCAGGGCGATGCCAACGACTACGTCGGCAAGGGCCTGTCGGGCGGGCGCGTCGTCGTCCGCCCCGACGAGCGCAGCACCCTCGTGGCCGAGCGCAACGTCATCGCCGGGAACGTCATCGGCTACGGCGCGACGACGGGCCAGCTGTTCCTGCGCGGCCTCGTCGGCGAGCGCTTCTGCGTCCGCAACTCCGGGGCCCAGGCCGTCGTCGAGGGCGTGGGCGACCACGGCTGCGAGTACATGACCGGTGGGGTCGCCGTCGTGCTCGGCCCGACCGGCCGCAACTTCGCCGCCGGCATGTCCGGCGGGGTCGCGTACGTGCTCGACCTGCGGGCCGAGCGCGTCAACACCGAGATGGTCGACCTCTCTGGCCTGCGGCCCGACGACGAGGACGTGCTCCGGGGCCTGCTGGGCGAGCACGCCCGGTGGACCGGCTCACCCGTGGCGCAGGCCCTGCTCGACGACTGGGCCTCGGCCCGCGAACGCTTCACCCTCGTGCTCCCGCGCGACTACCAGCGCGTGCTCGACGTGCGCGCCCGGGCGCAGCAGGAGGGGCTCGACCCCGACGGCACCGAGGTGTGGAACCGGATCATGGAGGCATCCCGTGGCTGACCCGCAAGGCTTTCTCACCGTCCGCGAGCGCGAGCTGCCCAAGCGGCGGCCCGTCCCCGTGCGCATCCGCGACTGGAAGGAGGTGTACGAGGAGCAGGACCTCGGCCAGCTGCAGCGCCAGGCCGGCCGCTGCATGGACTGCGGCATCCCCTTCTGCCACTCCGGGTGCCCGCTCGGCAACCTCATCCCCGAGTGGAACAACCACGCGTGGAAGGGCGACTGGGAGGACGCCATCGAGCGCCTCCACGCCACGAACAACTTCCCCGAGTTCACCGGCCGGCTGTGCCCCGCCCCGTGCGAGGCCGCCTGCGTGCTCGGCATCAACCAGCCGGCCGTGACGATCAAGCAGATCGAGGTCACGACGATCGACCGCGCCTTCGACGACGGGCTCGTGCGCCCGCTGCCGCCGGAGCGCCTGTCGGGCAAGACGGTCGCCGTCGTCGGGTCGGGCCCGGCGGGGCTCGCCGCCGCCCAGCAGCTGACCCGGGCCGGTCACACGGTCGCGGTCTTCGAGCGCGCGGACAAGCCCGGCGGTCTGCTGCGCTACGGCATCCCCGAGTTCAAGATGGAGAAGGCGGTGCTCGACCGCCGCCTGCGCCAGATGGAGCAGGAGGGCACCCGCTTCCGCAACGGGGTCGCCGTCGGCACCGACCTCACCGGGCAGCAGCTGCGCGACCGCTACGACGCCGTCGTGCTTGCCATCGGCTCGACCGTCCCGCGCGACCTCGCGGCCGAGGGTCGCCAGCTCGCCGGCATCCACCAGGCGATGGACTTCCTCCCGCAGGGCAACCGGGCCGCGCTCGGCGAGACCGTCGAGGGCCAGATCCTCGCCACCGACAAGGACGTCGTCGTCATCGGCGGCGGCGACACCGGCGCCGACTGCATCGGCACGTCGCACCGCCAGGGTGCGCGCTCGGTGACGAGCCTCGAGATCATGCCGCAGCCCGGGGGTGACCGTCCGGAGAGCCAGCCGTGGCCCACCTACCCGATGGTCTACCGCGTCGCCAGCGCCCACGAGGAGGGTGGCGACCGCATGTACGCGGTGAGCACCACCGAGTTCGTCGGCGACGACGACGGCCACGTCGCCGGGCTGCGCCTCACCGAGGTCGAGTTCGTCGACGGGCGCCCCACCGGCAAGCCCGGCACCGAGCGCACCATCCCGGCGCAGCTCGTCCTGTTCGCCATGGGCTTCCTCGGCCCGCAGGGGGAGGGTGTCGTCGAGCAGCTGGGCGTCGACCTCGACGAGCGCAGCAACGTCCGACGCGACAAGAACTTCATGAGCAGCGTGCCCGGCGTCTTCGTCGCCGGTGACGCCGGCCGGGGCCAGTCGCTCATCGTGTGGGCCATCGCCGAGGGCCGTGCGGCCGCCGCCGGGGTCGACGCGTGGCTCACCGGGTCGAGCTCGCTGCCGCGCCCGATCGGCCCGACGGACCGTCCGCTCACCGTCTGACCCCGCCCGAGGGGCGCACCAAGGACGTACCACGGGCGTCCCGAGGGCGTCCCGAGGGCGTCGCGAGGGCACCGACGGCCGGATGCCGGGCCCACCGGCATCCGGCATCTGACCCGTGTCGTGAGCGCGGTCACCAGGGCCAATAGGATCGGACCCATGCGTCGAGCCAAGATCGTGTGCACGATCGGACCCAAGACATCATCCCCCGAACAGCTCAAGGCCCTCGTCGACGCGGGCATGGACGTGGCCCGTCTCAACCTCTCGCACGGTGAGCACTCCGTGCACGAGCAGGTCTACGACGGCGTGCGCGCCGCGAGCGACGAGGCCGGCCGCGCCGTCGGCATCCTCGTCGACCTGCAGGGCCCGAAGATCCGCACCGCGCGGTTCAAGTCGGGCCCCGTCACCCTGGCCCCGGGCCAGCGCTTCACCATCACCACCCGCGAGGTCGACGGCGACGAGAACGAGGTCGGCACGACGTACGCGGGCCTGCCGGGCGACGTCAACCCCGGCGACATGCTGCTCATCGACGACGGCAAGGTCATGCTCCGCGCCGTCGACGTCACCGACACCGACGTCATCGCCGAGACGGTCGTCGGGGGCGTGGTGAGCAACAACAAGGGCATCAACCTGCCCGGCGTCGCCGTCAGCGTCCCCGCCCTGTCGGAGAAGGACGTCGACGACCTCCGGTTCGCGATGCGCCTCGGCGCCGACATGATCGCCCTGTCGTTCGTCCGCAGCGCCGACGACATCGTCGACGTGCACGCGATCATGGACGAGTTCGGGTTCCGCATCCCCGTCATCGCCAAGATCGAGAAGCCGCAGGCGGTGGCCAACCTCCCCGAGATCGTCCGCGCCTTCGACGGCATCATGGTCGCCCGTGGCGACCTCGGCGTCGAGATGCCGCTCGAGGAGGTGCCGCTCGTGCAGAAGACGGCGATCGAGCTGGCCCGCAAGGACGCCAAGCCCGTCATCGTCGCGACGCAGGTGCTCGAGTCGATGATCGAGAACGCCCGCCCGACCCGGGCCGAGGCCTCCGACGCCGCCAACGCGGTGCTCGACGGCGCCGACGCCCTCATGCTGTCGGGCGAGACGTCGGTCGGGGCCTACCCGATCCAGGCCGTGCAGACGATGGCGCGCATCATCGCCAGCACCGAGGAGCACGGCTACGACAAGATCGCCCGCCTCAAGACGACCCCGCACACGGTCGGGGGCGCGATCACCAAGGCCGCCGTCGAGATCGGTGAGGTCGTCGACGCGAAGTTCCTCATCACCTTCAGCGAGACGGGCGACAGCGCGCAGCGCATGTCCCGCGTCCGCCCGCATCTGCCGATGCTCGTCTTCACCTCCGACGCGCGCACCCGCTCGCGGCTCGCGCTCGTCTGGGGCATCGAGACCTACCTCGTGCCGCGGATGCACCACACCGACCAGTTCGCGATGCAGGTCGACCTCAAGCTGCTGCCCGAGGGCCGCGTCGTCGAGGGCGACCGCGTCGTCATCGTCGCCGGCTCGCCCCCCGGCATCCCCGGCTCGACCAACGCGCTGCGCGTGCACCGCGCCGGCGACGCCGTCAACCGGGCCGCGCCGGCCTACCGGCCGGAGGAGGTCACCGGCTGAGCCGGTGACCGGCCGGGCCGTATGCTGGCCCGGCACCAGCGCCGGGGTGGTGGAATGGCAGACACGGGGCACTCAAAATGCTCTGGCCGCAAGGCCGTGCGGGTTCGAGTCCCGCCCTCGGCACCAGCCGACGACGTCACGCGCGGGGTCATCCGCCGGCGACGGGCGACGGCGTCCACGGGTGACGAACCCGCGGCTCGCGCGAGACGCCGGTTTCGCTAGGCTTCGACCGTGAGCACCGACGACAGCACCACGGCCGCGCCCGACGAGACCACCGGCAAGCCCAAGGCGCCGGCCCGTCCGAGCCGGGCGGCGAAGACCGCCACCGGCGCCACGGACACCGCCGCGCCGGCCGCACCGGCCGGCGAGCCCACCGAGCCGACCACGCCGACCGCGGCCGAGAGCCCGGATGCCGGGGAGTCCTCGGGTGCGTCCGCGTCGGGTGGCACCCGCATCCTCGTCGCCGAGGACGAGACGCTCATCCGCCTCGACCTCGTCGAGATGCTCGGCGAGCTCGGCTACGACGTCGTCGGCCAGGCGAGCAACGGCGAGCAGGCCGTCGAGCTCGCCCGCGAGCTGAAGCCCGACCTCGTCATCATGGACGTCAAGATGCCGATCATGGACGGGCTCTCGGCCGCCGAGGCGCTGCACGAGACCAAGCTCTGCCCGGTCATCATGCTCACCGCCTTCTCGCAGACCGAGCTCGTCGAGCGCGCCCGTGACGCCGGCGTCATGGCCTACGTCGTCAAGCCGTTCACCGCCGACGACCTGCGCCCCGCCATCGACATCGCCCACTCTCGCTGGCAGGAGATGAAGGCCCTCGAGTCCGAGATCGCCGATCTCGGCGAGCGGCTCGAGACGCGCAAGCTCGTCGACCGGGCCAAGGGGACGCTGATGACCCAGCTCAAGCTGAGCGAGGCCGACGCCTTCCGCTGGATCCAGAAGACGGCCATGGACCGCCGCCTCGGCATGAAGGAGGTCGCGGAGGCCGTCATCAACGGCTTCCCCGCCTCCTGAACCGGGCGTCGCGGCACCCCGTCAGCCGGGGCCGTCGCTGCCGGCCACCCGGCATCCGGCACCGGGACTTCCTGCACCTGCGGTCGACTCCGGCCGTCCGGTCGTGACGGCGGCGCACGGGCGAGCCTGCGGCAGGTGCGCTTCGCGCGTGTAAGGAGTAGGTCACGACACGGTTTCCCGGCGTGTTTTTTGCTGACGTGTGCGAAACCGTGGCCTAGTCTCCGACACAACCCTCGCCCGAGGGACGTGTGACATCAGGAGGACTCTCGTGCGTTCCCACCTCAAGCTCGCCATGCCGCTCGCCGTCGCGGCCCTTGCCCTGGGTGCCTGCGGCACCACGGGTGGCAGCTCCAGCACCCCCGCTGCCGGCGGCAGCGGCGGTGCGTCGTCCGCCGCGGCGTGCGACCTCAAGATCGGCATGTTCGGCGCCCTCACCGGGCCCAACGCCAACCTCGGCATCTACATCCAGAACGGCGTCAACCTCGCCCTCGACGACTACAACGCCAAGCACCCCGACTGCAAGGTCGCGCTGGCGAACTACGACTCGCAGGGTGACCCCACGCAGGCCCCCGCGCTGGCCAAGAACGCCATCGACGACAAGAAGGTCGTCGGCATCGTCGGCCCGGCCTTCTCCGGTGAGTCCAAGGCCGCCGACCCGCTGTTCAACGAGGCGGGCCTCGTCACGATCACCCCGTCGGCCACCAACCCGGCCCTCGCCGACAACGGCTGGAAGACGTTCTTCCGTGCCCTCGGCAACGACTCGACGCAGGGCCCCGCGGCCGCGAAGTACATCAAGGACACCCTCAAGTCGAGCAAGCCGTTCGTCATCGACGACGCCTCCGAGTATGGCAAGGGCCTGGCCGACATCGTGCGCCAGGACCTCGGCTCCGCCGTCGTGGGCAACGACACGATCCAGCAGAAGCAGACCGACTTCGGCGCCACCGTCACCAAGGTGACCTCGTCGGGCGCCGACGCCGTGTTCTTCGGCGGGTACTCGCCCGAGGCCGCACCGATGATCAAGCAGCTGCGCGACGCCGGCTGGAAGGGCACGTTCGTCGTGGCCGACGGCGTCAAGGACCAGAGCTACCTCGACAACGCCGGCGACGCCGCCGAGGGCACCATCATCACCTGCCCCTGCGTGCCGGCCGACGTGGCCCCGGAGTTCCAGGCCGCGTACAAGAAGAAGTTCAACGAGGACCCCAACACCTACTCGGGTGAGGGCTACGACTCCGCGACCATCCTGCTCAACGGGATCGGCGCCGGCAAGACCCGCGAGACGATGGTCGACTGGGTCAAGAGCTACGACGAGAAGGGCGTGACGAAGCAGCTCAAGTTCGACGACAAGGGCGAGTCGGCCGACGTCAAGGTCTTCGCCTACAAGGTCGAGAGCGGCAAGATCGTCTCCGCCGGCGAGATCAAGTAACGAACGACGTCTGACAGGGGCGGTCGGAGCCAGCGCTCCGGCCGCCCCTGTCGGCGGATGAGCCCCGCTCTCCCGCCGCGCCGTTCCTGCCCTCGCACCCGGCCCCAGGAGGTCTTGGATGCAGTTCCTCATCGACAACTTCGCGGCGCTGACCATCACGGGCATCACGCTCGGCGCGGTCTACGCCCTCATCGCCCTCGGCTACACCCTCGTGTACGGCGTGCTGCGCCTCATCAACTTCGCGCACTCCGAGGTCTTCATGTTCGGCACCTTCGCGGCCCTGTGGGTCGTCATGCTCCTCGGGGGCAAGGCGGGCGGCAGCGTCGGGCAGGTGGTCTTCTGGATCGCTATGATGTTCATCGCCGCCATGGCGATGTCGGGCCTCATCGCCGTTGTGCTCGAGCGCGTGGCCTACCGGCCGCTGCGCAAGCGCAACGCGCCTCCGCTCGTCGCCCTCATCTCCGCCATCGGCGCCAGCTTCGTGCTGTCGGAGGCGATGGGCCTGCGCGAGAAGATCGCCGGCTGGGTCGGGCTCGACGACGAGCTGCGCAGCTACGTGCGCAACTCGCGCAACGCGGTCGGTCTGCCCGACATCATGCGCAAGGAGCCGCTCTTCAACATCGGCGGCTACAACGTCACCAACGTCGACATCCTCGTCATCCTCGGCGCCGTCGCCGTCATGATCGTGCTCGACCAGTTCGTCAAGCGCTCTCGCCTCGGGCGCGGCATCCGGGCGGTGGCCCAGGATCCCGAGGCCGCGGCCCTCATGGGCGTCAACCGCGACCGCGTCATCCAGGTCACCTTCCTCGTCGGAGGTGTCATGGCCGGCGCCGCGGCGGTCTTCTACCTGCTGCGCATCGGCATCACCCGCTACGACGTCGGGTTCATCCTCGGCGTCAAGGCGTTCACGGCCGCCGTCCTCGGCGGCATCGGCAACCTGCGGGGCGCCCTGCTCGGTGGCTTCATCCTCGGGCTGGCCGAGAACTACGGGTCGGCCATCGTCGGCACGCAGTGGAAGGACGTCGTCGCTTTCGTGCTGCTCGTCGTCATCCTCCTGTTCCGACCCACCGGCCTGCTCGGTGAGTCCCTCGGAAAGGCGCGCGCATGAGCACCTCGACCGTGGCCGCGAAGCGCGGCCCCCGAGGGGACGCCTTCAAGAACCGCGTCAGCGGGCTGCCCACGCCGGTCAAGGTCGTGCTGTGGGTGCTCTTCGCGGTGTTCCTCTTCGCGCTGCCGCTGCTCAACATCCCGTTCATCACGACGGCCGACTCCGACTTCGGTGGAGTGTTGTTCACCGTCGCGACGTACGTGCTCGTGGCCCTCGGCCTCAACATCGTCGTCGGGTACGCCGGCCTGCTCGACCTCGGCTACGTCGGCTTCTACGCCGTCGGCGCCTACACGGTCGGCGTGCTCAGCTCGGAGCACGCCAACATCCCGTGGCTCTGGACCGTGCCCATCGCCATCGTCGTGGCGATGGTCTCGGGCGTCGTCCTCGGCGCGCCGACCCTGCGGGTCCGCGGCGACTACCTCGCCATCGTCACCCTCGGCTTCGGCGAGATCGTGCGCCTCACGCTGGTCAACTCGCAGTGGCTCGGCGGTCAGCAGGGCATCTCGAACATCCCCCGCCCGCCGGGGGCCGAGCTGTTCGAGGTCCCGAGCCTGAGCTGGGACACCGGCGTGCCCGTCGTCGACCTCGACGCGACGACGACGTTCCTCAAGTTCGGCATCGGCGACTTCATCCCGTACTACTGGCTGGCCCTCGTCGTCATCGCCCTCGTGCTCGTCTTCGACATCCTCGTCAAGAACAGCCGAGTGGGTCGTGCGTGGGAGGCCACCCGGGAGGACGAGGATGCCGCCGAGCTCATGGGCGTGCCCACCTTCCGTTTCAAGCTGCTCGCCTTCTCGCTGGGCGCGGCCATCGGTGGTCTCTCGGGGGCGCTCTTCGCCGGCAAGGCCGGGTTCATCAACCCGCAGAGCTTCGAGCTGCTGCTGTCCATCCTGTTCCTCGCCGCCGTCGTCGTCGGTGGCCAGGGCAACCGGTGGGGCGTCGTGCTCGGCGCCATCGTCGTCAGCTACTTCCCGGAGCGCTTCCGTGAGTTCGCCGACTTCCGTGTGCTCGTGTTCGGCCTCGCCCTCATGCTCCTGGCGATCTTCCGGCCGCAGGGTCTCATCCCGCCACGGCGGAGCAGACGCGTGAAGAAGGCCGACGAGAGACAGGCCGCCCTCGAGGAAGGAGAGGTCCATGCCTGAGCCCACCACCGACGCCACCACGGACGCCACGACCGGGGCACCCGCGAGCCGTCCGGCGACGGCCGGCGGCCCGGCATCCGACGTCACGGCCATCAACCCCGACGTCGACATCGCCCCCGAGCCGATCGGGGAGGGTGTCGCCGACGGCGAGAAGCTGCTCGAGGTCGACGACGTCACCCTGCGCTTCGGCGGTGTCGTCGCCCTCGACGGCGTCAGCTTCGAGATCCGCAAGGGCGAGATCCTCGGGCTCATCGGCCCGAACGGCGCCGGCAAGACGACGTGCTTCAACGTCATGACCGGCGTCTACCAGCCGACCTCTGGGGGCGTGCGCTTCCTCGGCAAGCCGCTGGGGCGCCGCAAGAAGTTCGCCATCACCAAGCTCGGCATCGCCCGCACCTTCCAGAACATCCGCCTGTTCGCGAACATGACGGCCCTGGAGAACGTCATGGTCGGGGTCGACGCGCACCACAGCACCGGGGTCGTCTCGGCGATGTTCCGGCTGCCGAAGCACCGGCGCGAGGAGGAGAGCGGCTACAACCGCGCCATGGAGCTGCTCGCCTTCATGGGACTGGACGCCAAGGCGGAGGAGCTCGCACGCAACCTGCCCTACGGCGACCAGCGGCGCCTCGAGATCGCCCGGGCGCTGGCGACGAACCCGCAGCTGCTCTGCCTCGACGAGCCCGCCGCCGGGTTCAACCCGGCGGAGAAGATCAAGCTGATGGAGCTGATCCGCACCATCCGCGACCAGGGCTACACGGTGCTGCTCATCGAGCACGACATGAAGCTCGTCATGGGCGTCACGGACCGGATCGTCGTGCTCGAGTTCGGTCGCAAGATCGCCGAGGGCAGCCCCGCCGAGATCCGCGACAACCCGACGGTCATCGCCGCCTACCTGGGAGTGGATGAGGACAATGCTTCTTGAGGTCAAGGGCCTGTGCGTCAACTACGGACGCATCGAGGCCATCCGCGACATCAGCTTCACCGTCGACGAGGGGGAGATCGTCACCCTCATCGGCGCCAACGGCGCGGGCAAGACGACGACGATGAAGACGGTCTCGGGCCTGCGGCCGGTGCGGGCCGGGTCGATCATGTTCGACGGCAAGGACATCACCGAGCTGCCGTCGCACGAGCGCCCGGCGCTCGGCATCGCGCAGTCGCCCGAGGGGCGCGGGTGCTTCGTCGGCATGACGGTGATGGAGAACCTCGAGATGGGGACCTACGCCCGCAAGGACCGCAAGAGCAAGGCGGTCAAGCAGGACCTCGACCGCGTCTTCGAGCTCTTCCCACGGCTCAAGGAGCGCAGCAACCAGGCGGCCGGCTCGATGTCGGGCGGCGAGCAGCAGATGCTGGCCATGGGGCGGGCCCTCATGGCCAAGCCGAAGCTGCTGCTGCTCGACGAGCCGTCGATGGGTCTGGCCCCCAAGCTGATCCAGCAGATCTTCGACATCGTCACGGAGATCAACAGCCAGGGGACCACGGTGCTGCTCGTCGAGCAGAACGCGGCGCAGGCGCTCAAGCGCAGCCACCGGGCCTACATCCTCGAGACCGGCGAGATCGTGCGGGAGGGCAGCGGGCGCGACCTCGCCGCCGACCCGGCGGTCAAGGCGGCCTACCTCGGCGGCGACGTCTGACGAGAGCCCGTGTCACCGACCCCGACAATCGGGGCATAGGCTGGTGGAGCCGCCCGACGGAGACGTCCGGGCGGCTCTTCCGCGTCATCCACCGACTCGGCCGAACCGCTTCCACCCGGGGCAGGTTGGCCGTAGTGTCGGGCGGGTGACCTCGGGGGACTTCACAGGTCGAAGAGAGGGACGATGGGTCGAGCAGTTGTCGCGGTGAAGCAGGTCGACGCCGACATGCACTCGCAGTTCATCGAGCTGTGGATCACCCACCGCGTCGAGTCGGGGACGACGCCCGAGGCCGCACAGCGCCTCGCGCTCGACGGCACCCTGCGGACGGCGTTGCAGCGCGACGACATCGCCGCCTACCTCAGCTTCGTCGACGGCGCCCCCGCCGGCTACGTCGTCCTCGCCGACTCGACCCGCAGCCTGCTCGTCGACAGCCCTTGTGTCTCGATCGACATGTTGTACGTCCACCCCGACCACCGCCGCAGCGGTGTCGGCCGGGCGCTGCTGGCGGCCGCGGGCCGTCACGCCGACCGCACCGGGGCCGAGCACCTGAGCAGCGCGGTCCCCGCCTCGAACCGTGAGGCCAACCGCTTCTTCGCCCGGCTCGGCTTCGCCCCCGAGACGGTGCGCCGGGTCACCTCGACCGCCCTGCTGCAGCGCAAGCTCGCGGGGGAGCCCCGCAGCCAGCGCTACGGCCTCGACCAGGTGCTGCAGCGCCGCCGCGACCTGCGCACCGCCGCCCGTCGGGCCTCGGCCCGCACGACGGCCCGCACCTCGACCGGGGCCGCCCCGGCCCAGCCGCCGCAGGTCGCCGGCTGAGCCGAGGGCGTGGGCCCGAGACGGTCGGCGGTCGTCCGGTGGTGTGGGGTCGGTCGTCAGGCGCCGGGAGCGGCGTCGCGGAGCAGGCACGTGATGCGTGACGTGCACACCCGCCGGCCCCCCTCGTCGGTGACGACCACGTCGTAGCTGACGAGGGTGCGCCCCGCGCTGAGCACGGTGGCCGTGCCGGTGACGGTACCGGACCGCGCGGCCCGGTGGTGGGTGGCGTTGATGTCGAGCCCGACGGCCACGCGGCCGGCCCCGGCGTGCAGCTGCGCCCCGATCGAGCCCAGCGTTTCGGCGAGCACGACGCTGGCGCCCCCGTGAAGCAGGCCGTAGGGCTGCGTGTTGCCCTCGACGGGCATCGTCGCCACCAGCCGCTCCCGGGTGACCTCCACGAGCTCGATGCCCATGCGGTCGATGAGGGTGCCGCGGGCGTCGTCGGTCATCGACCGCACGAGGTCGGCGTCGACGTCCCCCGCGGCCTCGCGGCGCCCGGTGCGCCCGGTGGGCTCTGCGGGGTCTCCGCCGCCCGGGGCGGGGTCGCGGGGGCGGGGCCGACCGGCATCCGTGCTCATGGCCCCGATCGTAGGTCGGCCGGGTGGGCGGCGGCGGGCGGCACGCGGGCGGCGCCGGTTGTGGCGGCTGGTGGCGCGAGGTGGCCGTCGGCGGCCCGCGGGGGAGCGTCGGTGGCGGACACTAGGCTGCCTGACGTGAGCCGACTACTGCTTCTCGACGGACACTCGCTGGCCTACCGCGCCTTCTTCGCGCTGCCGGCCGAGAACTTCTCGACCACGACGGGGCAGCACACCAACGCCGTCTACGGCTTCACGTCGATGCTCATCAACATGCTCCGCGACGAGGAGCCGACCCACGTCGCGGTCGCCTTCGACCTCGCGCGGCAGAACTTCCGCACGGAGGAGTACGCGGAGTACAAGGCCGGCCGGGCCCGCACCCCCGACGAGTTCGCCGGGCAGATCCCGCTCGTGCACGAGGTGCTCGACGCCCTGCGCATCCGCTACGTCGAACTGCCCGGCTACGAGGCCGACGACATCATCGCGACCATCGCGACGCAGGCCGAGGCCGAGGGCCTCGACGTGCTCATCTGCTCGGGCGACCGCGACACTTTCCAGCTCGTCTCCGACAAGGTGACGATCCTCTACCCGGTGCGCGGCGTCTCGGAGGTGTGGCGGATGGGCCCGAAGGAGGTCGAGGAGAAGTACGGCGTGCCGCCGACGAAGTACTCGGACCTCGCGGCCCTCGTCGGCGAGAGCAGCGACAACCTGCCCGGCGTGCCCGGGGTCGGCCCCAAGACGGCCGCGAAGTGGATCACCCAGTACGGCGGCCTCGACGGCATCGTCGCCGGCATCGACCAGATCAAGGGCAAGGCGGGCGACTCGCTGCGCGACCACCTCGACAACGTGCTGCGCAACCGGCGGCTCAACCAGCTGGTCAAGGACAGCCCTGTCGGCCTGACCGTGGGCGACTTCGAGCGGGCCCAGTGGAGCCGCGACGAGGTGCACACCGTCTTCGACGGGCTCGAGTTCCGGGTGCTGCGCGACCGCCTCTTCGCGACGGTCGAGGCCGCGGCGCCCGAGGCCGACCAGGGCTTCGACCTCGACGGCGAGGTCGTGGCCTCGGATGCCGTCCCGGCGTGGCTGTCGACGCACCTGCAGCCGGGCCAGCGGGCGGGGGTCTCGCTCATCGGCACGTGGGCCCGCGGGGCGGGCGACGTCACGGGGCTGGCCGTGGCCGCGGCCGACGGGGCGGCGGCGTGGATCGACGTGACCACCCTCGAGCCCGCGGCCGACGAGGCGGTCGGCGCCTGGCTGGCCGACCCCGAGCGACCCAAGGCGATGCACGACGCCAAGGGGCCGGTGCAGGCGCTGGCCGCCCGGGGCTGGACGCTGCGCGGGCTGACGAGCGACACCCAGCTCGCGGCCTACCTCGTCAAGCCCGACAACCGCACGTACCACCTCGACGACCTCGTGCTGCGCAACCTCCAGCGCGAGCTCGTCGCCACCGACGACTCCGGCCAGGGCATGCTCGACCTCGAGGGCGACGCCGACGAGAAGGCCGCCGAGTACGAGATGGTGCGGGCCACCGCCGTGCGCGACCTCGCCGACGTGCTCGACCAGCAGGTGGCCGACACCGGTGGGGCCGAGCTGCTGCGCGACGTGGAGCTGCCCCTCATCGACGTCCTCGCCCGCATGGAGCGCACCGGCATCGCCGTCGACGTCCCCGGCCTCGACGCCCTCGAGGCCGACTTCGCCGCCAAGGTGGCGCAGGCCCAGCAGGACGCCTGGGACGCCATCGGCGGCGAGCAGATCAACCTCGGTTCGCCGAAGCAGCTGCAGGTCGTGCTCTTCGAGACGCTCGGCATGCCGAAGACGAAGCGCACCAAGACCGGCTACACGACCGACGCCGACGCGCTGGCCGACCTCTACACCAAGACCGAGCATTCCTTCCTCGAGGCCCTGCTGCGCCACCGCGACGCCGCGCGCCTGCGGGTGACCGTCGAGGGGCTGCAGAAGTCGGTCGCCGAGGACGGCCGCATCCACACGACCTACCTGCAGACCATCGCCGCGACCGGTCGGCTCAGCTCGACCGAGCCGAACCTGCAGAACGTGCCGATCCGCACCGAGGAGGGCCGCCGCATCCGCGAGCTGTTCGTCGTCGGCGACGGCTACGAGTCGCTCATGTCGGCCGACTACAGCCAGATCGAGATGCGCGTCATGGCCCACCTCTCGCGCGACGCGGGGCTCATCGAGGCCTTCCGCACCGGCGAGGACCTCCACAAGTTCGTCGGCTCGCGGGTCTTCGGGGTCGAGCCCGACGACGTCACCCCGGCCATGCGATCGAAGGTCAAGGCGATGTCGTACGGCCTTGCCTACGGGCTCTCCGCGTTCGGGCTGAGCAAGCAGCTGACGATCAGCACCGAGGAGGCCCGCGGCCTCATGGACGGCTACTTCGAGCGCTTCGGCGGCGTCAGCGAGTACCTGCACGACGTCGTCGCGGAGGCCCGTGGCACAGGGTGGACGGCGACGATGCTCGGTCGGCGCCGCTACCTGCCCGACCTCACCTCGGACAACCGCCAGCGCCGCGAGATGGCCGAGCGGATGGCCCTCAACGCCCCGATCCAGGGGTCGGCCGCCGACATCATGAAGGTGGCGATGATCGAGGTCGACCGCGCCCTGACTGCGTCCGGCGCTGCGTCGCGGGTGCTGCTGCAGGTGCACGACGAGCTCGTGCTCGAGATCGCGGCCGGCGAGCGCGAGGACGTCGAGCGCGTGGTGCGCGAGCAGATGGGGGCGGCGGTCCCGATGGATGTGCCGCTCGACATCAACGTCGGCGTCGGTCGCTCCTGGCACGACGCCGCGCACTGAGCCCCTGACGGGGCCGGGTCACCGGTCGGCTCACGACTGCGTCCAGTCGTCGACTGCGCCGCTGCGCTGCAGGGCCTGCATGACCGCCGTCGCGATGAGGGCGTGCCCCGAGCCGTCGGGGTGGTCGCCGTCGTCGAGCAGGTCGTCGGTCGCGTCGCGGGTGCCGGACGCCCCGTCGAACGGCGTGCGGGTGTCGACGTAAATCGAGCCCGACCGGTCGGCGACGTCGGAGAGGACGGCGTTCGTCGCCTCGGTGAGGGCGACGCTGGCCTTGACGAAGGCCGACCCCTGGGCCGCCGCGACCTGGCCGTCGACGGTGACGTTCCAGTAGCCCAGCAGCGCGATCTGCAGGTCGGGCCGCTGGTCGAGCGAGCGGATGCCGTCGACGATCCGGCCGAGCGTGCCCTCGAGCTGGTCGAGGGTCTGGGTGTAGCAGTCTGACGTGGCGACCGGGTCACAGTCGGGGTCGCCGACCTGGTCGAGGTCGAGGTCGTTGGCGCCGACCTGGACGACGACGAGGTCGGCGGTGGACAGGTCCCGCTGGACGTCGGGGTCCTGCAGGTCGTCGAGGACGTCGCCGCTCGTGTAGCCGGACACCGCGTCGTTGTGCACCGACCACGCCCGGTGCGTCGCCGCCTGGAGCTGCGGACCGAGCCGCTCGACGAAGCCGGTGCAGTCGCAGGTGTCGGCGGCCGGCACCGAGTCGCCGAGGGCGACGAGCGAGGCCGGCCAGCTCGCGGTGGTGCTGCTCGTCGCGCTGGAGGTGGTCGAGGTGGTCGTCGCGCTGGAGGTGGTCGAGGTGGTCGGCGTGGTCGGCGTGGTGGCGGGGGTCGAGGTCGGTTCGGGCGGTGTGGTCGGCGTGGTCGTGGCGGCCGATGACGTCGAGGTCGGGGTCGAGGTCGTGGGGGGCGCGGACGCGGTGGGGGCCGTCGAGACCGA
This sequence comes from Terracoccus luteus, assembly GCF_003635045.1. Taxonomy (NCBI): domain Bacteria; kingdom Bacillati; phylum Actinomycetota; class Actinomycetes; order Micrococcales; family Intrasporangiaceae; genus Terracoccus; species Terracoccus luteus. The sequence continues at coordinate 1,754,193 of NZ_RBXT01000001.1, read as the reverse complement.
CCCGGGCGTCACGGCATCCGGCGTGTCGGCGACGCTCGTGGTGCACCCGCCGAGCACGACCGCCGACAGCAGCGTCCACAGCAGGAGCACGGCCGCGCCGCCTCGTGACCGGGGCCCGTGCCCACTACGCACGGAACCCCGGCAGGGTCTGGCCCAGCCACGCCATCGCGCCCGGGACGTAGGGGGTGAAGAGGCTCACCCGGTGACCGCCGTGCGCGAGAACGGTGGCGGTGACATCGAGCGGGGCGCGAGCGGCGGCGAGGAACTTCGCGCTCGTGGGGTACGACAGGCCGTCCTCGTGCGAGGTCAGCACCCACATCGCGACGGGCGGCGGGTCGTTCCTGGCGATCGAGACGAGGTCGTAGCCCTTGAGCGCGGCCGGGCTGAGGGGGTCGTAGTTCGTCGCGAAGTCCGGCCGGAAGTAGCCGAGCAGGGAGACCGCGGCCCCGAAGACGTCGGGGTGGCGCATCGTCAGGGACGCCGCACACCAGGCCCCGTACGAGTAGCCGACCGCCGCCCACGACGTGCGCTTGAGCTCGACGTGGAAGTGCGCGGCGGTCCAGGCCGGGATGTCGCGGGAGAGCCACGTGTCGGTCTGCGGCTGCCCGGGGCCGCCGTTGACGCACTCGGTGTCGAGGTCGGCCGGCGTGTCGATGCGGGGGATGACGACGATGGACGGGGCCATGCGGTGCTGCGCCGTCAGGACGTCGATGCTGCTGAGGAAGTTGAGCTTGACGAAGCCCTTCGGCGCGCTCGGGAAGCCGTGCAGGCCGACGATGACGGGGTAGCGGTGGGTCGACGAGGGGTCGTAGCCCACCGGGAGGTAGACGAGCACCTGCCCCTTCGAGCCGGACCGTGCCCCCGCGACCGTGTAGTTCTGCATGCGCTGGCCCGGGTCGGGCAGCGGGGGCAGGGCCGTCGGGCTCGTGACGGCCGAGAAGCCGGGTCCGTTGACCTTGGCCTGGTCGATCTGGACGCTCGAGCCGCCGTGGTGGGCCACGACCTGGGTCGAGCCGGAGCCGAGCAGGTCGGACCAGCTCGAGTAGAAGAGGTACTGGTTGTTGAGCGCGGCTCCGCACGCCGCCAGCACGACGGCGTTGAGCACGACGACCGTCAGGCCCCGGGACGCCGCCCGCGCGGCCGGGTGGCGCCACCGGGGGAACCCCGACACGACGAGCGCGAAGAGGGCGAGGGCGACGACGGCCAGCAGGACGACGAGGCGGGGATCGGTGAGCTCCATCAGCGTGCTCCTGCAAGGCGGTTCGTCGTGGTCGTCGTGGTCGTCGTGGTCGTCGTGGTCGTGGTGGTCGGGGTGGTGGCCGAGGTCTCTACCGCGGTGTCCCGGCGGGCGGAGGTCCGGCCGGCCGGGGTGACGGGGGCCGTGGCGCGGGGACGGGGCCGACGGGCGGCCGCCTCCGGCAGCGGCTTGACGAACGGGAAGGTCAGCACCGAGCGGATGGGGCTGTTCGTCAGCATCATGACGAGCCGGTCGACGCCGATACCGAGCCCGCCGCTCGGCGGCATCCCCGTCTCGAGAGCGAGCAGGAACGCCTCGTCGACCTCCATCGCCTCCGGGTCACCGGCCGCGGCGAGCAGGGACTGGAGGGTGAGCCGGCGCCGCTGCTCGAGCGGGTCGGTCAGCTCGCTGTAGGCGGTCGCGACCTCCATGCCCGCCACGACGAGGTCCCACCGCTCGGCCAGCCCCGGCTCGGTGCGGTGGGGTCGGGCGAGGGGCGAGGTCTCGGCGGGGAAGTCGGTGTAGAAGGTCGGCGCGCCGGTCGTGCGCTCGACGAGGTCGGCGTAGAGCTCCTCGATGACCGCGCCGGGGCCGCCGGCCGCCGGCACCTCGACGCCGTGGGTGGCGGCGATGCCGCGCAGCACCGCCAGCGGGGTCGCGAGGGAGACCTCGGTGCCGACGGCGCGCGACACGGCGTCGAGGACGCGCACGACGGGCCACTCGCCGCTCACGTCGACGAGCGGCACGCCGTCGGTGCCGCGGCGCTCCTGCCCGGGGGCCGGGACGGGCAGCACCTGGGCACCGTGCACGGCCTCCGCCGCCCGCCGGACGAGGCGCTCGGTGAGGCGCCGCATGACATCGTAGTCGGCGTGCGGCTGGTACACCTCGAGCGAGGTGAACTCGGGGTTGTGGGTCGCGTCGACCCCCTCGTTGCGGAAGTTGCGGCCCAGCTCGAAGACGGGGCCCATGCCGGCGACGAGCAGCCGCTTGAGGTAGAGCTCGGGGGCGATGCGCAGCGAGAGGTCGACGCCGTACGCGTTGCTGCGGGTGCGGAAGGGTCGTGCCGACGCCCCGCCGTGGACTGGCTGCAGCATCGGGGTCTCGACCTCGACGAACCCGGCCGCCGCGAGCTCGTCGCGCACGACGTGGATGACGGCCGACCGCCGCCGCAGCTGGCCCAGGGCGGCGGCATGGATGATGAGGTCGGTCGAGCGGGCGCGGACGAGGGCGGGGGAGTCGTCGTCGGCGTCGAACGGCAGCGGGTGCAGGCACTTGGCCTCCATGCGCCACCGCTCGACGAGCAGGCTCGGGGTGCCGGTGCGTGAGAGGCCACGGCGACCGGTGAAGCGGACGAGGTCGCCGGGGGCGACGACCCGGGCGAGGTCACGGACCTCCGCGTGGCCGAGGACGCCGGCCTCGGCGAGCACCTGCCGGCCCCCGTCGTCGCGGTCCGGCGTGACGGGCGTGTCCAGCAGGTCGACGAAGAGCACCGACCCGTGGTCGCGCACCCGGTGGACGCGCCCGACGACGGTGAGCTCGTCCGCGGGCCGGCCCGGCACCGGCGTCGCCGGGTCGCCGCCGCCGAGCGGGTAGGGGTCGCGGCCGGCGGACCGCATGGCCTCGACGGTCCGCGCGCGGTCCCGGAAGGCGCTCGTGCGCGACGGGCCGAGCTGCTGCAGGTCGGGCTCCTCGCCGGCGTGCAGCTCGGCGAGGACGGCGATGTGCTCCGGGTCGAGCGAGCGGGTCGTGCGGTCGGCGCGGGAGGGCCACGGCAGGAAGCCCTCCGCGGCGCCCGCGGCGACGGCGACCTGCGGCAGCGACACGGTGTCGTCGGTGCAGAGGAAGCGCGGCGCCCACTGGGGTTCGAAGCGCTCGGTGAAGCGGTAGAGGCGCTCGAGCTGCCAGGCGCGGTCGAGGACGCCGAGCAGCGAGGCGCCGACGCGGGTCGAGGGGCGTGCACCGAGCCGGTCGGCCTCGGCGAAGGCCCGACGGAACATGCAGAAGTTGAGCGAGACCCGGTCGATCCCGACCTCGTCACCGCGCCGGAGCAGCTCGCAGATCATCGCCTCGGTGACCCCGTTGGGGGCGTCGGGGGAGTGGCGCATGACGTCGAGGGACGCGCCGCGCCGGCCCCAGGGCACGAACGAGAGGATGCCGACGACCGAGCCGTCGACGTCGTGGGCCGTCACGTGCAGGACGTCGCCGTCGGCGGGGTCGGCCGGCCGGCCCAGTGCCATCGAGAACCCCCGCTCGGTCTCGCCGCCGCGCCACTCCGCCGCCCGGTGCGCGAGCCCGCTGACGGTGTCCGCGTCGAGGTCACGCTGCCGGCGCAGCTGCACCGTCACGCCGGCGCGGCCGACCCGACGCACGGCCTGGCGCAGCGCCGCCATCTCGGGCCGGCGCAGGTCGAAGCGGGCCGTCTCGACGACGGCCTCGTCGCCGAGGAGCAGCACGCGCATGCCGTCGGCCGCGAACGCGCGGGCGCCCTCCTCGCTCGCGCCGAGCACGGCCGGAATCCAGCCGAACTCGCGCGCCTCGGCCCGCCAGGCCTCGATGGCCGGCCGCCACGCGGCCGGGTCGCCGACCGGGTCGCCCGACGCGAGGGACACCCCCGCCACGACGCGGTAGGTGACGGCGGCGCGGCCGTCGGGGGAGAAGACCGACGCGCGGTCGCGGCGGGTCGCGAAGTAGGCGAGGGAGTCGCGCGCGCCGAACCCCGCGACGAGACCGCGTAGCGACACCTCCCGGTCGGGTGACCAGCGGTTGGCCGGGCGCGCCGAGGCGAGGAACAGGGCGACCGCGCCGACGACGGTCAGGCCGGCGCAGACGGCGACGACGTCGACCACCCACGGAGGGACGAGACCGACGGTGTGCCGGGTGTGCCCGCCGAGGGCTGTGATGACGGTCCCGACGAGGGCCCGCGTCTGCGACCGGGGGAGGTCGACGGTGCCGAGCAGCAGCCAGGCGACGCCGACGGTGACCGCGGACCCGGCGAGCAGGGCGGCGCCCGCGAGCCGCCACGACCCGCGCCGCACGCGGGCCGTGAACTGTGGCCGCAGGTGCCAGAGCCAGACGAGGGCGAGGACGGCGAGCACCGTCGCGGCGAGGTCGAGCGCGCGGCCGAGGTCACCGCGCGTGCGCCAGACCTCGGCGAACGGGAACGGCCGCCCCGGCAGCTGCTCGACGACCCCGAGGTAGAGGCCGAAGATCTGGAAGGCGGCCACGAGCCAGAGGCCGATCCGCTTGCGCCCCATGAGCGCTCGCGTGATGAGGGCCAGCACGACGACCGACACGAAGGTCGAGGTGACGGGCACGTTGACGAGGCCGAAGACCTCCTCGAGCAGCACCGGACCGGGCTGTCGCCGCACGAACAGCGTGAGCAGCAGGGCTACGGGGGTCGCCACCGCGTACACCCGTACGAGCCATCGGGCCGAGCCCGACGTGCCGGTGGCGCGGGCGGCGGGGGAGCCGGTCAGGCGTGGGGGACGGGGGCTGCGTGGTGCCAGGAGTCGGCGCGGTTCTGCGGACACGGCCCCACTGTGTCGGGCCGCGCTGGGCCTCTGCCGGACGTTGTCTGGACGTGTGCTGTGAGTGGGGTCAGTGCCGTCTCGGCGCCCGCTGGGTGGCTCGGTGCGCGGCCGACGCCTCCGGCTCGGTGGGCTCGGCGGGGTCAGCGGGCGCTATGGGCGCGGCGGGCCCGGTGGCGTCCGCCGGCTCGGCGCGCCCGGCGAGCCCCACGGCACCGCCGAGCGTCGCGGCGAAGCCGAGGGTGACGACGGCGACCCACCCCCCGCCGGGGCGCACGGCGTCGCCCAGCCAGACCAGGCCCACGGCCGACGGCACCACCGTCTCGACCGCGAACGTCACCGCCGCGATGGTCGTCGCGCTGCCGCGCTCGAGGGCGAGGGCGTAGGCGACCGTCGCGAGGATGCCGTGGGCGACCAGGGCGAGCAGCACCGGGTCCGTCACGAGGTGGGCGACCTGGCCGGCCACCCCGCCCTCGGCGGTCGGCCAGACGAGCACCCGCGCGGCCACCCCGACCCCGCCGAATCCGAGCCCGGCGGCGGCGCTCAGCACGACGAGCCCGACCCGGCGCTCCCGCGGCGCGCGCAGCGCGACGACGACGAGGGCCGCGACCACGAGCACCGAGGCGACGAGGAGCGTCGTCACCGCCGGTGGCCGCAGGCCCGGCCCGGGCTCGGCCCCGACGGCGAGGCCGACGAGGCCGACGAGCACGACGAGCAGCATGAGCCGTTCGCGGGCCACGAGCCGCTGCCCCAGCACAAGCGACGACAGCACCGCCGTGACGGCCACGCTCGAGGCGACCGCCGACTCGACGACGAAGAGCGGCAGCGTGCGCAGCGCCACGACGGAGGCCAGGAAGCCGCCGAGGTCGAGCACGAGGCCGACGACGTACCAGCGGCCGGCGGTCAGCCACGCCCCGAGCGGCCGTCGCGGCGTCCGCGCGAGCGCCCGGACCCCGACCGCCTGCAGGACGGTCGCCGAGCCGTAGGCCAGCGCCGACAGCACGACCGCGAGCAGCGGCAGCGTCGGGGCGGTGGTCACGACCTGATGCTGCCACCGCCGCCCGCACGCCCGCTGGGAGCGTCGGGCCGCCGGCAGACGAAGACCGCGGTCCCCGGGACGAGGCGACCGCGCAGGGGCGACCAGCCGCCCCACGTCTGCTCGTGGCCCTCCGGCCACTCCGGCTCGACGAGGTCGACGAGCACGAGCCCGGCGGCGGTGATCTCGCGCACCCGGTCGCCGAGCGTGCGGTGGTGCTCGACATAGACGACCCGGCCGGCCTCGTCCTGCTCGACGTAGGGCGTGCGGTCGAAGTACGACATCGTCACCGTCAGGCCACCCTCACCGGGGTCGTCGGGCAGCGCCCACCGCAGCGGGTGGGTCGTCGAGAAGACGAAGCGCCCACCGGGCCGCAGCACCCGGGCGGCCTCGCGCAGGACGAGGTCCGGGTCGGCCACGAACGGCACGACGCCGTAGGCGGTGAAGACGACGTCGAACGACGCGTCGGCAAAGGGCAGGGCCCGGCCGTCGCACTGCACGAACGGCACGCGCGCACCCGGGGCCAGACCGGCATCCACCCGACGGCCCGTGCGCAGCATCCCGGCCGAGAGGTCCGTCGCGACGACGCGCCCACCGCGGCCGCGCACCCAGCGCGAGCACTGGCCCGACCCCGCCCCGACCTCGAGCACGTCCGCGCCGGCGAGCTCACCGAGCAGGCCGGCATCCGCCTCACGCAGGCGCTCGGGACCCCAGACGAAGTCGGTGTCACCGAGGAAGGCGCCGTGCTCGGCGTGGTAGTCGGCGGCCTCGCCGTCCCACCACAGCCGGTTGGCGGATGCCGTCTCGGCCGCCCCCACGGGACGGCGCGCCACGTCGCTCGGCGGTCCGGAGGGCTCGCTCACGGCGCCCCCTCGACCCCGGTGGGGCGCGGGCCCGGGCGGGCGGAGGTGGGTTCGGGGGACATCACCGGCCCTACCACGACGGACTTTGACCCTGTGCTGGCCGCCCGGATAGGATCGCCGAGCGCACCCGTGTGCGTACGAGCACGTCAACCCGTACCCGTACCGACATCGAGTGGCCCGACCGACAGGTGGGCGACGCGGTGTCTCCAACTTCACTGTCCACAATCGGAGTTCCTACTACATGACTGCCAATACGGTCGAGAAGACCGCGCCCGAGGTCGCCATCAACGACATCGGCACCCTGGAAGACATCCTTGCCGCGATCGACGCGACCATCAAGGACTTCAACGACGGCGACATCGTCGAGGGTCGCATCGTCAAGGTCGACCGGGACGAGGTCCTGCTCGACATCGGCTACAAGACCGAGGGCGTCATCCCCTCGCGTGAGCTGTCCATCAAGCACGATGTCGACCCCGGCGAGGTCGTCAAGGTCGGCGACGAGGTCGAGGCCCTCGTCCTCCAGAAGGAGGACAAGGAGGGCCGTCTGATCCTGTCCAAGAAGCGGGCTCAGTACGAGCGCGCCTGGGGCACGATCGAGAAGGTCAAGGAGGAGGACGGCGTCGTCACCGGCACCGTCATCGAGGTCGTCAAGGGCGGCCTCATCCTCGACATCGGCCTGCGTGGCTTCCTGCCCGCCTCGCTCGTCGAGATGCGCCGCGTCCGCGACCTCCAGCCGTACGTCGGCAAGGAGATCGAGGCCAAGATCATCGAGCTCGACAAGAACCGCAACAACGTGGTCCTGTCGCGCCGTGCCTGGCTCGAGCAGACGCAGTCCGAGGTGCGCACGACGTTCCTCAAGGAGCTCCAGAAGGGCCAGGTCCGTTCGGGCGTCGTGTCCTCCATCGTCAACTTCGGCGCCTTCGTCGACCTCGGCGGCGTCGACGGTCTCGTCCACGTCTCCGAGCTGTCGTGGAAGCACATCGACCACCCGTCCGAGGTCGTCGAGGTCGGCACCGAGGTCACCGTCGAGGTGCTCGACGTCGACATGGACCGCGAGCGTGTCTCCCTGTCGCTGAAGGCGACGCAGGAGGACCCGTGGCAGCACTTCGCACGCACCCACGCCATCGGCCAGGTCGTGCCCGGCAAGGTCACCAAGCTCGTCCCGTTCGGTGCGTTCGTGCGCGTCGAGGACGGCATCGAGGGCCTCGTGCACATCTCCGAGCTGGCCGAGCGTCACGTCGAGCTGCCCGAGCAGGTCGTCAACGTCGGTGACGAGATCTTCGTCAAGGTCATCGACATCGACCTCGAGCGTCGCCGCATCTCGCTCTCGCTCAAGCAGGCCAACGACCAGTCGGTCCCGGCCTCGGAGTTCGACCCCACGCTGTACGGCATGGCGGCCGAGTACGACGAGCAGGGCAACTACAAGTACCCCGAGGGCTTCGACCCGGAGACGAACGAGTGGCTCGAGGGCTTCGACACCCAGCGCGAGAAGTGGGAGCGTCAGTACGCCGAGGCCCACTCCCGCTGGGAGGCCCACAAGGCGCAGGTCGAGGCCGCGACGAAGGCCGACGCCGAGGCCGCTGCCGGTGGCAGCACCTCGACCTCGTACTCGTCGGCCACGGGTGACGTCGCCGACTCCGGCGAGGGCACCCCGCGCCAGAGCAGCAGCCCCGCGCCGGCCGAGGGCACCCTCGCGTCGGACGAGGCCCTCGCCGCGCTGCGCGAGAAGCTCACCGGCAACTGACCCCTCCTCCCGCCGGTCCTCGTGACCGGTGGGAGACGGTCGGCTCCGTCACGAGAGCCCCGGACCCCTGACGGGTCCGGGGCTCTCGTGCGTCATGGTCAGGTGGTCGGACGGGTGGTCCACCGGTGACGGCACCACCGACGAGGGGCCGGGTCGGTCTCGACCCGGTCCCTCGTTCCCCCACGATGTCGCCGGACGGGTACCGCCTCCGCGGCCGTCCCTCCGGTCGCGGCCTCCGGTCTGTGGACCGCGGGCCGCCCTGTCGTGCAACACTGCTGCGCGACGGTGGAGAGCCGGTCGGGGTGGGGGAGCCAGTGGTGCGAACCCCTGTCGCCGCACCATTGGCTTGAACCTCGTTCCAGCGAACACCCATGGTCCGGTGAGGGGGCACCCCGTGTCAACCGACGACGCCGATCGGCCGTACGACAACTCGGGTCGGGCGCAGGCCGCGCAGGCCACCCGGCGGCGCATCATCGAGGTGGCCCGGGCCATGCTGCTCGAGCGCGGCTACCACTCGACCTCGATCAGTGCGCTGGCCTCCGGCGCCGGCGTCAGCGCGCAGACGGTGTACAACGCGGTCGGCGGCAAGTCCGAGGTCGTCAAGGCGGTCTACGACGTGACCCTCGCCGGCGACGACGACCCCGTCCCCATGCCCGACCGTCCGGAGTTCCGGGCCATGTCGCTCGCGCCCGACCGCGCGTCGTTCCTGCGGGCCTACGCCGCGCTCTGCTCGACGATCTACCAGCGCACCGGCCCGCTGCTCGGTGTGCTGCTGGCCAAGGGGGCCGGCGGCGACACGGGCCTGTCCGACTTCGTCGAGGCCATCGAGGTGGAGCGGCGGGTGGGCAACACGAACATGCTGGCCGCCCTCGACGAGGCCCACGGGCTCACCCCGGAGCTCGACCGCACCGGCCTCACCGACATCGTCTGGACCCTCACCGCGCCCGAGATCTACGACCGCTTCGTGCGGCGCTGCGGGTGGACCCACGAGCAGTACGCGCTGTGGCTGGGCGAGGCCTTCATCGTCACCGTCGACCGGGCCGAGGAGGTCGCCCGCGAGCAGGCCTGAGCGTCGCCGCTGGACGGGAGTGGCGGATGCCGGGTGGCGACGGGAGGTCGACCGGCGCAGCGGATGCCGGGTGGCCGGGGGAGAATCGGACCATGCCTCGAACCATCGCCACCACGACCACCGTCGACCGTGACGCCATGCTCGACTTCGTGCGCCCCCGTCACGACCTCGTCCTCGTGACGACGCGGCGTGACGGCACCCCGCAGGTCTCGCCCGTGACGGGCGGGGTCGACGAGCAGGGTCGCATCGTCGTGTCGACCTACCCGGAGCGGGCCAAGACGGCCAACGCGCGACGGCATCCGCAGGTCAGCGTCCTCGTCCTGTCGGACGACTTCGGCGGGCCGTGGCTGCAGGTCGACGGTGACTGCGAGGTCATCGACCAGCCCGAGGCCGTCGAGCCGCTCGTCGACTACTTCCGGGCCATCTCCGGGGAGCACCCCGACTGGGACGAGTACCGCGAGGCGATGCGCACCCAGGGCAAGTCGCTGCTGCGCATCACCCCCACGCGGTGGGGCCCGATCGCGACCGGGGGCTTCCCGGCCCGCCTCGCCCAGGGCTGACCGGTGCTGCGCGTCGGCGTCACCGGCGGCATCGGGTCGGGCAAGTCGACGGTGTCACGGCGGCTCGCCGAGCTCGGGGCCGTCGTGGTCGACGCCGACCTCGTGGCCCGCGAGGTCATGGAGCCGGGGGAGCCGACGCTGGACGCGGTCGCGTCCCGTTTCGGGCCGGAGGTGCTGCGACCCGACGGCACCCTCGACCGGGCGGGTCTGGCGTCCATCGTCTTCCGTGACCCGAGCGCGCTCGCGGACCTCGACGCCATCACCGTGCCGGCCATCGCCCGACGGGTCGCGGCCCGGCGCCGCGATGTCGCCCGCGAGAGCGTCAGCGTCTACGACATGCCGCTGCTCGTCGAGCGGGGCGCGTGGGTGAACGAGCACCTGACGGTGGTCGTCGAGGCCGACGTCGAGACGCGTGTGCAGCGGCTCGTCGACCAGCGGGGGCTCGAGGAGGGCGACGCCCGGCGGCGCATGGCCGCCCAGGCCACCGACGAGCAGCGGCGGGCCGTGGCCGACGTGGTGCTACCGAACGACGGCTCGCCCGACGCACTGGCCGGGCTCGTCGACGCCCTGTGGCGCGACCGGCTCGAGCCGTGGCACGACAACCTGCTCGCCGGGCGACGCTCGAGACGACCCGACCACGGCGCCGTCGTGCCGCCGGACCCGCGCTGGGAGGCACGTGGCAGCCGGGTCGTGGCCAAGCTGGCGGCGGCCCTGTCGGGGCAGCGGACCGTCACCGAGGTCTCGCACATCGGGTCGACGGCGGTGCCCGGGCTGCCGGCCAAGGACGTCATCGACGTGCAGGTCGGCGTGCGCGAGCTCGCGGACGCCGACGCCGCGACCTTCCACGCCGCGCTGCGCGACGCTGGCTACGTCTGCACCCCGGACAACCTCGCCGACCGGGCCAAGCCGGGCAGCGGTGAGACGGTCTGGGCCAAGCGGTACTGGGGCGGCTGTGACCCGGGGGAGGTCGTGCACGTGCACGTGCGACAACGCGGCTCGCAGGGGTGGCGCTTCGCGCTGCTCTTCCCGGACTGGCTGCGCCACGTGCCGGCCGAGCGTGCGGCCTACGCCGCCGAGAAGCAGCGCTTGCTCGCCCTCGACGACCGGACGGGCGTCTACTCGGAGGCCAAGGAGCCCTGGTTCGACGACGCGTGGGTCCGGGCCGGGGAGTGGGCGAGCCGCACCGGCTGGCACCCCTGAGGGGTCGACCCGGGCCGACCGGGGTCGGCCCGGGTCGACACGACGCGGCACCCGGCATCCCCAGGCCCCCGCCACGGGGGGCGACTGGCCTCTCGACGGGGGCTAGGCGCCCTCTCGACGGGGGTTACGCGCCCTCTCGACGGGTGGCCCAGCCCTTGCGGGCCGCGGCGCTGCGGCGGCGCCGGTCGGCCGCCTGCTGCGCCAGCAGCAGCTGCGCCTCGCGCTCGACCGTGCGCAGCCGGCGCTTCTCGGCGTTCTCCGCCTTCGTCCGTTCCCGCGCGATCACCGCCTCGGAACGCACCGGCCAGACGTACTCGACGTCGTCGGGGACGTCGGGGAACTGCGGACGGTAGTGATCGGCATCCTTGCGTACCAGGGCGCTCCGGTGGCTCCGGCGTACGTCGTCGTCGAAGAGCCAGGGCGGCAGGGCACCCGCCGCGGCCAGCTCGTCGTACGTGCGGATGGGGGAGACACCCGCGGTCGCCAGGTCGTCGACGATGGTCGCGGCGCACGTGTCGTCGAAGCCGAGGTCGACCCAGACGTCACACATGACGAGGCCGTAGCGGCCGAGGGCCTCCTCGTGGCCGCGCCACATGAGCACCGCCGGGTGGTTCTTCCACGCGTAGCCCGGCACGGTGAGGGCGCGCACGATCTGGATGACCTCGACCCGCTGCTTGCCGAGGCGCTTGACGTCGAGCGCCCGGGCGGAACGCTCGAAGTCGACGTGGGGGACGAAGGTCTGCATGCGGTCAGCGGCGGTCGGACGCGCTCAGCCGTCGGACGGCTGCGCCTTCTCCGGCTCGGGCGACGTCTCGTCGAGGACGTCGTCGAGCGCCTCGCGGACGGCCTGCCGGGTGGCGAGGCGCACCGAGGCCGCCTGCTGCAGGTCGGTGGTGTCGGCGTCGGCGAGGCGCTGGCGCTCCTGCTTCTCGGCCTCGAGGGCGTTGTCGCGGGCGATGCGGATGCGCTCGACGAGCTGGTCCGTGTCCATGGTGTCTCCTAGTGTGCTGGGGTTCTGATGTCTGCGTCTGTGGCCACCGGGTGCGATGGGTGCGTGGCGGTGCGTCGCGGTGCGTCGCGGGCTCGGTCGAGCCGTACCCATCCGCCCGGCATCCCGGGCATAGCGGGGGCCGCCGCGCTGTTGTGCCCGGCATGCGCGGTGAGTACAAGGTCGTCGGTGGCAAGCTCGTGGCGGTCGACCTCGAGGTGGTGGACGGCCGGCTGGCCGACGTCAGCGTCTCGGGCGACTTCTTCCTCGAGCCCGACGAGGCCCTGGCCGACATCAACGGCGCGCTGACCGGCATGCCGGTCGAGGCCGGCGCCGAGCAGCTCGCGTCGGCGGTCACGGGGTCGCTCGACGAGTCGGTGCACCTCATCGGCTTCAGCGCCGAGGCCGTCGGCATCGCGGTGCGCCGTGCCCTCGGCAAGGCGACCGGGTGGCACGACCACGAGTTCGACGTCATCCCGGCTACGGTCATGCACCCGGCGCTGCACGTCGCCCTCGACGAGGTCATCGCCCGCGAGGTCGCGTCGGGTGAGCGGCCGCCGACCCTGCGGTTCTGGGACTGGGACAGCCCCCTCGTCGTCATCGGCAGCTTCCAGTCGGTGCGCAACGAGGTCGACCCCGACGGGGCCGCCCGCCACCACATCGACGTCGTGCGCCGCATCAGCGGTGGCGGCGCCATGTTCATGGAGCCCGGCAACTGCATCACGTACTCGCTCGTCGTCCCCGAGTCGCTCGTCGAGGGCCTCAGCTTCGAGCGGTCGTACTCCTTCCTCGACGAGTGGGTCATCGGTGCGCTGGCCGACGTCGGCGTCGACGCGCACTTCGTGCCCCTCAACGACATCGCCACGGATGCCGGCAAGATCGGCGGCGCCGCGCAGAAGCGGTTCGTCTCCGGTGCGGTGCTGCACCACGTGACGATGAGCTACGACATCGACGCCGACAAGATGCTCGAGGTGCTGCGCATCGGCCGCGAGAAGATGAGCGACAAGGGCACGAAGTCGGCGAACAAGCGGGTCGACCCGATGCGACGCCAGACGGGGATGAGCCGCGAGGCGATCCTCGAGTCGTTCACCCGCTCGTTCATGGCCCGCTACCGCTCGCACGAGGCGACGTACACCGAGACCGAGCTGGCCGAGGCGCAGCGGCTCGTCGACGAGAAGTTCGGCACGGAGGCGTGGACGCACCGCGTCCCGTGACCTGACAGCGCCAACCTCGTGGTTCGCCCGGGGCGGACCGCGAGCAGCGTTGCGGCGTTGCCGAGCTCAGGCGTCGGCGGGTGCTCGCCACAGTCCCTCGCGGACCGCGACGGCCAGCGACGGCTGCAGCGGCAGGCGAGGCACGAGGGTGGCCCCCACGGCGTGGTACAGGTCGGCCTTGCCGGGCCAGACCGTCCCCGACGGGCGGTTGTCGGCGTCGAGCTGGTGGTGCCACGACCCGTGCTCGTGGTCGAGCACGGTGGTCGCGACGTGGTCCCACCACTGCGCGTAGCGGTCTGCGTAAGCCTGATCACCCGTGCGCAGCCACAGGGCCGCGGCGGTCGCCGTCGCCTCTGCGGCGACCCAGTGCATGCGGTCGCGGACGACCGGCGCGCCCCACCAGTCCGTCGTGTAGACGAACCCGTCGCGGCCGTCGACGGACCAGCCGTCGGCGACGGCACGGTCGAAGAGGGCACGGCTGCTCGCCACCGCGTCGGCCGGGGGCTCCTCACCGGCCGCCAGCGCGGCGGCCTCGCCGTGCAGCAGCAGTCGCGCCCACTCGAGCCCGTGGCCGACCGTTGCCCCGTAGGGCTTGAAGGGGTCGTCGCGGCGGTCGGCGTTGTACTCGAGCTGCACGCGCCACCCGGCGTCGAAGTGCTCGGGCACCCGCCAGTCGTTGGCGGCGGCCCACGAGGCGACCTTCGACAGGATGCCGGTCGCCCGGCGCCGGCACGTCCGCGCGGTCGCCTCGTCGCCGAGCACCACGGCCAGTACGTCGGCGGCGGCGAGCATCGCCTCGGTCGTGTGCATCGCGGCGTTGATGCCCCGGTAGCCGTCGAGGGTCGAGAAGGCGGTGTCCCACGTGTCGACGGGCAGGCCGGCGTCGACGTCCCAGAACCGGCGGTCGAAGACCTCGAGCGCCTCGGCCAGCAGGGCCTCCGCGCCCGGTCGCCCCGCCGCGGTGGCCGACGACGCCGCCAGCACGACGAACGCGTGGGCGTACGCCGACTTGCCGTCCTCCGGCCGCCCGTCGACGTCGAGGGAGGAGAACCAGCCCCCGTGCTCGCGGTCCCGCAGCCGGCCGGTGAGCCCGGCCAGCGCCCCGTCGACCACCGGCGCGCAGCCCGGTACCCCCATGAGGGTGCCGAGCGAGTAGACGTGCACCGTGCGTGAGGTGACCCACGTCTGGATGCCGCGGGAGGGGTCTGGCGCCCCGTCGTCGTCGAGCCAGTGGGCGCCGCCGCCGTCGGCCGCCGTTCGGCGGCCGAAGCGCAGCAGGCCGAGCAGGTGCTGCTCGAGCCACCCCACGTGGGTCGGCCGGTCGGGCCACGCGGGGGCGCTCACGCGGCCCGCCGAGGGCTCGCGACGTGGCCGGGGCCGGGGGCGGGGGAGGCGGGTGCTCGCAGCGATGAGAGGCGCACGGTCGTCACCGTACCGCCGAGGCTCTCGCCGGGTGGGGCGCTGTCGGTGGTCGGACGTACGGTTGACCCATGCGACCGATCACCGACCTGCAGCGCTCGGTGGCGCCCTTCGAGGTCATCTCCGAGTACACCCCGAGCGGCGACCAGCCCACCGCCATCGCCGAGCTCGCCCGCCGCGTCAAGGCGGGGGAGAAGGACACCGTGCTGCTCGGTGCGACCGGCACCGGCAAGTCGGCCACGACGGCCTGGCTCATCGAGCAGGTGCAGCGGCCGACTCTCGTCATGGCCCCGAACAAGACGCTGGCGGCCCAGCTGGCCAACGAGTTCCGCGAGCTGCTGCCGAACAACGCGGTCGAGTACTTCGTCAGCTACTACGACTACTACCAGCCCGAGGCGTACATCCCGCAGACGGACACCTACATCGAGAAGGACAGCTCGGTCAACGACGAGGTCGAGCGACTGCGGCACTCCGCGACCAACTCGCTGCTCACCCGCCGTGACGTCATCGTCGTCGCGTCGGTCTCGTGCATCTACGGCCTCGGCACCCCGCAGGAGTACGTCGACCGGATGGCGCGGCTGCGCGTCGGTCAGGAGATCGTCCGTGACGACCTGCTGCGCCGCTTCGTCGAGATGCAGTACACCCGCAACGACCTCGCCTTCACCCGGGGCACCTTCCGCGTCCGCGGCGACACCGTCGAGATCATCCCGGTGTACGAGGAGCTCGCCGTGCGCATCGAGTTCTTCGGCGACGAGATCGAGCGGATCTACACGCTGCACCCGGTGACGGGCGAGGTCGTCAACGAGGAGTCGGAGATGTACGTCTTTCCCGCCTCGCACTACGTCGCCGGCCCCGAGCGCATGGAGCGGGCCATCCGTGGCATCGAGCTCGAGCTGGAGGACCAGCTGGCCCTCTTCGAGCGGCAGGGCAAGCTGCTCGAGGCCCAGCGCCTGCGGATGCGCACGACGTACGACCTCGAGATGATGCGCCAGGTCGGGTTCTGCAACGGCATCGAGAACTACAGCCGGCACATCGACGGTCGCACGTCGGGCTCGGCCCCGAACTGCCTCATCGACTACTTCCCGGAGGACTTCCTCCTCGTCCTCGACGAGTCGCACCAGACGGTGCCGCAGATCGGCGCCATGTACGAGGGCGACATGTCGCGCAAGCGGATGCTCGTCGACCACGGCTTCCGCCTGCCGAGCGCGATGGACAACCGGCCCCTGCGCTGGGAGGAGTTCCTCGAGCGCATCGACCAGACCATCTACCTCTCGGCGACGCCGGGCGACTACGAGATGGCCAAGTCCTCCGTCGGCGGGCCCCCGGTCGAGCAGATCATCCGCCCCACCGGCCTGATCGACCCCGAGGTCGTGCTCAAGCCGACCAAGGGCCAGATCGACGACCTCATGCACGAGATCCTCGAGCGCACCAAGCGCGACGAGCGCGTCCTCGTCACGACGCTGACCAAGAAGATGGCCGAGGACCTCACCGACTACCTCCTCGACAAGGGCATCCGGGTCCGCTACCTGCACAGCGACATCGACACCCTCCGGCGCGTCGAGCTGCTGCGCGAGCTGCGCTCCGGCGTCTTCGACGTCCTCGTCGGCATCAACCTGCTGCGTGAGGGCCTCGACCTGCCGGAGGTCTCCCTCGTCTCGATCCTCGACGCCGACAAGGAGGGCTTCCTCCGCTCGGCGCGCAGCCTCATCCAGACCATCGGCCGCGCCGCCCGAAACGTGTCGGGCCAGGTGCACATGTACGCCGACAAGGTCACGCCCTCGATGCAGCAGGCGCTCGACGAGACGAGCCGCCGTCGCGAGAAGCAGATCGCCTACAACCTCGAGCGCGGCGTCGACCCGCAGCCGCTGCGCAAGAAGATCGCCGACATCACCGACCTGCTCGAGCGCGAGGATGCCGACACGGCCGAGCTGCTCGGCAGCGGCCGCATGCAGTCGCGCGGCAAGAGCGGTGGCGGTCGTGGCGCCATGGCGGCCGACGTCGGGGTCTCGGCCGGGGGCGCCAAGCGACGGCCCGCCGACATGGCCGCGGCCGACCTCGCCAACCTCATCCAGGAGCTGACGACGCAGATGCACCAGGCCGCGGCCGAGCTGCACTTCGAGCTGGCGGCCCGGTTGCGCGACGAGCTCGGCGACCTCAAGAAGGAGCTGCGGCAGATGAGCGCCGCCACCCGCTGAGCGCGGCCCGCAGCGGACGCCAGGCGACCGCTGCGGGGGTTGTGGTCATTGTGCGCACCCACGATGCGGCCTCGATTTGAGGGGTGGGTGGCGGAGTGAAACACTCAGGCGTTCACGGAGGGGAGTATCCCCGCGCGACGAGCTCGTCATCACGGAGCGGACTGTTGCCGCTGCTCCCGGGCCGTCGGTCCACGTCGGCCCCGGGGTCGCGGGGCGGGAGAGACCTCCGGTTGCTGATGTGGTGACCGGAAGGCTGTTCTCATGAATGTTCCCGCCTGGGGCTGGGCCCTGACGATCGGCCTCATGGCCGTGTTCCTGCTCGTCGACGTCTTCGTCATCGCGCGCCGGCCGCACGTGCCGACGATGCCGGAGGTCTCGCGGCACCTCGCCTTCTTCATCGGCGCCGCCGTGCTCTTCGGCCTCTTCATCTGGTGGCAGTACGGCGGCCAGTACGCCGGTGAGTTCTACGCCGGCTGGCTGACCGAGTACTCGCTGTCGGTCGACAACCTCTTCGTCTTCCTGCTCATCATGGCCAGCTTCAAGGTACCGATGAAGCTGCAGCAGTCGGCGCTCATGGTCGGCATCATCATCGCGATCATCCTGCGCGGTGTCTTCATCGCGCTCGGCGCGGTCGTCATCAACGCCTACGCCTGGGTCTTCTACATCTTCGGCGCGTTCCTCATCTACACCGCGGTCAAGCTGGCCACGGGTGGGGAGTCCGACGACGACGAGTTCAAGGAGAACCGCCTGCTGCTCTGGGTCGAGAAGCGCTTCCCGGCCACGAAGGACTTCCACGGCACGAGCCTCACCGTCGTCGAGAACGGCAAGCGCCTCGTCACCCCGATGTTCATCGTCATCCTCGCCCTCGGTACGACGGACCTGCTCTTCGCGCTCGACTCCATCCCGGCCATCTACGGCCTGACGAAGGAGCCGTACCTCGTCCTGACCGCGAACATCTTCGCCCTCATGGGTCTGCGGCAGCTCTACTTCCTCATCGGCGGCCTGCTCAAGAAGCTCGTCTACCTCAGCATCGGCCTCGCCGTCCTGCTCGCCTTCATCGGCGTCAAGCTCGTCATGCACGCGCTGCACGAGAACAACCTGCCGTTCGTCAACAACGGCGAGCCGATCGACGCCGTGCCCGACATCCCGATCAGCGTCTCGCTCGGGGCGATCGTGCTCATCCTCGGGGTGACGACGGTGGCCAGCCTCTGGAAGTCGCGTCGCGACGCCCGGGCCGAGCAGCACATCGACGCCTGACCGCACGCGTCGGCGCCGGCGCGACAGCCTCGTCACCGGCACGCCGGAGGCCCCCACCCGACCACGGGTGGGGGCCTTCTGCGTCTCCGGATGCCGTGGGCCCGGACGTACGTGGGCGCGCGGGCGCGCGGGACGTCGTCACCGGCATCCGGACATGCAGAGAGGCAGCCGCTTGGGGGGCGGCTGCCTCTGCTGCTTCGCTGCTCGCGGAGCTGAGTCTCGCGAGGCGGACCGCAGAACATGGGCTTGGGGGGTCCATATCGTTCCGCGTGGGTAGGTGCTCGACCTACGTTCGCCGGCGACGACTTGTGGGGTGGGGGGTGTCGCCGACAAGAAAATGATGCACCTCCTATGCACCGGAATGCAAGGAAAAACGTCCGATTTGACCATCTATTTACGTTACCGGGACGTAAGGGGGATTTCCTGGGCTGCCATCGCCCGGCGGACGACCGCGACGACGCTCAGCGGACTCGCCGGGCGGCGACGGTGGCGACGAGCACCGGCAGGGCCATGACGGCGATGACGAGGGCGTACGAGCCGGGCAGGGCCGAGCCCGCCACCGCGAAGACGATGGCCGACAGGGCGATGGCGCTGGCCCCGCCCGAGGAGTCACCGATCTGCAGGGCCGAGCTGACGAAGCCCTGCTCGTCGTCGTCGGCCCGCCCGAGCGCCTGGGCCGTGACCCGGGGGTAGAGCGTGCCGATGCCGAAGCCGGCGACGGGGAAGACCGCGATGAGGGTCCAGGCGGGGGCGCCGACGGCGACGAGGGCGGCCATGGCGACCAGCGAGACGGTCATGAGGCCGAGGGCGACCGTGGCCGTCCGGCCGACCTCGAACCGCGCGTCCCACCGGCCCTGCACGCTGCTGCCGAGGAACCACGTGACACCGGTGACGGTGAGGGACAGCCCCGCGAGGGTGGGGCCGAAGCCGTCCCGCTCCGTCAGCAGCCGCGGCAGGTAGATCTCGGCACCGCTGAAGGCGGCGAAGGCGAGGGTGCGCAGCGCGACGTCGGTGGGCAGGCCGCGGGCGAGGCGAAGCGTGCCGGCCGGCAGCAGCGGGACGACGGCGGCGACGAGCACGACCGCCGCGACCGCGGCCACCGCGAGGCTGCGCCCGTCGACGTGCTCGGCGGCCGCGTTGAGCACGAGGACGGCGCCGGCCACGACGACCGAGCAGCCGAGGGCCCGCCCCCGCCACGGGACCGGCACGAGGTCTTGCCGGAGGCCGGGGACCATGCGGGCCAGCAGCAGCGACGCGAGCACGAGCACGACGAGCGACAGACCGAAGACCCAGCGCCAGCCGAGCGTCTGGGTGATCAGGCCCGCGACGAACGGGCCCGCGACCGATGGCACGACCCACGCCGCCGAGAAGCCCGCGAGCACGGCGGTGTGTAGCCGCGGTGGGTACACGCGGGTGACGAGGACGTAGAGCGCGGTGCTCGTCATCCCCGCGCCCAGCCCCTGGACGACCCGCGCCCCGATGAGCACGTGCATGGTCGGCGCGAGGCCGGCGAGCACGAGACCGGCGGCGAAGAGGACGAGGCCGATGAGCAGCGGCGGGCGGGGCCCGCGCCGGTCGGCGAGGTTGCCCGACCAGACGATGCTGACGATGCCCGCGGCGAGCGTGGCGGTGAAGGCCATCGCGTAGAGCGCCTCGCCGTCGAGGTCACGGGCGATGGTCGGCATGACGGTCGTCAGGGCCAGCGCCTCGAAGGCGTGCAGGGAGACGAGCGCGATGACCCCGATCGTCGTCGCCCGCAGCTCCGGCGACATCAGCCCGCCCGGCTCCACGGCCGCACCCGTCACGTCGTCGGGCACCGCCGCTCTGCGGTCACGGTCGGCGGCGGCGGTGGTGTCGTCACCGGCACGGGGAGAGGGCATGGTGCGACGCTAGGACCTCAAGGTCGCTCGAGGTCAACCGGGCCCGGGCGACCCGGTGCCCGGGTCACCCGGCATCCTCACGTCGGCGGGCGAGGTGCAGCAGCAGCAGACCCGTGAGCACGGCCCCGACGCCGAGCCCGACGGCCAGCCCGACGTCCTCGCCCGTGATAGGCAGGTCGGGGCCACCCGGGGTGGGCGGGTGCACCGGCGGTACGGGCGGGTGCACGGGTGGCGGGGGCTGAGGGTGGCCGGGCGACGGCGGTGTGGCGGCCGCCACCGAGACGGTCGCACTGCCGCGGTCGTTGCCGAGCCCGGGGTCCGGCGTCGACGAGGTGACGGATGCCGTGTTCGTCACCGTGCGCCCGGCCGCCGCGTCGACCACGCGTGCGGCCAGCGTCACCGCCACCGTCGAGCCCGGCTGGAGGTCCCCGAGCGCGCACGTGACGGTGGCGTCGCCGGTCGTGCACCGACCGGCATCCGTCGTGGCGCGTCCGACGAGCGCCAGCCCGTCGGGCAGCACGTCGCGCATCGTCACGCCCCGGGCGGTGGATGGACCATCGGCCGTGACCGTCAGGGTGTAGGTGAGCCGGTCACCGACGCGGGCGGTCGCGGACGAGGCCGTCTTGACCACCGACACGTCGGACGAGCCGGTGACGACGGAGGTGACGCTGTCGGTGTCGTCGGCGCTCTCCGGGTCGGGTAGGGCGCCGGTGACCGTCGCGGTGTTGGTCAGGGTTCCGGACGCGGCCGGGTCGACGAGGGCGGTGAGGGTCACGACCGCCGTCGCGCCGCTCGCGATCGTGCCGAGCTCGCACCGCACCTGGCGGTCGGTGGCGGACCAGTCGCACCCCTCGGGCTCAGGGTCCGCCCCCACCACGGTCACGGTGGGCCGGCCCACGCCCTCGGGCAGCGAGTCGGTCAGCGTCGTGCCGGTCGACGAGGACGGGCCGTCGTTGCGCACCGTGACGGCCCAGGTGACCGGACGTCCGGCGACGACCGGGCCCGAGGTGACCACCTTCGTCACGGACAGGTCGGCGCTCGCTCCGGTGACCACGTCGACGGTGTCGGTGTTGTTGCTCGGGTCGGGGTCCTGGGGACCGGCCGTGACCTCGGCGGTGTTGACAAGTCGACCCGAGAAGGCGGGGTCGCCTGTGAACGCGGGGTCGAGCAGGGCCCGGACGGTGATCGTCACCGGCGGGTCGGCGGGGGCGAGGTCGCCGAGCTCGCAGCGCACGAGCCCGTCGGTGACGGTGCACGTGCCGGCGGTCGAGGTGACCTCCGGTCGCAGCAGGGCGTCGGCGAGCTGGTCGGTGACGACTCTGCCGGTGGCGGTCGACGGCCCGTCGTTGTCGACGGTGATGGTGAAGGTGACGGGGGCGCCGGGGGTGGGTCGGGTGGGCTCGACCGTCTTGGTGACCGAGACGTCGGCCGCCGGCACCGACGTGGCCGTGGCGGTGGCGGTGTTGTCGGAGGTGTCGGGGTCGAAGGTGGCCGACTCCACCGTGGCGACGTTGACGAGCTCACCGACGTGGTCGGGGGCGAGCAGGGCCGAGCCGGTGATCGTGACGGAGTCGTCGGGGGCGAGCGAGCCGAGGTCGCACGAGAAGGCGTCGTCGGTGGTCGTGCAGGGCCGTGATGGGTCGCCGGTCGACGCCTCGGGGTCCGAGAGCACCGGGTCGAGCCGGTCGTCGACCCGCACCTGAGTGGCGGTGGAGGGTCCGTCGTTCGTGACCGTGATGGTGAACCCGACGCGCTGCCCCGGCACGCTCGTCGGCGACGTGAAGGTCTTGACGATCGTGAGGTCGGCGGACGGGGCGGGGTCACCGGTGGCGGTGTCCGTGTTGTTGGCGGTGTCGGGGTCCGGCGTCGACGACCCGACGGTGGCGGTGTTGGTGACAGGGGCGGTCGTCTCAGGGTCGAGCGTGCCCACGACGGTCACGACGACGGCCGGGACACCGTCGGGACGGTCGGTCGAGACCGTCGGGGCCAGGGTCCCGAGGTCGCACTCGAGGGCCCCGTCGACGACTGTGCAGGCGCCCACCGTGGTGGAGGGATCGCTGGTCAGGGTCACGTCGGCGGGAAGCACGTCGCGCACGACGACGTCGCGGGCGCTCGACGGGCCGGCGTTGCTCACCGTCACGGTGAAGGTCACCTCTTCGCCCGGCACCGGGACCGTGGGCAGTACCTCCTTCTCGACGGAGACGTCGGCCGACGGCTCGACGGGCGAGGTGACCGTCTTCGTGTTGTTGCCGGGAACGGGGTCGGTGGTGTCCGAGGCCACTGTCGCGATGTTGCCGAGGTCCTCCACGGCATCCGGTGAGAGCAGGGCGGTCAGGGTGACCGTCACGGGTGGGTCCTCCGGGGTGAGGCTGCCCAGGTCGCACTCCACGGTGGCGCCCACGACGTCACAGGTGCCGGCCGAGGGGGTGGCGGTCGCCGCGGAGAGCCGTGGGTCGAGGACGTCGGTCAGCGTGACGCCGGTCGCCGTCGACGGTCCGAGGTTGTCGACGGTGAGGGTGTAGGTCACCGGCGTGCCGGGGACGGGTGGCCCGGAGGTGAGCGCCTTGGTGAGGGACAGGTCGGCCACGGGGGAGAGGACCGGGTCGACGCTCGACGTGTTGTTCGTCGGGTCGGGGTCGGGTGTGGCCGAGGTGACCTCGGCGGTGTTGGCCAGCGACCCGGTGCGACCGGCATCCACGGTGGCGGTGACGGTGACCGTCGCCGACTCGCCCGGCGCCAGGGAGCCGAGGTCGCACGAGAGCGTGCCCGTCGCCGACTGCGTGCAGCCGCCAGCCGACGCGACCACCCCGACGCCGAGCAGGGCGTCGTCGAGCTCGTCGGTGACGGTCACCGAGGTGGCCGTGGAGGGTCCGTCGTTGGTGACCCGTAGCAGGTAGGTGACGGGGCCTCCGGGCACGGGGGTCGTCGGGTCCGAGGTCTTGACGATCGACAGGTCGGCGCTCGCGGAGCTGGCGCCGTCGACCTCGTCCAGGTTGTTCGTCGGGTCGGGGTCGGGGGTCGCCGAGTCGACCGAGGCGCGGTTCGACAGGGTGCCCGTGAAGTCGGGCGAGAGCGTGGCCGACACCGTCACGGTGACCGAGTCGCCCGGGGCGAGTTCGCCCGGCTCGCAGGTCAAGCGGCTACCGTCGTCGACCGAGCAGACGCCCTGGGTGGTCGTCGTGGTGACGTCGGTGAGGGCCGGGCTCAGCTGGTCGCCGACGACGGGGGCCGTCGCCGTCGACGGTCCCGCGTTCGTCACGACGAGCGTGTACTCGAGCGGGGCCCCGGGCACCGGCGCGGCGGGGCTGAGGGTCTTGGTCAGGCCGAGGTCGGCCGAGGGGGCGAGCGACGCCGTGACGGTGTCGGAGTTGTTCGAGGTGTCGGGGTCGGTCGTCGGGGAGTCGGCCGTCGCCGTGTTCGTCAGCTGCCCGACGGCGTCCGGCGCGAGGGTGGCGGTGACCGTCACGGTCACGACACCGCCGACGGGGAGGGCGCCGACGGGGCAGCTGAGGCTGCTGCCGTCGAGGCGGCAGGCGGTGCCGTCGTCGGCCGTGGCGGTGACGTCGGCGAGACGCGGGTCGAGCACGTCGGCGACGACGACCCGGGCGGCGGTGGACGGGCCGGCGTTGCGGGCGGTCACGGTGAAGGTGACGGCGGCGCCCGGGACGGGTGCGGCCGGGCTCACGGCCTTCGTCACCGACACGTCGGCCGACGCGGCGCTGCCGGCGGTGGCGGTCGCCGTGTTGTTCGCCGGGTTGGGGTCGACGGTGTCGGCGGCGACGACGGCGGTGTTCGTCAGCTGACCGTCGAAGTCGGGGGACAACGTGGCCTCGACGGTGACGACGACGGGGTCGGCACCAGCGGCGAGGGTCCCGAGGGCGCAGGCGACGGACGACCCGGCCACCGCGCACGTCCCGGCCGTGGACGTCGCTCGGACGTCGGTGAGCGCGGGGTCGAGGTCGTCGACGACCGTCACCCCGACGGCATCCGACGGGCCGTTGTCGCGCACGGTGAGCGTGAACGTGACGCGCTGACCGGGGACGGGGTCGGTCGGCGCGAGGGTCTTGGTGACGGAGAGGTCGGCGGCCGGGGCGGTCGTGCCGGTGACCGTGGCCGTGTTGTCGTCGGTGTCGGGGTCGTCGGTGTCCGAGCCGACGGTCGCCGTGTTCTCGAGGATGCCGGTGGCCGAGCTCGCGAGGTCGGCGCGGATCGTCACCGAGGTGACGGCCCCCGGCGCGAGGGTGCCAAGGTCGCAGGTGACCACACCACCGTCGGTGACGTCGCAGGTGCCGTCGGGACTCGTGGCGGTCGCGTTCGAGAGGACGTCGGCGAGGGTGTCCTCGACGGTGACACCGGTCGCGTCGGACGGCCCGTCGTTGCGGACGCCGAGGGTGAAGGTGACCGGCTGCCCGGGGACCGGGCGTTCGGGGCTCACCGCTTTGGTGAGGGACAGGTTCGCCGACGGCGCCGCGGCACCGTTGGCGGTCGAGGTGTCGTTCGCCGGGTCCGGGTCGTCCGTCTGCGCCGACACGGTCGCGGTGTTGGTGAGGGTGCCGGTGAAGGACGGCGACAGCACGGCCGTGAGGGTCACCGTCGCGTCGGACCCGGGCGCGAGGGAGCCGAGGTCGCAGTCGAGCGCACCCGCCTCGACGGAGCACGACCCAAGGTCGGACGTCGCGAGCGCCCCCGTGAGGGCGGCGTCGAGGGGGTCGTCGAGTTCGACGCCGGCGGCGGTGGAGGGGCCGTCGTTGGTGACGACGAAGGTGTACGTGACGGGCTGGCCGGGCACGGGGACCGACGGCGTCAGGGTCTTGACGACCGACACGTCGGCTGACGGGGATGCCGTACCGGTGACCGATGCCGTGTCGTCGGACGGGTCGGGGTCGGGGGTGTCGGACGACACCGTGGCGTCGTTGACGAGAGCACCCGTGAAGCCCGCGTCGAGGGTGGCGGTCACCGTGACGGTGACCCGCTCGCCGGGCGCGACGGGGGCGAGCGGGCAGGTGAGCAGGTCGGTCGCCGAGACGGTGCAGGTGCTCTGGTCGTCGGCGGTCGCCGTGACGGCAGTCAGGGCCGTGTCGAGCTGGTCGGTCACGAGCACCCCGGTGGCCGTCGACGGCCCGTCGTTCGTGACCGTGAGGGTGTACGTCACGGCGGAACCCGGGACCGGGGCGGCGGTCTCCAGCGTCTTGCTGATCGACAGGCCGGCCGACGGTGCGGTGACGACGGAGACGGTGTCGCGGTCGTTCGTCGTGTCGGGGTCGACCGTCGCGGTGCGGACCGTGGCGGTGTTGGCCAGGGTGCCGGTGAAGGCCCGGTCGAGGTCGGCGGTCACGGTCACCGTGACGACACCGGACGGGGCCACCGCGCCGAGGGCGCAGGTGACGTCGCCGCCGGCGGTGAGGCACGAGCCGGCCGTCGACGTCGCCGTGGCGCCGGTGAGCGCGGGGTCGAGCGGGTCGGTGAGCACGACCTCGGTGGCGGTCGACGGGCCGGCGTTGCGCACCGTGACGGTGTACGTGACCGGCCGGCCCGGGACGGGCGCGCCGGGGCTGACGGACTTGCTCACCGAGAGGTCGGCCGCGGCCAGCGTCGGGCCGGTGACGGCCGAGGTGTTGTTGCCCGGCTGCGGGTCGTTGACGGGCGAGGCGACCCGGGCGGTGTTGGACAGCGGCCCGGTGTAGCCCGGTTGGAGGGTCGCGGTGACCGTGACGGTCACGGTCGCCCCCGAGATGACCGTGCCGAGGTCGCACGTCAGGGCGTCGTCCGCGCCGACGGCGCACGTGCCGGCGCTCGTCGTGGCCGTCGCCCCCTCGAGCGCGGCGTCGAGCCGGTCGGTCAGCGTGACCTGGGTCGCGTTGGACGGACCGGCGTTGGCGACGACGAGCGTGAACGTCACCGGCTGACCCGGGACGGGCGAGAGGGGCGCGATGGTCTTGACGACGGACAGGTCGGCCGACGGCACGCTGTCGTCGGACACGGTGGCGCTGTTGTTCGAGGTGTCCGGGTCGGGTGTCGACGAGGTCGCCGTGGCGGTGTTGGTGAGGGTGCCGGTGAAGCCGGTCGACAGGGTGGCGATGACGGTCACCGTCACCTCGGTGTCATCGGGGTCGAGCGCGCCCACGGCGCACGTGAGCAACCGGGCGGCGTCGACGGTGCACGTGCCGGCCGTGCTCGTGACGCGGATGTCACCGAGGGCGGGGTCGAGCTGGTCGCGCACGGTGACCCCGGCGGCGGTCGACGGGCCGACGTCGTCGACCGTGAGGGTGAAGCGCACCTGCTCGCCGGGCGTCGGGTCGAGCGGGGTCAGCGCCTTGCCGATCGAGACGTCGGCGCTCGGCGCGGCCTGACCGGAGGCCGACGCGGTGTTGTTGTCGGCGACCGGGTCGGGCGTCGCCGACCGCGCGGTCGCGGTGTTCTCGAGCCGCCCGGTGAAGTCGGGGGCGAGGGTCCCCGTGACGGAGACGGTCACCTGGCCGCCGGGGGCGACCGACCCGACGGGGCACGAGAGGGTGTTGTCGGCGGCGAGGGCGCACGTGCTGCCGTCGTCGACCGTCGCGGTGACCTGTGTGATCGCGGCGTCGAGCGGGTCGGTGACGACCACGCCGGATGCCGTGGAGGGCCCGGCGTTGCGCACCTGCACCGTGTACGACACCGCCGCACCGGGGATCGGTGCCTCGGGGGTCAGCGTCTTCGTGAGCGAGACGTCCGCGCTCGGGGCCGTCGTCCCCGAGGCGGTCGCGGTGTCGTTGCCCGGCACGGGGTCGGTGGTGGCGCTCCCGACGGTGGCGGTGTTGCTGAGGGAGCCGGTGAAGCCGGCGTCGAGCACGGCGGTCACCGTGACCGTGGCCGACCCACCCGGCGCGAGGTCACCGAGCCGGCATCCGAGGCTCGTCCCCGTCACCGTGCAGGTGCCCACGGAGCTCGTGACGGCCGTGCCCCGCAGCGCGTCGTCGAGGGGGTCGGTCAGGGTGACGGCGGTGGCCGTGGACGGGCCGGCGTTGCGCACCGTCATCGTGAACGTCACCGGGCCGCCCGGTACCGGGGCCGCCGGGGTCAGGGTCTTGGTCACCGACACGTCGGCCGAGGGGGCGGTCGGGCTCGTCACCGTCGAGGAGTTGTCCGTCGCGTCGGGGTCCGGCGTCGCGGCGGTGACCGTCGCCGTGTTCGTCACCGCGCCGGTGGCCGACGGCGACAGGGTCCCGCTCACGGTGACCGTGACGAGGGCCGAGGGTGCGACGGAGCCGACCGCGCAGCTGACGGCGTTGCCGGCCCCGACCGTGCACGAGCCCGCCGTCGACGTGGCCCGCACGCCGGTCACCGTGGCCGGGACGACGTCGGACACGGTGACGGCGGTGGCCGTCGACGGGCCCGCGTTGCGCACGGCGAGGGTGTAGGTGACCGGCTGTCCAGGCACGGGCGTCGTCGGTGAGACCGTCTTGGCGATCGACAGGTCGGCCGACTGGCCGACCGTGACGGCGACCGTCGACTCGTTGTTGGACGCGACCGGGTCGAGGGTGTCCGAGCTCGTGCGCCCCGTGTTGCTCAGGGTCCCGACGTAGGCGGGTGTGATGGTCGCGGTGATGGTACCGACCACGGTGATCCCGGCCCGGAAGATCGGCCCGCTGCAGATGACGGTCGGGGCGGTCGGGTTGTCGACGGTGCCCGGGCTGACCGGGGGCACGATCTCGCAGCCGGTGGCACCCGGTGGCGGCACGACCGACACGTTCGTCAGCCCTGGCGGCAGCTGGTCGATGAACTGCGGACTGAGGGCGGCGGACGGCCCGTTGTTGGTCGCCGTCAGGGTGAACGTCACCTGCTGGCCGGCGACCGGGTTCGTGGGCGTGATGGTCTTGACGAGCTCGAGGTCGGCCTGGCCCACCACGGGGGAGACGACGGTGGCCGTGTCGCCGTCGGGGTCGGGGTCGTCGGTGCCCGAGGCCACCGTCGCCGTGTTGGTCAGGCTGGTGCCGGCGAACTGCGAGTCGACGGTGCCGACCACCGTGACGCTGACCTGCCCGACGGGGACCGACCCGAGGGCGCACGTGACGTCCTGCCCCGCCACGGTGCACGCGGTGCCCGCCCCCCAGGTCGCCGACGTGACGCGGATGCCGGCCGGTACGGCATCCGCCACCGTGACGTCACGCGCCGTCGACGGTCCGTCGTTCGTGACCGTGATCGCGTACGTGACCTCCCGCCCGGGGACGACGGTCTCGGGCGTGGCCGCCTTGCTGACGGAGAGGTCGGCGCTGCGGGTGACCTCGACGTCGGCCGTCGCGGTGTCGTTGTCGGACGCGGGGTCAGGGGTGGGCGAGGCCACCGTCGCGCTGTTCGCCAGCGTGTCGGCGGCGAACCCGCGGGCGAGTCGCGCGCTGATGGTGATGGTGACCGGGTCGCCGGGGGCCACGTCGCCGACGGCGCACGTCACCGTCTGGCCCGACACCGTGCAGGCACCGGCGCTGGTCGACCCGTCGAGGTAGGTCAGCCCGGTCGGCAGGGTGTCGGTGACGGTGGCGGCGGTGGCGACCGAGGGGCCGTTGTTGACGACCGTGACCGTGTAGGTCAGGCCCGTCCCGGCGACGACCGACCGCGTGTCCGCCGTCTTGAGCAGCTCGAGGTCCGCGCTCTCCTCCACCGGGGTGACGAGGGCGTCCGTGTTGTCGCCCGGGGTCGGGTCGGGCGTGGAGCTCGAGACGCTCGCGGTGTTGGTGACCGCTGCGGTGGTGTCGGCCGCGACCACCACTTGGACGAGGGCCTCGGCCGTGGCACCGGCGGCGAGCTGGGGGACGGTGCACGTCACCTGCTGGCCGGCCACCGCGCACGTCCCGCCCGCGACGACGGCCCCGGTCACGCGCAGCGCCGCGGGCAGCGTGTCCGTCACGGTCACGCCCTGAGCCGTGGAGGGGCCGGCGTTGCCGAGCAGCAGCGTGTACGTCGCGGCGGCGCCGGCGGTGAGCGGGTCGGGCGCCACCGACTTGGAGACCGAGACGTCGGCGCTGGTGGTGGTGGTCGTCGTCGCCGCCGCCGTGTTGTTCGCCGGGTTCGGGTCGGGGGTCGACGACGACATGGTGGCGCTGTTGGTCAGCGCGGTGCCCGCCACGGTGTCGGCGTCGATGCTGCCGCTGAGGGTGATGGTCCGGCTCTCGCCCGGGGCGAGGGTGCCGAGGGCGCACTCGATGATCGGCACCGCGATGTCCTGCTGCTGCTCGCACGTGGTGCCGGGTCCGGTGCCGGTGGCGAAGGTGAACCCTCTCGGTGGGGCGTCTTGCACCAGGACGTCACGGGCGGTCGAGGGGCCGTCGTTGCGGGCGGTCAGGGTCCACGTGACCGCCCCGCCGGCGGTGACCGTGGCGGGGCCGGTCTTGGCCAGCACGACGTCGGCGCGGGTCTGCACGGGGGTCGAGCTCGTCGCGGTGTTGTCACCGAGGGTCGGGTCGGTCGGTGACGAGACGGTCGCGGTGGCCGTGTTGGTCAGGGTGCCGGCCGCGGTGGTGGCGGCCAGCGTGCCCTGCACGGTGACGACGAGGCTGCTGCCGGCCGTCAGCGTCGAGGCCGTGCAGCTCACGGCGTTGCCGGTGGTCGTGCAGGTCGCCCCCGGTGTCGTCGTGGTGACGGCGCTGATGGCGACGGAGGCCGGGACCTGGTCGGTGACCGTGACGCCCTGGGCGTCGGAGGGGCCGGCGTTGCGGGCGGCGAGGGTGAAGGTGACCGGCGCGCCTGCCGTGGCCGTCGCGGGGCCGGCGGTCTTGCTCATGACGACGTTCGCCGACGCGCCGGTGCTGAGGCGGTAGCTCGCCGTGTTGTTGACGGTGGCGGGGTCGGTCGTCGACGCGGTGACCCGCGCCGTGTTCGTGACCCCGTTGGCGCCACCGGCCGGAGGGACCGCGGCGACCACCGTGACGGTGGCGGTAGCCCCGAGGGGCACGTCGCCGAGCAGGCAGGTGACCGTGCCACCGGACTGGGTGCACGACCCCTGCGACGGCGCCGCCGAGCGGAAGACGAGCGGCGCGGGCACCGGGTCGGTGAGCACGACGCCGCGCGACGTCGACGGGCCGAGGTTGCGCACCCGCAGCGTGTAGGTGACGTCCTGGCCGTTGACGACCGGCACCGGGGTGGCGCCCTTGTCGAGGTCGAGGTCGGCCGCCGTGGTCACGGTGTCGGTGACCGTCGCGGCGTTGTTCCCCGGCGTCGGGTCGGTCGTGGCCGAGGTCGCGCTCGCCATGTTGGCGACCGTGCCGGTCGCGGTGGGGGAGAGGACGGCGTTGACCGTGACGACGACGCTCGACCCCGTCGGCAGCGGGTCGACGGTGCAGGAGACGGTCGTGCCCGTGACGGTGCACGTGCCGAGGCTGGTCGTCGCGGTCACCCCGCTGAAGGTCGACGGCAGGGCGTCGGTCAGGGTCACCGTGCGGGCGACGGACGGTCCGGCGTTGGTGAGGGTGACCCGGTAGGCGACCGGGCCGCCGGCCACGACGGGGGACGTCAGCGTCTCCTTGGCGACCTGGATGTCGGTCACCGCGGCGGTGGGCGTCACGGTGACGGCGGCGGTGTTGTTCGCCGGCGTGGGGTCGGGGGTGCTCGACTGCACCTGGGCCCGGTTGACGAGCGCCCCACCGCCGCTGAAGCCGGAGTCGACGCGAGCGGTGACCTGCACCGTCGCGGTGGCCCCGGGGGCGAGCGTGCCCACGGCACAGGAGATCCCGTTGCCCGTCACCGTGCAGGACCCGGCCGTCGTCGTGGCCGTGAGGGCCTGGAACGCGGTGGGGAGGGTGTCCGTGACGACGGCGTCGACGGCATCCGACAGGCCGTTGTTGCGGGCCGTGAGCGTGTAGGTGACCGTCGTCCCCGGGGCCGGTGTCGCGGTGCTGACCGTCTTCGTCAGGGAGACGTCGGCCGCGCGGGTGACGGGGGTCGTCACCGAGGCCCGGTTGTTCGTCGTGTCGGGGTCGGAGGTCGAGCTCGACACGTCGGCGACGTTGGTGACGGTCGTGGCGGTCGAGCCGGACGGCACGCGCACGACGACGGTCACGGTGGCGGCGGCGCCGTTGGGCACCGTGCCGACCGCGCAGGTGAGGGTCTGGCCGGACGGCGTGCAGGCGCCCTGCGACGGGGTGCTCGACACCAGCGTCGCCCCCGACGGGAGGGTGTCGGTGACGACGACGTCGGTGGCCGCGGTGGGCCCGGAGTTGGCGGCGCGCAGGGTGTAGGTCACCGTGTCGCCGGCGACGACGGCCGTCTGCGCCGTCGTCTTCGTCAGCGACAGGTCGGCCCGCGTCGCGACCGGGGTCGAGGCGTCGGCCGTCTGGTACGTGTACCGGGTGCCGATCGTGGCGGCGGTGTAGACGAGGTTGCCCGAGTTCGAGAGCGTCGTGCCGGATGCCGCGGTGTCGACCGTGACCTGGAAGCGCAGCCGTGTGGTGCCACCGTTCGAGAGCACCCCGCCGCTCGTCGCGTTCGCGCCGGTGCCGACCCGGAAGCGCACCTGTCTGGTGGCGGCGACGTACTCCGCCTGGTCGTCGCCGGCGGCGTCGGTCTTGGCGCCGGTCCCGGCGCCGGCCAGCACCGACAGCGAGCCCGGCACGTACGTCGAGTTGGGTGGCAGGGCGTCCTCGACCACGGAGTTGACGGCGTTGTCGTCGCCGGTGTTGGTGAAGGCCATCGTGTACTCGATGACGTCGCCCGCCCGGGCCGGGCTGTTGCCCGACAGGTTGCTGGCGCTCTTCGTCCCGGTGATGGTCGGGGCGTAGAGGTCGATCTGGGTGGTGAGCACGGCGGGGTAGTAGAAGTCGCCGCTCGTCGAGAAGGTGACGTTGGTCGAGGTGGCGCCATTCGGGACGACCCCGGGTGCGTCCACCACCTTGGAGTCGGCCCCGAGGTTGTTGACGCTCGCCGGCGTGCGGTCGGTGAGGTTGGCCCCACCGGCGGTGACCCTGCTGCCGAAGAAGTTGGCCGACGGGCTCTGGGCGTCGGCGAGCCGGGTCGTGCCGACCGTCATGTAGTCGCCGGTGAGGCCCGCGTCGCCCTCGTAGACGACGGTCCCGAACTTCGCGCTGACCGCTCCCGACGGTGGGGCGAGGAAGCCGGAGATCGTCGTCGTGACGAGCTCGTTGTTCGTCAGGGTGGCGTAGCCGTTGAAGACCGTGAGGTCGCGCAGCGGGGCGGTGGGGTCGCCGATGGCGACGACGAGGCTCCAGGCGCCGTAGCGGTCGGACCCGGTGGCGGCGGAGATGTCGGCCCCCCAGTAGGTGCCGCTTCCGGCCGCCTGGACGATCGAGGTGACGTCCTTGTAGGCGGAGTAGTCGTTCGTCGACAGGCCCGAGCTGTCGACGGTGTCGGCGGTCAGCGTCGTGTAGGCGGCGGCGCCCGGGGCCCGGAACTTCAGCTGGTTCGGGTTGCCGGTGGCGGCGTTGCCGTTCTGGCCGGCGGTACGGGCGGCGCCCCAGAAGAGGCCGGCGTAGAGCACCCGCGCGCCGCTGGGGATGCTGACCCCCGCCCCCGACGAGCTGCTCGTGCTCGACACGTTGTCGGCGTCGAGGAAGGTCATCGTGAAGTTGTTGTTGCTCGCGGTCGTGGTGCCGGCCAGTGCCTCGGTGCACGCGTTGGCGTTGCCGCACGTCATGAGGCGGTTGCCGGTGATGGCGATCGAGCCGTTGGTCTGCTGCGAGAAGAGCTTGGAGAACGAGCGCACGACGGCGGCGTCGGCGCGCTCGGCGCCCGGGGTGACGACGACCGCGGTGACGAGGGCGAGCAGCAGCGCCAGACCGGCTCGCACCCCAAGCGCGAGACGTCCGCCCCAAGACCTTCGAGCGACCAGCACGTGACCGGCGCCTTCCTCACGGAAGCCGTCCCCGGCCGCACCGTCGCGACGCCGGGAAGGCGACCTGTGGCCAGGTCACCGAGCCACAGCGTAGGGACACATCCGGGTGTGCGCCCGTCGAAAGCTGCCGGGGTGTGCGCGACGACGGGGTCCCGGCCGTCTCGGGATGGCCGGTTGGGTCGCAGGGTCGACGGCGGCGCCCGGTCGGGGTGCTGGCGGGGTCGCGGGCGTGGCCCTAGGGTCCGGGCATGACGACCGCCGCCGCGACGCGCGAGCCCGCCGCCCCGCCCCTGTGGTCGACGGACCGCTGGCGCTGGGCCCTGCTCGCGGCCACGGCGCTGCTGCTCGCGGTCTTCCCGTTCGTCGCCACCGCGCCGGCGGCGCTCGGGGACCTCGACGACGCCGTCCGTGACGGGTCGGTGACCCGGGTGACCGTGACCGACCCCCTCGGCCCCGAGGCGAACGGCTTCGCGACCGCCCAGGTCACGTGGCGCGAGCACGGCGTCGCCCGTGCCGCGGAGGTGCGCCAGGTGAGCGACGCGACAACCGGCGGCACCGTGCTCAGCGACGGGACCGACCGCGCCACCGAGGTCGGCAGCGTCGTCGACCACCTCCGCGCCGTCCCCGGTGGCGAGTCGCTCGTCGTCGACGTCGTGGACCGCCACGGTGGGGCGTCGTTCGCCGGGTGGCAGGTCCCGACGTGGTTCATGACCGCCGCCCTCGTCGTCTGGCTGCTCACGCTGGCCCTCGTGGCCGGCCCCGAGCCGTGGCGGGGCACCAGGTGGGCGTGGTTCTGGTTCGTCTTCAGCCCGTTCTTCTTCGTGGCCGTGCCGGCCTTCCTGCTGCTCGGCGGTCGCCTGCCGTGGGGCGGCACCGAGCCTCGCGTCCGCCGGCTCACCGGTGGCAAGGCCTGGATCCTCGTCGTGCTGGCGACGGTCGTCCTCGACCCGCTGGGCTGAGCCTCCCCCGGCATCCGGTCACGTCGCGGGTCATGTCGCGCGGGGTGGGGTGAGGCCGTTGTGAGACGCGACCGACCCGGGTCGTGAAGGGTTCAGGCCCTCTGGAGGGCTCAGACCCTTCACCACCCACTTCTCAGCCGGCGCCGAGACCGCCGTCACCGGACGGGGGCGGCGACGACGAGGGGCGCACCTGCGAGCCCAGCACGATCATGCTCGCCGCCACGACGAGCAGCAGGCCGGCGAGCTGGCTGCCGCCGAGCACCTGGCCCAGCACGACGAGCCCGGCCACGGCC
This sequence comes from Terracoccus luteus, assembly GCF_003635045.1. NCBI lineage: Bacteria > Bacillati > Actinomycetota > Actinomycetes > Micrococcales > Intrasporangiaceae > Terracoccus > Terracoccus luteus. The sequence continues at coordinate 1,719,935 of NZ_RBXT01000001.1, read as the reverse complement.
GCCACCGCCGGCTCGAGGCTCAGCAGCACCCCGAAGACCCTCTGCGACAGGTGCCGCAGGGCCATGAGCTCGAGCGAGTACGGCAGCACCGACGAGAGCACGGCGATGCCGACGCCGGTCGCGACGAGCGACCACGACCACGACCAGGAGCCGGCCGACGCCAGCCCGAACGGGGCGACGGCGACGGTCGAGACGAGCAGCGCCAGCGCCAGGCCGTCGACCCCGTCGAAGCTCGACCCCGTCCGCTGGCTGAGCACGATGTACATCGCCCACAGCACTCCCGCGAGCAGTCCCCAGCCGATGCCGACCCGGTCGAGGGTCGACCACGACGCGTCGAGCGCCCCGGAGACGAGCACCACCCCTCCGGCCGCGGCGAGCACGGCGACGAGGTCGAGGGCGCGCCGGCTGCGCACGGCGGCCAGCGTCAGCGGGCCGAGGAACTCGACCGTCACCGCGACCCCGATCGGCAGGTGGGCGAGCGAGCTGTAGAAGGCGGTGTTCATCGCGGCGAGGGTGAGGCCGAACGCGACGACGGTGCCCCACTCCGCCCGCGACCGGCCCCGCACCGACGGCCGCACGAGCAGGAGCAGCAGCACGCACGAGATGGCGAGGCGCAGGGTGACCGAGCCGGTCGCGCCGATGCGCGGGATGAGCGTGGTCGCGAGGGCGGCGCCGAACTGCACCGAGACGACTCCGCCGAGGACGAGCAGGGGAGCAGTGCGCGGGTCGGCCCTCACGGCCGGGGCAGGCGCCCGGCCGACACGAGGGTGTCCAGGCGGTCCTGCCCGAGCTGCTCCTCGACGAGCACCCCGCCGGTCTCCGAGGCGTGCACCATGCGGCCCGGCTCGACGACGATGCCGACGTGGTGCACCCCCTTGCCGGGGTGGGCGAAGAAGTAGAGGTCGCCGGGCCGCACGGCGTCGACCTCGACGGGTTCGGAGCCCTCCGCCTGGGCCGACGCGTCGCGCGGCACGACGAGGCCGAAGCGGCGCCACGTGTGGTGCACGAGGCCGGAGCAGTCGAGCCCGAGGGGGCTCAGCCCGCCCCAGAGGTAGGGCAGCCCGAGGTGCTCGCGGGCAAGGACGAGGGCGGGGTGGTCGACGTCGGTCGCCGGGTGGTCGGTGGCCGGGGGCGGGCCGGATGCCGTCTCGGACCAGTCGGGCACGTGCGTCAGGTGAGCGGTCGGCACCCACCCGGGGTAGCCGGCCGGGTCCTTGGGGGAGGGCTGCCACGGCGCGACGATGCGCGACCACGACACGGGCGCAACGGCATCCGTGCCCTCGGCCGACGACCCACGGGTGTCCGACACCGCGGGCCCGTCGACCTCGCGCTCCTCGACGACGAGGACGGGCTCGCCGGCCACGAGCTGCGTCTCGGCGCGCCCGTGCAGGCCGAGCCGGCCCCGTCCGTCGGGCTCGGCGTCGAGCGCGGCGAGCCACGCGGCGGCGTCGGGCTCGGCGCGCACGACGGGGGCGTCGACCGGGCGTGGGCTGTCGGGCGCGGACCACACCGTCGTGACGGGGACGCGCACGACCGCGTGGCGCCGTGACGAGGCCGGCGAGGACGACGAGGACGACGAGGCCGCGACGGGGGAGGACGGCGATGCTGCTGACGACACGACCGGCATCCTGTCACGCACGTATGAGGTTGCTCCGAACACCCTGCGAACGGCCTCTCGTCCCTTCCGTCGCAGGGGGGCCGGTCGTACCGTCGAGAGATGGACACGTACACGAGGAACGGGGTCGCTGCCGGCTCCGGGGCGCAGACGCTGACGGCACCGGTCGACGGCGTCACGGTCGAGAGCATCGACCCCCCACGCGGTCGCCGCTACGACGAGGACGGCGCGGTCGCCGACTTCACGGGGTACCTGCACGCCCCCGTCGGCTGGGACCGCGAGCGCGAGCTCGAGAAGTACTGGAACTCCGAGCACGAGTCACGTCTCGGGCTCGGGTTCTGCGTCGCCGGCAACCCACGCCGCCACTTCATGCTGCGCACGGTGCGCCACGACGCGGCGTGGGTGCGCGAGCAGCTCGAGCTCGCCATCGCGCACGTCGAGGCGACCCCGCGCCGTCGGGCCCACTGAGCCCCGAGGGCCCACGACGGGACCTGACCGCGCCGTCCCGACTCACCAGCCGCGGTCGCGCCACTCCTGCACGTGCGGGCGCTCGGCGCCGAGCGTCGAGTCGTCGCCGTGGCCCGGGTAGAACCACGTGTCGTCGTCGTAGACGTCGAACACGCGCGTGGTGACGTCCTCGATGAGCGAGTCGAACGACTGGCCCTCGTTCTTCGTGTTGCCGACTCCGCCCGGGAAGAGCGAGTCGCCGGTGAAGAGGTGCGTCCGCGCCGAACCGGTTGCCGCAGAACGGTGCTCGCGGTAGGCCAGCGCGATCGACCCGGGTGTGTGACCGCGCAGGTGCACGACGTCGAGCGTCACGTCGCCGAACGAGACGGTGTCGCCCTGCTCGACGCGACGGTCGACCGGCACCGGTAGCGCGTCGGCGTCGTCGGCCCCCGCGACCGTCGTCGCGCCGGTCGCCTCGACGAGCTCGGCCAGCGCGCGCACGTGGTCCCAGTGCTGGTGGGTCGTGACGATCGTGCCGAGGCCGTCGCCGCCCTCGGCGACGAGTGCACGCAGCCGGGCCGCGCCGTCGGCGGCGTCGACGAGCAGCTGCTCGCCGGTCGCGGTGCACGTGAGCAGGTAGACGTTGTTGTGCATCTCCGAGACGGCCAGCTTGCGCACGGTCAGCCCGGCGAGCTCGCGGACGTCGGCGGGGCCACCAGGCTCGACGTGCCCGGTGTAGGTGTCGTTGCTCGTCACGGGGTCACACTCCTGTCGGTGGGGCCGGGAGGGGGGCATCCGACCGGATGCCGTCGGGGCGCCCCCGCGTGAGCCACAGCAGCACGCCGGCGCGGCTGCCACGTACCCCGAGCGAGCCGTCGCCGACGACGTGGTCGTCGCCCTCGGTGGTGCGGATGCCGTAGGGCGGGGGGTCGTCTGTCTCGCGCAGTCGGCGCACGGTGGAGTCGAGCAGCAGCGCGGCCAGGTCGGGCGGGACGTGCTCGAAGCCGAAGCCGGCCTGCAGGTCGACGTGGTGCAGGACCAGCTCACGCAGTCGCAGGAAGGGCACGAGGTCGACGGAGATGTCGGGGCCGCCGGGCGTGCGGGGCACGGTCCTGCCGCGCTGCTCGGGCGGCAGCCCGGCGAGCCGCTCGAGGCGCGCCGAGAGGTCGTCGGCCGTGCGGCGCACGTCGTCGGCGAGGTCGGCCGCGCACCGACGGGCGCCCGCGTCGATCTCGGCGTCGCGCTCCTCGTCGGAGCGGTACATCGTGGCGTCGGTGCCGTCGAGGGCCGCGTCGACGACCCGGCTGAGCGCCTCGGCGTTGCGGGCCAGGTGCGAGAGGACGTGCCCGCGAGACCAGCCGTCGCACAGCGACGGGGCGAGCACGGCGTCGTTGCGCAGCGAGACGGCGGTGGCGACGACCCGGTCGGTCTCCGCGGCGACGTGCCTCGCGGTGACGTCGCGCAGGCGCAACACCGGCCCGGTGGTCGGCCCCGTCGGCGGGGTGGTCGGCGGGGTGGTCGGCGGGGTAGTCGGCGGGGTTCCCGGCGTCGCGGGGCCCGAGCCGGGCGACCCCTCGTCCTCGGAGCGCATCGTGTCGGGGGCGAGGTCGCTCATCGGTGGTCCTCCTGCGTGGCTCGGGCGTCGGCCTCGGCGAGCGCCAGGGCGGCGCCGACGAGGGTGAGGTGCGAGAAGGCCTGCGGGAAGTTGCCCACCATGCGGCCGCCGACGGGGTCGTACTCCTCGCTGAGCAGGCCGACGTCGTTGGTCAGGGCGACGAGGCGGTCCATCAACGTGGTCGCCTTGTCGCGCATACCCGCTCTGGCGTAGGCCTCGACGAGCCAGAACGAGCAGGCGAGGAAGGGGTGCTCGTCGCCCGACAGGCCGTCGACGCCGCTCTGGGTGCGGTACCGCAGGACGAGGCCGTCGCGCATGAGCTCGCGCTCGACGGCGGCGATGGTGCCGAGCATGCGCGGGTCGTCGCCCTCGACGATGCCGATCGCCGACAGTGTGAGCAGGGCCGCGTCGACCTCGTCGGTGTCGTAGTGCTGACGGAAGCTCTGCTTGCCCTCGTCGAAGCCCTTCGCCAGCACCTCGTCGCGGATGCGGTCGCGCAGCTCGCGCCACTCGTCGACGGGGCCGTCGAAGCCGTGCTGCTCGACCGCCCGGACGGCCCGGTCGAAGGCGGCCCACACCATGGCCCGCGAGTGCGTGAAGTGCCGCAGCGGGCCACGGATCTCCCAGAGCCCGTTGTCGGGCTCGTCCCAGTGCGTGACGAGGTTGTCGATGAGGGCCCGCTGGAGGTGCCACGTCTCGGTCGTCTCCTCGATGCCGCGGCTGCGGGCCTCGGCGAGGGCGATCATCACCTCGCCGAGCACGTCCGTCTGCCGCTGCGAGACGGCGGCGTTGCCGGTGCGCACGGGCGTCGAGCCGGCGTAGCCGGGCAGGTGGTCGAGGGTGCGCTCGGGCAGGTCGCGGCCGCCGTCGACGCGGTACATGATCTGCATGTCCTCCGGGTCGCCGGCCACGGCCCGCAGCAGCCAGCTGCGCCAGAGGCGGGGCTCGTCGACGTAGCCGCACCCGAGGAGGCTCTCGAGGGTGAGGGCCGCGTCGCGCAGCCAGCAGAAGCGGTAATCCCAGTTGCGCTCGCCGCCGAAGTCCTCGGGCAGCGACGTCGTCGGCGCCGCGACGATCCCGCCGGTGCGCCCGTGGCTCAGCACGCGCAGCACGAGGAGCGAGCGCGTGACGGCATCCTCGTAGGGTCCGTCGTACTGGCTGCGGGCGGCCCACTCCTGACTGCGCGCGACGGTGTCCTCGACGCGGTGGCCGACCTCGAGCATCGGCGGCACCGGGAGGTGGCTCTCGAACCACGTCGTCGAGAAGTGCAGGGTCTCGCCGGCCGCGACGTCGAACTCGTCGACGTGGTGACCGTCCTCCGGGTGGGGCAGGCGCGAGCCGCGCAGCACGAGCATGTCGGGCCCGGCGATGGCGCTGATGACCTCCGCCTCGGGCTTGTGGGTCAGGCCGGCGTGGCGCGAGACCCACGGGCGGGTCTTGCCGTAGCCGAAGCGCACGATCCACTCGTGCCGCAGGCGCACGGTGCCCGTCAGCCCCTCGACGAGGCGCACGAGGTCGGCGCGGCCGTCGCCGATCGGCATGAGATCGGTCACACGCACCGAGCCGGATGCCGTCTCGTGCACCGTCTCGAGGACGAAGGAGTTCCCGACGTAGCGGCGGGTGCTCGTGGCCTCGCCGACGGGGCCGAGCAGCCAGCGGCCGTGGTCGCGGTCACCGAGCAGGGCGGCGAAGCAGGCGTGCGAGTCGAAGCGTGGCAGGCACAGCCAGTCGACCGAACCCGCCCGGCTGACCAGCGCGGCCGTCGACAGGTCGCCGAGGACGGCGTACTCCTCGATGGGGGTGGAGGTGTGGCCGGCGGCGGGGTTGGGTGGGGCGGGGGCGACGCTGGCGGCGGGTGCGGTCGGCGGGGCGTCGCTCATGGTGCGCAGTATGCCGGTCGCAGGTGGGACGCGGGTGGGACGCGGGGGTGAGGCGACCCTCGGCGCGGACACGACTGTCGGAGGGCCCACCTAGCATTGGACGGGTGACTGCTTCGTCCCCCGGCACCTCCCATTCCCTCGTCGTCCGCGGCGCCCGTGAGCACAACCTCCGTGACATCTCCGTCGACCTCCCGCGCGACAGCCTCATCGTCTTCACCGGGCTCTCGGGGTCGGGCAAGTCGAGCCTGGCCTTCGACACGATCTTCGCCGAGGGGCAGCGGCGCTACGTCGAGTCGCTGTCCGCCTACGCCCGGCAGTTCCTCGGGCAGATGGACAAGCCCGACGTCGACTTCATCGAGGGGCTGTCACCGGCCGTCTCGATCGACCAGAAGTCGACCAACCGCAACCCCCGCTCGACGGTGGGCACCATCACCGAGGTCTACGACTACCTCCGCCTGCTCTTCGCCCGGGCGGGGCGGCCGCACTGCCCCGTGTGCGGCGAGCCCGTCACCCGGCAGACGCCGCAGCAGATCGTCGACCAGCTGCTGACGCTCGAGGACCGCACCCGCTTCCAGGTGCTGGCCCCCGTCGTGCAGGGCCGCAAGGGCGAGTTCGTCGACCTCTTCGCCGAGCTGCAGACCAAGGGCTTCTCGCGGGCCCGGGTCGACGGTGAGGTCGTCTCCCTCGCCGACGCGCCGAAGCTGGAGAAGCAGCGCAAGCACACCATCGAGGTCGTCGTCGACCGTCTCGTCGCCAAGGGCGACGACTCCGGCTCCAAGCGGCGCCTCACCGACTCGGTCGAGACCGCGCTCGGCCTGGCCGGGGGCATCGTCGTCGTCGACTTCGTCGACCGCGAGCAGGGCGACCCGACGCGCGAGCGCCGCTTCAGCGAGAAGATGGCGTGCCCGAACAACCACGCGCTCGGCATGGACGAGGTGCAGCCGCGGTCGTTCTCGTTCAACTCGCCGTTCGGCGCCTGCCCGGCCTGCACGGGCATCGGCGTCGAGCTCGAGGTCGACCCCGACCTCGTCGTGCCCGACGACGACCTGTCGCTCGCCGACGGCGCCATCGCGCCGTGGTCGCAGGGCTCCGGCTCGGCGGAGTACTTCCAGCGCGTCATGTCGGCGCTCGCCGACGACATGAAGTTCTCGATGGACACCCCGTGGCGCGCGCTGCCGGCCCGGGCCCGTGAGGCCCTGCTCCACGGGCAGGACTACAAGGTGCACGTCAAGTACCGCAACCGCTACGGGCGCGAGCGCTCGTACACGACCGGCTTCGAGGGGGTCGTGCCGTTCATCAAGCGGCGCCACTCCGAGACCGACTCCGAGTGGAGCCGCGAGCGCCACGAGGGGTTCATGCGCGAGGTGCCCTGCCCCGTCTGCAAGGGGGCGCGCCTCAAGCCCGAGTCCCTCGCCGTGCTCGTCGGTGACATGAACATCTCGCAGGTCTGCGCCCTGTCGATCGACGAGGCGGCCGGCTTCCTCGACACCGTCGACTTCACCGCCCGCGAGCGCCAGATCGCCGAGGGCGTCATCAAGGAGATCGACGCCCGCCTCGGCTTCCTGCTCGACGTCGGCCTCGACTACCTCTCGCTCGACCGGGCCGCCGCGACGCTGTCCGGCGGCGAGGCGCAGCGGATCCGCCTGGCCACCCAGATCGGCTCGGGCCTCGTCGGGGTGCTCTACGTGCTCGACGAGCCGTCGATCGGCCTGCACCAGCGCGACAACCACCGGCTCATCGAGACGCTCGTGCGCCTGCGCGACCTCGGCAACACCCTCATCGTCGTCGAGCACGACGAGGACACCATCGCCCAGGCCGACTGGGTCGTCGACATCGGCCCCGGCGCCGGTGAGCACGGCGGCCACGTCGTGCACTCCGGCCCGGTCAAGGGCCTGCTCGAGCACCCCGACTCGCTCACGGGCCAGTACCTGTCCGGCCGACGCGAGATCGCCGTCCCGACCGAGCGCCGCACGCACGACGGCCGCGAGCTGACGGTGTCGGGGGCCCGCGAGAACAACCTCAAGAACGTCTCCGTCACCTTCCCCCTCGGCAACCTCGTCGCCGTCACCGGCGTGTCCGGCTCCGGCAAGTCGACGCTCGTCAACGACATCCTCTACACGGTGCTGGCCAACAAGCTCAACGGCGCCCGCAAGGTGCCGGGCCGGCACAAGAGCGTCTCCGGCCTCGACGAGCTCGACAAGGTGGTGCACGTCGACCAGAGCCCGATCGGGCGCACACCCCGATCGAACCCGGCGACCTACACCGGCGTCTTCGACAACATGCGCAAGCTGTTCGCCGAGACGACCGAGGCCAAGGTGCGGGGCTACCAGCCCGGCCGGTTCTCGTTCAACGTCAAGGGCGGTCGCTGCGACGCGTGCTCGGGCGACGGCACCATCAAGATCGAGATGAACTTCCTGCCCGACGTGTACGTCCCCTGCGAGGTGTGCCACGGGGCGCGGTACAACCGCGAGACCCTCGAGGTGCACTTCAAGGGCAAGACGATCAGCGACGTGCTCGACATGCCGATCGAGGAGGCCGCCGACTTCTTCGAGGCGGTCCCCGCCATCGCGCGGCACCTGCGCACGCTCGTCGACGTCGGCCTCGGCTACGTCCGCCTCGGGCAGCCCGCCCCGACGCTCTCCGGCGGCGAGGCGCAGCGCGTCAAGCTCGCCAGCGAGCTGCAGAAGCGGTCGTCCGGGCGCACCGTGTACGTCCTCGACGAGCCGACCACCGGTCTGCACTTCGAGGACATCCGCAAGCTGCTCCAGGTGCTCCAGGGGCTCGTCGACAAGGGCAACACCGTCATCGTCATCGAGCACAACCTCGACGTCATCAAGAACGCCGACTGGATCATCGACATGGGCCCCGAGGGCGGTTCCGGCGGTGGCAAGGTCATCGCCACCGGTACCCCGGAGGACGTCGCCGAGGTGGAGGCCAGCCACACCGGCCGCTTCCTCAAGCCCGTGCTCGAGCGCACCGCCCGCTCCACCTCGCGGGCCCGCACCCGGGCCCGCGGCGACTCCAAGGCCGTCGGCAGTGCACGGCGCTCACAGGCTGCTGACACGGCATCCTCAGCGCGCTCGCGCAGCATCGACGGCAAGGGTCGCGCGACCGCCGCTCCCAAGACGGCCGCGGCCCGCAAGACCTCGCCGAGCACGACCGTGCGCAAGGCGACGAAGGCCACGACGACCCGAAAGGGAAAGCCATGACCCATCCCCAGCCCGACCCCACGAACCCCGCCGCCCGCCCGACGGCCGAAGACGTCCCCGAGACGGTGTCGCCCGCCCTCGCGGCACGCCTGACCGACCGCCGCAACGTCCTCCGCGTCGCGACGGTGGTCGCGGGCGCCGGTGCCCTCGCCGCGTGCAGCAGCCCGCCCGTCCAGCCCGAGGCCGGGCAGGCCGCCGGGGGCGCCTCGAGCGCGCCGAGCAGCTCGACGTCCGCCAGCACCCCGGCCGAGACGAGCACGTCGACCTCCAGCGCCGCGAGCTCGTCGTCGGCCGCGGGTGGCACCGCCACCTCCGAGGTGCCCGTGGGCGGTGGCACGATCTACACCGACACGAAGACGGTGGTGACGCAGCCGACCGCCGGCACCTTCAAGGCGTTCGACACGACGTGCCCGCACCAGGGGTGCCCCGTCACGAAGGTCGCCGACGGCCGCATCGACTGCCCCTGCCACGGCAGCCAGTTCGACATCTCCACCGGCGACCGCGTGGCCGGCCCCGCGCCGAAGGGCCTGACGCCCAAGCAGATCACCGTCACCGGCGACACCTTCACCGTCGCCTGACGTGACGGGATGCCGGGGGCGCGCCTCCCGGCATCCGGTCGGCCCGTCGCCCGGGGTCCGACCCCGTGACGACGGCTGGGGCTCTGGGGCTGCCGACCGCGCGACAGCGGCGTCGGCGGTGTCAAGGGTGTCGGTGGGGCGGCTTAGGCTGAGGACGTGGCAGACCCGAGGACCTACCGACCGAGACCGGGGGAGATCCCCAACGACCCGGGGGTCTACCGGTTCCGCGACGCGCACGGCCGGGTCATCTACGTCGGCAAGGCGAAATCCCTTCGCCCGCGGCTGTCCTCGTACTTCCAGGACATCACCGCCCTGCACCCGCGCACCGCCACGATGGTGACGACGGCGGCCTCCGTCGAGTGGACCGTCGTGCGCACCGAGGTCGAGGCGCTCCAGCTCGAGTACTCCTGGATCAAGGAGTTCGACCCCCGGTTCAACGTCAAGTACCGCGACGACAAGAGCTACCCGTTCCTCGCCGTGACGATGGGGGAGGAGTACCCCCGCGCGCAGGTCATGCGCGGCGCGAAACGCAAGGGCACCCGCTACTTCGGGCCCTACGGCCACGCCTGGGCCATCCGCGAGACCCTCGACCTGCTGCTGCGCGTCTTCCCAGTGCGCACGTGCTCGTCGGGCGTGTTCCGGCGCGCCGCCGCCAGCGGCCGGCCCTGCCTGCTCGGCTACATCGACAAGTGCTCCGCCCCGTGCGTCGGCCGGGTGTCGGCCGACGAGCACCGCGCCATCGCCGAGGACTTCTGCGACTTCATGGGCGGCAACACCGCCCGCTTCGTCAAGCGCTTCGAGACCCGCATGCGCGAGGCCGCCTCCGAGCTCGACTTCGAGACCGCGGCGCGGCTGCGCGACGACATCGGGGCGCTGAGCAAGGCCCTCGAGAAGCAGGCCGTCGTGCTCGCCGACGCCACCGACGCCGACGTCTTCGCCCTCGCCGACGACGAGCTCGAGGCGGCGGTGCAGGTCTTCCACGTCAGAGGCGGGCGCATCCGCGGCCAGCGGGGCTGGGTCGTGGAGAAGGAGAGCGAGGACCTCCCGCAGCTCGTCGAGCACCTCCTGCTCCAGGTCTACGGCGACGCCGACCGCGACTCGGTGCCCCGCGAGGTGCTCGTCCCCACCCTGCCGGTCGACCCCGACTCGGTGGGGGAGTGGCTCTCGTCGGTCCGGGGCTCGGCCGTCAGCGTGCGCGTGCCGCAGCGGGGCGACAAGCGCACCCTCATGGAGACGGTGCGGCGCAACGCCGACCAGTCCCTGGCCCGCCACAAGGTGGCCCGGGCCGGTGACCTCACCCTGCGCAGCAAGGCCCTGCAGGAGCTGCAGGAGTACCTCGACCTCGACGAGGCGCCCCTGCGCATCGAGTGCTACGACGTCAGCCACGTGCAGGGCACCAACGTCGTGGCGAGCATGGTCGTCTTCGAGGACGGCCTCGCCCGCAAGAGCGAGTACCGACGCTTCATCGTGCGCGGCACGCAGGTCGGCGGCGAGCCCGTCACGCCCGCCGGGCGAGGTGTCGTCGTCGACGGCGAGGTCACCGTCGACGACACCGCCGCCATGCGCGAGGTGCTGACCCGTCGCTTCCGCCGCTACCTCGAGGATGCCGAGGGGGCCGGCGACCTCGACCTGTCGACCGGGGTGGTGGGCGAGTCGACCCCCGTCGTCCCCGTCGGCGCCGGCCTCCCCGGTGGTCCGGTGAACGGCAGCGGGGCGCCCGAGGGCCGCGGTGACGACAGCCGTGACGGGGGCGACGACGAGGACGGGCCGTCGGCCGGGGGCCCGATCGACCCCGAGACGGGGCGCCCGCGCCGGTTTGCCTACCCCCCGAGCCTCGTCGTCGTCGACGGCGGCCTACCGCAGGTCAACGCGGCCCAGGCCGTGCTCGACGAGCTCGGCATCGAGGAGGTCGCCCTCGTCGGCCTGGCCAAGCGGCTCGAGGAGGTCTGGCTGCCGCGCCAGGAGCACCCCGTCATCCTCCCGCGCACGAGCGAGGGCCTCTACCTGCTCCAGCGTCTGCGCGACGAGGCCCACCGCTTCGCCATCACGTTCCACCGCCAGCGCCGCAGCAAGGCCATGACGACGTCCCAGCTCGACGGCATCCCGGGCCTCGGCGCCACCCGGCAGAAGGCGCTGCTCAAGCACTTCGGCTCGGTCAAGCGCCTGCGGCAGGCGGACGCCGGTGCGATCACGGAGGTACCGGGGATCGGCCCGTCGCTTGCGTCCGTCATCGTCAGCCACTTGGCTGAAGGGGCACCCCAGGAGCCAGCCGTGAACCTCACGACGGGAGAAGTGCTCGAATGACGAGCCAGCACGACGAGACCGACGCCCACCCCGGACCGTCCGACCCTGCGTCAGGCCCCGTGCCCGACGCCGCGTCCGACGCCGCGCCCGACGCCGTGCCCGACGCGGTGCCCGACGGGCCGGCCGAGCGGGCGGAGGACGGCGGCATGCAGCCCGACGGCCCCCAGGTCGACCGCCCGTCCCGGGGCGACCGACGCCGGTCGTCGACCCGGCTCGACGAGGCACCGCTCGTCATCGTCACCGGCATGAGCGGCGCGGGCCGCAGCACGACGGCCAACGTCCTCGAGGACCTCGGCTGGCTCGTCGTCGACAACCTGCCGCCGCAGCTGCTCGCCAACCTCGCCGACCTGCGCGACGCCGCCCTCGGGCGCCACCCCGAGGCGGCCAGCCAGCACGTCGCGGTCGTCGTCGACGTCCGCTCCCGGGTGTGGTTCCAGGAGCTCGACGACGCCATCGACGCCGCCCGCGACCGAGGTCTGCGCCCGAGCCTGCTCTTCCTCGACTCGACCGACGAGGCCCTCGTCCGCCGCTTCGAGAGCGTGCGGCGCCCGCACCCGCTGCAGGGCGGTGGAAGGTTGCTCGACGGGATCCAGCGGGAGCGGCAGATGCTGCTCGACCTGCGGTCCCGCTCCGACGTCGTCATCGACACGTCCGGCCTCAACGTGCACCAGCTGAGCGCCAAGCTGTCGTCGCTCTTCACCGGCGACAGCCGCTCGCAGCTGCGCATGGCCGTCATGTCGTTCGGGTTCAAGTACGGCCTGCCCCTCGATGCCGACGTCGTCTTCGACATGCGCTTCCTGCCCAACCCGTTCTGGGTGCCCGAGCTGCGTCCGCTCACCGGTCGAGACGGCCCGGTCGCCGAGTTCGTCATGGCGCAGGAGGGGGCCGAGGAGTTCCTCGACCGCTCCGAGCAGCTGCTGCGCACGATGATCGGCGGGTACGTCCGCGAGGGCCGGCGCTACGTCACCGTCGCCGTGGGCTGCACCGGCGGCAAGCACCGGTCGGTGGCCACCGCCGACGCGCTGAGCGCGCGTCTCGACGCCCTCGACGGGGTCGACACGTTCACGGTGCACCGCGACCTCGGGCGCGAGTAGCCGGTGGCCGCCCCCACCCCGCCGACGCTGCTCGCGTCCACGCCCCGTCACCGTCGCGTCGTCGCGCTCGGCGGCGGCCACGGCCTGGCCGCGGCACTCACCGCCCTGCGCCTGCTCACCGACGCGGTGACCGCGGTCGTCACCGTGGCCGACGACGGCGGCTCGAGCGGGCGCCTGCGACAGGAGTTCGACGTCCTGCCCCCGGGTGACCTGCGCATGGCGCTGTCGGCGCTGTGCGACGACAGCGACTGGGGCCGCACCTGGCGCGACGTGCTGCAGCACCGGTTCGACGGCACCGGCGAGCTGCAGGGCCACGCCCTCGGCAACCTCATGATCGTCTCGATCTGGGAGCTGCTCGGCGACACCGTCGCCGGGCTCGACCTCGTCGGCCGCCTGCTCGGCGCCCGCGGCCGGGTGCTGCCCATGGCCGGCGAGCCCCTCGAGATCGTCGCCGAGATCGTCGGCCACGAACCCGACCGGCCCGACGACCGCAGCACCGTGCACGGCCAGCACCTCGTCGCCTCCACCCGCGGGCGGGTCGAGAGCATCGGGATCGTGCCGACCTGCCCCCGGCCCTGCCCCGAGGCGCTGACCGCCGTGGCCGAGGCCGACTGGGTGATGCTCGGGCCCGGCTCGTGGTTCACCTCCGTCATGCCGCACCTGCTCGTGCCCGACCTCGTCGACGCCCTCACCGCCACCCCGGCCCGGCGGCTGCTCAACCTCAACCTTGAGGTGCACAAGGGCGAGACCCGCGACTTCCGGGCCGTCGACCACCTCGCGTCGTTCCACCGCCACGCGCCCGACCTGCGCCTCGACGTCGTCCTGGCCGACCCGACGGTCGTCGACGACGAGCGCGGGCTGCGTTCCGCCGCAGCCGATCTCGGCGCCGAGCTCAGCATCGCGCCGGTGGCCGAACGGCGTCGTCCGGGTGTGCACGACTCGCTCCGGCTCGCCGCGGCGCTGCGCGACGTCATCGGCTGAGCCCGCCACCCGGCATCCGCGGCCTACCACAGGCTCCCGGCCACCGGCTCTCCGGCGCGCGGGCGGGAGCGGGCCGAGCCAGTGGCAGGATGTCGCCATGGCGATGACAGCGAAGGTGAAGGACGAGCTCTCCCGTCTCGACGTGACGAAGCCGTGCTGTCGCAAGGCCGAGGTGTCCACCATGCTGCGCTTCGCCGGCGGGCTGCACATGATCGGCGGCCAGATCGTCGTCGAGGCCGAGCTCGACACCGCGAACGCCGCGCGTCGCCTGCGTCGCAACATCGCCGAGGTCTACGGCCATCGCAGCGACGTCCTCGTGCTGGCCGCCGGCGGGCTGCGCCGCGGCTCGCGCTACGTCGTGCGCGTCGTCGAGGACGGCGCCACCCTCGCCCGCCAGACGGGGCTCGTCGACACCCGGGGTCGGCCCGTGCGCGGCCTGCCGCCCAAGGTCGTCAGCGCCGCGGCGTGCGACTCGGAGGCCGCGTGGCGCGGCGCCTTCCTCGCCCACGGCTCGCTCACGGAGCCGGGCCGCTCGTCGTCCCTCGAGATCACCTGCCCGGGGCCCGAGGCCGCCCTCGCCCTCGTCGGGGCCGCCCGCCGCCTCGGCATCCCGGCCAAGGCGCGCGAGGTGCGCGGGGTCGACCGCGTCGTCATCCGCGACGGCGACGCCATCGGGGCGATGCTCACCCGCCTCGGCGCCCACGACGCCGTCATGGCGTGGGAGGAGCGCCGCATGCGCCGTGAGGTGCGCGCGACCGCGAACCGCCTGGCCAACTTCGACGACGCCAACCTGCGCCGCTCGGCTCGGGCCGCCGTCGCCGCCGGGGCCCGCGTCGAGCGGGCGATGGAGATCCTCGGCGACGAGATCCCCGACCACCTGCGCGAGGCCGGGGTGCTGCGCGTCGAGCACAAGCAGGCCAGCCTCGAGGAGCTCGGCCAGCTGGCGCAGCCGCCGATGACGAAGGACGCCGTCGCCGGCCGCATCCGTCGCCTGCTCGCCATGGCCGACAAGCGTGCCGAGGAGCTCGGGCTGGCCGGCACCGACGCCAACCTCACGCCCGAGATGCTCGACAGCTGACCGCTCCGGCGGGCCCCGACGAGGGGCCCGACCAAGGGCCCCAGCCGGGGTCCGGCCACCGCCTGAGACCGGGATCACACCCCCCGGGACGACGGGCTAGGGTGGTTTCGGTTGGCCGCAACGAGGCGACTGACCGGGCGTGCCCGCGTGGCGTCGGCCGGTCCGTCAACCACGCACATGATCCCGTAGTGCAGTCCACACCAGTCCCACCCCGAAGAGGTGCACAGCAGTGACCGTTCGCGTAGGCATCAACGGCTTCGGCCGCATCGGCCGCAACTTCTTCCGCGCCGTCGTGGCGTCCGGAGCCGACATCGAGGTCGTGGCCACCAACGACCTGATGGACAACAAGACCCTCGCCCACCTGCTCAAGTACGACTCGATCCTCGGTCGCTTCCCCGGCGAGGTCACCTACGACGACACCTCGATCGTGGTCGACGGCAAGGCCATCCGCGTCTTCGAGGAGCGCGACCCGGCGAACATCGACTGGACCGGCGTGGGCGCCGACGTCGTCGTCGAGTCGACCGGCTTCTTCACCGACGCGCAGAAGGCCAAGGCCCACATCGACGGTGGCGCCAAGAAGGTCATCATCTCCGCCCCGGCGAAGAACGAGGACATCACCATCGTCATGGGCGTCAACGACTCCTTGTACGACCCCGCGCAGCACACGATCATCAGCAACGCCTCGTGCACGACGAACTGTCTCGCCCCGATGGCCAAGGTGCTGAACGACGAGTTCGGCATCGTCAAGGGCCTCATGACGACGATCCACGCGTACACGCAGGACCAGAACCTGCAGGACGCCCCGCACAAGGACCTCCGTCGCGCCCGCGCCGCGGCCCTCAACATCGTGCCGACGACGACCGGTGCGGCCAAGGCCGTCTCGCTCGTGCTGCCCGAGCTCAAGGGCCGCCTCGACGGCTACGCCCTCCGCGTCCCGGTGCCCACCGGCTCCGCCACCGACCTCACCTTCGAGGCCGGCCGCGAGACCACCGTCGAGGAGGTCAACGCCGCGGTCAAGGCCGCCGCCGAGGGCCCGCTCAAGGGCTACCTCGTCTACACCGAGGACGAGATCGTCAGCAAGGACATCGAGACCGACCCGGCCTCGTGCATCTTCGACGCCGGCCTCACCAAGGTCATCGGCAACCAGGTCAAGGTCGTCGGCTGGTACGACAACGAGTGGGGCTACTCCAACCGCCTCGTCGACCTCGTCAAGCTCGTCGGCGCGAAGCTCTGACGTCCCCGGTCACCGCCCCCGCCCGGGGGCGGTGACCAGCGTGCCCGCCCGCCGGGCCACCCGGCATCCGGGCCACCCGGCATCCGGGTGCACCACCGACCGACCCCACCTCCGAAGGGCCTTATCCGTGAAGACGATCGCCGACCTCGGTGACCTGCGCGGCAAGCGCGTGCTCGTGCGTTCCGACCTCAACGTGCCGCTCGACGGCCAGAGCATCACCGACGACGGACGCATCAGGGCGTCCGCGCCGACGATCACGATGCTGTCGCAGATGGGGGCGCGCGTCGTCGTCTGCGCCCACCTCGGCCGCCCCAAGGGCGAGCCCGAAGCGAAGTACTCCCTCGCCCCGGTCGCCCGGCGCCTGAGCGAGATCGTCAACACGCCGGTCGCCTTCGCGGAGGACACCGTCGGGCCCGCCGCCGAGGTTGCCGTGGCGGCGCTCGAGGACGGCGACGTGCTGCTGCTCGAGAACCTCCGCTTCAACAAGGGCGAGACGGGCAAGACGGATGCCGAGCGGGCCGAGTTCGCCGGCCGCCTCGCCGCCCTCGCCGACGTCTTCGTCTCCGACGGGTTCGGGGTCGTGCACCGCGAGCAGGCGTCGGTCTACGACGTCGCCAAGCTGCTGCCGCACGCGACGGGCGGTCTCGTCGAGTCCGAGGTCAACGTGCTGCGTCGCCTCACCGCCGAGCCGGAGCGGCCCTACGCGGTCGTGCTCGGCGGCGCGAAGGTCAGCGACAAGCTCGGCGTCATCGGCAACCTGCTCGGCACCGCCGACCGCCTCCTCGTCGGCGGCGGCATGGTCTTCACCTTCCTCGCCGCCCAGGGGCATGAGGTCGGCACGAGCCTGCTCGAGGCCGACCAGGTCGACACCGTCAAGGGCTACCTCGAGCGCGCCGAGAAGGAGGGCGTCGAGATCGTCCTCCCCGTCGACGTCGTCGCCGCGGACTCCTTCAGCGCCGACGCCGCCCACGACGTCGTGGCCGCCGACGCCATCCCGGCCGACCGCATGGGCCTCGACATCGGCCCGCGGTCGAACGAGCTGTTCGCCGAGAAGCTCGCCGACTGCCGCACCGTCTTCTGGAACGGCCCCATGGGCGCGTTCGAGATGGAGCCCTTCGCCGAGGGCACCCGGGCCCTGGCCAAGACCCTCGCCGACATCACGGCCGGTGGCGCCCTCACCGTCGTCGGTGGCGGCGACTCCGCCGCGGCCGTGCGCCAGCTCGGCTTCGACGACTCACAGTTCGGGCACATCTCGACCGGCGGTGGTGCGAGCCTCGAGTACCTCGAGGGCAAGGAGCTGCCCGGGCTCACCGTGCTCGACTCGGACGAGGTCTCCGACGAGGTCTCGGACGGGAAGGACGCCTGATGGCCGCCCGCACCCAGACGGCCCCCGCGGGTCGCGTGCCGCTCATGGCCGGCAACTGGAAGATGAACCTCGACCACCTCCAGGGCACCCACCTCGTGCAGAAGCTCGACTGGACCCTCAAGGACGCGAAGCACGACCACGCGGCCGTCGAGGTCGCGGTGCTCCCGCCGTTCACGGACCTGCGCTCGGTGCAGACCCTCGTCGAGGGCGACCAGCTCGAGCTCAAGTACGGCGCGCAGGACCTCTCGCCGCACACCTCCGGTGCCTACACCGGTGACATCTCCGGCGCGTTCCTCGCCAAGCTCGGCTGCACCTACGTCGCCGTGGGCCACAGCGAGCGTCGCGACGGTCACGGTGAGACCGACGAGGTCGTCGCGGCCAAGGTCAAGGC
The DNA here is from genome assembly GCF_003635045.1 of Terracoccus luteus. Taxonomy (NCBI): domain Bacteria; kingdom Bacillati; phylum Actinomycetota; class Actinomycetes; order Micrococcales; family Intrasporangiaceae; genus Terracoccus; species Terracoccus luteus. Next base: position 1,702,143 of record NZ_RBXT01000001.1, on the reverse strand, counting down.
CGCCTACGCCCACGGGCTGACCCCGATCCTCTGCTGCGGCGAGGGCCTCGAGGTGCGCCGCGAGGGCGGTCAGGTGGCGCACGTCGTGGCCCAGCTGCGGGCCGCGCTCGACGGCGTCACGCCGGAGCAGGCGGCGTCCGTCGTCATCGCCTACGAGCCCATCTGGGCCATCGGCACCGGCGAGGTCGCCACCCCCGACGACGCCCAGGAGGTGTGTGCGGCCATCCGCAGCCTCCTGGCCGAGCTCTACGGCGCCGACATCGCCGACGGGGTCCGCGTGCTCTACGGCGGCAGCGTCAAGGCGAACAACGTGGCCGCGATCATGGCGCAGGAGGACGTCGACGGGGCCCTCGTCGGTGGGGCCTCCATCGACCCGGCGGAGTTCGCGAGCATCTGCCGCTACCGCGACCACCTCGCCACGAGCTGACCCCCCGCGGGCGACCGTGTCGACGAGTTCCGCGCTGTCGCCCGTAGCGGGTATCCTGACCCGAGCCCGTCGACCGGGGTGACCCGGTGACCGGCTGACGACGAGACGACCGACGATTTGGAGTGACCCGCGTGGACGTGGTTCGCATCGTGCTGCAGGTCCTGCTGGTGCTGTCCAGCGGCGTCCTGACGCTGTTCATCCTGCTGCACAAGGGCAAGGGCGGTGGCCTCTCCGACATGTTCGGCGGCGGCATGTCGACCTCCCTGGGCGGGTCGTCGGTCGCCGAGCGCAACCTCGACCGGTTCACGGTCGCCGTCGCCGTCGTGTGGGCGGCCGCCATCATCGGACTGGGCCTGCTGGCCCGTTTCGCGAGCTGAGGAGACGACATGGCCAGCGGTAACGCCATCCGTGGCAGCCGGGTCGGTGCCGGCCCGATGGGGGAGGCCGAGCGTGGCGACACCGCCCCGCGCGTGCACATCTCCTACTGGTGCAGCAACGGGCACGAGACGCGCCCCAGCTTCGCCGAGGAGCCCGGCATGGTGCTCCCCGAGACCTGGGACTGCCCCCGCTGCGGCCTGCCCGCCGGTCAGGACCAGAAGAACCCCCCGGCGGCACCGAAGGTCGAGCCCTACAAGACGCACCTGGCCTACGTGAAGGAGCGGCGCAGCGACGCCGACGGTGCGGCCATCCTCGACGAGGCGCTCAGCACGCTCCGCGACCGCGGCCTCATCAAGTAACGCGCCCGCTCAGCACACGAGCCCCCGACCCGTCCGGGTCGGGGGCTCGCTGCGTCGTGGTCGCGGTCAGGCCGTGGGGTCGCCCGGGTCGAGCTCGGCGGCCGCGGCGCGGTCGAGCAGCCACAGCGTGGCCTCCGTGCCCTTCGGCGCCGAGGCCGGGACGTCCCAGCGGTCGGCGTCCGACGCGAGGGCGGCCTTGACGGCATCCGCCTTGTCGGCCCCGGAGACGAGGAACCACACCTCGCGGCTGCGCTCGAAGCACTCGAACGTCAGGCTGACCCGGTCGGGCGGCGGCTTGGGCGAGTCGTGCACCGCGACGGCGATCTCGTCGGTGATGCGCTGCGCAGGGTGGTGGGGGAACAGCGAGGCGACGTGCCCGTCGGGGCCGACCCCGAAGAGCACGACGTCCCAGCCGCCCTGACCGTGCCGGCGGACGGACTCCGCGTAGGCCTCGGCACTCGCCTCCGCGCTGTCGGACCCGTCGGGACCGGCGACGCGGTGCACCTTCTGCGGGTCGAGCCCCAGCTCACGCAGCCCGGCCTCGTCGTTCTGGGTGTCGTTGCGCTCCGGGTCACCCGCGGGCAGGTAGCGCTCGTCGCCCCACCAGACCCGCACGCGCGACCAGTCGACCGCCGAGCGACCGGGCGTCGCCAGCACCGACGCGATGATGGCCGACCCCATCGAGCCCCCGGTGAGCGCCACCTGGGCCTCGGGCGAGCGCGTCTGCGCGTCGACGAGCGCCGTGACGAGGCGCGCACCGGCGGCGTCGGCCAGCGTCTGCTTGTCGGCGTGGACGACGACGCGTGGTGCGGACGTCGCCATCAGGAGCCCTGACCGGATGCCGTCGCGCCCGCCGCCGCGCCGCCGCCACCCGTCGTCGTGGCGCGCTTCGCCGGCGCCCGCTTGGCCGGTGTCTTCTTGGCCGGTGTCTTCTTCTCGGGCGCCTTCTTGGCGGTGGTCGACGACGAGGACGCGGCCTTGCCGGCGGTCCTGCTGGCCGTCTTGCTCGCGGTCCTGGCGGCGGTCCTGGCCGCCGTCGCGGCCGGCTTCGACGAGCCGCCCGAGCCGCCCGAGCTGTCGGACCCGGACGAGCCGGTCTCCTTCTCGTGCTTGGCGTCCTCGGCCGCCTGGCGAGCCTCGGCCTGGGCCTCCTTCTCGCGCGGCGTGCGCTTGCCGGCGAGCTTGCGGGCGGTCGCCTTCTTGACCTCGTCGGTGTCGCCGGACTCGGGGGCCGGTGGCGCGGTGATCATCGCCGACGCCTCCTGGGCCGAGCTGTCGCGCCCGATGCGCGCGGCGAGCCGGCGCGAGGCCTCGGGGTCGGGGGCGGTGCCCGACGACACCGCCGCCGCGAGCGACTGGCGCGCGGGGGCGAGCTTCTCGATCCCGCGCAGCAGCGCGTCCTCGTACGTGTCGTCCGGGTCGAGGCGGCGCAGCTCGTCGGCGAGGCACTCGGGCAGCTCACGACGGGGCAGGCTGATGCGGCGGTCGGGCTGGCCCGACTGCGACAGCGTCGCCACCGAGTCGCCGGGGCGCACGAGGTCGATCGTGCCGCTCTTGCGCTCGAGGCGCACCGAGCTGATGCCCGAGCCCTTCGGGGTCGACACCCTGCGCACCGACACCTTGAGCCGGTGGGTCAGCCAGGCCGCGAGCAGCTCGGACGACGGCGAGTCGGGCGCCCCCGCCACGACCGCACCGGTGATCTGCTCGTACGGCGGCTGGTCGAGCGCAGCCGCGAGCAGGCCACGCCAGTGCGTCACCCGGGTCCACGCGAGGTCGCTGTCACCCGCGGCGTAGCTGTCCGCGCGCTTCTTGAGCATGAGTCGCGGGTTGCGGTGCTGGGCGGCGTCGGTGATGCGCCGCTGCGCCATCGCACCGATGGGGTCACCGGCGACGTCGTCGGGCGCCTCGCCTGGCCACCAGGCCACGATGGGGGAGTCGGGCAGCAGCAGCGGGACGACGACGCTGGGGGCGTGCTTGGCCAGGGCGCCGTAGAGGCGCAGCACGACGATCTCGCTCGCGCCCGCGTCGCCGCCGAGGCGGATCTGGGCGTCGAGGCGGTTCTTGCCGCGGCGGTCGCCGGGGATGACGACGATGATGCGGCAGGGGTGCTGGCGGCTCGCCTGGTTGGAGACCTCGATGGCCTCGGCGGCCATCGTGTCGTCGGTGACGACGACGAGCGTGAGCACGCGGCCGAGGGCCATGGCCCCGACCTCGTTGCGCAGCCGCACCAGGGTCTTGCTGACCTGGGTCGTCGTGGTGTCGGTCAGGTCACGGATCACGGCATCCTCCACGTTCGTCCGTTGCGCTCGAGCATGGCGTCGGCAGAGGGCGGTCCCCACGTGCCGGCCTCGTACTCGTCGGGCTTGCCGCCCTTCTCCCAGTAGCGGATGAGGGGGTCGAGGATCTTCCACGAGAGCTCGACCTCCTCGTGGCGGGGGAAGAGCGGCGGGTCACCGAGCAGCACGTCGAGGATGAGGCGCTCGTAGGCCTCGGGGGAGGCCTCGGTGAACGAGCTGCCGTAGCCGAAGTCCATCGTCACGTCGCGCACCTCCATCTGTGCGCCCGGGACCTTGGAGCCGAACCGCAGCGTGACGCCCTCGTCGGGCTGCACGCGGATGACGATGGCGTTCTTGCCCAGCTCCTCGGTCGCGGTGTGCTCGAAGGGAAGGTGCGGCGCCTTCTTGAAGACGACGGCGATCTCGGTGACGCGCTTGCCGAGGCGCTTGCCGGTGCGCAGGTAGAACGGCACGCCCGCCCAGCGGCGCGTGTCGATCTCGAGCTCGACGGCGGCGAAGGACTCGGTCGTCGACTCGGGGTCGACGCCGTCCTCCTCGAGGTAGCCGGGCACCTCCTCGGCGCCCTGCCACCCGCGCACGTACTGGCCGCGGGCCGAGCCCTTGTCGAGGTCGGCGGGCAGCCGCACGGCCGAGAGCACCTTCTCCTTCTCGGCGCGCAGGTCCTTGGCGTCGAAGGAGACCGGCTCCTCCATCGCCGTCAGCGCGAGCAGCTGCAGCAGGTGGTTCTGGATGACGTCGCGCGCGGCGCCGATCCCGTCGTAGTAGCCGGCGCGGCCCGCGATGCCGATGTCCTCGGCCATCGTGATCTGCACGTGGTCGACGTAGTTGGCGTTCCACACGGGCTCGAACAGCTGGTTCGCGAAGCGCAGCGCCAGCAGGTTCTGCACCGTCTCCTTGCCGAGGTAGTGGTCGATGCGGAACACCGAGTCGGGCGGGAAGACGCCCTCGACGATCCCGTTGAGCTGCTGGGCGCTCTCGAGGTCGTGGCCGAACGGCTTCTCGATGATGACCCGGCGCCAGTGGTCGCCCTCGGCGTGGGTCAGGCCGCACCGCTCGAGCTGCTGGCAGACCTCGGCGAAGAAGCCGGGCGGGATGCTGAGGTAGAAGGCGTGGTTGCCGCCGGTGCCGCGGTCGCGGTCGAGCTCCTCCACCGTCTTGGCGAGCAGGTCGAAGGCGGCCGGGTCGTCGAAGGTGCCGGGCACGAAGCGGAAGCCCTCCGACAGGTTGCGCCAGACGTCCTCGCTGAAGGGAGTGCGCGCGTGCTGCTTGACCGCGTCGTGCACGACCTGGCCGAAGTCCTGGGTCGCCCAGTCGCGGCGTGCGAAGCCGACGAGCGAGAAGCCCGGCGGCAGCAGACCCCGGTTGGCGAGGTCGTAGATCGCGGGCATGAGCTTCTTGCGGGCCAGGTCACCCGTCACCCCGAACATCACGAGCCCGCACGGGCCGGCGATGCGCGGCAGGCGCCGGTCGGCGGCGTCGCGCAGCGGGTTGCTGCCGGCCGCCACCTTGGCCGGGCTCATCGCCGGCCTCCAAGGCGGGGGCGGACGAGGTGGGTTTCGCGTCCGGTCACGTTCAGGTCCTCCTGAGACTTGCGTGCTGTGGATGCGGACGTCGTCGTCCGTCCCTGAGGTCGGGTGTCGGGTCGAGCGGGGCTCGACGGTGTGGTCGGTGAGCGCTGAGCCGCCCGGGCGGTGAGCCACCGGCGTCCGGGTCGTCACGGCCCGGATGCCGGGTGGCCCGGCCGGTGCGGCCCGCGCCTGCGTGGGGCGCGGGCCGCACCGAAGCCGTGCGTCAGGCGGGGGTGGTGGCCTTGTCCATCTCGGCGCGGACGCCGTCGAGCAGCTCGCCCCACGCCTTCTCGAACTTGTCGACGCCCTCGTCCTCGAGCAGGTCGACGACCTCGGAGTACGAGACGCCGACGGCGTCGAGGTCGTCGAGCACCTTCGAGCTCTCCTCGTACGTGCCGGTCACGGTGTCGCCGTGCACGTCGCCGTGGTCGGAGACGGCATCCAGCGTCTTGCCCGGCATCGTGTTGACGACCTGGGGCGCGACGAGCTCGGTGACGTAGAGCGTGTCGGGCAGGGCCGGGTCCTTGACGCCGGTCGAGGCCCACAGCGGGCGCTGCTTGTTGGCACCGGCGGCCTCGAGCGTGCTCCAGCGCGAGGTGGAGAACACCTCCTCGAAGGCCTGGTAGGCGAGACGCGCGTTGGCCAGGCCCGCCTTGCTCTTGAGCGCGGTGGCCTCGTCGGTGCCGATGGCGTCGAGGCGCTTGTCGATCTCGGTGTCGACGCGGGAGACGAAGAACGAGGCGACGGAGTGGATCTTCGAGAGGTCCTTGCCGTCGGCGTGCGCCGTCTCGAGGCCCTCGAGGTAGGCGTTCATGACGGCGCGGTAGCGGTCGAGCGAGAAGATCAGCGTGACGTTGACGCTGATGCCCGCACCGATTGTCGCGGCGATGGCGGGCAGGCCGGCCTTCGTCGCGGGGATCTTGATGAGGACGTTCTCGCGGCCCACGGTGTCGTACATCTTCTTCGCCTGCTCGACCGTGCCGTCGGTGTCGTGGGCCAGGCGCGGGTCGACCTCGATCGACACGCGGCCGTCGACGCCCCCGCTGGACTCGTAGGTCGGCATGAACAGGTCGCACGCCTCGCGCACGTCGGAGGTCGTCAGCTCGAACACGACCTCGTCGACGTCCTTGCCCTCCTTCGTCAGCCGCTCGAGGTCCGCGTTGTAGCGGTCGCCCTTGCTCATCGCGGCCTGGAAGATCGACGGGTTCGAGGTGAGCCCGACGACGTTGCGCTCCTTGACGAGCTCGGCGATGGCGCCGGTCTCGAGCAGCTCGCGCGACAGGTCGTCGAGCCAGATGGAGACGCCTGCGTCGGACAGGGCCTGGGTGTTCTCGTTCGTCATGCGGTCACTTTCCTTCGGTCTGGCCGTCGGTGCGGCCGTCGGTCTGGCCATCGCTCTGGCCGGTGGTCTGCGCGTCGGCCTTCGTGGCGTCGCCCGACGCCGCGCCCTGCGCGACGTCGCCGCCGGACACGTCGGTGTCGGAGCCGTCCTGCTCGCGGCGCGGCGCGGTCTCGAGGACGTCGGCGGCGACCGGCGTGCCCGCGGTGGCGCGCGCGGCCTTGACGGAGTCCTTGCCCGCCCTGACGACGGCATCCGTCGTGATGCCGAACTCGCGGAAGAGGGTGGCGGCGTCGGCGGAGGCACCGAAGTGCTCGATGCTCACGCTGCGACCGGCGTCGCCGACGATGTCGCGCCAGCCCATCGAGATGCCCGCCTCGACGCTGACCCGGGCACGCACGGCCGAGGGCAGCACCTTCTCGCGGTAGCCCTTGGTCTGGCGGGCGAACCACTCGATGCACGGCATCGACACGACGCGGGTCGAGATCTTCGCCTTCTCGAGCTTCTCCGCGGCCTCGACGGCGAGGTGCACCTCGGAGCCGGTCGCCACGAGGATGAGGTCGGGGTCACCGGCACGCGACTCCTGCACGAGGACGTAGCCGCCCTTGGCCGCGCCGGCCGCCTTGCCGTAGGTGGAGCGGTCGAACGTCGGCACGTTCTGGCGGGTGAGGCACATCGCGGCCGGGCCGTGGCTGTTGGTGAGGATCTGCCCCCACGCCACCGCGGTCTCGTTGGCGTCGGCCGGGCGCACGACGTCGAGGCCCGGGATGGCGCGCAGCGCCGCGAGGTGCTCGATCGGCTGGTGCGTCGGGCCGTCCTCGCCGAGGCCGATCGAGTCGTGCGTCCACACGTAGGTGACCGGCGCCTGCTGGATCGAGGCGAGGCGCACGGCCGGGCGCATGTAGTCGGAGAAGACGAGGAAGGTGCCGCCGTAGGGGCGGGTGAGGCCCTCGAGCGCGATCCCGTTGAGGATCATGCCCATCCCGTTCTCGCGGATGCCGAAGTGCAGCGTGCGGCCGTAGGGCCCGCCCTTCCAGGCGTTGGTCTGCTTGCTGCTGGGGATGAAGGAGGGCTCACCCTCCATCGTCGTGTTGTTCGACTCGGCGAGGTCGGCCGACCCGCCCCACAGCTCGGGCATGACGTCGGCGAGCGCGGTGAGGATCTTGCCGGATGCCGCGCGGGTGGCCAGGCCCTTGGCGTCGGCCGGGAACGTGGGCAGCGCCTTCGAGAGGCCCTCGGGGGCCCGGCCCTCGAGGATCCGGTCGAGCAGGGCGGCGCGGTCCGGGTTCGCCTTGCGCCAGGCCTTGAAGCCCTTGTCCCACTCCTTGTGGGCGGCCTTGCCACGCTTGACGACCTCGCGGGCGCGCTTGAGCACCGCGGGCTCGACGACGAAGCTCTTCTTGGGGTCGAACCCGAGCAGCTCCTTGGTGCCGCCGATCTCCTCGTCGCCGAGGGCGGAGCCGTGGGCCTTCCCGGTGTTCTGCTTCGTCGGGGCGGGCCAGGCGATGATCGTGTGCAGCACGACGAGCGTCGGCCTGTCGCGCACCTTGTCGCCGGAGCGGATGGCGGCCAGGAGGGCGTCGACGTCCTCGACGTACTCGTCACCGTCGGCGTCGCCGCGCCAGTCGACCTCGACCACGTGCCAGCCGTAGGCCTCGAACCGGGCCGCGACGTCCTCGCTGAAGGCGATGTCGGTGTCGTCCTCGATGGAGATCTGGTTGGCGTCGTAGACGACGGTGAGGTTGCCGAGCTCCTGGTGTCCGGCGAGCGCGCACGCCTCGTGCGTCACGCCCTCCTGCATGTCGCCGTCGGAGGCGATGACGTACACGTGGTGGTCGAAGGGGCTCGTGCCCGGCTTCGCGTCGGGGTCGAAGAGGCCGCGCTGGCGGCGCTGGGCCATGGCCATGCCGACGGCCGAGGCGAGGCCCGAGCCGAGCGGGCCGGTCGTGATCTCGACACCCTTGGTGTGGTGGACCTCGGGGTGGCCGGGGGTCTGCGAGCCCCACGTGCGCAGCGACTTGAGGTCGTCGAGGCCCAGGCCGATGCCCGAGAGGTACAGCTGCACGTACTGGGTCAGGCTCGAGTGACCGCACGAGAGCACGAAGCGGTCGCGACCGAGCCACGCCGGGTCGCTCGGGTCGTGCGTCATGACGTTCTGGTAGAGCAGGTAGGCGAGGGGCGCGAGGCTCATCGCCGTGCCCGGGTGGCCGTTGCCGACCTTCTGCACCGCGTCGGCGGCGAGCAGTCGGGCGGTGTCCACGGCCCGGATGTCGAGGTCGTTCCAGCCGGCCTTCTTGACGACGGGCATCGGCAGCCGCGGATCGCGGCCGGCCAGCACCCCCTTGGCCGAGGCCGAGGACTTCGAGCGGGCGGTCTTCTTCGCCGCGGTGGCGGTGCTGGTCACGGAACGGTTCTCCTTCGTCCGGAAAGGCTTCACGTACGGGTCCACTTCTGCTAGGGCGAGCCTAGTCCCACGGGGTGCCCGCTGGTCAGGGCGTCCGAGGGCACCCCGTACCCCCTGCACGGTCCGGCGTGACGGTGGCCCACCGGCATCCGGACGGCTCGCGCACAGGCGGCGTGCAGGTGGCCCACGGGCGCCCCGCGAACGACGGTCGCGGGTGGCCGGGAGTGACCTGGATCGCTCGGGGCGCGTCCCGGACCACCGGACCCGACGGTCTAGACTCGAACACGTACATGCCTCGTACCCGCAGGGGGAGGCGACGGACGAGCGGCGAGGATCTCAGTGACAACGGTGGACCCACGTGCCGACCTGTCGGCACTCACCGGTCCCGGTGGCAGTGGCCTCAGGTTCACCGTCGGGCAGTACGTCGCCCTGACGAAGCCGCGGATCATCGAGCTGCTGCTCATCACGACGATCCCCGTCATGTTCCTCGCGCAGGGCGGAGTGCCCGACCTGCTGCTCGTGCTCGTCACGCTCGTCGGCGGCACGATGTCGGCCGGGGCCGCGAACACCCTCAACTGCTACCTCGACCGCGACATCGACGCGGTCATGCACCGCACGAGCAAGCGCCCCCTCGTCACCGGCACGGTCAGCCCGCGCGGCGCGCTCACCTTCGGCCTCGTGCTCACCGTCGTGTCGACGCTGTGGCTGGGTCTGCTCGTCAACTGGCTGAGCGCCTGGCTCGCCCTCGGGGCCCTGCTCTTCTACGTGGTCGGCTACACCCTGCTGCTCAAGCGGCGCACGGCCCAGAACATCGTCTGGGGTGGCGCGGCGGGCTGCATGCCGGTGCTCATCGGCTGGTCCGCGGTGACCGACTCGCTCAGCTGGTCGGCCTTCGCGCTCTTCATGGTCATCTTCTTCTGGACGCCGCCGCACTACTGGCCTCTGTCGATGCGCTACAAGGACGACTACGCCACGGCCCACGTGCCGATGCTGCCCGTCGTCGAGCGCTTCGTCGTCGTCGCGAAGCAGATCGTCCTCTACTCGTGGGCCATGGTCGCGGCGTCGCTCGCGCTCGTGCCGCTGCAGCGGATGGGCTGGGTCTACCTCGTCGCCGCCGTCGTGTCGGGCGGGCTGTTCCTCGCCGAGGCGCACCGCCTGCTCGGGCGGGCCAAGGCCGGCGCCGGCGAGGACGTCCTGCGCCCGATGCGCCTGTTCCACTTCTCGATCACGTACCTGACGGTCCTCTTCGTCGGCGTGGCCCTCGACCCGATCTGGCACCTGGCCCTGCCCGGCCTGCGCTGACCCCCCGCCCCGGGCGGTCGTCGCCCTTGGGTGCCTTGACGGCCGTGGCCGCTTTGGCGTCCGTGGGGATGCCGGGTGGTTCGGTGACGCGGCCACGCGCGGTGTGCGCGTCGTGACCGACCCGGCCCCACGGCATCCGGCGCAGCCACCTCGACCCCCCTTAGCCGTGGACTCTTTCCCGCCACGGCGGGATCTCGGACGCGGGACCGTCCGTGGACCTGCTCCTTTTCCAGCCGTGGCCCGATTTCGGACGCGGGATCGACCCCGGGCCGCACTTTTCCCAGCCGTGGCCCGCCTCCGGACGGCGAACCGTGACCGCTCGACGGGGTCTACGCGCCCTCTCGACGGGGGAGGCCGTCCTCGAGGACGAGGGTGCCGGTGTCGCCGGCCGCCTCCGCGGCACCGAGGGAGGCGAGCATCCGGGCGTTGTACGGCGCGACGTGCTCGGGCGCGTCGGTCGGGCTCACCCAGTGCAGGGCGCGCACCTCGCGCTCGAGCAGCGTGGCCCGGTCCGTGAGGTCGTCGCCGACGGGCGCGACCTCGAAGACGAAGAGGACGGCGTCGCCCCAGCCGAGCCAGGGCTTGAGCCAGTTCACGGCGAGCAGGCGCGTGACGGACACGTCGAGCGCGAGCTCCTCACGGATCTCGCGCACGACGCACGTGGCCGGTGACTCGCCGGGGTCGACGACGCCACCGGGGAGGTCCCACTCGCGCTTGTAGGCCAGCTCGCAGAGCAGCAGCTCGCCGGCGCCGTTGCGGACCAGGCCCTGGCCGATGACGCGCTTCGTCGGCAGCTGCGAGTCGAGCATGGCGGTGAAGCCCTCACGCGTGCCGGGCTCGGGGTCGGTGGCGAGGCGGCCGAGCAGCACCGTGTCGTGCACCTCGTCGCCGAGCAGGGTGTTGCCCCGCAGCACGCCCTCGCGGCGCAGTCCGGAGCGCAGCGCGGTGTTCATCGACGAGCGGTTGAGCGGGTTCACCTCGGCCTCGACGCGTCGCAGGCCCAGACCGGGTTCCGGGGCGTCGACCGCGGTGAAGCACCACCGCACGAGGCGCCGCACGGCCGTCGACGACAGGCCCCGCCCGCGATACGGGGCGAAGACGGCCCACGACAGGGCTCCGACGCCCGGTGAGCGGTGCCGCACGTCGACGGAGCCGACGGCCTCGCCGCGCCACTGGAGCACGAACGTTGCCTTGCTGCCCTCCCGCCACTCGGCGTGCGTGCGCTCGACCCAGGCGAGGTGGTCGTCGCGGTCGGGCACGACGGCGGGGGAGTCGAACCAGCGCGCCATGACGGCGTCGTGCAGGGGCCGGGTCGCGTCGGCGTCCTCGGCCCGCCACGGCCGGAGCACCAGCTCGCCGTCGACGAGGGTCGGCTGCTCGCCGGGCGGCAGGGTCACGGCGTCGAAGGGCACCGCCCCAGCCTAGGAGGTGCGGCGGCGGCTCAGACCGGCCGCTCGCGGGTGTCGAGCACCCCGCGGGTCAGGGTGACCGTCAGCAGGCTGGCACCGAGCATGTGCAGGAGCACGAGCAGGATCGGCAGCCCGGTGAAGTACTGGGCGTAGCCGACGACGCCTTGGAGCAGGGTGACGACGAGCACCCAGTACCAGGAGCGCCGGGCGCGGTCGTCGCGGCCGGGCAGGGCGAACCAGGCGCGGGTCGGCGTCGCCGCACCGTCGTCGGCGCCCCCGACCCGGGCCTCCACCCGGTGCCGCTGCGACGAGAGCACCACGGCCACGAGGGTCGCGATGACGAGGCCGGAGAAGAGCATGACGACGTCGGCGTGCAGCCACGAGATCGTCTTGGGGTCGAAGCCGGTGCGGTTGGGCACCTCGGCGTCGCCGGAGTGCGGTCCGCTGCCGGTCACGACCGTGCCGAGTGCGAGCACGACCGCGCCCACGAGAGCCGTGGCCTGGGCGAGGCGTCGGGCCAGCGGGTGCACGGTGAGCGGTCCGGGGCCGCCCTGCTCGTCGGCCGTGCCGCGCAGCAGCGCGGTGGCGACGGCGACGAGCACCATCGAGAGCAGGAAGTGGCCCATGACGAACCACGGGTTGAGGCCGGTCAGCACGGTGATGCCGCCGAGGACGCCCTGCGCGACGATGCCGCCGAGCGTGCCGAGCGCGAGCACGTGCATGCGGGTCCGGTGGGGCCAGCGGGTGACGACCGCCCAGATCGTCAGCAGGGCGACGATGCCGACGAGGCCGGTCAGCGTGCGGTTCCCGAACTCGACGAGGTCGTGGTAGCTCGTCGCGTCGACCCGGGTCGGGGTGAACGAGCCGGGCATGCACTCGGGCCACGTCGTGCAGCCGAGACCGCTGCCGGTCAGGCGCACGACGCCGCCGGTGAGCACGATGCCCACCTCGACGACGAGGTTGACGACGACGATGGGCCGGACCCACGAGGCCGGGGCCGCGGGCACCCGCTGCAGCAGCCGGGCCAGGACGTTGGCCGGCGCCGGACGGACCGGTCCGGCGGGAGCGGGGGCGCGGGTGGGCGTGTGCGACACCCCTTCAGGGTAAGCGGTGCCCCGGCCGTCGCCCGCCCCACGAGCCGCCCTGACCGCCCGCCGGGGCCGGGTGTGTCCGACCTCACCCCGGAACCACCCGTCGATAGGCCGGTTGTCGACGGCCTCACGACGGGTCGCGCGGATGCCGGGACGTGGCCGCTCGACGGTCAGCAGGGGGCGTCGCGAGGTGGCCCCTCGACGGTCAGGCGGTGGGGGTCAGGCGAGGCCGTCCCAGACGACCGCCGAGCCGGCGTGCCCGGCGACGGCGACCGCGGCGAGCGCCGCCACGGCAACGACCGCGAGCACGACGGCGACGCCGACCTGCAGCCCGGACCGCGTGGCCACCCCGCCGGAACCCGCACCCGCACCCGTGCCCGAACTCGAACCCGTGTCGGTCACCCCACGCCGGGGGGCGCGCAGCAGGAACGCCGCCAGGACTCCGACGACGAGGAAGACGGCGCAGACGATCTCGGCCCGGTCGCCCCACTCGGTGTGCTCCGAGAGCAGCTCGAGGTTGGTCGAGCTGGCCCGGGTCACGACGACACGCTTCTCGAGGGCCTCGCCGCTCTCGGCGGCGACCCAGGCGGTGACCCCCGAGACGAGGGACCCGGCCACGAGCGGCCAGCGCAGCGCGCGTCGCCACGCCGGTCGGGCGGCGAACGCGAGGGCGACGAGCGTCGAGAGGGGGACGAGCACGACGACCGCGTGCAGGACGAGCGCGTGCATCGGCAGGCCGAGGAAGTAGTCGAACATCGTGCCTCCAGGGGCATGGGGTCGGTGCGGTCGGTCGGTCGGTCGGTCGGTCAGTGCGGTCGGTCGGTGCGGCCAGTAGACCGGCCGGAGCCAGGGTCGTCGACCGGAGACCGAGGGGCGGACGTCAGTCGTCGAAGCGGAACCAGCGGGCCGCGAGCACCGAGGCGAGCGCCGCCCACGCGAGGACGACGAGGACCGCCACCGGGTTCACCACCCCGTCGACGAGCGCGCTGCGCAGCCCGTCGGCCAGGGCCGAGGACGGCAGCGCCGCCACCACCCCGGAGACCGCGCCGGGCAGCTGGGTGCGCGGCACGACGACCCCGGCGACCAGGAAGAGCACCCACAGCAGGTTCGCCGCGGCGAGGACCGCCTCGGCCCGCACCGTGCCGGCGAGCAGCAGGGCGAGGGCCACGAACGCCCACGTGCCGAGCACGAGCAGCGGCACCGCGACGACCAGTCCCACCACCGAGGGCCGCCACCCGAGCACGAGCCCGAGCGCCCCGACGACGACGACCTGCACGACCTCGACGGCGAGCGTCGCCACGACCTTCGCCGTGAGCAGCCCGGACCGGCCGAGCGGGGTGACGCCGAGGTAGCGGAGCACCGCGTAGCGCCGGTCGAAGGCGGTCGAGATGGCCTGCGACGTGAAGGCCGAGCTGATGACGCAGAGGGCGAGGATGCCGGGCACGGCGAGGTCGATGCGCCGCCCGTCGCCGAGCGACGGCGCCGTCGTCAGGGCGAGCCCGACGAGCGCGATCACGGGCAGCACGACCGAGACGAGCAGCTGCTCACCGTTGCGCAGCAGCGTGCCCACCTCGAAGCCCGCCTGGCTGCGCACGCGACGGACGGCGCTCGCCGCCCGGACCGTTCCGGATGCCGGTCGGGCCCCCCGCGCGACGGACCCGGTGCTCGCGTCGGTGCTCATGCCCGCCCCTTCCGGGTCAGCCCGAAGTAGACGTTCTCGAGCGGTGCGTCGCGGGTCACCTCGGCCGGTGGACCCGCGGCGACGGTGCGCCCGGCGCTCATGATGACGAGGTGGTCGGCCAGACGCTCGGCCTCCTCGAACGAGTGGGTCGTGACGACGACGGTGACCCCGCGGTCGCGCTGCTCCTCGACGATGTCCCACACGTCGAGGCGGCCGTGCGGGTCGAGGCCCGCCGCGGGCTCGTCGAGGAAGAGCACGTCCGGGCGGCCCAGCAGCGCGGCGGCCAGGGCCAGCCGCTGCTTCTGGCCGCCGGAGAGCCGGCGCACCGTCGTGCGGGCGAAGTCGTGGATGCCGAGCCGGCGGGCGGTCTCGCCCACGTCGGCGGGGTCGGCGTAGAGGTGGGCCAGGTGCTCGAGCAGGCGCAGCGGCCGCGTGCCGTTGGGCAGCCCGCCCGACTGGAGCATGACCCCGACGCGGGCCCGGTGCTCGGCCCCGGCGGTGGCGGGGTCGACCCCGAGGACCGTCACGCTCCCGGCATCCGGCCGGCGCAGCCCGACCGCGCACTCGACCGCGGTCGTCTTGCCCGCCCCGTTCGGGCCGAGGACGGCGGTGACGGCACCGGTGGGGGCCGACCACGACGCGCCGTCGAGGGCCGTGACGGCGGCGCTGCCGCTGCCGTAGCGGCGGCTGACGTCGGTCAGCGTCACGGCGCTGGGCGCGGCGGCGGTCATGGCCGATGAGTCTAGGCTCGGGATCTGGGTGCCCCGTGCGGTGCCCGCTCCGCCCTCCGATCCCCAGCCGAGGACACCTCCCCTGATGGCCGACCTGAAGATCGACCCCAGCGCCCGCCCGTTCACCGCCCTGGCCCTCGTGCCGACGGTCGTGGCAGCGCTCGCCCGACGACCGCGCACCACCGCCGTGCTCGGCCTGCTGACGGCCGGGGTGACGCTCTTCTTCCGCGACCCCGACCGCACGCCCGACCGCTCGCGCGTCAGCGACCCCGACGTCGTGCTCGCCCCTGCCGACGGCATGGTCGTGCACGTCGGCGAGCCGCAGGAGGGCGTCGCGCCCCCCGGCGACTGGCAGCAGGTGAGCATCTTCCTGTCGCTGCTCGACGTGCACGTCAACCGCTCGCCCTACGGCGGCCGCGTGACCGAGGTCACCCACACGCCCGGCCGCTTCCTCGCCGCCTACCGGGCCGCGAGCGCGACGAAGAACGAGCGCAGCGAGATCACCGTCGAGCGCGTCGTCGACGGGCGGACCCGCCGGGTCGTCTACCGCCAGCTCGTCGGCCAGCTCGCCCGCCGCATCGTCACGCGTCTCGAGCCCGGCGACGAGGTCGGCACCGGTGCTCGGATGGGCCTGATGAAGTTCGGCTCGCGCATGGACGTCTTCGTCCCGCCCGAGGTCGTGCTCGAGGTGACCAAGGGCACCCGGTCGGTGGCGGGGGAGACGGTGCTCGGCCGCTTCCCGTCGGCCGGTGGGCGGTGAGCGCGCGATGACGCCCGACGACTCCGCCCGGTGGCGCGACCGCGGCCGCGACCGCATGTCCCGCGGGATGCGGCTCGTCTCGGCCAGCGGGGCCCGCGTCGTCCCGCTCAGCCGCCTCAACCCCCGGGTGCGGGCGCGGGTGATGCTCCCCAGCCTCTTCACGCTCGGCAACATGATCTGCGGCTTCTCGTCGGTGCTCCTGTCGTTCCAGGGCCGGTTCCGCGTCGCGGCCGTGCTCGTGGCCGTCTCGATCGTGCTCGACATCGCCGACGGGGCCGTCGCCCGGGCGGTCGGGGCCATCACCCCCTTCGGCCTGCAGTTCGACTCGCTCGCCGACCTCATCTCGTTCGGCATCGCCCCCGCCGTGCTCGTCTACACGTGGGCCCTGCCGGCCTACCCCGTCTGGGCGTGGGCGGGCGCGATGTTCTGGCTCTCGTGCGCCGCCTACCGCCTCGCGCGGTTCAACGTCACCATCGACCCCCTCGCCGACAAGCGCTACTTCGTCGGCCTCGCCAGCCCGGGCGCCGCCGGCGTCGTCATCGCCACCGTGCTCGCGATCGGGGAGCCGCTCTACGACTACGACCCGCTGCTGCCCGTCGTCGCCGGGGTGCTGCCCGCCGCCCTCATGGCCAGCTCGTTCCGCTTCCGCTCCTTCCGCGACCTGCTCTCGCCGCGGCACCTGCGCCTCACGGTGCCCCTCGCCGTGCTCGTCGCCGTCGGCCTCTTCTTCTGGCCCGGCGTGACCGGCATGGTGCTGGCGTTCGGCTACGTGCTCACGTGCCCCCTCGGGTGGCTCACGGCCCCCGTGCGTCGTCGCTGGTTCGGTGAGGATGCCGTCGCGCCCCCGCGCCGCCGCCTGCCGTCCGTGATCATGCCGATCGAGGACCCGCCGGAGGACTCGACCCAGGGGCTGGGCGACGACGCCCGGGGCGGCGTGGCGGGCCCCGCCGGACGGTAAGGAAAGCCTTACTGGAACGGGCTCGCGCAATTACGTCACAATGGTGTGGTGTTTATCGCTGCGCACGCGACGAGCGGGCCGCAGACGCCGGGCCGGGTGGCCGAGACCGCCCCGCCGTCGGAGTCGCGGACCCGTGAGCGGGTGCTGCACATGGTCTCGGTCGACGGTCCCGTCACGGCGGTGCAGCTCGGTCGTGGGCTCGACCTGACGCCGGCCGCGGTACGCCGCCACCTCGACGCCCTCGTCGAGCAGGGCCTCGTCGAGGCGCACGAGCCGAACGGCGGCGCCCGGTCCTCGCGCGGTCGCGGCCGCCCCGCCCGCGCCTACGTCGTGTCCGACAGCGGCCACGCCGCGCTCGAGGCCGACTACGACGCCCTCGCCGTCGAGGTGCTGCGCTACCTCGCGACCCACGCCGGCCCCGAGGCCGTCGCCGACTTCGCCCGCTCCCGCACCGCCGAGAGCGAGCAGCGGTACGCCACCGAGCTGGCGGCGGTCGGTGACGACCCCGCCGACCGGGCCGAGGCCCTCGTGCACCTACTCGGCCGCGACGGCTTCGCCGCGACGGCCCGTCCGGTGGGCACCGGCGCCCCGACCGGCATCCAGCTCTGCCAGGGTCACTGCCCCGTGCAGCACGTCGCCGAGGAGTTCCCGCAGTTCTGCGAGGCCGAGACCGAGTCGTTCTCGCGGCTGCTCGGTGTGCACGTGCAGCGGCTGGCCACCCTGGCGGGCGGCCACCACGTGTGCACGACGTTCGTCCCGACAGGTGGGCCGACCGGCGCGGGGCGGAAGCCTGGGCGCGGTTCCGCTGTTGTCGCCCTCGAGACCCCCGCACTGCGCCCGGCCGGGCCACCACCCGCCGCGGCCACCCGGCCCGCCGACCGGCATCCGCACCCCGCGGAACGGCACCCAGACCAGCACGACCCCGTCACGGACGAGGAAGGTTCACCGTCATGAGCACGAACATCGAAGAGCTCAACCCGGGCCTCAAGGGCATCGGCACCTACGAGTACGGATGGGCCGACAGCGACACCGCCGGCACCAACGCCCGCCGTGGCCTCAACGAGGACGTCGTACGCGACATCTCCTCGCGCAAGGGCGAGCCCGAGTGGATGACGAAGCTGCGTCTGAAGAGCCTGTCGCTCTTCGGCAAGAAGCCCATGCCGTCGTGGGGCTCGGACCTCACCGGCATCGACTTCCAGAACATCAAGTACTTCGTGAAGTCGACCGAGAAGCAGGCGGCCACGTGGGACGACCTGCCCGAGGACATCAAGAACACCTACGACCGGCTCGGCATCCCCGAGGCCGAGAAGCAGCGTCTCGTCTCCGGCGTCGCCGCGCAGTACGAGTCGGAGGTCGTCTACCACCAGATCCGTGAGGACCTCGAGGCGCAGGGCGTCATCTTCCTCGACACCGACACGGCGCTGCGCGAGCACGAGGACATCTTCCGTGAGCACTTCGCCACGGTGATCCCCGCGGGCGACAACAAGTTCGCCGCGCTCAACACCGCCGTGTGGTCGGGTGGCTCGTTCATCTACATCCCCAAGGGCGTCCACGTCGACATCCCGCTGCAGGCCTACTTCCGGATCAACACCGAGAACATGGGCCAGTTCGAGCGCACCCTCATCATCGCCGACGAGGACTCCTACGTGCACTACGTCGAGGGCTGCACGGCGCCGATCTACAAGAGCGACTCGCTGCACTCGGCGGTCGTCGAGATCATCGTCAAGAAGAACGCCCGCGTGCGCTACACGACCATCCAGAACTGGTCGAACAACGTCTACAACCTCGTCACCAAGCGCGCCACCTGCGAGGAGGGCGCGACGATGGAGTGGGTCGACGGCAACATCGGCTCGAAGGTGACGATGAAGTACCCGGCCGTGTTCCTCATGGGCGAGCACGCCAAGGGCGAGACGCTGTCGATCGCCTTCGCGGGCGAGGGCCAGCACCAGGACACCGGCTCCAAGATGGTGCACGCCGCCCCGAACACGAAGAGCTCGATCATCAGCAAGTCCGTCGCCCGCGGTGGCGGCCGGGCCAGCTACCGCGGCCTCGTGCAGGTGCTCGAGGGCGCCTCGCACTCGGCGTCGACGGTGCGCTGCGACGCGCTGCTCGTCGACACCATCAGCCGCAGCGACACCTACCCCTACGTCGACATCCGCGAGGACGACGTCTCGATGGGTCACGAGGCCACGGTCTCGAAGGTGAGCGAGGACCAGCTGTTCTACCTCATGTCCCGCGGCATGGCCGAGGACGAGGCGATGGCCATGATCGTGCGCGGGTTCATCGAGCCCATCGCGCGTGAGCTGCCGATGGAGTACGCCCTCGAGCTCAACCGCCTCATCGAACTCCAGATGGAAGGAGCCGTCGGCTGATGACCGTTGCCGACACCGTCAGCACCGACACCGCCGAGGACGCCGCGCAAATCGAGGACGCCCTCGCCGTGACCGACCCCGCGTCGGCCGGCAGCCACGTCGACCCGCAGACCGCGGCCGCCGGGGGCTTCGTCCCCGAGCAGTCGCGGGCCGAGCGTCGCACCGGCTTCGACGTCGCCGACTTCCCAGTGCCCACCGGCCGTGAGGAGGACTGGCGCTTCACGCCGGTCCGCCGGCTCAAGACGCTGCTCGCCGGCGAGGCCACCGGGCAGGTCGAGCAGCAGCTCGACCTGCCGGGGGAGGCCACCTCGTCGGTGCTCACCCTCGACGAGGCCCGCGAGCTCGGCATCCTGCCCCCGCAGGACCGGGCCGCCGTCGTGGCCGCCGCCGGCAGCGCCGAGGTGCTGCTGCTCGACGTCCCCGCCGAGGCCGAGCTCGACGGCCCGGTTCGCCTGCGCCTGACCGGCACCGGCGCCGAGGCCGCCTACGCCCACGTCGTCGTGCGGGCGGGCCGCTTCTCGAAGGCCACCGTCGTCGTCGAGCACAGTGGCACCGGTGCGCTCTCCGAGCTCGTCTCCGTCGTCACCGGCGACGGGTCCGACCTCACCGTCGTGTCCACCCAGCGGTGGGACGACGACGGCGTGCACCTGGCCCAGCACGACGCCCTCGTCGGCCGCGACGCCCGCTACCGCCACCTGTCGGTGTCGCTCGGCGGCCAGGTCGTGCGCGTCAACGCGAACGTGCGCTACGCCGGTCCGGGCGGCGACGCCACCCTGCTCGGCGTGTACTTCGCCGACGCCGGCCAGCACCTCGAGCACCGGTCGTACATCGACCACAACGCCGCGCACTGCAAGAGCCTCGTCACGTACAAGGGCGCGCTGCAGGGCGAGACGGCCCGCACCGTGTGGGTCGGCGACGTGCTCATCCGCGCCGAGGCCGAGGGCACCGACACCTACGAGCTGAACCGCAACCTCGTGCTGACCGACGGGGCGCGCGCCGACTCGGTGCCGAACCTCGAGATCGAGACCGGTGAGATCGAGGGTGCCGGGCACGCCTCCGCCACGGGCCGTTTCGACGACCTGCAGCTGTTCTACCTGCAGTCGCGCGGCATCACCGAGGAGGAGGCCAAGCGCCTCGTCGTGCGCGGCTTCTTCGCCGACATCGTGCGGGAGATCCCGCTGTCCGACCTGCGTGACGAGATCACCGCCGCCATCGAGGAGGAGCTCGCGTCGACCGCGTACGCCGCCCCGACGCAGCAGACCCCCAGCACCACCGAGGAGAACCGAGCATGACCGACCAGAGCGCCCAGCACACCCTGCAGATCACCGGCCTGCACGTCTCCGTCCAGACGGAGGACGGCCCCAAGGAGATCCTCCGCGGCGTCGACCTCACGCTCCGCTCCGGTGAGACGCACGCCATCATGGGCCCCAACGGCTCGGGCAAGTCGACGCTGGCCTACAGCATCGCCGGCCACCCGAAGTACACGATCACCGGTGGCACCGTCACGCTCGACGGCGAGGACGTCCTCGCGATGACCGTCGACGAGCGCGCCCGCGCCGGTGTCTTCCTCGCGATGCAGTACCCCGTCGAGGTCCCCGGCGTGACCGTGAGCAACTTCCTGCGCACCGCCAAGACCGCCATCGACGGCGAGGCGCCCAAGCTGCGCACGTGGGTCAAGGACGTCAAGCAGGCCATGGGCGAGCTGCGCATGGACCCCGCGTTCGCCGAGCGCAACGTCAACGAGGGCTTCAGCGGCGGCGAGAAGAAGCGCCACGAGATCCTCCAGATGGAGCTGCTCAAGCCCAAGGTGGCCATCCTCGACGAGACCGACTCCGGCCTCGACGTCGACGCGCTAAAGATCGTCTCCGAGGGCGTCAACCGCGCCAAGGAGGCCAGCAACGTCGGCGTCCTGCTCATCACTCACTACACGCGCATCCTGCGCTACATCAAGCCCGACTTCGTCCACGTCTTCGTCGAGGGCAAGGTCGTCGAGGAGGGTGGCCCCGAGCTGGCCGACCGCCTCGAGGACGAGGGCTACGACCGCTACCTCGGCGCCCCCGCTGTCGCCGCGAGCGGTGCCGCCGGCACGAGCGGCACGGGGGCCTGAGCCGGATGCCGGGGGCCGTGCCCTTCACGCCGGAGGAGCTGGCCGCGCTGCGCGGCCAGTTCCCCATCCTGTCGCGCACGGTGCGTGACGGCCGGCCCCTGGTCTACCTCGACTCGGGGGCCACGTCGCACAAGCCGACCGCCGTCCTCGACGCCGAGCGGGCGTTCTACGAGCAGCACAACGCCGCCGTGCACCGGGGCGCCCACCAGCTGGCCGAGGAGGCGACGGACGACTTCGAGGCCGCCCGCGCCACCGTGGCCGGTCTCGTCGGCGCGCCCGCGCACGAGGTCGTGTTCACCAAGAACGCCACCGAGGCGCTCAACCTCGTCGCCTACGCGTTCTCGAACGCGTCGCCGACCGACGGCCCGAAGGACGACCGCTTCGTGCTCGGCCCGGGCGACGAGGTGCTCGTCACCGAGATGGAGCACCACGCCAACCTCGTGCCGTGGCAGGAGCTGACCCGCCGCACCGGCGCCACCCTGCGCTGGGTGCCCGTCGCGGCCGACGGGTCGCTCGACCTCACCGACCTCGACGCCCTGCTCACCGCACGTACCAAGGTGCTCGCGCTCACCCACGTCTCCAACGTGCTCGGCACCGTCAACCCGGTGACGCAGCTCGCCGAGAAGGCCCACGCCGTCGGCGCCCTCGTCGTCGTCGACGCCTGCCAGTCGGTGCCGCACCTGCCGGTCGACGTGTCCACCCTCGGGGCCGACTTCATCGCCTTCAGCGGCCACAAGATCTACGGGCCCATGGGCGTCGGGGTGCTGTGGGGCCGGGCCGAGCTGCTCGAGGTCATGCCCCCGTTCCTGACCGGCGGCTCGATGATCGAGGTCGTCACGATGGAGCGCTCGACGTACGCGCCGGCGCCCCAGAAGTTCGAGGCGGGCGTGCCGAACGCCGCCCAGGCCGTCGGTCTCGCGGCCGCCGTGCGCTGGGTGCAGGACCTCGGCCTCGACCGCATCCACGAGCACGAGGCCGCCCTCGTCGACCGCCTGCTGCGTGCGCTCGAGGCGCGGCCGTGGGTGCGGGTCGTCGGGCCGCCCGCCGGCGTCGAGCGGGGCGGAGCCGTCGCGTTCGTCGTCGACGGCGTCCACGCCCACGACGTCGGCCAGGTGCTCGACGACGCGGGCGTCGCCGTCCGCGTCGGCCACCACTGCGCGTGGCCGCTGCACCGCACCCTCGGGGCGGCCGCCACCACCCGGGCCTCGTTCGGGGTGCACAACGGCCCCGACGACGTCGACGCCCTCGTGCAGGCCCTCGACCGCGTCCCGGTCGTGTTCGGCCTCGAGCCGGAGCGGGAGGCGAGCTGATGGACCTCTACCAGGAGCTGATCCTCGAGCACTCGAAGCGCCCGCACCACGCGGGGCTGCGTGAGCCGTTCGACGCCGAGGTGCACCACGTCAACCCGACCTGCGGCGACGAGGTCACCCTGCGCGTCGACGTCGAGGGCACCGGGCCGGATGCCGTCGTCACCGACGTCTCGTACGCCGCCCAGGGGTGCTCGATCTCCGTCGCCAGCAGCTCCGTGCTCGCCCAGGAGGTCATCGGCCGCCCGGTCTCGGAGGCGCTGACGACGTTCGAGGCCATGCGCGCCATGCTCACCTCGCGGGGCACCGTCCCCGGCGACGAGGCGGTCATCGGCGACGGGGTCGCCTTCGCCGGCGTCTCGAAGTACCCGGCCCGGGTCAAGTGCGCCCTGCTCGGCTGGACCGCCTTCACCGACGCCCTCGCCCGGGCCGGTGTCGACATCGCGCCCACCGGCGCCACCACCACCACCTCCACCCAGGGAGTTCGCTCATGAGCCAGACCACCACCCCGCCCAACGTCGCCGACGTCGAGGAGGCCATGCGCGACGTCGTCGACCCCGAGCTCGGCATCAACGTCGTCGACCTCGGCCTTGTCTACGGCATCACCGTCGACGCCCAGAGCCACGCGGTGCTCGACATGACCCTCACCTCGGCCGCCTGCCCGCTGACCGACGTCATCGAGGACCAGACGGCCCAGGCGCTCGAGGGCCTCGTCGCCTCCTACCGCGTCAACTGGGTCTGGATGCCGCCGTGGGGTCCCGACAAGATCACCGAGGACGGCCGCGAGCAGCTGCGCGCCCTCGGCTTCAACCTCTGACCGGTCCTCCCATCGGTCGCGCGCGCACCGTCGAGGTCGACCCCCAGCGGCTCGACCGCTGGTTCGCCGGCTTCGCGGAGCGCCACGGACCCTACGACGCCACCGAGGAGAGCACTCCCGGTGGCGTCGTCCGTGACGCCCGGGCCGCTGACGGTGCGACGGCCCGCACCGAGCCGTTCGGGCACGACCCGCTGGGGGTCGTGCTCGTGCGCCGGGGCGGGTACGCCGTCGGCCTCGCCCACGGGGCGGCCCTGACGGCATCCAAGGTGGGGACCCGCCACGTGCAGTCGCGCACGGCCGCGGGCGGGTGGTCGCAGCAGCGCTTCGCACGTCGGCGCGGCAAGCAGGCCGACGAGCTCGTCGACGCCGTCGTGGCCCACACCCGGCGACTGCTGCTCGGCGACGACGAGTCGCCCCCGGCGGGTGCGCCGCACGTGCCGCGCGGGCTCGTCGTCGGTGGCGACCGCATCCTCGTGCGCGAGGTCCTCGACGCTCCGGCCCTGCGGGCGCTCGGCGGCCTGCCGCGGCGCGAGCTCTACGACCTGCCCGATCCGAGACGTGACGTGCTCGAGGCGGCCCTGCGCCGCGGCCGGGCCGTGCGCATCACCGTCACCGACCCCTGACGCCGGCCGGTCGACGGCGCTCGGCCGACGGCGCTCGGCCGATGGCGCTCGGCCGTCGGTGCTCAGCTGACGCGGTCGACGCCGAAGGTGTTGCACTGGTTGATGTCGCCGGTCTCGTAGCCCTGCGTGAACCAGCTCTGGCGCGCCTGGGCCGAGCCGTGGGTCCACGACTCCGGCGTCACCCGGCCCTGGGCCGCCTTCTGGATGCGGTCGTCACCGACCGCCGCCGCCGCCGAGAGGGCGGAGTCGATGTCCTGCTGCGTGATGGGCTTCAGCAGCGGCGTGCCGTTCGAGTCGGTGGTCTCGGAGGCGTGCTTGACCCACGTGCCGGCGAGGCAGTCGGCCATGAGCTCGACCCGCACCGCGCCCGAGTTGGCTCCCTGCGGGTCCTGCTGCGCCCGGTCGAGCAGCCCGAGCTGGTCCTGGATGTGGTGGCCGTACTCGTGGGCGACGACGTACTCCTTGGCGAGGTTGCCCCCGTCGGCGCCGAAGCGCGACTGCAGCTCGTCGAAGAAGCTCGCGTCGATGTAGACCTTCTTGTCGAGCGGGCAGTAGAAGGGGCCGACCTGGCTGTTGGCCGTGCCGCAGCCCGAGCGGGTCTGGCCGGAGTAGAGCACGGTCAGGGAGGGCTCGTACGTCATGTCGTACTTGGGCAGCGTCTTGGTCCAGTAGTCCTGCACGCTGTTGACCGTCGCGATGACGAGGCAGACGTCGTCCTTGTTCGCGTCGGCGCCGGTGCGGCACTGCGAGAAGTCGCCCGAGCTGACCTGGCCCGCCGCGGACACCTGGTCGCGCTGCAGCTGCTGCGAGGGCAGGCCGCCCGTCGTGCCGGTGTCGCCCCCGCCGCCGAGCAGCTGGCCGCCGCCGAAGATGAGCCCGAGGACGAGCAGGATGAGGCCGCCGATGCCGCCGCCGACCTGGATCCCGCCGGGGAAGCCACCGCCGCCGCCACCGCCGCCCGACGACCCGCCGCTCTGCACCTGCGACGTGTCGAGCTGGGCGTTGTCGTTGAACGTCATGGGATGTGCTCCTGCAGGCCGGGGACCGTTCTCGGACGAGGACCTGCGACGGGTCTCACGGTCCGGTCAGGGCCACCCTAGCCCGCGGCCGGGGCCGGGGCGCCGGTGCGCGCGCCGGCCGGCGGGCACGCGCCGGGAGGGGCGGGCTTCGGCCGGGCCGGGGGTAGGGCCGTGCGGCCGTTCCACGTATTGCCGTACCTGCCCCAGTAGGAGGTGAGGTTCGTCGCCAGCGACACCTGCCGGAAGGTGTTGTCCGTGAAGGTCGACGACATGAGCGCCCCGGCCGCGAGGCTCGAGGTGGGGGCGACGTTGCAGACGACGACGGCGGCGAGCGTCGAGCTGTTGAGCGAGGGCTGGCGCAGCTTGGCGTCCGCGCCGCGGAAGACCATGCCGGCGCCCCGGTTGTCGACCACGAGGTTGCCCCGCCACACGTTCCCCCAGCCGGACTCCTGGTCGTTGAGCCCGATGTCGACCCCGCGGACCGTGTTGTGGCTGAAGGTGTTGAAGCTCGCGTCGATGTCGGTCGTGATGCCCCGCCCGTCGGTCGGCAGCTCGGTGACGACGTTGTCGGAGACCGTGTTGTACGACGAGGCCGAGCCGGTGCGGATCCCCTCCTGCATGTAGTGCAGCCACCGCGAGTCGGCGACGCGCGAGACGGTGTTGCGGCTGATGTCCCAGAAGTCGCTGTAGGTGTTGAGCCAGATGCCGGGGCCGATGCCGCACTCGACGTCGTGCACCGTGTTGCCGGTGATCGCCCCCCGGGTGCCGAGGGCGACGTGGATGCCGCGCCCGCTGATGTCGTTGTCGAGCAGCCGGATGCCGGTCGCCGGGTCGAGCGGGACGCCGAGGGTGCGCGACAGTGCGGCGTAGACGCCCGGGGCGGCGGCGGGGTCGGGCACGGCGGTACGCCCGCCGACGTAGCCCCGGCCCGGCAGCGACCGTCGGGTCTGCCAGTCTCCCTTGCGCTTCGTCATCTCCTTGATCCACGCGGCCGGCGCGGAGAAGTTCGTGCCCGAGACCCACACGCCGCCGACGACCCGCAGGCCCTCGAAGGTCCACCAGTCGACCCCCTCGCGCAGCATGAGGGTGCGGTTGACGTTGGGCTGGGTGGCCGCGCAGTCGGCCGGCTCGAAGCTCTCGGTCACGGTGACCGCCCCGTCGCCGAAGGGCCGCACGACGATCGGCGCCGCCTCGGTGCCCGACACCGCGACGAAGACCCGGCCCCGGTAGGTGCCGGCGTGCAGCGCGAGGACGTCGCCCGGCCGGGCGAGGTCGACGGCCCGCTGCAGGGTGCCGGTGCCCGGGCGCACCTCGACGACCCGCGCCGCGGCCGACGGTGCCCGCGTCGGTGCCTGCCTCGATGGCGCGGCGCTCGACGCCGGCGCGACGCCGACGGTCAGGGTGACGACGGCGGTCGCGACGGTGGCCACCACCGCCCGGGACGCGCTGGACCTGAGCATGGCGACCGCCTGTCTCGCACGCCCCCGCGTGCGTCGCTCCGCAGGCTAGGGCCGGAGGGGCTTGGAGCGGTAGGGGTTCGAGGTCACCGGGCGCGGCCGGGCCACTGCCTCAGTGCAGCTCGACGGCATCCGGGTAGGCGGTCGTCAGGCGCATGCGCACCGGCACGGTGTCGCCCACGGAGGGCACGGCGCCCCCGGCGGGCAGCGACAGGAGGCTGCACTGCATGTGCGGCGGCTCGGCGAAGCGCACCCGTCGCCCGCCGACGGTGAAGGGCGAGGTGACGCGGTGCGCCGCCTCGAGCAGCCCCTCGACGACGGCGACCGCGCGGGCGCGGGGGGTGGCCGCCGAGGCGGGCGACTCCATCGCGACGCCGTGCGAGGTGCCGCCGCTGACGACGACGACGTGGCCGGGGGCGAGGGGGCGCTGCCGGTAGCCGGCGTGCTCGCCCTTGCCGACCGGGCGCACGTCGAGCACGTGGGCCCGCACCTCGTGGGCCGCAGGGTCGGCGAGCCAGAGCGAGGTGCCGACGCGCGGGAGCAGCTCGCGGCCCGGATGCCGGCGGGCCAGCTCGGCGAGCTCGCCGGGGGAGGTGTGCGAGACGTACCAGCGCCGCACGTCGGGGGCGGCGTCGACGAACCGGCTGATCTCCTCGACGTGGCCGGTGCCGAGCGGGAGGTGCAGGGTGACGCCCTCGGCGTCCGCCCGGTGGGCGAGGTCGGCGACCTCGGCGACCGGGGCACCGAAGCGGTTCATCGACGTCAGCGCCTCGACGACGACCCGGGCCCGCGGGGCGACCTCCCGCAGCGCCTCGAGGTCGACCGCGCTCGTGACGGTGTGCACGCCGCGGCCGGCGTCCGCCTGCTGGCGGGCGTCGAGGCGGGCGAGGTCGTCGTGCACGCGGGCCCGGAACGGCTCCATGACGAGGACGTCGCCCGCGAAGGCGTCGAGGGCGGGGCCGAGCTCGGCGTAGAGCCCGACGGCCACGGTGCTGGCGCCGAGCCGACCGGCCTCGGCGCAGAGCAGGTCGCGCCCGAAGCCGTAGCCGTTGCCCTTCACGACGGGGACGACACCGGGGTACCGGGCCGCGGCGGCGTCCTGGGCGGCACGCCACCGCGCGGCGTCGACGTGGAGCACGAACGACATCAGCTCACCGCCGGTTCATGTAGAGCGAGAACGCCCGGTAGAGAAGGGGGTTCAGGGGAAGGTCCCACTCGCCGACGAGCCGCACCGCCTCGCCACCGGTGCCCACCTTGAAGCGGATGAGACCGATGTGAGGGTTCTCGGTGTCGAGGGTGTTGGTGATGCCGCGCAGGTCGTAGACCGACGCGCCGGCCGCGATCGAGTCACGCAGCATCCGCCACTGGATCGCGGTGGAGCCCTGCAGCTCGCGCTTCGCCGCCGTCGACGCACCGTAGGAGTACCAGGCATGCTCGCCGACGCGGACGAAGACGGTGGCCGCGAGGACGTCGCCCTCGTGCTCGGCGAGGTAGACCCGGATGCGGTCGGGGTCCTCCGCCGACAGCGCGGCGTACATGCGCTCGAAGTACTCGCGCCCGCGCGGGGTGAACCGGTCGCGCTCGGCGGTCTCGACGTAGACACGGTGGAAGGCGGCGACGTCCTGCGCCCCGCCGACGCGCACCTGCACGCCGTTCTTCTCGGTCTTCTTGATGTTGCGCCGCCACAGCTGGTTCATGCCGGCGAGGACGTCGGCCTCCGACCGCCCGGCGAGCGGGATGCGGAAGACGTACTCCGGCTGGCCGGCGGTGAAGCCGTCGTCGGCCGAGAGGTGCCGGAAGCCGAGGCGCCGCAGCTGGTCGACCACCGCCGTCCCCTCCGGCTCGACGACGTCGGGCGTCGCCTCGTCGTAGCGGCCGACGCGCGGGTCGCTGATGCCGTCCTTGATCGTCAGCGCGTGCCAGCGGTGCGTCGCCACGGGCGGGCCGAGGCGCAGCACGAAGGCCTTGCGGCGCCGGACGTGGTCGCGCAGGGCCCGGAGCATCTCGACGAGACGGGGGGAGGACCAGTCGATCGCCGGCCCCTCGGGCACGTACGCGAGCGACCGGCCGATGCGCGGCAGCGGCCGGTAGAGCACGAGGGCGGCACCGACGAGGCGCTCGCCCTCGAACCAGCCGACGGACTCCGTGCGCCAGTCGGTCTTGACCTGTGCCCACGCCGGGGTCTGCAGGAAGCTCACCGCCCGCTGGTCACGGACCCAGGCGAGGTGCTGGTCCGCGCTGATGGGGGCGACGGTGATGGGCTCGGTCACGGGGGGTCACGCTACCCGAGCACCGCCGGCCACCCGGCATCCGTCGACGACGCGGCGCCCACCGTCGACAGCGCGGCGCCCACGATCGCCGACCGTCGCCGGATGCCGTCAGCCCCACCCCATGTCGCGCGGGTCCGGGGGCAGGCGGGGGTTGAGCAGGTGCGCGACGAGGGCCGTCCACCCGGTCTGGTGCGTCGCGCCGAGGCCTTCGCCCGTGTCGCCGTCGAAGTACTCCGAGAACGTCGGGTGGGCCGACCACAGCGGGTCGTCGCGCGACTCGATGCGCTTGCCGTCGGCGGGGCGGCGGCCGTCGACGGGTCGGAAGAGGTCGGTGAGGCCGTGGTCGATGACGTCGGCGGCGTCCTCGAGCGTGCCCCAGTGACCGGACCCGCGGGGGATCTCGACCTGGACCTCGTCGCCGAAGAAGCGGCCGTACGTGCGCAGCTTGTCGGCGAGCAGGACGTTGACCGGGAACCACACGGGCCCACGCCAGTTGGAGTTGCCGCCGAACATCGCGGTGCGCGACTCGCCGGGCTCGTAGGCGATCGAGACGGTCTCGTCGCCGACGGTCGCCGTGACGGCCTGCCGGGTGGCGGCCGACAGCGAGCGGATGCCGAAGGGGGAGAGGAACTCCTCGGTGTCGAACATGCGCTCGAGCAGGCGCCGCAGCCGGTCCGGCTCGACGAGCGTGAGCAGGATCTTGCCGTCGGCCTCGCGGGTGACGACGGGCTCGGTGAGCTCGGGGCGACGCTCCTGCAGCCACGCGAGACGGGCGGTGACGTCGGGCAGCTCGTCGGCCACCCACGCCGGGATCTCGGTCGTGCCGAGGATCGGCAGCAGGCCGACCATCGAGCGCACCCGCATGTGCGGCGCGCGGCCGTCGGGCTGCACGAGCACGTCGTAGAAGAACCCGTCGCCCTCGTGCCACAGCGACTTGTCGCTCGAGCCGAAGTGCCGCACCGCCTGGGCGATCGAGAGGAAGTGCTCGAGGAACTTCGTCGCGAGGTCGTCGTAGGCCTTGTCGGTGCGCGCCAGCTCGAGCGCGATCTTGAGCATCTGCTGGCAGTAGAAGGCCATCCAGCTCGTCGCGTCGCTCTGCTCGAGACGGAACCCGGGCGGCAGCGGGGCCGAGCGGTTGAACAGGCCGATGTTGTCCATGCCGAGGAAGCCGCCCTCGAAGAGGTTGCTCCCGGCCTCGTCCTTGCGGTTGACCCACCACGCGAAGTTGAGCAGCAGCTTGGTGAAGACCCGGGTGAGGAACTCACGGTCGCGGTAGCCGTCGATGCGGTAGACGTGCCAGGCCGCCCACGCGTGCACCGGCGGGTTGACGTCGCCGAACTCCCACTCGTACGCGGGCAGCTGCCCGTTCGGGTGCATCGCCCACTCGCGACACATGAGCACGAGCTGCTCCTTCGCGAAGTCGGGGTCGACGTGCGCGAGGGGGATGGTGTGGAAGGCGAGGTCCCACGCGGCGAACCACGGGTACTCCCACTCGTCGGGCATCGAGACGACGTCGGCGAGGGCGAGGTGCTTCCACCGCTCGTTGCGGATGCCGGCCCGCGAGCCCGGCGGCTTGGGCCCCACGGGGTCGCCCGCGAGCCACTGCCCGACGTCGTAGCGGTAGAGCTGCTTGCCCCACAGCAGGCCGGCGTAGGCCCGGCGGGCGACGTGCCGCTCGTCGGGCGTCAGCGAGGGGTGGATGACGTGGCCGTAGAACTCGTCGGCCTCGGCCGAGCGCGCCGCGACCACCGCGTCGAAGGGCTCGCCGAAGGCCGCGAGGCCACGGTCCGACGGGCCGAGACGCAGGTCGACGGTGACCGTCTCACCCGGCTGCACGGCATCCCACTGGTACCAGAACGCGGCCTTGCTGCCGTAGCCCTTCGGGTTGACGGCGTTGCGACGCCGGTGCACGACGCGGTCGTTGATGCCGTCCTTCGGGTAGAGCGACTGGGCGCTCGTGCTGCCCCACAGCTTGGCGGCGTTGGTCTCGTTGTCGCAGAAGAGGATCTGCGGGTTGCCCTGTGCTGCAAGGACGTACGAGCCGAGGAAGCCGTGTCGCACCTCGGCGGCGCGGTAGCCGCGGGGCGGCCGCCCGTTGCGACGCACCTCGTGCAGCTCGGTGATGCGCGGGTCGGTGCCCCACGACCACGTGTTGCGCAGCCAGACCGTCGGCAGCAGGTGCAACGGCGCGGCCGCGGGGCCGTGGTTGGTGGCGGTGACCCGGATGCAGATGTCGGTGGGGTCGGCCTTGGCGTAGGTGACGGTGACGTCGAAGAACTCCCCGTCGTCGAGCAGGCCGGTGTCGCCTAGCTCGAACTCGCGCTCGTCGCGGGTGCGCTCGGCGTTCTCGCGGCGCAGCTGCTCGTAGGGGAACTCGGCCTGCGGGTAGCGGTAGAGCCACTGCATCCAGCTGTGGGTGGGCGTGCCGTCGAGGGCCCACCAGTACTCCTTGGCGTCCTCGCCGTGGTTGCCCTCGGTGTTGGTGAGGCCGAAGAGCCGCTCCTTGAGGATCGGGTCGCGCCCGTTCCACAGCGACACGGCGACGTTGAGGAAGCCGTAGCGGTCGCTGATGCCGCCGAGGCCGTCCTCGCCCCAGCGGTAGGCCCGCGAGACGGCGTGGTCGAAGGGGAAGCCGGCCCACGCGTCACCGTCGGCGGTGTAGTCCTCGCGCACGGTGCCCCACTGGCGCCCGGCGAGGTACGGGCCCCACAGCCGCCACGGCGCCGCGGGCCCGTCGCACTCGCCGAGGCGGGAGTGCTCCGCGCTGCGCGGTCGGCCGGGGGCGGGGCTGTCCATGAGCGCCATGATGGGGCACGTGTGTGTCGCAGCCGTAAACGTGGGTCGGGCCCGGTCGAGGGCGCTCGTCGTCGCCTCGCTCGGCACGGTCCTGACCCTGGTCGCCTTCACCGCGCCCCTGGCGACGGTCAACGCGGTCGCCGCCGAGCTGGATGCCGACGTGGCGGGGCGGACGTGGATGCTCAGCTCGATGGGGGTCGGGCTGGGCGCGACCCTCCTGACCGCGGGGGCGCTCGCCGACGACCTCGGTCGCCGGCGCCTCGTCGTGTGGGGACTGCTCGTGCTCTCGGCCGGGTCGGCCCTGTCGGCGCTCGCCGGCTCCACCGGCCTCTTCGTCGCCTCCCGGGTCGTGCAGGGCGTGGGCGGCGCCGCCGTCGTCGCGGCGAGCCTTGGGCTCGTGGCGCACTGGTACGAGCCCGGACCCGCACGGGCGCGCGCCGCCGGAGTCTGGGGCGCGAGCGTCGGGGGTGGCATCACCCTCGGCCCGTTGCTCTCGACGTTCCTCGAGCGGTGGCTGACGTGGCGTGACGCCTACTGGGTGCTCGTCGTCGGCTCGCTGGCCGTCGCGGCCCACGGTCGGCTGCGGCTCGAGGAGAACCGGTCCGCGACGCCGCGGGGTCTCGACCTCGCGGGTGCGGCACTGCTCTCGGCGTCCCTCACCTGCCTGCTCGCGGCGATGGTCGAGGGGCGTCAGGGCTGGACCTCGACCCTCGTCCTCGGCCTCGCCGGGGCCGCCGTCGTCACCGGCCTCGGCTTCGTCGCCGTGGAGGCGCGCAGCGCGTCGGCCATGGTGCCGCTGGAGCTCTTCCGCGCGCCGCGCTTCGTGGCCGCGACGACGGCGGCCTTCGTGACGGGTGCGGGCATCATCGCCGTGATGTCGTACCTGCCGGGCTTCCTCGGCCTCGCGCTGGGGGTGCCGGCCACGACGACCGCCCTCGTCTTCGTGGCGTGGTCGGGCACGAGCGTCGTCGTGGCGCTGTTCGCGCGTCGGCTGCCCGCCCGGTTCACCGGTCGCCTGCAGCTGGCCGCCTCGCTGGCTCTCGTCGGCGTGGGCCAGCTCGCCCTCGGCGGCGTCGGGACCGGCTCGTCGTGGGGGCGTCTCGTGCCCGGCCTGCTCGTCGCGGGGGTGGCGAGCGGCGTGCTCAACTCCGCCCTCGGCCGGGAGGCGGTGGCCAGCGTGCCCGACGGGCGCGGCGCGATGGGCAGCGGCGCCAACAACACCGCCCGCTACGTCGGGTCGGCCGTGGGGGTCACCGTCGTGTCGGTCGTCGTCGCCGCGGTGGCCGCGCAGCCATCGGGCGCACCGGCATCCGACGGCGTTGCGGGCCTCGTGGCCGGGTGGAACGCGGCCGTGCTCGTCACCGCCGCCGTCTCGCTCGTCGGCAGCGTCGTCGTGCTGCTGTGCCGTGAACGAGGGTGAGTGTGGCTGAACGTGGTCGTAAGCACGGGTCGCACGCTGGCAGAATGGAGGGGTCAATCCGGCCGCTGACGTAGTGCGGCACCAGAGAGGAACAGCCGTGATCGTCGCCACCGGCATCGAGCTGCGTGCGGGTGCCCGCCTGCTCGTCGAGGACGCCAGCTTCCGCATCGACGCGGGCGACCGCATCGGTCTCGTCGGGCGCAACGGCGCCGGCAAGACGACCCTGACGAAGGTGCTCGCGGGGGAGGGCCAACCCGCCGCCGGCACCGTGACGCGCACCGGCGCGGTCGGGTACCTGCCGCAGGACCCGCGCACCGGCGACCTCGAGATGATCGCCCGCGACCGCATCCTCTCGGCCCGCGGGCTCGACGACATCGTGCGCCGTCGCAGCCAGGCCGAGGAGCGCATGGGCAGCGACGACGAGAAGGTGCGCGAGAAGGCGATGCGCCGCTACGCCTCGCTCGAGGTCGAGTTCGAGGCCCAGGGCGGCTACGCCGCCGAGTCTGAGGCCGCCTCGATCGCGAGCGCCCTCGCCCTCGACGAGCGCGTGCTCGGACAGCCCCTCGGGACGCTCTCGGGCGGTCAGCGCCGACGCGTCGAGCTCTCGCGGATCCTGTTCTCCGGCAACGAGACCCTGCTGCTCGACGAGCCGACCAACCACCTCGACGCCGACTCGATCGTCTGGCTGCGCGAGTACCTGCGGGCCTACAAGGGCGGGCTGATCATCATCAGCCACGACGCCGACATGCTCGACGCGGTGGTCAACAAGGTCTACCACCTCGACGCGAACCGCTCGGCCCTCGACATCTACAACGTCAGCTGGAAGACCTACCTGCAGGCGCGCGAGACCGACGAGAAGCGCCGCCGCCGCGAGCTTCAGAACGCCCAGAAGAAGGCCGGCGCCCTGCTGGCCCAGGCCGACAAGATGCGGGCCAAGGCGACGAAGGCCACGGCGGCCCAGAACATGGCCAAGCGCGCCGAGCGGCTGCTCGCCGGCGTCGAGGGCGAGCGCCAGCAGGACAAGGTGGCCAAGCTGCGCTTCCCCAAGCCGGCGCCGTGCGGCAAGACACCGCTGCGCGCCAGGGGCCTCTCGCGGACCTACGGCTCGCTCGAGGTCTTCACTGACGTCACGCTCGCCATCGACCGGGGCAGCAAGGTGGTCGTGCTCGGCCTCAACGGTGCGGGCAAGACGACGCTGCTGCGGATGCTCGCCGGCGTCGACGTCCCCGACACCGGCCAGGTCGAGCCCGGCCACGGGCTCCGGCTCGGGTACTACGCGCAGGAGCACGAGAACCTCGACGTCGGGCGCACCGTGCTCGAGAACATGAAGTCGGCCGCACCCGACCTCGGCGAGACCGAGGTGCGCAAGGTGCTCGGCTCCTTCCTCTTCTCCGGCGACGACGTGCACAAGCCGGCGGGGGTGCTCTCCGGTGGCGAGAAGACGCGCCTGTCCCTCGCCCTGCTCGTCGTCAGCGCGGCCAACGTCCTGCTGCTCGACGAGCCGACCAACAACCTCGACCCGGCCTCGCGCGAGGAGATCCTCGGCGCGCTGTCGACCTTCGAGGGGGCGGTCGTCCTCGTCACCCACGACGAGGGGGCCGTCGACGCGCTCGAGCCCGAGCGCATCCTGCTGCTCCCCGACGGCGTCGAGGACCTGTGGGGCCCCGACTACAAGGACCTCGTCAACCTCGCCTAGTCCGCACCTCTGCGAGGATAACCTCACGTTCTCGCTCGCATAATGGATGGTTATTGACGGGTCACGTGGGCCGTCGCCACACTCGGCGCATGCCCCGCCACCAGCTGCGTTGCCCCTACTGCTCGGGCGACGACGTGAACCCGTTCCCCGACCCCACCTCGCTGTGGTCGTGCCTCGGGTGCTGCCGGGTGTTCCGGGTCGAGACCGCGGTGCCGGCCTCCGTCGCGGGCTGGGGCGTGCTGCGCGCGGTCGGGGCGTCGGCGGCGGGTGCCTCCGGGGGCCGTGGGTAGCCTGCCTGCATGAGCCACCCGCACCTGCTGGTCGAGACCGACGGCCCCGTCCGCACCCTGACCCTCGACCAGCCCGAGCGGCGCAACGCCCAGACTCCCTCCCTGTGGGCGGCGCTCGCCGACGAGGCGCGCTCGCTGGGTGACGACATCCGGGTCGTCGTGCTCAAGGGCGCCGGTGCGTCGTTCTCGGCCGGCATCGACACGGCCATGTTCAGCGCCGAGGGGGTCGCCGGCGAGGAGAGCATGAAGGGCCTCGTGGCCCGGGGTGAGGATGCCGTCGACGCGGCCATCGCCACCTACCAGGAGGGCTTCACCGCCTGGGCGCAGTGCCCGGCGGTCGTCGTGGCCCAGGTGCACGGGCACGCCATCGGCGCCGGCTTCCAGCTCGCCCTCGCGGCCGACCTGCGCGTCGCCGCCCTCGACGCCTGGTTCGCGATGCGTGAGACCGGTCTCGGCCTCGTGCCCGACCTCGGTGGCACCGGCCCGCTCGTGCACCTCGTGGGCTACGCCCGGGCGCTGGAGATGTGTGCCACGGGCCGTCCGGTCAGCGCCCCCGAGGCCCACGCCATGGGCCTCGTCAACTCGATCGTGCCCGCGGCCGACCTCGACGCGGCGACGTACTCGCTCGTCGGCGGCATCCTCTCCGCGCCCGACGAGGCGGTCCGCGCCCTCAAGCCGCTGCTGCGGGCGGCCGTCGACGACCCCTCCCGCGAGGCCCAGCTCGCCCGCGAGCGCCGGGCGCAGGGGCCCCTGCTCACCGCCCTCGTCGACGGGCTCGGCTGACCGCCGCCCACCGGCATCCGGCGCCCGGGCGCAGCCCCGGGGTCGTCCCGGGGTCGCCGTGCGGGAATCACCGTCGGTGCCGTGGGGTTCGATGGAGCAGGACGAGAGGGGACCCCGTGGGGATGCAGCCGTGGGCCGCGATGCGGTCGATGTCACGTGACGCCGGTGTGACGGCCGAGAGGCTGACGCCCGGGCTGTGGCGACGGGTGCTGTCGTACGCCGGGCCCTACCGCACCGCGATCATCGCCTTCCTCACCGTGACCGTCGTCGACTCCGCCCTCGTGGTGGCGGTGCCCCTGCTGCTCAAGGAGATCGTCGACCGAGGCGTCATCCCGCGCGACACCGGCGTCGTCGTCGAGCTGGCCCTCGTCGTCGCGCTCATCGCGGTCGTCGACACCGTGCTGACGATCGTGTCGCGGTGGTACTCCTCGAAGATCGGCGAGGGCCTCATCAGCGACCTGCGCAACCAGGTCTTCGCGCACGTGCTGCGCCAGCCCGTCGCGTTCTTCACCCGGGCGCAGACCGGCTCGCTCGTGTCGCGCCTCAACAACGACGTCATCGGCGCGCAGCAGGCCTTCACCTCGGTGCTGTCGAACGTCGTCAGCAACATCGTCTCGGTCACGCTGCTCGTCGCCGCCATGCTCGCGCTGTCGTGGCAGCTGACCCTGGGCTCGCTGCTGCTCGTCCCGCTCTTCCTCGTGCCGGCGCGGCTCATGGGTCGTCGCCTCGCCGGGCTGGCCAGCCAGCAGATGAAGCTCAACGCCGACATGGGCACCCGCATGACCGAGCGGTTCAACGTCGCCGGCGCCCTGCTCGTCAAGCTCTTCGGCGTGCCCGAGCGCGAGGAGGCCGAGTACAACGAGCGCGCAGCGCGCGTGCGCGACGTCGGTGTGCTCATCTCGGTCAACCGCTCGATCTTCATGGCCGCCCTGACCCTCGTCGCCGCCCTCGCGACGGCGATGGTCTACGGCTTCGGCGGCGCGATGGCCGTGACCGGCACCCTCACCGTCGGCACGCTGCTCGCGCTGGCGGCCCTGCTGGGTCGGCTCTACGCGCCCCTCATGGCGCTGTCGAACGTGCGCGTCGACGTCATGACCGCGCTCGTGTCGTTCCAGCGCGTCTTCGAGGTGCTCGACCTCGAGCCCCTCGTCGCCGACCGCCCCGACGCCCGCCCGCTGCCCAAGGGGCCGCTGGCGGTCGAGCTCGACCACGTCGACTTCCACTACCCGTCGGCCGACGAGGTGTCGCTGGCCTCGCTCGAGGCCACCGCCACCGGTGACCGCCGCAGCGGCGGGCCCGTGCTGCACGACGTGACTCTGCGGGCCGAGCCCGGCCAGCTCGTCGCCCTCGTGGGTCCCTCGGGTGCCGGCAAGACGACCCTCACCTCGCTCGTGGCCCGCCTCTACGACCCGACGGCGGGATCGGTGCGGGTGGGCGGTCTCGACCTGCGCGACGTCCTCAGCGCCTCGCTGCGCGAGCGGGTCGGGGTCGTGACCCAGGAGGCCCACCTCTTCCACGACACGATCCGGGCCAACCTGCTCTACGCGCGCCCCGACGCCACCGAGGCCGACATCGAGGCGGCCCTCGACGCCGCGCAGATCCGGGGCCTCGTCGACGAGCTGCCCGAGGGCCTCGACACCGTCGTCGGCGACCGGGGCCACCGCCTCAGCGGCGGCGAGAAGCAGCGCCTCGCCATCGCGCGCATCCTGCTCAAGGCGCCCGACGTCGTCGTGCTCGACGAGGCGACCGCGCACCTCGACTCCGAGAGCGAGAGCGCGGTGCAGCGTGCGCTCGACGCCGCCCTGCACGGGCGCACGTCGATCGTCATCGCGCACCGGCTCTCGACCATCCGCCAGGCCGACCTCATCGTCGTGCTCGAGCACGGTCGGGTGATCGAGACCGGCCGCCACGCCGACCTCCTGCGCCGTGGGGGCCTCTACGCCCTGCTGCACGCGACGCAGTTCGACACGCGGCCCGACGGGTCGGCGGCATCCGCGTCGGGCGCGCCCGACCTCGACGGCGACGCCGCCGCCGACGACGACCTCGGGCTCGACGTGGCCCCGGCCGGGAGGCCGTGACAAGTCACGGTCGGCGTGGTGTCGTATCCGTGCCGGGCCGTTCGTGGAGTGGGTGAGCGGCGGTCGACCCGACCGCCGACGCCCATCCCGACGGCGACCGGATGCCGGCCGCGAGGAGTCACGATGCCCCAGTACCTCATCAGCTTCAACGACGAGTGGGTCCCGGCCCAGACCGACGACCAGCTCGTCGACAAGGGCGCGGCCAGCCGCGCCGTCGTCGCCGAGATGCAGCAGGCAGGCGTGCTGCTGTTCACCCACGGCGGCCTGGACGCCACGACGGCGCTGTGCAGCGTGACCCTGCGCGACGGTGAGCCGCTCTTCACCGACGGGCCCTACGTCGAGACGAAGGAGCACCTCGGCGGCTTCTGCGCCATCGAGGTCGACGACGACGAGACCGCCCGCCACTGGGCGGGCCGGCTGGCGGCGGTGCTCGACTGGCCCCAGGAGGTGCACCGCTTCGAGGGCAGGGGCATGTCCAGCGTGCCCGGCGTGCCCGGCGTGTCCGGTCACGGCCGCGGCGCGGGGGAGTGACCACGGTGCCTCGCTACCTGCTGTCCGTCTTCACCCCGGCCGACGCCGGCGACCTCGGCCCGTACCCGTCCCAGGACGCCATGAGCGAGTCGCTGGCCGACACCGGCGTCTTCACCGCGCGACTCGAGCGCGACGGGTACCTCGTCATGGCCGACGGCCTCGAACCCCCGTCGACCGCGACGACCGTCGACGGCAGGGGCGAGCGGCCGGCCCTGACCGACGGGCCCTACCTCGAGACCAAGGAGCACCTCGGTGGGTTCTGGGTCGTCGAGGCCCCCGACCTCGACGTCGCCCTCGAGCTCGCCGCCGACGGGTCGAAGGCCTGCCGCGGGCCCGTCGAGGTGCGCCCGTTCCGCAGCGCCGAGTCGGTCGCCGCCCTGCTGGGGAGCTGATCGCCCTGGCCGACGACGACCCCGGCGCCCTCGGCGCCCTGACCCGCGCCCACCACGACGAGTGGGCCCGGGTCGTCGCCTCGCTGGCCCGCCGCACCGGTGACCTCGACGTCGCCGAGGACTCGGCCGCAGAGGCCTTCGCCGTCGCGGCCGAGCGCTGGCCCCGCGAGGGCGTCCCGGCCAACCCGGGTGGGTGGCTCATGACGACCGCCACCCGCAAGGCCGTCGACCGGCTGCGACGCGAGTCGCGGCGAGAGGCGAAGCACGAGGCGGCCCACATGCTGCGCGACGAGACCCCCCACGCCCCGACGGGCCCCGTGGCCGACGACCGCCTGCGGCTCGTCTTCACCTGCTGCCACCCGGCGCTGTCGCCGGAGGCGCGCGTGGCCCTGACCCTGCGCCTGCTCGGCGGGCTCACGGTCGCCGAGATCGCGCGCGCGTTCCTCGTCCCCGAGACGACGACGGCCCGGCGCATCACCCGGGCCAAGGCCAAGATCCGGGCGGCGCACATCCCCTTCCGCGTGCCCACGGACACCGACGTGGACGACCGACTCGCCGCGGTGCTCGCCGTCGTCTACCTCGTCTTCAACGAGGGCTACCTGGCGGGGCAGGGCGCAGCCCTCGACCGGCCGGACCTCGCCGACGAGGCGGTGCGGCTGGGCCGGCTGCTGCGCGAGCTGCTGCCCGACGACGGCGAGGTCGCCGGCCTGCTCGGCCTCATGCTGCTCACCCAGGCGCGCCGCCCGGCCCGCACGAGCGCGACCGGGCAGCTCGTCACCCTCGGTGAGCAGGACCGCAGCCGCTGGGACCGCACCCTGCTAGCCGAGGGCCACGCCCTGGTGGACGAGCGGGTCCGCGTGGTGGCCGCCGGCGGGCCGCGACCCGGCCGTTACCAGCTGCAGGCAGCCGTGGCGGCGGTGCACACGTCGGCCGCCCGGGCGCAGGACACCGACTGGCGGGCCGTCCTCGCCCTCTACGACGCGCTCGCCCGGCTCGACCCCTCGCCGGTCGTGCTGCTCAACCGCGCGGTCGCGGTGTCCGAGGCGGAGGGCGCCGCCGCCGGCCTGGCCGAGGTGGAGCGGCTGCTCGCCGCCCACCCCGTGCTGGACGGCTACCATGCGCTGCACGTGACCCGGGCCGAGCTGTGCTGCGCCGGGTCGGTCGACCGGAGGACGCCCGGGGTGCGTACGACCGGGCGTTGTCCCTGACGGGGAACGCGGCCGAACGAGCCCATCTCGAGCGACGCCGCGACGAGACCCGACGGGACACGACCGGCTGAGCCCGCGCGTTCGGCGAGCTCGGCGACCGGACGGTCTCAGCCGTCCTCCTCGTCCCAAATGCGGACCTTCTTCGGCTTGGCCGGCCGGGTCCGCGGCGTCGCGCCGGCCGCGACAGGGGTCCGGCGACCGTCACCGGTCTGGTCACCGGTCGGGCCCAGGCCTCCGTCATCCGTCGGCCCGACGTCACCGGATGCCGGGTCGCCCGGCTCGGCGGCCGCCGCCGCCTCGCGGCGCAGGGCGAGGACGACGAAGACGAGCCCGCCCGGCATGAACAGCCACCACTGGTAGGCGTAGGCCTGGTGCGGGCCGAGGTCCTCGGTCGGGCGCGGCAGCAGTTGCAGCGGGTGCGACCCCACCGCGGCCGGGGGCTGCTGTGAGCCGAGCACGACGTACACGTCGGCGGTGTCGAGGCCCGGCACGAGGCGACGTGCGTCCTGCACGCTGACGCTCGCGAGCTGCGGTGCGGGCAGGTCACGGCCGAGGCTCGGCTCGGCCGTGCGCACCCAGCCGGTGACCTCGACCGACCCCGAGGGGGGCGGGTCCGCGACAGGGGTCACCGCGGCATCCTCACCGCTGGGCACCCAGCCCCGGTCGACGAGGAGGGTGCGCCCGTCGGTCGTGAAGGGGGTGACGACCTCGAAGCCCGGGTTGTCGTCGAGCGTGCGGTTGCGCACGAGCAGGTCGGACCCCTCGGCGTAGGTGCCGGTGAGGGTGACCCGGGTCCACTGGCGCTCGGCGGGCAGGTCAGCCAGCCGGCCCGCGAGGTCCGAGAGGGGGCGAGGCGCGCTGTCGTAGTTCGTGGCGATGGCGGTCACCTTGGTCTGCTGCTCGACGTGGCGGTGCCACTGCCAGAGGCCGAGGTGGTAGCAGGCGACGCCGAAGGTGACCGCGACGAGGGTCGCCACGATCCACCGCCGGGTGAGCCAGAGCCGAAGCACGACTCGACGGTACCCCGGCCTACAGTGGGCGCATGACGAGCGTGCACGTGGGGCCGATCACGGTCCGCCAGGGCGACCGGGTCGGCCTGGTCGACCAGTTCGGCCGGCGTGCCCGCGACCTCCGGGTGTCCGTGACCGACCGGTGCAACCTGCGGTGCACGTACTGCATGCCGGCCGAGGGCCTGCCGTGGATGCCCCGCTCGGAGATGCTCACCGATGAGGAGCTGCTGCGCGTCATCGGCCTGTTCGTCCGCGACGGGGTGACCCAGGTGCGCCTGACCGGCGGAGAGCCGCTGCTGCGCCGCTCGCTCGTCGACCTCGTGCAGGGCATCGCGTCGCTGCGCCCGCGGCCCCGCATCGCCATGACGACCAACGGGGTCGGGCTCGAGCGGGTCGCCGGGGCGCTCGCCGCCGCCGGCCTCGACCGCGTCAACGTCAGCCTCGACACCATCGACGCCGACACCTTCACGACCCTCACGCGTCGCGACCGACTCGGCGACGTCGAGGCGGGCCTGCGTGCCGCCGCCGAGGCGGGCCTCACGCCCGTCAAGGTCAACGCCGTCGCGATGCGCGGCGTCAACGACGACGCCGTCGCCGACGTGCTCGCCTGGTGCCTCGAGCGCGGCTACGAGCTACGTTTCATCGAGCAGATGCCGCTCGACGCACAGCACGCCTGGGACCGCGTCGACATGGTCACGGCCGAGGAGATCCGCGACCGGCTCTCTCAGCGCTGGACCCTCACCCCGCTGCCCGCCACGGACCGTGGCAGCGCCCCCGCCGAGCGCTTCCTCGTCGACGGCGGCCCGGCCACCGTCGGCATCATCGCCAGCGTCACGGCGCCCTTCTGCGCCGCCTGCGACCGCACGCGCCTGACCGCCGACGGGCAGGTGCGCAACTGCCTGTTCTCCCAGACCGAGACCGACCTTCGCACGCCGCTGCGCGAGGGGGCGACCGACGACGAGCTGCTGGGGCTGCTGCGCGGCGAGATGTGGCGCAAGCGGGCCGGGCACGGCATCGGGGAGCCGGGGTTCACCCAGCCCGAGCGTCCGATGTCGTCCATCGGGGGCTGAGCGACACGGCATCCGGTGCCGTCACGGACGTGACCGGATGCCGGGTGACAGGGGTCGGTGTGCCGGTGACGAACCGTCGACGCACGGGAGCCGAGACTGCGGTCGAAGGCTCAGCCGTCGGCGGCGGTGAGGGCGTCGACGCCCACGACCTCGATGAGGAACCCACGGGCGCTGACGAAGTCGGCCAGCGACGCGCGGTGCTCACCGCAGGCGAGCCACACCTTGCGGCGACCCTCGACGTGCAGCTTGGGGTTGCGCCAGACGACCGCGTGCTCGGCGTCGGCCCGGCATCCCTTGGCGCTGCAGACGCGCCGGTCGGCGTCGACGCCGCTGCCGGCGGCACGTGTCGCCGCGGGGTCCAGTCCGCCCAGGCCTGCTCCGGTGAGGAGGTTCACCGCTCGAGGCGGTGGGTCGTGTCGTCCTGCGGGGTCACCCGCTGCAGGGAGCCGACCGTACGGGGCTGCACGGCGTTGGCGACGATGACCGCGAAGTACGGCAGCAGCACGGCGCCGGCGATGCAGGCCCAGCGGAGCCAGCCGGTCGTGACGAAGACGAGGCCGAAGCACGCGATGCGGATCCCCATCATGATGAGGTACCGCTTCATGCGGGAGTCCTGGTCGGCCGTACTCGACGTGGCGGCCGTGGTCACGCTGTACACCATCGGCTGCTTCGTTGTGCGCATGGTCCCACCCTACGTCCGCACAGCCGGACGTGCGGCGGCCGAGAGGCCTGCGCACTACCCGAAAGTAGTCCGTTAGGTTTCGGCTTGGCAACGAAGGTTCGACACGTTCCGATAACGACGGACACGGCCCGCACGACGACGTCCCGAGGGCTCTCGGGAAGGCGACGGCGAGGCGGTGACGACGTGACGGACGACACGAGGAGACGGTGGCAGTGACGGCAGAGACGACAGCGGCGGCGACGCCCGAGCGACGCAACGTGCTCGTGACGGGGGGCAACCGGGGCATCGGCCTCGCGATCGCCCGCTCCTTCGCCGAGGCCGGCCACCACGTCGTCATCACCCACCGGTCGGGGGAGCCGCCGGAGGGCCTCGAGGGCGTCCTCTGCGAGGTCACCGACACCGCCTCGGTCGACGCCGCGTTCACCGCCGCCGAGGAGATCTTCGGCGGCCCGGTCGAGGTGCTCGTCGCCAACGCCGGGATCACCCGCGACACCCTCCTCATGCGCATGAGCGACGAGGAGTTCGACTCCGTCATCGACACGAACCTCACCGGCGCCTTCCGCTGCGCGCGGCGGGCCTCGAAGGGGATGATCCGGGCCCGACGCGGGCGCATCGTGCTCATCAGCAGCGTCGTCGGGCTCTACGGCTCGCCCGGCCAGACGAACTACGCCGCCTCCAAGTCCGGGCTCGTCGGCCTGGCCCGCTCCATCTCGCGCGAGCTCGGCGGGCGGGGCATCACCGCCAACGTCGTCGCCCCCGGCTTCATCGACACCGAGATGACCGCGGTCCTGCCCGAGGAGCAGCGCAAGGCCTACCTCGCGAACATCCCCGCCGGCCGCTTCGCCACCCCCGAGGAGGTGGCGTCGGT
This sequence comes from Terracoccus luteus, assembly GCF_003635045.1. Classification (NCBI taxonomy): domain Bacteria; kingdom Bacillati; phylum Actinomycetota; class Actinomycetes; order Micrococcales; family Intrasporangiaceae; genus Terracoccus; species Terracoccus luteus. The sequence goes on along the minus strand of NZ_RBXT01000001.1, from coordinate 1,658,643 downwards.
CGTGCGTTTCGTCGCGAGCGACGACGCGGCCTACGTCACCGGGGCCGTCATCCCCGTCGACGGCGGCCTCGGCATGGGGCACTGAGCCCCCGGCTGGCGCAGAAGCACCCGTACTGACTCGACCTGCGCGGCCCCGGCCGCCGACGCACCGGCCCGCCCACCGGCATCCGACCACCCACCCCGCACACCCGAGAAGGACACTGGCATGGGAATCCTCGAAGGCAAGAAGCTGCTCGTCACCGGCGTCCTCATGGACAGCTCGATCGCGTTCCACGTCGCCAAGCTCGCGCAGGAGGAGGGCGCGCAGGTCGTGCTCACCTCGTTCGGGCGCACGATGCGCATCACCCAGACGATCGCCAAGCGGCTGCCCGAGACCCCGCCGGTGCTCGAGCTCGACGTCACCGACGGCGAGCACCTCGACACCCTCGCCGAGCGGCTGCGCGAGCACGTCGACGGCCTCGACGGCGTGCTGCACTCGATCGGCTTCGCCCCCCAGGGTGCCTTCAACTTCATGGAGGGAACCTGGGAGGACGTCTCGACCGCCCTGCACGCGTCGGCCTACAGCCTCAAGGCGCTGGCGGCGGCGGCGCTGCCGCTCATGGACGAGCAGCGGGGAGGCAGTGTCGTCGGGCTGACCTTCGACGCGAAGTTCGCGTGGCCCGTCTACGACTGGATGGGCGTGGCCAAGGCCGCGTTCGAGTCGACCAACCGCTACCTCGCCCGTGACCTCGGCGCGCGTCATGTGCGGTGCAACCTCGTCGCCGCCGGCCCCATCCGCACGACGGCGGCGAAGTCGATCCCGGGCTTCGAGCAGTTCGAGCGCATCTGGGACGAGCGCGCGCCCCTCGGCTGGGACGTCAACGACCCGGTACCCGCGGCCAAGGCGTGCGCGGCGCTGCTCTCCGACTGGTTCCCCGCGACGACGGGCGAGATCGTGCACGTCGACGGCGGCGTGCACGCCATGGGGCAGTGACGGCGTAGCCGGGCTCGGCCGGGACCGCGGCATCGCTAGGCTCTCGCCCATGTCTGAAGCCGGCGCCACGCTGCCCGCTGTCCGCGTCGACGAGGTGCGGGTGCTCGACGGCCCCAACCTCTACTTCGCCCGCCCTGCCATCAAGGTCACGCTCGACCTGCCCGGCTACCTCGGGCTGCGGCGCACCGAGTGCGAGCGGCTCGCCGCCCGCCTCGGGATGCGCGCGGTGCGGCCGGGCAAGCGTCGCTCGGCGCTGCGCCAGCGGTTCGTCATGCGCCTCGTGCGCCACGTGACGCGGCGCCTCGGCACCGAGATCGGCGCCGGGCGCCTCGGCGTTCGGGTGCGGGCCGGCGGCCACCCCGCCGAGGTGGTGCTCGCCTTCCCGTGGGTGCACCGCACGAAGGGCCAGACCGCCGGTGAGCAGGTCGGTCGCGTGCTCGCCGGTCTGCTCGAGCGCAGCCGCGCCGTCGACGAGGTCTTCGACGAGGCCGCGGCCGCCGTCATCGCCTCGCCCGACGGTCCCGGGCCGTCGGTGCTCACCCCGACGGTCCCGGTCGCGTCGGTGACGGGCACGAACGGCAAGACGACGACGACCCGGCTCATGGCCCACATCTGCATGGCCGCGGGCCTGACCACCGCCTGGAGCTCGACCGACGGCGTCGTCGTCATGGGCGAGACGAAGGAGTCGGGCGACTTCTCCGGGCCCGCGGGCGCCCGTGGGGTGCTCGAGACGCCCGGGCTCGACATCGGCATCCTCGAGACCGCCCGCGGCGGCATGCTGCTGCGCGGCATGGGCGTGACGCGCAACGACGTCAGCGTCGTCACCAACGTCAGCGCCGACCACCTCGGGATGCAGGGGATCGACACCCTCGACCAGCTCGCCGAGGTCAAGGCCATCGTGACGACGGTGACCCGTCCCGAGGGGTGGGTCGTGCTCAACGGCGACGACCCCCGCGTGTGGGCGATGCGGCACGGCATCAAGGCCAAGCCGTGGGCGTTCAGCCTCGACCCCGCCAGCCCGGCGCTGTGGGAGTCGATCAACCAGGGCGGACGCGGCATCACCGTGCTCGACGGCGAGATCGTCGTGCTCTCGCCCAACGGCGACCCCGACCGGCTCGTGCGCATCGTCGACGTACCGATGACGCTCTCGGGGCTGTCGGACAACAACATCGCGAACGCGCTCGCGGGGGCAGCGGCCTGCCTCGGGCTCGGCGTCACGCGCGCCGCCGTCGTCGACGGGCTGCGCAGCTTCGCGCCCGATCCCGAGCACAACTGGGGCCGGCTCAACACGTACACGCTGCCGCTCGAGGGCGGTGGCCGGGCCACGGTCGTCATGGACATGGCCCACAACGAGGCCGGGCTGGAGGCCCTGCTCACGGTCGCCCGCGGCCTCACCGCCCCCGGCGGGGCCGTGCGGCTGGGTCTCGGCTGCGCCGGCGACCGGGCCGACGACGCCATCGTAGCCATGGGCGAGCTGGCCGGTCGTGGCGCCGACGACATCGTCGTCCGCTACACCGAGCACTACCTGCGGGGGCGCGAGGGCGACGAGCTGCTCGGGCTCTTCCGCGAGGGCCTGGCCAAGGTCGGGGTGCTCGACGTGCCCGGCTACGACACCGAGCTCGGCGCCCTCGAGGCGCTCTACCCGCACACCCTCGACGGCGACGTGCTCGCCGTCATGACGCACGCCGAGCGGCTCGAGGTCGACGCCTGGATCCGTGCGCACGGCGGCACCGTCGACGACGCCGACTCCATCCGCCGCAAGGTCGTCGCCGCCCGCGGCGAGCACGAGCTCGAGGGCGAGATCACGGCGGTCTGGGAGCTGACCGACGACGCCCGGCGCATCGAGCGGGCGCAGCGGCTCGTCGAGGGGCACCCGGGCGACGCCCGCCTCGTCTTCGAGCTCGCCGGGGTGCACGACAGCGCCGGTGACGCCGCGACCGCGATCGGCCTCTACGAGCAGGCGCTCGGCAGCGGCCTGCGGGAGCCATACCGCCACCGCGCCCAGCTGCAGCTCGCCTCGAGCCTGCGGGTCGTCGGGCGGGCGCCCGAGGCCGCGACGCTCGTCGCGGGTGTGCTGGCCGAGCGGCCGACGAACACGGCGGCGATGATGTTCCGCGCCCTGGTGCAGGCCGACCTCGGCCAGGAGCGTCAGGCCGTCGCCGACCTCATCCGGGCCGCCCTCGACGCCACGACCGACGTCGACACCCAGAGCTACCGCCGGGCGCTGCGGGCCTACGCCGACGAGATCGCCGCCCCGACGTCCTGAGCCGGATGCCGGTGGGCGCGCAGGGCGCGCGTCGTGCCCACGCGCGCGGACCGCGCGGACCGCGCGGACCGCGCGGACCGGCATCCGCCCGCCCTTTTTCCCGCCACGGCCCGATGACGGACACGGATCCGGGCGCACGGCGTCCGGAATCGGGCCAGGGCTGGAAAAGGGGCACGATCCCGGGGGTCAGGGTGTCCGAAACCGGGCCGCGGCTGGAAAAGGGGCAGGATGCCGGGCGGCCGGGTCGCGCGCGCCGCGCGACCCGGCATCCGGCTCAGACGGCCGTGTCGTCGACCGTCTCGGGCTCGGCGTCGGCGGCGGTGAGGGCTTCGTCTGACGCCTCGCTGCCCTCGGCCTCGGCGGACACGGTCAGCGTGTTCGGGTCGAGGTCGGGGTCGCTGACGGCGTCGCCCTTCTGGCCGACGCGGGCACCGGCCTGGGCGTGCTTCGTGCGCTCCTCGAGCTCGGCGGCCACCATCGCGTGCTTGTCGACGCACATGACGACGAGGTCGCCGGGGTTGGTGCGCGCGAGCACGTGCCGGGTGGCGTCCAGCTCGTCGAGCACGATCTCGACCTGGCGGCAGCGCGCGCCCTCGGCCATGGCCTGGCGGGCGCCCTCCGCGACGAGCTCGGCCGTCTCGCCGGTGGCCCGGCCACGCAGGCGCTCGTCCTCACGGATGACGATGACGTCGAAGTACTGGGCGGCGACCGCGCCGAGCTCGCGCATGTCGTCGTCGCGGCGGTCACCGGCCGCGCCGATCATGCCGATGCGCGACATGCGGGCGTGGTCGTTCTTGCGCGCCTTCTGCTCGGCGTAGCGGTCGACGAAGGCGCCGAGCTCCTTCATGCCGGCCGCGTTGTGGCAGTAGTCGAGGAAGACGTCCGCGTTGCCGACCTCGATGAGGTTGAGGCGGCCGGGGGAGAGGTAGTAGGTCGTCGCGAAGGTGCGCAGGCCCTGGCGGATGTCGTGCAGCGGGGCGCCGGCGGCGAAGGCCGCACCGGCGGCGGCGAGCGAGTTGGCGACGTTGAAGCGCGCCGCACCGCCGAAGGTCGAGGGCAGCAGGTGCGTCCACGCCAGCTGCATGCTGCGTCGGCCGTGCTTGATGACGATCATCTCGCCGCGGTCCGTGGCCTCGAGCACGACGGCCCGCCCGCCGCGGCGGCAGTGGTCGTCGATCATCTCGCGCGTCTCGCTGCCCGGTTCCGCCAGCGAGAACCAGATGACCTCGCCCGAGCAGCGGCGGCGCATGTTGCGCACGTGCGGGTCGTCGGCGTTGAGCACCGCGAAGCCGTTGCGGGGCACCGCCTCGACGATGACGGCCTTGACGTCGGCCAGCTGGCGCAGCGTGTCGATGCCGCGCATCCCGAGGTGGTCGGGCGCGATGTTGGTGACGACGGCGATGTCGTTGCGGTCGTAGCCGAGGCCCTCACGCAGGATGCCGCCTCGCGCGACCTCCATGACGGCGAAGTCGACGCGCGGGTTCTGCAGCACCATGCGGGCCGACCGGGGGCCGGACGCGTCGGCCTTGATGACGAGCCGCTCGTCGATGACGACGCCGTCGGTCGAGGTCATGCCGACCTTGCGCCCGAGGCCCTTGAAGATGTGGGCGATCATGCGCGAGGTCGTCGTCTTGCCGTTGGTGCCGGTCACGGCGACGATCGGCACGCGCGACTGCGACCCCGGCGGGAAGAGCAGGTCGACGACGGGCTTGGCGATGAACTGCGGCTCGCCGACCGTCGGGTGCGTGTGCATGCGGAACCCGGGCGCCGCGTTGACCTCGCAGATGGCGCCGCCGGTCTCGCGCACCGGGAAGGTGATGTCGGGGCAGATGAAGTCGATGCCGGCGACGTCGAGCCCGACCATGCGGGCGGCCTCCTCGGCGATCTCGACGTTGTCGGGGTGCGCGTCGAAGGTGCGGTCGATGGAGATGCCGCCGGTCGACATGTTGCCGGTGAGGGCCAGCTTGACCATCTCGCCCTCGGGCGGCACCGACTCGAGCGTGTACCCCTGCCCGGCGAGCACCTCGCGGGCCGCGTCGTCGACCTTGATCTTCGTCAGCACCTTCTCGTGACCGACACCGCGGCGCGGGTCCGAGTTCGTCACCTCGACGAGCTGGGCCACGGTGCTCGACCCGTCACCGACGACGTGGGCCGGTACGCGCTCGGCGATGGCCTGCATGCGGCCGCCGACGATGAGGCAGCGGTAGTCGCGCCCGGTGACGAACGACTCGACGATGATGGTGCCGCGCTTCGACTCCGCCTTGGCGATGTCGAAGGCCTTCTCGACGGCGGCGTCGTCCTGCAGGTCGAGGCAGACGCCGCGACCGTGGTTGCCGTCGAGCGGCTTGACGACGACGGGGAAGCCGATGCGCCGGGCCGCCTCGAGGGTGCCCTGCAGGGTGCGCACCGCCTCCTGCTTCGGCACCGGGAGGCCGGCCGCGCCGAGCAGAGTCGTCGTGAGGTCCTTGTCGCCGGCGATGTCGACGGCGAGCGCGCCCGTCTTCGAGGTCATCGTCGCCCGGATGCGCTGGGCGTAGACGCCCTGCCCGAGCTGGACGAGCGAGGCGTTGTTGAGCCGGATGAAGGGGATGTCCCGGGAGGCGGCCTCCTCGAGGATGGCGGCGGTCGACGGGCCGAAGGCCACCCGCTCGGCCTGGCGCAGGAAGGCGTTGAGCTCGGTCTCGAAGTCGAAGGCCTCGTCGTGCTCGACGAGGTCGTTCATGAGGCGCACCGCGAGGCGACCCGCGGCGACGCCCACCGTCTCGTCGGTGTAGCCGTAGACGATGTTGTAGTGGCCCGGGCGGCCCTTGACGCTGCGGGTCTTGCCGCGACGCTGGTCGTGGCCGGCCATCGTCTGCAGCTGCAGGGCGACGTGCTCGGCGACGTGTCCGAGCCACGTGCCGTCGCGGAGCCGGTCGACGAAGCCGCCCTTGCGCCCGGTCGAGCACGAGTGGCGCCCGACGCCGGGCACGAGCTCGAGGAGCCGGTCGGTGAAGCCCGGCAGCGCGACGGTGGGGTACTGCTCGAGGATGCCGAGGTCGACGACGAGGTGGATCGCCTGCTGGTAGCTCCACACGTTCGGCCCGCGGTAGACCCGCGTCTCGACGATGCGCAGCTCGGGGCGGGCCGGCCCGCTGGGGGTGGGGACCTCGACGGCCATCAGAACCTCCTGCTCACTGACGAGACCGCGTCCGGCTGACCCGGCCTCGGCCACGACCCTATTGCCCCGCCGCCCGCCGGGGCGCGCGGTGCCCGCCACGAGTCGTGGGCGCGGTCGGCGCCCGCGTCACGCGACGTCGGATGCCGGGGGGCTCAGTGTGCGGCGGTGCGGGCCGCCCGCACCGTGGCGGGCACGACGGCCCCCTCGATGTCGGGGTGGCGCTCGACGAAGTCGGTCAGCTCGACGGCGTCGAGGTCGAACGTGCTGCCGGTCGGCAGGGTGTGCACGACGGCACCCGAGACGAGCAGCGGGGCACCTCGCCGCGCCTCCGCGGCATCCGTGATGGCGTTGCGGGCGTTGACGAGGAAGATGGCGCCGGCGCCGACGACGGTCATGCGGCGGTCGTCGCGGATCTCGGCGGCGGTGTTCTCGTCGATGCCCATGCCGAGCAGGTTCGGCGAGGCGGCGACCATGGCGAGCAGGCGGCCGTAGCGACCACGCTGGTCGAAGTGCTGGTCGATGATGATGTCCTCGACGAGACCGAGCCCGGCGGAGATCTGGCTCGAGCGCTGGCGGGGCGTGACCCCCTCCTCGCCGAGCGAGATCATGAAGCGGCTCATGATCGAGGCCCCGGCCGACGTGCCGGCCACGACGGCGCCACGGGCGTACGCGCGGAGCACGGCCTCGCCCACCGGTGTACCGACGATGTTCTGCGAGAGCTTGACCTGGCTCCCGCCGGTGAGGAAGACGCCGGTGGCGGCGTCGAGGTCGGCGATCATCTGCGCGTCGCCGGAGTCACGTCGGGTGCGCGGGTCGACGACGGCGATCTCGCCGCCGCGCAGCCGCGTGAAGACGTCGCGGTACGCCTCGGCCACCTCGGTGGCGAACGAGCTCGCCGTCGGGATGATGACGAGGCGGGAGCGCCGACCGCCCGCCAGCTTGACGAAGCGCTTGAGCACGACGGACCGGCCGATGCGGTCCTCGGCCCCGCCGATGATGAGCAGGGTTCGCCGGACGTCGGCGGGACTCACCGGGGTGGGATCGTCCGCTTCGCTCGCTGCTGCTGCGCTCGGCATCGTCCCAGCCTAGTGACCGGGTGTGACGGTGCTCGGAGCCAGGGTCGGCGTTTCGCCCTGCACCGCAGGCGTTCCCGCCCTCGCGCCGGCTTCGTGGTCCGTGTCGGCCGCGACCGCCTCGTCCATGGCGTCGGCCTCCTCGATCTCCTCGCGCGAGATGCCGAGCAGGTAGAGCACCGGGTCGAGGTAGGGCACGTTCACCGAGGCCTGGGCCTGCTGCTGCACGAGGGGCTTGGCGTTGAAGGCGACCCCGAGACCGGCGACGTCGAGCATGTCGAGGTCGTTCGCACCGTCGCCGATGGCGACGGTGCGGCTGAGCGGCAGACCCTCCCGCTCGGCGAACTCGCGCAGGGCGCGTGCCTTCCCGGCCCGGTCGACGACCTCGCCGAGCACGCGCCCGGTGAGCACGCCGTCGACGATCTCGAGCCGGTTGGCCCGGGCGTGGTCGATGCCGAGGCTGTCGGCGAGCACCCCGACGATCTCGATGAACCCGCCGCTGACGAGCCCGACGGTGAAGCCGAGGCGCTTGAGGGTCCGGACGAGGGTGCGGGCGCCGGGCGTGAGCTGCACGTCGCGGCGCACGTCGTCGAGCACGGATGCCGGGAGGCCGGCGAGCGTCGCCACACGGGCCCGCAGCGACTCCTCGAAGTCGAGCTCGCCCGCCATGGCCCGGGCCGTCACGGCGGCCACCTCCGCCTCGCGGCCGCAGTGGGCCGCGAGCATCTCGATGACCTCCTGCTGGATGAGGGTCGAGTCGACGTCGAGGACGACGAGGCGCCGGCCCCGCCGGGCCAGCCCACCGGGGGAGACGGCGACGTCGATGCCGGCCTCCGACGCCGTGACGGCCAGTTCGCCGCGCAGGGCGGGCACGTCGGCCCCGGAGATGTCGAACTCGACCGTCGTGACGGGGTAGCGCGAGAGCCGGCGGATGCGGTCGATGTTGGCGCCGTGGTCGGCGATGCGGCTCGTGACGAGCGAGACGGCGTCGGCCGACAGGGGCGAGCCGAGCACCACGACCGCCGCCCGGCCGTGGCGGGGCCGGGCGTTGTCGCCGCTCGTCTCGACCGCCGTGAGGGCGAGCCCGAGCCGGTGGGCGGCCACGGCCGCGAGGTCGCGCAGCCCGTCGACGCCGCCGTCGCCGGGCCGCAGGACGAGGGCGAGGGTGAGGTGGCCGTGGACGACGACCTGCTGAACGTCGAGCACCTCGGCCCCCACGCCCGACAGCGCGCCGAGCAGCGAGCCGGTCACGCCGGGACGGTCCTCGCCGGTGACGGTCAGGCTGAGGGTCGGCGCGTTCTCGTCGGTCACCCCGCACACGCTAGTGAGGGGCGCGGGGCCGGCCACCCGGCATCCGGCATGCGACCCACGGGAGCCCCGACCGGAGTCGGCGGGTGCCCCCGTGGGCCACGAAGCCCGGTCGAGCCCGGTCAGGCCCGGGCGTTGACCTCGTCGCGCCAGGCCAGCAGCTCGCGCACCTGGCCGAGGTCGGGCGAGGAGGGGGCGATGCTCGCCGTGAAGAGCCGCGTGCCGATGTCGTGCAGCCGCTGGGCGTTGCCGGCGTAGTCGCCCGACTGGTCGGGGTCGCGGCCGGGCTTGAAGGCGACGCCCGCCGAGCGCTCGATCTCGAGCGGGTCGCGGCCGCGACGGGCGCACCACTCGTCGAGCACCCGGTGCTTGTGGGCGATCTGGGCCTCGTCGCCGAAGCCGTGCCAGATGCTCGCGTGCTCGGCGACGATGCGCAGCGTCTTCTTCTCGCCCCCGCCGCCGATGAGGATCGGGATGTCGCGGGTGGGCGCCGGGTTGAGGCGGCTCCACCGGTCGCGGATGACCGGCAGGTCGCGGTCGAGCGCGTCGAGGCGGCCGCCGGCGGTGCCGAAGTCGTAGCCGTACTCGTCGTAGTCGCGCTCGAACCAGCCCGACCCGATGCCGAGCACGAGCCGGCCGTCGCTGATGTGGTCGACCGTGCGGGCCATGTCGGCGAGCAGGTTCGGGTTGCGGTAGCTGTTGCACGAGACTAGCGCACCGATCTCGACCCGCTCGGTGGCCTCGGCCCAGGCGGCGAGCATCGTCCAGCACTCGAAGTGCAGCCCGTCGGGGTCGCCGCTCAGCGGGTAGAAGTGGTCCCAGTTGAAGAGGAGGTCGACGCCGAGGTCTTCGAGGGTGGCGACGAGCCGACGGATGTCGTCGTACGACGCGTGCTGGGGCGGCACCTGGATGCCGACGCGGGCCGGCCTCGGGTCGGCCGCGCTGGCCGGGGCGGATTCGGTTGTCTCGTCGGGGTGCTCGCTCATGCCGCCAGCCTAGGACGGGCGGGCGTCGGGCGCCCGGTGTCGAGGCCGCGAGGGCGGCACCGACACCGGCATCGGCACCGGGAGGAGCTCAGCGCTCGACGGTCTGGCCCTTGCCGACGACGACGATCCCCGTCTCGGTGACGTGGAACCCGCGGGCCCGGTCGTGCTCGTGGTCGATGCCGATCTGGGCGCCCTCGGGCACGACGACCTCCTTGTCGATGATCGCCCGCCGGATCTGCGCGTGCCGGTGCACGGTGACGCCGTCGAGGATGACCGACCCCTGGATGCTCGCGTACGAGTGCACGCGCACGAGCGGCGACAGCACGGACGAGTAGATGTGCGCACCCGACACGACGACGCCGGGGGAGACGGCCGAGTTGAGCGCCTCGCCGATGCGGTCGCCGCTGCCGTGCACGAACTTCGCCGGGGGGTAGGGGCTGTGGCTCGTGTAGATCGGCCAGTCGTAGTTGTAGAGGTTGAAGACGGGGTGGATCGAGATGAGGTCCATGTGCGCGTCGTAGTACGACTCGATGGTGCCGACGTCCCGCCAGTAGCCGCGGTCGCGGTCGGTGGCGCCGGGCACCTCGTTGACGCCGAAGTCGTACACGGCGGCCTCGCCGCGGCTGACGAAGTCGGGGACGATGTCGCCGCCCATGTCGTTCTTGCTGTCCTCGCGGTCGTGGTCGCGCTTGACCGCCTCCTCGAGTGCCGAGGCGGTGAAGACGTAGTTGCCCATCGAGGCGAGGATCTCTTCGGGGTTGTCGGGCAGGCCCTGCGGGTCGGACGGCTTCTCGCGGAAGGCCGCGATGCGCTGCGGGTCGTCGGGGTCGACCTCGATGACGCCGAACTGGTCGGCCATGGCGATGGGCTGGCGGATCGCGGCCACGGTGCACGCGGCGCCCGACTCGATGTGCTGCTCGACCATCTGGCTGAAGTCCATGCGGTACACGTGGTCGGCGCCCACGACGACGACGATGTCGGGCTTCTCGTCGTGCATGAGGTTGAGGCTCTGGAAGATGGCGTCGGCGCTGCCGAGGTACCAGTTCTTGTCGACGCGCTGCTGGGCCGGGACCGTGGTGATGTAGTTGCCGAGCAACGTCGACAGGCGCCACGTCTTCGTCACGTGCGCGTCGAGGCTGTGCGACTTGTACTGCGTCAGCACGACCACCTTGCGGTACTCGGAGTTGACGACGTTCGACAGGGCGAGGTCGATCAGACGGTAGATGCCGCCGAATGGCACCGCGGGCTTGGCGCGGTCGGCGGTCAACGGCATCAAGCGTTTTCCCTCACCGCCCGCGAGCACGATCGCGAGAACCTTCGGACCAGCCTGTGCGCTTCGTCGGGCCATGCCGTCACCCTAGGGCAGCAGCGGCCCGCCCGACAGGGCACGCCCACGAGCCCCCCGACGTGTCGCGTCGCGGGCGGCGTCCGGCCACCCGGCATCCGCCGAGACGGTGCGCGTGCAACCCCGGCGGCGAGGGCGCCCCGGCACTAGGGTCGGTCCCGTGCGCGTCGACATTCTCAGCAAGGAGTACCCGCCGGCCATCTACGGAGGAGCGGGAGTCCATGTGGCCGAGCTCGTGCGCGCCCTGCGCGAGCGCGGCGACCTCGACGTGCAGGTGCGCTGCTTCGGCGAGCCACGCGACGAGGCGGGCACGACCGCCTACGCCGACCTGCCCGACCTCGCCGACGCGAACGCGGCGCTGCGCACGCTCGGGGTCGACCTGACGATGGCCGGCGACTGCGTCGGCGCCGACATCGTGCACTCGCACACGTGGTACGCCAACCTCGGCGGGCACCTCGCCTCGCTGCTCGGCGGCATGCCGCACGTCGTCACGGCCCACTCCCTCGAGCCCATGCGACCGTGGAAGGCCGAGCAGCTCGGCGGTGGCTACCGCGTCAGCTCGTTCGCCGAACGCACCTCGTACGAGGGGGCGGCCGCCGTCGTCGCCGTGAGCGCGGGCATGCGCGAGGACATCCTGCGCAGCTACCCGACGCTCGACCCGGAGCGGGTCCACGTCGTGCACAACGGGATCGACTCGCAGCTGTGGCAGGCCGACCGCAGCGACGAGGCCCGCCGCACCGTCGAGCGGCACGGCATCGACCCCGACCGTCCGTCGGTCGTGTTCGTCGGCCGCATCACCCGTCAGAAGGGCCTGCCCTACCTGCTGCGCGCCTGCGCCGAGCTGCCGCCCGAGGTGCAGCTCGTGCTCTGCGCCGGCGCGCCCGACACCCCCGAGATCCTCGCCGAGGTCGAGGGGCTCATGGCCGAGCTGCGGCGATCACGCCCCGAGGGCGTCGTGTGGATCGCCGACATGCTGCCCCGGGCCGAGGTGGTCTCGCTTCTCAGCCACGGCACCGTCTTCGCGTGCCCCTCCGTCTACGAGCCGCTCGGCATCGTCAACCTCGAGGCGATGGCGTGCGAGCTGCCCGTCGTCGCGACGGCGACCGGCGGCATCCCCGAGGTCGTCGTCGACGGCGAGACGGGCTGGCTCGTTCCCATCGAGCAGGTCCAGGACGGCACCGGAACCCCCGTCGACCCCGACGCCTTCGTCGCCGACCTGGCCGCCGCCCTCACCGACGCCGTGTCCGACGCCGACCGCGCCGCGGCGTTCGGCCGGGCCGGCCGCACCCGGGCCGTCGAGTCGTTCTCGTGGTCGACCATCGGTGACCGCACGCTCGAGGTCTACCGGCAGGTGCTCGGGTCCTGACGCCGGCGACCCGGCCGGGTCGGGCGTCTACTGGCACTTGACGTCTCAGCCGAGCAGCCGCCCCGCCAGGGCGTGCCCGGACTCCCTCCCCGCGGCGCGACCGTCGAGGATGCCGGTGAGCAGCTCGCGGGGCGAGGGGTAGTCGGGGCCGAGCGCCTCGAGGTAGCGGGCGTGGGCGGCGAGCGACCGCACGGCCGCCTCGAGGTGACCGGACACATCGACGACGTGGGTGGGGGCGGGGTCGGCGGTGACGAAGACCTGCGGCGCCGACCAGGGCTCGTGGCCCTCCTCGACGAGCTCGGGGAAGATCCAGCGGTTGCCGGCGTCGGCCCGCGCGTCGACCACCGCGAGGCCGACAGCCCGGTGGTCGGCCTGGTTGACGCCGCCACCGGCGAACTGGTCGGCGTGGGTGAGCGAGACGATGAGGTCGGGTCGCCGGACCCGGATCTCGCGGGCGATGGCCCGGCGCAGGTCGAGGGAGTGCTCCACCGTGCCGTCGGCGAACCCGTCGAGGAACTCGACGACCGTCACCCCGACCTCGGCCGCGCCGTCGCGCTCCTCCTGCTCGCGCACCGGCCCCGACTCGTCGGGGTGCATCGTGTCGATGCCGGCCTCGCCGCGGGTGACGAGCAGGTACGTCACCGTCTTGCCGGCCCTGGTCCAGCGGTCGACCGCCGCGGCCGCCCCGTACTCGAGGTCGTCAGGGTGCGCGGCGACGCACAGCACCCGCTCGACGCCCGAGTCGTCGAGCGCGGTGAGCACACCGCCCGGCCGGCCCGCGTCGCCAGCGCCCTCAGTGCCGCTCGTCCCGTTCGCCTCACTGCGCCCGTCGGCCCGGCTCTCGCTCGTCATGGCGCCATCCAAGCAGCGTCGGCCGTCGCGGGGTGAAGATGGACCCATGCTGTCCATCGAGCTCGCCCGCCGCCTCGCCGACACCGGCCCCGAGTGGAAGCCGTCCCGCGGCGACCGGTTCGTCCTCACCGTGTCGGGCATGGAGGAGGAGGTCTTCGTCATCAGCGACCTCACCATCGACGTGCACCACTTCACCGGCGGCGACGTCCTCGGCTTCAACGGCACGACCGAGTGGGCCCTCGACAGCGTCGAGCAGAGCAAGGTCGTCTGGCTGCCCCGCGAGGACCAGCTGCGCGATGCCCTCGGCCCCCACTTCGTCGGCCTCGAACAGCTCGAGGGGGGCTTCGTCGTGTCGCTACGCCTCACGTCCGGCGAGGTGGAGCGGTGCGTCGACATCGACGCCGAGCGGGCCTACGCGCGGGCGCTGCTGCGCCGTCGTGAGGATGCCGGGGAGCCCGGCGCGTAGGTCGCCGCGGCCCCGCCCCCTTCCCGTTCCGGCGACGCGCCGCTCGTACGCATTGCTGGCGGGAGGTCGGGTCAGGCCGGCCGCCAGCCCGCCAGCGTCATGACGGCGATGTTCGTGGCGTCGGTGAGCGCGTCGTCGGCGTCGGCAGCGAGCGAGCGCAGCAGCATCCCGCGCGACGTGGCGGTGGCGGCGTCGAGACCGCCGGAGCCGAGCCCCCGCAGGCCCGCCGTGCGGTCCGCGATGCGCGAGACGGAGGCGGCGAGCGCCATCGTGTGCAGCGGCCGGGCCGGCGTCGCGGGCGGTACGCCCCAGCTGCGGGCCTCGGTGCCCACCTCGACCTCCGATCGCGTGCCCGGGCCCCACGGGGCGCCGCCGACCCGCTCGAAGTGGTCGGCGTGCGAGGCCATGGCCGCGAGCAGGGTGCGGTGCACCTGGCGCAGGTCGAGCATCTCGAGGCGGTGACGGGGGACGGGGTCGGCCTCGTGGGCGCTCCAGTCGACGCGGGTGCCGGTGTCGTTCTCCGGCCCGAACTCGCTGAGGCGCGGCACGAGGACGCCCCCGATGCCGGCGACGAAGACGCACTCGCCCGCGTCGGTGGCCTCGGCGGCGGCCGCGACCGAGCCGGGCGGCATCCGGCTGACGTCACCGGGGCGGGGGAGGGCGACGAAGAGCGCCCGCTCGCCGAGGTCGCGCCAGGTGTCGAGGCGGGTGAGGTCGCCGGCGACGTGGTCGAGGTCGGGGAAGGAGCGGGTCAGGGCCTCGATCGTCGACGGTCCGCCGTTCCACGAGTGCGTCATCCACAGTGCGAGGCGGACCGACGCGGGCAGCTCGGGCATCCCTCCATCGTAGGGCGGCCCGACCGCGCGGTCGGACGCGCACCGGCCTGCGACCGCGCTCGACGCGCACGTGCGCGTCGAGCCCGCGCGGTGGCCGCGGGGCGGGTGGAGGGGTGCCATAGGGTCGCACCATGAGTGACGTCCTCGCCCTCGCCGGAGTGACGGTCAAGCGCGGCCGGTCGCTGCTGCTCGACGACGTGACGTGGGAGGTCGAGGAGGGCGAGCGGTGGGTCGTCCTGGGCCCGAACGGCGCAGGAAAGACGACGCTGCTGCAGCTGGCCGCGGCCCGCATGCACCCCACGACGGGCGTCGTCGGCGTGCTCGGCGAGGTGCTCGGCGCCGTCGACGTCTTCGAGCTGCGCCCGCGCATCGGCCTGGCCAGCGCGGCCATGGCCGAGCGCATCCCGCCCGACGAGCTCGTCGGCAACGTCGTCGTCACCGCCTCCTACGGCATCGTCGGGCGCTGGCGCGAGAGCTACGACCACACCGACTACGTGCGGGCCATGACGCTGCTCGCCACCCTCGGCGCCCAGCACCTCGCCGACCGTCGCTACGGCACCCTGAGCGAGGGCGAGCGCAAGCGCGTCCAGATCGCCCGCGCGCTCATGACCGACCCCGAGCTCATGCTGCTCGACGAGCCGGCCGCCGGCCTCGACCTCGGTGGCCGCGAGGACCTCGTTCGCCGGCTCGGCGACCTCGCCGCCGACACCGAGGCCCCGGCGCTCGTGCTCGTCACCCACCACGTCGAGGAGATCCCCCCGTCGTTCACCGATGTGCTCATGCTGCGCGGTGGCCGGGTCGTCGCCGCCGGCCCGATCGGCCTGGCCCTCACCGAGGAGAACCTGTCCGAGACCTTCGGGCTGCCCCTCGTTCTCGAGCAGCACGGGGAGCGGTGGGCCGCCCGCGCCCGCGTCTGACCCCGGTCAGGGCTGCCTCGGGTGGGTACGCGAGACGTGACCGCACCGTCACCCGACATCTGCACGGAGCGGGTCCCCCTGTGGGGGAACTGAGAGAGACTGTCGAACGTCTGACAGGTAAGGCGCGTACGGCGAGATCCGTCGACGCCCCGTGAAAGGCAACGGTGGCAACGGTGTTCGACTCACACATCTGGCTCGTCTGGCTGGGGATCGCACTGGTGCTCGTCGCCGTCGAGGCCGCGACCGTCGACTTCGTCTTCCTCATGCTCGCCGGCGGGGCGCTGGGCGGCTCGGTCGCCTCCGCGCTGGGTGCGCCGTTCGCCGTGCAGGCCGTCGTCGCGGCCGTCGTCGCGGTCGGCCTGCTCTTCACGGTCCGGCCCTACCTCAAGCGCCGCTTCGCCAGCCGCTTCGACCACCACATGGGGGTCTCGGCCAACCTCGGTCGCTCGGCCGTCGTCATCGACCGCGTCAGCGACGCGTCGGGCACCGTGAAGCTCGCCGGTGAGACGTGGACCGCCCGTACCGCCGCCGGCACGATCGAGCCGGGCGAGGAGGTCGTCGTCGACCGCATCGACGGCGCCACCGCGGTCGTCAGCCGCGTGCCCGCCATCGACCGCTGAGGGGCGTCCCCCTCCTCAAGCCCTCCGGCGTGCCGACCGGTGCGCCACCCACCCACCCGCGATCAGGGGTCGCGGAGAACAGGGAGAACCACGTGGACCCGGTCCTCATCATCCCGCTGCTGCTCATCGTCGTGGCGCTCGTCATCGTGCTGCGCACGGTGCGCATCGTGCCGCAGCAGACCGCCCAGATCATCGAGCGCCTCGGTGGCTACAACAAGACGTTGACGGCGGGCATCCACTTCCTCATCCCGTTCGTCGACAAGGTGCGCGCCAACATCGACCTGCGTGAGCAGGTCGTCACCTTCCCGCCGCAGCCCGTCATCACGAGCGACAACCTCGTCGTCAACATCGACACCGTCATCTACTACTCGGTGACCGACGCCAAGGCGGCCGTCTACGAGATCGCCAACTTCATCCAGGGCATCGAGCAGCTGACCGTCACCACGCTGCGCAACGTCATCGGCTCGCTCGACCTCGAGCAGGCCCTCACCAGCCGTGACCAGATCAACGGCCAGCTGCGCGGGGTGCTCGACGAGGCCACCGGCAAGTGGGGCATCCGCGTCAACCGCGTCGAGCTCAAGGCCATCGACCCGCCCCACTCGGTGCAGGAGACGATGGAGAAGCAGATGCGCGCCGAGCGTGACCGTCGCGCCGCGATCCTCACGGCCGAGGGCTTCAAGCAGTCGGCCATCCTCACGGCCGAGGGCGAGAAGCAGAGCCAGATCCTTCGCGCCGAGGGTTCGGCGCAGGCCCGCATCCTCGAGGCCCAGGGCCAGGCCCGTGCCATCCAGCAGGTGTTCGCCGCCATCCACCGCGGCAAGCCCACCCAGAAGCTGCTCGCCTACCAGTACCTCCAGGTGCTGCCCCAGCTCGCCCGGGGCGACTCGAACAAGATGTGGATCATCCCGTCCGAGCTGACCGACGCCCTCAAGGGCATCGGCACCGCGCTGGGCGGCCAGGAGCAGGCGCCCTCCGGTGACGACGAGCAGTGGCTCGACACCGGCGACGACCACGACAACGCCTTCGCGGAGACGGTGCTCGAGGACCCGGCCAAGGCCCTCGCCGAGGCCCGCGGACAGGCCGCCCAGGCCAGCGCCGAGTCGACGGAGCACGCCGCTCCGGTCGGTCGGGCGCAGCCCGTCCGAGGTGGCGCGGCCGACGTCGCACCGGCCTCCCCCATGACGACGGTCGACCCGTCGCGGCTGGCCCGGTCCGGCTCTTCGGCCCCGCCCGTCTCGCCCGGGGCGGGCGACGGTGGCATGGTCCCCGACGACGCCCCCGTCGTCGACCTGCCCGAGAACCCCACGGCGGACGGTCAGGGTCAGCGGGGCTGAGCCCACCGGCATCCGGCCCGGGAGACAGGGCGCGGTACACCCACCGGATACCCACCGAACACCCACGGGACCGCCCGGTGCGCACGCGCACCGGGCGGTCCTGCGCGTCGGGGGCCCTGGAAGGCTCAGTAGGGTGACGGCGTGTCCGTCTGGTCCGTCGTCCTCATCGCGCTCTCGGGTGCGTGGGCCGGGCTCATCAACACCATCGTCGGGTCGGGCACCCTCATCACCTTCCCGACCCTGCTCTTCTTCGGGGTCAACCCGCTCGTCGCCAACGTCTCGAACAACATCGGCCTCGTCGCGGGCGGCGTCACCGGCTCGTGGGGCTATCGCCACGAGCTGGACGGGCAGGCGGCGACGCTGCGCCGGCTCATGCCGCTGTCGTTCGTCGGGGCGGTGGTCGGTGCGACCCTGCTGCTCGTCCTGCCCGCCGAGGCCTTCCGCGCCATCGTGCCGGTGCTCATCGTGGTCGCCCTCGTCCTCGTGCTCGTCGGCCCCCGTCTTCAGGCCCGGGCTGCGCTCCGCGAGGCGGGTGACGGCGGGAGGCCCGGCTGGCACGCCCCCGTCATCGCGGTGGGGGTGTTCGTGGCGGGCATGTACGGCGGGTACTTCGGCGCGGCCCAGGGCGTGCTGCTCATGGGGCTGTTCAGCGCCCTGAGCAGCGAGCCGCTGCAACGGCTGAACGGGTACAAGAACGTGCTCGCGCTCGTCGTGAACTTCGTCGCTGCGGGCGTGTTCCTCCTCTTCGCGCGCGACTCCATCGACTGGCTCATCGTCGTGCTCATCGCGGGCGGCGCCTTCGTCGGCGGCATCGTCGGGGCGCGGGTGGGGCGGCGCATCCCGCCCGCGGTGCTGCGCGGCCTCATCATCACCATCGGCCTCGTCGCCGTCGTCAAGCTCGTCTGGTTCCCCTGACGGGCGGGGCGGGGGCGGCGTCTAGCCTGTCGCCCGTGCCGATCTCGATCACCGACCCCGCGGACCCGCGCCTCGCCGACTACGTGTCGCTCACCGACGTCGTGCTGCGGCGCCGCGCCGAGCCCGAGCGCGGGATGTACATCGCCGAGAGCGAGAAGGTCATCCGGCGGGCGCTGCGGGCCGGGCACCGGCCGCGGTCGTACCTCATGGCGACGCGATGGGTCACCGACCTCGCCGACCTCGTCGCGCAGGCCGAGGCCGACGGCATCCCCGTCTACACCGGCGAGCACGACGTCATCGAGTCGCTGACCGGCTTCCACCTCCACCGGGGTGCGCTGGCCGCGATGCAGCGCCCCGTGCTGCCGGATGCCGTCGACCTCCTCCGTGACGCCCGCCGGGTCGTCGTGCTCGAGGACGTCGTCGACCACACCAACGTCGGGGCCGTGTTCCGCAGCGCGGCCGCCCTCGGCGTCGACGCCGTGCTCGTCACCCCGCGCTGCGCCGACCCCCTCTACCGCCGCTCGATCCGCGTGTCGATGGGCACGGTGTTCCAGGTGCCGTGGACCCGCATCGACCCGTGGCCCCAGGGCCTGTCGCTGCTGCACGACGCCGGCCTCACCGTCGCCGCCATGGCCCTCACCGACGACTCCGTGCCGCTCGACCGGCTCGAGGCGGACCCGCCGGAGCGCCTCGCCCTCGTGCTCGGCGCGGAGGGCGACGGGCTGACGGCCCGCACCGTCGCGGCCGCGGACCTCACCGTGCGCATCCCCATGGCCGGCGGCGTCGACTCGCTCAACGTCGCCGCCGCCTCGGCCGTCGCCATGTGGGCCCTGCGCCCCCGCTGACCCCTGAACCACTGAGCGCCGCTGACCCCCGCTGCCCCCCGGCCGACCGTGGCCCCCGGCGGCCCTCCGGTCGGCGAACACACTGAGCAATGCGCAGGTCCACGGGTTACAACCCGCGGATCTGCGCAGTGCTCGGTGTGTTCGCCCGGCGGGTCGGGCGGGTCGGGCGGGCGGCGGCGGTCAGGTCGGCGGGAGGACGAGTCGCTGCAGCAGGCGGCCCAGCTCGGATGCCGGGTCGGCGCACAGTCCGCCGTGGACCGGCCCGGGCTGCACGACCGTCGAGCGCGGCGCGATGATCCAGCCGAAGCGCTGCCCGAGCCGGTCCAGGCTCGGCCGCCCCCGGCCGGGCTCGCCGCGGCAGACCGCGCGCACCTGCTCGAGCATGGCCCGCACCCCGTCGAGGTCGCACGCCGGGGCGAGGGCCCGGGCCCGGTGCTCGTCGAGCGCCCAGGCGGCGTCGAGGAAGTCGGTCTCCTGGGCGTAGAGCACGACGCCGACGTTGACGAACTCCTCCCGGTCGACGCGCGGCACGAGCCGGAGCGCGACGTACTGGTAGGCGATCACCGCGAGGCCCCGGCCCCGCGGGGCAGCCACGCCTCGGGCGAGCCGAGGCGGGCGGCGAGCATCGAGCGGTAGGCGGCGCGCACGGCATCCGCGTCGGGCAGGTGGGGCGTCGTCTCGAGCCACTCCTCGGGCACGTCGTCGACCACCCGGGCGAGCGCGTCGGCGTCGAGGCGGGCGGCGAGCTCGGCGTGCCGCACCGTGACGTCACCGGCCACCTCGCGCAGCACGTGCGTCGAGGCGTCGAAGGGCTGGGCGGCGAAGCGCTCGGGGGAGGGGGCACGGCCCGGCCACGAGTGGTGGAAGTAGAGAGCGGCGCCGTGGTCGATGGCCCACGTGCGGCCGTGCCACACGAGCAGGTTGGGGTTGCTCCACGTGCGGTCGACGTTGGCGGTCAGGGCGTCGAGCCACAGGATGCGCTCGGCGAGGTCGGCGTCGGGCGGGTGGGCGCCGTCGTACCCCAGCGCACCGGGCAGGAAGTCGATGCCGAGGTTGGTGCCGACCGAGGCGGTGAGCAGGTCCTGCACCTCCTCGTCGGCCTCGTAGCGCGCGATCCGCTCGTCGAGGCTGATGACGGCGAGGTCGGGCACCGGCACGTCGACGAGCGCGGCGAGCCCGGCGACGAGTACCTCGGCCACGAGCACCTTGAGGCCCTGGCCGGCGCCCCGGAACTTGAGCACGTACGTGCCGTCGTCGTCGGCCTCGACGATGCCGGGCAGCGACCCGCCCTCCCGCAGCGGCGTCACGTACCGGGTCGCCAGCAGCTGGGGGAGCACGCGGTCAGCCTAGTGGCGCACGGTCGTCGGCCTCGCTCGCCCGACGCCACAGGCGCGGCAGCGCCAGCGAGAGCGCGAGGTAGAGCACGGCGAGCGCGACGCCCGGCCAGACGACGAGACCGGATGCCGGGAGCAGCAGGGCGCCCGCGGCCGCCGAGACGACGAGGCCGGCGTTGTACATGACGTCGTACACCGAGAAGGCGCGGCCGAGCAGGTGGTCGGGCACGTGGGCCTGGAGCAGCGTGTCGACCGTGATCTTCGTGACCTGCGAGACGGCGCCGACGGCGAACCCGAGCGCGCTCATGCTCCACGGGGTGAGCAGCGGCCCGAGGAGCGCGCACGCCAGCACGCCGAGCAGGAAGGCGCGCACGACGAAGGGGATGGCCGTGAGGCGGGGCAGCAGCCACGGGGTGACGAAGGCGGCCACGGCGAAGCCGGCGCCCGACGCGGCGGCGGCGAGGCCGAAGCCCAGCACCCCCGAGCCGGTGTCGAAGGGGCCGCGGAAGAGCAGCAGCGTCTGCAGCAGCAGCAGGCCGAACGGCAGCCGGGTGACGAGCACGAGGGCGAGCAGCAGCCGGGCGCGGCGGGGGAGGGTGCGGGCGGCCTCCGCGAACCCGGACGCCACACTGGCGAGCACGCCGCGCAGCGCCGGCGCGCCGCTCGCGTCGTCGGGGCCGACGAAGGGCAGCCGGGCGGCGGCCGTGACGGCGAGGGCCACGCCCGCCGCCGCGACGAGGACGACGACGACGTCCGGTCCGGCGGCGGCCAGACCGGCGCCGGCCGCCCCGCCGAGGAGGTAGGCGAGGGTGCCGCAGGTCGGCGAGACGGAGTTGGCGCTCACGAGCTGCCGCGGCGTGACGACGTGCGGCAGCGAGGCCGAGAACCCGGCGAGCACGAACCGGTTGAGCGAGAAGACGAGCAGGACGAGGACGAAGAAGGCCGTGCTCGTCGACGACGACACGGTGACGGCCGCGACGGCGAGGACGGTGACCAGGCGCAGCGTCTGGGCGACGACGAGCACCCGCCGACGGGGCCAGCGGTCGAGCAGCACCCCGGCGAAGGGGCCGATGAGGCTGTACGGCAGCAGGATCACGCCGAAGGCGAGGGCGATGCCGCGGGCGTCGGTCGCCTGCTCGGGGTTGAAGAGGACGTGGCTGGCGAGGGCGGCCTGGAAGACGCCGTCGCTGCCCTGCGAGGTGATGCGGCTGACGAACAACCGGCGGAAACCGGACACGCGCAGCAGCGCCGCCAGGGCTCGCAGGAACGTCACGGCGTCACTGTAGGGGGCGGCCCGGCATCCTCCGGCGGGTATCCGCCGCGCCTGTGGACGGCCAGGGGGACGGCCAGAAGCCGGTCGGGGGTCAATCGGGTCAGGCGGGGGCGTCGACGTTCTCGAGGACGACCGCCAGACCCTGGCCGACCCCGATGCACACGGCGGCCACGCCCCAGCGCTCCCGGCGCTCGCGCAGCACGGCGGCGAGCGTCCCGACGACCCGGGCCCCGGAGGCCCCGAGGGGGTGGCCGAGGGCGATGGCCCCGCCGCGGGTGTTGACGACCTCGGGGTCGACCGGCCATGCGTCGACGCACGCGAGCGACTGCACCGCGAACGCCTCGTTGAGCTCGACGGCCCCCACGGCGTCCCAGGGGACGCCGGCGCGTTCCAAGGCCCGGTTCGCCGCCTCGACGGGCGCGTAGCCGAACTCCTGGGGGGTGAGGGCGAAGGCGGCCCGGCCGGCGACCCGGGCGAGGGGGTCCCGCCCGATGGTCGCCGCGGCGCCCTCCGATCCGAGCAGCACCGCGGCGGCCCCGTCGCTGAGCGGCGAGGCGTTGCCGGCCGTGATGGTGCCGTCGGGCCGGAACGACGGCCTCAGCGTGGCCAGCGTCGACACCGTGCTGTCGGGGCGCACGTTCTCGTCGCGGGTGAGGTCGGTGCCCGGCACCGGGACCACGAGCTCGTCGTAGAAGCCCGCCTCCCACGCCTCGTGGGCCAGGCGGTGCGAGCGGGCGGCGAACTCGTCCTGGCGCTCACGGGAGATGCCGAACCGCTGCTGCAGCTGCTCGTTGGCCTCGCCGAGCGAGACCGTCCAGGCGGGGTCCATGCGCGGGTTGACCATCCGCCAGCCCAGCGTCGTCGACACCGCCGCGAGGTCGCCCGCGGGGAAGGCCCGCGACGGCTTGGGCAGCACCCACGGGGCCCGGGTCATCGACTCGACGCCTCCGGTGAGCACGACGTCGACGTCGCCGCTGTCGATCGCCCGTGAGCCCATGATGACGGCGTCGAGGCTCGAGCCGCAGAGGCGGTTCACCGTCGTGCCCGGCACGCCCACCGGCATCCCGGCCAGCAGGGCGGCCATGCGCCCGACGTTGCGGTTCTCCTCGCCGGCGCCGTTGGCGTTGCCCCAGACGACGTCGTCGACGCGGCCGGGGTCGAGACGGGGGCTCCGCTCGAGCAGCACCCGGATGACGTGGGCCGCGAGGTCGTCGGGGCGCACCCCCGCGAGCGCGCCGCCGAAGCGGCCGAACGGGGTGCGGACGGCGCCGTAGACGAAGGAGCTCATCGCTGCAGCCTAGGGAGGTCGCACACGAGAACGGGCGGAGGCCCCCGGTGGGGGCCTCCGCCCGTGTTCTGTGTCGAGGGGGGGACTTGAACCCCCACGCCCGTTAAGGGCACTAGCACCTCAAGCTAGCGCGTCTGCCATTCCGCCACCCCGACAAGGTGCGCCGCGAGGGTTGTGTTCTCCCCTCCAGCGAGGCGAAACGTTAGCACGACGCTCACGCGGAACACGAACCGGGCGGCCCTGCGGGGGCCACCTCCCCGGCATACGCTGACGGCCATGAGCGAGCAGCCGAAGCCGACGTCAGCAGCGAGCACCTCCGCCGTCACGGCCGAGAGCGAGGTGGCGCGCCTGTGCGCCGAGCTGATCCGCATCGACTCGACGAACTACGGCGACGGCTCGGGCCCGGGGGAGCGCGAGGCGGCCGAGTACGTCATGGCCGAGCTCACCGAGGTGGGCCTGGACCCCGTGCTGCTCGAGAGCGAGCCCGGGCGCGCCACCGTCGTCGTGCGCCTCGAGGGTGAGGATGCCGGTCGGCCCGGTCTCGCGGTGCACGGCCATCTCGACGTCGTCCCCGCCAACGCCGCCGACTGGCAGGTCGACCCCTTCAGCGGGGAGGAGCGCGACGGCTGCATCTGGGGCCGCGGCGCTGTCGACATGAAGGACATGGACGCCATGATCCTGGCCAACATCCGTGAGTTCGCCCGCACCGGGACCAAGCCCGCGCGCGACACGACCTTCGCCTTCTTCGCCGACGAGGAGGCCGGGGGCACGTACGGCAGCGCGTGGCTCGTCGACAACCACCCGCAGTGGTTCGACGGCGTGACCCAGGCCATCAGCGAGGTCGGCGGGTACAGCGTCACGCTGCCGACGCCGCAGGGTGAGCGCCGCGCCTACCTGCTGCAGACGGCCGAGAAAGGCATCGCGTGGCTGCGGCTGCGCGCCCACGGCCGGGCCGGGCACGGCTCCGTGCCGAACGACGACAACGCGATCGTGCACCTCGCCGGCGCCGTCGGGCGCATCGCCGCCCACCCGTGGCCCCAGGAGTACATCGCCTCGGTGCGCCAGCTGCTCGACGGCCTCAGCGAGCTGACGGCGGTGCCATGGGCCGACGACGACCTCGAGGACCTGCTCGCGACCATCGGCGGGGCCCAGGGCTTCGTGCGCGGCACGCTGCGCGACACCGCAAACCTCACGATGCTCGAGTCGGGCTACAAGCACAACGTCATCCCGCAGTCGGCGAGCGCCTCGCTCGACTGCCGCTTCCTGCCCGGGCACGAGGACCAGCTCATGCAGACGGTGCGTGAGCTGGCCGGCGAGCACGTCGACGTCGAGGTCGTGCACCGCGACGTCGCCCTCGAGGCGCCCTTCGAGAGCGACATCGTCGAGGCGATGAAGCAGTCGCTGCTGCGGGAGGACCCCGGCGCCGCCGTGCTGCCGTACTGCCTGTCCGGCGGCACCGACAACAAGGCCCTCGGCCGTCTCGGCATCGACGGCTACGGTTTCGCCCCGCTGCGCCTGCCCGCCGACCTCGACTTCGCGCCGATGTTCCACGGCATCGACGAGCGTGTGCCCGTGGAGTCGCTCGAGTTCGGCGCCCGGGTGCTCGGCGACTTCCTGCGCACCTGCTGACGCGCGGTCGCTCCGGCGGGCATCGGACAGCGGGCGTCAGGCGGCGGGTGTCACGCGGCGGGTGTCACGCGGCGGGTGTCACGCGGCGGGTGTCACGCGGCGGGTGTCACGCGGCGGGTGTCACGCGGCGGGTGTCACGCGGCGGGTGTCACGCGGCGGGTGTCACGCGGTGCGCTCGACGCGCATGATGCGGCGGCGCAGCCAGATGCGGCGCACGCCGCCCTCGTAGATGACCGAGCGGGACAGCTCCCACCGGCCGTACTCCGCGTGCTCGCGGACGGCCTGACGGGCGGCGGTCTTGGTCGTGTGCCGGTCGAAGGTCAGCACGCGGTACTCGTACTCGGTCATCACCCGCATTCTTGCACCGGCGTCGGCCTGCCCACGCCCGGGTCGGCGGTTCTCACCGGCACCCCGAGGTGGGCGCGTTATCGTCGAGCACGACCACCCGACCGTCCGCGGCATCCTCCGCGGGGTCGACTCAGGGGTGACGCGCCCGGAACCGGACCGGTGCACGGTGCGTCAGCGGGCTACAGGAGGTTCCACCATGACCACGAAGTTCAGCCGCGCCGCGGCAGCCGTTCTCATCGCACCGACAGTCCTGCTCGCCGCCGCGTGCGGCAAGGCGGACACGACCACCACCGCGCCCGTCGCGGGCCAGACGCAGAGCGCGTCGCCCTCGGCGAGCGCCGGCACCACGAGCGAGGCCCCCGCGACGAGCGCGACGCCCGCGCCGACGTCCTCGGATGCCGGGGACGTCTCGGGCGGCCAGGCCGCCGGCGAGGTCGACAAGGCCGAGTTCATCGGCCGCCTCAAGTCGGCCATGGCCGGGGTGTCGAGCGCCCACGTCGACATGCAGATGTCGGGGCAGGGCCAGAAGGTCAGCGTCCAGGGCGACACCCGCCTCAGCAGCGGTGACCAGGCGATGAAGATGTCGATGTCGATGGCCGGCATGGACATCGACATGGTCGTGCTCGACAAGAAGGTCTACATGAAGGGCTTCCCGGGCGTGGCCGCCGGCAAGTGGGCCGTCTTCGACGAGAAGAGCTCGATCGCCAAGCAGATGGCGTCCTCGGCCGACTCAGCCGACCCGAAGAAGATGTTCGACGCCTTCGAGCAGGGCGCCTCGAAGGTCACCAAGGTCGGCACCGAGAAGGTCGACGGCGAGGACATGGAGCGCTACGAGCTCACCCTCGACACGAAGAAGGCCCTCGGCGCCGCGGGCGCCGGCGCGGCGGGTGCCGCCGCCGGCTCGATGCCGTCGACGATCACCTACGACGTCTGGGTCGACTCGAAGGACCACATGCGCAAGGTCGACTTCGACGTGGCCGGCGTCAAGGCGACGGTGATGATGGGCAAGTACGGCGAGCCCGTCGACATCACGGCCCCGCCCGCCTCGCAGACCGTCAAGGGCACCATGTGACCTGACGCCACACCCTCGGCCCTCCGGGGTCCTCCCGCCGGCCGCGGAGCCTCGTGCTCCGCGGCCGGCGGCGTTCACCCGACGGTCACCGACCGCTGCTGTCCCCGCGGCACGGGGTCCACTACGGTCGGGGCATGACCGTCGAACCGCGTTCCGCGCTGGAGCAGCTCATCGTCGCCCTCGAGCGGCACCTAGAGGCCGCCCAGTCGAGCCGCAACCCCGACCACCCGATGGTCATGGCGGCGGCGCAGGACCTCGCGGAGGCCTTCGACGACTACGACGAGGCGCTCTACACCGCCACCGACGTCGCCACCCCGCTCGCGATCTTCGGCGAGGAGTTCGAGGAGGACGACGACGAGCAGGCGGTCGTCGAGGCGCCCGCCGCGGTCGAGGACGGGGGCGTCTACGCGGGTCTCGACACGGGTGACTACGACGAGGACGACGACGAGGACGACGACGAGGACGACGAGGACGACGAGGACGAGGACCTCGACGACGATGAGGACGACGACGACCTCGACGACGACCTCGACGACGAGGACGACGATGATGACGACCTCGATGACGAGGACGACGACGAGGACGACGGCGAGAGCGCCCCGGCCAACCGCATCTGACCGGTCGCGGTCACGGCTCAGCCCGCGGAGACGTCGTCGAGGGCGGCGATGATCTCCGGAGGCAGCACGAGGTCGAGGCTGGCCAGGGCCGACCGCAGCTGCGCCTCGGTTCGCACACCGACGACGGGCGCGCCCACCCCCGGCCGGTCGCGCACCCACGCGAGCGCGACCTCGGCGGGGCGGCACTGCAGCCCGCGGGCCGCGGTGGTGACGGCATCCGCGACCGACCGGGCGTCCGCGCCGAGGAAGCGCTCGGCGAAGCCCGGGAAGTCGGCCGAGGCCCCGCGCGAGCCCGCCGGTGTACCCGAGCGGTACTTGCCCGTGAGCACGCCGCGACCCAGCGGCGACCACGCGAGCAGCCCCACGCCCAGCGCGACCGCGGCGCCCACCACCTCGACCTCGGGTGAGCGTTCGACGAGCGAGTACTCGATCTCGTTGACCACCAACGGAACCCGGCTCTGCTCCAGCAGGGAGAACGCCCGCGCCGTCTGCCACCCGTTGTAGTTCGACACGCCGACGTAGCGGGCCCGACCCGTCGAGGCCGCCCACTCCAGGGCCGAGAGGGTCTCGGCGAGCGGCGCGTCGTCCGACCACGTGTGCACGAGCCAGAGGTCGACGTGGTCGGTGCCCAGCCGTCGCAGCGACGTGTCGAGCTGGCTCATGAGGGTGCGCCGCGAGACGTCGACGACCCGGTCGCCGCTCTCGCGCGAGATACCCGCCTTCGAGCAGAGCAGCACCTCGTCGCGCGGCACCCGGCTGCCGAGCAGCGACCCGAGGATGGTCTCCGCGTCACCGCCGCCGTAGCCGTAGGCGGTGTCGACGAGCGAGCACCCCGCGTCGACGAAGGCGGCGAGGTGGTCGGCGGCGTCGTGCCGGTCGACCGCGTGGCCCCACGTCATCGTGCCCAGGGCGAGCGGCGTGATGGTGAGGCCCGAGGAGCCCAGACGTCGGCGCATGCCTCGGAACGCTAGCCTGCCCGGCATGGGACCCGGCATGCGATTGGGCGTCAACCTCGGCTACTGGGGGCGCGGAACGACCGGCGACGACATGGTCGCCGTCGCCCGTGAGGCCGACGGTCTCGGCTACGACAGCGCCTGGGTCGCGGAGGCCTACGGCTCGGACAGCCCGTCGATGCTCGCCTGGATCGGGGCGAGCACCGAGCGCATCGGCCTGGGCGCGGCCGTGATGCAGATCCCGGCCCGCACCCCGGCCATGACGGCCATGACGGCCGTCACCATCGACACGATGTCCGGCGGCCGCTTCCGGCTCGGCCTCGGCGTGTCCGGTCCGCAGGTGAGCGAGGGCTGGCACGGCGTGCGCTTCGCCAGCCCTCTCGGCCGCACCCGGGAGTACGTCGAGATCGTCCGCGCGGCCGTGCGCCGCGACACCGTCCGCCACGATGGCCGCCACTTCACGCTGCCCCTGCCGGACGGCCCCGGCAAGGCCCTCAAGCTCGGCACCCGGCCGCTGCGTCCCGACATCCCCGTCTACCTCGCCGCCGTCGGGCCGAAGAACCTCGAGCTCGCCGGCGAGGTGGCCGACGGGTGGCTCGCCATCTTCTTCAGCCCCGAGCACGCGGCCGAGCAGCTCGCCGTCATCGAGCGGGGCCGCCGCACCGGCGGGCACGGTGAGCCCGACCGGCCACTCGCCGGGTTCGACGTCGTCGCCTCCACCCCCGTCGTGCTCGTCGACGACGTCGAGGAGGCCGCGGCCCACGTCCGCGACTACTGCGCGCTCTACATCGGCGGCATGGGCTCGAAGGAGCAGAACTTCTACAACCAGCTCGCCAGGCGCATGGGCTTCGACGCCGAGGCCGAGCAGGTGCAGGAGCTCTACCTCGCCGGGCGCCACCGCGCGGCCGCCGACGCCGTGCCGCTCGAGTTCATCGACGAGACGGCCCTGCTCGGCTCGCCGCAGCGCGTGGCCCGACGCCTCGAGCGCTACGAGCAGGCCGGGGTGACGACCCTCGCCGTCGCGGTGGGCGGCGGCATGACCCGCGAGCAGGCGGTGGCGACGCTCCGGGCGCTGGCGCAGGTGCGACCCCCCGGCGGGCCCACGGGATAGGCTCCCCCCTGCACTGAGGCCGCCCCCGGGCGGCCTCCTGCACGTCCGACCCGCACCCGCGGGCGCCCGTCCCCACCCAGGAAGCACCCGCAGCCATGGCCGACCTGAGCTACCTCGACTCCGTCATCCTCGGCGTCGTCGAAGGACTCACGGAGTACCTGCCCGTCAGCTCGACCGGTCACCTGACCATCACCGAGAAGCTGCTCGGGCTGGAGGTGAACGACCCGGCCGTGACGGCCTACACGGCGGTCATCCAGCTCGGCGCCATCGCGGCGACGCTGCTGTTCTTCCACAAGGACATCATCCGGTTCGCCCGTGCGTGGTTCCGCGGGCTCGCGAATGCCGACGCCCGCCGCGACCCCGACTACGGCCTCGCCTGGGCGGTGGTCATCGGCTCCATCCCGGTCGGCATCGTGGGCTTCGCCCTGCGCGGCCTCATCTCCGGCGGGCTGCGCAGCCTCTGGGTCGTCGCCGCCGCCCTGCTGCTGTGGAGCGTCGTCATGGTCGTCTCCGAGCGGGTCTACGCCCGCCACGAGAAGGCGGGCACGACCCGCGGTGAGCACTCGGTGACCCCGGTCGACGGCGTCGTCATCGGGCTCGTGCAGTGCTTCTCGCTCATCCCCGGCGTCTCGCGCTCGGGAGCGACGATCTCGATGGGCATCGCGCGCGGCATCGACCGCCTCACTGCCACCCGCCTCAGCTTCTTCCTCGCCATCCCGGCGCTCACCGCCGCGGGCCTCTTCCAGGCCGTCGACGAGCGTGACAACCTCGTCACCTTCGGCGTCGGCCCCGTGCTCGTCGGCATCGTCGTGGCCTTCGTCGTCGCCTACGCCTCGATCGCCTGGCTGCTGCGCTTCGTCGCGAGCAACAGCCTCCTGCCGTTCGTCTGGTACCGCGTAGCCCTCGGGGTCGTGCTCGCCGGCGTCCTCGCGGCGGGTCTCATCAGCGCCACCTGAGGCACCCGACGTCCGAGACCGACGCCACCACCGGATGCCGGTGGGCGGGCACCCGCCCCGCCTGCCGGCATCCTGCGTCGGGTCAGAGCCAGCCCGAACGTCGGAACGCGCGGTAGAGCCCCACGCAGATGCCGCCCATCGCGAGCAGGACGACGAAGTAGCCGTACCGGAACTCGCCGCTGCCGACGTGCACGCTCGCCGACAGCTCGGGCATGTACTCGAAGTTCATGCCGTAGACGCCGGCGATCATCGTCGGGACCGCCGCGATGGCGACCCACGCCGAGATGCGGCGCATGTCGTTGTTCTGGCGCACCGAGACTGCGGCGAGGTGCGCCGAGAGCATGTCGGTGAGCAGGTGGTCGTAGTTGTCGACGTGGTCGTTGACGAGGCGCAGGTGGTCGGCGACGTCGCGGAAGAACACGCGCGCGTCGTCCTGCAGGTGTCGCCCGGAACCCCGCTCGAGGTATATGTGCAGGGTCTCGGCGAGGGGCTGGCTGGCCCGCCGGAACTCGAGCACCTCGCGCTTGAGACGGTAGATCGTGTTCGCGTCGCCACCGGCGGCGCTGCCGAACACCTGCTCCTCGATCTGCTCGAGGTCGCGGCGGATCTCGCGGTCGACGACGAGGTAGTTGTCGACGACGGAGTCCATGACCGAGTGGAGCACCGCCAGCGGGCCGTGGGCCAGCTTGCCCGACTCGAGCTCGAGCCGGTGGCGCACGCCCTGCAGCGGGTTGCCGTCGCCGTGGCGCACGGTGACGACGAAGCGGTCGCCGATGAAGAGCATGACCTCACCGGTCTCGACGTCGCTCGTGGCCTCGACGTAGCGCAGCGTCTTGAGCACGACGAAGAGGGAGCGCTCGTACTCCTCCATCTTCGCGCGCTGGTGGCCGTTGACGGCGTCCTCGACCGCGAGCGGGTGCAGGTGCAGCTCGGAGTTGACGAGGGCGAACTCTTCGTCGGTGGGGTCCTTGAGGCCGATCCAGATGAAGCTGCCGGCGTCGCCCCGCTCACGGAGCGACGCGAGCTCGTCGCTGAGGTCGCCGCACCCGTGCCGCGAGCCGTCGCGGTAGATGGCCTTGTCCACGATCACGGGCACTACTTCACCACGTCGACCGTGCCCGGGTGGGGGAGGTGGGCTGCGTCTACGCTGGCGACCGTGCCCACCGTCATCTTCGTGCGCCACGGGCGCTCCAGCGCCAACGTCTCCGGTGTCCTCGCCGGCTGGATGCCGGGGGTCGAGCTCGACGAGCACGGACGCTCGCAGGCGGACGCCGTCGGGGTGCGTCTCGCCTCCGCGGGTGTCCCCGTCGTCGAGGTGGTGACTTCGCCACTGCCGCGGTGCGTCGAGACCGCCGACCGGCTCTCGGCCCCGCTCGAGGGCGTGCGCCGCAGCGAGCACGACGGCCTGGGGGAGTGCCGCTACGGCGCGTGGACCGGCCGCAAGCTCGGCGAGCTCGTCAAGGAGCCGCTGTGGAAGGTCGTGCAGAAGACCCCGAGCAAGGCACGGTTCCCGGGGTCCGAGCAGTTCGAGGGCGAGTCGATGCTGCAGATGCAGCGCCGCGCCCTGCGGGCCGTGCGCGAGACCAACCGGCGCATCGCGGCGGAGCACGGCCGCGAGGCCGTGTGGGTGGCGGTGTCGCACGGCGACGTCATCAAGTCCATCCTGTCGGCGGCGGCGGGCGCCGAGCTCGACGACTTCCAGCGGATCTCGGTCGACCCGGCATCCGTGAGCGTCGTGCGCTACACCCCAGCGCGGCCCTTCGTGCTGCGGCTCAACGACACCGGGGGCGACCTCGCCTCGCTGCGGCCGCCGCAGAAGCCGACCACCCCTGCGGGTGACGCCGTCGTGGGCGGCGGTGCGGGTGCCTGAACCGGCTGGGATAGGCTCGAAATCATGACCGTGCACGACTTCGACCCCGTCCGTCGCTTCGTCGCCGGCACCGTCGGACCGGCCGGGCAGCGCGCGTTCTACCTGCAGGCCAGCGACGCGATGACCGTCGTCACCGTCGGGGTCGAGAAGCAGCAGGTGTCGATCCTCGCCGACCGCATCAACGACGTCCTCGACCAGCTCGCCCCGCGAGCCGCGGTCGAGCCGGGCCTGCCCGGTGGCGAGGACGAGGACACCGATCCGCTGCAGACGCCGTTCGACGAGGACTTCCGGGTCCAGACCATCTCGCTCGCGTGGGACGACGACCACGACCGCGTCGTCATCGAGTGCCACGACCACGACCCCGACGAGGTCGACGACGAGGGCGAGGACGAGGTGGGGCCGTTGGGCCGCAACACGATCCGCGTCAGCCTCACCCCGGCGCAGGCGCGTGCCTTCGCCCGTCGCAGCAACGCCCTCGTCGCCGCCGGGCGTCCGCCGTGCCCCTTCTGCGGTGGGCCCCTCGACCCGGCCGGCCACATCTGTCCGCGCGCCAATGGCTACCGGCGCTGACGAGGCGACGACGCAGCCCGACGACCCGACGGCCCTGCTCACCGGCGACATCGAGGTCGTCGGCCGGGTGTCGGGCAGCTCGAACCTGTGCCTGCTCGCCCGGCTGCTCGCGGCCGGTGTGGAGCATCCCCGCTACGGCATCTACAAGCCGGTGCGCGGCGAGCGGCCCCTCTGGGACTTCCCCGACGGCACCCTCGCCGGGCGCGAGGTGGCCGCATGCGTCGTCTCCGACCTCGGTGGCTGGGACCTCGTCCCGCCCACGGTGCTCGTCGACGGCCCCCTGGGGCCGGGGTCGTTGCAGCAGTGGGTCGGTGACCCGTTCGCACCCGTCGACGACGACGCCGTCGTCGACCTCGTCCCGGCGGGGGAGGTACCGCGCGGTTGGCACGCCGTCTTCGACGGGGAGACCCACACCGGGGCCGGCGTCAGCGTCGTGCACTCCGGGGCCGACGACGTGCGCAGCCTGGCGGTGCTCGACGCCGCCATCAACAACTCCGACCGCAAGGGTTCGCACTGCCTGCGCGACGCCACCGGTCGGTTGTGGGCCATCGACCACGGCGTCAGCTTCTCGGCCGAGCCGAAGCTGCGCACCGTCCTCTGGGGGTGGGAGGGCAAGCGACTGCCCGAGGCCGAGCTCGACCGGCTGACCCGGCTCGAGGCCGCGCTCGCTGAGCCGGAGGCGCAGGCCGCCCTCGGCGCGCTGCTGCCCGAACGGGACGTCGCCGCCCTGGTCGGCCGGGTGCGTCGGCTACTGCGCACCGGTCGCCACCCCCGCCCGGCACCCGGGTGGCCGGCGGTGCCCTGGCCGCCGCTCTGACCGCGGGCCTCTGAGATCGGTCCGCCCGACGACTGTCGGCGACCGGTCACCGTTCTCGCCGCCGCCCGGCCGCGCTCATGTCCGGCGGGGTGAGCCGTGGACGAGGCGCCACCGGCGCCGATATAGAGTCTGCGGGTGAAGAGTTGGCCCCAGCCGTTCGTGCCCGAGCTGCCCGGTCGTTCCCCGCAGGTCATGGTCCACGACACGGCGTCGGGCACCCTCGTGCCGGCCGTCGACGCCGACCGCGCCGAGCGGGCCGGCCGCAGTGGTCGGGCGACCCTCTACGTCTGCGGCATCACGCCCTACGACGCGACGCACCTCGGCCACGCCGCCACCTACGTGACCTTCGACCTGCTCGTGCGCGCGCTGCGCGACAGCGGCCACACCGTCACGTACGTGCAGAACATCACCGACGTCGACGACCCGCTGCTCGAGCGGGCCGAGCGTGACGGCATCGACTGGCGCGACCTCGCCACCCGGGAGATCGACCTCTTCCGTGAGGACATGACCGCCCTCGCCGTCATCCCGCCCGACGCCTACCTCGGTGCGGTCGAGAGCATCCCGACCTTCGTCGAGCCGGTCGAGCGCCTCGTCGAGCAGGGCCGCGCCTACCGCGTGCCCGCTCCCGACGCCGCCGACGAGGATGCCGCGGACGTCTACTTCGAGGTGGGCCTCGACCCCCGCTTCGGCTCGGTCAGCCACCTCGACGAGGCGGGCATGCTGGAGGTCTTCGCCGAGCGCGGCGGCGACCCCGACCGCGAGGGCAAGCGAGGCCGTCTCGACGCGCTGCTGTGGCGGGCGCACCGTGAGGGCGAACCCGACTGGGACGGCGGCTCGCTCGGCCGCGGCCGGCCCGGTTGGCACATCGAGTGCGCGTGCCTGGCCCTCGACCACCTCGGCGTCCCGATCGACGTGCAGGGCGGTGGCAGCGACCTCGTCTTCCCGCACCACGAGATGAGCGCCGGCCACGGTCGTGCCCTCGCCGGGACCGACACCTTCGCCGGAGCCTTCGTGCACCAGGGCATGGTCGGCCTGAACGGCGAGAAGATGAGCAAGAGCAAGGGCAACCTCGTGCTCGTCTCGAGCCTGCGCCGCGCGGGCGTCGACCCGATGGCCATCCGGCTCGTGCTGCTTGCCCACCACCACCGCGACGACTGGATGTACGACGACGACCAGCTCGTCGCGGCCCAGCAGCGGCTCGACACCTGGCGCAAGGCACTGTCGGGCAACGGCGGGCCGGTCGCCGACCAGACCGTCGAGCACGTGCGCGCCGCCCTCGCGAACGACCTCGACAGCCCCACGGCCCTCGCCGCCGTCGACCGCTGGGCGACCCAGATGCTCACCCGCGGTGGCGACGACCCCGGCGCCCCCGGAGTGCTCGGTCGCGCGCTCGACGCGCTGCTCGGCATCCGCCTCTGACGCCTGCCAACCGCGCGGCCGGGTCGAGGTAGGGGTCCGCGCTCCGGCGCGACATCACACCTCGACCCGGCCCGCGCGCGGCCCGTGCTCCTTTTCCCGCCGCGGCCCGATTCCGGACAACGCTCGGTTTCAGGCCACGCTCTCTTCCCAGCCGTGGCCCGATCCTGGACAACCATGCGGCCGGACCCTGCCCCTTTTCCCGCCGCGGCCCGATTCCGGACGGAGCGTGCGAGGGCGGCTACTTGCCCGTCTGGTCGTCGTCGCGGCCGCGCAGGTAGCGCTCGAACTCCCGGGCGATGGCGTCGCCGCTGGCCTCGGGCAGCTCGGCGGTGTCCTGCGCCTCCTCGAGCGACTGCACGTACTCGGCGACCTCCTCGTCGCTCTGCGCCAGCTCGTCGACGCCGCGCTCCCAGGCCCGGGCGTTCTCCTCGAGCTCGCCGTGCGGCACGGTGACCCCGAGCAGCGACTCGAGCCGCCGCACGAGGCTGAGCGTCGCCTTGGGCGAGGGCGCCCCGCCGGCGTAGTGGGGCACCGCCGCCCACGCCGACAGCGTCGGGAGCCCGGCCTCGGATGCCGTGTGGCTGAGCACGCCGACGATGCCGGTCGGCCCTTCGTAGCGGCTGGGCTCGACGTCGTAGCGGTGCATGACCGAGTCGTCCTCGGCCGTGGCGGTGACGGGGATGGGCCGGGTGTGCGGCACGTCGGCGAGCAGGGCACCGATGGTCACGACTGTCGTCACGCCGAAGTGGCGGGCCAGCTCGAGCAGCTCGTTCGAGAAGGCGCGCCAGCGCATCGACGGCTCGATGCCCTGCACGAGCACGACGTCGCGCTCGAAGCCGGTCTCGGTGGCGACGAGGATGCGGGTGGTCGGCCACGACAGGACGCGCTGTCCCTCGTCGAGCAGCACCCGCGGGCGGTTGACCTGGAAGTCGTAGTAGTCCTCGGGGTCGAAGGCCGCGACGAGCTCGGCCTCCCACACGTCGGAGAGGTGACGCACGACCGAGGTGGCCGCCTCACCGGCGTCGTTCCAGCCCTCGAACGCCGCGATGAGCACGGGGTCGACCAGGTCGGGGACGTCCTCGAACTCCAGCACCCTGCCTCCTTCTCGTGGGAGACCTCAGCCTATGCCTCGGCCGTCCCCGCACACGCGAGCGCCGCCCCGGTCGCGGCTCGGGGGAGCTCATCGGGGCACGCGCAGGCAGGTGGGTGGCCCGCGTCGTGAACGCGTGCGGCCCGGGTCGCGGGCACTCCGTAGAATCGTGAGGTCCCGACCGTGGCACCCGTCCGGCCGGTCCGCACTCGTGGGCCGCCGGGGCGCCGGAGGAGAAGCCCATGCCCGACACCGCTCTGCGCCCTGATGCGACCGAGGCCCTGCGCGAGACCCTCGCCCGCCGCATCATGGTGCTCGACGGGGCGATGGGTACGGCCATCCAGCGCGACCGGCCCGACGAGGCCGGCTACCGCGGCGAGCGGTTCGCCGACTGGCCGAGCGACCTGCAGGGCAACAACGACCTGCTCACGCTGACCCAGCCCGACATCATCGCCGGCATCCACCGCGAGTACCTCGAGGCCGGCGCCGACGTCATCGAGACGAACACCTTCAACGCCCAGGCCATCTCCCTCGCCGACTACGGCATGCAGGAGCTCGCCTACGAGCTCAATTTCGAGTCGGCCCGACTGGCCCGCCGCGAGGCGGACGCCATGACGGCCCGTACCCCGGACCGGCCCCGCTGGGTGGCCGGCGCCCTCGGCCCGACGTCGCGCACGGCATCCATCTCTCCGGACGTCAACGACCCGGGCGCGCGCAACGTCAGCTACGACCAGCTCGTCGAGGCCTACCTCGAGGCGGCGCGCGGGCTCGTCGACGGTGGCAGCGACCTGCTCGTCGTCGAGACCATCTTCGACACCCTCAACGCCAAGGCGGCGATCTTCGCCCTCGAGACGCTCTTCGAGCAGCACGGTCGGCGCTGGCCGGTCGTCATCTCCGGCACGATCACCGACGCGTCCGGCCGCACCCTGTCGGGTCAGGTGACCGAGGCCTTCTGGAACTCGGTGCGCCACGTGCGCCCCCTCGCGGTCGGCCTCAACTGCGCCCTCGGTGCCAAGGAGATGCGGCCGTACATCGCCGAGATGTCGCGCATCGCCGACACGTTCGTCTCGTGCTACCCCAACGCCGGTCTGCCGAACGCCTTCGGCGAGTACGACGAGGCGCCGGAGGAGACCGCGGCCATCGTCGGCGAGTTCGCCGAGGCCGGCCTCGTCAACCTCGTCGGCGGCTGCTGCGGCACGACGCCGGCGCACGTCGCCGCCATCGCCAAGACCGTCCACGGTCAGGACGTGCGCGTGCCCCCGGTGTCCGCGGGGGCCATGCGGCTCTCGGGCCTCGAGCCGTTCACGATCGCCGACGACAGTCTCTTCGTCAACGTCGGCGAGCGCACCAACATCACCGGCTCGGCCCGCTTCCGCACCCTCATCAAGAACGGCGACTACGACACCGCGCTCTCGGTGGCCGGGCAGCAGGTCGAGAGCGGCGCGCAGGTCATCGACGTCAACATGGACGAGGGGATGATCGACGGGGTCGCGGCGATGGACCGCTTCCTCAAGCTCGTCGCGAGCGAGCCGGACATCAGCCGCGTCCCGGTCATGGTCGACTCCTCGAAGTGGGAGGTCATCGAGGCCGGCCTCAAGTGCGTGCAGGGCAAGGCCATCGTCAACTCGATCTCCCTCAAGGAGGGCGAGGAGGCCTTCGTCCAGCACGCCCGTCTCGTGCGCAAGCACGGGGCGGCCGCCGTCGTCATGGCCTTCGACGAGCAGGGCCAGGCCGACTCGCTCGCGCGGCGCCAGGAGATCTGCGGCCGCGCGTACCGCATCCTCACCGAGGAGGTCGGCTTCCCGGCCGACGACATCATCTTCGACCCCAACGTCTTCGCCGTCGCGACGGGCATCGAGGAGCACCACCGCTACGGCCTCGACTTCATCGAGGCGACGCGGTGGATCAAGGAGAACCTGCCGGGCGCCAAGGTCTCCGGCGGCATCTCGAACGTGTCGTTCAGCTTCCGCGGCAACAACCCGGTCCGCGAGGCCATCCACGCCGTGTTCCTCTACCACGCCATCGCGGCGGGCCTCGACATGGCCATCGTCAACGCCGGTGCCCTCGCCGTCTACGACGAGGTCGACCCCGAGCTGCGTGAGCGCATCGAGGACGTCGTGCTCGACCGTCGACCGGATGCCGCGGAGCGCCTCCTCGAGGTCGCCGAGGCCCACAACCGGGCCGGTCAGGCGGCCGACCCGGCCGAGCAGGAGTGGCGGTCGCTCCCGCTGCGCAAGCGCATCACCCACGCCCTCGTCAAGGGCATCGACGCCCACGTGGAGGCGGACACCGAGGCGCTGCGGGCCGAGATCGAGCAGGCGGGTGGCCGCCCCATCGAGGTCATCGAGGGCCCGCTCATGGACGGCATGAACGTCGTCGGCGACCTCTTCGGCGCCGGCAAGATGTTCCTGCCGCAGGTGGTCAAGAGCGCCCGCGTCATGAAGAAGGCGGTGGCCTACCTCATCCCCTTCATCGAGGAGGAGAAGGCCGGCAACCCCGAGCTCGCCTCCGCCAAGGACACCAACGGCACGATCGTCATGGCCACGGTCAAGGGCGACGTGCACGACATCGGCAAGAACATCGTCGGGGTCGTGCTCCAGTGCAACAACTACGAGGTCATCGACCTCGGCGTCATGGTGCCGGTGCAGAAGATCATCGACGCCGCCCGCGAGCACGACGCCGACATCATCGGGCTGTCGGGGCTCATCACGCCCTCGCTCGACGAGATGGTCACCGTCGCCACCGAGATGCAGCGGCAGGGCCTGTCCATCCCGCTGCTCATCGGCGGCGCCACGACGTCACGGGCCCACACGGCCGTCAAGGTCGACCAGCGCTACGAGGGCCCCGTGGTCTGGGTCAAGGACGCCTCACGGTCGGTCCCGACCGCGGCGGCCCTGCTCAGCGACGAGCAGCGCCCGGCCCTGCTCTCGAGCGTGCAGACCGACTACGACGCGCTCCGCGCCCGGCACGCGACGAAGCACGACCGCCCGCTGCTGCCGCTCGAGCAGGCCCGCGACAACGCCACCCCGCTCGACTGGAGCGGCTACCACCCGCCGAGGCCGCACCTGCTGCTGCAGCAGGAGAAGGACGTCTCGGTCGAGGTGCAGCCGGGCGGTCCGGCGCAGCACGTGCGGGTGCTCGACGACTACCCGCTCGCCGAGCTGCGCCCCTACATCGACTGGCAGCCGTTCTTCAACGCGTGGGAGCTCAAGGGCAGCTTCCCCGAGATCCTCAACAACCCGGCGAGCGGACCGACGGCGCGCAGGCTCTACGAGGACGCGCAGCAGATGCTCGACCGCATCGTCGACGAGCGCTGGATCACCGCCAAGGGCGTGGTGGGGCTGTTCCCGGCCAACGCCGTCGGCGACGACGTCGAGGTCTACACCGACGAGCGGCGCACCGACGTCCACGCCGTGCTGCACCACCTGCGCCAGCAGGGCCAGCACCGCGAGGGTGTGCCCAACCGGTCGCTGGCCGACTTCGTCGCCCCGCGCGACTCCGGCGTCACGGACTGGGTGGGCGGTTTCGCCGTGACGGCCGGGCACGGGGTGGCCGAGCGGGTCGAGGCCTTCCGCGCCGAGCACGACGACTACCAGGCGATCCTGCTCGAGTCGCTCGCCGACCGGCTCGCCGAGGCCTTCGCCGAGCGCCTGCACGAGCGGGTCCGCACGGAGCTCTGGGGGTACGCGCCCGACGAGCACCTCGACAACACCGACCTCATCAAGGAGCGCTACGCCGGCATCCGGCCCGCGCCCGGCTACCCGGCGTGCCCGGAGCACACCGAGAAGCTGACGCTCTGGAGCCTGCTCGACGTCGAGGAGCACACCGGCATCCGGCTCACCGAGAGCATGGCGATGTGGCCCGGCGCCGCGGTGTCCGGCTTCTACTACTCCCACCCGCAGTCGCAGTACTTCGTCGTCGGCCGCCTCGGCCGCGACCAGGTCGCCGACTACGCCGAGCGCAAGGGCTGGACGCTGGCCCAGGCCGAACGCTGGCTCTCGTCCAACCTCGCCTACGACCCCGAGGACTGAACCGCGTGACCAGTGACACCGAGCCGCACGTGCGGCCCGCCCCCCTCACCCGTACCGACGGCGACGCCGACGCGGGGCTGCCCGCCGCCGTCCTGTGGGACATGGACGGCACGCTCGTCGACACCGAGCCGTACTGGATCCAGGCCGAGCACGAGCTCGTCGCCGAGCACGGTGGGCAGTGGAGCGACGAGTTCGCCCACGAGCTCGTCGGCAACGCCCTCGAGGTCTCGGCGCAGCTCATCATCGACAAGTCGCACATCCCGCTCACCGTCCCCGAGATCATCGACGGTCTGCTCGGTCGGGTGGTGGCCCAGGTGCGGCGCGAGGTGCCGTGGCGGCCGGGCGCGCGCGAGCTGCTGCTCGAGCTCGACGGGCTCGGGGTGCCCAACCTGCTCGTGACGATGTCGTGGCGCTCGCTCGCCGACGTGGTCGTCGGGGGCCTGCCCGACGGCACCTTCCGCGCCCTCGTCACCGGCGACGAGGTCGCCCACGGCAAGCCCCACCCGGAGCCCTACCTCGCGGCCGCCCGCCTCGTCGGGGTCGACCCCGCCGACTGCGTCGCCCTCGAGGACTCACCGACCGGGGTGCGCTCCGCCACCGCCGCCGGGGTGCCCACGATCGCCATCCCGCACGTCGTTCCCGTGCCCGACATCGAGGGTGCCGTCCGCGTCACCGGCCTCGACGGGGTCCGGGCGCACGACCTGCTGACGATCGTCGCGTCGGTCCGTCGGGGCGCCTGAGCGGGCCGTGACGCACGGGCGGCTCCGGCGGGGGCCGGGTCGACCGCCCTCAGCGGCGTCCGCGTCGGCCTGACCCGCCGCCCTTGGTGCCGTTGGTGCCCTTGCGTCCCGGGGTGCCGCCCCTCGTGCCGCCCGTGCGGCCGCCACCGTGGCGACCGGCGGAGCCGGACGCGCCACGGGCCGAAGGGCGAGGATGCCGGGTGGCTGCGTCCGAGGCGCGGGTGTCCTGCCGTGTCGGTGCGGATGCGTCACCGCCCCTGCTGCTGCGCTCGGTGCGTCCGCGGACGACCCCGATGAACGCCTCCACCCGCGGGTCCTCGTCGTCGACCCGCCAGGCCAGACCGACCGACGACGGGGCGACACCGTCGACGGGACGGCTGACGACGTCCTTGCGGTGGTGCACGCGCGCCACCGACATGGGGAGCACGAGGATGCCGACCCCGGCGGCCACGGTGGCCACCGCCTGGCGCACCGTCATGGGCTCGACCGCTGCCGCGGCGCTGATGCGGTCGTCGTCCGCGACCTCCCGCCACTCGGGCACCTGGGACGGCGGCTGCAGCAGCGACTCGCCGGCGAGGTCGGCGACCGCGACCGTGTCGAAGGCCGCGATCGGGTGGTCGCGGGGGGCGACGACGACGGGCACCTCGTCGTAGAGCGGGATGACGTGCAGGCCGTCGCGGTCGACCGGCAGCCGCACGAAGGCCATCGAGACCGAGCCGTCGCGGAGGGCGGGCAGCGGGTCGTCGTCGGGCAGCGCCTGCACGGGGGAGTCGGGGTGGCGCCCGGCCCAGATGCGCAGCCACTTGTCGGGCGTCACGCCCTCGACGAACCGCACCTCGAAGGGCGGGGCCGGCTCGCTCATGGGGTGCCTTCCGGGGACGGGTGGGGGACACCCGAGGCTAGCCGAGCGGCCGCCACGTGAGCGCGTCGCCGCGGCGCGTCACCCGGGTCGCCCGAGGCACGGGAACCGGACCGCCACCGCGACGCCACCGCGACACCGCCGGGCTGCGCCCTCGTGCGGCACGCCCGGCCACTGTCCCGGGGCCGACCCGCTCGGTAGCGTGGCGGTCCATGGACGTCGAGTACATCGCGGGGTTCGGCCCCGTCGTCACGGATTCCTCCGCCTCACAGGCTTTCTGGGCCGAGGCCTTCGGCATCGTCTTCGACGAGGTCGGGCCCGACTACTTCCACGCCCGCGACCTCGGCGGCGCCCGGACCTTCGCCCTGTGGCCGCTGTCGCAGGCGGCCGAGTCGACCTTCGGCACCACGTCGTGGCCCGCCGACCGGGTGGTGCCGCAGGCTTGGCTCGAGCTCGAGGTGGCCACGCCCGAGGCCGTGGGGGAGGCGGCGGCCGAGCTGCGTCGGCGCGGGCTCGAGGTCGTCGCGGAGGCGAAGGTCGAACCGTGGGGCCAGACCACGGCACGCCTGCTCAGCCCCGAGGGGCTGCTCGTCGGCGTCTCGTACCTGCCCTCGTTCCACGAGACCGACGACGCCGGCCCGTCGGCGCCCCCGTCGACCGGCACGACGACCGGCACGACGACGGGTGGGGCGACGGGTGGGGCGACGGGTGCCGCGACCGACGAGACGACCGACGCGACCAGCAGCACGCCGACGCGCTCGACGCTCGATCTCGACACCGCCCGACGGTGGCTCGAGGTGGCGGTCGCCCAGGCGCGGGAGGGCGAGGCCGAGGGTGGCGTGCCCATCGGAGCCGCCCTGTTCTCGGCGTCGGGCGAGCTGCTCGGGAGCGGACGCAACCGGCGGGTGCAGGACGACGACCCGTCGGTGCACGGCGAGACCGACGCCTTCCGGCGGGCCGGGCGCCAGGCGAGCTACGCCGGCACGACGATGGTGACGACGCTCTCCCCGTGCTGGTACTGCTCCGGCCTCGTGCGGCAGTTCGGCATCTCGCGGGTCGTCGTCGGCGAGGCCCGCACCTTCAGCGGCGGCCACGAGTGGTTGGCCGAGCACGGCGTCGAGGTCGTGGTGCTCGACGACCCGGGGTGCGTCGCGATGATGGCCGACTTCGTGCACCGGCATCCGGACGTGTGGAACGAGGACATCGGTGAGGAGCCCGACGGGGGGTGACCCGTCCGGGGTGGCGACCCCTGCGGTCGCTGCCGCGTCAGGCGTCGACGCCGGTCTCGACGACCTGCGCGGCGCCCGCCAGGGCGGGGTCGACCGCGCGGGTGGCGGCGTCGTCGGGCAGCGGGGGAGGCGTGCCGCCCCACGCGGGGCACAGGGCGCGGTGGTCGCACCAGTCGCACAGCCGGCTCGGGTTGGGCCGCCAGTCACCTGTCTCGGCCGCATGCTGGATGGCCGCCCACAGCGCCTTCACCTTGCGCTCGACGGCGAGCAGGTCGCGCTCCTCGGGCTCGATGGCGAGGATCTCGCCGTTGCCGAGGTAGACGAGCTGCAGCCGGCGGGGGATCTCGCCGCGCAGGCGCCAGAGCACGAGGGCGTAGAACTTCATCTGGAACAGCGCCTTGGCCTCGAAGTGCTCCGAGGGCGCCCGCCCGGTCTTGTAGTCGACGACCCGCATGGCCCCGCTCGGGGCGACGTCGAGCCGGTCGACGTAGCCGCGCAGGGTGAGCCCGTCGATCTCGGTCTCGACGTAGAGCTCGCGCTCGGCCGGCTCGAGACGGGTGGGGTCCTCGAGGCCGAACCACGTGCGCAGCAGCGAACCGGCCCCGGCGAACCACTCGGTCGTGTCACCGTCGCGGTCGGCGAGCAGCTCGAGCATCTCCGGCTCGGTCTCGACGAGCCGCTGCCA
This sequence comes from Terracoccus luteus, assembly GCF_003635045.1. Lineage (NCBI taxonomy): Bacteria > Bacillati > Actinomycetota > Actinomycetes > Micrococcales > Intrasporangiaceae > Terracoccus > Terracoccus luteus. Next base: position 1,615,490 of record NZ_RBXT01000001.1, on the reverse strand, counting down.
CTCGCCCGGGACGAGGCCGACGGCGGCGTCGAGGGTGCGCTCGTCGCTGGGGAGGTCGAAGAGCCGTTCGAGCACGGCGTGGACGAGGGTGCCCCGGGCGGTGGCGGTCGTCGGCTTCGACGGCAGGCGGTCGACGACGCGGAAGCGGTAGAGCAGCGGGCACGTCATGAAGTCGGATGCGCGACTCGGGGACAGTGCTGCGGCCATGGCGACGACTGTAGGGCGACCCACCGACAGGGCACGAACCCGGCCGGGTCGACTGTGGAAACCGTCCAGCAACCGCACAGCCGGACCACGGGCTGTGGACGGGCGACCCCCAGCCCGGGGCTTAGGCTCGACCCATGAGCACGCAGGCGCAGCCGGCCCGGTCGCACGGCTGGCGCATCGGGCGGGTGGGCGGCACCCCCGTCTACATCGCGCGCTCCTGGCCGGTCATCGTCGTGGTGCTCCTCGCCGTCGTCGCGCCGACGCTCACCTCGTCCGGCCGCTCGCTCGGCTTCGCGCTGCTCGTGGCCGCGTGCACCGGCATCCTGCTGCTCGTGTCCGTCCTCGTGCACGAGGCCGCCCACGCCCTCGCGGCCCGCGCGCGCGGGCACGCCGTCGACCGCATCGTCGCCGACGTGTGGGGCGGGCACACCGTCTACGACTCGACCTCGGTCACGCCCGTGACGACCGCGATCGTCGCCGCCGTCGGACCGCTGTCGAACCTCGTGCTGGCGCTGCTGTCGTGGCTCGTGCAGCCGCTGGTGGGCTCTGACCTGCTCGGCAGCCTGCTCGGGGCCAGCGCGTACGTCAACCTCTTCGTCGGCCTCTTCAACCTGCTGCCGGGGCTGCCGCTCGACGGCGGCCAGATCGTCAGCTCGCTCGTCTGGCGCGCGACGGGCAGCAAGGGGACGGGCCTGACCGCGGCCGGGTGGCTCGGTCGTCTCGTCGCCGTCGGCAGCGTGCTCTGGTTCGTCGGCAAGCCGCTCTACGAGGGCCAGCAGCCGACGACGCTCTCGCTCGTGTGGACCGGCATGATCGCCTTCTTCCTCTGGCGGGGCGCCACGGCGTCCATCCGGGCGGGGCGCATCCACGACGCGACCGCCGGGCCGGTCGACTCGGTGCTCGAGCCCGTCCTGCTCGTGCCGGGGGCGACGCCGATCGCGCAGGCCGACCCCTCGGTGACCCGGGCGGCCGCGTTGCCGACCTCGGCGGATGCCGGTCGCCCGCCGGTCGCCGCCGCCGACCTCCCCGCGTGGGTGGCCGCCACCGACACGGGCGGCTGGCCGGTCGGGCTCGTCGACCCGGCGTCCGTGGCCGGGGTGCCGCCCGAGCGACGCTCGTCGGTGCCGGTGTCCGCCGTCGTCGTGGCCCAGCCGCGCGGGTGGGTGGTCGCGCTACCGCCCGACGCCGTGCTCACCGACCTCGTGCGGGTCATGAGCGAGCTCGAGCTGCCCGTGGCCGTCGTCGTCGACGAGCAGTCGCGCCGGGTGCGGGGCCTGGCCTCGGCCCATCGCATCAACGAGGTCGTCGGGGCCCAGCTCGCCCGCCGCGGGCGCGGCTGACCCGTCGTCCACACCCCCGGCCCCTGGCCGGGCGGATGGTGCGCCGTCCACAGGCGGAGGTCCGTCGGCGCCGCCCGGTGGCGCGAGCGCGGTGGACTGACCCGGTCGACCCCGCCGGGGTCGGGTCAGGAGGGGACATGGGGACACGGACGGTGAAGCCGGAGCCGGGCGCTGGGGTCGGTCGGACGGCCAGGGCGCGGGAGCAGGCGGGCGACGACGTGCTGCGGCCGTCGCGCAACGAGATCGTGCTGCACGGGCGGCTGTCCGCCGCGGCGGAACAGCGCGAGCTACCGAGCGGCGACGTCATCGTGACGCTGCGGGTGGTCGTCGCACGGCCTGCCCGCGCCCGGGCACCGGGCGTCGACACCATCGACGTCGTGTGCTGGTCGGCGGTCTCGCGTCGGACGGCGCTGCGGCTGCCGGCCGGGCAGGACGTCGAGGTGACGGGCTCGCTGCGGCGCCGGTTCTACGGCGGCCCGACGGGTCGCCAGAGCCGGTACGAGGTCGAGGCGGCGAGCGTCCGTCGGCTGGTCGGGGGAGCGTCGGTGGGCACCTAGACTCGGCTCCCATGACCGCCGACACCACCCGGGCCGCGACACCTCCGGCCGACTCCGCCGAGCCGGGGACGGCCGCTCCGGCGACGGCGGCGCACGCCCGTCGAGGCGTGCTGGAGGTCGGCGAGCGGGTGCAGCTGACCGACCCCAAGGGCCGGCTGCACACCATCACGCTCGAGCCCGGCCGTGAGTTCCACACCCACCGCGGGTTCCTGCGCCACGACGACCTCATCGGTGCCCCCGACGGCTCCGTCGTGACGAACACGGCCGGTGTCGAGTACCTCGCCCTGCGGCCGCTGCTCAGCGACTACGTCATGTCGATGCCGCGCGGCGCGGCGGTCGTCTACCCGAAGGACTCCGGCCAGATCGTGCAGATGGCCGACATCTTCCCGGGGGCGACGGTCGTCGAGGCCGGGGTCGGCTCCGGCGCCCTGTCGATGTCGCTGCTGCGGGCCATCGGCGAGCACGGCCGGCTCCTGTCGTTCGAGCGCCGTGACGACTTCGCCGCCATCGCGCAGGGCAACGGCCGGGCCTTCTTCGGGGGCGACCACCCGGCGTGGACCGTGACCGTCGGCGACCTCGTCGAGTCGCTGCCGCGGCACGTCGAGGCGGGCAGCGTCGACCGTGTCGTGCTCGACATGCTCGCCCCCTGGGAGTGTCTCGAGGCCGTCGCGGACGCGCTCGTGCCCGGCGGGGTGCTGATCTGCTACGTCGCCACGACCACCCAGCTGAGCCGGGTCGCCGAGGGGATCCGCCTGCACGGCGGGTACACCGAGCCGTCGGCGTGGGAGTCGCTCGTGCGCGGCTGGCACCTCGAGGGGCTCGCCGTCCGGCCGGAGCACCGCATGCACGGCCACACCGGGTTCCTCATCACCACCCGGCGGCTGGCGCCCGGCGTCACCCCACCCGAGCGCAAGCGCCGCCCGGCGAAGGGGGCGTACGGCGACTCCGCCCCGACCGGTGAGCCCGACTCCGGTACCGACGGTCCCGACGTCCTCACGGACGGCTCCGACACGGCATCCGACTCGGTGTCGGACACCGTGTCCGACACCGTGTCCGAGACGGCCTCCGACCGTGGGCGACCGGCACGGACGCCCGGCTCGACGAACGCGATGGACGTGCCCGTCGACGCGTGGACCCCCGAGGCGCTGGGCGAACGGGTCAAGAGCGACAAGACGATCCGGCGCCTGCGGCGGTCAGTGGCTGGAACGTCCGACTAAACGCCGCGGGCGCGGGTTAGGGTCGAAACGTCACGGTGCCACAGTGACGGATGAGGAGGCCGACATGTCCGACGTCCACCGCGGTCCTGACCACGGCGAGCACGCCGGTTCCGGCGAGCCCCGCGAGCAGACCGGCGCCCACGAGGTCGACGCCCTGCGTTCGGAGGTGGCGGCGCTGCGCGAGGCGGCCCGGCACTCGCCGATGCGCACCCGTGAGCTCGAGGCCCGGCTCGCGCACGTGCAGACCTCGCTGTCGACCCTGTCGACGCAGAACGAGCGGCTCGTGCGCACCCTCAAGGAGGCGCGCGAGCAGATCGTCAACCTCAAGAAGGAGGTCGACCGCCTCGCCCAGCCGCCCAGCACCTACGGCATCGTGCTCGACACCGCCGAGGACGGCACCGTCGACATCCTCACCGGTGGCCGCAAGATGCGCGTGGCCGTGAGCCCCAGCGTCGACTCCGCCGACCTCGGTCTCGGCCGAGAGGTGATGCTCAACGAGGCCCTCAACGTCGTCTCGGCCCACGGGTTCGAGCGGGTCGGCGAGGTCGTCACCGTCAAGGACCGTCTCGGCGACGACCGCGTCGTCGTCGTCACCCACGGCGACGAGGAGCGGGTCTGCCGCCTCGCCAACCCCCTCGCGTCCGAGCGCATCCGGGTCGGGGACTCCCTCACCCTCGACTCGAGGTCGAACTTCGTCCACGAGGTCGTCCCGAAGCTCGAGGTCGAGGAGCTCGTGCTCGAGGAGGTGCCCGACGTCGCCTACGAGGACATCGGTGGCCTCGTCGGCCAGATCGAGCAGATCCGCGACGCCGTCGAACTGCCGTTCCTGCACCCCGAGCTGTTCCGCGAGCACGCCCTCAAGCCGCCCAAGGGGGTCCTGCTCTACGGCCCTCCCGGCTGCGGCAAGACGCTCATCGCCAAGGCCGTCGCCGCCTCGCTCGCCCGGCAGATCGCAGCGCGCTCCGGCGTGCAGACCGAGAAGAGCTACTTCCTCAACATCAAGGGCCCCGAGCTGCTCAACAAGTACGTGGGGGAGACCGAGCGGCACATCCGCCTCATCTTCCAGCGCGCCCGCGAGAAGGCGTCCGAGGGGACGCCCGTCGTCGTCTTCTTCGACGAGATGGACTCGCTGTTCCGCACGCGCGGGTCGGGGGTCAGCAGCGACGTCGAGACGACGATCGTCCCGCAGCTGCTCGCCGAGATCGACGGCGTCGAGCGCCTCGAGAACGTCATCGTCATCGGCGCCTCCAACCGTGAGGACATGATCGACCCGGCGATCCTTCGCCCGGGCCGGCTCGACGCCAAGATCAAGATCGAGCGCCCCGACGCCGAGAGCGCCCGCGACATCTTCAGCAAGTACCTCACCGACCAGCTGCCGCTGCACGAGCACGACCTCGCCGAGCACGGGGGCGACCGTGACGCGACGGTGCAGGAGATGATCACCGCCGCCGTCGAGCGGATGTACTCCGAGGTCGAGGAGAACCGGTTCCTCGAGGTCACCTACCAGGGCGGCGACAAGGAGGTCCTCTACTTCAAGGACTTCAACAGCGGCGCCATGATCCAGAACATCGTCGACCGCGCCAAGAAGCTGGCCATCAAGGACTTCCTCACGACGGGCCAGAAGGGCATCCGCGTCGAGCACGTCCTCGCCAGCTGCGTCGACGAGTTCAAGGAGAACGAGGACCTGCCGAACACGACGAACCCCGACGACTGGGCGCGCATCTCCGGCAAGAAGGGCGAGCGCATCGTCTACATCCGCACCCTCATCAAGGGCAAGGACGGTTCCGAGCCGGGCCGCTCCATCGCGACGGCGAACACCGGCCAGTACCTCTGACGGGAGGGGTCCCGCCCCTGCCTCGTCCCGACGCCCCGGTGCCCGCACACCGGGGCGTCGTGTCGCGTGAAGCGCGCCGGGTGCCGGTGGGCCGGCTTCCGCCGGACCGGGCCGACGGGCCTGCGGTCGCCGGACCGAGCCGGCGGGCCTGCGGTCGCCGGACCGAGCCGGCGGCGCCTCAGGCCTGGATGTGTGCGCTTCGGCCGGACCGTCGACCGAGCAGAGCGGCGGCCGCGCGCCAGCCGAGCAGGAAGACGGCGAGCACGACGGACGCGACGACGACGAACGAGAGGGCCGTGCCGGACCCGGTCGCCTGACGCAGCACCATGCCCACGAGCACGGTGGCGACCCAGACGGTCACACCGGGCGAGACCCCGAGGGGCCACTGCCGCCGTGAGACCCGCACGACGGCCCAGCCGAGGAGCGTGCCGACGAGGAACGGCCACGCCGTCGCGAGCGCACCGAGCACCGGGTTGCCTTCCTCGTGCGAGGCCCGGCCGACGGCCGCGAAGACGACGACGAGCACGACGTCGACCAGCAGCGCGACCGGTGGCGTGACCTCGACCGGTGACCGGCGCAGAGCACGACGGGAGCCGCCGTCGACCGACCCGTCAGCGCCACGCTCGGCGCTCACGAGGCCCCGTCGAACGGCAGCTTCGCCTGCGGCGGTGCGTGCGTCGGGTCGACGCCCTCGAAGAGCGAGCTGACCGACCGACCCTGGTGGATGCGGCTGATCGCCTCGGCGAACAGGGCCGACACCGATCGCACGGTCAGCTCGGGCCAGCCCGAGGGTGGCGGCACGGTGTCGGTCGTCACGACCTCGGTGACGAAGGGGTGGCCCCGGAGGCGCTCGACGGCCTTGCCGGCGAACAGCCCGTGGGTGCAGACGACGGCGGCCTCGGTCGCCCCGGCGTCAGCGAGGCGGTCGAGCAGCTCGAGCATCGAGCCGCCCGTCGCGATCTCGTCGTCGAGGATGATGGCCCGCCGGCCCGACACGTCGCCCACGATCGAGTCGATGACGACGCGGTCGTCGGCCACCCGCTGCTTCGAGCCGGCGGCCACCGGCAGCCCGAGCAGTCGCGCGAACTGGGTGGCGACCTTGGCGTTGCCGAGGTCGGGGCTGACGACGATCGAGTCGTCGAGGTCGCGACCGCGGAAGTGCTCGGCGAGCACGCCGATGGCCGTGAGGTGGTCGACGGGGGTCGAGAAGAAGCCGTGCACCTGAGGTGCGTGCAGCGCCATCGTCAGCACCCGGTGGCAGCCCGCGGTCGAGATCATGTCGGCGACGAGCCGTCCGCCGAGCGAGATACGCGGGGCGTCCTTCTTGTCCGACCGCGCGTACGCGTAGTGCGGCATGACCGCCGTGATCTGGGCTGCCGAGGCTCCGCGCGCCGCGTCGATCATGAGCAGCAGCTCCATGAGGTGCTCCTGCGTCGGCGGCACGAGCGGCTGCACGATGTAGACGTCGCGCTGGCGGCAGTTCGCGAGCAGCTGCGCCTGCAGGCAGTCGTTGCTGAACCGCTTGATGTCGACGGGGGAGCGGGTCACGCCGAGGTGGTTGCAGATGCGGTCGGCGAGGGCCGGGTGGGCCGAGCCGCTGAAGACGACGACATCGTTCACTGGGGTCAGCTCTCTCGAGTGGTCGACGGCACCCGCACCCTAGCCGACCCGCGTGTGGTCGGTCACCCAGTCGACGAGCTCGTCGCGGGCCTGGCGGCCGGCGGCCGTGAGATGCGGGAAGCTCGCATAGCCGTGCGGCATCCGGCGGTAGTTCGTCAGGCGCACAGGCACGCCGGCACGCTCCAGCGCCTGGGCGTAGGCCCGCCCGTCGTCGCGTAGCGGGTCGAGGTCGGCCGTCTGTACGAGGGTCGGCGGCAGCCCGCGGTGGTCGGGCGCGTGCAGGGGCGAGACGAGGGGGTCGGTGGCCGCGAGCGCCGCGGGGCCAGTTCCGAGGTAGGCGCCGAGGTACACCTGCATGTCGCGCCGGGTCAGCACCGCGGCGTCGGCGTTCTCGCGGACCGACGGCTGGCTCATCGTCGCGTCGGTGGCGGGGTAGAGCAGCGCCTGGTGACGGATGCGGGCCCCGCCCTCGTCGCGCACGACGGCACTGACGACGGCGGCCAGGTTGCCGCCTGCGGAGTCGCCCGCCACCCCGAGGTCGTGGGCCCGGATGCCGAGACGGCCGGCCTCGGTGGTCGCCCACCGCACCGCGTCGACGCAGTCGAGCACCGCCTTCGGCGCCCGGTGCTCGGGCGAGCGGCGGTAGTCGACGCTGAGGACGACGACGTCGCAGGCGTGGGCCAGGTGGGCGCACAGCGGGTCGTAGCCCTTGGCGTCGCCGAGCATCCAACCGCCGCCGTGGAACCACACGAGCACCGGCAGCGCGTCACCGGCCCGGGCGGTCGACGGGCGGTAGGTGCGCACCGGGACGGTCACCCCGTCCCGGGCGGTGAAGCCGTCGCCGCCGACGGTGAGGTCACGCGGCACGGCACCGGTCACCCACGTGAAGGGCGGCACCGTCGGGAGGTCGCCGGACCTCAGTCGGGCCAGGCGCGCGGCGTCGAGGTCGTCGATCGGGCCACGGGCCCGGGTCAGGGCGGCGGCGAGCAGGCGGGTGCGCAGGGGCAGGCCGGCGGCGCGGCGGGTGCGGGAGGCCATCCGCGCAGTCTCGCAGGCGGGGCTGCACGGTGGCTGGGCGGGCGGGGCCGGTCCGGGCGGGTCGGATCGACTGGGGGCCGGTCGCCGCGGTCGGGAGGGTCGCCGTGGGTCCCGCGACACCCGTCGACGGGAAGCCTGCGGCCGGTTCGCGACCCCGTCGGGCACTATGGGGGGCGTGTCCGGTCATGGGGTCGAGGTCGTCGAGCCGCCGATCCCCGCGCGAGTGCGGCGACCGGCTGACGCCGTGCGCCTGCTGGCGGTCGCCCTGCTCATGCTGCTGGGGCTGCTCGTCGCCGAGTTCGGCGTCGACACGCGGGGGGCCGTCGAGCAGGACCTCGTCCAGGCCACGAGCGGCCTCCCGGCCGTGCTGCTCACCCTGCTCGGCTGGGTGAGCGGCTTCGGCATCGTGCTGCTGCCGTTCGGCGTCGGCGCCGACCTGCTGCTCCGGCGACGCCCGCTGCAGCTCGTGCAGGCGCTCGCGGCGGCGGTGCTGGCCGGCATCCTCGTCATCGTCGTGTCGCAGCTCGTCCTCGACGGGCACCCAGACCTCCTGCGCACCGTGCTCACCAGGCCGACCGAGACCGGCGGGCGCACCGACCCGCTCGACGTCGTCATCGTCTCCCTCGTCGCGCTGCTCACGGTCGCCGACATCGTCGGCCGCAAGTGGGTCTCGCCCATCGCGACCGCGGTCGTCGTCGCCACCGTCGTGACCGCGATGCTCTCGCAGACCGTCACACTCGCCGCCCTGCTCACCTCGCTGCTGCTCGGCTGGCTCATCGGTCTCGCCTTCCGCCTCGGCTTCGGCGCGGTGTCGACGCGCCCGCCGGGCGACCAGGTGGCCCAGGCCCTCGTCGACACGGGCATCCCGCTCACCCGGCTCGAGCTCGTCGACGCCAACGTCGACGGCGACCGGCGCTACCTGGGCGCCACGACGGCCGACGACCAGCCGCACCCCGGCGAGCACGTGCCCGCCGGCCCCGTCGACGTGCGGGTCATCGACCGCGACACCTTCGGGCTCGCCTCCGGGCGACGCCTGCTGCGCGTGCTGCGGCTGCGCAACGGCTTCACCCGCGCCCCCTCGCTCACGCTGCGCTCCGAGCTGGAGCACCGCACCCTCATGGGCCTGCTGCTCGACCAGGCCGGCATCCCGGCACCGCGCCCCGTCGGGTCGTGCGAGGTCGGGCCGTTCGCGGCCGCCATCGCGTTCGTCGAGCCGGTGGGCACCCGCATCGACCGGCTGCGCGAGGAGCAGGGTGGCCTCACCGACGAGCAGCTGCGGGCGGTGTGGACCATGGCCGCCGAGCTGCAGCGCCGGCACATCGCGCACCGCTCGCTCGGCCCCGACGCGGTGCTGCTCACCCCCGACGGTCGGGCGGGCCTGCGCCGCAACGGCGCCGGCGACCTTGCGGCCGACGACGTCACGCTGCGCATCGACCTCGCGCAGCTGCTGACGACCGTCGCCCTGCAGGTGGGCGCCGAGCGTTCCGTCGCCTCCGCGGTCGCGGTCCTCGGTGAGGATGCCGTCGTGCGCGCGCTGCCGCTGCTGCAGAAGATCGCCCTGACGCCGAGCACCCGCGAGCTGCTGGGCGACGACGATCACAAGCCCCTGCTCGGCGCCCTGCGCGAACGACTGGCGTCGCTCCGGCCCGAGACGGAGCAGCCTGAGACCGTCGAGCTGCGGCGGGTCACCCTGCGCACCATCGTCACCCTCGTCGGCGGCGGTGTGGCGGGCTACTTCGTGCTGACCCAGCTCGCGCAGGTCAACCTCGGCGACGTCGTCAGCTCGGCCAACTGGGCCTGGGCCCTCGGCTGTGTCGCCTTCGCCTTCGCGACGTTCGCGGGGGCCTCGGTCGCACTGTCGGGCGCGGCCAGCGTGCCCCTGCGCTTCCACCGCACCTTGATGACCCAGCTGGCCGTCGCCTTCAGTGGCCTCGTCGCCCCGGCCGCCATCGGCAACATCGCCCTCAACACCCGCTACCTGCAGCGGTCCGGCCTCAAGCCCGCCGTCGCTGCGGCCAGCGTCGGCCTCGCCCAGGCGGCCCAGTTCTGCTCGTACTTCGTGCTGCTCGTCATCGGCAGCGTGCTCGCCGGCACCGGGCTGCAGCTGTCGTTCAGCCCGTCGCCCAAGCTCGTCGCCGTCATCCCGGTCGTCGTCATCGTCGTGCTCGGGCTGCTCGCCGTGCCCAAGGTGCGCGCCTTCGTCTCGAAGCGGGTGCTGCCGCAGATCCGTCAGGCGGTGCCGCAGGTGCTGGCCGTCTTCCAGACCCCGCGTCGCACGGTCAAGCTGCTCGGCGGCGCGCTGCTGCTCGACGCCTCGTTCGTCGGGGCGCTCGTGTGCGCGACCCGGGCGTTCGGTCAGGAGCCCTCCGTGGCCGCTGTCGCCGTCGTCTACTTCGCGGGCGCCATCATCGGGTCCGCCGTCCCGACGCCCGGGGGTCTGGGTGGCATCGAGGCCGCGCTCAGCTACGGCCTGACGACCATCGGCGTGCCGATCGCCATCGCCGTGCCGGCGGTGCTCCTCTACCGCCTCGCGACGTACTGGCTGCCGATCCCGTTCGGCTGGTGGTCGCTCAACCGGCTCCAGAAGGTCAAGGCCCTCTGAACGTCGCGGGCGGGTCCCGCTGCCGTGCACCCCGCCCACCGCCCGAGCCGGGCCGTGACGCATCGTGACGCGCACCCGGGCCCACCGGCATCCGTGGATGCCGTCGAGGTGCGCCCGGGTGCGCGGGTTACTGTCGGGCACATGACCGTTCGCCGCATCATGGGCCTGGAGACCGAGTTCGGGATCTCGGTGCCGGGCGACCCGATGGCGAACCCGATGTTCCTGTCGGGGCAGGTCGTCAGCGTGTACGCCGCGGCCAACGGCATCCGGTCGAACCAGTCGAGCTGGGACTACGCCTTCGAGGACCCGCTGCGAGACGCCCGCGGCTGGCAGCTCGACCGGCAGGCGGCCGACCCGAGCCAGCTCACCGACGCCGAGGACCCGACCCTCGCCAACGTCGTGCTGCCGAACGGCGCGCGGTACTACGTCGACCACGCGCACCCGGAGTACAGCTCGCCGGAGGTCACGACCCCGCGCGACGCGATCGTGTGGGACCGGGCCGGCGACGCCATCGCCCTCGAGTCGGTGCGGCTGCTCGCCGAACGGCCCGGGCAGCAGCCGGTGAACCTCTACAAGAACAACGCCGACGGCAAGGGCCAGAGCTACGGCACGCACGAGAACTACCTCATGTCGCGCCGGACCCCCTTTCCGGCGATCGTCAAGCATCTCATCCCGTTCTTCGTCACCCGGCAGGTCGTCACCGGCGCCGGCCGGGTGGGCATCGGCGTCGACAGCCGGGGGACGGGGTACCAGCTGTCGCAGCGGTCTGACTTCTTCGAGACCGAGGTGGGCCTCGAGACGACGCTGAAACGGCCGATCATCAACACCCGTGACGAGCCGCACGCGGTCGCCGACCGCTACCGACGGCTGCACGTCATCATCGGCGACGCCAACCACCTCGACGTCGCGACGCTGCTCAAGACCGGCACGACCTCGCTCGTGCTCGGCATGATCGAGGACGGCTGGCTGCGCGACGACTGGTCGGTGCGACGCCCCGTGTCGGCGCTGCAGCGGGTGTCGCACGACCCGACTCTGACGGCCACGGTCGAGCTCACCGACGGGCGCACGGTGACGGCCCTCGACGTGCAGTGGATGTACCTCGAGGCGGCCCGGGCCTGGCTCGACGCCCGCGGCGACGACCCGGAGGAGGAGGCCACCGCCGAGGTGATGTCGTGGTGGGAGCAGGTGCTCACCCGCCTCGGCACCGACGTCATGTCGTGCGCCGGACTGCTCGACTGGGTGGCCAAGCTGCAGCTGCTCGAGGGCTACCGGCAGCGCGACGGGCTGGCGTGGGACGACCACCGCCTCGCCGCCATCGACATCCAGTGGGCCGACGTGCGGCCGGAGAAGGGGCTCGTGCACCGGCTGCGCGACCGGGGCCGCCTCGTCGACCTCGTCACGCCCGAGCAGGTACGTGAAGCGCGGGGCACCCCTCCCGAGGACACCCGCGCGTGGTTCCGCGGCAGCTGCGTGCGCCGGTTCTCGGAGCACGTGTTCTCGGCGAGCTGGGACTCGGTCGTCTTCGACGTCCCGGGCCGCTCGAACCTGCAGCGGGTCCCCATCCTCGAGCCGGAGCGCGGCACCCGGGCGCAGGTCGGCACCCTGCTGGAGCAGTCCGTCGACGTCGAGGAGCTGCTGCGCGGGCTGGCCACCCCGGACTGAGCAGGGTCGGACGCGGGTCGGGCGCCGGGCGTGGCCCGGACACCTCCGCGGCTCGCGCAGTCGCACGGGTTAGGGTCGTTTCCTAGTCGCCGCACCGCCAGTGGAGGTTGTCATGCCGGGTCAGGAACACGCCAAGCCGCAGCGCCGTGACGAGGAGCCGCCGGAGGCCCCCGAGGCCCCGCCCGCGGCGCCCGCCGGGGCGGCCGTCAAGGAGGGCCTCGACGACGACATCGACAGCGTGCTCGACGAGATCGACGGCGTGCTCGAGTCGAACGCCGAGGAGTTCGTGCGCGGCTTCGTGCAGAAGGGCGGCCAGTGACCCCGGTGCCCGGTCGCCCCTCACCGGCCCGTCGGCTCGACGACGCCTACCTCAGCACGGGCTCGTCGTCGTTCGCGGAGTTCGTCGGCTCCATCCGGCCTGAGCTGCTGCCGTCAGGCCGGGCCCTGCCCGCCGGGGCCAGCATCGACGCGCCCCACGGCACGACCATCGTGTCGCTGCTGCACGAGAGCGGCGTCATCATGGCCGGCGACCGCCGCGCGACGATGGGCAACATCATCGCCAACCGCGACATGGAGAAGGTGTTCCTCGCCGACGACTACAGCGTGGTCGGCATCGCGGGCACGGCCGGCATCGCCATCGAGCTCGTCCGGCTCTACCAGGTCGAGCTCGAGCACTACGAGAAGATCGAGGGCGCGATCATGTCCCTCGAGGGCAAGGCCAACCGGCTCGCGTCGATGATCCGCGGCAACCTCGGTCTGGCCATGCAGGGGCTCACCGTCGTGCCGACCTATGCCGGCTTCGACCTCGAGTCCGCGCGCGGACGCATCTACTCCTACGACGTCACCGGCGGCTGCTACGTCGAGGGCGGGCACCACTCCACCGGCTCGGGCTCGCTCTTCGCGCGCGGCGCGCTGAAGAAGCTGTGGCGTCCGGGCCTCAGCGAGCAGGACGCCGTGCACGTCGCGATCGAGGCGCTCTACGACGCCGCCGACGACGACTCCGCCACGGGTGGGCCCGACCTGGGCCGCCGGATCTGGCCGACCGTCAGCGTCGTCGACGTCGAGGGCGCCCGCTTCGTCGGCGACGCCGTTCTCGAGGAGCACGTCGCCCAGGTCGTCGCCGCCCGCCGTGACAACCCCGGAGGTGCGCGATGAGCATGCCGTACTACGTCCCGCCCGAGCAGCTGATGAAGGACCGGGCCGACTTCGCGCGCAAGGGGATCGCGCGCGGTCGCTCGGTCATCGTGCTCGGCTACGACAAGGGCATCGCCTTCGTCGCCGAGAACCCGTCGCGGGCGCTGCACAAGGTGTCGGAGATCTACGACCGCATCGCCTTCGCCGCCGTCGGCCGGTACAACGAGTTCGAGAGCCTGCGCGTCGCCGGCATCCGGTACGCCGACCTGCGCGGCTACTCCTACGACCGGGCCGACGTGACGGCGCGGGCCTTGGCCAACAGCTACGCGCAGACCATCGGCGCGGTCTTCACCCAGGAGCAGAAGCCGTTCGAGATCGAGATCGTCGTGGCCGAGGTCGGCGCGTCGTCCGCCGACGACCAGATCTTCCGGCTCACCTACGACGGCTCGGTCGCCGACGAACAGGGCTTCGTGGCCATGGGCGGGGCCAGCGACCAGGCCGAGGAGCGCCTCGGTGGCCTCTGGCACCCCGGGATGCCGCTCGGCGAGGCCCTGCGCGTCGCCGTCGACGTGCTCGGGTCGGCCGCGTCCGGGCCGGCGGCCAACGGTGGAGGGGCCGCTGTCGCGGCGGTGGGCACGGCGGGTGTGGCCAACGGCGGTGCCCCGTCCGCAGGCACCGCCGTGCGCCGTGACCTCGACGCCTCGATGCTCGAGGTGGCGGTGCTCGACCGCGACCGCCCGCGGCGCACGTTCCGACGCATCGCCGGCCCACTGCTCGAGCGGCTGCTCAGCGACGCGGACCCCACGACGAACGCGCCCACGACCGACGAGCAGCACCCCGGCCACCCGGACCTGCTCACCGGCGAGCTGCAGCCCCCCGACTGACCCCCGTCGGCGGTGGGGCACGACCCCCGTGGAGGATCTGCGCCGCCGGGGCGACGAGGGTCCTCCACGGGGTCGGCTGTACGTGGGCTACCGCCGCGACCTGACCTTGGGCAGGACCTCGGTCGGGGCCGCCTGCTGTGACGGGGTGCCGGCCGACTCCGGCGCTGCGCTATCCCTGTCTGCGGTGTCGGGGACGTCGCCGTCCTCGTCAGCCGACGCCGCGGCATCCGTCGCGTCGGCGTCGTCACCGACGGCCGGTCCGGAGTCCGCGTCGTCGGTCGACGTGGCGTCCGATGTGGCGTCCGGGACGGGGACCCCGGGGACGCCCTCGACGCCGGCCGACCCGCCGAGGGTGGCGAGCATCTGGCGCACGTTCGTCAGCTGGGCGGTGATGCTGTCGCGCCGGGCCGCGGCGGCGGCGAGCTCCCGGTCGGACTCCTCCCGCACCCGCGAGGCGTGGTCGCGGGCCTCGGCCACGATCTGGTCGGCCTGCTGGCGGGCGGTCTCGAGGACGCCACGGGCGCGCTGCTGCATGTCGGAGGTGTCGCGCTCCGCCCGGTCGCGCAGCGAGGTCGCGTGCTGCTCGGCGGCGGCGACGGCCTCGGCCATCGCGGTCTGACGGGTCGCGTACTCGGCGTCGGCCTGCTGGCGGCGCGCGGCCAGGGTCTGCTCGAGATCGGCCGAGGCGGTGCTCGCCCTGGCCCGGTGGGCCTCGTACTCGGCGGCCGCCTCCTGGCGCTGCGTCGCGACGAGGCTCTGGGCCTCGGCCACGATCGAGCGCGCCTCGCGGGTGGCCTGCTCGACGAGCGAGGTCGACTGCTCCTCGGCGCGCTGGCGGGCCTGCTGTGCCTGCTGGGTCGCCGTGCTGCGCAGCTGGTCGGCCTCGGCGGCCGCGCGCTCACGCAGCGCCTGCGCCTCGGCGGAGGCACGCGCGACGAGCTCGGACGCCTCCTCCTCGGCGAGGGAGAGCATCTGCCCGATGCGCTCACCCACCTCGGCGTACGTGCGGCTCTGCGTGGCGCCGGACCGGCGTCGCAGCTCGGCCAGCGCCTTCTCCTGCTGGGCCACCTTCGTGCGCAGGTCGGCCAGGGCCGCGTTCTGCTTGGACAGCTCGACGGAACGTGACGCGGCATCCTTCTTGACCGCCTGGAGCGTGCGGTTCTGGGTCTCGATGAACTCGTCCACCTCCTCCGGGCTGTAGCCGCGGCGGGAGGCGCTGAAGGTGGGTCTGTCGATCATGACCGTCCGTGGGGGAGTGGGGTGGGCAGAGGCCGTCGGGCCGGCGGTGGCGCGCGGCCGGCCCCCTCATTGTGGCAGCCGCGCGCCAGCGTCAGTGGAGGCGCACCCGCGGGTCGAGCACGGCGTAGAGCACGTCGACGACGATGTTGGCCACGACCACCGCGGCCGACGCGAACAGCACGATCCCGATGATGACGGGGAGGTCCTGCTGGTTGATGGCGTCGATGGCGGTCTTGCCCAGCCCCGGCAGCGAGAACACCGTCTCGGTGACGACGACGCCCCCGAGCAGGGTGCCGACGTCGATGCCGAACTGCGTCACGACCGGCGTCAGCGCCGCGCGCAGGGCGTGCCGCACGACGACGCGTCGCTCGCCGATGCCCTTGGACCTCGCGGTGCGCACGAAGTCCTCGCCGAGCACGTCGAGCATCGAGGCGCGGGTGAGCCGGGTGTACGTGGCCGCCGAGACGAGCGCGAGGGTGAACCATGGGAGCACCATGTGCAGCAGCCACTGCCCGAGCCCGTCGCCGAGGTTGGCGTAGCCCCCCGCCGGGAAGGCGGCCACCCCCGCCAGCGTGAGCCGGAAGTAGAGCAGGTAGAGCAGCAGCAGACCGAGCAGGAACGTCGGCATCGAGTAGAAGAACAGGCTGACGACGGTGAGCGAGCGGTCGACCACCGACCGGGGCCGTACGGCCGAGACGACGCCGTTGAAGACACCGAGCACGAGCCAGATGACCGCACCCCCGACGACGACGGACAACGTCACCGGCAGGGCCTGCCCGATGATCGTCGTCACCGGCACCTGGTGGTAGTAGTCGTAGCCGAGGTCGCCGTGCAGCGCCTTCCACACGAAGTCGAGGTACTGCTTCCACACCGGCTGGTCGAGCCCGAGCCGGTGCGAGATGAGCGCGACCGTCTCCGGGGTGGCCTGGCGCCCGGCGAGGGTGCGGGCCACGTCGTTGGGGGCGACGAAGAACAGCGCGAACACCGCCACCGTGATGAGCCAGAGCACGAGCAGGCCGAGCACGAGACGTCGCACGAGGAAACGGATCATGGTCGGGCCTGCCTGTCGTCGCGTCGCGCCCCGTCGTCCGGGTGGATGCCGGTGGGTGGCGTCCCCGGGGCGGCCTCACCCGCGCTGCGGTCGCGCCGGCGGCGGCGGCCGCTGCGGGAGGCGGCGACGAGCTGCTCGCTGCGGGGGTCGAAGGCGTCACGCACCCCGTCACCGAAGAGGTTGAAGGCGAGCGTCGTCACGAGCAGCGCGAGGCCGGGGAAGACGACGAACCACCACGCGGTCGTGTAGTAGTTCTGCGACTCGCTGATCATCCCGCCCCAGTCGGCCGTGGGTGGCGGCAGACCGAGCCCGAGGAACGACAGGGTCGCCTCGACGACGATGACGACGGGGATGAGCAGCGACGTGTAGACGATGACCGGCGCCAGCACGTTGGGCAGGATGTCGACGAACATGATGCGGGCGTCCGACGCGCCGAGCGACCTTGCGGCCTCGACGAACTCGCGCTCTCGGAGCGACAGCACCTGCCCGCGCACGATGCGGGCGACCGAGGCCCAGCTGAAGAAGCCGATGACGACGATCGTCACGACCAGGCTCGGCCCCGTGATCGAGACGAGGGCGATGGCCACGAGCAGGAACGGCACCGACAGCACGACGTCGATGAGCCGCGCGAGGACCGTGTCGACGACCCCGCCGAGGAACCCGGCGGCGAGCCCGATGACGACCCCGATCACCACCGTGATGAGGGTGGCGAAGAGGCCGACGATGAGGGAGATCCTGGCCCCGTAGGCGATGCGCACGAGGATGTCGCGGCCGAGGTCGTCGGTGCCGAGCCAGAACTGCGACGACGGTGCGGTGGGCAGGCCGTCCGGGGTGAGGCCGGTCTGCCGGTACTGCTCGTCGACCGGGTGCCCGGTGAGGGTGGCCACGAGCGGTGCGAGCACCGCCAGCAGCACGATGAGCACGATGACGACCAGCGCCACCATGGCGACCCGGTCGCGGCGCAGCCGCTGCCACGCGAGCAGCCACGGGCTGCGTCCCTCGATGGCGGCGTGGCCCTCCGGACCGGGTGCGGACGCCGCGCCGGCGACGTCCTCGTCGGCGGGAAGGGTGGTGCTCATGCGGCCTCACCTCCGTGGTCGTCGGCGCCGTCGGCGCCCTGGCGGGCCAGGCTCTCGCCGACCCCGAGCGGGTGGAGGCACGCGGTGAGGTGCGACCCGTCGTCGCCGAGCACCGAGGCGAGGCCGGGGTCGGTGACGGAGCACTCGTGGGTGGCACGGGGGCACCGGGTGTGGAACCGGCATCCGCTCGGGGGGTCGGTGGGCGAGGGCAGGTCGCCGCTCAGCACGATGCGCTCACGGCTGTCGGCGACGTCCGGGTCGGGCACCGGCAGCGCCGACAGCAGGGCCCGCGAGTACGGGTGCCGCGTGGCCGAGAACAGCGTCTCGGCGGGCGACACCTCGACGACGCGGCCGAGGTACATGACGGCGATGCGGTCGCTGACGTGCCGCACGACGGACAGGTCGTGCGAGATGAACAGGTACGTCAGGTCGAACTCGTCCTGCAGGTCGATGAGCAGGTTGATGACCTGGGCCTGGATGGAGACGTCGAGGGCCGAGACGGGCTCGTCGCAGATGAGCAGCCGGGGCTGCAGGGCGAGGGCGCGCGCCACCCCGATGCGCTGTCGCTGCCCGCCGGAGAACTCCGCCGGGAAACGGTTGTAGTGCTCGGGGTTGAGCCCCACGCGTTCCATGAGGGCCTGCACCTTGCGGCGCACCTGGGCCCCGGTGCCCTGGCCGTGGATGGCGAACGGGTCCCCGATGATCGAGCCGACCCGGCGGCGTGGGTTGAGGGAGCCGTACGGGTCCTGGAAGATCACCTGCACGTCACGCCGCACCTCGCGCAGCTGTCGCCGGCCGAGGTCGGTGATCTCGCGGCCGTCGAAGGTGACGGTGCCGCCCGAGAGGTCGTAGAGGCGGGCGAGGCACCGGGCGAGGGTCGACTTGCCGCAGCCGGTCTCGCCGACGAGGCCGAGGGTCTCGCCGGTCCGGATCTCGAGGGACACGTCGTCGACGGCGTGCACCTCCCCGGCCGTCGAGCGCCACCAGCCGGAGGAGCGGACGGGGAAGGTCTTCGTGACGTGCTCGGCCACCAGCAGGGGACGGCCCAGCTCGTGCCGGGACGTCGGTGCCGACGGCTCGGTGCGGGTGTCGGTCATGCGCTGCTCCTCTCGGTGAGCGCGGCTCGGCTGTCGGCGGGCAGGAAGCACGCCGAGACGTGCCCCGGCCCCTCGACGGGCGCGAGCGGCGGGCGCTCCGACCAGCAGCGGTCGAAGGCCTCTCGGCAGCGCGGCGCGAAGGGGCAGCGCTGCGGCGGGTCAATGAGCGACGGCGGGGTGCCCGCGATGGGGGTCAGCCGGGTGCGCCCGCTGCCGACGGTCGGCAGCGAGGCGAGCAGCCCGCGGGTGTAGGGGTGGTGCGGCGAGTAGAAGATCGTGCGGCGCGCCGACCGCTCCATCGCCGAGCCGGAGTACATGACGACGACCTCGTCGGCCATCTCCGCCACGACGCCGAGGTCGTGGGTGATAAGCACGATCGCGGTGCCGAACTCGGCCTGCAGCCGTCGCATGACGTCGAGCACCTGCGCCTGCACGGTGACGTCGAGCGCCGTCGTCGGCTCGTCGGCGACGAGCAGGTCGGGGTCGAGCGACATGGCCATGGCGATCATCACGCGCTGGCGCATGCCGCCGGAGAACTGGTGGGGGAAGTCGTCGATGCGGCGGGAGGGCTTCGGGATGCCGACGAGGCCGAGCAGCTCGGTCGCCCGGGCCCGGGCGGCGGCCCGGGAGGTCCCGGGCCGGTGCGCCCGGACCATCTCCACGATCTGCCACCCCACCGTGTAGTAGGGGTGCAGGCTCGAGAGCGGGTCCTGGAAGATCATCCCGATGCGGGCGCCACGCACGGCCTGCAGCTCGTGGGCCGAGGCCCCGATGAGCTCGTGGCCGTCGAACCGGGCCGACCCGCTGACGCGCGCGCCGCGGGTCAGCCCGGTGATCGTCTGCGTGGCCACGCTCTTGCCGGAGCCTGACTCCCCGACGACGGCGAGCGTGCTGCCACGCTCGACGTCGAAGGAGAGTCCGCGTACCGCCTGCACGACCCCGTCCGCGGTGTCGAACGACACCCGGAGGTCGCGTACCTCGAGCAGGGCCACGACTCAGCCGCCCTGCTGCCCGGCCGACAGCCACACGTTGGTCGGGTCGTAGTTCTGCAGTGCCGGGACGTAGACCGTGCCCTGCACCTGGCTGGCGTGGTAGTTCGC
This sequence comes from Terracoccus luteus, assembly GCF_003635045.1. Classification (NCBI taxonomy): domain Bacteria; kingdom Bacillati; phylum Actinomycetota; class Actinomycetes; order Micrococcales; family Intrasporangiaceae; genus Terracoccus; species Terracoccus luteus. Next base: position 1,595,829 of record NZ_RBXT01000001.1, on the reverse strand, counting down.
CTGCTGCGGGTTGGTGATCGGGAAGAACGGCGCGTCCGCCATGACCTGGTGGTCGGCCTGCGCCCACAGGGTCGCCGCCTGCGACTGGGTCGAGGCGCTGGCCGCCTTGTCGATGAGGGCGTTGACCGTGCTGCTGTCGTAGTAGCCGAAGTTGCTGCCGACCGGCGGGAACGACGGGGAGCCCGAGAAGAGCGGCTTGAAGAACGACAGGGCCGCGTCGCCGTACCAGTCGGCGCCCCATCCGGCGACGGCGAGGTCCCAGACGCCGCGCTGCGCGGTGGCCGGCACCTGCAGGTACTTCGTGTAGAAGTCGGCCGTGGGAGAGGGGACTCCCTGGACGGTGATGCCGGCCTTCGACAGGTCCTGCTGCACGGTCTGGAACGTCTTGCTGCTGCCCTCGGAGGCGTTGCGGTAGAGCATCTTGACCGTGATGCCGTTGGGGAAGCCGGCCGCCGCCAGCATCGACTTGGCCTTGTTCGGGTCGTAGGGGTAGGGGTCGAAGTCGGTCGCCCCTCCGACGACGCTGGAGGGCAGGACGTGGGTCAGCGGCGGGTTGAGCGTCGGACCGCCGATCACTTGCAGGATGTCGCTGCGGTTGATCGCGTACTCGAGCGCCTGGCGCACCTTGACGTCGGCGAGGGCGCTGTTGTTGTTGGGCGACTTGACGTTGAAGACGATGTACGGGTTGCTCGACGCCGTCGGCCCGAGGGTGAGGTTCGGGTCCTTCTTGGCGATGAGGCCGGGCAGCTGGCTGGCGGGCGGGAAGTTGTCGAACTCCATGTCGGCAGAGGGGGTTCCGGTCTCGAGCTGCTGCTGCGCCGAGTCCTGGGTGACCGTCTCGTTGACGACGACCTTGTCGACCCACGCCTTGCGGATCGGGTCCGAGGATGCCGACCAGGCCGGGTTGCGCGAGAACGTGATCTTCTGTGTCGGCGTGTACGAGTCGACCTTGTACGGGCCGTCGGAGAGCGTGTTCTGGGCCAGCTGCGAGCTGGCGGGCAGGTAGGCGTCCCACTCCTTCGGCGCCGGCGAGAACGCGGGCAGCGTGAGCAGGTCGACGAAGTAGCTGGCGGGGCTGGTGAGCGTGAACTGCACCGTCAGGTCGTCCTTCGCGACGACGCCCGGCAGCGCGGTCTTCTCGACGTAGGACGCGACGGCCGAGGGGTTCTGGGCCACCTTGGCGAAGCCGTCGCAGAACGACTGCATGCCGACGATGAGGCTCTCGTAGTCGGGCAGGCCGCCGAACGGGTGCGAGGGGTTGCACGTGCGCTTGACGCCGCGCACGACGTCGGCGGCGGTCACCTGACGCGCCGGGCTCGTGTCCCACATCGCGCCCTTGCGCAACGAGATCGTGTACATCTTGCCGTCCGCGCTGATGCCGTTGCCGCTCGTCGGCATCGCGGTGGCCAGGTCGGGTACCGCGGTCGTCGTCTTCCCCTGCTGGGCCGGGTAGGTGAACAGCTGCCGACTCCACATGCGCAGCGACAGGTAGCCGATCGAGTAGTAGCTGATGTTCGGGTCCATGTAGTCGACGTCGCCGCTGCCGAGCATGTTGAGCGTGCCGCCCTTGACGCCGGTGCCCCCGGACGACGACGCGCCCCCGCTCGCGCTGCCGCCCGTCGACGAGCTGCAGGCCGCCGCGGTGAGCGCCACCGCGGTGGCGGCAGCGACGGCCGCCAGCGGCCGTGTCCTGGATCTGGTGTCTCTCGCCATGACGAGCTCCCTTTCTGCGGAGACGGTTCGGGTCGCGGGTCGGCCGTCGAACCGGTGGCGGGCAGGTCGTGCCCGCCGCGTCACGTTAGGCACGCGCGGATGCCGGCCACCCGGCATCCGCGCAGATGTCACGAGAGCGCAAAGTCGGCGTCACACGCGCCCGTTCAGGCGTCGCGCAGATGTCATGCGGCGACCTCCCAGCCGACGGTCGGAGACTGCGCAGATGAGTCGGCGGGTGCTGTTGGTGGAGGACGACGCGCGGGTGCGCCGGGTGATGCGGATGGCCTTGGAGGACGAGGGTTTCGAGATCCTCGAGGCCGGTGACGGCGAGCAGTGCCTGGGCCGGGTCAAGGAGACCGCGCCCGACGTCGTGCTGCTCGACGTCATGCTGCCCGACCGCGACGGCTTCTCGGTGTGCCGGGCGATCCGCAAGGGCAGCGACGTCCCGGTCATCATGGTCACGGCCCGCACCGACAGCCACGACATCGTCGCGGGGCTCGAGTCCGGCGCCGACGACTACGTGACCAAGCCGCTCGTCGCGAAGGAGCTCGCCGCGCGCATCCGGGCCCTGCTGCGGCGCACCGAGCCGATCCACGGGCAGCCGCCGCGTCACGCCACCGCGGGCGACCTCGTCGTCGGGCTCGACGACGGCGTCGTCACACGGGCGGGGGAGCGGGTCGACCTCACCCGCACCGAGTACCGCTTACTCTGCGAGCTGGCGCTGGCCGAGGGCCGCATCTGCACGCGCGAGCACCTGCTCGACCGGGTCTGGGGCTACGACTACTTCGGCGACAGCCGCATCGTCGACGTGCACGTGCGCCGTCTGCGGCTCAAGGTCGAGACCGACCCCGCCACGCCGCGCCACGTCGTGACGGTGCGTGGGCTCGGCTACCGGCTGGGGTCGTGACCGTCGGTCTGCGGACCCGGGTGCAGCTGACGTTTGGGCTGCTCGCCCTCGCGCTGTCGGCCCTGCTCGCCGTCTCGACCGGGGTCGCGGTCGCGCACTTCCTGCTCGCACAGCGCACCGACACGGCGGTGACCGAGACCGAGCTCGACCGTGGCGCAGTGCAGTCGGCGCTCGAGTCGGGTGCGCGCGACCCGGCATCCGTGCTGGCGACGCTGCCCACCGACGACGCCGACACGTCGTTCGCGCTCGTCGGCGGCCGGTGGTCCGGACCCGAGCCGGCGGGGTCGTGGGGCAGGCCCCCCGACGACCTCGTCTCCGCGGTGGCCGAGGGCCGCACGGTGGCGTCGCGGGTCGAGGATGCCGGTGGGCCGGTGCTCGTCGTCGGGGCACCGCTGCCGCGGGCGGGCGACGCGCTGTTCGAGGTGTTCCCGCTGCAGGACGTCGACCACACGGTCGACGTGCTCGTGGCCGTGCTCGCCGTGGGTGCCGTCGTGACGACGCTCGTCGGTGCGGCGCTCGGGCGGTGGGCGAGCCGGGTCGCGCTGCGGCCCCTGGTCGAGCTCAACACCGTCGTCTCGGACGTCGCCCGGGGCCGGCTCGACCTGCGGGTGCCGCCCACGGGCGACCCGGACCTCGACCCGCTGGCGGCCTCGTTCAACCGGGCCATCTCCGAGCTCGAGGGGCGGGTGCGGGCCGACTCGCGGTTCGCCGCCGACGTCGGGCACGAGCTGCGGACGCCGCTCACCTCGATGCTCAACTCGATGGAGGTCATCCGCCACCGCCGGGCCGCACTGCCCGCCTCGGTGCTGGAGCCGGTCGAGCTGCTCGGCGAGGACCTCGACCGTTTCCGGGTGCTCGTCGTCGACCTGCTCGAGATCTCGCGGCACGACGCCGGCGAGGAGGTGGCGCTCGAGCCGGTCGACCTCGGCGAGCTCGTGCGGCGGGCGGCGGACGGTCTGCTGCGACGGCCGGTCACCCGGGTGCGGGGCGGCGGTCTCGTCGTGCCGGGCGACAAGCGACGGCTCGAGCGGGTGGTCGTCAACCTCGTCGGCAACGCCGAGACCCACGGCGGCGGATGCGTCGCCGTGACGGTGCAGCGACGTGGAGCGGTCGCCCGCATCGAGGTCGACGACGCGGGGCCGGGGGTGCCCGAGGGGCAGCGCGGCCGGGTCTTCGACCGCTTCGCCCGCCTCTCGCCGTCGTCGCCCAACGGCGTCGGGCTCGGCCTCGCCATCGTCCAGCGCCACGTGCTCGCCCACGGGGGCACCGTCGAGGTGCAGGAGCGCCCCGGCGGCGGCGCCCGCTTCGTCGTCGAGCTGCCGGTCCGCTGACGGCGCGCGCCCGGCATCCCGACGTCGCGTGACGCCGCCTGTGTGATGCCGGACGCGGTGCGCCGGCGGCTGTGTGATGCCGGACGCGGCGCATACGGCGCGTCCGGCATCACCGAAGCTGCGCGATCGGCACCCCTGGCCGTCCAGGGGTGTCAGGCGCGCGTCGGGTTGCGCGCTCGGCGCCTTCCAAGCTCCAGGGGTGGCAGGTGCGCACACCATCGGCACCGCCGAGGTTCCAATCCGGTCGGGCGAGGGCGACGAACCCGGACCGCGACATGTCACCACGGTCGACCCTCGGACCAGCACCTGTCGAGCCATCCGCAACACCCCGTGCGTCACCCCTTCACAGTCGAGGAGCTACACGTGTTCGGAAAGAAGATGGTGGTCGACCTGATCGACCGCAGCGCCGAGAACGACCGCGACCGCCGCAACTTCCTCAAGGCGGCCGGCATCGGCGGTCTGGCCGTGGCCGGCACCGCCGCCGCGGTCGGTGCCGGAGCGACGTCCGCGTCGGCCGCAGAGGCACCGAGCGACGGCGCCGTGCTCAACTTCGCCCTCAACCTCGAGTACCTCGAGGCGCAGTACTACTCGTTCGCCGTCAACGGACGTGGCATCCCCACCTCCCTCACCGACGGCAGCGGCAAGATGGGCGGGGTGACCGGCGGTCACGCCGTGCCCTTCAAGAGCCGGGTCCTCAAGCGCTACGCGCAGGAGATCGCCGGTGACGAGCTGGCCCACGTCACGTTCCTGCGCACCGCCCTCGGCGGCGCCAAGGTGGCCCAGCCGCAGATCGACCTGCGCGACAGCTTCACGGCCGCGGCGCAGGCGGCGGGGCTCATCGGAGCGGGCGAGAAGTTCGACCCGTTCGCCGACGAGAACAGCTTCCTGCTCGGTGCCTTCATCTTCGAGGACGTGGGCGTCACGGCCTACAAGGGCGCGGCACCGCTCATCACGAACAAGACCTACCTCGAGGCGGCCGCCGGCATCCTGTCGGTGGAGGCCTACCACGCCGGCATCGTGCGCAGCGCGCTGTTCGAGCGTGGCCTGCAGCCGCAGGCCGGCAAGATCTCGTGGGCGCGTGACTCCCTCGACGGCAAGACGATGCTCGACCAGGGCCTCTACCTCGACGGGCGCGCCAACCTCGTGCCGACCGACGAGAACGGGATCACCTTCAGCCGCACGCCCGGCCAGGTCCTCAACATCGCCTACCTCAACCCCGCCGCAGTGTCCAAGGGCGGGTTCTTCCCCACCGGGGTCAACGGTGCCGTCACCATGAGCGACGCCAACGCCTGACCCTCCCGAGACGCGCCGGTCGGGGAACTGCCCTCCCCGGCCGGCGCACCTCGTCGCAGCTCACGGGTCCCCTGAGCACCGGGCGCCGTGATGCGATCGGATGCCGGTCAGCGTGCGTCGCGCACGCGGCCCACGACCTCCAGCTCGTCGGCCCGGCCGAGGCCCGCAGCGGTGCGAGGACGGTCGAGCCCGAGCGCCCGCTCGTGCTCGAGCGCCGAGCGCATGGTCTCACGAAGAGGCTTGCAGGACAGGCCGATCCGTCGCGCCGCTGAGACGTCACGGTCCATGAACGACTGCCACTCGGGGTCGCCCAGCCACAGCGGCAGCGACCGCGGACCCATGAACTCCTCGACGCCGGCCGCCCGCAGCTGGTCGTCCGTCGCCGTCACGGTCTCGCCGCCGAACCCGGCGACCGCCGCCGCCTCCTGCAGGACGTGACCGAGCGACGTGGTCGGTCCCGTCGCGTTGACGGTGTCCGCCGCGCCCGCCAGGCCGGCGTCGACGAGCCACGCCGCGAGGTCGCGGACGTCGACCCACTGCACCCGTCGCTCGAGGTCGGCCGGCACGAGCACCGGCCCGCCGTCCTCGACGGCCAGTGCGAACCGGCCGGGCCAGTAGCCGAACCGGTCGCTGCGGTCGCCCCGCCCGACGATGAGGCCGGCCCGGGTGACAAGGGCGTCGTCGCCCCGGACCGCCGTGACGGCCTGCTCGCACGCGACCTTCGCCTCGCCGTAGCGGTCGGGGCCGGCGGTGTCGCCGTCGTGCGCCGGCAGCAGGGCCGCCCTCTCGTCGGCGCCCGGCTCGTCGTGACGGGCGTAGACCGAGCACGAGCTGACGAAGGCCCAGTGCTCCGCGTCGTCCGAGAGGGCCTGCAGGGCCGAGCGGACGTGCCCGGGCTGGCGGGCGACGTCGACGACGAGGTCCCAGGCGCGCCCGGTGACCGCGGCGTACGCCTCGGCGCCCGCGTCGCGGTCGGCCTCGACGAGGAGCACGCCCGGCGGCACCTCGCCCGCCCGGCCGCGGGCGAGGCAGGTGACGGAGGCGCCGCGGGCCGCCGCGTGGGCGGCCACCGCCCCACCCAGCCACGACGTGCCGCCGAGGACCAGCACCCGCGGCCCCCCGGCATCCGACTGCTGCTCGCCGTCCGCGCTCATGGCGTCAGCGAAGCACGACGCGCCGGGGACTGGAACGGGTGTACGCCGTCGGCGGAAGAAGCACGCCTAGAGTTGGTTCATGGAGCGGCGGATCTTCGGGATCGAGAACGAGTACGGCGTCACCTGCACGACGCAGGGGCAGCGCCGGCTCACGCCCGACGAGGTCGCCCGGTACCTCTTCCGCCGTGTCGTCGCCTGGGGGCGGTCGAGCAACGTCTTCCTCGGCAACGGCGCCCGGCTCTACCTGGACGTGGGCTCGCACCCCGAGTACGCGACGGCCGAGTGCGACTCCGTGCGCGAGCTCGTCATCCAGGACAAGGCCGGCGAGCGCATCCTCGAGGGTCTCGTCGAGGACGCCCAGATGCGGCTGCGTGACGACGGCGTCGAGGGTGAGATCTACGTCTTCAAGAACAACACCGACTCCGCCGGCAACTCGTACGGCTGCCACGAGAACTACCTCTACGGGCGCGGCGGCGACTTCCAGCGCGTCAGCGACATGTTCATCCCCTTCCTCATCAGTCGCCAGATCGTCTGCGGCGCAGGCAAGGTCGTCGCGACGGCCCACGGGGCCTCCTACGCGGTCAGCCAGCGGGCCGACCACATCTGGGAGGGCGTGTCGTCGGCGACGACCCGCAGCCGGCCCATCATCAACACCCGTGACGAGCCGCACGCCGACGCCGAGCGCTACCGGCGGCTGCACGTCATCGTCGGCGACTCGAACATGTCGGAGACGACCAACCTGCTCAAGGTCGGCAGCGCCGACCTCGTGCTGCGCATGATCGAGTCGGGGATCGTCATGCGCGACCTGACGATGGAGAACCCGATCCGGGCCATCCGCACGATGAGCCACGACCCGTCGGGCCGGGCCACGGTGCGCCTCGCCAACGGCCGCGAGCTGTCGGCGCTCGACATGCAGCGCGAGTACCTCGAGAAGGCCCTCGACTTCGTCGACCACGAGGGCATGGGCAGCCCCGACACGAAGCAGGTGCTCGACCTCTGGGGGAGGGCCCTCGACGCCATCGGCTCGGGCGACCTCGACGCCGTCGCGACCGAGGTCGACTGGGTCATCAAGCACCGGCTCATCGAGCGCTACCGGGCCCGGCACGACCTCGCGCTCGGTGACCCGCGGGTGCTGCAGCTCGACCTCGCCTACCACGACATCAACCGCCGTCGCGGCCTGTTCTACCTGCTGCAGAAGGCCGGTCGTGCCGCGCGGGTCGCGAGCGACATCGAGATCTTCCAGGCCAAGGTGCGCCCGCCGCAGACGACCCGAGCGCGCCTGCGCGGCGACTTCATCCGCGCCGCCCAGGAGCACGGCCGCGACTTCACCGTCGACTGGGTGCACCTCAAGCTCAACGACCAGGCGCAGCGGACGGTGCTGTGCAAGGACCCGTTCAAGGCGGTCGACGAGCGGGTCGACCGGCTCATGGAGACCATCGAGCGCAGCCCGCTCGTCCAGCGTCCCCTCTGAGGCGGCACAGCAGGCGGCACAGCGGGCGGACAGGTGCGTTCGGCGTCTCGGTCGGGGGAACTCGGGGCACGGGTCCGGCGGTTACAGTGACGGGGCCTTTCGCCCGGTCGCGCGCTCGTCGAGCGTGGACGACCGAGGGCGAGCGTGCCAGGGCCCCGTCCCTCCTCCACCGAACCCGACCGAAAGCCGACCCGTGCGCTTCTCCCGTCCCGTCCTGGCCCTCGTGGCCGCCGCCTCCCTGACCGCCGTCGCCGCCTGCGGCTCGGCCGGCACGCCGAGCGGGGGCACCACGAGCGGCAACGCCACCGGCAACCCGACCGGGAACGCGACCGGGCAGGCGGCTCCGACCCAGACCCCGGTCACCCCGGTCACCGGCGAGAGCACGGCCCTCGCGGGCCTGACCGCCACCGGCGCCGTCGACCTGAAGACCGCGCCGAAGGTCAACGTCGGCAAGGTCCCGGTCAGCTCGACCGAGGTCGAGAAGAAGGTGCTCACCCCCGGCACGGGCACCGCGGCGACCCAGAAGGACGTCGTCGGCGTGCGCGCGCAGATCTTCAACGGCACGTCGGGCAAGCTGCTCGACGACGGCTTCACGGCCAAGCGCCCCGTCGAGAGCTTCCGGCTCTCGCGCCCCGACCTCGTCCAGGGCTTCATCAAGGGCCTCGTCGGGTCGCAGAAGGGCAGCCGGATCGCCTTCACCATCCCGCCGAAGGACGCCTTCGGCGAGCAGGGCAACCCCCAGCTCGGCGTCACCGGCAAGGACACGATCGTCGTCGTCGCCGACGTCGCCGACGTGCGCACCCCGCTCACCCAGGTCGACGGCACCCAGACGGCCAGCCCCGCCGGCCTGCCCACCGTCGAGTTCAAGGACGGGCCCACCAAGGCGCCCACGGTGACGGTGCCCACGACGGCCGCCCCGACCAAGACGGAGCAGGCCACCCTCATCGAGGGCACGGGCGCGACCGTGACGGCCGGGCAGACCATCACCGCGCAGTACCACGGCGTGCTCTGGCGCGACGGCAGCGTCTTCGACTCCTCGTGGCAGCGCGGCACGGCCGCCGACTTCCCGATCGGCGTCGGGCAGGTCATCCCGGGCTGGGACAAGACCCTCGTGGGCAAGAAGGTCGGTAGCCGGGTGCTCCTCGTCATCCCCGCGGCCGACGGGTACGGTACGAAGGGCACCCCGGACGGCAAGATCAAGGCTGACGACACGCTCGTCTTCGTCGTCGACATCCTCGACGCGTCCTGACAGACGGTCGCCCGGTCGCGGCCCTCGGCCGTGACCTCCTGACCGCACGACCACCCGACGGCCCACGTGACCGCGTGGCCGCCACCGACGAGAGGCACCCCTCGATGGCGCTCGACCCCGACCGCACCAAGCCCGAGATCGACTTCCCCGAGGGCGAGCCGCCGGCCGACCTCGTTCTCGAGGACCTCATCGAAGGCGAGGGTGACCCGGCCAAGGCCGGCGACACCGTCAGCGCGCACTACGTCGGCGTCGCCTTCTCGACGGGCGAGGAGTTCGACTCCTCGTGGAACCGCGGGACGCCGCTCGACTTCCGCATCGGCGTCGGCATGGTCATCCAGGGCTGGGACCAGGGCATCCAGGGCATGAAGGTCGGCGGCCGCCGCAAGCTCACCATCCCCGCCCACCTCGCCTACGGCGACCGTGGCGCCGGTGGCGCCATCGCGCCCGGCGAGACGCTCATCTTCGTCGTCGACCTCGTCGACGTCCGCTGAGCCCTTCGGGTCCGTTGGGTCCGTTGGGTCGCTGACACCTCGGCACCACTCGCCTCTCCCGGTCTCCGCCCGGGGGCGTCGCGTCACCGGCTGACGCGGGTCCCCGGGCGGATGCCGGTGTGCCGGGTCCGTGCGGACGTCGGGGCCCGCTCGTCGACGAGTCCGGTGGCGGGCTCGGGGGCAGGAGCCGTCCCGCCACAGCGGTGTCGCCGGGGTCGGGTAGCGTCGTGCACCCAGACCCGGGAAGGACCCAGATGAGCCCAGTCTCCCCGTCGGCGGAGAAGACGGAACGCCTGATGAACCTCATCCTGGCGCTCACGTCGGCCCGGCGGCCGGTGTCGAAGCAGAAGCTGCGCCAGGCGCTGCCCAGCTACGCCGCCGCCGCGAGCGACGAGGCCTTCGACCGCATGTTCGAGCGCGACAAGGACGAGCTGCGCGAGATGGGCATCCCGATCACGACGACCGTCATCGACGTCCTGTTCGACGACGAGGTGGGCTACCGCATCGACTCGAGCGAGACCGCCCTGCCCGCCATCTCCTTCGAGCCGGAGGAGGTCGCGGCCCTCGCCCTCGCGGCCCGCGCCTGGTCGACGGCGAGCATCTCGGGCGCCGCCTCGGCCGCCCTGCGCAAGCTCCGCCTCGCCGGCGTCGAGATCGACGACTCCATGGCGGCCGGTGTCGAGCCCCGCATCCGCACCCGCGAGCCCGCCTTCGAGGCGGTCCGGGCGGCGGTCACGGCGTTGCAGCCCATCACCTTCGACTACCGCAAGAGCGAGGGGACCGTCGACACCCGGCACGTGCAGCCCTGGGCCCTGAAGAACTGGCACGGGCGCTGGTACCTCACCGGCTACGACCTCGAGCGGCAGGCCGAGCGCGCCTTCCGGCTCAGCCGCTTCGAGGGCCCGGTCCGCAAGAAGGGCCGCGCCGGGGGCTACTCGGTGCCCTCCGGCCACGTGCCCGAGGTCGCGGTCGGCACGAGCGACCCGCAGCCGGCGGGGACCGCCGTGGTCCGCCTCCGGCACGGCCGGGGCGGGGCGCTGCGCCGCCACGCCGTCACCACCCGCGAGGTCGACGACCGGTGGTCGGAGATCGAGCTGCCCTACCGGCAGGGCCTCACCGAGAGTGACGTCGCCGCCCTCGGCGCCCACGCCGTCGCCGTGTCGCCGCCCGAGCTCGTCGAGAGGGTGCGTACGGCCCTCGCCGGCGCGGCCGTCGCGAACGGGGGAGCGGCATGAGTCCGACCCCGTCGAGGTCAGCGAGGTCACCGAGGTCACCGAGAACACCTCGGTCGTCGCAGCCGGCCCGGGCGCCGGAGACGGCGACGCAGCGGCTCGGCCGGCTGCTCGACATGGTGCCGTGGCTGCTGCGCCACCGGGGCGTGGCGCTCGGTGACGCCGCGCGAGAGTTCGGGGTGAGCGAGCAGCAGATCGTCGACGACCTCGAGCTGCTCTTCGTCTGCGGCACCCCCGGCTACGGACACTCCGAGCTCATCGACGCCCAGTGGGACACCGGCCACATCTACCTCGACAACGCCGACGACATCGCCGCCCCGATGCGTCTGACGCAGGACGAGGCGGTCACCCTCGTCGCCGGTCTGCAGGCGCTCGGCTCCAGCCTGGTCAACCCCGAGATCGCCGAGCGGACGCTGGAGAAGATCCGGGCCGCGCAGGCGGCCACCGTAGGCACGGCACCGGGCGACCCGGCATCCCGCATCGCCCTCGACCTCGACGACGGCAGCCAGCACGCGGCCATGCCGGCGCTCAAGGAGGGGCTGGCGAACCACCGCCGGGTGCACCTGCGCTACTACGTCCCGACGCGCGACGAGTCGACCGAGCGCGACGTCGACCTCATGCGCGTCGTCAACCTCGACGGCCAGTGGTACGCCGAGGGCTGGTGCCACCGGGCCGAGGGGGTTCGCCTCTTCCGCCTCGACCGCATCGAGTCGGCGTCGGTGCTGGACGTCGACGGCACGCCCCCGGAAGGGGTCGCCCCGCGCGACCTCGGCGAGTCGTTCGTCGCCGGGCCCGACGACCTCACCGTCGTCATCGAGGCCGGGGTCGACGCCGCGTGGATCGCCGACTACTACCCGAACGAGGGGGTCGAGCGCGGCGACGACGGGTCGGTGCGGGTGACCCTCAAGGTGGCCGACCCGGCGCTCGTGCGACGGCTCCTGCTGCGCCTCGGCGGCGGCGCACACGTCGTCGAGCCCCGCGACCTCGCGCTGTCGATCGCGCAGGAGGCCCGTGCGGCCCTGGCCGCGTACGACACGCCGCCCGCCGCCGACGGGCCGACGGCCGCACCGGACACGCATCGGTCGACCGAGGGATGAAACCCGGGCGGGCCACAGCGAATCCCCAGCCGCGGCAACGTATGCTGATAAGGCGCAGCGGCTGCCGCTGCGTGCGGCTCTGATCGAGTCGCCTGCGACGAGGAGACCAGCATGAATCTCGGTTGGCCGGAGCTCACCATCCTGGCGGTCATCATCATCGCCCTGTTCGGGTGGAAGAAGCTCCCCGACATGGCTCGCAGCCTCGGCCGGTCGGCCCGGGTGTTCAAGAGCGAGGTCGACGAGATGAAGAAGGACGGCAAGGAGAACGCCGCCCCCTCGACCGTGCACGGCGACCTCGTCGACGACCGCCCGCGTGCGAGCGCGTACACCGACGCCTCGTCGCCGCGCACCGACGTGCGCGAGGGCTCGTTCAACCGCGACGACGACTCGGCCCGGCGCGCTGCCGAAGCCCGGGTCGCCGAGGCCGAGGCCCGTGCGGCGGAGGCCCGGGCCGAGGCCGCCCGCCTGCGCGGCGACTCCACCGTCTGAGGTGACCGCCCCGCTCCCACGCCCCCGGGGATGCTGACGTGCCGGCTCTGCTGCGCAAACGCAACCCCGAGGGGCGCATGACGCTCGCGGACCACCTCCGTGAGCTGCGCAACCGTCTCTTCTTCGCGCTCGGCGCCATGCTCATCGGCGCGGTCCTCGGCTGGATCTTCTACGAGCCGGTGCTCTCCGCCCTCACCAGGCCACTCACCGACATCGCCAACCAGCGACGCAACGAGGGTGACGGCGGCATCGTCAACATCAACTTCGGTGGCCTGACCGACCCGCTGGCGATCCAGCTGACGGTGGCGGTCTTCATCGGGCTCGTGCTGTCGTCGCCGATCTGGCTGCTGCAGATCTGGGGCTTCATCGTCCCCGGCCTGACGAAGAAGGAGAAGCGCGTCACGCGCGTCTTCGTCGTCGCCGCGGTGCCGCTGTTCCTGCTCGGCTGTGCCCTCGCGTTCTTCATGCTGCCGAAGGCCGTCTCGGTGCTGCTCGGCTTCACGCCCGAGGATGCCGTCAACCTGCAGGACGCGTCGGTGTACCTCACCTTCGTCCTCAAGTTCATCGTCGCCTTCGGGTGCGCGTTCCTGCTGCCCGTCTTCCTCGTCGCCTTCAACCTCGTCGGCATCCTCCCGGCCACCGCCATGCTCAAGGCGTGGCGGCCGGCCGTCATGATCATCTGCGTCTTCGCGGCGATCATGACCCCGACGCCCGACGCGTACACGATGCTCGTGCTCGCCACCCCGATGGTCGCGCTCTACTTCGTCGCCGTCGGCATCGCCTTCCTCTTCGACCGCAAGAAGGAGAAGGAGCAGCCCGACTGGCTCGACGTCCCCGACGACCAGGCGTCCGCGCTGTAGCGTCGCCGTGTGCCCGGCCGCGTCGTCCTGATCGTCAACCCGACGGCGGGCCGCGGCGCCGGGCGCCGGCTCGGCGAGCAGGTGTCGACCCTGCTGCGCGCCTCCGGGCACGAGGTCGTCGACGCCTCCGCGGGTGATGCCGAAGCCGCCCGGGTGGCGGGTGCCCGTGCGCTCGCGGACGGGGCGGAGGCCCTCGTCGTCGTCGGTGGTGACGGCATGGTGCACTTGGGTGTGAACCTCTGCGCGGAGACGCCCACCCGCCTGGCCGTCGTGGCCGCGGGAACGGGCAACGACGTCGCAACGCACCTCGGTCTGCCGGTGCACGACGCCGTCGCGGCGGTCGCCGTCGTCGACGCCGGCCACACCCGCCGCATCGACGCAGGCCGGGTCACCGCCGCCGACGGCTCGGTCCGCTGGTTCGCCGGCGTGCTCGGAGCCGGCTTCGACGCGGTCGTCGCCGACCGCGCCGCCCGGACGGCATGGCCGCGCGGCCGGTCCCGCTACGTGCTGTCCGTCCTGCGCGAGCTGCCCGTGTTCCGGCCCATCCCGTACTCCCTGACCCTCGACGGTGCGCGGGTCGACACCCGCGCGATGCTCGTGGCCGTCGCCAACACCCGCTCCTTCGGTGGGGGGATGCAGGTCTGCCCCGACGCCGACCCCGCCGACGGGTGGTTCGACGTCCTGCTCGTCCGGGCCCTGTCGCTGCCGGCCTTCCTCCTGGTCTTCCCGCGCGTCTACTCGGGGCGCCACCTCGGGCACCCGGCGGTCGAGGTGCGGCGGGCGCGCCACGTGCGGCTCGAGGCGCCCGGCATCCGGGCCCAGGCCGACGGCGAGACCGTGGGCGCGCTGCCCCTCGACGTCGAGGTCGTGCCCGGCGCCCTCACGGTCCTCGTCCCCGCCGACCCGCCCGGTACCTCGAACCGTCGAGCGGCCATTTCCCGGCGCATAACCCGTCGAGAGGCCACTTCGCGACCCCCAGGCCAGCCCGGCTCCACCACGCACCGCACCGACGACCCTGCTACCGACGGGACCGCGCCGTGATCCCCACCTGGCCTCAGCTGCAGGCCTTCTCCGCCGCCCTCGACTTCCCGCTCGACGACTTCCAGGTCGAGGCCTGCCGCGCCGTCGAGGAGGGTCGCGGCGTGCTCGTCGCCGCCCCCACCGGTGCCGGCAAGACCGTCGTCGGCGAGTTCGCCGTGCACCTGGCCCTCGCCACCGGCCGCAAGGCGTTCTACACGACGCCCATCAAGGCCCTGTCGAACCAGAAGTACGCCGACCTCGTGCGCGTGCACGGGGCCGACCGCGTCGGGCTGCTCACGGGCGACTCGTCGGTCAACGGCGAGGCGCCCATCGTCGTCATGACGACCGAGGTGCTGCGCAACATGATGTACGCCGGGTCGAGCACGCTGCGCGGGCTCGGCTGGGTCGTCATGGACGAGGTGCACTACCTCGCCGACCGCTTCCGCGGTGCGGTGTGGGAGGAGGTCATCATCCACCTGCCCGCTGACGTCAGCGTCGTGTCGCTCTCGGCGACGGTGAGCAACGCCGAGGAGTTCGGCGCCTGGCTCGGCGAGGTGCGCGGCGACACCGAGGTCATCGTCTCCGAGCACCGCCCCGTGCCGCTGTGGCAGCACATGATGGTCGGCCAGACGCTGTTCGACCTCTTCGTCGAGGAGGTCGACGGCCCCGCCGGGCCGAACAACGGGCGGCCGGATGCCGGTCGGCAGGCCGCCGAGCGACGTGGGCCCTCGGTCGAGGTGAGCGTCAACCCCGACCTCGTGCACGCCATCCGCGGCTCCGAGGGGCGCGGCGCGTGGGACTCGCACTGGTCCAGCTCGAACGGCCGGGGCGGACGCCACCGCGGCCGGCCGGCCGGGCGCGGCCGCGACGACGGTCGGGGCCGGGGCAAGGGCGGCGGGCACGGCGGCACCGGACACGACGGCCGGAGCGGCGGGCCCGGTGGCGGCGACGGCGGGCGGGCGTTCGCCCGGGGCAGCCGCCCCGGCGGGGGCGCCAGCCGCGTCGAGGTCATCGAACGGCTGGAGCGCGAGGGACTGCTCCCGGCCATCACCTTCATCTTCAGCCGGGCCGGCTGCGACGCCGCCGTCGGGCAGCTGCTCTCCGGGGGCATGCGCCTCATCGACGAGCGGGAGGGCGAGCGCAACCGACGCGTGGTCGAGGAGCGCATCCAGGGCCTGGCCGACGAGGACCTCTCGGTGCTCGGCTACTGGGACTTCGTCGACGGCATCGCCCGCGGGTTCGCCGCGCACCACGCCGGGATGCTGCCCACCTTCCGCGAGATCGTCGAGGAGCTCTTCACCGCGGGCCGCATCAAGGCCGTCTTCGCCACCGAGACCCTCGCCCTCGGCATCAACATGCCGGCGCGCACCGTCGTGCTCGAGAAGCTCGTGAAGTTCAACGGCGAGAACCACGTCGACATCTCACCCGCCGAGTACACGCAGCTGACCGGCCGCGCCGGGCGTCGCGGCATCGACATCGAGGGCCACGCCGTCGTGCTGTGGAACCGCGGCCTCGACCCGGCCGCGGTGGCCGGGCTGGCGTCGACGCGCACCTACCCGCTGCGCTCGAGCTTCCGGCCGACCTACAACATGGCGGTCAACCTCGTCCGCCAGTTCGGTCGGGGCACGGCCCGCGACATCCTCGAGACGTCGTTCGCGCAGTTCCAGGCCGACCGTGCGGTCGTCGGCTTCGTGCGCACGGTGCGCCGCAACGAGGAGGCGCTGGCCGGCTACGAGGAGTCGATGCGCTGCCACCTCGGCGACTTCCGCGAGTACGCCGCCCTGCGCGACGAGATCCGCACCATCGAGAAGGAGGGGGCCAGGTCCCGCTCGGCCTCGATGCGCGCGGCGGCGGCGATCTCCCTCGAGACCCTCAAGATCGGCGACATCGTACGCATCCCCGCTGGGCGGCACAGCGGGCTCGCCGTCGTCGTCATGCCCAACCGGGGCGGCAAGGGCGAGGCCGCCTCGCCGTCGGTCGTCACCGAGGACCACCAGCTGCGCCGGCTCACGCTGCACGACGTGCCCGGCCCCATCGAGCCGCTCGGGTCGATGCGGGTGCCCAAGCAGTTCAACGGGCGCAACCCCAAGGCCCGCCGCGACCTGGCGGCGACCCTGCGGGCGACCCTGCCCTTCGACCCGCCGCCACGCCGGCAGGCGGTCGTCGACGACGGGGGAGACGCCCGCATCGACGAGCTGCGCCGCCGCATGCGGGCGCACCCGTGCCACCAGTGCCCCCACCGGGAGGAGCACGCCCGCTGGGCCGAGCGCTGGTGGCGCCTGCGCCGCGAGACCGACGGTCTGCAGCGCAAGATCGACGGGCGCACCAACTCGGTGGCCAAGACCTTCGACCGCATCTGCGACCTGCTCGTCGACCTCGGCTACCTCGCCGACGCGGGGGAGACGGTGACGCCCGACGGCGACCGGCTGCGCCGGCTCTACACCGAGAAGGACCTGCTCGCCGCCGAGTCGCTGCGCGCCGGCCTCTGGACGGCGCTCGACGCGCCGTCGCTCGCCGCCGTCGTGTCCACGCTCGTGCACGAGCCCCGCCGTGAGGAGGGCCTGGCCCCACGCTGGCCGAACGACGACGTGCGCGACGCGTACGACCGGATGATCGACCTGTGGTCGCGCCTCGAGGACGCCGAGGGCGCGCTCGCCCTGCCTCGCACCGGGATGCCGGACGGCGGGCTCGCATGGGCCGTGCACCGGTGGGCCTCGGGGCAGCGGCTCGAGGACGTCCTGCGCGGCACCGACCTCGCGGCCGGTGACTTCGTGCGCCGGTGCAAGCAGGTCATCGACCTGCTCGGCCAGCTGCAGGACGCCGGCGACGTCCACCTCGGGGCCACGGCCCGGGCGGCGACGACGGCGGTCATGCGCGGCGTCGTCGCGGCCGACCGCATCGACTGACCCGGCCCGGCGCGCCCGGTCCTCCGGCGGGTCGATGTGGGGGTGAGGGGCGCAGTGGGCTACCGTGGACCTCGGTCGACGTTTGTTCGTGCGTGCCGGCTCGTCTGACGAGCATGTGCGTACAGCTGTCTCTCAATCCTTGTCTCGTCTCGGTGGAAGTGGTTGCGTCAAAGCCGACCCGGTCCCGCGAAATCGCGGTCCGACCCCACCAGAAGGAGCAGACATGGCACAGGGAACCGTCAAGTGGTTCAACGCGGAGAAGGGCTTCGGCTTCATCGCGCCGACCGAGGGCCCCGACGTCTTCGTGCACTACTCGGAGATCCAGACGAACGGCTACCGTTCGCTCGAGGAGAACCAGGCCGTCGAGTTCGACATCGAGCAGGGCCCCAAGGGCCCGCAGGCGATGCGCGTCCGCACCGTCTGAGACGCTGCGACTCACGTCGTGAGGGCCGGGACCGACAAGGTCCCGGCCCTTCGCCGTCCCCCGGCACAGGGGGCCGGGCGGAGGGGCTGGCAGCAGTGACCCGCACGGACCGTCGGGCTCGGCTGCTCGGCGCGGGCGCGATGGCCACCCTCCTCGCCGCCCTGCTGTTCTGGCGCACCCTCATGTCCGTCGTCCCCGACGGACGGGGCTGCGGCGGACGGGTGTTCGGCTGGGGCCCGGTCCCCGGCATCCGCTACGCCGACCGGCCCGCCGGCCTGGACGCAGCGGGGGAGGCAGCGTGCCGCGCGGCGGCGACATCGCTGTGGTCGGTGGGCGCCGTGTTCGCCGCCGTCGCACTCGTGCTGGCGGTGCTCGCCCTGCGCTCGTGGCGCCGGGGGAGAGGTCAGAGGCGCGTCAGGCGCGAGTAGGGCGGCGCCATGCGGATGCGCTCGGACCCGAACTCCACGGTGACGGTCTGCTGGCCGGCGTCGAGGACGCGGCCGAGCCCGTACTTGTCGTGCGAGACGCGGTCGCCGACCTCGAAGACCTCGACGGCCTGGGCCGCCGGGGCGGCGAACGGGCTGCTCGGCAGGTGTCGGCGGGGGGCGGCAGGTGAGGGAGTCATCACCACCAGTATGCGACGAGCCGACGGCGACACGCCCGGGTGTCCCCCTCTCGGCCCTGACGGCGCTGTTCCCGCACGTCGCGCAAGCGCAGCGCCACCGCGTCCGGTCAGCCGATGCGCAGGGCGGACAGCACCCGGTCGAAGCTCGAGGTCAGGCCATGCTCGACGGCGAGGCGCGACATGAGGCTGGGGTCGGCGACCGCGGTGGGCAGGGCGAGGTCGTCGTCGCCGGTCGCGGTGTCCATCTGCGCGTCGTGGGCCACCGCGACGACCCGGGGGGCGACGTCGAGGTAGTCGGAGGCCGCCTCGAGCCGGGCGCGCTGGGCGCCCTTGAGGTTCGGGTCGCCGTCGGCGATCGCGGTGCGCACCGCGGCGAGCGAGCCGTAGGTCGTGATGAGCTTGGCCGCCGTCTTCTCGCCGATGCCGGCCACCCCGGGCAGCCCGTCGCTCGTGTCGCCGCGAAGGGCCGCCATGTCGGCGTACGCCGGGCCGTTCGGGATGCCGTACCGCTCGGCGAGGAACGCCTCGTCGACGAGGTCGGGGGCGCGCACGCCGCCCTTGGCGGTGTAGACGACGCGTACGTCGTTCGCGTCGTCGACGAGCTGGAAGAGGTCACGGTCGCCGGTGACGACGTCGACCGGCATCCGGCCGCTGAAGCGGTGGGTCAGGGTGCCGATGACGTCGTCGGCCTCGTAGCCGTCGGCGCCGACCCGGGCGATGCCGAGCGCGGCGAGCGCGTCGACGATGAGCGGCACCTGCACGCTGAGCGCGTCGGGCACCGTCTCGCCGTTCAGCTGCTCGTCGCCACCCTCCGCGACGCGGTGCGCCTTGTACGACGGGATGGCCTCGACCCGGAAGGCCGGCCGCCAGTCGTTGTCCCAGCAGGCGGCCAGATGCGTCGGGCGGTCGCGCTCGACGAGCGAGGCGATCATGTCGAGGAACCCACGGACGGCGTTGGTCGGCGTCCCGCTCGGGCCGACCACCTCGGGCACGCCGAAGAAGGCGCGGAAGTAGAGGCTGGCCGAGTCGAGCAGGAGCAGGCGGGGGCTGGCGGTCGGCATGCGCCGAGACTACCGACGGGCGGATGCCGGTCGGTGGGCCGGCGTGGACCGGTCGGCGTGGAGCGGCCCGCGCGGACTGCCTCGCCTGTTAGCGTCCCCCCATGGCTGCCACCCGCGGGGACAGGATGACGACCACCGGACCACGACGACGCCTCGGCGTCGCGGCCACCGCCCTCGCCGGCGTAGTGGCCCTCGCGGGGTCCCTGCTGACGGCGACGGCCGTGTCGGCGGCGCCGTCCACCGCCACGAGCGCCACATCCGCCGCATCCGCGGCCACGACCGGCGCGGTGGCGAGTGACGCGGGGGGCATCGCACCCGGCACCCGGACGCCCACCCTGAGCTGGGGTCCCTGCGGCACGGGGCTCGAGGCGTTCCGGTGCACCACCGCGGAGGTGCCGACCGACTACGACCGCCCGCGCGGTGCCACGACGACGCTCGCGCTCATCAAGCTGCCGGCCTCCGGGCCGGGAGCTCGCATCGGCAGCCTCTTCACCAACCCGGGCGGCCCGGGTGGCTCCGGCGTCGACTTCGTCACCGCCGCGCCGCAGCTGTACACCGCGGCCCTGCGCGCCCGGTACGACATCATCGGCTTCGACCCCCGGGGCGTCGTGCGGTCGGACCCCGCGACGTGCTTCGCGACGGCGCAGGAGGAGGCGAGCTCGCCGCTGCTGCGCCTCGCCTACCCGCTGACCCGACCGGAGGGCCGCACGTTCGTGAAGGAGGCCGTCGCCTTCGCGAAGCAGTGCACGAGCACGTCGCCCGAGCGCTTCCGCCACGCCTCGACGGCGAACGTCGCCCGTGACCTCGAGCTGCTGCGCCGGGCCGTCGGCGACGACAAGCTCACGTACGCCGGCTACAGCTACGGCACCTTCCTCGGGGCCACGTACGCCCGCCTCTTCCCCGACCGCGTCGGTCGCTTCGTGCTCGACGGCACCGTCGACCCGAAGGCGTGGTCGGGGACCGGCCGGGGCGACGCCGCCCAGTGGGTGCCGTTCGGTATCCGCACCCGTCAGGGCGTCGGGGCGTGGGAGACGTTCCGCGAGTTCGCGAAGCAGTGCAAGGCCGCCGGGCCGGCACGGTGCTCGCTGGCCGGGCTCGGCGACCCGCTCACCGTCGCCACCCGGACCTTCGACCGGCTCGCGACGTCGCCGGTCACCATCGAGACGCCCTCCGGGCCGGTCGTCATCGACCAGCAGGTCGCCGTGCTGCTGTCGTTCCAGGCGCTCTACGACCCCGCCTCGTGGCGCGACCTCGCCGACACCCTCGCGGCGCTGTCGGTCTCGACGCCGTCGCCCGCCCGGGTGGCGGCGGCGGTCGCCGGCACGACGACGACCGTCGGCGAGCGGGTTCGCGGTGAGGCCGCCGACGAACGCGGCGAGGACTACGCCAGCGCGGGCGGCAACCTCGCCAGCGTCTGCGTCGACGCCCGCCGCTCGGGCCTGCTCGGCAGCTACCCGGCCATCGCCGACGCCTACGACCGCACGGCGCCGTACTTCGGTCGCTTCCGCCTCTGGACCGGCGCCATCTGCGAGCGCTGGGGCCTCACCGACACCGACGCCTTCCTCGGCCCGTGGGCGCAGACGACGAAGGCCAAGGTGCTCGTCATCGGCACCCGCTTCGACCCGGCGACGCCGTACTCGCAGACCCGCCCCTACGCGGGGCTGTGGCCGGATGCCGACGTGCTGACCGTCCAGGGCTACGGGCACACCGCGCTCGGCAAGAGCACGTGCGCCGACGACGCGGTCACGCGCTATCTGCTGACCGGCCGCACCGGTGGCGCCGACCGCACCTGCCGCCAGGACGTCGCGCCGTTCGCCGCGCCCGCCGACGGGGCCCGCACGGCCCCGAGTGAGCCGGTGCGGGTCTCGCCCCGCTGGCTGGGGCTCTGAGCCACCTGCGCCCACCCGCGCCCACCCGAGCCCCGCTGCGACCACCGGCGCCGGACCCACGGCATCCGGCATGAGACACACCCCGTGGGGGGTGGTGGCGCTGGTCTAGCCTGCGCCCATGGAGGATCTCGACCGCCGGCTCGTGGGGCTGCTGCTGCAGGACGGGCGCATGAGCTACACCGACCTCGGCAAGGCGACGGGGCTCTCGACCTCCGCGGTGCACCAGCGGGTGCGGCGGCTCGAGGAGCGCGGTGTCATCACCGGGTACGCGGCCACCGTCTCGCCCGAGGCGCTGGGGTTGCCGCTGAGCGCGCTCATCTCGGTGACGCCGTTCGACCCCAGCGACCCCGACGACGTGCCCCAGCGGCTCGCGCACATCACCGAGATCGAGGACTGCTACTCGGTGGCCGGCGTCGAGAGCTACATCCTCAAGGTGCGCGTGGCGATGCCGGGCAACCTCGAGGACCTGCTGGCCCGCATCCGCTCGGCCGCCAACGTCTCCACGCGCACGACGGTCGTGCTCTCCACGCCGTGGGAGGGCCGCAGCGCCTCGGCCAGCGTCTGACACGAGGTCGGACGCGGGCGCCGTCGCCCGGCCCGGCCCGCTCTCAGGCTCGCTCTCAGGCCCGGGCGACCGGGGCGCGCGTGGCGCCGGTGACCCGCTCGAGGTCGGTGGGGGAGAGGCCGACGTCGAAGCCCCGTCGGCCCCCGGAGACGTAGACCACGTCGTGCGCGAAGGCGCTCTCGTCGATCACCGTGGGCAGGGAGCGCTTCTGGCCGAGCGGCGAGATGCCGCCGACGACGTAGCCGCTGCTGCGCTCGGCGGCAGCCGGGTCGGCCATGACGACGGCCTTGACCCCGAGGGCGAGCGCCGTGGCCTTGAGGTCGAGGTGGCCGGCGACGGGCACGACGGCGACGGCCAGACCCCCGCCCGTGTCGACGAGCAGCGTCTTGAGCACCTGCGCCGGGTCGAGGCCGAGCGCCCCCGCCGCCTCGAGCCCGTAGCCGCCCGCCGCCGGGTCGTGGGTGTACGGATGCCGGGTGAACTCGACGCCGGCCCGCTCGAGGGCCAGCGTGGCCGGGGTCGTGGGGCCGGACGCAGCCTTGCGGGCCAAAGGGGGCTCCTGCGGTGCGAGGGGTTCGGGCGGACAGGCGGAGTGTAGGTCTCTGCCCGCCGACCAGCCCCTCACCGGCTGCTCAGGCGGGCGACATACGGTGACCCGGTGAGCAGTCCGCCCCAGCCCGCGCCGTCGGCCCCTCCGCGAAGCCGGCTCCTCGTCCGGCTCCTCGCGGCCTCCGTCGCCGGTGGGCTGCTCTGCCTCGCCTTCCCGACGTTCGACGTCTGGGTGGCGGCCCCGGTGTCGCTGGCCCTGCTCGCGTGGGCCCTGACCGCGGCGGGCTTCCGGCGTGGGCTGCTGCTCGGGCTCGTCGCGGGCCTCGCCTTCTTCGTGCCGACGCTCCAGTGGTCGGGCATCTACGTCGGCGCGCTGCCGTGGCTCGCCCTCTCGACCCTCGAGGCGCTCTTCCTGGCCCTGGCCGGCGGTCTCTACGGGTGGCTGAGCCGCCGGGGTGGCGTGCGCCCGTTCGTGTTCGCCGTCGTCTGGGTCGTCACCGAGGGGTTCCGGGGCCGAGCCCCGTACGGCGGCTTCCCATGGCTGAAGCTCGCCTTCGGGCAGGCTGACTCGCCGTTCGGGCGCCTCGTCGCCCTCGGCGGGCCACCTCTCGTCGCCTTCGTCATCGCCCTGACGGGCGCCCTGCTCGCGCTCGCCGCCGTCCGGGTCTGGCCCGCGCTGCGACGGGGTGGCCGACCGCTCGACCGGCCGTCCGGGCGGCGCCCGAGCCGGGCCGTCGGCTCCCGGATGGCGCCGGTGGCGGCCGCCGTCGTGCTGTCGGTCGCGGGTCTCGCCGTGCCGCTGCCGACGGACGGGCAGTCCGCACAGTTCGTCGGCGTGCAGGGCAACGTCGCCCGTCCGGGGCTGGAGTTCAACGCGGAGCGGCGCGCGGTGCTCGACAACCACGTCGCCGCGACGATGGGTGAGGTGGCCCGCATCAAGGACGGCTCCGTGCCGGTGCCCGACCTCGTCGTCTGGCCGGAGAACGCCTCCGACATCGACCCGCTGCGCAACGCCGACGCCAAGGCGCTGATCCTGCAGACGGTGGCGGCGCTGGGCCGGCCGCTCATCGTCGGCGGCCTGCTCGAGGAGCCCCCCGGCGAGCTGTCGAACGTGTCCCTCCTCTTCGAGCCGGGGCGTGGCAACACCGAGAGGTACGTGAAACGGCATCCGGTGCCGTTCGCCGAGTACATCCCCAACCGCGCGTTCTGGCGGCAGTTCAGCGCCGAGGTCGACCTCGTGCGCAGCGACTTCGTGGCGGGGCGCGACGTCGGGCTGTTCGACGTGACGGGGACGAAGGGGCAGTCGGTGCGCGCCGGGCTCGCCATCTGCTTCGAGGTCGCCTACGACGACATCATGCGAGACACCGTCGACGCGGGTGCGAACGTCCTCGTCGTGCAGACGAACAACGCGACGTTCGGCTACACGGCGGAGTCGCCCCAGCAGCTGGCGATCAGCCGGGTGCGGGCGATGGAGTTCGGCCGCAGCGTCGTGCACGTCTCGACCGTGGGCCAGAGCGCGCTCATCACGCCCGACGGAACCGCGCACCAGGTCACGTCGTTGTTCACACAGGCGGTGATCAGCGGGGCCCTACCATTGCGGGACCAGCTGACCGTGGCCACGCGTGTCGGCGCCGCCCCCGAGTGGGCGGCCCTCGCGGCGCTCGTGGTGCTGCTGGGGGCGTCGGTGGCGCGCAGACCACGACTGACGAAGGACAGGGATGACGACAGCGAGACGTGAGCCGGTCACGAAGGTGGCCGTGCTCATCCCGACGTACAACGAGCGGGAGAACCTGCCGCTCATCGTGGCCCGCACGCGGGCGGCGGCGCCGGAGGTCGACGTCCTCGTGCTCGACGACGGGTCGCCCGACGGCACGGGCGAGGTCGCGGACGCGCTGGCGGCATCGGACGAGCGCGTGCACGTGATGCACCGCCCGGCCAAGCAGGGCCTCGGCCGCGCCTACCTGGCCGGGTTCGAGTGGGCAATCGTGCGCGGGTACGACGCCGTCGTCGAGATGGATGCCGACGGCTCGCACCGTCCTGAACAGCTGCCCGAGCTCATCGCGGCGCTCGCCGACGCCGACGTGTCGATCGGGGCGCGCTGGGTGCGCGGCGGTCGGGTCGAGAACTGGCCCCTGCACCGCAAGGTCCTCTCGGTCGGGGCCAACGTCTACACGAAGGTGCTGCTCGGGATGCGCGTCAACGACGCCACCGCCGGGTTCCGGGCCTACCGCGCCACCGCCCTGACCGACATGGGGCTCGAGGGCGTGGAGTCGCAGGGCTACTGCTTCCAGATCGACCTCACCATGCGGGCCGTGCGCCGCGGACTGACCGTCGTCGAGGTCCCCATCACCTTCGTCGAGCGTGAGATCGGCGTGTCGAAGATGGGGCAGGACATCGTGCGCGAGGCGTTGACGAACGTCACCCGGTGGGGCGTCGAGCACCGGGTCGGCCAGGTGCGCGACCTCGTGCGGTCGCGTCGCGCCGGGTCCGACCGTCGTGCTGAGCGGGCGGGGCGCGTCGAGCGGACCGCGCCGGCCGAGCGTGACGCGCGGGCCGAGGTGGCGGAGTGACCGCGGGCGGGCCCTTCGCGCCCCGTCCCGGCGACCGGGCCGCGCGCTCGGGACTGCGACCCACCAAGGTGGCCGCGGCCGGGCTGCTGCTCTTCGGCGTCCTCGAGATCCTCGTCATCATCCTCGTCGGCCGCGCCATCGGCCCGTTGTGGACGATCCTGCTGCTCGTCGCCACGTCGTTGCTGGGGGCCTGGCTCGTTCGTCGCGAGGGGTCCAAGGCGTTCTCGGCGCTGCGTCAGGCGGTCCGCAGCGGCCGGATGCCGGCCCGTGAGCTCGCCGACGGCATGCTCGTCCTCGTCGGGGGCGTCCTGCTCAGCGGGCCGGGGTTCGTCAGCGACGTCCTGGGCCTGCTGCTCGTGCTGCCCTTCACCCGACCGGTGGCCCGCAACCTCGTCGCGGCCGTCATCGCCCGCCGCATGGTGACCTCGACCGCAGGCTTCGGTGGGCCGTTCGTCACCGACCGGGGCCAAGGGGTCGGCTCCGGTGCCGGCACCGGTGCCGGCACGGCACCCGGAGCGGGTGGGCCGCAGGGCCGGGCCCGCTCGGCCTCGAGCGACGAGGTCATCGAGGGCGAGATCATCGACGACGAGCCGCCGCGCTGACCGACCCCGCCGCAGTGGTTGGGGGGCGGCCACCCACCGGATGTCGGAGACGACGCCCCTGACCGGGGGGCGTGAAGGGTTGGAGCCCCCTGGGGGCCTGGGCCCGTCACCACCCCCGCGTGACCCCGGCCACCATGGCTTCCAGACTTGTCGACGGGCGCGGACGCCGAAGAGCCCGCCCCCACGAACGGGGCGGGCTCTCGACCAGGGTCTGTGTCAGGCGCTCTTGCGCCGGCGCGGCTTCTCACCGCGGGACTCGCGCAGCAGCGTCAGCCGCTCCTCGAGCAGCTCTTCGAGCTCGGGGATGGAGCGGCGCTCGAGCAGCATGTCCCAGTGGGTGCGCTGGTGCTTGACGGGCTTGGCCTCGGGCTCGTCGTGGTCACCCTGCAGCTTGGCGGCCAGGCCGCAGCGGCACTCCCACGTCGCCGGGATCTCCGCCTCGATGCTGAACGGCAGCTCGGTGCGGTGCCCGTCAGGACACACGTACGCCGTGATCTGACGCTCGCTCGGAACGACGTTCTCGTCGGACTCCATGCTGCGGGAACCGAGGTTCGAACCGCGCAATGCTCGATCGGCCATGGTGGCCCCCTCCAAAAGATCTGAGTCTGGACGGCACTACCGGTGCCATACCCTCACAGACCGTGCAACGACCGGCCGACGGCCCTTGTTCCCGGTTTCGGGGACCACCTCGGACGGACCTCGCCGACAGCAGTGTAGGTCACGTCACGCCGTCCACACGGATGCGCACGGCCACGCCCGGCGGCACCCGCCGACCTGACACGCTCTGCGGCCCTGTGCTTTCTCAGACCACCCGCGGCACGGGGTTGCCGGCCGCGACGATGCCCTCGCGCATCCGCACCCTCGACAGCAGCACGCCGCCGACGACGAAGAAGACGACGAGCACGACGATGGCCCAGCGGTAGCTGCTCGTGAACTGGTAGACGAGTCCGAAGACGAGTGTGCCGAGCCAGCTCGTGCCGCGCTCCATCGCCTGGTAGAGGCTGAAGAACTCCGCCTCACGGCCGCGCGGGATGAGCTGGCTGTAGAGCGAGCGCGACAGGGCCTGCGTGCCGCCGAGGACGATGCCGATGAGCACGGCGAGCACGACGAAGAGCGCGAGCGAGCGTGACGGGGTGAAGAAGGCGACGACGACCACGAGCGTCCAGAGCCAGACGCCGCCGAGCACCGTGCGCCACGCGCCGACCCGAGCCGCCAGCCGCCCGAAGAGCCGGGCGCCGAAGAAGGCGACGAACTGGACGAGCAGGAAGATGCCGAGCACGGTGCCCTGGGGGAAGCCGAGCTCCTCCTGGCCGTACACGCTGGAGCTGCCGATGACGGTCTGGATGCCGTCGTTGAAGAAGAGGTAGGCGAGCAGGAACAGCAGGGTCTGCGGGTAGAGCCGCAGCTCGCGCAGGGTGTCGCCCAGCTGGGCGAGACTCCCGCCGACGACGCCGCGGCTGCGTTCGACGGGCGTGGCCACCGTTCCGGTGAGGTGGCGCAGCCCCAGGTAGGGGATGACGGTGAACCCCGCCCACCACAGCCCCGCCGAGAGCAGGCTGATGCGGGTGGCCATGCTGAGCGTGAGCCCGACCGACTCGTGCAGCGTGACGAGGGCGAAGTTGAGCGCGAGCAGCAGCCCACCGCCGAGGAAGCCGAACGCCCAGCCCTTCGAGCTGACGCGGTCGCGCTCGTTCTCGTCGGCGATGCGGCACAGGATCGAGTCGTAGACCACGAGCGAGCTGCCGAGCGCCATGCCGGCGATGACGACGAGCAGCGCCCCGAGCTGCCAGTTCGTGCCCTCGACGAAGAACATGAGGGATGCCGCGAGCGCGCCGGCCCACGCGAACGCCGCGAAGAGCCGCGTGGGTCGCGGGCTGCGGTCGGCCACGGCCCCGACGAACACGAGTACGAGCGCGGACAGCACCGTCGTGAAGGTGACGGTGTAGAACCACAGCGAGCCCGGCGCGACGGGGATGCCGAGGACCGACAGGGTCGTCGTGCAGTCCGCGCCCTCAGCGAGGTCGGGGCAAGCGGCCGCCTCCGCGATCGACGTGAGGTACGGGCTCATGAGCACCGTCGCGGTCGTGGTGACGTAGGCCGAGTTGGCCCAGTCGTACCAGTACCACGATCGCTGCTCCTTCGTCTCGGCGCGTGTGGCGCCCGTCGCGACGTCGGTCATGACGCAGACTCTGGCACAGGCCCACGACGACCGGGCCGGATGCCGGGAGGCTCGCCCCGCCGGTCGCCGCCCGTGCGCGCGGGGCCGGGCCGGGGCGGCATCCGGTGCCTATGCTCGGGGCCATGCCCGACGACTTGACGCCCACCGCCCCCCACCCGTCGCCCGGCGTCGTCGCCGACCTCGCCCCGGAGGGCGAGCTGCGCGCCTCGATCAACCTCGGCAACCCGGTGCTCGCCCAGGGCACGCCGGGCGAGCCGGCCGGGGTGACCGTCGACCTGTCCCGCGAGCTGGCCCGCCGGCTCGGCGTGCCGCTCCGCCTCGTCTGCTTCGACGCCGCGCGGAAGTCGCTCGAGGCCCTGACGACCGGGGCCGCCGACGTCGGCTACCTCGCGGTCGACCCGGGCCGCGCCACCGACGTCGCCTTCAGCCGGCCCTACGCCGTCATCGAGGGTGTCTACGCCGTGGCCGACGACTCACCGATCACGGCGGTGGACCAGGTCGACCGCGAGGGCGTGCGGGTGGGCGTCAAGGAGGGGTCGGCGTACGACCTCCACCTCAGCCGCACCCTGACCGCGGCCACCATCGTGCGCGGGAGCGACGGCACCGACGTGTTCGTCGCCGAGGCGCTCGACGTCGCGGCCGGCATCCGGCAGCCGGTGACGGAGTTCGCGCGGGCGCACGGGGGAGTGCGCGTGCTGCCCGGGCGGTTCATGCAGATCGAGCAGGCCGTCGGCGTGTCGGTGCAGCGCGACGCGGACACGGTCGCGTGGGTCGCCGCCGTCGTCGACGAGCTCAAGGCGTCCGGGTTCGTCGCCGACGCCCTCGAGCGCTCGGGCCACCCGGGCCTCGCGGCCGACTGACGCCCGGCCGGCTCAGGTCAGGCGGATCGTCGTGCCCTTGCCGGGCACCCACACGATGACACCGTGCTCGAAGCGCTGTGAGAAGCCGCGGTCGGTGGTGCGCACCTCCGCGACCGGGAGCCCGAGGGCGGAGCCGACCCCGCCCGCCTCGACGTAGGTGCGGTCGATGGCTCCGGTCGTGCTCACCGTCGGCGTGCGCGCAGAGCTCCAGACCGTTCCGTGCCTGAACTGCTGGTGCGTGACGAGATCGTCGCCGATCACGTTCACGGGGTCGGCCAGCGGCCGGCCGAGCGGCCCGGTCAGGCCCCCCGCCGCCATGTAGTAGGCGTCGACGGCCAGGACGGTGGCGACGTCGCCGTCGGGGCCGTACCAGCCGTGCCCCGCCTCGAAGGGCTGCACGCGGAACGACGTGTCCGGCACCGGTGCCTCGTCGGCGAGGGGGTAGCCCGGGACGCGGCCCTCGTAGTCGCCGAAGCCCTGGTGCCACAGTCGGTGCTCGACGAGGAGGATGGCGGTGTTCTCGCCGCCGCGCGTCGAGATCGTGCCGCCCTCGAAGTCGCGCCTCGACCACCCCTGTCGGCCGACGATGTACGGCAGCGTCGGCGCACCGACGTCGACACCCGCGGCGATGAGCTCGAGACGCTTGCGCCGGATCGCGTTGCGGGCGACGGGCCCAGGGTCGCCGGTGGTCGACGCCCGTGCCGAACCGGCGTGGGTGAGGCTGACGGCGGTCGACACGACGGCGGACCCGGCGGCGGCGAGCGCGAGCCGGCGACTGACGGTGACTGGCATGGCGGGCTCCTCGTCCTCGGCGTGGCGCGATGCTAGCGCCGTCGAGACGGGCAGGTCGGGAGAAAGCGGAAGTCGGGGTGAAACACCCGCCAACCGGACCGGCGCCGCCGCAGCGGTCAGACGGCGGCGAGGAGGTCGAGGACGCGCGTCGTGAGCAGCTCGGCGGCGGCCGCGTCGTACGAGGGCAGGGAGCGGTCGGCCCAGAGGTGCTGGTCGCCGGGGTAGAGGTGCAGCTCCGCGGCGGGCACGGCCGCGACGAACGCGCGGGCGGCGTCGAGGTCACCGCCCTCCTCGGCGAAGAACGGGTCGCCGTCCATGCCGTGGATCTGCACGGGCACGTCGTCGGGCCAGCGCTCGCCGAACTCCTCGACAGGGGCGCAGGCGTCGACGAGCACGGCTGCTCGAGCACCGGCGCGAGCCTGGGCCAGCTGCTGCGCGGGCATGACCCCGATGGAGAACCCGACGTAGACGACATCGGTGGGCAGGGCGTCGGCCGCCGCGACGGCGCGCTCCTGGAGGGTGCCGAACCCCACCTCGCGAGCGTGGGCGAGCCCGTCGTCGAGGCTGGCGAAGGTGGCGCCCTCGTAGACGTCGGGCGTGTGGACGGTGTGGCCGGCGCCCCGCAGGGTGTCGGCGAACGCGCGCAGCCCGTCGGTGAGCCCGGCGGCGTGGTGGAACAGGACGACCTCGGTCATGGTGGCTCCTCTGGGTCGGTTGCGGTCTGTTTTGGTCGGTGTCGACGTCCGTATGCTTGTCGCCGACGATCCATGAATCTAGACTGATCCAACGATGTCGATCAATACCCCGGACTACGAGATCGCGGAGACGGTGACGGTGGCCTCACCGGAGCAGCTGCGCGCCATCGCGGACCCCTTGCGCAGCACCCTGCTCGACCTCGTCCTCGAGCGGGCGGCCACGGTGGCCGAGCTCGCGACCGCCGTCGGGAGGCCGAAGAGCACCGTGGCCCACCACGTCGGTGTGCTCGTGGATGCCGGGATGCTGCGGGTCGTGCGGACGCGCCGGGTGCGCGCGATCGACGAGCGCTTCTACGGCCGGACGGGGCGCACGCTCGTCATCGGGGTGACCCGTCGACCGCGGGAGCCGGGACAGCCCGCGCCGCAGGACGTGCCGATGTGCGTCAATGCCCTGTCGGTCGCCGCGAGCGAGTCGGTGCCGGCGCACGAGGCGGACACCCTCTACTCGACGCTGCGTCACGCCCGTATCCCGGCGGGGGAGGCCTCTCGGTTCTGGCGGCGGGTCGAGGCCCTCGTCGACGAGTTCAGCGCCCTGCCCCGCGAGGGGGACACGAGCTACGGCCTCGCCGTCGGGCTCTACCCGAGCGAGCAGCCCGTCCTGCCACCGCCGTCGCCACCGCCGCCGGGTGGCGACACCGGGACGTGAGGCACCTGCGAGGGTCCACATGGTGGCGTCGTGGCTATTGGGTACCTCGACAGGTACGTAACCAATCTGGTACACAAGTGCCATGGACGCAGCCCTCAAGGCCCTGAGCGACGACGGTCGACGGACCCTCGTCGAGGCGCTCGCCTCGGGTCCTGCCACCGCCGGTGAGCTGGCCGCGTTGCTGCCCATCGCCCGTCCCGGTGTCTCGCGGCACCTGCGGGTACTGCGTGAGGCCGGCCTCGTCGACGTCCGTCAGGAGGCGCAGCGTCGCGTCTACTCGCTGCGGGCGGAGCCCCTCACCGAGGTGAACGCCTGGCTGACGCAGCACCTCGCCCTGTGGGACCAGCGGCTCGACGCCCTGCACACCGAGATCGCCCGCGGCAAGCGGGAGAGAAGGAGCCCGCCATGACCCACTCACTCGACCCGAAGGGGCCACGAGCATCGGCCCGTGTGCTGGGCACGCTGCACGCCGAAGGGACGTCGGGCGTCGTCCGGCTGCAGGACCGGTACGACACCGGCCCGGTCGACCTCTGGGACGCGCTCACCGACCCTGCCCGTCTGGCCCGGTGGCTCGGCGAGGTGCACGGCGACCTCCGGGTCGGAGGTGAGTTCGAGGCCCACTTCCTCGCCAGCGGGTGGGAGGGGACCGGCCGCGTGGAGGAGTGCGACCCGCCCCACCGCCTGCGGGTGTCGACGCGCTCGCCGGACCAGCCGGACGGCATCCTCGAGGTGACCCTGACACCGGACGGTGACGGCACCGTGCTCGTGCTCGAGGACCGAGGCGTGCCGCTCGAGCAGGTCGCGGCCTACGGGGCCGGCGACCAGATCCACCTCGAGGACCTCGCCTCGTACCTGGCCGGTGGTGGGCGGTGCGAGCCCCGCTCGCGGTGGCAGCAGCTGCACGGTCTGTACGAGCGGCTCCCGGTCACCCCAGCCGACGGCGCATGAGCACGCGTGGGAACCCGTCGAGCACCGACGTCGTGGGAGCGGCCAGCGTGAAGCCGGCGCGTTCGAAGAGCGAGCGCGTGCCCACGTAGGCCATCGTGAGGTCGACCCGCTCACCCGCGTTGTCGACCGGGTAGGCCTCGACGGCCGGTGCGCCCTGCGAGCGGGCGAAGTCGACGGCCCCGTCGACGAGGTGGTGGGCGATGCCCTGCCTGCGGTGTCCGGGTCGCACCCGCACGCACCAGATCGACCACGCGTCGAGGTCGTCGACGTGGGGGATGCGGCGGTTGGTGGCGAACGTCGTGTCGGCGCGGCGGGCCACGGCGGCCCAGCCCACCACGGTGTCACCGTCGTAGGCGAGCACCCCGGGCGGGCCGGCATCCAGCAGCTCTCTGACGCGGTCGCCCCGAGCAGTGCCGGTCAGAGCACGGTTCTCCTTGCTGGGAATCCGGTACGACAGGCACCAACAGACATTGGCGTCAGGGCGTTTCGGCCCCACCATCGTCGCGATGTCGTCGAAGTCGGATGCCGGTGTCACCTCGATGGCCATGTCCGACTGTCTCACGTCGCGCGGGCGGGCGACAGGGATCCGGGTGACGAGGTCAGGCGCCGTGTGAGGTCTCGTCGGCGGGTGACGCGTCGTCGACGAAACGGGGTCGGCAGGCGAACCAGCCACCGACCAGAGCGGGGACGGCGGTGGCGCAGAGCACGACGAGTGGAGCGGTCCACGACCCGCTGTACTCGCGCAGCAGGCCGAGGCCGACGGGGCCGAGGCAGGCGAGGCCGTAGCCGATGCCCTGGACGAATCCGGAGACGGCGGAGGCGGACTGGGGGGTGCGGGTGCGCCGGTTGATGAGGGTGAGGCACAACGGGAACGAGCTGACCCCGACCCCGAGCAGGCACACCCAGAGGACGGTGCCGTCGAGCGGTGCGACGAGCAGGCCGACGTAGCCGGCCACGAGCAGGGCCGAGCACACGACGACGACGGCGAAGGGGTTGGGCAGGCGCGTCGCGAGCTGGGGGACGAGCAGGGCCGCCAGCACTCCCCAGACGGAGTAGAGGCCCACCATCGTGCCGCCCACCGACGTGCTGGCCCCGGCGTCGGTGAGGACGGCCGGGAGCCACGTGATGATGCCGTAGTTCGACACCGCGGTGACGGCGAAGAGGGTGACGAGCCCCCAGGCGGTCGCCGAGCGCCGGACGGTCGGGCGTCGGCCGCTCGCCGCGGCGGGCACCCGCGGTCCTGCCGGCATCCGGGTGGAGATGGCGAGCCACGCCACTGCGGCGAGGGCGGCGGGGACGGCCCAGAGACCGACGGACACCCGCCAGCTCGACCCCTCCGCGACGGGCACCGCCAGCAACGGGGCGACGAACTGGCCGGTCTGCAGCAGGAGCAGGTAGACCGAGGTCCAGACCGCGATCCGGTCGGGGAACCACGCCTTGACGAGGGGGACGATGACGACGTTGGCCGCACCGATGCCGGCGAGCGCGAGGACGGTGGCCGCGACGAGGGTGGGCGTCGACGGGCTGGCGGCGCGCGCGAGCAGGGAGAGCGCCGTCAGGGCCAGGGCGGCCGCCGCGGTGCGCTCGAGGCCGAAGCGTCTCGTCACCACCGGGGCGAAGAACCCGAAGAGCCCGAAGGAGGCGGCCGGCACCGTGCCGAGCAGGCCGGCCACGGCCACCCCGAACCCGAGCTCGTCGCCGATGGTCTCCAGGAGGGGGCTGAAGCCGGTGACGGCGGTGCGCAGGTTGACGGCCGTCAGGGCGACGGCGAGACCGGCGAGCAGCGCGACGGGCGTGCGACGGTCGGACACGACGGGCGTCGTGGTGGTGGTCACTATGCTCCTCGTCAGGCGAGTGATGGGATCATGGGATGAATTTGCAGGAGTCTGGCACACGGCCCTCCCCGCGTCGAGTGGGGCTCATCGACCAGGCGGCGGGGTGGTTCCGCGACGAGGTCGTGAGCGGTCGGTGGCCGGTGGGGGAGCGCATCCCCACCGAGCCCGAGCTCGTGCGACGGTTCGGGGTCGGTCGCAACACGGTCCGTGAGGCACTGCAGTCACTGGTGCATGCGGGTCTGCTGCGGCGCGAGCAGGGCCGCGGCACCTTCGTGCTGTCGACCTCCGAGCTCGCCGGACCGCTGGAGCGTCGGCTGTCCGGGGGGAGCCGACGCGACTACCTCGAGCTGCGCCTCGCCCTCGACAGCACCGCGGCCTCGCTGGCGGCGGGGCGGCGCACGTCGTCCGACGTCACCGTGCTGCGCCGCCTGCTGTGCGACCGCGAGTCGGCCTGGGGGAGTGCGCACCCGCAGGTTCACCCGGAGGTTCGTGCCGAGGCGGACCTCGCGCT
Organism: Terracoccus luteus; assembly: GCF_003635045.1. Taxonomy (NCBI): domain Bacteria; kingdom Bacillati; phylum Actinomycetota; class Actinomycetes; order Micrococcales; family Intrasporangiaceae; genus Terracoccus; species Terracoccus luteus. The sequence continues at coordinate 1,561,805 of NZ_RBXT01000001.1, read as the reverse complement.
GCACACGGCCGTCGTGGCCGCGACGCACAACGAGCTCTACCTGCGGCTCTACACGAGCATGGTCGACGTCTTCGCGATGCACCTTCGCGAGGAGAACGACGGGGGAGGCGACGCCGACGCCCGACTGGCTCACCAGCGTCACGTCGAGCTCGTTGACGCCATCGAAGGCCAGGATGCCGACGCGGCGGCGGCCGCGGTCGCCGCGATCTTCGCGACCTTCATCACCTGAGCCTGTGTGAGGTGTCGTCGGTCGTCGGTCGTCGGTCGTCGGTCGTCGGTCGCCCACCAGGCCGATCGCCACGGGCGGGACGTCGCTCAGAAGAACTCGAGGTACGACCAGCGCCAGGACAAAGCCTCCAGGGCCTCAGGGCTGAGCCCGGGGCAGAGCTTCTCGAACTCGGCAGCGAACAGGACCGACTTGTTCTCCGTGCCGAACGCCTCGCGCGGGATGTCCAGGGTGTCGCTGGTCGCGATGACCTGCTTCACCTGCGCGAGCAGGGCCTCGGGCTGCGGGACGTCCATGGCCAGCACAGCGACGTCGTCGGCTCCGGGGGTGCGCCGGGAGCCGTACCCGACGTGGGCGATGACGGCGGCCGTGAATGCGTCCCGTTCGCCGTCGGGGGATGACGACATCGAGCATCCTTTCGGTCGGAGTGGCACCGAGCCTAGCGAGGCGGTCCGGTGGGAAATGCGTGGACTCCGAGACCGCCACCCGTCTGGGCCTGACCCTCGGACCTGCGGGAGGGCACGCGGGCGGGCCGACGGGAACACGTGTCGCCGTGAGGCCCGTCGTGCACCCCCTCACTCTCGCCATCGGTTCCACACAGCACAGGGTCCGGGATGCCACGAGCCTCGACCTCTACGGGTACGCCGGAAAGGAATGCAGCGGGCATGAGAACCTCGCCGGTTTCCTCGGACTGACATTCCTCCGCGACCGCTCTGTCGTCTTCGATTTCGCTCGGGGCTCTCTCTCCCCGGGCGATCGTCGCGGCGACGGGCGCGCCTAGGGCGTCACCCACCCGCCGGACCGGTACGGGTTGAGCCCCGGCGCTCGTGGGCGAGGGCCGGGGCTCACGGGGGCGGCGTCCCGGCATCCTCACGGCTGGGCCGCCGGACGACCAAGACGCGCCCGCGATCACCGCTGGAGCGCGTAGGGCCTGGGCTGGCGCATCCCCTTGTCGGCCAGCACCGCGCGCAGGACGTCCGGGTAGTCGGTGATGAGGCCGTCGACGCCGGCGTCGATCAGCGTCTCCATCGTGGCGGGATCGTCGACCGTCCAGGGGACGACCTTGAGTCCGCTCGCATTGGCCCGGGCGACCATGTCGGCGTCCGTGTAGAACCGGTACCCGGCGTCACCGGTCTTGCCGGACTGCGGAAGGCCCGCGACGGGGGAGAGGGTCGAGACACCCGGGATGGCGTCGGCCGCGGCGACGAAGTCTCCACCGAAGTCGTCGGCGTCGAGACCGCCGAGCCAGGGCGAGGCCCCCGGCTGGCCCACCTGCAGGAAGTCGTCGTTGGTCAGCGCGACCAGCGGGATCGCCGGGGCGAGATCGTGCATGACCCGGAGGGCGCCCCAGTCGAACGACTGGACGGTGACCTGGCGCTCGAGCCCGGAGGTGGCGATCTCCTCCCGGACGCGCTTGACGAAGAGCTCGCGGGGCGCGGTCTGCTCCGGCGCACCCGCCTCGACCTTGGTCTCGATGTTGAGACGCACCCCCCACGCGCGGTGGGCCCGCACGACCGCGAACACGTCGCGCAGCTGCGCCATCTTCACACCGGTGACGACCTGCTGGGCGGGGTGACCGGGCAGCTGCTGGTAGCCGCAGTCGAGGGTCTGCACCTGGGCGAGGGTGAGGTCGGTGATGAACTTGCCGACGTAGGGGTACTCCCGGTCACCGGGAGTGACCGGTGCGGTGTCGCGGCACTTGACGGCCTGCACCTGACGGTCGTGGGTGACGACGACCGCCCCGTCCTGGGTCACCTGGGTGTCCAGCTCGAGGGTCGACACGCCCAGGGCGAGGGCCTTCGAGAAGCCCTGCGGTGTCTCCTCGGTCGTCAGCCCGAGGCCTCCCCGGTGGGCCTGCACGTCGAACCGCGTGACCGGGTCGCCCACGCGGCGGCTGGGCAACAGGGACTGGGCCACGTCGAGGCGTCGGGGCAGGCGGATCTCGAGGTACTCGTTCTGGTCCGGCTCGGTGCCGGAACGGCCGCCGACGGCGGGGAAGTTGTTGTCGTTCATCACCGCGATGGTGCGACCGTCGATGATCTCGAGGTCCTCGATGGTGACGAACGGGAAGGTGAAGGTCGGGCCGAAGCCGCCGAGTCCCAAAGGGTTCGGCAGGTTCATCAGGTCGACGAGCAGCTGCTTGTGCATGACGCCGTCCCGGCTGGTCCGGTCCAGGTCGACGAGGTAGACGCGCTTGGTCACCGCGCTGGCGCCCTGGCCGTTGTCCCGCTCCAGCACCAGGCCCTGGCGGTCGTTGACCATGATGAAGTCGCCGATGGCGTTCGCGGGGTCGTCGAGGCGGTAGTACGAATGGCCCGGGGCGAAGCTCGCCCGCGTGCCCGTCGTCCTGACGGTGTAGACCCGCAGGTCGCGGGTGCGGCCCTTCGCGGCGTCCTCGGTGGTGACCCCTTCCAGCATCGGGTGCAGGGTGCGCAGGTCGGGCTCGATGGCCATTCCCTCGAAGCCCTTGGAGTTGGCCAGGGTGGGCTGCTGTCCTGGCGGCAGGGTGGGGTCGGACGGTGACCTCACGCCGGGCGTGGGGATCGGGGCGCTCAGCAGGCGACCCGAGGAGTCGGTGTGGAGCAGGAACGGCCCGAACTCCTCCCCGAACCACATCGTCCCGTCCTTGGCGATCTGCATGGACTCGATGTCGAAGTCCCAGCCCGTCAACAGACGGTCGGGAGTGGGGCAGGTGTAGCCGGCCGGGTTCGACGCCGCGGCAGCCGCGCATGCACCGTCGCGCCATGTGGGCCAAGAAATCCGGTTGAACGGGTCCGACAACCGGATCGGGGTCCCGAGGTAGGCGGTCCGGTCGCCCTTCACCGGTGCTGCGCCGACGGCGGTCGGCAGCTGCACCGCGTTCGGGCGGATCCGGTGGACCGAGAGCAGGAAGTCGCCGCTGTTGGCCTTCGAGCCGTACCCGTTGTCGCTCATCACGAGGGACGTGCCGTCAGCGAGGCGGTGCGTGGCCGAGAACCCCTGCACCGGCTGCCCGGCGTAGGGCGCGGGGATGGCTGCGTTGCCCGTCGTGAACGCTCCTGACGGCTCGCTCCCGGGGACATAGGTAGCTGTCGGCAGCACCGACCACCTCAGCAGCATGGCCTTGTCGGGGTCGGGGCTCGACGAGGTGGTGCCCATCGACGCGACGCCGACGGGGGAGACGGTCCGGTCCTCGGCAGCGGATGCCGGCGACGACGTGCTCGCTGCCGCGATGGTCAGCAGGCCGATGGCGGCGGCCCCGACGGTTCTGGTCCTGAACGTTTTCATGGCGACGACTCCTGGGGGCGTGACGATGTGGGCACACCGCAAGCCAAGAGGGCCGGACGAGACACGTGATGACGCGGACATGACCATTGCCGGTCCATCAGGGACGTGTCAGGGGGTGTCGCTCGCTCGGCGCCCAGCGTCAGCACCACCACGCGTGACTCAGCGCTCTGTACGGGCCTTGCTTTGCGACGGGGCAGTGGAGCGGCCAGGCGGACACGAGTCGGGACAGGCAGCAAAAGACGACGTCGGCCCAGCAACGCAGCCCCGAGGCCGACGTCACGTCCTCCGCTCGGCAGTCGAGCATGACGACAGACCCCGCCCCCGTCTCCCGACGCAACGGCCCGGGCGACGCAGCGTTGGGATCACGACACGAGGACCGGGAGCCGCGCGACGGTGGCTTGAGAGACGCGCAGGTGTCCGGCGATCGTCCGTAGGCTCATCCCGTCGTCGCGCAGCTTTCGGGCGATGCTGGCTCGTTCGTGTGTCACGAGCGGAGGTCGGCCGACGGGCTTGCCTCAGGCCTGTGCCGCGGCGAGGCCGGCCTTGGTCCAGTCGATGAGGACCTCGCGCTCGAACTGAGCGACGGCCCCCGAACCACGTGGAAGACGAGCCGTCCGCCGGGGGTGGTGTCAATCGTCTCGGTCAGGCTTCGGAACTCGATCCCGCGCATGGCGAGCTCGTTGACGTGAGCGATGAGATCGGTCATGGACCGACCCAGCCGATCGAGGCGCCACACGGTGAGTACGTCGTCGGCACTGGCTTGCACAAGGGCCAGGCGCAGCTGGGGGCGGCTCATCGTGGACCCGGTGGCGTGATCGACGTAGACCCGGTCCGCGCCGGCGGCGGTGAGGGCGTCGAGCTGTAGGGCGGGGTTCTGGTCGTCAAGGGAGACGCACGTGTAGCTGACGACCGCCACAGCAGCGACATGAAGCCGCCTGAGTTGGCATTGTGATGAAGGGTTTTGGACCCGGGTTCTGGAGCAGTTCTGACGGGCGTGTCGGTCGTGCTCCTAAAGGGATCCCTTTTGGAGGGTCCGGGGGAGCGCGCAGCTCGCCGACGATAGACGATTCGTGCGGTGCGGCTTACAGGCGGCGGATGGCCTTCTTACGAGACGTGGCTCTTGAGGGGAACACACAACCCGCGCAACTAGTCGCCGGAGGGATGAGAAGCGATGTATTCGCAGGTCGATGACGCCGCGCCCCGTCAGCGTTCAAGACGGCTAACTCTGTTGGTTTCAGCGCGTCACCTCAGGATCTTGTCATAGGGTTTTGGCGCCCCCATCACTCGCCGCCGACACAAAGGCCAAACACTGAACAAGGGGACACAATCACAAATAGGGATGCGTGGATCCAAGAATTATGACACCGAGAACTCTTGAAGAGTCTCTGGCCAAACCATTATATAGTCCTCACCTTCAGCGAGCCGGTAGGCAACCCGGACGTCCCCCCATTTCGGCTCGCTGCGTAGTGATGACCTCGCATCGTCGAACGCTTCAAGCGGGTGGTCGGTGTTTATAAAGATATTCATTTCTCGTGAGCCAAAATCGTGGCCATCTACGAACCCGTGATTGTCTTGGAGGCCACCTTCTAGAAGGTCCTCCATGGCGATAAGCGCGTCATAGTCAGATTCGGAGATACCAGGCCATTGCAAAATAAGGATGAACTTCACGAGTGCCTACTGGACATACGGTGGCGGACGGAGGCCATTGGCAACCTGCTTCTGGATGTAAAATAGTTGACCCTCTTGAGGACCAATTGGCAGGGTCTCGTGAGCTGAACGCTCAAGCGCGAGCATTTCTTGCTTCGATCCTCGCGCGAGAATGTTAAGGCTGCCCCCATCAAGTTCCTTCGAGGTGTATCGGGTGTCGGGGTTCTTCGTGATCCCGTACTTGAGATGCTCGCCAGTTGAACTCAACTTCTGGTACAGGACAGTGTCACCAACTCTAGCGACCTCATCGACGCTCTTTGCAGCCCTCGCTCCCTTCAACAGTTTGGACGGCGGCAGTACCACCGCTGCGGCGGCCCAGGCGCAGGAGCTTCCGCTGCCGCGGGCGCATTCGACGAAGTCGTCGACTGTGGCGGCCCAGGCCACGTTCCAGATTTGTCGGGCCGGCGTAGCCGTACCCGGCGGCTTGGGCGGGATCGGTGAGGACGAGGAGGGCTGCTTAGAACCCCGCCAAAGAAAACTCGAGTCGGCGCAACAATCTTGGCCGAATCAAACTGCAGAACATACAGATTCGCTGTACCGATAACCGATATTATGTCAACTCAGCCATCTGCTCCCTTCCCCCGACTGCGCGCACGTGCTCCGAGGCCGAGACAACGTGGCGACGTGGCAACGCCTCGACCTCACCACGAGCCTGCGCGTCGTCCGTCACGACGTCGGAGGGGCGATGAGCTCGAGGTGCCCTCCGCGTGGGCCGTCGAGATAGATGATCTGCGTGCCGGCGCGCGGTCCGGAAACCATGAGATGTGGCGCTCCGACGACCCGCCAGCCGTGTCGCCCGCAGATGCCGATCACGGCGTTGAGGTCGTGGACGGTCAGCGCGATGTGGGTCACGCCGCCCTGTGCAGGGCTGGTGGGCTCCCGTCCATGGGCCGGCGGGTCGTACTGCAGCAGCTCGATGCGGTGCGGGCCGAGTGTCACCGTCGCGGCGCGGATCGTGGCCCCCCGGACGCCGGTGGTGCCTCGCGTAACGGCCTCGTCGAGGGTGAACAGCCGTTCGAGCGAGAAACCGAGGCCGTTGCACCACATGTCCAGGGCGTCGTCCAGATCGGGGACGGTGAGGCCCGCATGGGCGACGTCCGCGACTGGAGATGAGGAGCTCACCCTGCCAGTATCGTGCCGGCCCGAACGTCATCGAAGCCGGACGTCATCGCGCGACGGAGGTCGATCGCGACATGCAGTGGTCACCGAAGGGGCCGGTCGCGCCGGCTGCCCACTCGGTCGACGTCGGTCCCGTCACGCTCGCCCTCCGGGGCTGGCGGCCAGAAGGCAAGGATGCCGCGGCGCCTGCGCCACGCGTCGTCCTCCTCGCCGGCACCGGCGCCACGGCTGACGACTGGGATGTCGTAGCCGGCCACCTCGGCCAGTCTCGCGAGGTCCTCGCCGTCGACCTCCGGGGCCACGGCGACAGCGACTGGCCCGGCGAGTACTCGCTGCGCCTCATGGCCGATGACGTGGGCACGCTGCTGGAACGGCTCGGAGGTCCGCCCGTCGACCTCGTGGGCCACTCCCTCGGCGGTCTCGTGGGCTGCCTCGTCGCAGCCGGCTGCCCCGGTCGCGTCCGACGGTTCGTCCTCGAGGACGTCGGACTCCCCCACCCGCGGCCCCCGGCGGCTCCCACCCGGCCGGCCGGTCCGCTGCGCTTCGACTGGCGCGTCGTCGAGCAGGTACGCCCCGAGATCGACGACCCGGATGCCGGGTGGCCGGGCGTGCTGGCCGCCATCGCTGCACCGACGCTGGTCGTCGCCGGCGGGCCGTCGAGCTTCGTGGCCGCCGAGCACGTCGACGAGCTGGTGACGACGGTCGCCAACGCCCGCCTCGTCACGCTCGACGCGGGCCACCTGGTCCACCAGCGCGAGCCCGGGCTCTTCGTCCGACACGTCACCGACTTCCTCGACCGTCGCAGACCGACCTCCTCGCCGACCCTCGCCCACTCGGGGATACCGTCGACGCCGTGCCCGATGACGCCGACCACGAGCAGACCCGACGCGACGGCCGCCCGCGCCGCCGAGCGGACGTGACCGCCACCGAGATCATCGGCGGGACCGAGAAGCGTGAGATCGTCGTGGTCGACGCCGACCCGTCCTGGGGCGAGCAGTACGCAGACCATGAGCGCCGCATCTGCAGCGCCCTCGGCACGGTGGCTGTCCAGGTCGAGCACATCGGGTCGACGTCGGTGCCGGGTCTCGCAGCCAAGCCCATCATCGACGTCCTCGTCGTCGTCGACGACCTCACCGACGAGCAGGCGTACCTCCCTCCCCTGCTGGCCGCCGGCTACGCCCTGCGCGTCCGCGAGCCCGGCCACCGCCTGGTCCGGACGCCGCACAGAGACGTGCACGTGCACGTCCTCGAGGTGGGCGATCCTGCGATCGAGGACTACCTCGTCCTGCGTGACCGCCTGCGCCGCGACGACGACGACCGCGAGCTGTACGCCCGGACGAAACGCGCTCTCGCGTCACGTGACTGGCCCAGCATGGACGCCTACTCCGACGCCAAGACGGGCGTCATCCGCGCCATCCTGCACCGCGGCCGCGACAGCCGCTGACACCAGCCTGACGAGGTCGGCCCGCCTCGGATGCCGTCCACGTCCCGGGGGCCCGCGTCGCCGTCCGGCGTCGGCGTCGCGCAGGGCCATGTCGTCCGTCTCCAGGAACTCGGTCGAGGGACCCAGCCAGCGGTCAGAAACCCTTCACCGTACCCAGACTTCGCCCAGCCCCACGTGACGAATTCGCTTGTGCCGCTTATATCCGATTCTTACTGTTCATCTTTTGATCCGTAAGGTCAAACTTTGGTCAGGAGGGTGGCGTAACCCTCCCGTAACCCCCTAGCGTCTAGGACACGTGTTCGTCTGAACAAGGACGTCAACGACATGGAGGGCACCATCGCATGAACGAGTCAGCCTTCAACCGCCGCAAGCTCCTCGGCGCCGCAGCCGTCGGCGCGGCGGCGATCGGCACCACGACGCTCGCGGGCACCACCGCAGCGGCCGCGGCCACGACGGCATCCGGCAGCTCTGGCCGGGTCCCCCGCAACAACATCAGCGTGCAGCTGTACACGCTGCGCAACATCCTCGGTCAGGAGCTCGAGGAGACGCTCACCGAGCTGTCCGAGATCGGCTACGGCAAGGTCGAGCACGCGGGCTTCGTCGGTCTGTCGGCCGCCGACTTCAAGAAGGCTCTCGACAACGCCGGTCTCCAGGCCACGTCGGGCCACGTCGGCATCCCGCAGCCGTTCGACGCGGAGACGTGGAAGCGCTCGCTCGAGGACGCCGCGATCATCGGCAACAAGTACATCGTGCACCCGTTCTTCGGCCTCGGCGCCGATGGCCCGGTGCGCAGCTCGGCGGTCTACCGGCAGCTGGCGCACGACCTCAACACGGCCGGCGAGATGGCGCGCAAGGCGGGGCTGCACCTCGGCTACCACAACCACCACCTCGAGTTCACCAAGCAGGACGGTGGCACCCGCACCGGGTTCGACGTCCTCATGAGCCAGACCGACCCGCGTTACGTGCACTTCGAGCTCGACCTCTACTGGGCCTGGCGCGGGACGGCCGACCCGGTCGACCTGTTCAACCGCCTGCGCGGGCGGGTCCGTCAGGTGCACGTCAAGGACGTCCAGATCGACACGAGCAGCTTCACCAACGCGCCGTTCGCCGACCCCGGCACCGGCCTCATCGACTTCGGTCGGATCTTCCAGCGCGCGAAGGAGGCCGGCCTCGTCGAGTACATCGTCGAACGTGACGACGCCGGTTCGCCGCCGCGCACCCCAGAGCAGGCGCTCGAGACCGCGCGCGTCGGCTACGACTACCTGAAGGGACTTCGCTTCTGATGCGACGCTCACTCTCAGCCGCGGCTGTCACCGCGCTGCTGGCCACCTCCGTCACGGTCGTCGGGACCTCGTCCCAGGCGGCGCCGGTGGCCGAGGTCCCGCCGGACTCGGCCTTCCAGAAGGTCACCCTCAACGACTACCCGGGCGAGCCCATCGCGCTGGCGGTCCTGCCCGACAACCGCGTGCTGCACACCGCCCGCGGCGGCGAGGTCCGCGTTCACGACCCGAAGACGGGTCGCAACGTGCTCGCGGCGAACATCCCCGTCTACCTCCACGACGAGGAGGGCGTCCAGGGCATCGCCGTCGACCCCAACTTCGCCTCGAACCGCTGGGTGTACGTCTACTACTCCCCCGTGCTCGACACGCCGACCGACGACCCGGAGACCCCGGTCAACGAGGGCGACGCCCCCGAGACGGGCACCGCGGCCGACTTCGCGCGCTACAAGGGCCACATGCAGCTGTCGCGCTTCAAGATGAAGGGCAACACGCTCGACCTCAACACCGAGCAGCAGATCATGCAGGTCCCCACCGACCGCGGCATCTGCTGCCACGTCGGCGGCAAGATCGACTTCGACGGCCAGGGCAACCTGTACCTGTCGACCGGTGACGACACCAACCCGTTCGCCTCCGACGGCTACATCCCGATCGACGAGCGCGCGGACCGCAACCCGGCCTACGACGCCCAGCGCACCGCGGCCAACACCAACGACCTGCGCGGCAAGCTGCTCCGCATCTCGGTCAAGGCCAACGGCACGTACTCCGTCCCGCCGGGCAACCTCTTCGCCAAGGGCACCCCGAAGACCAAGCCCGAGATCTACGCGATGGGCCTGCGCAACCCGTTCCGTTTCGACGTCGACAAGCGCACGGGCGTCGTCTACATGGCCGACTACTCCCCCGACGCCGGCACGGCCAACCCCGACCGCGGCCCCGCCGGCCACGGTCGCTGGATGGCCATCGACAAGCCCGCCAACTACGGCTGGCCCTACTGCGTGCAGCCCGACATCCCCTACATCGACTACGACTTCGCCACCGGCGAGTCCGGTGAGGCCTTCGACTGCCAGCAGCCGGTGAACGACTCGCCGAACAACACCGGTCTGCGCTTCCTGCCGACCGTCGAGCGCTCCGAGCTCGCCTACGCGGGTGCGCCGAACGCGCAGTGGCCCGAGCTCGGTCGCGGTGGCATCGCCCCCATGGCCGGACCGGCGTACTACTTCGACCGTCGCAACACCTCGAAGACCAAGTGGCCGGCCAGCCTCCAGGGCAAGCCCTTCTTCTACGAGTGGTCGCGTGACTACATCAAGTCGTTCACGCTGAACAACAAGGACCAGATCACGGCGATCGACGACGTGCTGCCCTCGTTCATCATCGACAACCCGATGGACATGGAGTTCGGCCCCGACGGTTCGCTCTACGTGCTCGAGTACGGCGACGGCTACTTCTCGCAGAACCCCGAGGCCCAGCTGTCGCGCATCGACTACGCGCCGAAGAACAAGACGCCCATCGTCAAGGTCAACGCCGAGGAGACCGTCGGCAGCGCCCCGCTCACCGTGAACTTCACGAGCGCCGGCACGTACGACCCCGACGGTGACGCCCTCACCTACGCGTGGGACTTCGACGCCGACGGCAAGGTCGACTCGCGCAAGCAGTACCCGGCCTACACCTACCGCGAGAACGGCGACTACCGCGCCACCCTCAAGGTGACCGACTCGACGGGTCGCTCGGCCTCGGCGGAGTACCTCATCCACGTCGGCCCGGTGGCCCCGACGATCTCGTTCGTCTCCCCCACCGACGGTCAGGACTTCTCGTTCGGTGACACGGTGAGCTACGAGGTCGCCATCGAGGACGACCAGCCGGTCAACTGCGCGAACGTCACCGTGACCTACATCCTCGGTCACGACCAGCACGGTCACCCGCTGTCGACGACGAGCGGTTGCACGGGCTCGATCCGCACCTTCCTGGATGCCGGTCACGCCGGTGCCGACAACCTGAACGCCGTGTTCGTGGCCGAGTACACCGACGCGGACGGCCAGACGGCCACCGCGCAGGTCGTGCTCGACCCGCAGAACTGACGCTCGGGTCGTCGATGGGGCGATAGTCCCGCGCACCATCTGAAACATCTCGAATCACCCTGCAGCACCTGGGAGGCCGGGCCGGCGACGGCCCGGCCTCTCGGCGTGCGCGTGCTTTACTACGCGCGTGCCAACCCCGATGCGCGGCGCGTCCGCGTCCTTCTCACCGCAGGGCCCGGGCGGCCTCATGCAGATGTTCCTCGACGGTCGGCCGCGCACCCGCAGCGAGGTCGTGCAGCTGACCGGCCTGGCCCGGTCGACGGTGGGCCAGCGCGTGGAGGCCCTGCAGTCCATCGGTCTGCTGGAACCGATCGGGGAGGCCGCCTCCACCGGAGGGCGCCCGTCGGCCCGGTTCGCGTTCAACCCCCAGGCGCGGGTCGTCGTCGGCGCCGACATCGGCGCCACCCACGGCCACGTCGCTCTCACCGACCTCCTCGGCCGACCCCTCTGCGAGATCGCCGAACCCATCACCATCACCGACGGACCCGCCCCCGTCCTGGACTGGCTCGCCACCACCACCGAACGCCTCCTGACCCAGTCCGGCCGCGACCGCACCGACCTCGTCGGCATCGGCATCGGCCTGCCCGGCCCCGTCGAACACTCCACCGGCCGCCCCATGCAACCCCCGATCATGCCCGGCTGGGACCGCTACGACGTCCCCCACCACCTCGCCACCGCCCTCCACCTCGACACCGGCTCCCCCTCCGACGGCTCCCCCGGCTCACCCGGGTCGGCCACCGGGCCCGTGCCCGTCCTCGTCGACAACGACGTCAACATCATGGCCCTGGGCGAACACGCCGCCGCCCACCCCCACGTCCAACACCTGCTCTTCGTCAAGGTTGCCACCGGCATCGGCGCCGGCATCATCTCCGGCGGCCGCCTCCACCGCGGCGCCGTCGGCGCCGCCGGCGACCTCGGCCACGTCGCCGCCCCCGGCCACGCCCAGGTCCTGTGCCGCTGCGGCAACACCGGCTGCCTCGAAGCCGTCGCCGGCGGACCCGCCATCACCACCAGCCTCCACGCCCACGGCATCACCGCCACCAGCAACCAGGACATCGTCCAGCTCGTCCGATCCGGCTCCATCCCCACCGCCCACGCCGTCCGACAAGCCGGACGCACCATCGGCGAGGTCCTGGCCACCTGCGTCTCCCTGCTCAACCCCTCCGTCATCGTCATCGGCGGCTCCCTCGCCGGCGCCGGAGAGTCCCTCATCGCCGGCGTCCGCGAAGTCGTCTACGGCCGCTCCCTACCCCTGGCCACCAGCGACCTGCAGATCGTCCCCGCCACCACCGGCCGCCAAGCCGGCGTCATCGGCGCCGCCACCATGGTCACCCAACACGTCCTCACCGCCGACCGCATCGACCACGCCATCGCCACCCGCGGCGCCATCGCCTGACCAGCGCGGTAGCATCGCCGGGTGACGATGCCACAGACGCTGGACGATGTCGCCCGCACCGACGTCCCCGTCGAACCCGAGCCGACCACGCAACCGGCCGGGGCTGCCGAGGCGGCGGCCCGTGAGGCGGCCGCCTGCCTCTTCCACGGCTTCGGCGACCGGTCTCGCCTCGCCATCGTGCAGCACCTCGTCATCGGCGAGCACCGGGTCGTCGACCTCACCGCCCACCTCGGTCTCGCGCAGTCGACCGTGAGCAAGCACCTCGCCTGCCTGCTCGACTGCGGCATCGTCACGGTGCGGGCGCAGGGCCGGGCGTCGGTGTTCGCCCTCGCCCACCCCGCCGCGACGCTCGAGCTGCTGTCCGCGGCCGAACGTCTGCTCGGTCTCACCGGCGACGCCGTCGTGCTCTGCCCGCGCTACGGGTCCACGACCATGGACGAAGGGGTCGCGTCGTGAGTGCCGCCCCGGCCGGCCCCGCCGCCCCTGCCGCCCCCGACGTCCGACCCGCTCCCACCCGACGCGGCGTCCTGGCTCGCAGGGCCCAGCTCATCGCCGGCGCCGCCGTCGTCTACAACGTCGTCGAGGCCGTCGTGGCGATCTCGGCCGGGGCCGCCTCCTCCTCCGTCGCCCTGGTCGCCTTCGGGCTCGACTCGGTGGTCGAGGTGAGCAGCGGGCTCGTCATCCTCTGGCAGTTCCGCCACCCCCTCCCGCAGACCCGTGAGCGTCGGGCGCTGCGACTCATCGGGGTCTCGTTCCTCGCCCTCGCCGCCTACGTGACGGTCGAGTCGGTACGACAGCTCACCGGCGCAGAGGATGCCGCCGGGTCGGGTGTCGGTGTCGCCCTCGCCGCCGTGTCGCTGGCCGTCATGCCGTTCCTGTCGTGGGCGCAACGCCGCACCGGGCGCGAGCTCGGCTCGGGCAGCGTCGTGGCCGACTCCACGCAGACCCTGCTGTGCACCTACCTGTCAGCCGTCGTCCTCGTCGGTCTGGCCCTCAACGCCGTCCTCGGGTGGGGCTGGGCGGACCCGCTGGCCGGTCTCGTCGTGGCCGCCGTCGCCCTGCGTGAAGGTCTCGCCGCCTGGCGCGGCGACGCCTGCTGCGACGCACCCACCGCCACAGGGTCTCCGACCCTGGGCGTCGACGCCGGCGACCCGGCCGCGTGCTGTGACGACGGGTGCTGCGCGAGCACCGACCTCACGCCCACCCGTCGAGAGGCCACCTCCCGACAGGGACGGTCCGGGGGCGGGAAGCCGTGAGCGACCCGCACGGCCACTCGCACGGCCACTCCCATGCCACCGGGCTCGCCGACCACCGCGGCCGCCTGGCCGTCGTGCTCGGCATCACCGCGGTCGTCCTCGTCGTCGAGGTGGTCGGGGCGCTCGTGTCCGGCAGCCTCGCCCTGCTCGCCGACGCCGGCCACATGCTCACCGACGTCGCGGGCCTCAGCCTCGCGCTCGTGGCAGCCGTCCTCGCGCAGCGACCGGCCACGGCATCCCGCACGTGGGGCTACCACCGCGCCGAGGTACTCGGTGCCGCTGCACAGGCCGCGGTGCTGCTCGCGGTGGGCGTCTTCATCCTCGTCGAGGGGGTGCGACGACTGTTCGACCCGCCCGAGGTCACGCCTGGCGTCATCGTGCTCTTCGGTGCGATCGGCCTGCTCGGCAACGTCGTCGGGCTGCTCGTGCTCGCGGGCGGGCGCTCGGCCAACCTCAACATGCGGGCCGCGTTCCTCGAGGTCGTCAACGACGCCCTCGGCTCCGTGGCGGTGCTCGTGTCGGCGGCCGTCATCGCCCTCACCGGCTGGCTGCGGGCCGACGCCCTCGCCTCGCTCGTCATCGGGGTGCTCATCGTGCCGCGCACGCTGCGGCTGCTGAGGGAGACGGTCGACGTCCTGCTCGAGTCGACGCCCAAGGGCCTCGACCTCGACCGGGTGCGGGAGCGCATCCTGCGGCTGCCGCACGTGCACGACGTCCACGACCTGCACGCCAGCCAGGTCGCGACCGGCCTGCCCGTGCTCACCGCCCACGTCGTCGTCGACGACAGCTGCTTCCACGACGGACACCTCGGCGCCATGCTCGACGAGCTGCAGGGCTGCATCGACTCCGACTTCAACGTCGAGCACTCGACCATCCAGTTCGAGTCGGCCGGCCACGCGGCGCACGAGAACCCGTCCCACGCCTGACGGCCGGAACCGCCCGGCCGCACGACTCGTTTCCCGGCTGAACGCCGCCGACCCGGAGAGCCCCACCATGACCCGTCCCGCCACCACCAGCGGCACCACCAGCGGCACCACCAGCGGCGCCGCCGCCGGCTCGGTGACCGCCGACCGTGAGCACGCGCTCACCGGACCCGTCGGACTCAGCGAACCCGGCGAGCTGCACGAGCCCGACGAGCCCGACGAGCAGATCGCAGGGCGTGCGACGGGGGGCATCGGCGCCGGCGCCGGCTTCGGGTGGCTGCTCGTCGTCACCGGTGCGGTCGGCCTGCTCGCCGCCGCCACCCTGCTCGTGGAGAAGATCCTCCTGCTGCAGGACCCCACCTACGTGCCGAGCTGCAGCCTCAACGCCGTCATCAGCTGCGGCTCGATCATGAACACCGCCCAGGCGGAGGTGTTCGGGTTCCCCAACCCGATCATGGGGGTGGCCGGGTTCGCGGTCGTGCTCACCGTCGGGGCGGCGCTGCTGGCGGGCGCCCGGTTCCGGCGGTGGTTCTGGTGGGGCCTGCAGCTGGGGGTGACGTTCGGGATCGTCTTCGTGCACTGGCTCGTCGTGCAGAGCCTCTACCGCATCAACGCCCTGTGCCCGTACTGCATGGTCGTCTGGGTCGTCACCATCACCCTCTTCGTCGCCGTCACGGCGGGCAACGTGCGCCGGGGCGTGCTACCCGGGGGCCGGGCCGCACGCGAGGTGGCCGACTTCGCCCCCACCATCGCCGTCGGCTGGGTCCTCGTCGTCGCCGCCCTGGTCGTGACCCGGTTCTGGGACTACTTCAGCACCCTCCTGCCCGGCTGAGCCGGCCGCCCGTGGCGGACCCCGGAGCGCACGGCCACCACCCGGCATCCGTTGGATGCCGCGTGGCGACGGTCACGGCGTCGCCGTCGGTGCCCCGTGGGCTGCCGGGGCCGCGGGGGCTGCCGGGGCCGCGGGGGCCGTGTGGGACTCGAGGAAGCGCATGACATCGGTCTCGTCGACGCCGGGGAAGACGCCGAGCGGCATGGCGGCAAGCAGGTGTGACTGCACCCGAGCACTCGGGCGCGCCGCACTCCCCCAGCGCTCGACGAGGTCGGCGGGCGGGCGCGAGCAGCAGTCGGGGTCGGGGCACCGCGACGCCGACCGGTGCGGGGTCTCACGGCCCCGCATCCACTTGACGGAGGCGAAGGGGACCCCGACCGACACCGAGAAGGTGCCCGACGCGGTCTGGTCGACGACGGCCGTGCACCAGTACGTGCCCGAGCCGGTGTCCGTGTACTGCTGGTAGGCCGACGAGAGGTCGGGCTGGTCGAAGACCGCGCGGGCGGTCCAGTAGCGGCAGACCCGCCGGCCCTCGACCGCCCCGGTGGCGTCGGACGGGAAGCGGACGCCGTCGTTCTCGTAGGCCTTGAGCACGATGCCCGACGACGAGACGCGCATGAAGTGCACGGGGAGGTCGAGGTGGCGCGTGGCGAGGTTGGTGAAGCGGTGGGCGGCCATCTCGTAGCTGACGGCGTAGGCGTCGCGGAGGTCCTCGATGGCGATGTCCTTGGCCGCCTTGGCCCGGTGCAGCGCGGCGACGGCCGCCTGCTCCGGCACGAGCAGCGCGGCGGCGAAGCAGTTGACCTCGACGCGCTGGCCGAGGAAGTCGGCGTAGTCGACCGGGGGCTCGTGCCCGAGCACGATGTGGCCGAGGGCCTGCAGGGCCAGCGACCGCGAGTCGTTCTGCCCCACGCCGGGCTGCGGGAGGTAGACCCGGCGCCCGTGGAGGTCGGTGACCGTGCGGGTCGACTCCGGGAGGTCGGCGGTGTGCACGAGGGCGAACCCGAGGTGGGCGGCCATCGTGTCGACCATGGCCCGGGTGACCGGGCCGGCCGTGTACCCCGTAGACCGCAGCAGACCGGCGGCGGCCGCCTCGATGTCGGGGAAGTAGTTGTCCTGCTCGCGCATGCGCCGACGCAGCTCGGCGTTGGCGCGCCGGGCCTCCTCGGGGGTGGCCGACCGGGCCGCGTCGACCTCGGCCAGCGACCGGTGCAGCCCGACGAGCGCCTCGAGCGCGTCGAGCGGCAGGCGCCCGAGCCGGCGGACGGACGGGACGCGGCGACCCTGGGCCGCGGCGAGGGTCTGGGCACGTTCGAGCTCGATCTCGAGCGACGCCCGCCGGGTGGGGGCCGCCGCGGTGAGCAGGTCGGTCAGGCCGACCCCGAGGGAACCGGCCAGGGCGACGAGGACGCCGAGGCGGGCCTCCCGCTTGCCCGTCTCGATGAGCGACAGGGCGGAGGGTGAGATCCCCGCGGCCGCGGCGACGTCGGCGAGGGTGCGCCCGGCCCGACGACGGTGGTGGCGCAGCTGACGACCGACCACGAGGCGGTCGCCCACGGGGGTGGGGTCCGGGCCGGGTGCGGCGCCCGTCGCCTCTCGGGCCGGTCGTGCGCTCGAGCCGGCCGCCGCTGCGGGCGTCAAGTTCTGCATGTTGTGACGCTAGCGCTCAATCCACGGTCCTCGACGGCCCGGGCCTCGTGAACTTCGGCACTTCTTCCCGGACAGTGGTGCCACCAGGTCGTCCACGACCCAGCACACGAGGAGTGAACCATGAGCACGACGCTGCACCCCGGCATCCGCCCCGTCACCACGCCCCCGCGCCGAGGCCCGTCCGCCCCCGGCGGTATCGCCGGCACGACCGCCGCCGTGGGGGTGCGGCCCGCGGACGCCGCCGAGCTGGTCCGCTCGTGGGCCGGTGACGAGCGGTGGTCGGGCATCGAGCGCACGTACACGGCGGAGGACGTCGTGCGGCTGCGCGGCAGCGTCACCGAGGAGCACACGCTGGCGCGCCGTGGTGCGACGCGCCTGTGGAACCAGCTGCGCACCGAGCCGTACACCCGCGCCCTCGGCGCCCTCACCGGAAACCAGGCCGTCCAGATGGTCCGGGCCGGCCTGCAGGCCGTCTACCTCTCCGGCTGGCAGGTGGCGGCCGACGCCAACCTCAGCGGCCAGACCTACCCCGACCAGAGCCTGTACCCGGCCAACTCGGTGCCGAACGTCGTGCGCCGCATCAACAACGCGCTGCTGCGCGCCGACCAGATCGAGTGCAGCACGGGCGGGGCCGGCATCGACTGGCTCGCGCCGGTCGTCGCCGACGCGGAGGCCGGGTTCGGCGGCCCCCTCAACGCGTTCGAGCTGATGAAGCAGATGATCGCCGCGGGTGCGGCAGGGGTGCACTGGGAGGACCAGCTCGCCTCGGAGAAGAAGTGCGGCCACCTCGGCGGTAAGGTCCTCGTCCCGACCTCGCAGCACGTCCGCACCCTCAATGCCGCCCGCCTCGCGGCCGACGTGGAGAACGTGCCGACCCTCGTCATCGCCCGCACCGACGCCCTCGCGGCCGACCTGCTGACGAGTGACGTCGACCCGGTCGACGAGCCGTTCCTCACCGGGGAGCGCACGGCCGAGGGCTTCCACCGGGTGCGCAGCGGCATCGAGCCGGTGCTCGCCCGGGCGCGGGCCTACGCCCCCTACGCCGACCTCATCTGGGTCGAGACCGGAACCCCCGACCTGGGCCTGGCCCGCGAGTTCGCGACCGAGCTGCACCGCGACTTCCCGGGCAAGATGCTGGCCTACAACTGCTCGCCGTCGTTCAACTGGAAGGCCGCCCTCGACGACACGGAGATCGCCCGCTTCCAGGACGAGCTGGGTGACCTCGGCTACCGCTTCCAGTTCATCACCCTGGCCGGGTTCCACGCCCTCAACCACTCGATGTTCACCCTCGCCCGCGGCTACGCCACCGAGGGCATGAGCGCCTACGTCGAGCTGCAGGAGGCCGAGTTCGCTGACGCCGCAGCGGGATACACCGCGGTCAAGCACCAGGCGGAGGTGGGCACCGGCTACTTCGACGCGGTGGCCACCGCGCTCAACCCGCGGTCGGGCACCCTCGCGATGGCGGGGTCGACCGAGTCGGAGCAGTTCTCGTGAACCCCCTGACGGATGCCGGGTCGCTCACTCCCGGCGCCGACGTCGTCGCGGCCCCGGCGGGCACGGGACTGCGCCCGTCCGGCCCCACGCTGCTGCTCTGGGAAGTGCTGCCCGGCGAGCCCTACCTCTCGCTCGACGTGTCGAGGCTCACCCCTGGTTCGCTGCTCGACCTGGGGCGTCTCGGCGGGGCGCACCTGATGACCGCACTGCACCTGCACGGCGGCGCGGGCTGCGAGGCGGTGACGCTGCTCGAGTCGACATCACCCGGGGCGGCCAGCATCGAGCTGCGGGCCCCCGGTCTGCTCGACCTCTACCGGGTCGGGTGGGCCCGCCGCGCCGGCGCGCTCATCGTGCACGCCTGACCCGCCCTCCCCGCCCTCCCCGCCGACCGGCATCCTGCCCCCGTCCGTCCTCTCGACGGGCGGGGGCAGGATGGCGTCATGCCGTGGACCGCCCCGACCGTCACCCGCCCGAGCGGCTCCCTCGTCGCCGACGAACGCACGATGCTGCGCGAGCTGCTGCAGTGGCACCGGGAGACGTTGCTGCACAAGTGCGCCGGGCTGACCGGCGAGCAGCTGGCGACGCGCAGCGTGCCGCCGTCGGGGCTGAGCCTGCTCGGCCTGCTGCGGCACCTGCGCAAGGTCGAGCGCATCTGGCTGCGCACCCGGGTGGCGGGTGAGGCCGTGGAGCCGCTGCACGGCTTCGGCACCGGCCGCGAGGACGACTTCGACGAGCTCGACCCGACCCGGGCGCAGGCGGAGTACGAGGCCCTCCTCGAGGAGTGGAGGCTGGCCGACGCCGCCGTCGAGGGACTGGGGCTCGACGAGACCTTCGAGGGCCCGCACGGGCCGTTCTCGCTGCGGTTCGTGCACCTGCACCTCATCGGCGAGTACGCCCGGCACAACGGTCACGCCGACCTCGTGCGCGAACGGGTCGACGGCGTGACGGGCGGCTGACGTGGGCCGGTCAGGGTCGGGGACGGTGGCCGAGGTGCAGGAGCACTTCGGCCGGTTCGCCGCCGGGCATGGGCACCTCGGGCTGTACGCGCGCATCAGCCGCGGCGTCGCCGGCGATGCGCAGTGCGCCGAGCTGCTGCTGCACGCACGCCCCGGCCAGGCCCGGCCGGTGCTGTGGCTGGCGGCGCTGCACGACCTCGTGCTGCGCCGCCCCGACGTCGCGGCCGCGCGCTGGTACCCGAGCGTCGTCGGCGCCGACGCGGTGCCCGTGGGCGACCCGTGGCCCGACGTGCGCGACACGGTGCTCGCCCACGCCGACGAGCTGCGCGAGGCCATCGCCACCCGGACGACGCAGACGAACGAGGTCGGGCGCAGCGTCTACGTGACGGCCGGGCTGGCCCGCGCCGCGGCCGACCTGCCCGGGCGGCCCGTCGTGCTCGTCGAGCTCGGGGCCAGTGCGGGCCTGCTGCTCGCGGTCGACCGGTACCGCACCGAGCTGCTCGTCGAGGGCGAGCAGCCGGTCGTGCTGGGCGACCCCGACTCCACGGTCGTGTCCCGGGGCCGGCTCGTGGGCCGCGGGAGGCTCGGGTCGCCGTCGACGCATCCGCTGCCATCGGTGGTCGGGCGGAGCGGGCTCGACCTCGACCCGGTCGACCTCGACGACGACGACCGGCGCCGCTGGCTCGAGGCCTGCCTGTGGCCGGACGTGCCCGGTCGGGTCGAGCGGTTCCGCGCCGCGGCCGAGATCGTGCGCGCCCACCCGTCACCGCTGCTGCGAGGGGACCTCGTCGACGACGTCCATCGTGCCGTCGACCTGGCTGCCGGGCGAGCGGTCGCGGATGCCGGTGGGCGACCTCACGTCGTCGTGCTCACCTCCTGGGCCCTGACCTACGTCGACAACGGGCGGAGGGTCGAGCTGGCCCGCCGGTTCGCCGTACTGGCCCGCGAGCTGGGCGAGGTCACCTGGCTCAGCGCCGAACCGCCGGGGTGCGTGCCCGGACTGCCGTCCCCGAACCGGTCCGAGGCGCAGGCCGAGACGGTGCTGGCGGTCCGGCGGTGGCGTGCGGGCCGGGAGTGGGAGCCAGCGCTGCTCGGGACCGCCCACCCGCACGGCGAGTGGGTGTCGCTCAGACGTGCGGCACCTCCGCCGGCGCCTCCACCACCCACCACGCCGCGTACGGGCTGAGGGCGACCTGGCCGTCGTCTCCCCCGTGGACGTCGCGGCGCTCGATCGCGTTGTGCGGGTGGGTGATCCCGGCATCCGTGAAGTGGTGTGACGAGAACGACCGCCACCCGTCGCTGAGGTTGTAGACGCACACCATGGGCCCGCTCGGGTGCGCGCGACGGACGGCCAGCACCCCGGTGTCGGTGTCCGCCAGCACGGTCGTGTCGGCGGCGGCGTGCAGCTGCGGTAGCGAGGCCCGCGCCCTGGCCAGGTGGGCCAGACCGGCGAAGACCTTCCCTGCCGGCGTGCGCAGGTCGTGTCGATGGGCGGCGAGGTCCCAGTCGAGACGGGGTCGGTGCGCCCACCGGTTGTCGTCCTCGTGGCCCGGCTCGTCGGCCCAGCGGGGGTCGTTCGGCATGGCCAGCTCGTCGCCGCTCCACACGACCGGGATACCGCCCCAGCCGAGCACGACGGCGTTGGCCAGGAACATCCGGGCCAGGGCCTGGTCGTGGGCGGGGGTGCCGGGCGTGCTGGTCGACAGGCCGAGCAGGGAGGCCGCGGTGCCGCTGATGCGCTTGTCGCCCGACACCGGGTTCGCCTGGAACACGAGGCCGTCGGCCCACGAGCCGGGGAACTCGCCCGCGTACCAGTCGGACAGGAAGCGGCGGTGGGCGAAACCCTCGAGCCCGACGGCGTGGGCGTCACCGTCGTCGATGGCCCAGCCGATGTCGTCGTGGCAGCGCAGGTAGCAGATCCACGTGCCGGACGGCGGGGTCGCGGGCAGGGCGGCGAGCGCCTGTCGGGCCAGGGTCGTCTCCCCCGTGGCGAGCATCGACCACACCTGCACCATGAGGCTGTTGTGGTAAGCGAGGTCGCTCACCCGGCCGGCGTGCTCCCCCTGGCCGAGGTACTGCACGAGGTCGCGCGGTCCGACGATGGCCTCGGCCTTGAAGACGGTGGCGGGGCAGGCGATACGGGCGACGGTGCGCAGGGCCTGGGTCAGGGCGTGCACCTCCGGCTGGTTCTGGCAGTTCGTGCCGAGCCGCTTCCACGTGAACGCGATCGCGTCGAGGCGAAGCACCTCGACGCCGAGGTTGGCCAGGAACAGGACGATCTCGGCGTACTCGACGAGCACCTCGGGGTTCGACCAGTCGAGGTCCCACTGCCACTCGTTGAAGGTCGTCCAGACCCAGCCCTCGGCCTCCTCGTCCCACGTGAAGTTGCCGGGCGCGAAGTCGGGGAAGACCTCGGGGAGCGTGCGCTCGTAGGCGTCGGGGGCGGTGCGGTCCGGGTAGACGTGGAAGTAGTCGCGGTAGCGCTGCTCGCCCGCCCGGGCGCGGGCCGCCCACTCGTGCTCGCGGGCGACGTGGTTGAGGACGAGGTCGAGCACGAGGGAGATGCCGCGACCGCGCAGGGTCCGGGTCAGCTCGCGCAGGTCGTCGACGTCGCCGAGGTCCTCCCGGACGGTGCGGTAGTCGGCCACCGCGTAGCCGCCGTCGTTGTCGCCGTCGCGCGGGCGCAGCAGCGGCATGAGGTGCAGGTAGGTGACGCCGAGGTCGTCGAGCAGGTCGAGCCGGTCGGGCAGCGCGGCCAGGGTGCCGGCGAACCGCTCGGTGTAGCAGGCGTATCCGAGCATGTCGGGCTGCTGCAACCAGTCCGGCTGCAGCAGCCGCCGCTGGTCGAGCCGTCGCAGGTCGGGCTCGCGCTCGGCGTGGGCGGCGAGGGCCGAGCCCACGAGGCGGGTCGCGAGCGCCTCGACGTCACGCTCGGGGTAGAGCGTCGTGAGGGCGGCGAGCAGGTCGGGCAGCCACCGTTCCACGCGCAGCTCGAGCGTCTCGCGGTCGGCCGAGGGCAGCTCGGCCAGCAGGGCATGGACGGACTCCGGCGTCCGGGAGCGATGAGCCATGGCCCAGATCTAACCGCACCGGGGGCGGCGCCGGCGCGGTCGACGCGGCCGGCGCGGCCGGCGGGTTGATGGCCGTGGACCTACTCGAAGGGTGACGGGTCGCCGGCGCCGACTCGGGTGACGACGGGGCTCCCCTCCGACCAGTCGACGACGGTGGTGGGCTCGAGCCCGCACTCCCCCGAGTCGATGACGGCGTCCACGGTGTTGTCGAGCTCGTCCTTGATGAGCCACCCCTCGGTCATGGGGTCGTCCTGGCCGGGCAGCAGCAGCGTGCTCGACAGGATCGGCTCACCGAGGGCGCCGAGCAGCTCGCGCACGACCGGGTGGTGCGGGATGCGCACGCCGACGGTCTTCTTCTTCGGGTGCAGCAGCCGCCGCGGCACCTCTTTCGTCGCCGGCAGGATGAAGGTGTACGGCCCCGGGGTCACCGACTTGATGGCGCGGAAGACGGCGTTGTCGAGCTGCACGAGCTGGCCCAGCTGGGCGAAGTCGGCGCAGACGAGGGTGAAGTGGTGCCGGTCGTCCAGCTGGCGGATGCGCAGGATGCGGTCCTTGCCCGACGGGTTGTCGAGCGAACAGCCGAGCGCGAAGCACGAGTCGGTCGGGTAGGCGATGAGGCCCCCGTCGCGCAGGATGGCGACCACCTGCGCGATGGCGCGCGGTTGCGGGTCGACCGGGTGGACGTCGAAGTACCTCGCCATGCGCCCACCCTGCCATGATCGGTGGATGAGCGCCGACGCCGAGTCCCTGGTCTACTCGGACGCCCCGCAGCACGGTCGCTGGGAGGTGCGCGACGGCGAGCGGCTGGTCGGGCAGGCCCGCTACGTCGTCATCCCGCCCGGCGGGTCGGGCCGGACACCTCGGGCGGTCTTCTTCCACACCGAGGTCGACGACGATTTCGAGGGCCAGGGCGTCGCCGGTCGCCTCGTCACCGCCGCCCTCGACGCCACGGTCGCGGCCGGCCAGGTCATCGTGCCGGTGTGCCCCTACGTCGCCGCCTTCGTCCGACGCCACGCCGCGCAGTACGACGACCACGTCTCGGCCCCCACCCCGGCCGACCTCGACGCCGCCCGCACCGCCTAACACCCCACCTGCCGTTCGGCCCCGCGATGACGGGTGTCGCGATCAGCTCGCGGTGGGATGCCAGACGCGGTGGTCGGGGCGGTGTGTGATGCCAGACGCGGCACATGGACCGCGGTTGGCATCACAGAGGCCCGCGTCGACCGCGGTTGGCATCACACAGACTCGCTGCGACCGCGTCTGGCATCACACAGCTGTGCGTTCGGCACCTCCGGCGCTCCACGGGTGTCAGACGCACGTCCCGACGCGCATCTGGCACCCTTGACGCGTCACAGGTGCCGGACGCACAGCTCTGCCCGCCATGGTCCTCCGCCCTCCGCGGCATCCGGTGAGAGTGAGGACCTGGCCGCAACCAGGCACCCCCGGCCCCCGTCACGGAGCGAGGTCGCGGACGGCCACCCAGTTCGTGCACGGCCGGGTCGAGCGCGGCCGGGTCGCGGCGCACGGCACCGGCTCGGTCGGCGGCACCAGACCGTCGGTGACGGCGTCGCGCACGAGCAGCGCCCCGTTGAGGCGCCAGACCCGGTCGAGCACGTCGCAGTCGCAGGTCGCCCCGGCGGCACGCAGACGCCGCTCCAGGGCCACCGCCCGCGGCGAGCGCATGTGGCGGTAGTGCTCGGTCCAGGTGAACTCGCCGAGGCACTGCGCGGTGCCGATCATGCGGTGCAGGAAGCAGGCGAGGCACTCCCCCGGGCGCACGGCACTGCCGAGGCGCTCGTCGAGGGGCTGTCGGGTGACGATGTGCACGACGTTGGACAGCGCGCTGGGCACGACGGTCTCCTGTCTGTCGGTCTCTCGGGACACCACCGAGTCAACGCGCGGCCCCGCGGCGCCACCAGAGCGCCGGCTCGCCCTGTGCACGACGCGACCGGACGGACGGGGGGTGTGCACATCGCCGGATCGCACCCCGGCGACGTCGCCCCGCCCTACTGTGGGCGCATGGCGCGCAGGCACGTGGTCGTCGTCGGTGGGGGCATCGTCGGGGCGGCCGTGGCGCGTGCCCTCACGCTGACGCCGGAGCACCCGGACGTCACGGTGCTCGAGAAGGAGTCCGGCCCCGGCCGGCACCAGACCGGGCGCAACAGCGGCGTCGTGCACGCGGGCCTCTACTACGTGCCGGGCAGCGACAAGGCCCGGCTGGCGCGCGCCGGCATCACCCGGCTCAAGGCGTACTGCGCCGACCACGGCATCCGGTACGACGAGGTGGGCAAGGTGCTCGTCGCCCTCGACGAGGCCGACGAGACGAGGTTGCGTGCGATCCGCGAGCGCGCCGAGGCCAACGGCGTGCCGGGCCTGCGCTGGCTCGGTCCCGAGGGGCTGCGCGAGGTCGAGCCGCACGCGGTGGGCCGCGCCGCCCTGCACTCCCCGACGACCGCGATCGTCGACTACACCGACGTCGCCGCGGCCATGCTCACGGACGCGACCGCCGCGAAAGCGAGCGTGCACACCGGCTTCGAGGTCGTGGGCTTCGACGAGACGGATGCCGGTCGCACCCGCGTGCGGGCGGCCGACGGTCGTGCGGTCGACGCCGACCTCGTGGTCATCGCCGGCGGGCTGCAGGCCGACCGCCTCGCGACCCTGGCGGGCGACAGCGTGCACCCGCGCATCGTGCCGTTCCGCGGCGAGTTCCACGAGCTCGACGAGAGCGCTCGCCACCTCGTGCGGGGACTGATCTACCCGGTGCCCGACCCGCGGTACCCGTTCCTCGGGGTGCACCTGACGAAGCGGGTCGACGGCCGGGTGCTGCTCGGCCCCAACGCCGTGCTGGCGACCGCGCGTGAGGGCTACCGGCTGCGCGACGTCGAGACCGCAGAGCTGCGAGAGCTGTTGCGCAGCAGCGGTTTCCGCTCCTTCGCACGGCAGAACGTCGCCACCGGCCTGCGCGAGGTGTGGGGGTCGGTCAACCGCCGTGCGTTCATCGCCGCCGCTCGCCGCTACGTCCCGCAGGTCACCGGAGAGCACGTCGTCCGTGGCCCCGCCGGGGTGCGGGCCCAGGCCATGGATGCCGACGGCAGC
Organism: Terracoccus luteus; assembly: GCF_003635045.1. Classification (NCBI taxonomy): domain Bacteria; kingdom Bacillati; phylum Actinomycetota; class Actinomycetes; order Micrococcales; family Intrasporangiaceae; genus Terracoccus; species Terracoccus luteus. Next base: position 1,536,016 of record NZ_RBXT01000001.1, on the reverse strand, counting down.
CTCGTCGACGACTTCCGCTGGAGCCGTGTCGGCAGCGTGTTGTCGGTGCGCAACGCGCCCTCCCCCGCCGCGACGGCATCCCTGGCGATCGCCGACCTCGTGGTCGACCGCCTCGGGCTCACGGTCACCGTCTGACGCGTCCTCGAGCGCCCGACGACGCGGAGCCGCGGGCCCCCCGTCGAGGGGCGCCCGCGGCTCCGGTGGTTCAGCGCCCGGACCGGGCCAGCAGCTGGTCGAAGGGCACCACGTCGGCGAACGGGTCGGCGGCCCGCTCGCGCGGGCTCCCCGAGACGAGGCGGGCGAACGACGACCCGGCCCGCTCGATGCGCTCACCCAACAGCCCGGCGGAGTCGCCGCCCCAGTCCTCCGTCGCCGCGAACACTGCGGTGGGGGCGACGAGCGCCCCGAGGTGGGCGAAGAGCGGACGCAGCGCGTGGTCGACCGCCAGCGAGTGGCGGGCGGTGCCACCCGTCGCGCCGAGCAGCACCGGGACGTCGCGCAGCGACTCCTTCGGCAGCACGTCGACGAGCAGCTTGAAGAGGCCGCTGTACGAGGCCGCGTAGATCGGCGTGACGGCGATGACGGCATCCGCCTCGCTGACCGCGTCGAGGCGCACCTGCAGCTCGGGCGACGCGAACCCGGTGAGGGCGTTGTCGGCGAGGTCGTGGGCGACGTCACGCACCTCGACGACCTCGGTGACGACCTCGAGGGAGGGGTCGGCCGCGCGCAGCGCCGAGACCGTTGCGGCGGTGAGCCGGTCGGACAGCATCCGCGTCGACGACGGCTGGCTGACGCCGGCCGTGACGACCGCGAGGTGCAGGGTAGTCACGAGGCCTCCTCGAGGGTGCGGGTGTCGGTGGTGCCCGCCGTCTGCTCCCGCGCGGCCAGCAGGCCGGCGTGGGTCGGGGCGTCGGGGACGTGCGCGGGCTTGAGGGCCGCGAACTCCTTGCGGAGCACGGGGACGACCTCCTCGCCGAGCAGGTCGAGCTGCTCGAGCACCGTCCCCAGCGGCAGGCCCGCGTGGTCCATCAGCCAGAGCTGGCGCTGGTAGTCGCCGGCGTACTCGCGGAAGGACAGGGTGCGCTCGATGACCTCCTGCGGGCTGCCGACGGTGAGCGGGGTCTGGCGGGTGAACTCCTCGAGCGAGGGGCCGTGCCCGTAGACCGGGGCGTTGTCGAAGTAGGGGCGGAACTCGCGTACCGCGTCCTGGCTGTTGCGTCGAATGAAGACCTGCCCACCGAGCCCGACGATGGCCTGGTCGGCGCTGCCGTGGCCGTAGTGCTCGAAGCGGCGACGGTAGAGCTGCACCATCTGGCGGGTGTGGCTCGCGGGCCAGAAGATGTGGTTGGAGAAGAACCCGTCGCCGTAGTAGGCGGCCTGCTCGGCGATCTCGGGGCTGCGGATCGAGCCGTGCCAGACGAAGGGCGGGATGCCGTCGAGCGGGCGGGGCGTGGAGGTGAACCCCTGCAGCGGGGTGCGGTGGTTGCCCTGCCAGTCGACGACCTCCTCGCGCCACAGTCGGTGCAGCAGGGCGTAGTTCTCGACGGCGAGCGAGATGCCCTCGCGGATGTCCTTGCCGAACCAGGGGTAGACGGGGCCGGTGTTGCCGCGGCCCATCATGAGGTCGACGCGGCCGTTCGACAGGTGCTGCAGCATCGCGTAGTCCTCGGCGATGCGCACGGGGTCGGTCGTCGTGATCAGCGTCGTCGACGTCGAGAGCAGGATGCGCTCGGTCTGCGCGGCGATGCTCGCCAGCAGCACCGGCGGGTTCGCGGGCGCGACGAACGGCGGGTTGTGGTGCTGACCCGTCGCGAAGACGTCGAGGCCGACCTCCTCGGCCTTCTTCGCGATGGCGACGGTGGCCCTGATGCGCTCGTGCTCGGAGGGCGTCCGACCCGTCGTGGGGTCGGTCGTCACGTCGCCGACGGTGAAGATGCCGAACTGCATGTCACTCACTCCCTAGTGGTTGAGAATTCAACCATACTAACCGGCGGGCACCCGCGGCTATTCCGACGCGCCGAGACCGGCCAGCCGGCGTCGTGCCTGCAGGGCCAGCCACAGCCGGGCGAGGTCGCCGGTGTCGGCGAGGGCACGACCGGTGAGCTGCTCGACCTGCTTGATGCGGTAGAGCACCGTCTGCCGGTGCACGTGCAGCGCCACCGCCGCGGCCTGCCAGGAACGCCGCTCCTCGAGGAAGGTCTCGAGGGTGTGCACGAGCTCGGAACCGTGCTCGAGGTCGTGCCGCAGCACCGGACCGAGCACCTGGTCGACGAGGGACTGCTCCTGCTCGACCGACAGGCCGACGGCGGCGGTCGTCGCGTCGCCGAAACGGTGCAGCGCCCGGCCCGTCTGGGCCGCGACCCCGAGCGACCACGTCGCCTCGCGCCCGGCGTCGGCCACCCGCCCCGCACCGACGAGGGGGCCTCCGAGACCGACATGCCCACGCCCGTCGCCCTTCTCGTCGCCCTCCCCTTCCCCATCGTCGATGGCGTCGACGAGGACCCGCGCCAGCTCGGGAGTGTCGTGGGCCAGCACGAGCAGCACCCCCGAGCGCAGGGCGGCGACGTGCGCGATGCCCTCGCGCCACAGCCGCACGTGCAGGTCGTGCAGCCGCTGCTGCTGCGGGTGCCGGAGCGCGGCGACGACGGTGTGGGCGGGGTCGAGCCCCTCGGCGGCCAGCTGGCGCCGGGCCGAGCGGGCCTCGACCCGGCCCTCGACGAGCCGGGTCACGAGCTCGGCGCCGGCCCGGGCGGAGTGCTCGAGGGCGAGGCGCGTCTGACCGAGCTCGAGCGCCGCCACCGTGGCCGCGTGCTGCAGCAGGATGCCGTCGAGGTGCGCACCGCGCGGACGCACGACGGCGAGCACGGCGTCGTCGTGCGTCGGCACCTCGACGACCAGCACCTCGTCTCCGTCGGGCAGCGGCACCGACCGCCCGCCCACGACGAGGCCGGCGCGGCCCGCCTGCGCGGCGACCACGGCATCCGACACCGAAGCGCTGGGGGCGGGCCCGCCCGGGTGGTAGGCCCGACCGCTGGCGCGGTCGCACACGTGCACCGCAGCGCCCAGCTCGTGCGAGAGGGCTGCGGCGACCGCGGAGTCGGGGCCCGCCGTGGGGCGGACCCGGCGCAGGGTGTCGTAGATGCGCGTCGTGCGCAGCAGCCGGTGCGACTGCTCGAGCAGCGTCGCCTCCGCGACGGCGCGCGCGATGGCGACGAAGGGCAGGGGGTAGCGGATCCACAGCACGGGCAGGCCCAGCCGGTCGCTCTCGGCGGCGAGCTCGGCGGTCAGCGGGGGGCAGTACATGTCGCGGCCCAGGGCCAGCCCGCTCGCCCCGACGGCGTCGAGGTGCCGCACCCAGTCGACCTGCTCCGGCGGTGCGGGCGGCAGGTTCATCCCGTTGGCCATGAGCAGCTCGCCGCGACCGAGCCACCGCCACGGCTCGGGCAGGTCGGACGTGTGCGTCCACGTCACCTCGCGGTCCAGGCCCGCGCCACCGGAGTGCAGGTCGAGCCCGAGGTGCGGCATCCGCACCAGCCCGCCGACGCTCACCCCCATCGGTCGAGCGTACCGGCGTCGTGGCTCCCTGACAGGTGCTGTTGTGCGATCGCACAGCGACCGCGTCTCGGTTCGAGCGGGACGGTGCTGGTCGCGGCACCGGACCCACCGGCATCCTCGACGGCAACCGCCAGCGACGTCGGGCCCCGACCGTCCAGCTCCGTACCGGAGGACGCCATGACCGCAGCCAGCAACCTCATCGACGACGCCCCGCTCACCTCGTTCCACAAGAAGCTGACGCTCTACTCGTCCGGGGGGCCGTTCATCGACGGCTTCGCCATCGCCGTCATCGGCTTCACGTGGGCCTCCATGGGGACGGCCTTCGAGGTGACGACCGGCGACAAGGGCCTCATCGCGGCGGCGGTGCTCGTGGGCATCTTCGTCGGCGGCGGGCTCTTCGGCTGGGTCACCGACAAGGTCGGCCGGCACGTCATGTACATCCTCGACCTCGTCGCGCTGGCAGTCTTCTCCGCGCTGTGCTTCTTCGCCACGGAGGTCTGGCACCTCGTCGTGCTGCGCTTCCTCATCGGCATGGCCATCGGGGCCGACTACCCGATCGCGACGTCGCTGCTCGCCGAGTACCTGCCCGCTCGCTACCGCGGCCGGATGCTCGGGGCGACGTTCGTCGTCTGGGCCGTGGGCGCCACCGCGGCCCCCGTCGTCGCGATCATGGCGACCTCGCTCGCCGGTGACGACGCCTGGCGCTGGATGCTCGCGAGCCCGGCCGTGTTCGCCGTCGTCACGCTGCTGCTCAGGCTCGGCACGCCGGAGTCGCCGCGGTGGCTCGTCAGCCGCGGGCGGCACGACGAGGCGGACGCGGCCGTCAAGAAGGTGTTCGGCGACGACTACGGGGTGGGCGACCTCGGCGAGACCGAGCCGGAGCGGCGCGCCACCCTCGCCACCGTCTTCCGGGCCCCCTACCTCAAGCGCACCCTGTTCGTCGGTCTGTTCTGGATGTGCCAGGTCATCCCGCTGCTGTCGATCTACTCCTTCTCGTTCGACGTGCTCGAGGGAGTCGGCATCACCGGTAACGGCGCCGAGGTGTTCCTCGCCGCACTCTTCGTCGTCGGCGGCGTCCCCGGCCTGCTGCTCGTCGACCGCATCGGCCGCAAGGCGCTGCTCGTCTGGACCTTCGCCGGCATCGCCCTCATCTGGGGCGTGACCGGGGTCGTGCCGGGCGTACCGGTGCTGGTCGTCTTCGCCGCGGTCTGCGCCTTCGCCCTGCTGAGCGGGGCGTCGAACTTCCTCGAGGTCGTCTACCCCAACGAGCTGTTCCCCACGGAGGTCCGGGCGACGGCCGTCGGCATCGGTACCTCGGTGAGCCGTATCGGCGCCGCCGTCGCGGTCTACCTCATGCCCTTCGCGCTCGACCGCGGCATCAGCTGGGTGCTGCTGGCCGGGGCCGCCATCTCGGCCGTCGGCCTCGTCGTCACCCTCGCGTGGGGCGTCGAGACCGCGGGCGAGACGCTGGCGAGCGCCGCCTCCACCGGCCCGACGGGATCGTCGCTGGCCGGCACCCCCGTGGGCGTCGGCGACGGCGTCCCGACCTCCGCGACCCCGGCCCGGGCGAGCGCCACCACCGCCACCACCACCACCACCGAGAGGCAGCCGTGAGCACCCCTTCCGAGACGACCCCCACCGACGAGACGGCGGCTGTCGGTGACGTGGCCGGCACCGCGCCCGGCCGGCCGGGCGACACGTCGCGCCCGGGCCCGGTCGGGCCCGTGCGCGGCACCCGCGTGCCGCGCTACGCCGGCGACGCGACCTTCGCCCGGCTGCCTGCGATCGACGCCGTGGGCGACTACGACGTCGCGATCCTCGGGGTGCCCTTCGACGGTGGCACCTCCTACCGTCCAGGCGCCCGGTTCGGTCCGATGCACGTGCGCCAGTCGTCGCGCCACCTGCGACCGGCGTACCACGTCGAGCTCGACGTCGCGCCGTTCCAGACCATCCAGGTCGTCGACGCCGGGGACGTGGCCTGCACGCCGTTCAGCATCGACGACGCGGTGCGTCAGATCGAGTCGCACGCCCACGACGTGCAGGGCGACCGTCGCGACCGGCGCATCGTCGCCGTCGGCGGCGACCACACCATCGCCCTGCCGATGCTGCGCTCCGTCGTGCGTCAACACGGACCCGTCGCCCTCGTCCACTTCGACGCCCACCTCGACACGTGGGACACGTACTTCGACGCACCGGTCACGCACGGCACCGTCTTCCGACGGGCGTTCGAGGAGAACCTGCTCGCAGAGGACCACTCGGTCCACCTGGGCATCCGGGGGCCCCTCTACGACCGCATCGACCTCAAGGACGACGCCGACTTCGGGTTCAAGGCCATCCGGGCCAGCGACCTCGACCGCATCGGGCTCGAGGCGGCCGTGCAGCAGGTCAAGGACCGCGTCGGTGACACCCCGGTCTACGTCTCCATCGACATCGACGTGCTCGACCCCGCGTTCGCGCCCGGGACGGGCACGCCCGAGATGGGCGGCCTCACGAGCCGCGAGCTGCTCGCCCTGCTGCGTCGCCTCGGCGGGCTCAACATCGTCGGGGCCGACGTCGTCGAGGTCGCGCCCGCCTACGACCACGCCGAGCTGACGACGCTCGCCGCCGCGACAGTGGTCTACGACCTCGTCTCGCTCATGGCAGGAGGACGCGCCGTCGACGACCGGATGCCGTAGCCGCCGCGGTCCGCGGGCCCGCCGGAAGGATAGGGCCGCCGGCGGGGTCGGCCCAGATGTCGAGCGGCACGACGCGCACGCTGCGGCCGGCGGCGTCGAGCTGGCGGCCCATCCGCTTGAGCGAGCGCAGCACCATCGACCGGTCGTGGATCGTCATCTCCGGCACCTCGGTGGCGAGGCGGGCCTCGACGACCGACAGCTCGTGCAGGGAGTGGGTCGTCAGCGCGAGCATGAGGTTCGAGGGGCCCCCGGAGATGCGCCAGCAGACCCGGATGCCCGACATGCGTCGCAGCCGCGCGGCGACGTCGTCGATGTCGCGCGCGTCGGCCTGGGCCCACAGCCAGCTGATCACCGGCCACCCGGAGTCGGGCAGGGCGATGTCACAGCGCAGCACGACCCGGCCGTTGCCGACGAGGTCGGTCAGCCGGCGACGGACGGTGCTCTCGCTCAGGCCCGCCCGCGCCGCGATGGTGGCGACCGGCATCCGCCCGTCCTCGCCGAGCAGCAGGATGATCCGGCGGTCGACCGCGTCGTAGGGGCGGGCGGGGGTGGAGGCGGCGGCGGTGAGGCCGTCGAGCCGCGGCGGCTGGGCGCCGAGCATGACGGCGTGCTGGGCGGCGTCGAGGACGTGCAGCTGCCAGTGGTCGCCCATCGAGTAGACCTGGGTGACGGCGTAGCTCGTCGTGGCGAGCACCCCCTCGAGCGAGGTCAGCAGGAACTGCGACAGGAAGGCGAGGTCCCGCACCTCGACGAGGAGGGTGAGCGAGCGGGGGCCGGTCGTGTGCTCGACGCTCAGCACGTGGGGCAGCTCGGTGACGCGCTCGGCGATCGAGAGGGTCTCGGTGGCGCTGCAGCTGAGCTCGACGACGGCCAGGCACGACTCCGCCCGGCCCTGGCCCGCCGCCCGCCCGGAGACCCAGGCGATGCCGGCGTCGGAGAGGCGCTGCCAGCGACGGGCGACGGTGACCGGGTCGACGTCCAGGGCCGAGGCGAGCAGGGTCCACGAGGCGCGGGGGTGCAGCTGGAGGCAGTTGACGATGGCGAGGTCGAGCTCGTCGACGACGACCTCGTGGTTGTCGGGTGTGGCGGATTCCTGCGTCATCTCACCCTTCGACGCTCGATCCTGCATCGGTTGGCTGGTCCGTGGCACACCTGTCAGTGTCGGGCATCGCGTCGTCGGGCTCAACCGTGGCCCGTGATCCTCCGGCGCGACCTCGTGAGACAGGACTCCCGTATGACGACCCACGACACCGTCGACACCGTCGACACGGCAGACGTCGCCCGCCCGTCAGACGCGGCCGCCCCGGCCGGCACTTCCTCCGGCGACGGTGGCCCCACGCCGGCCAGCCTCGACTGGACGACCCGGCTCATGAGCCTGGACACGACGAGCCGTCTGACGAACCTCCCGGTGATCGAGCTCGTCGCCGAGGAGCTGCGCGGCCACGGTGTCGAGCCGGTGCTCATTCACGACGACAGCGGCCAGAAGGCCAACCTGCTGGCGACCTTCCCCGCCGCGGACGGCACGACGACCGGTGGCGTGGTCCTCTCCGGGCACACCGACGTCGTGCCCGTCGACGGGCAGGAGTGGTCGAGCGAGCCGTTCGTGCCCCAGGTGCGCGACGGGCGCCTCTACGGCCGGGGCGCCTGCGACATGAAGGGGTTCATCGGCTCTGTCCTCACGGCCGTGCCGGCGCTGGCGGCCGCCTCGCTCAGCGAGCCCGTGCACCTCGCCCTCTCCTACGACGAGGAGGTCGGCTGCGTCGGCGCCGTCTCGCTCGTCGACGAGATCGTGCGCCGCGACCTGCGCCCGCGTGCCTGCATCGTCGGTGAGCCCACCAGCATGCGGGTCGTCACCGGCCACAAGTCGCTGACCATGCTCGCCGTCACCTTCCACGGCGTGGCGGCCCACTCGTCGCGAACCCCGTTCGGGGTCAACGCGATCGAGTACGCGGCCCAGCTCGTGCGCTTCGTCCGCGGTGTCGCCGACGAGTTCCGCACCGACGGTCCGTTCGACGAGCACCACGACGTGCCCTTCACGACGGCCACCGTCAACCAGATCCACGGCGGCATCGCCGTCAACACCGTGCCCGTCGAGTGCTCGCTGACGTTCGAGTTCCGGGCCGTCGGCGGTGTCGACGTCGACGCGACCGTCGAGCGCTTCCGGACCGAGATCCGCCGGATCGAGCAGGAGATGCAGCAGGAGAACCCCGACGCCAGCGTCGAGGTCGCCATCGGGGCGCAGGCCCCCGGGCTCGACACCGACGCGGCCGAGGAGGTCATCGCCTACGTCGCCTCGCTCGGCGGCATCGCCTCGGAGGAGAAGGTCGCCTACGGCACCGAGGCAGGTCTCTTCCAGCGGGCCGGCATCCCCACCGTCGTGTGCGGCCCCGGCGACATCGCCCAGGCGCACGCGCCCGACGAGTTCGTCGAGCTCGACCAGCTGCGGCGCTGCGACGACCTGGTGCAGCGGCTGTTGACCTCGCTCAGCGCCTGACCCACCGCATCGCAAAGCACCGCCCGCACCGACCACCGGCTTCGAGCCACCCGCACCCCCCAAGGAGCCCCATGGCCACCGACACCCTCACAGCCGAAGAGGTGACCCCCGAACGGCTCGCGCAGGCCCGCAAGGCGGTCCTGAGCAGCTCCATCGGAGCCGCCCTCGAATGGTTCGACATCATCGTCTACGCCTCGTTCGCCGTCGTCATCGCGGCGAACTTCTTCCCGGAGGGGGACGAGACCCTCGGCCTCATCCTCACCTTCGCGACCTTCGCGATCTCCTACCTCATCCGCCCGATCGGCGGTCTCGTCATCGGCAGCTACGCCGACAAGCACGGGCGTAAGAAGGCGCTGAGCCTGACGCTGTTGCTCATGATGGTCGGCACCATCCTCATGGCCGCCGCCCCGACGCACAGCACGATCGGCGCCTGGGCCGGCATCATCATCCTGCTCTCGCGCCTCGTCCAAGGCTTCTCGGCCGGAGGCGAGTTCGGTTCTGCCACCACGTATCTCGTGGAGATGGCCCCGAACCGCAAGGCCTACTACGCGTCTTGGCAGGTGGCCGCCCAGGGCATCTCGATGTTCCTCGCCTCGGCCTTCGGCTACCTGCTCTTCACGCACCTGTCGAAGGACGCCCTCTACACGTGGGGCTGGCGCATCCCGTTCATCATCGGCATCCTCATCGGCCCCGTCGGCCTGTACATCCGGGCCCGCCTGTCGGAGACCAAGGAGTTCGCCGAGAGCACCCCGCACGAGGCGCCCGTCAAGGCCGTCTTCACCGAGCACCTCGGTCGCTCGCTGGCCGGCATCGCCTGCGTCGGCGTCGCGACCATCTCGGTCTACCTCATCCTCTTCATGCCGACCTACGCGGTGAAGAACCTCGGCGTGCCCGCGAGCGCCGCCTATCTCGGTGGCGTCGTGGCCGGCATCGTCGTCGTCATCGGGGTGCCACTCGTCGGCCGTCTCGCCGACCGGGTCGGCCCGGCCCGCATCATGATCGGGGCCGCGGTCGCCGCCCTCGTGCTGGCGTGGCCGCTCTTCGCGATCGTCATCGCCTCGCGCTCGGTGCCCGTGCTCATCGTCTCGATCGGCCTGCTCGGAGTCATCATGGCGTTCTACTTCGGCCCGCTGCCCGCCCTGCTGACCACGCTCTACCCGAGCGACGTGCGTGCGACCGGGGTCTCGACGGCCTACAACATCGGCGTCACCGTCATGGGCGGCATCGCGCCGCTCGTGCTCACCTGGCTGATCAGCCTCACGGGCTCACTCAACGCCCCGAGCGTCTACTACATGGTCGTGGCGGTCATCTCGCTCGTCGGCCTGTTCGTGGCCCGACGCAGCTACGGGGCCCGCTGACCGACGCAGCAGGACGGGAGGGGCGTGCGGCACGAGCCGCACGCCCCTCCATCGTCTGCGTCCGGTGAGCCGCGGGCGGTGGCGCCCGACGTCGTTGTGTCATCCTGAGCCGTGCCATCCGCCGACACCCCGCCTGCCGTCTCCCCCAAGGACCGGTTCATCACCGTCTACGGGCGCAACCCCGTGCACGAGGTGCTGCTCGACGACGACCTCGAGGTCGACAAGGTGGTGCTCGCCGAGGGCGCCCGGGGTGAAGGGGTCCGCGACATCCAGCGGGCCGCCAAGCGGCGCGGGCTGCAGGTGCAGTGGGCGAGCGCCGAGCGCGTCAAGAAGCTCGCCGGAAACGGCCGCCAGGACCAGGGCGTCTTCGCCGACGTCGTCGCCCCCCGGATGCTGCCTCTCGACGTCGCCCTCGCCGAGGGACGTCTGCGCACGGTGCTCGTGCTCGACGGCATCACGACACCGGCCAACGTCGGCATGATCCTGCGCTCGGCGACCGCCGCGGGCCTCGACGGCATCGTCGTCCCGCGCAAGGGGGTCGCCTCGATCGACCCGCTCGTCGTCAAGGCCTCGGCGGGGGTCGCCTTCCGCGCGCCGATCGTCAAGGCGTTCACGGCCGAGGATGCCGTCCGCGACCTCCGCGCGGCCGGCTTCCACGTCGTCGGGCTCGACGCCTCGGGCGACGACGACCTCTTCTCGGCGCACCTGCCCGAGCCGGTGGCGTTCGTGCTCGGCAGCGAGACGGCCGGCCTGACGCCGGTTGTGGCGACGCAGGTGCAGACGTGGGTCTCCATCCCGATGGCGGCCGGGGTCGAGTCCCTGAACGTGTCGGCGGCCGCCGCCGTGGTCTGCTTCGAGCTCGTCCGTCGCGCCCGCCTCTGACCCGACCCACGCGCGCTCCCCCGGTTTTCGCCCGCCACGGCTGGGAGAAGTGCAGCCGCTCAGGGCAGGTTCAGCGTGCCCTCGCCGACCCGGACGACCCGGCCCGCCACCGAGACCACACCCTCGTCGTCGATCCGCAGCCGCAGTAGCGACGGCCGCGAGACGTGCGCTCCCTGCGACACCTCCAGGTCGACGCCCCGGTGGCCGGCCTCGGCGAGCAGCGCCCCGAGGTTGGCGCACGCCGACCCGGTGGCCGGGTCTTCGTCGAGCGCCCCACCGAGCGCGGCGAAGAGGCGCACCTCGAGGCTGCGCTCCCCCGCCCAGGCCCAGACGTAGACGTGCGGCTCGGTCGTCATCGGCGCGAGCACCCGCTCGACGGCCGAGGCGTCGGGCCGGCACGCGCGCACCGCCTCGACGCCGTCGAGCTGCACGAGCAGCTGCTCCACGCCGACGTCCACCCAGGCCGTCCCCGCCTCGACCACCCGGACGTGCCCGCCCGCGTCGCCAAGCCCGAGGATGCCGGCCAGCCCGACCGCGTCCACCCCAGCCGCCCGCGACGACCCCGACCGGGCCGCGAGCCGCCAGCCGTCGCCCTCACGGGTCACCGGGATGGGACCTGCCGGCATCCGCAGCACGACCTCGTCGGCAGGCCCACCGAGGATGCCGGACAGCCCGGCGACGACGTCGGCCGTCCCGAGCGTGGGGTGACCTGCGAACGGCATCTCGTAGCCGGGGGTGAAGATCCGCACCTCCGCGACGACCGGCGTCCCGGGCTCCGCGTCGTCCGCCTCCACCCGGGTGACGAAGGTCGTCTCGCTGAGGTTGAGCTGGCGCGCGATCGCCTGCATCCGCTCGGTGGCCAGCGACCCGGCATCCGGGAAGACGGCGAGGGGGTTGCCCGAGAAGGGGTCGCCCTCACGGGCGAAGACGTTGAGCAGCACGAAGGGGAGGTCCACGTCGCGATTGTGCCGCAGCCACGCCGTGGCGGCAGCCGCCCGCCGGCCCCACTAGATTGGCGGCATGGCCAAACCCGACGGCGTGGTGCCGGGCAACATCTACCTCTTCCGGCACGGCGAGACCGAGTGGTCGCTCTCCGGCCAGCACACCGGCACGACCGACCTGCCGCTGCTGCCCGAGGGCGAGGAGGCGGCGCGCGAGCTGCGCGACGTGCTGCACCGCCACCACTTCGAGCGGGTGCTCGTCTCCCCGCTGCAGCGGGCCAGGCGCACGGCCGAGCTCGCCGGTCTCGGCGACTTCGAGGTCGAGCCGCTACTGCGGGAGTGGGACTACGGCGCCTACGAGGGCGTGACGACGAAGGAGATCAGCGCCCGCATCGGGCACCCGTGGGAGGTCTTCGTCGACGGCGTCGTCGGCGGCGACACCCCCGGCGAGACGATCGACGAGGTCGCCCACCGCGGGCAGCAGGTGCTCGACAAGGTGTGGCCCGACCTGTCCAACGGCGACGTCGCCCTCTTCGGCCACGGCCACGCGCTCCGCGTGCTCACCGCCGTCTACCTGCGGCTGGGGCCACGCTTCGGGTCCCAGCTCGTGCTCGACGCGGGGTCGATGAGCGTGCTCACCCACCACCGCACCACGCGCTGCATCGGGATGTTCAACCTCTCGCCGTGGCGCCTCATGAAGGACGCCTGAGCGGGGTCGCGAGGTCCCACCCCGCCGGTCACCGCGGTGACCGGCGTCAGGCCGCGGCTGGCCGGCCAGGGCGCGCGAGGCCGCCGCAGGCCGCCGCAGGCCGCCTCAGGCCGTGGGCAGCTCCCACGTGTGCACGGGCTCGTTGGCGCTCTGGCCCTCGATGTAGAGGCGCAGCATCTCGCGCAGCGCCTTGTCGCGCGTCAGGCCCCGCGCCTCGAGGCGCTCGACGCAGTCGGTCTGCCACGAGGCGCCGTTGACGCCGCGCAGGCAGCGCTGCTCGATGATCGAGAGGAAGCGGTCGCGCACGGCGGCCGAGACGCCCCAGCGCTCGAGGCCCTCGTGGGCCATCGGCAGCAGCCGGCGCAGGATGAGCTCGGAGGCGGGCACGTCACCCAGGCCGGGCCAGTAGGTGCGGGCGTCGATGCCGAGGCGGGCGCCCTCCTCGAAGTTGGCCTGCGCGGCGGAGAAGCTCATCCGGGTCCAGACGGGGCGGTCCTCCTCGGCGAGGACGCGGATGACGCCGTAGTAGAAGGCCGAGTTCGCCAGTGTGTCGGCCACGGTCGGGCCGGCGGGCAGGGTGCGGTTCTCGACGCGCAGGTGCGGGCGGTCGCCGACGGTGTCGTAAATGGGGCGGTTCCAGCGGTAGACGGTGCCGTTGTGCAGCCGCAGCTCCTTGAGCTCGGGGATGTCGCCCCGCTCGAAGACGTCCTCGGGCACCTCGTCCGACAGCTCGGGCAGCAGCGCCGGGAAGTAGCGGACGTTCTCCTCGAAGAGGTCGAAGATCGAGGTGATCCACCGCTCGCCGAACCAGACACGGGGCCGGACGCCCTGGTTCTTCAGCTCGACCGACCGGGTGTCGGTCGCCTGCGTGAAGAGCGGGATGCGGGTCTCGGCCCAGAGCCGCTGCCCGAGGAAGAACGGCGAGTTGGCACCGAGGGCGAGCTGCGGGCCGGCGAGTACCTGGGCGGCGTTCCAGTGGTCGGCGAAGCGGTCGGGGTGCACCTGCAGGTGCAGCTGGACCGAGGTGCACGCCGACTCGGGGGCGAGGCTGTCGGAGTAGCGGGCGATGCGCTCCCCCGTCGGGCCCTCCAGCTCGAGCCAGACGTCCTCGCCGCGGGCGTCGAGCACCGCGTTGTTGAGCGCCGCGTAGCGGATGTTCTCGCTGATCCAGTCGCCCTCGAAGTGCTCGGGCATGACCGTCGGCAGGATGCCGATGGCGACGATCCCCGTGTGCAGCTCGGCGGCCTTGTCGCTGGCCCGGTTGAGCGAGCGGCGCAGCTCCTGCTCGAGCTCGAGGGCCGCGTCGCCCGGCAGCGGGCGCGGCGGGACGTTGAGCTCGATGTTGTAGCGCGCCAGCTCGGTCTGGTAGTCGGGGTCCGCGATCTGCTCGAGGATCGCCTTGTTGTCGAGCTTCGGCCCGAGGTCCTCGCTGACGAGGTTGAGCTCGATCTCGATGCCGGTCATCGGCTTGTCGAACTCGAACTGGCTCTGGCTCAGCATCCGTTCGAAGACGTCGAGGTCGCGGCGCACCTTCTCCCGGTACTGCTGGCGCTGCTCGCGCGTGTACCTGGCCTGCTCGACGTCGGCTCCCACGTGCGCAGACAACCACAAGTGGGCGGCCGACGCGAGCGTGACCAGGTGGTGGATCAGCCCTCGAACGCCTCCGGCGGGGGGCACGAGCACACGAGGTTGCGGTCGCCGAACGCGCCGTCGATGCGGCTGACCGGCGGCCAGTACTTGTCGCCGGCGTCGACCCCGACCGGGAAGGCGGCGGCGGTGCGGTCGTAGGGGTGGTCCCACTCCCCCGCGAGGTTGAGCGCCGTGTGCGGGGCGTGGCGCAGCATGCTCTGCGACACCTCGACGTCGCCCTTGTGCACCGCCTCGATCTCGTCGCGGATGGCGATCATCGCGTCGCAGAACCGGTCGAGCTCGTGCAGGTCCTCCGACTCGGTGGGCTCGACCATGAGGGTGCCGGCCACGGGGAAGCTCATCGTCGGCGAGTGGAAGCCGTAGTCGATGAGGCGCTTGGCGACGTCGTCGACGGTCACGCCCGTCTCGGCCGTGATGCCGCGCAGGTCGAGGATGCACTCGTGGGCGACGAGGCCGTCCTCACCGGAGTAGAGCACCGGGTAGTGCTCGCGCAGGCGGGCCGCGACGTAGTTCGCACCGAGCACCGCGACCTGGGTGGCGTGCGTCAGGCCCTCGCCCCCCATGAGGCGCACGTACGCCCACGAGATCGGCAGGATGCCGGCCGAGCCGAAGGGCGCGCCGGAGATCGGACCCACCCCGGTCTCGGGACCGGCCTCGGCCGACAGCGGGTGGTTGGGCAGGTGCGGGGCGAGGTGGGCACGGACGGCCACCGGGCCGACACCGGGGCCACCGCCGCCGTGCGGGATGCAGAACGTCTTGTGCAGGTTGAGGTGGCTGACGTCGGCGCCGAACTTGCCGGGCTGCGCGAGACCGACCAGGGCGTTGAGGTTCGCCCCGTCGACGTAGACCTGGCCGCCCGCCTCGTGGACGAGGGCGCAGAGCTCGCTGATGGTGTCCTCGTACACCCCGTGGGTCGAGGGGTAGGTCACCATGATCGCGGCGAGGTCGTCGCGGTGGGCGTCGATCTTCGCGCGGAGGTCGTCGAGGTCGACCGTGCCGCCCGGGGCGGTCTTGACGACGACGACCTTGAGCCCGGCCATGACGGCGGACGCGGCGTTGGTCCCGTGCGCGCTGGCCGGGATGAGGCACACGCGACGGTGGCCCTCACCGTTGGCCTGGTGGTAGGCGTGGATCGCGAGCAGGCCCGCGAACTCGCCCTGCGAGCCGGCGTTGGGCTGCAGCGACACGGCGTCGTAGCCGGTGATCTCGCACAGCCAGGCCGAGAGCTGGTCGACGAGGGTGCGGATGCCCTCGGTCTGGTCGGCGGGCGCGAACGGGTGCAGGTTCGCGAACTCCGGCCAGGTGACGGCCTCCATCTCGGTCGTCGCGTTGAGCTTCATCGTGCACGAGCCGAGCGGGATCATCCCGCGGTCGAGCGCGAAGTCGCGGTCGGCGAGGCGGCGCAGGTAGCGCAGCATCGCCGTCTCCGAGTGGTACGACGAGAAGACGGGGTGGGTGAGGAACTCGGTGTCGCGCTCGAGGGCCGCGGGGATGCCGGTCGGCGCGCTCGCGTCGCGCAGCGCAGCCCGCGCCTCATCGGCCGACAGGCGTGCGCCGAAGGCGTCCGCGACCGCCGCGACCGTCGCGGCGGTGGTCGTCTCGTCGAGGCTGACCGACACGCGGTCGGCGTCGACCCGTCGCAGGTTGAAGCCGCGGTCGGTGAAGTGGCGGGCGACCTCGTCGGCCCGTCCGGGCACCTCGACGGTGAGGGTGTCGAAGAAGGCCTCCGTCTGCACCGTGAGGCCGGCCTCGACGAGGGCGCTGCGCAACGAGGCGGTCAGGCCGGTGACCCGGCGGGCGATGTCGCGCAGGCCGTCGGGGCCGTGGTGGACGGCGTACATGCTCGCCATGACGGCCAGCAGCACCTGGGCGGTGCAGATGTTGCTCGTCGCCTTCTCGCGGCGGATGTGCTGCTCGCGCGTCTGCAGCGCGAGGCGGTAGGCACGGTTGCCCTGGGCGTCGACGGAGACGCCGACGAGGCGGCCGGGCATCGATCGCTCGAGGCCCTTGCGCACCGCGAGGTAGCCGGCGTGGGGGCCACCGAAGCCCATCGGCACGCCCAGGCGCTGGGCGCTGCCGACGGCGATGTCGGCGCCCCACGTGGCCGGGGCGCTGACGAGGGTGAGGGCGAGCAGGTCGGCGGCGGCGGTCACGAGGGCCTTGCCCTCGTGGGCGGCAGCGGCGAGGGCGGACCAGTCGCGCAGCTCGCCCGAGGCGTCGGGGTACTGCACGATGACGCCGACGACGTCGTGGCCGTCGGCGGCCGAGGCGAGCTCGTCGGCGGTGGTGACCCGGCGCAGGTCGGTGACGACGAGGGGCAGGCCGATGGCGTCGGCGCGGGTCTGCATGACGGCGATGGTCTGCGGGAACACGTGCGCGTCGACGAGCACGACGGCATCCGAGGGGGCCTTGCTGAGGCGGCGCATGAGCGACATGGCCTCGGCGGCGGCGGTCGACTCGTCGAGCAGCGAGGAGCCGGCGACGTCGAGGCCGGTGAGGTCGGTGACGACGGTCTGGAAGTTGAGCAGGGCCTCGAGGCGGCCCTGCGAGATCTCCGGCTGGTAGGGCGTGTACGCCGTGTACCAGGACGGGTTCTCGAGGACGTTGCGGCGCACGACGGGCGGGGTCACGGTCCCGTAGTAGCCGAGGCCGATGAGGGACGTGAGCACCGTGTTGCGCTCGGCGAGGGCCCGCAGCTCGTCGATGACGGCGCTCTCGCTCTCGGCGGCCTCGAGGTCAAGCGGGGCCTCGGCGCGGATGGCGCCGGGGATGGCGCGCTCGCACATCGCCTCGAGGCTCGGCTGGCCGACGACCTCGAGCATGCGCTCCACGTCGTCGGCCCGCGGCCCGACGTGGCGGGCGACGAAGTCGGCGAGGGGTGCCGTACGGACGGTCTGGTCGATCGACATGGTTCTCCTGGCGGGTCGGAGCGGTGTGCGCACGCTCCCCGTCTGTCGGTCGCGCCGTCACGGCACGTGGCGGACCTCCAGAGTTGCCTCCCCCACACGGTCCGGGCGCCTGAGAGGTTCCGGGGATGTTGCCCCTTCGGCGCCTCGCAGGTGGTCACACCACCCCGAGGACTCTCCCGTGTGAGGTTGTCGGCGTGCACGAATCTACCAGCCGCAGCCGGATGCCGGTCGCCGGCGGGGACGACGAAGCCGACCGACCCGCACGGCGGGTGGTCGGCGTCCGGGATGGGGTCGGCGTCAGGCCAGGCGGCGCGCGCGACGGGCGCTGAGCTCGTCGTCGGGGTGCGACTCCGGTGCCTCGGGCTCCTCGGCGCGCTCGCTCGGCAGGGCCGCGAGGGTGCCCTCGACCTCACGCCAGACGCGGCCGACGGCGATGCCGAAGACCCCCTGACCGCCCTGCACGAGGTCGATGACCTCGTCGGCGGAGGTGCACTCGTAGACGGAGGCGCCGTCGCTCATGAGGGTGATCTGGGCGAGGTCGTCGACCCCGCGCTCGCGCAGGTGGCCGATGGCGACCCGGATCTGCTGCAGCGAGACGCCGGTGTCGAGCAGTCGCTTGACGACCTTGAGCACGAGGATGTCGCGGAAGCCGTAGAGGCGCTGTGTGCCCGAGCCGGTGGCGCTGCGCACGGACGGCTCGACGAGCCCGGTGCGGGCCCAGTAGTCGAGCTGGCGGTAGGTGATGCCGGCGGCCTTGCACGCGGTCGGACCGCGGTAGCCGGCGTCCTCGGCCAGCTCGGGCAGGTCGTCGGTGAAGAGCAGGCCCTGGGTGCCCGGCGGCAGCGGGCGGCCGACCTCGGGATCCTCCAACGCGGGCATGCCGCCTCCTGACCTGTGACGCCGGCCGGGGCGGTGGCCACGGCTCTGACGGTAGTGCTGTCTGCTGCTGGTGTGCTTCTGGTGCGCACGACAGCGGGATAACTACAGCCGCGTCGTTCCTCGACGGTAGAGCCCGGGCGAGCCACCGTCAATCACCGGTGCACCGTCAGGTTCGCGTGTCGCGACCGTCGTCCGCCAACTCTCGATGTGAGGTAGAGGGTGAACCCATCGAGCATGCGGGAAATCCCTCACGTCACCCGTCTACACGCTCGCGGGCTGGCCTGGCGAGCGGTGTCAGCTCTGCGGGCGCTGCGGGTCGTCGCCGCCGCCCTCGGGCTTCTCGAAGTCCTCGGCGCTGACGTGGTCGAGGAACTCCTTGAACTTCTCGACCTCGTCGTCCTCCTCGGACGAGACGACGATGGCGGCCTCGTCGAGGATGGCGCCGTCGACGAGCACCTTGGCCCCGGTGCGCAGCGCCAGGGCGATCGCGTCGGAGGCGCGCGAGCTGATCTCGGCCTTGCCGTCGACGATGAGGGCGGCGTGGAACACCGAGTCCTTGAGGGCGACGATGCGCACCTCCGTCAGCTCGTGACCGAGCACCGCGAGGACGTCGCGCATGAGGTCGTGGGTCAGCGGCCGCGGCGGCACGACGCCCTGCTGGGCGTAGGTGATCGCGGCGGCTTCGGCCGCACCGATCCAGATGGGCAGGTAGCGACCGCCGTCGCGCTCCCGCAGCAGCACGATGGGGTTGTTCGTCGGCATCTCGACCCGGACGCCCAGCACGTCGACCTCTCTCACTCCCCCACCGTACCCCGCTGTTTCCGTGGGAGATACGGGGCAGTCCGGGTGTGGATGCCGTCGGGTGCCGACCGGTGTCAGCGGGCGAGGCCGGAGCGGACGAGGGCCACGTGCAGGGCGATGCAGGCGGAGGCGATCTCGGCCGCCCGCTCCTCCCTCGACCCGTCGACGCGCCGTGTGGCCAGCACCTGCTCGACCAGCCCCACCTCGCGGTCGGCCGCGGTGCGGAAGGAGCGCAGGTGGCGGGCCTCGAGGCCGTGCGAGGCGAGGGTGTGCGCGGCGGCGGCGACGGCGAGGTCGTCGCCGGTGAAGTGCCCGGCGGCGTCGGGGCGCAGGAGGCCGAAGTTCTCGAGGGCGTGCATCGTGTCGCGGTCGATCCCGGTCGCGCGGCGCACCTCGGGGCCGGTCAGGGTGACGTCGTCACGGGCCAGCAGGGCCGGGGCGTCGGGCACCTCGGGGTCGGCGACCGGTTCGGGCGGCTCCGGGGCGCCGACGGCTCCCTCGGGCTCCTGCAGCCCCCGGTCGAGGGCGTCGAGCGCCTCACGGATGACCTTGAGGGGCCAGAACCGGTCGCGCTGGGCGCCGAGGATGTAGCGCAGCCGCCGGACGTCGTCGGGGCTGAAGGTGCGGTATCCCGAGGCGGTGCGCTCCGGGGTGACCAGGCCCTCGGCCTCGAGGAAGCGCAGCTTGCTCGCCGAGACGTCGGGGAACTCCTGCGACAGCTCGGCGAGCACCTTGCCGATGGTGAGTCGGGGCGCTCCGGAGCCCGTGGTGGCGGTGTCGTCGGTCATCGAGGCGTCGTGGAGTCGTGGTGGCGTCGTCGTGTGGGGTGAGGCGCGGGTCAGACGGCGGCGTAGTAGACGAGGCGGAACTTGCCGACCTGGACCTCGTCGCCGGTCTGCAGCGAGGTCTCGTCGACGAGCTGCCGGTTGACGTACGTGCCGTTGAGTGACCCGGCGTCACGCACGGCGTACCCGCCTGCGGCGCTGACGAACTCGGCGTGACGGCGGGAGACCGTGACGTCGTCGAGGAAGATGTCCGAGTCGGGGTGGCGCCCCACGACGACGCGGTCGTCGTCGAGCAGGAACCGCGCCCCGGTGTTCGGGCCACGCTGCACGACGAGCAGGGCCGTACCCGGCCGCAGCGCCTCGATCGTGGCCTGGTCCTCGGCGCTCAGGCCACGGGTGCCTGCCTCGGCGTGGTCGGGGTCCTGGCTGGGGACGCCTTGGAAGCGCAGGGTGCGCGGCTCGGCCGCGCTGTCGTCGACGCGGGGCTGGCGGGTGGTGCGGTCCGCCTCCTCCGACCAGCCGGGGCCGTCGGTGGGCTCGCCGGACGTCGGGTCGGCGTTCTCATCGGGCCCGGGGGGCTGGCTCGACATGCGCTCCTCCTCGTCGATCGTGGTCGTCCCTGACGGTGACCGTCACTCTAGTGGGACGGCCGGGACGGTTGCGGGCGCCCCCGGCATCCGTGGACGCGGCCGGGGGCGGCCCGCTCGGCGGGGGCGCGGCTCGTCCCCGACCGGTGTCTCGGGGTTCGGTCAGCCCAGGGTCTGCTGGTAGGCGTCGGCGTCCATGAAGGCGTCGAGGGCGGACGCGTCGGAGACGCGCACCTCGAACATCCAGCCCTCGCCGTACGGGTCGGAGTTGACGAGCTCGGGGGTGGCGTCGAGGGCGGGGTTGACGCCGGTGACCTCACCGTCGACGGGCGCGTAGACGTCGCTGACGGACTTCGTCGACTCGACCTCGCCGCACGCGTCGCCGGTCGCGACGGTGTCACCGACGGTCGGCAGTGAGACGAAGACGACGTCGCCGAGGGCGTCCTGGGCGAAGGAGGTGATGCCGACGCGCACGACACCGTCGTCACCGGGACGCAGCCACTCGTGGTCGCTGGTATAGCGCAGGTCGGACGGGTAGTCGAGGTCGCTCATGGCACTCCTTCGGGGCGGCGGCGCGGTCGGGCAGTTGAGAGGATGCCATGCCGGGTCCGGCGCGCGCTGCACGACCCCACAGCCCGTGTCGCCGTGCCCGGGTGACGACGTGCGCGCCGTCAGCCCGTCGGTCGGGCGTGGGTCAGCGGCGTGGGCACGTGCAGCGCCGTGACCTCGACCTCCGGGCGTTCGACGACGGTGGCCGAGGCGCCCTTCTGGCGCACCGTCTCGACGATGCCGCCCGGGATGGTCATGGCCGAGGCGAGGGTGTTGCTGTCACCGACGGCGAGCACGGTGACCGGGCGGGTGAAGGCCGTGCCGTCGATGCTGAGGTCCCCCCCGTCGTCGCCCACGTACGACGACGCCACGACGCGCACGCCACCGACCTGGATGGCCTCGGCGCCGGCGTCGCGCAGCTCCTGGATGACGTCGAGGATGACCGGGCCGGTCACCGTCCGCTGCGGGTCGCTGATCGTCAGGGTGATCCCCGGGCCCTTGGCGCCGATGGTGCCCGCGAGGATGCCGAGGGTGTCGGCGCGGCGCTGGGCCTGGGCCAGCGCCTCCGCGCTCGTGCCCACGCCGCTGCGGAGCCGGTCGCGGGTGGCCTCGAGCTCGCGCACCTGGGCGTCGAGCCGCGCGCCGCGCACCGACACGTCGTCGAGCACCCGGACGAGGTCGCTCTGGCTCAGCTGGCCGAGGTCGCGCTCGTTCGTCAGCTGCACCTGCGTCGCGATGGCGACGCCGAGCGCGATGGCGAGCACGGCGCCGAGCAGGTTGGCCCGCGTCGCCCGCGGGCGACCGAGCCGCACCAAACGGCGCCAGGCGGCGCGGCCGTCGGCTGAGCGGGGTTCGGCCGGACCCGGGTCCGGGCGGGGGTCGGTGGGGCCGTCGTCCATCATGGTCAGGCCTTGAAGAGGTGCCGGCGGATCGAGGCGACGTTGGAGAAGATGCGCACGCCGAGCACGACGACGACGCCCGTCGACAGCTGCGCCCCCACGCCGAGCTGGTCACCGAGGAAGACGATGAACGCGGCGACGACGACGTTGGACAGGAACGAGACGACGAAGACCTTGTCGTCGAAGATGCCGTCGAGCACGGCGCGGACCGCGCCGAAGACGGCATCCAGGGCCGCGATGACCGCGATGGGCAGGTAGGGCTGGAGCCAGACGGGCACGGACGGGTCGAGCAGCAGCCCGAGCCCGAGGCCGACGACGAGGCCGATGACCGGGATCACCGGGCACCTCCCGAGCTCGAGGGTGAGGGGGTGGTGGACGTCGTCGCGACGGGTGTCGGGTCGAGACCGAGCGGCTCGGCGTGAACGAGGCGCACCGCCGTGTCGGCGGGCACGGTGAGCGAGTCGGACCCCGCGAGGTCGGACCGGATGCCGTACTGGTCGCCGAGCTGCGTGAGGTACGCCCCCGAGAAGGAGCCCTCGAAGCGGGACGTGAGCGTGTCGGCATCCCCGATCGCGGTGACGACGTAGGGGCGGGTCAGCGGGCGGAAGTCGACGATGACGGCCTGGCCGGCGAAGCGGATGGCGGCGGTGGCGCTCAGCCGGTGCCCGTTGATTGACACCGCCTCGGCGCCGGCCGCCCAGAGCCCGTTGACGGCGATCTGCAGGTCGCTCGAGCTGACCCGGCCCGGGGTGAAGCCGCCGCTCGGGCGGGTGCCCGCCGCGGCATCGGTGTCGGCCGACGGCGCGTCGTCGAGGGTGAGGGTGACCCCGGGGCCGGTGAGCGCCACGGCGGCGGCCTGCACCTCTAGGGTGCCGATGCGGGCGCTCAGCGCGGACCCGCCCGACTGGGTCAGCTCGGCGGCCTCGTACTCGCGCACCTGGGTTCCGAGCGCGGCGAGCTTGGCCTCCTGTGCGCTCCCCTGCTGCTGCAGCGTCTCGATGCGGCTGACGAGCTGCTCCTTGACGCTCGCGGCCGCCGTGGGCCGTGGTCGCAGGGCCGAGGCCGAGACGGCGAAGAGGAACCCGGTGAGCACCGCCATGACGACGACGACCACCGAGCGGGTCGGGGCCGACGGGGACGAGGCGGGCAGGTCGCGGGCGCGGCGCCGGTCGGCGGCCTCCTGGTAGCCGGGGTCGAGGGGGCGCTCGAGCATCGAGGTCAGCAGCGTCATCGACGCGTCGGGGCGCCGAGCCGGGCCAGCGGGGCGGGTGGGCTCGGTCATCCCGACCTCGCCGACCGACCCGAGGGACCTGAGGGACCCGAGGCGGTCAGGCGCCCGCTCAGCACCTGTCGGGCCTGGATCGCGTAGAGCACGGCTGCGAGCCAGTAGAGGCCGACACCCCACCACGCGAAGCCCCAGCCGAGCGGCCGGGAGACGGCACCGAGCCAGTCGTCACGGTGGGCGAGCAGCAGCAGCGGGAAGGCGTAGAGGAGGTTGAAGGTCGCCGCCTTGCCGACGAAGTGCACCGGCAGACCGGTCTGTCCGCGACGCTGCAGCACGAGCAGCATGAGGGCCATGACGACCTCGCGGGCCAGCAGCACGACGACGAGCCACACCGGGATGATGTCGCGCCAGGCCAGCCCGACGAGGGTGGTGAGGATGTACAGCCGGTCGGCGACGGGGTCGAGCATCGCGCCGAGGGCGGACTCCATGCCGAACGCCCGGGCGATCTTGCCGTCGGCGTAGTCGGTCGCCCCCGACAGCGCGAGGATGCCGAAGGCGAGCAGGTCGCGCTCGCTGAGGATGGCCCAGAGGAAGATCGGGACACCGACGAGGCGCAGCATCGACAGCACGTTGGGCAGCGTGAGCACCTTGTCCCTGCTCTGCCGCTGCGTCCCCGACCTGCCTGTCACGCACACACCCTAACGGGCCGTCTCGGGCCCACCTCCCGTCCGAGCCGGCCCCGGCGCGGCCCCCGGGTCGGTGGCGGCCGACCTGACACACTCGGCGCATGACCGCCTCGGGGCCCCGACCCGGCCATGATGCCGGCCAGACGCACGGACACACCCACGACCCGGACGCGCTCGCCGCGCTCGACGCCGACGTGCGGGTCAGCGCCCGCGCCCGGTCGGTCCTCGTCGCCGTGCTGGCGGTGCTCGGGCTGCTCACGGTGCTCGGCCTCGTCGTCACGTGGCCGTCGGGAGACGCCTCGACCCGCGGGGGCAGCACGGCGTTCGTCGCGTCGGGTGCGGGCACGACGGGCGCGACCGTGCTCTCGACGCTGCCGGCCTGCCCGCCCGAGACGACCGACCCCGCGCTCGACCCCGCGCTCGACCCCGCGCTCGACCCCGGCACCTCGACCACCGAACCGGGCCTCCAGCCGGGCTCGACGTGCGGGGCCATGGTCGTGCGGGTCGACCCTGACGCGGTGCCGCAGGGACAGGCGACCGAGCAGACCGTCCCGCTCGACGGACCGGTGGCGCGCTCGGGGCTGCAGGCGGGCGACCGGGTGACGCTGCTGGCCGTGGGCGGTGACGACGGGCAGCCGACCGCGTACTCCTTCCTCGAGGTACAGCGGTCCGCTCCGCTGCTGTTCCTCCTCGTCCTGTTCGTCGTCGTCGTGGGCGTCGTCGCCCGCCTGCGCGGCATCCTCGCGCTGGTCGGCCTGGGCGTCGGCGGCGTCGTCGTCGTCACCTACCTGCTGCCCGCGCTGCTCGAGGGACGCTCCGGCATCGTCGTCGCCCTCGTCGGCTCGGCCGCGATCATGTACGTCGTCCTCTACCTCGCCCACGGGCTGTCGGTGCGCACGAGCACCGCCCTCGCCGGCACCCTCTTCGGCGTCGCCATCACCGCCGGGCTCGGGGTGCTCGCCATCGGGTGGGCGCGGCTCAGCGGCGTCGGCGACGACGAGGGCGCCACCCTCACGGCGGTGCAGCAGTCGCTGCAGCCGCGCGAGCTGCTCACCGCGGCCATCATCATCGCCGGCCTCGGGGTGCTCAACGACGTGACGATCACGCAGTCGTCGGCCGTCTGGGAGCTGCGCGCCGCCGCCCCGTCCCTGGGCCGCCGTCAGCTCTTCGCCTCGGGCATGCGCATCGGGCGCGACCACATCGCCTCGACCATCTACACCATCGTCTTCGCCTACGCCGGCGCCGCGCTGCCCGTGCTGCTACTGCTCTACGTCTACGACCGCCCCGTCCTCGACATGCTGCAGACCGAGTCGTTGTCGCAGGAGATCGTCCGGACCCTCGCCAGCGCGATCGGGCTCGTCCTCGCGGTCCCGGCCACCACCGCCATCGCGGCCCTCACGGTCGGCGACGCCACCGTCGCCCCCACCGACGACCACGACGACCACGACGACGACGAGCCGTCGCCGTCCGAGGCTTCCTCCGCCGCCCAGACCGACTGACCGCGCGGTCCGTCTCAGGTCGGATGCCGGGTGGCAGGCGGGGACGGCAAGAGCCCTGCACTCCGGTGGAGTGCAGGGCTCTGACCTGCGAGAACACGGTCGGGCTGACAGGATTTGAACCTGCGACCCCTTGACCCCCAGTCAAGTGCGCTACCAAGCTGCGCCACAGCCCGTGGCCCCCTGCGGGGCGAGCAAAACACTAGCGCACGCACTGCGCGCCGACCGAATCGGCCCGGCGCCACGGCATCCTCGCTCGGGTGCGCCTCCTTCAGCTGCCTGACCGACCGGCCGATCAACTGGCCGATGGCGCTGTCAGGACGACACCGGATGCGTGTTGATCGGCCAGCCGATCCACGAGCCAGGGGTCAGCGGCGGCGCTTCTCGCGCACGCGTACCGAGACCTCGATCGGGGTGCCCTCGAAGCCGAACTGCTCGCGCAGGCGGCGCTCGAGGAAGCGGCGGTAGCCCGCCTCGATGAACCCCGACGCGAAGATGACGAAGCGAGGCGGGCGAGTCGAGGCCTGCGTGGCGAAGAGGATGCGGGGTTGCTTGCCGCCCCGCACGGGGTGCGGGTGGCTGGCCACGATCTCACCGAAGAACGCGTTGAGGCGGCCGGTGGGCACGCGGGTGTCCCACGACTCGAGGGCCGTCTCGATGGCGGGCACGAGCCGGTCCATGTGGCGGCCGGTGCGGGCCGAGACGTTGGCGCGCGGTGCCCACGGGACCTGGACGAGGTCACGTTCGATCTCGCGCTCGAGGAAGTGGCGGCGCTCCTCGTCGAGGGTGTCCCACTTGTTGTAGGCGATGACGAGGGCACGGCCGGCGTCGATGACCTGCTGGATGACGCGGACGTCCTGCTCGGCGATCGGCTCCGAGGCGTCGACGAGCACGACGGCCACCTCGGCCTTCTCGAGCGCCGTCTGCGTGCGCAGCGAGGCGTAGAAGTCGGCGCCGCGCGACTGGTGTACCCGGCGCCGGATGCCGGCGGTGTCGACGAAGCGCCACGTCTTGCCGCCGAGCTCGATGAGCTCGTCGACGGGGTCGCGGGTCGTGCCGGCGACGTTGTCGACGACGACGCGGTTCTCGCCGGCGAGCCGGTTGAGCAGGCTCGACTTGCCGACGTTCGGGCGGCCGATGAGGGCGACGCGGCGCGGACCCCCCTGGGCGTAGGCGCCGCTCGCCGACACGGTGGGCAGCACCTCGAGCACGGCGTCGAGGGCGTCGCCGCTGCCCCGGCCGTGCAGGGCGGACACGGGCCAGGGCTGGCCGAGCCCGAGGTTCCACAGCACGGCCGCGTCGGCCTCGCCGCGCTGGTCGTCGACCTTGTTGGCCACGAGCACGACCGGCTTGCCGGCCCGGCGCAGCAGCCTGACGACCGCCTCGTCGTCGTCGGTGGCGCCGACCGTCGCGTCGACGACGAACATGACGACGTCGGCGAGGTCGATGGCGATCTCGGCCTGCTCGGCCACGCGCAGGTGGATGCCGGTGGCGTCGGCCTCCCAGCCACCGGTGTCGACGACGGTGAAGCGGCGTCCGGCCCACTCCCCCTCGTACGAGACGCGGTCGCGCGTCACGCCGGGGACGTCCTCGACGACCGCCTCGCGGCGGCGCAGGATGCGGTTGACGAGGCTCGACTTGCCGACGTTGGGGCGGCCGACGACCGCGACGACCGGGAGCGGCCCCTGCGGCGTCTCGTCGCCGCCGACGACCCCGTCGGCCGAGAGCAGCGCCTCGTCCTCGGGCGCGAGGTCGAACTCGGCCAGGCCGGCGCGCAGGGCGCGCTCGACGGCGGCGTCGTCAGGGCCGTCGCCCTGTCGGGGCGCGGTCGAGATCGTGGCGCCCCCGGTGTCGGGGCGGGCGGTCTCGTCGGTCACGGTGTCCTCGAATCGCTGGTGGGCCCCGGCGCGTGGCGGGGCCGCGAGCCCTCGGCGGAGGACTCAGTGGAAGTCGGCTGGACCACCATTCTCCACCCGCGCGAGGCGCACGTGTGACGCGAGGCGCTCGCGCAGCTCGTCGGTGGCCAGTCGCAGGCGCTCCCGGCCGGGCACGCCGGGTCGCTCCTGAAGGGTGAACGGGTGGCCGAAGTCGACGTCGAGGCGGCTGAGCGGGCGGGGCCACGCCCCGGCGCCGCGCCCCTCCACGCGGGTGCCGAGGACCGCGACCGGCACGATCGTCGCGCGGGTCCGCAGGGCCAGCCACGCCGCGCCCTGGTTGACCTCGTCGACGTCTCCGGTGCCGCGGTTGCCCTCCGGGAAGATGCCGACCGCGTCGCCGCGCTGCAGCACCGCCGCCGCACGCCCGAGGGCGGCGCGGTCGCCGACGCTGCGGTCGATGGGGATCTGCCCCACCCCGCGCAGCACGGCGCCGAAAGGCCCGCTGAACGCCTCCTGCTTGACGAGGAAGGTGACCGCCCTCGGCGCCATCGACATGACGAGCGGGCCGTCGAGGAACGCGGCGTGGTTCGCGACGAGGATGACGGGACCGGATGCCGGGACGCGCTCGGTGCCGCGGGCGTGGCCCCGGTACGCGGTGTGGAACAGCACGATGCCGATGCCGCGCCCGATGCGGGCCCGGCGCGGGTGCGGGGCGGCGGTCTCGCTCACGCCCGTGCGGCCGCCACGACCTGGAGCACGGCCGCGACCGAGCCGGCGAAGTCGAGGTCGGAGGTGTCGACGGTCGTCACGCCGTCGGCGGCGACGCTGAACTGCGAGACGGTCGAGTCGGCGGCGTCGCGGCCCAGCACCTGGGCCCGGGTGGCGGCCACCGAGCCGGCGTCGGCGGCGCCGTGCAGCTCGGTCGACCGGCGGGCAAGCCGCGCCTCCTCGCTCGCGGTGAGCAGGATGCGCACCGGGGCGTCGGGGGCGACGACGGTCGTGATGTCACGCCCCTCGGCCACGACGCCGCCGCGCTCGCCCGAGGCGTCGGCGATGAGGCGGCGCTGCTGGTCGCGCAGCAGCTCGCGCACGGGGATGACGACGGCGACCTTCGAGACCTGCTCGGAGATGCGGCTCTCGCGGATGCCGGCCGTGACGTCGGTGTCGCCGACGGTCACGGTCGGGTCGTCGGGGTCCGTGCCGATGTGCAGCGGCAGCTCGCGGGCCGCGGCGGTGACGGCGTCCGCGTCGTCGAGGTCGACCCCGGTGTCGAGACACCACCAGGTCAACGACCGGTACATCGCCCCGGTGTCGAGGAACCCGTAGCCCAGCTCTCGGGCGACCTGCTTGCTCACGCTCGACTTGCCCGACCCGGACGGGCCGTCGATCGCGACGACGAACCCGGGGAAGGCCTCGTCACCGCCGGGGGCCGAGGTCGTGAGGGGCGAAACGGTCGGCGGGGCGGCGTCGGGCATGGCCAGCAGCCTAGTCGCCCGCGATCCCGGGCCCGACCGGCTGCGCGACGCCCGTCGGGCGGCGTGCCCCCGTCGCTTCCCCGTCGCTCCCAAGGAACCCGGCCGACCGGCATCCTCAGTCGTGAAGGCGCCAGCCCAGCCCGGACAGGGCCGCACGCAGCGGCTCGACCGAGGCGGGGACGACGGCGATCTCGGCCACGCCGACGGCCTGGCCGATGCCGTGCTCGAGGTGGAGGTCCTCGAGGTTGACGCCCGCCGCGCCGACGTCGCCGAGCAGGCGGGCGAGGGCACCGGGCTCGTCGGGGACGACGACCGAGACGACCTCGTACGCGGTCGGCGCCGCGCCGTGCTTGCCGGGGATGCGCGCGTGACCGAGGTTGCCCGACTCGAGCACCCGGCTCAGCACGCCGAGCGAGCCGGGCGCCTCCTCGGTGCGAGTGAGGGCGTCGAGGGCGCCCAGCACGTCGTCGAGCTCGCCCCGCACGTGCCGCAGCACGTCGGCGACGGCGGCGGCGTTGCCGGCGAGGATCTGGGTCCACAGTCGGGGGTCGCTGGCAGCGATGCGGGTGACGTCGCGCAGCCCCTGCCCGGCGAGCCCGACCGCCTCCTCGGGCAGCTCGCGCAGGGCCGCGGCCACGACGCTGGCGGCCAGCTGCGGCACGTGCGACACGGCGGCGACGGCCTCGTCGTGCTCGTGCGCCGGCATGACGCGCACGGCGGCGCCGACGGTGCGGGCCAGCTCGGTGACCGCGCGGACGGCGGCATCCGTGCTCGTCTCGTGGGGGACGACGACCCACGCGCGGCCGTCGAAGAGGTCGCCCCGGGCGGCGGCCGCCCCGGAACGCTCGCGGCCCGCCATGGGGTGCGAGCCGACGTAGCGCTCGAGCTGCGGGGCGCTCGCGCCCGCCCGCACGGCGCGCAGCACCGACTCCTTGACGGAGGCGACGTCGGTGACGACCGCGGCGGGCCACCGGCCCAGCGCCTCGAGCACGGCGTCGGCGACGACGTCGGGCGGTGCGGCGACGACGACGACGTCGGGCGCCGGCTCCTGCGTCGAGGCCAGTGAGCCGGCCCGCAGGTCACGGGCCAGCCGCTCGGCCGTCGGTGACGGGTCCTGCAGCGTCACCGCGTGGCCGGCGGCGGTGAGGGCGATGCCGAGGCTGGTGCCGACGAGGCCCGTGCCGATGACGTGGACCCGGGTCACAGCCCCGCAGCCTTGTAGAGCGCCCCGACCTCCGCCTTGTTGAGCCGGCGCAGGCGACCGACCTTGAGGTCGGCGAGGCGGATCGGACCGACCTCGGTGCGCACGAGCTCGACGACCGGGTGCCCGACGGCGTCGAGCATGCGGCGCACGACGTGCTTGCGGCCCTCGTGCAGCACGACCTCGACCATCGCCTTGCCGGGCTGGTGGTCGACGATGCGGAACGAGTCGACCTTGACGGGGCCGTCGTCGAGCTCGACGCCCTCGCGCAGGCGGCGCCCGACGTCGCCCGCGACCGGGCCGCGGATCGTTGCCACGTACGTCTTGAGCACGCCGTACGACGGGTGCTGCAGGCGATGGGCGAGGTCACCGTCGTTCGTCAGCAGCAGCAGGCCCTCGGTGTCGGCGTCGAGCCGGCCGACGTGGAACAGGCGCTCCTCGCGGTTGCCGACGTAGTCCTCGAGCGAGATGCGGCCGAGCTCGTCGTGCATCGTCGTGACGACGCCCTTGGGCTTGTTGAAGGCGAGGTAGACGCGGTCCTCGTCGAGGTTGATGCGCACCCCGTCGACGTGGACGGTCTGGGCGCGCGCGTCGATGCGTACCCCGAGCTCGGTGACGACCTGGCCGTCGACCTGCACGCGGCCCGCGGCGATGAGGTTCTCGCACACCCGTCGCGACCCGACACCGGCCGCGGCGAGCAGCTTCTGCAGGCGCACGCCGTCGGGGTCGTGGACGTCGACCTCCGGGGTGGCGCGGCGCTCGGGCAGCTTCGTGGGCTGGCTGGGGCGGGTCGTCCCGGCGAAGCGGGGCCCGTTCTTGGCACCGCTCCCCCGGCCGGCGGCCTTCGCGTTCTTGCCGGCGACGGGGCGGCCGGCGCCCTTGCCTCCCGGCTTGCCGCCCGACTTGCTCCCGGGGGGGCCCCCGGCACGGCCGCCGGGCTTGCGGGGCTGGCGGGGTGACCTCGAGTGCTCGGTCATGAGTGTCCTTCCTCGACGAGCTCGTCGATGACGTCGGCGTCGGGCAGATAGGGGGCGAGGGCGGGCAGGTCGTCGAGCGAGTCGAGACCCATGCGCTGGAGGAAGTACGGGGTCGTCGCGTACAGCGCCGCACCGCCGTCGCCGGGGTCGGGGACCTCCTCGACGAGCCCCCGCGAGACGAGGGTGCGCACGACCCCGTCGACGTTGACGCCCCGCACGGCGCTGACGCGCGATCGTGAGACGGGCTGACGGTACGCGATGACGGCGAGCGTCTCGAGCGACGCCTGGGTCAGCTTGGCCTGCTGGCCGTCGAGCACGAACTTCTCGACGACCGGTGCGAGCTCGGCGCGGCTGTAGAACCGCCACCCGCCCGCGATCTGGCGCAGGGTGAAACCACGCTCGGATGCCGTGTAGTCGGCCTCGAGGGCCACGAGGTGCTCGCGCACGGTGTCGACCGGCTGCTCGAGGGCCGTCGCGAGGGCGACCTCGGTGACCGGCTCGTCGACGACCATGAGGACGGCCTCGAGCGCGGCGGGCAGACCCCCGGGCAGCGTCCTGACGTCGAGGGCCGCCTCGTCGGCGTCGCCGCTCACCTCCGGGTCGGCGCCGACCTGCTCGTCGAGGTCACTCATCGCGTACTCCTGCCTGGGCCGGGGCGGCGGCGTCCGACGCCGTCCCGCCCGTCGTGTCGTCGTCGGCGCCGCCGTCGGTGTCGTCGGTCCCGTCCGTGTCGTCGGCGCTGGGGTCGTCGGCCTCGTCCGTCTCGTCGAACTCGTCGAACTCGTCGTCGATGGACACGTCCCCCTCGGTCGAGCCGGTCCAGCGCACCTCGAGCTCACCGAGGGCCTCGGCCTGCTCGAACGCGACGGCGGCCTCCTTGAAGAGCTCGAGCAGCGCGAGGAAGCGCGCGACGATCACGAGGGTGCTGTCGGCATCCTCGACGAGCGCCCGGAAGGAGCTCTGGCCACGGCGGCGGAGCCGGTCGACGATGAGGGTGGCCTGCTCGCGCACGCTGACCTGCGGTGCGTGCAGGTGCTCGAGGCCGACGGTCGGGGGGATCTTCGGGGTCATGGCCCGGGCCGCGATGCGGGCGAACTGCTCGGGCGTGACGGCGATGACGAGCTCGGGCAGCAGGGTCGCGAACTCCGGCTCGAGCCCGGCCTGTCGCGGCGTGAGCCGGCCGGCGCCGGCCATGCGGTCGCGGAAGGTGTCGGCGATCTGCTTGTAGGCCCGGTACTGCAGCAGTCGGGCGAAGAGCAGGTCGCGGGCCTCGATGAGGGCGAGGTCCTCGTCGTCCTGCGGGCTCGAGTTCGGCAGCAGCCGCGCCGCCTTGAGGTCGAGCAGCGTGGCGGCGACGAGGAGGAACTCCGACGCCTGCCCGAGGTC
The DNA here is from genome assembly GCF_003635045.1 of Terracoccus luteus. Taxonomy (NCBI): domain Bacteria; kingdom Bacillati; phylum Actinomycetota; class Actinomycetes; order Micrococcales; family Intrasporangiaceae; genus Terracoccus; species Terracoccus luteus. The sequence goes on along the minus strand of NZ_RBXT01000001.1, from coordinate 1,504,020 downwards.
CCACTCGCCACCCGCCTCGCGGGCCGCGCGGATGTGCGCGATGAACTCGTCGGTCACCTGGGCGAGGGCGATCTCGGTGATGTCGAGCTTGTGCTTGCTGATGAGCCCGAGCAGCAGGTCGAAGGGTCCGCTGAAGTTCTCGAGGTGCACCTCGAACGGGGTGCCGCCGCGGCGCGTGATGACCCCGCCGGGGACGGCAGCCGCCCCGCTCGTGGCTCGCCCGACGGGGAAGTCGCCCTCGGGCTGCTCCGCCGGATCTGCCTGCGGCGTGGTCGGACCCACCGCGGGGGCGGTCGCGGTGGCGCCGGTGACGGACGGGACGGTCATGGCCCTCAGGCCGCGCCACCGCGCGCGATGAGCTCGCGCGCCAGCTGCCGGTAGGCGCTCGCCCCGGAGTGCTCGGAGGAGTACGACGTGATGGGCTCGGCGGCGAGCGTGGCGTCGGGGAACTTCACCGTGCGGCTGATGACGGTGTGGAACACCTGGTCGCCGAAGTGGTCGACGACCGAGCGCACGACCTCGCGGCTGTGCAGCGTGCGACCGTCGTACATCGTGGCGAGGATGCCGTCGACGTGCAGCCGGGGGTTGAGCCGGTCGGTGATCTTCTCGATCGTGTCGATGAGCAGGGCGACGCCTCGCATGGCGAAGAACTCGCACTCGAGCGGGATGACGACGCCGTGGGCCGCGGTCAGCGCGTTGACGGTGAGCAGCCCGAGCGAGGGCTGGCAGTCGATGAGGATGACGTCGTAGTCGTCGACGACCGGGCGCAGCACGCGGGCGAGGATCTGCTCGCGGGCCACCTCGCCGACGAGCTGCACCTCGGCGGCCGACAGGTCGATGTTGGCCGGCACCACGTCGAGGTCGGGCGTGCGGGTGTGCTCGATGACGTCGCGGATGTCGTGACCGCGCTCGACGAGGAGGTTGTAGATCGTGACGTCGAGGCCCTGCGCGTTGACGCCCAGGCCCACCGAGAGCGCGCCCTGCGGGTCGAAGTCGATGACGAGCACCTTGCGGCCGAGCTCGGCCAGCGCCGCCCCGAGGTTGATCGTCGTCGTCGTCTTGCCGACGCCGCCCTTCTGGTTGCACATGGCGATGATGCGGGCGGGGCCGTGGCTGGTGAGGGGGGCCGGCACCGGGAAGTCGGGAAGCGGTCGCCCGGTGGGGCCGTTGGCCCCGACGCCGGCGCGCTCGGTGCCGGGCAGCGTCGCGCTGTGCTCGACGAGCTCGCCCTGTCGGCCCTGCTCGACGCGGTCGGCGGTTCGGTGCTCCTGCTCGACCGGCTGCGGCGGGGTCTCGTGGTGCGGTGCGGTCGCGGGAGCCGAGTCGTCCAGGTGGTCGCTCTGCATCGTCTCGCGTGACTCCTCGTTCACCGGATGGTCCATTCCTCGCCCCGTCACCGGCACGCCGCGGTCGGCCTCTCGCCGATCACGAGCGACCCTATCAGCGGGCCCGGGGGTGGGCTCCCGCGTACACCTCGCGCAGCCGCTGCACCGACACCATCGTGTAGACCTGCGTCGTCGTCACCGACGCGTGGCCGAGCAGCTCCTGCACGACGCGCACGTCGGCCCCGCCGTCGAGCAGGTGCGTCGCGAAGGAGTGGCGCAGGGTGTGCGGTGACACGTGCTCGCGCAGGCCCGCCCGCTCGGCCGTCCGCTGCAGCACGAGCCAGGCCGACTGCCGCGAGAGGCGCTGGCCCCGGGTGCCGAGGAAGAGCCCCGGCCCGCCGCGGCCGTCGCGCACGAGGGCGGGGCGCCCCCGCACGAGGTAGGCGTCGACGGCCTCGACGGCGTACCGGCCGACGGGCACGACCCGCTCCTTCGAGCCCTTGCCGAGCAGGCGGACCACGCCGCCGCGCGGTCGCAGGTCGAGGTCGTCGACGTCGAGCGCGACGGCCTCGCCGATGCGCGCCCCGACGCCGTAGAGCAGCTCGAGCAGGGCCCGGTCACGCAGCGACTCGGCGGTGTCGCCCACCGACGACGCCTCGAGCAGCCGCTCGACCGACTCGACCGGGATCGCCTTGGGCAGCCGGGCCGGTGGCCGGGGCGGGGGCACCGCCGCGGCCGGGTCGGTCGGCGTCTCGCCCTCGAGGGCGAGGAAGCGGTGGAAGCCCCGGACGGCGACGAGCGTGCGCGCCACCGACGAGGAGGCGAGGCCGCGGTCGTACAGCGAGGCGAGGAAGTCGGAGACGTCGACCTCACGCACCTGCCGCGGGTCGCTCACGCCGCGACCGTCGAGGTGCTCGACGTACCGGCGCAGGTCCCGGGCGTAGGCCGACAGGGTGTTGGCCGACGCCCCCTTCTCGACGCGGACGTGGGCCAGCCAGCCGCGGACCGCGCGCTCCAGCAAGGTCGCCGGCCGACCGGCATCCGACCCGTCCGGCTCGTCCGGAGTCGGGCCGGAGGTCTCCCGGGTGCCGGCTCCCTGGCGGGGGCCGGCACCCGGGGCGGGCACCTCCGTCAGGAGAGCGCCTCCTCCAGGCTGACCGACGACATGCCGTGCGCCTCGGCGACGGGGCCGTAGGTGACGTGCCCGGCGTGCGTGTTGAGGCCCAGGCCGAGGGCGGCGTCGCCGCGCAGCGCGTCGCGCCAGCCCTGGTTGGCCAGCTTGACCGCGTAGGGCAGCGTCGCGTTGGTCAGGGCGTAGGTCGAGGTGTTCGGCACGGCGCCGGGCATGTTGGCCACGCAGTAGAACACCGACTGGTGCACCTGGTAGGTCGGGTCGGCGTGGGTCGTCGCGTGCGAGTCCTCGAAGCAGCCGCCCTGGTCGATGGCGATGTCGACGAGCACCGAGCCCGGCTTCATCTGCGCCACGAGGTCGTTCGTCACGAGCTTCGGCGCCGCGGCGCCGGGGATGAGCACGGCCCCGATGACCATGTCGGCCTCCATGACCTGCTGCTGGATGGCCAGCTTCGACGACGCGAGACCGTGCACCCGGTTGTCGTAGCGCCAGAACGACATGCGCAGCTTGTCGAGGTCGGTGTCGAGCAGGGTGACGTCGGCGCCCATGCCGAGGGCGATGTTGGCCGCGTTCTGCCCCGAGACGCCCGCACCGATGATGACGACCTTGGCGTTGGCGACCCCGCCGACGCCGCCCATGAGCACGCCACGCCCGCCCTGGGCGCGCATGAGCGAGTGGGCCCCGACCTGGGGCGCGAGGCAGCCGGCGACCTCGGACATCGGGTAGAGCAGCGGCAGCGCGCCCGAGGGCAGCTGCACCGTCTCGTAGGCGATGCCGGTGACCTTGCGCGTCGCCAGCTCCTCGGTGAGCGGCTTGTCGGCGGCGAGGTGCAGGTAGGTGAAGAGGGTGAGGTCCTCGCGCATGCGGTGGTACTCCTCGGCCACCGGCTCCTTGACCTTGAGCACCATGTCGGCCTCGCCCCACACCTCGTCCGCGGAGTCGATGATGCGGGCCCCCGCGGCGACGAAGTCGTCGTCCGAGATCTGCGAGCCGACGCCGGCATCCTTCTCGACGAGGACCTCGTGGCCGTGCTGCGTGAGCTCGTGGGCACCGATGGGGGTGAGCGCCACCCGGTACTCGTGGTTCTTGACCTCGCGGGGGATGCCGACCTTCATGCTGTGTCCGTCCTTGGTTCGGGAAGCTCCCCGAGACCTCGTGGGCCCGAGGGTGGTGACCGGTCCACGTCGACCGGCGGGAGACAATCTAGCGACGCGGCGGGCCCTGCCGGAAAACGGGCCCGACCGGGTGGGCGTACTCACGCCGGCCGTGCCCACCGCGTGCCACAGTGGCGCCATGCATCCGGTGCTGCTCGAGCTCGGCGGCCTCGTCGTCGGCACCCACGAGGCCTTCGTCGCGCTGGGTCTGCTCGTCGCCTTCGCCGTGCTGCACGCCGAGATGCGCCGTCGCCGTGAGCACGACCCGCGCCTGTGGGCGGTCGTGGCCGTGGGCCTGGCCTGGGGTGCCGTCTTCATGTACGCCGGGACGTGGCTGCAGCACCTCGACCTGCGTGAGAACGCCGGCCTCGTCGAGCAGTTCGTCCTCGGCAACCGCAGCGTCATCGGCGGCCTCGTCGGCGCCTACCTCGGCGTGCTGCTCGGCAAGCGCCTCACCGGCAACCGCGCCCGTACCGGGGCGCTCTTCGCGCCCGCCGTCGCCGCGGGCCTCGCCGTCGGCCGGGTCGGGTGCCTGCTCACCGAGAGCCCGGGCACGCCGACGGGGGCCGGGTGGGGCATCGTGCTCGCGCCGGATGCCGCGGCGCGGGTGGGCGCCCCCGCCGGGGTGGCGCTGCACCCGTCGTTCGTCTACGAGATCGTCTTCCACCTCGTCGCGCTCGCGGTGCTGCTGCGCTGGCGCGACCGGCTGGCCGAGCCCGCCGGCCTCTTCACCCTTTACATCGCGGCCTACGCCGTCTTCCGCTTCGCCGTCGAGTTCGTGCGCGGCAACGAGGTGGCGTGGGCCGGCCTCACCCGCCCCCAGCTCGTCCTCGCGGTGCTCGCACCGCTCGCGGTGTGGCGCGCCGTCGTCGTGCTCGCCGCACCCCGTCCCTCAGCCCGACTGCAGGAGGCCACGTGAGCCCGCCCCACTCCCCCGCCGCCGGAGCCGGCCGCCCGCTGCGCGGCGACCGCATCCACCGGTACGTCGTGGCGTTCTGCCCGCGGTGCCACGACGAGCAGCCCGACCGTGACCTCGCCGACGTGCCGCGGCTCAGCGGCTGGCTGGCCGAGCGCGACGGCCGCGTGTGGCTCGAACGCGGATGCCGGGAGCACGGTCTCGTGCGCACGCTCTACGACGAGTCGCCCGAGATCCTCACCTACCTCGAGCAGTGGACCGCCCCGACGAAGTCGCACGTGCCCGACCGCGTCGGCAACTACCTGCCCGTGCCCGAGGCGTACGCCCACGGCCTGCCGGCCATGCAGACCCAGCACACCTGCATCCTCGTCGAGGACGTCACCGAGCACTGCAACCTGCGCTGCCCCACGTGCTTCGCCGACTCGGCTCCGGCCCTGAGCGGTGTGGCGCCGGTGGCGGAGGTGCTCGCGAACGTCGACGCGCGTCTCGCCCGCGAGGACGGGCGCCTCGACGTCCTCATGCTCTCGGGCGGCGAGCCGACGCTGCACCCGCAGCTGGCCGAGCTGCTCGACGCCCTCGTCGAGCGGCCGATCGTGCGCATCCTGGTCAACACGAACGGGCTGACCGTCGCCCGCGACGACGCCCTCGTCGCGCTGCTGCACCGGCACCGCGAGCGCGTCGAGGTGTACCTGCAGTACGACGGCGCGAGCGCCGAGGCGTCGCGTCACCACCGCGGCGCCGACCTGCGCCGGTTCAAGGACCTCGCCATCGAGCGGCTCGCGGCCGCCGAGGTCTTCATGACCCTGACGATGACGGCGGCCCTCGGGGTCAACGACGACGAGATCGGCCACGTCGTGCTGCGCGCCCTCGAGACGCCCTACGTCGGCGGCGTGTCGGTGCAGCCGCAGTTCGGCAGCGGCCGCAGCGGCGCCATCGACCCGCTCGAACGGCTCACGCACACCGGGGTGCTCGCCCGCCTGGGGCCGCAGACCGGTGGGGTGGTGACGTGGCGCGACCTCACCGCCCTGCCGTGCTCGCACCCGCACTGCGCGTCGGTGGGCTACCTGCTGCGCGACGACTCGGGGGCGTGGACCTCGCTGACGCGCGCCGTCGGGCACGACCGGCTGCTCGAGTGGCTCGACCTCGCCCCCGACCTGCTGGCGAACCGGGTCACCGACCAGTCGCTGCCGGCCGGGCTGCGCTCTGCCGTCAAGGAGTCCGTGCTCGGGCTGCTGAGCGAGCAGTCGTCGCTGTCGCATCCGCAGGTGGGCGACCTGTGGCGGGGCATCTGCGACGGGTGCGACCTCGGCGTCGGCACCCTCGCCACCCTCGCCGGGTCGCGCCTGCCGGGCCAGCGACGCCGGCTGAGGCGGCTGCTCGCCGAGCGCGTCGTGCGCATCACCGTCAAGCCGTTCATGGACGTCTCGACGATGATCGAGGAGCGGCTCACGCAGTGCTGCGTGCACGTCGGGACGCGCGGCCCCGACGCCGCCGACCAGTGCGCCCCGTTCTGCGCCGTGCAGGCCTGGCCCCGGCTCGCCGAGCAGCGGCTGTCGGTGAGCGCCGCCCCGGGTCGGCGCACTCTGTCGCTGACCCCGGTGGCGGGGCCGGCGACGGAGGCTTTCGGGACCGGGGTCGGGTCTGCGTCCGAGCCAGAGGTCGTGACGTCGTGAGCGTCCCTCCGCCCCTGTTCCCGCCGGCGGGTGGGACGCCGCCGGCCGGACCTCCCTCCGGGGAGCCTCCCGCCGGGGGTCCGCCGGGCGGGTCCGGTGGCTCCTACTGGCCGCCGTCCGGGCCGCCGTCCGGGCCTCCCTCGGGGCCGCCCGGTGGTTCTGCGGGCGGGCCACCACCGCGCCGTCCCGGGAGGCTCGTCGGCGGCCTCGTCGCCATCGCCTTCCTCGTCGTCACCGCGGCCGTCGCCGGCCGGATGCGCTCGGGGGTCACGGTGCTCGTCCTCGCCCCGCTCGTCGCCCTCGTCGTCGCGTCGCTGCTCGTCGCGAGCGAGCGGCTGCGGCCCTACGCGGTGGGGTTCGTCATCACCCTCGCCGCCGTCGTCGTCGTGCTCGGTGGGGCCTGTGTCGGCCTCATCGCGCTGCTCGCGACGGGGTACTCGTGACCGGGCCGGGCCCGCACGACCCCCGCCCCGGCGGCGGGGAGGACGCGGCGGGCGAGTCGGTCAGGTCGGAGGGTGCACAGCCGCACGGCCGCGCCGTCGACCTCACTCCCACTCCAGCCCGACCCGCGCCCCCGCACGGCGGGGCATCCGACGGGGCGCCCGACGGGGCGCCCGACGGGGCGCCCGACGAGGCCACGGACGCGACGCACGGCGGGCGCGACGACCCGCTGCGGCTGTGCGTCTTCGCCACCGTGGCGCTCATCGCCTGGCTGGCCGGCCCCTGGGCGGTGCTCGGCTTCGCCGGCCTCGGCTTCGCCGGCTACTGGAGGGCGCGCCGACACGGCCTGCTGCGCTCGCGGTGCCTGCTCGGCGACACCCGCCTCGTGCTGCTCTACCTCGGCCTGCTCGTGGCCGTCGCCGCGTGGGGCGCCTGGCGGTCCGTCGCCTAGGTTGGTCGCGCCCGCACGACCGAGAGGCTCGCCATGAAGCTGTACGCCGACACCCCCGCCCGCCGGACGCGGCAGATCGTCAGCGACACCCTCGTGCTGCTCTGGGTCGGTCTGTGGGTGTGGCTCGGGCGGCAGGTCTTCGACACCGTGCAGCTGCTGCAGGGGCCGGCCGGGTCGCTGCGGTCGGCGGGCCAGACGGTGGAGGGGTCGCTCACCGGGGCCGGTGACGAGGCCGGCCGGCTACCGCTCGTCGGCGACTCGCTGCGCGTCTGGCTGCAGCAGGCGGCCGGCTCGGGCACGACGCTGCGCGAGGCCGGCACGTCGATGTCCGACACCGTCCACACGGTGGCACTCGTGCTCGGCATCGTCATCGCCGCGGTGCCCATCGCCCTCGTCGTGCTCGTGTGGGCCTTCGTGCGCTACCGCTTCGCGCGCCGCGCGACGACGGCCCAGCGCTTCATCGACGCCAGCGCCGACCTCGACCTCTTCGCGTTGCGAGCCCTCGCCCGCCAGCCGATGACCGCGCTGGCCCGCATCAGCGACGACCCGGCCGGGGCGTGGCGGCGGGGAGACCCTGCCGTCGTGCACGCCCTCGGCGTGCTCGAGCTGCGCAGCAACGGCCTGTGGCCGCCACCCCTCGAGCCCCGGGCCCGCTGAGCCGCGGCCCTGCCGCCACCCGGCGGTCAGTCGACGCGCGTGACCGTCGGCCGCAGGTCGTCGGTGGGCGGCAGCCACGTCGACGGGTCGGCCGCAACCTGCTCGCCCGAGCGGATGTCCTTGACCTCGTGCCCCTTCGGGGCCGCGGCGGCGTCGTCACCCGGCCCACCGGCATCCGTCGCGGGGAACCACACGAACGGGATGCCGCGTCGCTCGGCGTAGCGGATCTGCTTGCCGAAGCGGGCCGCCGAGGGGGCGACCTCGCACGGGACGCCGCGACGACGCAGGGAGGTGGCGACGGCGACGGCCGACTCGCGGGCGCCCTCGTCGGCGAGCGCGACGAGCACGGCGGCAGGGGTCGAGCGCGACGCGGTGACGAGGCCGCGGCCGACGAGCAGGCCGAGGATGCGGGTCACGCCGATGGAGATGCCGACGCCCGGGTAGGTGGTGCGGCCGTCGGAGGCGAGCGCGTCGTAGCGGCCGCCGGAGCAGAACGAGCCCCACGACTCGTGGCCGACGAACTGCGTCTCGTAGACGGTGCCGGTGTAGTAGTCGAGGCCCCGCGCGATGCGCAGGTCGGCGACGAGCCGTCCCGGCGCGTGCGCCATGCCGGTGCGGATGACGTTGGAGAGCGACTCGAGCCCCTCGTCGAGCAGGGGGTGCTCGACGCCGAGGGCCCGCACCTGCTCGACGAAGCCGAGATCGGTCGAGCGGATGCGGGCGAGGGCGAGGCACTGGTCGGCCTGCTCGGGCGTCGTGCCGGCCTCGACGAGCAGCGCCTTGACCTTGTCGGGGCCGATCTTGTCGAGCTTGTCGACGATGCGCAGGGTGCCGATGACGTCGGTGATGCCGATGCCCTGGTAGAAGCCGTTGGGGATCTTGCGGTCGTTGACCTGGATGACGAACTCGCCCACGGGGAAGCGGCTGAAGACGTCGGCGATGACGAGCGGCATCTCGGCCTCGAAGTGCGGCGAGAGCCGCCCCACGTCGACGACGTCGATGTCGGCCTGGGTGAACTCGCGGTATCGACCCTCCTGCGGGCGCTCGCCGCGCCACGCCTTCTGGATCTGGTACCGGCGGAAGGGGAAGGCGAGCTTGCCGGCGTTCTCGAGGACGTAGCGCGCGAAGGGGACCGTCATGTCGAAGTGCAGGCCCCAGCGGGCGTCCTCGTCGCCGCCCGCGAGGCGGCTGACGGCGTAGATCTCCTTGTCGGCGTCCTCCCCCTGGGCGCTCAGCCGCTCGATCGGCTCGATCGAGCGGGTCTCGACCGAGCTGAACCCGTGCAGCTCGAACGTCTCGCGGATGACGTCGAGGAAGCGCTGCTCGACGATGCGCTCGGCGGGGAGGTACTCGGGGAAGCCGCTGATCGGCATGACCTTGGCGGCCTTGGGCTGCGGGGTGCTCACGCGGGCAAGTCTTTCAGGTACGGGTTGGTCCGCCGTTCGTGGGCCATCGTCGTGGCGGGGCCGTGGCCCGGCAGCACGAGCGTCGTGTCGGGCAGCGGGAGGACGACGTCGCGCAGGCTGCGCTGCATGGCCTCGTGGCTGCCGCCGGGCAGGTCGGTGCGACCGATGCTGCCGGCGAAGACCACGTCGCCGCTGACCATCGTGCGGTCGACGTCGACCTGGCCGGACACCCCGTCGGGGATTCCGCCGAGGCCGAACATCACCGAGCCCTCGGTGTGCCCCGGCGCGTGCAGGACGTCGACGTCGAGCCCGGCGAGGCTCAGGCGCGTGCCGTCGGTGATCTCGACAACGTCGGTCGGGTCGGTCCACGTCGCGCGGGCGCCGAACTGCTGCTCGAACATCGCGACGAGACCCGGGTTCGTCTGGGCCAGCAGGTCGGTCAGCCGGTAGCGGTCGTCGGCGTGGATGTAGGCGGCCGTGTCGGAGCCGCACACCGGCGTCACCGAGTAGACGTGGTCGAGGTGGCCGTGGGTGAGCAGCACGGCGGCCGGACGGAGTCGGTGCTGCTCGAGGACGTCGCGCAGGGTGTCCTCGATGCCCACGCCCGGGTCGACGACGAGGCACTCCTCGCCCGGCCCGGTGGCGACGACGTAGCAGTTGGTGTCGAAGGCGCGGGCGGGGAAGGCGACGGTCAGCACTCGCCGGAGCCTACGCCGGGCCCGGGTCGAGGGACTCCTCGCGCCCGACCGCGACTTTCCAAGTCGACACGGCGTCACCGGCATCCGGTCGAGGTGAACCGTCGCGCCCGAGCGCTACTTTTCACCTCGACCGCGGTTGGAGGTGATCCGCGACCACCCACGGTCGCCGGATACCTCCACCCAGCGCGCCGGCATCCGGTCGAGGTGAGACGACGCGCTCGGCCGCGAGCTTTTACCTCGACCCGGCGTCACCGGCATCCGGTCGAGGTAATACGACGCGCCCCACCGCGAGCTTCTACCTCGACCCGCCGGTGGAGGTGTTCGGCGACCACCAGAGGTCACCGGATACCTCCACCGCGAGGCGGCTCCTCGCATTGGAGGTGATCGCCGACCACCAGAGGTCACCGGATACCTCCACCCGGCGCCACGGCATCCGGTCGAGGTGAACCGTCGCGCCCGACCGGGCTGGGCTCAGCGGGCGTCGAACTCGCGGACGACGGATGCCGGGATACGGCCTCGCGCGGGCACCGTGATGCCCTGCCCTGCCGCCCACGCGCGGATCTCGGCGGCGCGCGAGTCACCGGACGACCGCAGCTCGGTGCGGCTGCGCTCGGGACGTCCGTCGGCGTGCGCGCGGGCCGTCCACGGGCGGATGGCCGCTCGCAGCGCGGCCGCGTTGCGCTCGTTGAGGTCGATCTCGAAGCTCTCGCCGTCGAGGGAGAAGCGGACGGTCTCCACGGCATCCGTACCGTCGAGGTCGTCGACGAGGATGGTGACGGTGCGCTGCATGCGGCGATCCTGCCAGAGGGGCGCCGACGCGCCGCGCGGGCGTGCCGATACGGTGCTCCCACGTGGTGCAGGCCGCACGATCCGTCGCGCCCGAGTGGTGGGACGGGAGATGTCACGCACTCGTGACCATCTCGCGGCTCGCCCCTCCCCCGGATTGCCTAAACTGACCGGACGCCCGGGGGTCGATGACGCACGTTCGAGGAGAGGTTCGTGACCAAAGAGCAGGAGCGCGCGCGAGCGCGTCGCCGCCACGAAGAAGCCGAGAAGAAGCAGAAGGCTCCGGTCAGCGAGTCCACTCGTGACAAGCAGGTGTTCGGCGTCATCCTCGCCATCCTGCTCATCGTCGCCGCGGTCATCGTCGTGCCGAAGGTGCTGCCGAGCAACGACACGGCCGAGCCGGCCGCGGGCGCGCAGACGAGCATCGCGACGCCGGAAGCGGGTTCGACCCCGTCGGCCGGTCTCGCCTCGGGCCAGAAGCTCGCCGCCGGGTGCACCACCCCGCCGGCCGCGCAGACCTCGCCGAAGCAGTTCTCCAAGGTGCCCGACAAGGCCACCGCCGCCGGCAAGACCTTCACCGCCACCGTGAAGACGACCTGCGGTGACATCGTCTTCGAGCTGGACGGCGCCAAGGCCCCGCAGACGGTCGCCTCGTTCATCAGCCTCGCCAAGGAGGGCTACTGGGCGCCCAGCCCGTGCCACCGCGTCACGAGCGAGGGCATCTTCGTGCTCCAGTGCGGCGACCCGACCGGCACCGGCCAGGGCGGACCCGGCTACACCTTCGGCATCGAGAACGCCCCGAAGGACGGCAGCTACCCGGCGGGATCCCTCGCCATGGCCCGCACGCAGGACCCCAACAGCAACGGCGGCCAGTTCTTCATCACCTACAAGGACAGCAAGCTGCCCACCGAGGGCGGCGGCTACAGCATTTTCGGCAAGGTCACCAAGGGCCTGGACATCGTCACGAAGATCGCCGCGAACAAGGCCGTCGGAGCGTCGCCCAGCGACGGCACGCCGGTCTCGCCGATCAGCATCCTCAGCGTCAGCGTCACGGAGAAGAAGGCATGACCGAGCATCCCCGCACGCCCACCGACGTCAGCGACGTCACCGACCCCGCCGCCCTCGAGACCGCCGACGCGCTGGCGTCCGTCGAGAGCGTCGAGGCCCCCGCCCCCGACCCGGAGCCCGAGTCGCAGCCGGAATCGCAGCCTGAGTCACAGGCTCCCGAGCCCGAGCCGCATGCTGACGCCGAGGCCACGCCCGCAGAGACGACGCCGGATGCCGTGCAGCCCGCTCCCGAGGTCGACGACACGCCCCAGCCGGCCCCCGAGCTGGACGAGGCGGTCTCGGAGCAGCCCGCGCCCGAGGTCGAGCCGGTGACCGAGGTCCCCGCCCCGGCCGGCGACGACTCCGCGGAGGTCGCGTCGGACACCGCCGCGGACGCCACCGCGACGGCGACCGACGCCGAGCCCGAGGCCGACACCGAGCGCGAGGCCGACACCGAGCCCGAGGCCGACACCGAGCCGGAGGCGTCGTCCACGTCGGTCGCGCCGAAGCCGAGCGCTCTCCCCCGCCCGCCGGTGCCGACCCCGGCCGCGCTGGCCAAGGCGGCGCCGCACCCGCCCGCCGCGGTGGCCCCGCCCGTCATCACGACCGACCACTCGGCCTCGGCCGCGTTCGGACGGGTCGACGAGAACGGCGTCGTCTTCGTGCGCACGACCGAGGGCGAGAAGGAGGTCGGCTCCTACCCCGGCGCGAGCCACGAGCAGGCGCTGACCTACTTCGCCCGCAAGTACGACGAGCTGTTCGCCTCCGCGGTCCTGCTCGAGCAGCGCGTGGCCCAGCCCGAGGTCGCCTCGAAGGACGTCGCCGACGGCCTCAAGACGCTCAAGGCGCAGGTCGCCGAGGCCACCGTCGTGGGCGACCTCGACGCCCTCGCCGTCAAGCTCGACGAGATCCAGTCGGGCATCGCGGCCAAGCGCACCGTCGAGCAGCAGCACCGGGCCGAGGCCCGCGCCGCGGCGAAGGTGGAGCGTGAGCGTATCGTCGCCGAGGCGGAGTCGATCGCCGGTCAGCCCGAGGCCCGCATCCAGTGGAAGACGAGCGGCGCCCGCATGCGCGAGCTGCTCGACGAGTGGAAGGCGCACCAGCGCTCCGCCACCCGCCTCGACCGCGAGAGCGAGACGGCCCTGTGGCAGCGCTTCAGCGCCGCCCGCAACGGGTTCGACAAGGCCCGCCGGTCGCACTTCGCCGGGCTCGACGCCGTCCACTCCGACGCCAAGCAGGAGAAGGAGCGGCTCGTCACCGAGGCCGAGAAGCTCGCCACGAGCACCGACTGGGCCTCCACCGCCGGCGCCTTCAAGCGGCTCATGGACGACTGGCGTCGTGCCGGTCGCGCCAGCCGCACCGACGACGACCGCCTCTGGGCCCGCTTCAAGGCGGCGCAGGACTCGTTCTTCGCCGCCAAGGACGCCGTCGTCGCCGCCGAGGAGGAGTCGTTCCGCGGCAACCTCGAGGTCAAGGAGGCGCTCCTCGTCGAGGCCCAGGGCATCCTGCCCGTCACCGACCTCGAGAAGGCCAAGGCGGCCCTGCGCGGCATCCAGGACCGGTGGGAGGCCGCCGGCAAGGTGCCCCGCGCCGACATGGACCGCGTCGAGAAGGGTCTGCGCCGCATCGAGCAGGCCGTCCGCGACGCCGACGAGCGCCGCTGGAGCTCGAGCAACCCCGAGGTGGCCGCCCGCGCCCGGGGCATGGTCGACCAGCTCGAGCGCGCCGTCGCCGACCTGCAGGCCGACCTCGACAAGGCCCAGGGCTCCGGCAACGCGTCGAAGATCCGCAAGGCCACCGAGGCCCTCGAGGCCCGTCAGGCCTGGCTCGACCAGGCCCGCGCCGGAGTCGCCGAGTTCGGCGGCTGACCGACACCCGTCACCGACGCGTCGCACCTTCGACGGCCCCGCCACCCGCTCCGGGTGGCGGGGCCGTCGGCACGCTGCGAGACTGCTGGGCGCCCACCGCACCGACGCGGAAGGAACCACCGTGCACCTGCCCCGCCGAGCCCTCCTCCCCCTCGCCGCCGGCGCCCTCGCGCTCGGTCTCGCCCCCACCCCTGCGGCCATGGCCGTCGCCGCGCCGACCCCGACACCCACCTCGGCCGTCCCCGGCGTCCCCGGCGTCCCCAGCGTCACCGTCGTGTCGTCCGACCCCGGCGTCCTCGCCGACGCGACGGACGGGCCCTGCGCCTACACCCCGACGCCCGACGACCCGGCAGTGCGGCCCGTCTCGCTCCCCCGCGACCCCACGCCGACGCCGACGCCGCACCGCGGCACCGTGCTCGTCACCTTCGTCACCAACCGGGGCAGCATCCCGATGGAGCTCGACCGCGCCGTCGCCCCCTGCACGGTGCAGAGCTTCCTGCACCTGCTGCGCTCGAAGTTCTACGACGACACGATCTGCCACCGCCTGACGACCTACCCGACGCTCTCGGTGCTCCAGTGCGGTGACCCGAGCGGCACGGGCGCGGGCGGCCCGGGCTACCGGTACGAGGACGAGCTGCCGACGTTCCTGCCGCCGTCGCCGACCGATCCCACCGGTGAGCGCGTCGTCTACCCCCGCGGCACCCTCGCCATGGCCAACGCCGGGCCCGACACCAACGGCAGCCAGTTCTTCCTCGTCTGGGCCGACTCGGTGCTGCGGCCGAACTACACCGTCTTCGGGCGCATCCTGCCCATCGGCCTCCGCACCCTCGACCGCATCGCCGCCGGCGGCGTGCGACCGCAGGACCCGGGCGCACCGCTCGACGGCCGCCCGGCCAAGCGCACGCACATCGAGGTGGGGGTCCGCATCACCTGAGCGGGCGCGCGCGTCACCGGCATCCGGCCCGTCACGCATGCCGGTGCGCCGGGTCAGGCGGTCGACTTGCCGCCGTTGACGCGGTAGACGTCGAAGACCCCGTCGATCTTGCGCACGGCCTTGATGACGTGGTCGAGGTGGGCCGGGTCGCCCATCTCGAAGGTGAAGCGCGAGATGGCCATCCGGTCGCGCGAGGTCTGCACGTACGCCGACAGGATGTTGACGTGCTGGTCGCTGAGCACCCGGGTGACGTCGCTGAGCAGCCGGTTGCGGTCGAGGGCCTCGACCTGCAGCTGCACGAGGAAGACGCTCGCCGAGCTCGGCGCCCACTCGACCTCGATGAGGCGCTCGGGGTTGGCCGTCAGCTGGTCGGCGTTCGTGCAGTCGACCCGGTGCACCGACACGCCGTTGCCGCGGGTGACGAAGCCGAGGATGGGGTCGCCCGGCACCGGCGTGCAGCACTTGGCCAGCTTGACCCACACGTCGCTCATGCCCACGACGACGACGCCGGGGTCTCCCCCGCGGCGGCGGGCGGCGCGGTTGGGGACCGTCGCCTCGGCGAGGTCCTCGGTCGCGCCCTCCACCCCTCCGAGGGCGGCGACGATCTTGCCGACGACGTGCTGGGCCGAGACGTGGCTCTCGCCGACGGCGGCGTAGAGGGCGTCGATGTCCTGGTAGCGCAGGTCGTTCGCGACGGCGGTCATCGAGTCGTGGCTCATGATGCGCTGCAGCGGCAGGTTCTGCTTGCGCAGCGCCTTGACGATGCTGTCCTTGCCGGCCTCGATGGCCTCCTCGCGGCGCTCCTTGCTGAACCACGCCTTGATCTTGTTGCGCGCCCGCGGGCTCTTGACGTACTGCAGCCAGTCGCGTGACGGGCCGGCGCCGTCGGCCTTGCTCGTCAGCACCTCGACGACGTCGCCGTTCTCGAGGGTCGACTCGAGCGGGACGAGGCGGCCGTTGACCCGCGCGCCGATGCAGTGGTGGCCGACCTCGGTGTGCACGGCGTAGGCGAAGTCGACGGGGGTGCCACCGACGGGCAGGCCGATGACGGCCCCCTTGGGCGTGAAGACGTAGAGCTCGCTGCTGCCCATCTCGAAGCGCAGCGAGTCGAGGAACTCACCCGGGTCCTCGGTCTCGCGCTGCCAGTCGAGCAGCTGGCGCAGCCACGCCATGTCGTTCTGCGGCACGGCCTCCCCGGGGCGGGCGGGGCCCCCGCTGACGGCCTGGTCCTTGTACTTCCAGTGGGCGGCGACGCCGTACTCGGCGCGGCGGTGCATCGTGTGGGTGCGGATCTGGATCTCGACCGGCTTGCCCTGCGGGCCGATGACCGTCGTGTGCAGCGACTGGTACATGTTGAACTTCGGCATCGCGATGTAGTCCTTGAAGCGCCCGGCCACCGGGTTCCACCGCGAGTGCAGCGCCCCGAGCGCCGCGTAGCAGTCACGCACCGTGTCGACGAGCACCCGCACCGCGACGAGGTCGTAGATCTCCTCGAAGTCACGGCCGCGCACGATCATCTTCTGGTACACGGAGTAGTAGTGCTTCGGTCGCCCGGTGACGCTCGCCTTGATGCGGGCGGCGTCGAGGTCCTGCGTCACCTGGTTGCGCACCCCGGTGAGGTACTCCTCGCGGGCGGGGGCGCGCTCGGCGACGAGGCGCACGATCTCGTCGTACACCTTGGGGTACAGCGTCGCGAACGAGAGGTCCTCGAGCTCCCACTTGATCGTGTTCATGCCGAGGCGGTGCGCGAGCGGCGCGTAGATCTCGAGGGTCTCGTTCGCCTTGCGGGCGGCCGACTCGGCGCTGACGTAGCGCCACGTACGGGCGTTGTGCAGCCGGTCGGCGAGCTTGATGACGAGCACGCGGATGTCGCGGGCCACGGCGATGACCATCTTGCGAACGGTCTCGGCCTGCGCGGCCTCGCCGTAGGTCACCTTGTCGAGCTTGGTGACGCCGTCGACGAGCATGGCAATCTCGTCGCCGAAGTCGCGCCGCAGCTCGTCGAGGCTGTAGGCGGTGTCCTCGACCGTGTCGTGCAGCAGGGCGGCCGCGAGCGTCGGTGGGGTCATCCCGAGCTCGGCGAGGATCGTCGTCACCGCGAGCGGGTGCGTGATGTACGCGTCGCCGCTCTTGCGCATCTGGCCGTCGTGCGCCCGCTCGGCGACCGCGTAGGCCCGCTCGATGATGCTCAGGTCGGCCTTCGGGTGGGCCTGTCGGACAGCCGTCATGAGGGGCTCGAGCACCGGGTTGCCCGTCGGCCGCGTCGCCCCGAAGCGGGCGAAGCGGGCCCTCACGCGCGACGGCGTGGAGAGCCCGGCCTGGACATCCTCACTCATGCAGAGAGTCTAGGCCCGGCCGCGCGTCAGACCGTCAGCAGGGCGTTGACGGTGCGGTCGCCGAGCCGCCGGCGCCCCTCGAGGAAGGCCAGCTCGAGCACGACCTCGACGGCCACGACGCTGGCGCCGGCCCGTTCGATCAGCGAGCACGCCGCTTCCGCGGTGCCGCCCGTCGCGAGGACGTCGTCGAGCACGAGCACCCGCTGCCCGGGCGGGAAGGCGTCGGTGTGCACCTCGATCTCGGCCGTGCCGTACTCGAGGGCGTACGACTGCCGGTAGGTCTTTCCCGGCAGCTTGCCCGCCTTGCGCACCGGCACCATGCCGAGCCCGAGCTCGTAGGCCACCGCGGCGGCGAGGATGAACCCCCGCGCCTCGATACCGACGACGACGTCGACCCGTCCGGCGTACCGGGCGGCGGTGTCGCGCACCAGCGCCCCGAGTGCCGCACCGTCGGCGAGCAGCGGCGTGAAGTCTCTGAAGACGACGCCCGGCTGGGGGAAGTCGGGGATGTCACGCAGCTTGCTGGCGACGAGCTGCTGGATGCCGGTCAGCCCGGTCCCGTCGCCCGTGGCGGTGCCGTGGGAGGCATCATCCGCGGCACCGGCGGCACCGGCGGCACCGGCGGCACCGGCAGCAGCGTCGGGCTCGTGGTCGCTCACCGCTTCGACTTCGGCGGGCGCTTCGGCTGGTTGCGCGGCCCGGCCTGCACGTAGCGGTGCAGCGGCCGGCCGGCGGGCTCGGGCGCACCGTCGGCCCGCTCGTCGTAGCTGCCGGCGGCACCGGTCACGTCGGCGCCGGCTGATCCGACGGGCGCCGACTGACCGGCATCCTCACCGGCGCGTGCACCGGCACCGGCACCGACACGCACGGGGCGGCGGTCGGCGTGCTTGGCGACGTAGCGGTCGAGCTCGACGACCGCGGGCTCGTTGCGACGCAGGTCGACGAGCAGCGGCGTCGCGATGAAGATCGAGCTGTACGCGCCCACCGCGATGCCGATGAAGAGGGCGAGCGACAGGTCGAGCAGGGTGCCCGGGCCGAGCAGCGTGAAGCCGACGACGAGCACGGCGGCGATCGGCAGCAGCGCGACGACGGTCGTGTTGATCGAGCGCACGAGGGTCTGGTTGACGGCGAGGTTGGCCGCCTGTCGGTAGGTCATGCGCCGCGTCTGGAACGCCTCGGCCGTGTTCTCGCGCACCTTGTCGAACACGACGACCGTGTCGTAGAGCGAGTAGCCGAGGATGGTGAGGAAGCCGATCATCGACGACGGTGTGATCTCGAACCCGAAGAGGGCGTAGATGCCGACGGTGATGACGAGGTCGTGCAGCAGCGCCACGAGACCCGACACGGCCATCTTCCACGTGCGGAAGTAGAGGGCCATGACGATGGTGACGAGCACGAGGAAGACGAGCAGCCCCTGGATGGCCTGGCGGCTGACCGACTCGCCCCAGCTGGGGCCGATGAGCGTCGAGCTCACCTGGTTCTCCGGCACCCCGAACTCCTGGCCCAGGGCCTCCTGGGCGGCGGCGGTGCGGTCCTGGGCGGCCTCGGTCTGCACGCGGACGGTGTTCTGACCGATGATCGTCGTCTCGACGTTGCCGCCGATGCCGGCCTGGCCGATCGCGTCGCGGGCCTTCTCCTCGTAGCTCTCGGTCGAGGCCGCACCGGAGACGCGGAACTCGGAGCCACCGCTGAACTCGATGCCGAAGTTGAGGCCGCGGGCGAAGATGCCGACGAGGGCGAGCACGATGAGCACCGACGACAGCAGGTACCAGGTCTTCTGGCGCTTCACGAAGTCGATCGAGCGCTTGCCCGTGTAGAGGTCGTTGCCGATCTGGGCGAAGTTGATCATGCCTCGGCCCTCCCGGGCGTCAGGGAGCCGGTGGAGCCCGTGCTGGTGCTGCCGCCGCTCGGGGCGGGTCCGCCGGGCCGCGGCCCGGTGCCGAACTGGCCACGGCCGCGGTAGCGGGGGCCGACCTTGGCGCCGAGGCGCTCAGGGTCGAGACCCGACCACCTGTGGCCCTGCCCGAAGAAGTTCGTGCGGGCGAGCAGCTGGACCATCGGGTGGGTGAAGAGCACGACGATGGCGAGGTCGATGAGCGTCGTCAGACCGAGCGTGAAGGCGAAGCCGCGGACGTTGCTCGACGCGAGGAAGTAGAGCACCCCGGCGGCGATGAAGTTCACCGCGTCGGCGGCGATGATCGTGCGCCGGGCCCGCTTCCAGCCGGTCTCGACGGCGGCGACGAGCGGGCGCCCGTCACGCACCTCGTCGCGGATGCGCTCGAAGTAGACGATGAAGCTGTCGGCCGTGACGCCGATGGCGACGATGAGGCCGGTGACGCCGGCCATGGTCAGGCGGAAGCCGCTCGTCGTGCCGAGCACCGTCACCGCGAGATAGCTGATGATCGACGCGACGACGAGCGAGAGCACCGTCACGAAGCCGAGGGCCCGGTACTGCAGCAACGAGTAGACGACGACGAGCAGCAGGCCGACGAGGCCGGCGAGCAGGCCGATCTGCAGCTGCTCGGCCCCGAGCTGCGGCGTGATGTTGTCCTGCGTCTGCAGGGCGAACGAGATCGGCAGGGCGCCGAACTTCAGCTGCTCGGCGAGCGCCTTGGCGGAGTCGACGGTGAACGAGCCGGTGATGCTGGCGCGCCCGTCGTTGATGACGGCCTGCGCGCGAGGCGCCGTTATGACGCTCTTGTCGAGCACGACGGCGAACTGGTCGAGCGGCGTCTGGCCCTGCAGGGCGAAGAGGCGCTTGGTGACCTCGGCGAACTTCGTGGCGCCCGCGGAGTTGAAGGTCAGGCCCACCTCGACGATGGAGGTCTGCTGGCCGTTGGGGCCGGCCTGGAAGCCACTCGTCGCGTCGGCGATGTCGCTGCCGGGGATCTCGACGGGGCCGAGGATGTACTTCGTCGCCCCGTCGTCACCACAGGTGGCGAGCGGCTGCTCGGGGTCGTCGACGATCTTCTCGAGCACCCCCGGCGTGCCGCAGTCGAGGGCGACGTACTGGGCGGCGACCTTCTTGGCGGCCTCGGTGGCCTTCGCCTGCTGCCAGCCGAGCGCGGTGAGCGACTGCGTCACCTGGCCCTCGACGGCCTGGGCCTGCTGGGCGGGCGTCTGCGTCGCCGGGGCCGCCGGCGTCGTGGCGGTGCCGGACGGGGTGCTCGCCGACGGGGCGGGCGTGGCCGGTGACGACGAGGCAGCGCCGGATGCCGGCGTGCTGGCCGGGGTGGTCGGCGTCGAGTCGGCGGCGCGCAGCGCCTGCGGGACGACGCCGTTGGCGGCGGTCGAGCTGGCCGACGGCGCAGGGGTGCTCGTCGCCGCGCCCGAGGAGGAGGGGGCCGACGAGGTCGGCGCCGGGGTGCTCGTGGCGCCGCTGCTCGGCGTGCTGGTGGCGCCGCCGCTGGTGGGGGTGCCGGACGGGTTCGCCGTCTCGGGCAGGGCGCTGAAGTCCTGGGCGAAGACGGCGCGGAAGCTCAGCTGCGACGGCTTGCTGATCGCCTGCAACTGCTCCTCGGTCGGTGAGCCCGGGATGGACACGACGATGTTGCGCCCACCCTGGGTCGAGATCTCCGCCTCGGAGACGCCGTTGGCGTCGATGCGCTGACGGATGATGTCGACGGCCTGGTCGATCTGGCCCGAGCTGACCTGCTGGTTGCCGGCGAGCTGGGGCTCGAGCACCATCTCGGTGCCGCCCTCGAGGTCGAGGCCGAGCTTGGGGGTCAGCTGTCCGCCGCCCCAGACGGCGAGCCCGCCCGCGAGCAGGGCGAGGCCGATGACGAGGGCGATGAGGGCGCTGAGGCTGCGCCACGCCGACCGCTTGATGCTGCTACTCGCCACGGGGGCGCCTCACTGACCGCGGGGGCTGTCGTCGCGCCCCTCGTCGATGGCGGACGGCGTCGTGGTCCCGGTCGCGGCGGCCGGACCGGTGGCGGCGGGCGACTCCGCCTGCTTCATGGCGATCGCGCGGCGGTCGACGCGGATGGTCATGCCCTCACCGATCTCGAGCCACGCGCTGGTGTCGTCGAGGTGCCGGATGGTGCCGAAGATGCCCGACGACATGACGATCTCGTCACCCACGGACAGCGACTGGCTGAAGTTGCGCATCTGCTTCTGGCGCTTGCTCGACGTCCAGAAGAGCCAACCGATCAGCAGCAGCGGCAGCAGCAGGATGATCAACGAGAAGGACCCGTTGCCGTTGTTTCCCATCAGGCATTCCTTTGTGGTTCGTTCCGGGCAGCAGGTGACACCCGCAGATCGTGTGCAGGCCCTGTGGCAGGGCCGTGCCGTGGTCGTGGATGTCGCGTCAACGACCGGGGGCACCACGGAGTGCCGCGGCAGCGGCGTAGGTGCCCGAGGGAGTCTACGGTCGGTTCAGCCAAATGTCAGACCGGGTGGCGGTGCTCGGCGAGCCGCGGGCGTGCTGCTGCGTGGTGCCCCGCGGTGCCCCATCGTGCTGCGGGGTCAGCCGCCGAGGCGACCGGGCCCGCCCTCGTCGAGCGGCAGGGTCGCCGACCACATCCCCTGGGCGTCGGGTGGGACCGGCAGCCCGAGGTGCTCCCACGCGAGGGCGGATGCCGCCCTGCCGCGCGGCGTTCGCACCATGAACCCCTCGCGCACGAGGAAGGGCTCGGCCACGGTCTCGACGGTGTCGGGCTCCTCCCCCACGGCGACGGCGAGGGTGGACAGGCCGACGGGGCCTCCGTTGAAGCGCCGGCACAGGGCGTCGAGCACGGCGCGGTCGAGGCGGTCGAGGCCTCGCTCGTCGACGTCGAACAGGGCGAGGGCGGCGCGAGCCGCGGCCTGGCTGACGTGGTCGTCGCCGTGCACCTGAGCCCAGTCGCGCACGCGGCGCAGCAGGCGGTTGGCGATGCGGGGGGTACCGCGCGAGCGCAGTGCGATCTCGGTGATGCCGTCCTCGTCGGCCCGCAGCCCGAGCAGGCCGGCCGACCGGCGCAGGATCGTCACGAGGTCGCTCGCGGCGTAGAAGTCGAGGTGGCCGGTGAAGCCGAAGCGGTCGCGCAGCGGGGCCGGGAGCAGGCCGGCCCGCGTCGTCGCCCCGACGACGGTGAAGGGCGGCAGCTCGAGCGGGATGGCGGTGGCGCCCGGGCCCTTGCCGATGATGACGTCGACGCGGAAGTCCTCCATGGCGAGGTAGAGCATCTCCTCGGCCGAGCGCGACATGCGGTGGATCTCGTCGAGGAAGAGCACCTCCCCCTCGGCCAGCGAGCTGAGCACCGACGCGAGGTCGCCGGCGTGCTGGATGGCCGGGCCCGACGTGATGCGGATCGGCTGCTCGAGCTCGGAGGCGACGATCATGGCCAGCGTCGTCTTGCCGAGCCCCGGCGGGCCGGAGAGCAGCACGTGGTCGGGCGGCGTGCCCCGGCGCTTGGCCGCCTCGAGCACGAGCCCGAGCTGGTCGCGGACGCGGGTCTGGCCCGGGAAGTCGTCGAGCCGCTTGGGGCGCAGCGCCGCCTCGACGACCCGCTCGTCGTCGCGGTCGAGGCGGCCGTCGAGGCGGGGGTCGACGATGCGGGCGGTGAGGTCGAAGCCGTCGCTCGCGGGCAGGTCGGGGTCGGTCACCGGCCGAGCTCCTGCAGGGCGGCGCGCAGCAGCGCGGAGACGCTCGCGCCCTCCCCGGCGCCCGGGGCGACCTTGTCGAGCGCGGCCTCGGCCTGGCGGGCGGTCCAGCCCAGCCCGACGAGGGCCTCGAGCACCTGGTCGCGCCACTCGTCGGCCTGCGGGCGAGGGGCCGGGACCGCGGCGTCGACGGACCCCGGCAGGGCCCCGAGCTTGTCGCGCAGCTCGAGCACGAGGCGCTCGGCCCCCTTCTTGCCGATGCCGGGGACCTTCGTCAGCGCGGCGAGGTCGCCGCTACCGAGGGCGAGGCGCACGGCATCCGGGCTGTGCACCGCGAGCATGGCGAGGGCGAGGCGCGGGCCGACGCCCGAGACGGTCTGCACCGTCTCGAAGACGGTCTTCTCGTCGTCGGTGGCGAAGCCGTAGAGGGTGAGGGAGTCCTCGCGCACGACGAGGGTCGTCGCGAGGCGGGCCGGCTGGCCCAGCCGCACCGAGACCGCCGTCGCGGGGGTCGTGTGCACGAGCATGCCGACGCCGCCGACCTCGACGACGACGGAGTCGAGGCCGACCTTGCTGACGGTGCCGGACAGGGACGCGATCATGACGCGCTCATCGGGTGGGAGCCTTCGGGAGGGTCGGACGGGTCGGGTCGTGGGCCGTGACGGCCGTGCTGCTGCGCGGCACGCGCTTCGGGATGCGGCTCGGTCGCGCGGGTGCGGCCGCGGCCGCCTCGGCGAGCCGGTTCTGGGTGCCGCCCCGCCAGACGTGGCAGATGGCGAGGGCGAGGGCGTCGGCCGCGTCGGCGGGCTTCGGCGGCGTCGTGAGGCCGAGCAGCCGCGTCACCATCGTCGTGACCTGCGCCTTGTCGGCCCGGCCGCTGCCGCTCACCGCCGCCTTGACCTCGGTCGGGGTGTGCAGCGTGACTGGCAGGCCGCGGCGCTCGGCGTGCACCATGACGAGGCCGGTCACCTGGGCGGTGCCCATCACGGTCGAGACGTTGGTGTCGGCGAAGACCCGCTCGATGGCGACCGCCTCGGGGCGGTGCCGCTCGAACCAGTGGTGCAGCTCGTCGTCGACGGCGACGAGACGGCGCGGCGTGGGGTCGGCCGGCAGCGTGCGGATGACGCCGACCTCGACGAGCGTGAGGCGCCGCCCGGGCAGGCCGTCGACGACACCGACACCGCAGCGGGTCAGCCCGGGGTCGACGGCGAGGACGCGCACCACTCACCTCCTGACGTCGTCGACCACGCGGGTGCCCGGCAGACGGCCGACCGAACACGTGTTCGGCTCAACCGTAACGACGCGGGTGCGCGGGCCGCGGAGGCGCGCCGGGCGGGCCCACCGGCATCCGGCCCCCGTCGTGTCGCGGGTAGGAGGCCGCGAGGCTCACTCCTCGTCGTCGTCGAGCTCGGCGAGCACCTCGTCGGGGATGTCACCGTTGGCGTAGACGTTCTGCACGTCGTCGCTGTCCTCGAGCGCGTCGATGACGCGGATCATCTTCTTCGCGCCGTCGAGGTCGAGGGGCACCTGGAGGGTGGGGACGAACGAGGCCTCGGCCGACTCGTAGTCGATGCCGGCGTCCTGGATGGCCTTGCGGATGGCGACGAAGTCGGTCGCCTCGGAGACGATCTCCCACGTCTCGCCGTTGTCGTTGACCTCCTCGGCCCCCGCCTCGAGCACGACCTCGAGGATGTCGTCCTCGCCGCCGGCCTCCTTGGGCACCGTCACGACGCCCTTGCGGTGGAAGACGTAGGCGACCGAGCCCGGGTCGGCCAGCTGCCCGCCGTTGCGGGTCAGGGCGGTGCGCACCTCGGCGGCCGCGCGGTTGCGGTTGTCGGTGAGGCACTCGATGAGCAGCGCGACGCCGTTCGGGGCGTAGCCCTCGTACATGATCGTCTGCCAGTCGGCCCCGCCGGCCTCGGCGCCCGAGCCGCGCTTGAGGGCGCGGTCGATGTTGTCGTTGGGGACCGACGTCTTCTTCGCCTTCTGGATGGCGTCGTACAGCGTCGGGTTGCCCGCGGGGTCGCCGCCACCCTGGCGGGCCGCGACCTCGATGTTCTTGATGAGCTTCGCGAAGAGCTTGCCGCGCTTGGCGTCCTTGGCCGCCTTCTGGTGCTTCGTGGTGGCCCATTTGGAGTGCCCGCTCATACGGATCCCTTCGCGGTCGTGGTCTGCACGTCTGTCAGCCCGTCTGGCAGCACGTGGTCGTCAGGCTGTCGTGGTCCGGCTCGTCGCCCGTGCCGTCATGGCGACGAACTCGGCGTGGATGCGACGGTCGCCACCCACCTCGGGGTGGAACGCGGTCGCCATCAGGTTGCCCTGCCGGACCGCGACGATCCTACCGGCGGCCGGGCCGGAGCCCACACGGGCGAGCACCTCGACGCCCGCGCCGGCCTCCTCGACCCACGGGGCGCGGATGAAGACGGCGCGGACGGGGCCCTCGAGGCCGGCGAACTCGAGCTCGTGCTCGAACGAGTCGACCTGCCGGCCGAAGGCGTTGCGGCGCACCGTGACGTCGAGGCCGCCGATCGTCTGCTGGTCGGGTCGGGCGTCGACGAGGCGGTCGGCGAGCAGGATCATCCCGGCGCAGGACCCGTAGGCCGGCATCCCCTCGGCGATGCGACGGCGCAGGGGCTCCATGAGGCCGAAGGCGCGCAGCAGCTTGTCGATGACGGTCGACTCGCCGCCCGGCACCACGACGGCGTCGACGGCCTCGACCTCCTCGGGTCGGCGGACCGGGACGGCCTGCGCGCCGAGGGAGGCGAGCGCCTGCAGGTGCTCGCGCGAGTCTCCTTGGACGGCGAGCACGCCGATGCGCGGGGTGGGGCGGGTCGTCACGGGCAGAGCATAGGCACGGGCCGCGCGATACGTTGCGGACATGACTGCCGCGCCCACCTCCCTCGCCGCCCTCGCCGCCCTCGACGACCTGCTCGCGGACGCCGAGCGCCTCGATGCCGCCTCGCCGCTCGCCCACGTGCGCGACCGCTTCGAGCTGCCCGAGGGACTGGTCTACCTCGACGGCAACTCGCTCGGGGCGCTGCCCAAGGCGGTGCCGGATGCCGTGGCCGACGTCGTGCGCCGACAGTGGGGCTCCCAGCTCATCGCCTCGTGGAACGACGAGGACTGGTGGGGCGCGCAGGTGCGGGTCGGCGACCAGGTGGGGCTGCTCGTGGGGGCGGCCGCCGGGCAGACCGTCGTCACCGACTCGACGTCGGTCAACCTCTTCAAGACGGTGGTCGGGGCGGCGCGGCTGCGACCGGGCCGGCGGGTCGTGCTCATCGACCCCGACTCGTTCCCCACCGACCTCTACGTCACCGACGCGGCGGCGCGGCTGGCGGACCTCGACGTGCGACGGGTGCACCCCCGCGACGCGGTGGCGGCCATCGCGGAGGTCGGCGACGACCTCGCGCTGGCGTCGTACTCGCAGGTCGACTACCGCACGGGCGAGCAGTGGGACCTCGTCTCCATCACCGAGGCCGCCCACGCGGTCGGCGCCCTCGCCTGCTGGGACCTGTGCCACTCGGCCGGCGCGATGGAGGTCGGGCTGGACGAGGGCGGCGCCGACCTCGCCGTCGGCTGCGGCTACAAGTACCTCAACGGCGGACCGGGGGCGCCGGCGTTCCTCTACGTCGCCGAGCGGCACCTCGCCGACTTCGACCAGCCGCTGTCGGGCTGGCACGGGCACGCCCGACCGTTCGAGATGGGCGGCACGTTCGAGCCGGCCCCCGGCATCACCCGCGGGCGGGTCGGCACTCCCCCGCTCGTCTCGCTGCTCGCCCTCGAGGCGGCGCTCACCGCCTTCGAGGGGCTGACGCCGGCGGCGGTGCGCGAGCAGTCGCTGTCGGTGACGGCGCTGTTCATCAGCGCCCTGGACGCGGCGGGGGTGCTCGGTGACGACCTGACCCTCGCCACGCCGCGCGAGCCGGAGCGGCGTGGGTCGCAGGTGTCGCTGCGCCACCCGCAGGCCTTCGCCGTCGTGCAGGCGCTCATCGCGCGCGGGGTCGTGGGCGACTTCCGCGAGAGCGACATCGTGCGGCTCGGGTTCGCCCCGCTCTACGTCACCCACGTCGACGCCGTCACGGCGGCCCGCCACCTCGTCGAGGTGCTCGACGGGCGCGAGTTCGAGCGCGACGAGTTCACCCGGCGCGGCGCCGTCACGTAGCCCGGGACGGGGCCGACCGGCATCCGACACGTGACGGTTCAGTCAGGCACACCCGCGGTCACCAGCCGGTCGTCAGCAGGACGGCCTTCGTGATGGGCCCGGGGTTGCGGATCGTCTCGCCCGACCCGATCTGCGGCGTCATGAGGGAGTTGACGTCGCCGGCCCGGTAGGTGGCCTCGTCGAGGTGCGAGTAGCTGCTCCCCGGCTGCCACGTCGACGGTGCGTAGAGCCGCGCGGTCGCTCCCCCGTTGGCGTTGCGCACCTTCGGGGAGTCGAAGTAGACGTTGTTGCCGCGCAGCACCCCGGCGAGCTGCGTCGAGCTGTCGGGAAGGCCGAGCAGCTTCGTCCCCGTGTTCGTCTCGGTGTAGCGCGAGTAGGCCAGCGGGTAGCCCGAGAGCCGCACCGTGCCCCGGTTGCTGCTGACGTTCGCCGCACCGATGAAGCCGACGCCGTGGCCCAGCTCGTGCAGCACGACGCTGGTGAAGTCGTACTTGCCCGCGGGCGCGGGTCCGGTGCCGTAGTGCCAGTTGCCGAAGTTGCTGCTGAAGCGGGCGACGATGTCGGGCGACGGGTCGAGCTGCGAGCCGCGGCGCTTGTTCGCGACGGCGTCGACGTACCAGGTCCCGGCCTGCGGGGCGCCGGCGAAGTCGCGCCACACCGACGACGGGCCGGCCGAGCCGAGCACGCCCGGGCCAAGCGGCTCGAAGCTCGCCGCCACGGTGACCGGCACGCTGCTGTTCAGCTGCCCCGCCCAGATGTTCACCGCCCGCTGGAAGGCCGCCTTGGCCGCGGGCGTGAAGCCGCTGTACGTGACCGTGAAGGTCGCTGTCGCGGGACGGTCGGCGCGCCGGGCCTCGGCCGGCACGACGGAGGGCACGCTGAGCGGGGTGCCGACGCGCACCTCCGTCATCGTGCCGGGACGCGAGACCCCGGATGCCGTGGGGCCGGGAGCCGGGGCCGCACCGGCCGCGCCCCCTCCCCCGACGACGAGCGTCGACACCGCGAGGGCGCCGACGAGAAGGCTGACGGACGAACGAGCAGGACGCATGGATGGCCTCTCCCCTGTGCTTCCGCCCCCGGGGCGACCGGAGGCGGGCCGAGCCACCGAGGCCCGTCAGGGTGAGGCTAGCGAGCCCCCCTCTCCGACGGAAAGGGCTGAGGCGCAATCAGATCGACCACTCTGGTCGCTCCGTCCCCGCCCGACCCAACGGCCCCACCAGCCGCCGAAGCGCGCCCCCGCCGCGCCTTCAGCAGCCGCCGGCCGGGTCACGCCGGCCGGCGGCCGGGGGTCACCAGCCGCGCTCGGCGAACTGGATCGAGCGGGCGGGCTCGTCGACGTTGATGCCGACCATGGCCTCGCCGAGGCCGCGCGAGACCTTGGCGATCATCTCGGGGTCGTCGTGGAAGGTCGTCGCCTTGACGATGGCCTCCGCGCGCTGCTCGGGGTTGCCCGACTTGAAGATGCCGGAGCCGACGAAGACGCCCTCGGCCCCGAGCTGCATCATCATCGCCGCGTCGGCGGGGGTGGCGATGCCGCCGGCGGTGAAGAGCACGACGGGCAGCTTGCCGGTCTCGGCGACCTCCTTGACGAGGTCGTAGGGGGCCTGCAGCTCCTTGGCGGCGACGTACAGCTCGTCGGGCTCCATCGAGCGCAGCCGGTTGATCTCCTTGCGCAGCGAACGCATGTGCGTCGTCGCGTTCGACACGTCACCGGTGCCGGCCTCGCCCTTGGAGCGGATCATGGCCGCACCCTCGGTGATGCGGCGCAGGGCCTCACCGAGGTTGGTCGCGCCGCACACGAAGGGGACGGTGAACTGCCACTTGTCGATGTGGTTGGCGTAGTCCGCGGGCGTCAGCACCTCGGACTCGTCGACGTAGTCGACGCCGAGGCTCTGCAGCACCTGCGCCTCGACGAAGTGGCCGATGCGGGCCTTGGCCATGACGGGGATCGAGACGGCCGCGATGATGCCGTCGATCATGTCGGGGTCGCTCATCCGCGACACGCCGCCCTGGGCCCGGATGTCGGCCGGCACGCGCTCGAGGGCCATGACGGCGACGGCGCCGGCGTCCTCGGCGATCTTCGCCTGCTCGACGGTGACGACGTCCATGATGACGCCGCCCTTGAGCATCTCGGCCATGCCACGCTTGACGCGGGTCGTGCCGGTGGCGGCCGCGGTGCTGGGGTCGGAGTGGGTGGTGCTCACGCTGTCCTGCTTTCTCGCGAGTGGGTCTCGAGGTCAGCGTAGGCCCGGCACGAGGTGACCCGGTCATCACCCGTCCGCCGCCCGACCGTCACCCCACCAGGGCACCACCAGGCCACCACCAGGCCACACCAGGGCCCGGATGCCGGTCGGCCGCCTTCCCGCGCAGGGGTCACACGCCCAGCGTGGCCGGCATCTGGTCGTCGAACTCGATGGTGTGCGGCATGGGCGTGTGACCCGCGAGCCGGAACACGCGGATCGTCCACTTGCGGCGCACCCGGCGCACGTCGGTGACCGCGTCGTTGTGGAACCGGCGGGCCAGCTGCACCCGGGTGCAGGCCGAGGCGAGCTTGGCCAGCTGCTCCTGCCCGAGCGGCCCGGAGTCGCGCACGTGGGTGACGACGGGCTCGGTGAGGGCGAGCTCGAGGGCCTCGCTCAGCTCGGTCTCGGCGGTCTCGCGGGCCTCGCCGTGCTCGGCCGGCGACTCGAGCGACTCCGACGCCGCGCCGGCGAGGATGAGGGCGGTCGCGCCGTCGAGCAGCCCGCTGTTGGCGAGCTCGAGGGCGGCCTCGGCCCGGCGCACGAGCCGGGCGTCGAGGGCGGCGAGCGTGCCGCTGAGGCGCACGTGCAGCCGGTCGAGGCGAGCCGCCGTGTACGTGAGGTACCAGGCGATGACGACGAGGACGAAGAGCGTGGCGAAGAGCCACGTGAGGAACTCGCTCACGGTCGGCCGATCACCGGTCGCCGCCGCGCAGCAGGCGTGTCCAGCCGGTGCGCGCCCCCTGGCGGGCGGCCATCCGGCCCTCGATGACGGTCTCGTACACGGCCATGATGCGGTCGGCGACGACCGACCAGTCGAACTGGCGGGCGCGGGCCTGCCCGGCGGTCGCGAGGCGGCGGCGTCTGTCGGGCTCGGCCAGCAGGGTGAGCAGGCTCGCG
This sequence comes from Terracoccus luteus, assembly GCF_003635045.1. NCBI lineage: Bacteria > Bacillati > Actinomycetota > Actinomycetes > Micrococcales > Intrasporangiaceae > Terracoccus > Terracoccus luteus. Next base: position 1,474,311 of record NZ_RBXT01000001.1, on the reverse strand, counting down.
GCGAGGTCCTCGGGGTCCTCGTTGCGGAAGAGCGCACCGGCGGTGCCACCGTCGAGCACCCGCCAGAACGCGGACAGGTCGCTGGCCAGCACGCAGGCCCCGGCCGACATCGCCTCGATGAGGATGATGCCGAAGCTCTCGCCGCCCGTGTTGGGGGCGACGTACACGTCGGCGGACGCGAGCAGCACCGCCTTGTCCTCGTCGCTCACGGCACCGAGGAACTCCATCGCCGCGACGACGCGGTCCGGCATCCCCTCGGTGACCTCGGCGGGGTCTCCGGGCCCGGCCACGAGCACCCGCAGCCCCGGCACGGCGTCGAGCACCGCGGGCAGCGCGGCGGCCAGCACGGGCAGGCCCTTGCGCGGCTCGCCCATGCGACCGAGGAAGGCGATGGTCGGCCGGGTCGGCGTGCCGGTCCACTGCGCCCGCCGCCGGGCGTGCTCGAAGCGGTCGACGTAGACGCCGTTCGGGATGACGACGGCGTCGCCCCCGACGTGGGTCGTCACGGTGCGGCGGGCGTCCTCGCTCACCGCGATGCGGCCCGAGATCTTCTCGAGGCTCGGCCGCACGATGGGGTAGGCCGTCTGCATGGTTCGCGAGCGCAGCATCGAGGTGTGGAAGGTGGCGACGATCGGGCCGTCGGCCGCCATGAGCGCGAGCACGCTGATGCTCGGGGTCACCGGCTCGTGCAGGTGCAGCACGTCGAACTCACCGTGGTCGAGCCAGCGGTTGACCTTCGCCGCGCTGACGGGCCCGAAGTTGAGGCGCGCGACCGAGCCGTTGTAGCGCACCGCGGTCGCGCGGCCGGCCGAGACGACGTACTCGGGCAGCGCGGTCTCGCTGTCGGCCGGGGCGAGCACCGACACCTCGTGGCCCTGGCCGATGAAGTGCTCGGCGAGGTCGCGCACGTGGAACTGCACCCCTCCGGGCACGTCGAACGAGTACGGGCAGACGATCCCCACCCTCACGACGCACCCCCGGTCCGCTCCGTGAAGCCCTCGCGGATGCCGTCCGCCTCCTGCCGCCGCACGGCGGCGTCGCGGTCGGGGTCGAGGTCGTCGACGAAGATGCGCTGCAGCATGTGCCAGCTCGAGGTGTGCTCGCGGATCGTCACCGACAGGTGGTCGGCGCACTGCTGGACGAGGTCCTGCGCCTTCTCGGCGGTGGTCCCCTCGACCCGCGGGTGCAGGCGCGGCGAGAACCGGACGACGGTGCGGTACCCGCCGAGGCCCTCGCCCTTCGGCGCCTTCTCGTAGTGGATCGCGGCGCAGTACAGCGGCGCGCCCGTCATGAGCGAGAGCACGGCCGGGCCCTTGGCCATGCGGGCGCGGTGCCCGAGCAGGTCGACCTCGACGCCGTGGCGGGTGAGGTCGCGGTCGCTCGCGAGGGCGATGACGCGCCCGCCGGCCCGGGCCGTGCGCAGCAGCGAGCCGAACGGGTCGCCACCGCCGGTCAACGGGATGATGTCCATGCGGATGCTCGTGCGGAAGGCGAGGAACTCCTGGAAGACCTCCTCCGGCTTGAGCCGCTCGGCGACCGTCGTCACGGGGGCGAGGTTGCCGGCCGCCCACGCCGCCGCGAGGTCGAAGTTGCCGAGGTGCCCGACGAAGGCGATGAGGGTCTCCCCCGCCTCGGTGAAGGTGCGCGGCTCCGCGTCGTCGACCACCCGTACCGCGTCGTCGATGCGCCCGGGGGGCAGCGACGGCAGGCGGAACGCCTCGCAGTAGTAGCGCATGTACGACCGCATGCCCGCGCGCACGAGCGCGTCGAGCTCACCGGCATCCAGCTCGGGGCGGGCCCGGCGGTAGTTGCTGCGCAGGCGTCGGATGCCGGCGCCGTCGCGGCGCACGGCCACGTCGGCGATGCGGTCGAACAGGCCGTACGCGATCGGTTCGGGCAGCCGTCTGAGGGTCGACCAGCCGAGGCGGAAACCGAGGACGCTCAGGGTGTTGGCGACGCTCACGACGAGACCTCGCCGGCCGCGAGCGCCTGGCGGCGCACGGTGAGCATGCGCTGCAGGACGGTGACGAAGCTGGCGAGGGCGAGCAGGGCGAGCACGACACCGAGCAGCAGCGTCGAGTTGAACACGTCGGCGAAGAACGCCGCGACGAGCACGGCGACGAGGCGGTCGGCGCGCTCGGCGATGCCGACGTCCGCCGTGTAGCCGAGGCCCTCGGCGCGGGCCTTGGCGTAGGAGACCACCGAGCCGAGGATGAGGCAGGCGAGGGCGAGGCCGGCCATCCACCGGTTCTGGCCCGAGCCCGCGTAGTAGAGCACGAGGCCGCCGAAGATGGCGGCGTCACCGACGCGGTCGAGGGTGGAGTCGAGGTAGGCGCCCCACTTGCTCGAGCGTCCCGACTGACGGGCCATGATGCCGTCGACGGTGTCGGAGAAGACGAAGGCCGTGATGACGAGCACCCCGACCCAGAGCAGACCCTGCGGGAAGAACACGAGCGCCCCGGCGCACACCCCGAGCGTGCCGATGACGGTGACGACGTCAGGGCTGATGCCGAGGCGGAGGAAGAGGTGGGCGACCGGGGACAGCAGCTTGGTCATGGTCGCGCGCAGGAGTCGATTGAGCATGGTGGGGTCAGCCTACTGACCGCCGGGGGTGCCTCCGGACGACACGGCGAGACCCGGGGCCTGTGAGCGGCCCGCTCTCAGGCGGACGGCCAGTGCGCGACGATCTGGGCGCGGGTGTCCTCGAGGAGCACCGGCAGGGCCTTGGTCTGGCCCACGATGGGCAGGAAGTTCGAGTCGCCCGCCCACCGCGGCACGACGTGCTGGTGCAGGTGGGCGGCCACCCCGGCCCCGGCGACGGCGCCCTGGTTCATGCCGAGGTTGAAGCCGTGGGGCTCCGAGGCTGACTGCACGGCGTGCACCGCGGCCTTGGTCAGGGCCGTGAACTCGACCGTCTCCTCGTCGGTGAGCTCGACGTAGAGCGAGACGTGGCGGTACGGGCAGATCAGCAGGTGACCGGGGTTGTACGGGAAGAGGTTCATGACGACGTAGCAGTGCTCGCCGCGGTGCACGACGAGGCCCTCCTCGTCGCTCTTGCCCGGCGCGGCGCAGAACGGGCAGCCGCGGCCGGCTTCGTCGGTCGGGCGGTCGCCCTGGATGTAGGCCATGCGGTGCGGGGTCCACAGCCGCTCGAAGCCGTCGTCGACGTGGGCGAACTCCTCGTGGGGCGAGACCACCGGCGTCGGGTCGGCGTCACTCCCCTGCTGGCTCATGGCAGCGATCCTAGGCCGCGCCGATCGCCGCAGCAGCAGGGGCACCCTTCGCCCGCCACGGCTGGCAAACGAGCAGCCCCGGGAACGGCGGGGGCGTCGTGAGGCCACCTGCCGGCATCCGGGCGCCTCTCACCACCTCACCCGGCGAACACACCGAGCAATGTCCTGATCACCGAGTTGCACCTCGATGACCTGACCATTGCTCGGTGTGTTCGCCGGCGGCAAGGCGGGTCAGACCTGGCGGTGGTCCTCGATCGCGGCGAGGATCTCGGCCACCGCGTCGTCGACCGGCACGGCGTTCTTCTGCGACCCGTCGCGGAAGCGGAACGACACGGCGCCCGCGGCCCGGTCGTCCTCACCGGCGATGAGCACGTAGGGCACCTTGGCCTTGCTCGCGTTGCGGATCTTCTTCGGGAACCGGTCGTCGCTGGCGTCGAGCTCGACCCGGACACCCTTGCGCTTCAGCGTGGTGAGGATGTCCTGCACGTAGTCGGCGTACTCGTCGGCGACGGGCACGCCGAGCACCTGCACGGGCGAGAGCCAGACCGGGAAGGCGCCGGCGTAGTGCTCGACGAGCACCCCCAGGAACCGCTCGACCGAGCCGAACTTGGCCGAGTGGATCATGACCGGCTGCTGGCGCGAGCCGTCGGCCGCCTGGTACTCGAGGCCGAAGCGCTCGGGCTGGTTGAAGTCGTACTGGATCGTCGACATCTGCCACGTGCGCCCGATCGCGTCACGGGCCTGCACGGAGATCTTCGGGCCGTAGAAGGCGGCGCCGCCCGGGTCGGGCACGAGCTCGAGGCCGGACTCGGTCGCGACCCGCTCGAGGATGGACGTCGCCTCCGCCCACTGCTCGTCGGAGCCGATGAACTTGTCCTTCTTGTCGCCGTCCTCGTCGCGGGTCGACAGCTCGAGGTAGAAGTCGTCGAGGCCGAAGTCGCGCAGCAGGCCGAGCACGAAGTCGAGCAGGTGCTTGATCTCGGCCGGTGCCTGCTCACGGGTGACGTAGGAGTGCGAGTCGTCCATCTCGAGGCCGCGAACGCGGGTCAGGCCGTGCACGACGCCCGACTTCTCGTACCGGTAGACCGAGCCGAGCTCGAACAGGCGCAGCGGCAGCTCACGGTACGACCGCCCGCGCGAGCGGTAGATGAGGTTGTGCATCGGGCAGTTCATGGCCTTGAGCTGGTACTTCGCGCCCTCGAGCTCCATGGGCGGGAACATCGTGTCGGCGTAGTACGGCAGGTGGCCGGAGGTGTGGAACAGCCCGTCCTTGGTGATGTGCGGGGTGCCGACGTACTCGAACCCCTCCTCGACGTGGCGCCGGCGCGAGTAGTCCTCCATCTCGCGCTTGATGACGCCGCCCTTGGGGTGGAAGACGGGGAGCCCCGAGCCCAGCTCGTCGGGGAAGGAGTAGAGGTCGAGCTCGGTGCCGAGCCGCCGGTGGTCGCGGCGCTCGGCCTCGGCCAGCCGGTCGAGGTAGGCCTTGAGCTCGTCCTTGCTCGGCCAGGCGGTGCCGTAGATGCGCTGCAGCTGCGGGTTCTTCTCCGACCCGCGCCAGTACGCGGCGGCCGAGCGCATGAGCTTGAAGGCGTTGCCGATCACCTTGGTGCTCGGCACGTGCGGGCCACGGCACAGGTCGCCCCACGCCCGCGAGCCGTCGCGCCGGATGTTGTCGTAGATCGTCAGCTCGCCCGCACCGACCTCGACACCCGCACCCTCGGCCGCGTCCTCGGCGTCGCCGCCCTTGAGGCCGACGAGCTCGCACTTGTACGGCTCGTCCTTGAGCTCGTCGAGGGCGTCGGCGTCGCTGACGACCCGACGCGCGAAGGTCTGGCCCTCGTTGATGATGCGCTGCATCGACTTCTCGAGCGCCTTGAGGTCGTCGGGGGTGAACGGGGTCTCGACGTCGAAGTCGTAGTAGAACCCGTCGCGCACGGGCGGGCCGATGCCCAGCTTCGCCTGCGGGTTCACCGACTGCACCGCCTGCGCGAGAACATGGGCGGCGGAGTGGCGCAGCACGGCGAGGCCGTCCTCGCTGTCGACCGTGACGGGCTCGACGACGTCGCCGTCGGAGAGCACGTGGAAGAGGTCGCGCAGCTCTCCGTTGACGCGGGCGACGACGACGGCGCGGTCGCCGCCGACGAGGTCACCGGCCGTCGTCTGCTCGTCGACCGATCGCTCGCTCCCGGCGACGGTGACGCTGATCTGTGCAGACACGGTGTGGCTCCTCGTGAGGTGGTCGACGAACGGGTCGGATGCCGCGTGGTCGCGGCCCGGCAAGGGTATCCACTGCGCGCGGGAGGTCGCGACGCGCTTTGCGGCCGGTGGCGCCGACGACGTCGCTGGTGTCCCCCGGGCCGGTGCGACCCGCGTCGTCGGTGCCGCTGTGGGGCAGGTCGGTGACGTACCGTGCGGGGCGAACGGCATCCGTCACGCTGGAGGTCCCCCCGTGCCCGCGCTCCACCGCACCCGCTCGGCCGTGGTGGCCGTGACGACCGGCGCCCTGCTCGCCCTCGCCGCGTGCTCGTCCGCCACCGGCACCGGCGCCCCCGCGCCGGGGGCACCCGGCTCGTCGTCGCAGTCACAGGACGCGACCGGCGCGACCGGCAGTGGCGCCCCCGCGACGCCCACGACGTCCGCGCCCCCGCAGCTGCCCGGCGGGGGGCGCTCGCTGCTGCCGGAGTACCGCCTCGTCGGCTACGCCGGGGTGCCCGGCAGCAAGGCCATGGGGCGGCTCGGCATCGGCGACCTCGACGAGCGCGCCGCCGAGCTGAAGCGGGTCGGCACCGCCTACGCCGACGGCCGCAAGGTCATGCCGGTCCTCGAGCTCATCGCGACCATCGTCCAGGGGCGCCCCGGAGCCGACGGCAAGTACCGCTCCCGCGTCAAGGCCTCCGTCGTCGACGACTACCTCGCCGCGGCCCGCCGGGTGGGCGGCATCATGCTCATCAACATCCAGCCCGGGCGGGCCGACTTCCTCGACGAGGTCGAGCACTACGAGCCGTGGCTCGAGCAGCCCGACGTCGGCATCGCCCTCGACCCGGAGTGGGCGATGGGGCCGGGTGAGGTCCCGATGAAGGTCTTCGGGCACACGACCGGCAAGGAGATCGACGCGGTCGCCGCCTACCTCTCCGGCGTCGTCGCGAAGCACGACCTGCCCGAGAAGGCCCTCGTCTTCCACCAGCTCTCCCCGTCGATCGTCCGCGACGAGGACGACATCCGCACGCACCAGGGCGTCGTCGTCATCAAGTCGGTCGACGGCATCGGGTCACCCGGCGCGAAGACGAGCACGTGGAAGCGCCTGACGAAGGACCTGCCCACCAGCGTCGAGCCGGGCTTCAAGCTGTTCTACGAGGAGGACGGCGAGTTCGGGCCGATCATGACGCCGAAGCAGGTGCTGGCGCTGCGGCCGAAGCCCGACTACGTGCTCTACGAGTAGGCCGGCTCACCAGGCGGTGCGCGCGACGAGGTGCACCGTGTCGCCCCGCTCGGCGCGGAGGGTCGAGAGCGACCCGTGACCGGCGAAGGTCGTGTCGAGCGTGACCGTCGACGGCAGCGGCACCGGCCTGCGCAACCACACGTGGCTCGTGAGTCCCTCCCGCGGCAGCCGCGAGCCGAGGGCGGCGAGCACCCTTGCGTACGAGTACATCCCGTGCGCGATGGCCGACCGGAAGCCGAGTGGCCTGGCCGTCAGGGCGTGCACGTGGATGGGGTTCCAGTCGCCCGAGACCGCGGCGTAGGCACGCCCCGCGCCCTCCGCGAGGCGCCACCGAGGCCCGGGCCGGATGCCGGTCGGCTGGTCGGGTGCCGGCGGCTCGGACCGTGGTGCGTCCGGGTGCTCCTCGCCGCGGGCCAGGTAGGTGCTCACGCCCTCCCAGACCGTCTCGCCGGCCACGGTCGCCCGGGTGACGAGGTCGACCTGGCGGCCGCGGCGGTGTGGTCGGAGCGCCTCGGCCCACACCGTGAGGTCGAGGGGCTCGTCCGGCAACAGCCGGCGATGCAGCGCGACCCGGTTCTCGACGTGGACGGCGCCGAGCAGCGGCAGGGGGAACCCGGGGCGGGTCATGACGTGCAGCTGCAGGGGGAAGCCGAGCAGGTGAGGGTAGGTCGGCGGCAGCGGGCCGCCGACGGGGAAGCCGCAGAGGCGCGCGTAGGCGGCGACCCGGGCGGGGTCGGCGTGCACGCCGTAGCGGGCGACGCGGCCCCCGAGGTCGTCGCCGGACCCCCGTCGCAGCGCGGCCGTGGCGTAGAGGCGCCGCAGGTCGGGTGCCGCGGTCAGCACCGTGATCGGCGATGACCCCTCCGAACCGGAGGCCGCCGCGCCGCGGTCCGACGGTGTCACGGTGTCACGCCCCCAGCAGGCTCTGGCCGCAGACGCGCAGCACCTGCCCCGTGACGGCGCCGCTCGTGGGCTGGGCCAGCCAGCAGACCGCCTCGGCGACGTCGAGGGGCAGGCCGGCCTGCTGCAGGGAGTTCATCCGCCGGCCGACCTCCCGGGTGGCGAAGGGGATCCGCGCGGTCATCTCCGTCTCGATGAAGCCGGGGGCGACGGCGTTGACCGTGATGCCCCGCCCGGCGACGCGGCGCGAGAGGGCGTGCACGAGGCCGACCACCCCCGCCTTGCTCACCGCGTAGTTCGACTGTCCCCGGTTGCCGGCGAGGCCGGCGATCGACGAGACGCAGACGATGCGTCCGCCGTCACCCAGGCCGCCCTCGGCGAGCAGGGCCTGGTTCATCCGCAGCACCGACCGGAGGTTGACGTCGACGACGCTCGACCACTGCTGCTCGTCGAGGTTGACGAGCAGCCGGTCGCGCGTGATGCCGGCGTTGTGGACGACGACGTCGAGGCCCCCGTGTCGACCGCGGGCGTGCTCGACGATGCGGGCGCCCGCGTCGGGGGCTGTGATGTCGAGCTGCAGCGCGGTGCCGCCCACCTCGTTGGCGACGGCGGCGAGAGCCTGTCCGGCCGAGGGCACGTCGACGGCCACGACGCGGGCGCCGTCCCGGGCCAGCACCCGGGCGATGTCGGCGCCGATGCCCCGGGCGGCGCCGGTGACGACGGCCACCCGACCGGCGAGCAGGGTCGTCGACGACGCCGGGGTCGGCGTGTCGTCGACGACGACGACCTGCCCGTCGACGTAGGCCGAGCGTCCGGAGAGGAAGAACGAGGCGGCGGAGACGACACCGTCGGGCCGACCACCCTGCGCCAGGACGAGGTTCGCCGTCGCCCCGTCACGCAGCTCCTTGCCGAGCGAGCGCACGAACCCCTCGAGGGCGCGCTGGGTCACAGCCGCCTCCAGGTCGGTCACGGTGTCGGGGTCGCGACCGACGACGACCACCCGGGCGTTGCGGGCGAGCCGCCGCACCGCGGGCGCCCCGAGGGTGCGGAGCCGGTCGAGGTCGCCGAGGTCGACGGCCGCGCTCAGGTCGAGCACGACGGCACCCAGCCGACCGGCATCCGTGACCGGAGGGGTCCCGTCGACAGCACCCTCGGCGACCTCGGCGACCTCGAGGGCATCGACGGTGGTCACGCCGAGGGAGGCGAGGTGGTCGCGCACGGCGCCGGCGAAGGCGCCGCCGCCGGCGACGAGCACCGGGCTGTCGCAGAGGGGTTCGCCCGGCGCGAAGCGTCGCAGCCGGGTCGGCTGCGGAACTCCGACCCGACGGGCGACAGGCGAGGTGGCGAGGGTGGTGAACAGGTCGGGCACGGTCAGGCCTCCAGGATCGCGACGACGCCCTGGCCGCCGGCGGCGCAGATGGACACGAGGCCGCGGCCGCCGCCGCGCTCGTGCAGGGTCTTGGCGAGGGAGGCGACGATGCGCCCGCCCGTGGCGGCGAACGGATGGCCCGTCGCCAGCGAGCTGCCGTTGACGTTGAGGCGGTCGCGGTCGATCGCTCCCAGGGGTGCGTCGAGGCCGAGCCGGTCGCGGCAGTAGTCCGCGTCCTCCCAGGCGGCGAGCGTCGTGAGCACCGTCGCGGCGAAGGCCTCGTGGATCTCGTAGACGTCGAAGTCCTGCAACGACAGGCCGTTCCGTTCCAGCAGTCGCGGTACGGCGTACACGGGCGCCATGAGCAGCCCCTCGTCACCGTGCACGTAGTCGACCGCGGCGGTCTCGGCGTCGACGAACCACGCGAGCGGGTCGAGCCCGTGCGCGGCGGCCCACCGCTCGCTGCCGAGCAGCACGGTGGAGGCGCCGTCGGTGAGGGGGGTCGAGTTGCCGGCGGTCATGGTCGCGCCCTCGCCGTCACCGAAGACGGTGCGCAGACCGGCGAGCGTCTCGACGGTGGTGTCGGGGCGCAGGGTGTCGTCGCGGGTGAGGCCGAGGTAGGGGGTGACGAGGTCGTCGAAGAAGCCCCGCTCCCACGCCGCGGCGAGGTGGTGGTGGCTCGTGGCCGCCAGCTCGTCCTGCGCGGCGCGGCTGATGCCCCACTGGGCCGCGGTCGCCGCCATGTGCTCCCCCATCGACCTCCCGGTCCGGGGCTCGCGGTTCTGCGGGGCGTTCGGCACGACGTCGCCGGGGCGCAGCTGCGAGAGGGCGGCGAGGCGCTGGCCCACGGTGCGCGCCCGGTTGAGCGACAGGAGGATCCGCCGCAGGCCCTCGCTGACGGCGATGGGCGCGTCACTGGCCGAGTCGACGCCGCCGGCGACACCGGCCTCGATCTGACCGAGAGCGATCTTGTTGGCGACGAGCACGGTCGCCTCGAGCCCGGTGCCGCAGGCCTGCTGGACGTCGTAGGCGGGGGTCGCCGGGTCCAGCCGTGACCCGAGCACGGCCTCCCGGGTGAGGTTGAAGTCACGGCTGTGCTTGAGCACGGCGCCGGCCGCGACCTCGCCGAGCCGCTCCCCCGCGAGCCCGAACCGGGCGACGAGGCCGTCGAGCGCGGCGGTGAGCATGTCCTGGTTCGAGGCGCGGGCGTAGGCGCGGTCGGACCGCGCGAACGGGATGCGGTTGCCGCCGAGGACGGCGACCCGCCTCGGGGCGGCCGGGGGTCGCGAGGGGCTCTGGGCGGGCATCGGGCTCTCCTGGTGGTCGTGACGAGCGACGGGTGGCGCGACGCGGGTCGTTGCCGGCACGGTCGCCTCGGACGCGACCACGGTAACCGACACTCGCGGTATTCGATACAGCCGGTACCTGTTACCGTCGGGACATGACGAGCGAGCAGGCGATGGCGCCGACGCGCGACGGGCGTGACGCCCGCTGGACGCGTCACCGCGAGCAGCGACGGACCGCGATCGTCGACGCGACCATCAAGGCCGTGCGACGCCACGGCGCCTCGGTCGGTATGGACGACATCGCCGCGGAGGCCGGCACGAGCAAGACCGTCGTCTACCGGCACTTCGACGACAAGGCCGGCCTCTACCGGGCCGTGGCCGCGCGCATCGACGCCCGGGTCGTCACCCAGGTGTCCGCCGCGCTCGACCGCCCCGACGCCCGCGACGTCGGCCCCCGCGAGCTCATCGCCTCGACGGTCGACGCCTACCTCGCCCTCGTCGAGTCGGACACCGAGGTGTACCGCTTCGTCGTCAACCGCCCGCTCGTCGACCGGCCGCTCACCGACGACCCCGTGGGCGAGACCGTCGGCCAGGTCGCCGACCGCCTCAGCGACCACCTCGCCGGGTTCCTGCAGCCCTCGCTCGCCCGGGCCGACGCGGAGCACCGCCGCCGGGCACGCGTGTGGGCGGTCTCGCTCGTCGGGTCGGTGCAGGCCGTCGCCGACGACTGGCTCGCCCGCCCCGACCGCGAGCCGCGGGCCGACCTCGTGCAGACCCTCACCGACCTCGCGTGGCGCGGCCTCTCGGTCGTCGTCGCCCCCGCGTCCCGCACCTCCGACCGCACCCCCGACCGAATCTCCGACTGAAGGACGTCACCCGTGTCCGCCGTACCGACCACCAGCCGTCGACCCTCGCTGCCCGGCGCGAGCCGTCCTGCCGACCGCGCCGCCCTCGTCGACGGCCTCCGCGCCAGCCTTGACGCCGGGGCGGCCGAGGTGCGCGACGAGTGCCGTGCCCTCGACGTCGAGGCCCTCGCCCCGGCGGCCGAGCCCCTACCGATGGAGGAGCACCGTGCGCGCGTCACCGCGCAGCTGGCCTCCCTTGCCGGACGCTCGTTCGTCGCGGACGGCTTCCCCGAGCACCAGGGCGGCACCGGCCGGTACGCCCGCGCCGTCGAGGCCTTCGAGATGCTCGGCCACACCGACCTGTCCCTCTTCGTCAAGGCCGGGGTGCAGTGGGGCCTGTTCGGCGGCGCCGTCTCCCTGCTCGGCACCGAGCGGCACGACCACCTCCTGCCGCGGATCATCAGCGGCGAGCTGCAGGGGTGCTTCGCCATGACCGAGACGGGTCACGGCAGCGACGTGCAGCGGCTGGAGACCACCGCCACCTACGACCCCGCCACCGACGAGATCGTCGTCCACTCCCCCGGGCCGGGCGCCCGCAAGGACTACATCGGCAACGCCGCCCGTGACGGCCACCTCGCCGCCGTCTTCGCGCAGCTCGTCGTCGGCGAGGAGCAGCACGGGGTGCACTGCGTGCTCGTCCCGATCCGCGACGACGCCGGCCACCCGGCATCCGGTGTCACCGTCGGCGACGACGGCGCCAAGCTCGGCCTCGGCGGCGTCGACAACGGCCGACTGTCGTTCGACCACGTGCGGGTGCCGCGCACGAACCTGCTCGGCCGGTACGGCGACGTCAACGAGCACGGCGTCTACTCGAGCCCGATCGAGAACCCGTCACGACGCTTCTTCACCATGCTCGGGACCCTCGTGCGCGGCCGCATCTCCGTCGCCGGTGGCGCGGGGGCAGCCGCGCGCACCGCCCTGACGGTCGCCACCCGGTACGGCGACGCGAGAAGGCAGTTCGACGCCCCCGGCCGTGACGCCGAGGCGGCGCTGCTCGACTACCGCACGCACCAGCGACGCCTGCTGCCGCGCATCGCGACGGCCTACGCCCTGCAGTTCGCCCAGCACGACCTCGTCGACGCCATGGACGACGTCCTCTCCGGCCGGGTCGCCGACGAGGGCGACCGGCGGCGGCTCGAGGCGCGGGCGGCCGGGCTCAAGGCGGTGACGACCCGGCACACGACCGACACGGTGCAGGAGTGCCGGGAGGCGTGCGGTGGCGCCGGCTACCTCTGGGCCAACCGGCTCGCGGCGACCAAGAGCGACACCGACATCTTCACGACCTTCGAGGGAGACAACACCGTCCTGCTCCAGCTCGTCGCGAAGTCGCTTCTCGCGGAGTACCGCTCGACGTTCGGCGACCTCGACACCCTCGGCATCGTGCGCTTCGGGGCCCGGCTCACGGCCGGCACGTTCGTCGAGCGCTCCGCGGCCCGGGCCCTCGTGCAGCGTCTCGTCGACGCGACGCCGGGACGCGAGGACGAGGTGGTGTTCGCCGCCCGCGCCACGCAGCTGAGCCTGCTGCGCGAGCGGGAGGAGCACCTCGTCGAAGGGGTCGCCCGCCGGCTACGACGGGCCGACGCCCCCGGGGTCGACGCCTTCGAGGCCTTCAACTCGTGCCAGGACCACCTCGTCGAGGCCGCGAACGCCCACGTCGACCGGCTCGTGCTCGAGTCGTTCGCGACGGCGGTGGAGCGGTGCGACGACCCCGACGTCGCGCGGGTGCTCGGCCGGGTCTGCGACCTCCACGCCCTGAGCACCATCGAGCGGCACAAGGGCTGGTACCTCGAGCACGACCGTCTCGGGGCCTCGCGCACCAAGGCGGTGACCGCCCTCGTCAACGAGCTGTGCGCCGAGCTGCGCCCCCTGGCCACGGTGCTCGTCGACGCCTTCGGCATCCCCGAGGCGTGGCTGCGCACCGAGATGCTCGAGGGCGACACCGTCGGCTGACCGGCGTCACCGGCCCCCGAGCGGCACCGGCGAAGCAGGCGGCACGGGGGGTGCCGGCGGCACCGGCGGGGCCGACGCCCGGTCAGCGGTCGAGCAAGGGCCGCGCGATGTCGAGCCGGTCGTGCTCCACGAGCCAGCGCAGCGACTCGAGCACGGCCTCGTCGGGCTCGTACCGGGGCGCGTAGCCGATGAGGCGTCGGGCCTTGTCGATGCTGACGACGTGGCTGCGGCTCAGGTGCTCCCAGCTCGCGTCGGCGTGCTCGGCCGGGGTCTCGCCCCGGAACCGCTCCCACGACACGTGCTCGATCATCGCCCGCTGCCCGAACCACGAGGCGGCGATCTCGAGGTAGCCCCGCACCGTCAGCGCGCTGGGTGCCACGACGTCGAGATCCTCGCCCGCCACGGCGTCCCGGTCGGCGAGCGCCAGCTCGAACGCCTGGGCGACGTCGTCGGCGTGCACGTGGTGCATGGCCTCCGCCCCCAGCCCCGGCAGCACGATCGGGTCACCCGCCGACAGGCGCCACCAGACGCCCGGGTCGAGGTTGCCGAGCGGCCCGATGGGGTGCCAGCCCGGGCCGACGATGTGACCGGGGTGCAGGGTCGTCGTGACCAGCCCACCGGATGCCGTCTCGCTCGCCAGGTGCGCGGCGATCGCCGCCTTGGCGATGCCGTACTCCCCCACCGGCGGGGCGCCGTTCGCCTCCGTCACGGGCAGCCGCAGGCTCGGGCCGTGCCGCCAGATGGAGCCGCAGTGCAGCAGGTGGCCGGTGCGCCCACGCAGGCCCTCGACGAGCGTGGCCGCCGACTCGGGGGTGAAGCAGATGAGGTCGACGACGGCATCCGCCTCGACGTCGGCGACGGTGCGGGCGAAGGTGCCGTCACGCTCCGTGGCGTCACGGTCGACGACGACCTCGCGGACCTCGCCCCACGCGGGGTCGTCCGCGTAGCGCGGGCTGCGCCCGCGGCTGAGGCTGACGACCTCGTGGCCGGCCCGGACGAGCCGGGGGACGAGGAAGGTTCCGATGTGGCCGGTGCCACCGATGACGACGACGCGCATCGCCCCAGCCTAGGCAGGGGGCAGGTAGCGGCCGCGGCGGTGCACGAGCGGGGCGTCGTCGTCGCCGACGGCGAGGTGCTCGATGGTGGCCTCGACGAGGCGTGACCAGCCCACGTCGTGGACGGCCGCGGCGTCGAGCCGGACGCCGGCCCACGTCGCCACCGTGAGGGGCCGCGGCCCCCACTCGGTCTGCTCCCACCGCGTCAGCCGGAACGGGCCACCCGGGGCGGGCATGACGCCCGCGAACGCGTCGGCGACCTCGCGGTCACGCTGACCGAGCAGGGCGACGACCGCCGTGCCGGTGTCCTCCAGCCGGTCGAGCAGGTCGCTCTCGGGGTGGAGCAGCGCGACCACGCGACCCGGGTCGCCCGCCGCGACGAGGTACGACGAGACGGTGAGGCCGGCGCGCTCGACGCCCTCGCCGGCGGTCCAGAGCGTGACGGTGGCGCCGACCCGGGCCCGCAGCCGGCGCACCGGGTCGCGGTCCCCGTCGGGCGTCTCGAACGGGTGCTCGGTGTGGATGGTCACGCGGGGCCGTCGGCCGGGTCGCCCGCCTGCGGCCGGCCCGTCGCGGCCTCGTCCCCGGCGCCGCTCTCGTCACCGCTCTCGTCACCGCTCTCGTCGTCGCCGACCAGCAGCACGTCGTCGACCGCCACCGGCCCGGGCGAGACGACCTCGGCGTAGACCCCCGCGCACTGCGCGGGCTTGCGGGTGACCGACAGGGTGGCCTCGCCCATGCGCACGACCCGGCCGACGAGCTTGTCGAGCATGGAGTCGTCCATGTCGAGCACGACGTTGGCCTTGGGGTGCTCACGCACGTACTGGCCGGCGGTGACGAGGTGCACGGCGTGCTTCTTGGACCGGTTGCCCTCGGGCCCGGTCTCGGTCATCTCGACCCGGTCCAGCTGCTGCCCGGGCGCGTCCGAGTCGGGGTAGATGAACAGGCTCGACACGGTGGCGATCATGGTCACGACCGTAGCCGCCGTCGGGTGGTCCCGGGTGCAAGGATCGCCGCGTGAGTCCCCACGCCGACGACGCCCCGCCGCCCGCCGAGACCCCGACCGCCGGCCACCCGACACCGGTCCCCGCCCGGCGCGAACCGGGCTGGTGGCGTGACGCGGTGGTCTACCAGGTCTACCCACGTTCGTTCGCCGACAGCGACGGCGACGGGGTGGGCGACATCCCCGGCATCACCGCCCACCTCGACCACCTCGCCGACCTGGGGGTCGACGTCCTCTGGCTCTCGCCCGTCTACCGCTCGCCGATGGACGACAACGGCTACGACATCAGCGACTACGAGGACGTCGACCCGCTCTTCGGGACCCTCGCCGACCTCGACGCCCTCATCGAGGGGTGCCACGCCCACGGCATCCGGGTCGTCATGGACCTCGTCGTCAACCACACGTCCGACGAGCACCCGTGGTTCGTCGAGGCGCGCGACCCGGCCTCGCCGAAGCGCGACTGGTACTGGTGGCGTCCGCCGCGCGAGGGCCACGCGGCAGGCACCCCGGGCGCGGAGCCGACCAACTGGGGCGCGGCCTTCTCGGGGCCGGCCTGGCACCTCGACCCGCACAGCGGGGAGTACTACCTGCACCTCTTCTCGCCCAAGCAGCCCGACCTCAACTGGGAGAACCCGGAGGTGCGCAGTGCGGTCTACGCGATGATGCGGCGCTGGGTCGACCGCGGCGTCGACGGGTTCCGCATGGACGTCATCAACCTCATCAGCAAGGACGTGGGCCTCCCCGACGCGCCGCAGGAGCCCGGGCAGCCCTACGGCAGCTCGTTCGACCTCGTCGCGAACGGGCCGCGCCTCGACGAGTATCTCGCGGAGATGAACCGCGAGGTCGGGCTCACCGACCAGCACCTGCTCACCGTCGGAGAGATGCCGGGCTCGACGATCGACGTCGCCCGGCGGGTGACCGACCCCGACCGTCGCGAGCTCGACATGGTCTTCACCTTCGAGCACGTCGACCTCGACGTCGCGCCCGGTGGCGCCAAGTGGGACCTCGCCGACGTGCCGCTGCCGGTGCTCAAGCGCAGCCTCGAGCGGTGGCAGGTGGGCCTGGCCGACGTCGGCTGGAACTCGCTCTACTGGAACAACCACGACCAGCCCCGCGTCGTGTCCCGCTTCGGCGACGACTCCCCCGAGCACCGCGTCGCCTCGGCGAAGACGCTGGGCACCGTGCTGCACCTGCACCGGGGGACGCCGTACGTCTACCAGGGCGAGGAGCTCGGCATGGCCAACGCCGGCTTCGAGACCCTCGAGCAGTACCGCGACATCGAGTCGGTCAACTACCACGCGGAGGCGACGAGCCTCGGTCTCGCCGCCGAGACGGTCATGCGGTCGCTCGCCGTCAAGAGCCGTGACAACGCCCGCACGCCGATGCAGTGGGACGACACGGCATCCGCCGGCTTCACGACCGGGACGCCCTGGCTCGCAGTCAACCCCGACCACGTCGACGTGAACGCCGCTGCGGCGCGGCGCGATCCGCAGTCGGTGTTCGCGCACTACCGCGCGCTCATCGCCCTGCGTCACTCTGACGAGTGCGTCGTCGACGGCCGCTTCGAGCTGCTGCTGCCCGACCACGAGCAGCTCTGGGTCTTCACCCGCACCCTCGGCGACGAGCGCCTGCTCGTGCTGGCCAACTGCTCGTCGGATGCTGTCACCGTCGACCCGTCTCACGTGCCCGACGTCGTCGGCGGCGAGGTGCTGCTCGCGACGCACGACGGGCGCACCGGCCTCGATCTCGCCCCGTGGGAGTCGCGGGTGCTGCGCCTCGCCTGAGGGCCGGTGACGCCGGAGCACCGCCGCGGACACCACGACGGCCCCGCCCGAGAGGGGCGGGGCCGTCGTCGTGCGCTGGTGGACGTAAAGGGACTCGAACCCCTGACCTCTCGCGTGTGAAGCGAGCGCTCTAACCAACTGAGCTATACGTCCGGGCGCCCACCGGTGGCGGGCGACGGATGAACGATAGCCGGTCGTGTGCGGCGACCGGAAATCGCCCCCCGGGCGGCACCGACGCGGGCGCGGTCAGTCGACCCCGGGCAGCCGCTGGAGCCACTGGGCGGCCCAGTCGGGCACGAACTGCGGCACGCCCTGCCAGGCGAAGTAGCCCCAGAACAGCAGCCACACGAAGGCGAGGGTGGCCAGGCCGACGAGCCCCCGCACCCAGACGGGCTGGGCCATCAGCCAGCGGTTCCAACGCTCCAGCTGGCGCTTGCCGAAGGCGAGCAGCCGCTGGGCGAACTCGAACTCGCTGGCGAGGATGGCGATGCCGGCGAAGACGACGAGCCAGCCCGGGCCGGGGGCGGGCACCATGATGAGCCCACCGATGGTGACGATGCCGCCGACGACGCCGACGGCGATGCGGTACGCGAGATGGGTCGCCTTGTTGCGGCGCAGCTTTGCCCGCCAGGCCCACCGGTCCTCGTCCGCGTCGAGGGTGACGTTGCGGTCGCCGTAGTCGACGTCACCGCGCCGGTCCTGACGCGTGTCCGAGCCCCTGCCGGGACGTACGTCGGGGCGCCCGTCGACTCGACCGTCGGGGCCGGCGTCGGGGTGCTCGTGCTGGTCGGTGCTCACGGGTCGAGGTCTCCTGCCGCGCGCTCGCGGAACACGGCCTGCAGCCGCTCGGTCAGTGGCCAGGGGGCGGGCAGCTCGCGCTCGTCGACGGCGTGCACCGGGAGCACGTCCTTCGTCGAGCTGGTGATGAAGACCTCGTCGGCGCTCCCGAGCACGTCGAGCGGCAGCGCCGTCTCGCGGACGGGCACGTCGGCCTCGCGGGCCCACTCGATCGTCAGCTCGCGCGTGATGCCGCCGAGGGCGCCGGAGTCGAGCGGCGGCGTCAGCACCTCGCCGTCGACGACGACGAAGACGTTGCTGCCGGTGCACTCGCACAGCTCGCCGCGGGTGTTCGCGAACACCGCCTCGATCGCACCGACCGACTTGGCCCGAGCGAGGGCGACGACGTTCTCGGCGTACGAGGTGGTCTTGAGGCCCGCGACGGCCGAGCGCTCGTTGCGGGTCCACGGCACGACCGCGAGCTTGCCGGATGCCGGGGGGCGGGCCTGGTCGGCGGCGAGCACGATGTAGGTCAACGCGGCGTCGTCACGGTCGGAGCCGAGGGGGCCCACGCCGCCGGTGACGCTCCAGCGCAGACGACCGAACTCGATGGGCGGACCGTCGAGCACGGCCGCGATGCCCTTCTCGACGACGGCGAGGTCAGGGGCCGGGAGACCCAGGCCGGCCGCCGAGCGCAGCAGCCGCTGCTGGTGGCGAGACACCGCGAAGGGTGCGCCGTCGACGATCTTGGCCGTCTCGAAGACGCCGTCACCGACGGTGACGGCGTGGTCGAGGGCGGAGACGGCGGCCCGGGTGGGCTCGACGAGGTCGCCGTCGACCCAGACGCGTGTGTTCGTGCTCATGCTGTCGGTCTCGTCCGTTCGCTCGCGGGTGTTCATGGTGACACAGCGCCGGCGGCCAGCCCCACGAGACGCGCAGCCTTGAGCTCGGTCTCGCGCCACTCCCCGACGGGGTCGGAGTGCCACGTGATGCCGGCCCCGGTCCCGAACCGCAGCCACCGCCCACCCCCGGCGTCCCGCTCGGCCCAGAACGTGCGGATGCCGACCGCCAGCTCGGCGGCGTCGGCCCCGGCGTCGACCCAGCCGACCGCCCCGCAGTAGGGCCCGCGAGGCACCGGCTCGAGGTCGGCGATGGCCTGGAGCGCACTCGACTTCGGCGCACCGCTCACCGACCCGGGCGGGTAGGCGGCGGCGAGGACGTCACGCCACGTCGTGCCCGCACGCAGCCGGCCGGAGACGGTCGAGACGAGGTGGACGAGCCCGGGGTGCGTCTCGACGACGCACAGCTCGTCGACCGAGACGGTGCCGGGCCGGCTCACGGGCGACAGGTCGTTGCGCACGAGGTCGACGATCATGACGTTCTCGGCGTGGTCCTTCGGCAGCAGCTGCTCGGCGGTGGGCGCGGTGCCCTTGATGGGGCGGCTGACGACGCGGCCGTCACGCACCCCCAGGTACAGCTCGGGTGACGCGCAGACCACGTCGAGACCCGCCTCGGCGCACCGGATGCGCGCGGCGTGCGGGGCCGGGTTGCCCTGTCGCAGCAGCGAGTCGAGACCGTCGAGGTCGGCCCCGTCGTCGAGCCGGTGGCTGACGACCCGGCACACGTTGACCTGGTAGACGGTCCCGGCGGCGATGCGCGAGCGCACCTCCTGCACCGCGGCGACGTAGGCGTCACGGTCGAGCGAGGTGTGCCAGTCGCCGTCGAGCGGCCGCCAGGCCGGTGGAGGCGTCACGGGGGTCGACACCTCCCCCAGGGCACCGGCCGGGCCACCCGGCATCCGGGGCTCGACGTGGGCGAAGCGGACGGCGGTGACGGCACCCTCGAAGGTGGCCACGACGGCCCAGAACCCCTCGCCCGCCGAGAGTGCCTCGAGGGCGTCGTCGCCGCGGCGCACGTCGACGACACCGTGGGCGGTGCGGTCGGCGAAGGTGGCGTGGTCCACCCGCAGATCGTAGGGGTCGAGGACGCCGCCCCGGTCAGGCCTCGAGGGCCTTCTCGATGTCGTCGGCGATCGACGCGGGGTCGGTGTTGGGGGCGTAGCGACCGAGCACCCGGCCGTCACGGCCGACGAGGAACTTCGTGAAGTTCCAGCGGATCTTGTCGCCGATGAGGCCGCCGCGCTGCGACCGCAGCCACTTCCAGACGGGGTGCGCGTCGCGGCCGTTGACGTCGACCTTGGCGAACATGGGGAAGGTCACGCCGTAGTTCTTCTGGCAGAACTCACCGATCTCGTCCTCGGTGCCCGGCTCCTGGCTGCCGAACTGGTTGCATGGGAAGCCGAGCACCCGCAGGCCCCGCGCGCCGTACGTCTCCTGCAGCCGTTCCAGCCCGGCGAGCTGCGGGGTGAACCCGCACCTGCTCGCGGTGTTGACGACGAGCACGACGTCGCCCTCGTACTCCGAGAGCGGCTGCTCCTGCCCCGTCAGGGTGGTGGCGCTGAAGTCGCTGAGCGTGGTCACGGTTCTCCTCCGGTCGGGCAGGTCGCACGAGGCGGCCAGGGCGGGGCGGGTGCCCGCCACCTCATTGTGCGTCGGGTTCCGGGGGAACGGCTGCACCCTCCCGCTCGTCGCGGTCGGCCCACTCGAGCAGCGCCGAGAAGTCGAAGACGGCGTCGTCGATGCCCTCGTGCAGGTCGCCCAGCTCGGCGAACCTCGCCGGCATCGTCGCGATGGTGAGGTCCTGCGGCTCGACGTCGGCGACCTCGTCCCACCGCAGCGGGGCCGAGACCGTTCCGCGGGCGTTGCCGCGAACGCTGTAGGCCGCCGCGATGGTGTGGTCGCGGGCGTTCTGGTTGTAGTCGACGAAGAGGTCGCTGGGTGAACGGTCCTTGCGCCACCACGTCGTCGTCACGTCGTCCGGCATCCGTCGCTCGACCTCGCGGGCGAAGGCGAGGGCGCCACGGCGCACGTCGGAGAAGCCCCACTGCGGGTCGATGCGCACGTAGACGTGCAGCCCCGAGCCGCCCGACGTCTTGGGCCAGCCCACGGCGCCGAGCTCGTCCAGCACCTCGTGCGTCACCGCCGCGGCGCGACGCACCGTGTCGAAAGGGCAGTCGGGCATGGGGTCGAGGTCGATGCGCCACTCGTCGGGCTTCTCGGTGTCGGCGCGGCGGCTGTTCCACGGGTGGAACTCGACCGTCGACATCTGCACCGCCCACGCCACGTCGGCGAGGTGGGTGACGCACAGCTCGTCGGCGTGCAGCCCGTAGCGCGGGAAGTGCAGCCGCACCGTCTGCACCCACGGCGGCGCCCCGGCGGGCAGGCGCTTCTGGTGCACCTTGGGCCCGTCGACCCCCTTGGGGAAGCGGTGCAGCATGCACGGTCGCTCGCGCAGGGCCCGCACGATCCCGGGGCCGACCGAGAGGTAGTAGTCGAGCAGGTCGCGCTTGGTCTCGCCGCGCTCGGAGAAGTAGACGCGGTCGGGACTGCTGAGGCGCACGACCCGGTCGTCGACCTCGATCTCGACGGCGGGAGTCTTGCTCGACGCGGGGGCCATGGGCGATTCCACCACGGATGCCGGGTGGCACGGTGCGAGCGCACCCCCGCGGACGTGATCTACTTTCGGGTACACATGAGGCGCCGCCGCGCGGGTCGGCGACGCCTCTCGGGGGGTCGGGACACCGACCGGCCCGACACGAGACACGGCATGACGAAGAGACAGGCGCAAGGGGCCAGCATGAGCGGAAACGCAACCTTCCGGTACGCGAACACGGCGGTCCTGTCCGTCTGCGCCGTCGACGCCCCGGTGGTGATGACGTCCGACGCCTTCGACGAGAAGCTGCTCGAGACCTACGCCCGCGTCGGGCTCCGCTCGGGGATGCTCGAGCGGCTCGCCGGCATCCGTGAGCGGCGCTGGTGGCCCGAGGGCGTCAGCTTCACCGAGGGTGCGGCGACCGCGGGTGCGAAGGCGCTGGCCGAGGCCGGCATCGACCCCTCGCGCGTCGGGCTCATGGTCAACACGTCGGTGTCGCGAGAGCACCTCGAGCCGTCGATGGCAGTGCAGATCCACCACGCGCTCGGGCTGCCGACGAGCTGCCTCAACTTCGACCTCGCCAACGCCTGCCTCGGCTTCGTCAACGGCATGCAGCTCGCCGCCACGATGATCGACGCCGGGCAGATCGACTACGCCGTCGTCGTCGACGGCGAGAGCTCGCGGCACACGCAGGAGGTCACGCTCGAGCGCCTGTCGCAGCCCGACGCGACCGCCAACGACGTCCTGTCGCAGTTCGCCACGCTGACGCTGGGCTCCGGCGCCGCGGCGATGGTGCTCGGCCGCGCCGACCAGCACCCCGAGGGTCACCGCATCGTCGGTGGCGTCGCCCGTGCGGGCACCGAGCACCACGACCTCTGCGTGGGTGACCTCGAGTGGATGCGCACCGACACCCGCGGCCTGCTCGAGGCCGGCATCGCCCTGTCGCGCGAGACGTGGGAGGACGCCAAGGCCGAGTTCGACTGGAGCGACATGGACCGCTACGTCGCGCACCAGGTCTCGACCGTGCACACCAACGCCATGTGCGAGGCCCTCGAGCTGCCCGCCGACCGCGTGCCGCTCACCTTCCCCACCCGGGGCAACATCGGGCCCGCCGCGGTCGCTGTCACCCTCGCGCAGGAGGTCGACTCGCTGCAGTCGGGCGACCGCGTGCTGCTGCTCGGCGTCGGGTCGGGCCTCAACGTGTCCTGCCTCGAGATCGCCTGGTGATTCTCGCCCCCTCCGACGTGACCGCCCCTGACGGCCCCGTCGCCGATGGCGTGCGCCCGGCCACGGCGCCGTCGCACGCGGGACTGGCCGACGACGTGCTCGAGCGGCTCCCGGGGGTGGATGCTCGTTGGTCGCGGTACGTCGACGTGCCCGACACCGACGGCACGTCCGACGCCGCCGGGCGGTCGACCCGTCGCTGGCACGTGCTCGACAACCGCGTCGACCCGTCCGGCCCGGACGGGCAGGGCACGGTGCTCGCCGTGCACGGCAACCCGACGTGGAGCTACCTGTGGCGGCGCCTCGTCGCGGCCGCCCCGCGCGGCTGGCGCGTCGTCGCCGTCGACCAGCTCGGCATGGGCTTCTCCGAGCGCACGGCACCGCGCACCCTGGCGCAGCGGGTCGACGACCTCGGTGCGCTGACCGCGGCCCTGGGCATCACGGGCCCCGTCGTCACCGTCGCCCACGACTGGGGTGGCCCGGTGTCGCTGGGCTGGGCCCTGGCCCACCGGGAGCAGCTGCGCGCCGTCGTGCTCACCAACACCGCGGTGCACCAACCGGCCGGGTCGGCCGCCCCCGGCCTCATCCGCCTCGCCCGCACCCCCGGCATCCGGCAGCTGTCGTGCGTCGTGACACCGACGTTCGTACGGGCGACGACGGCCCTGTCGCGCCCGCCGCTGCCCGCACCGGTGCGGGACGCGTTCGCGGCCCCCTACGACTCGGTGTCGCGGCGGGTCGCCGTGGGTGACTTCGTCGCCGACATCCCCTTCGAGGGCGAGCACGAGAGCGCCGGCACGCTCGACACCATCGCCGAGGGTGTCAGGCACCTCGACGTGCCCGCGCTGCTGCTGTGGGGCCCGCGCGACCCGGTCTTCACCGGGGTGCACCTGGCCGACCTCCGCGAGCGGATGCCGCACGCCGACGTGCACCGGTACGAGGGCGCCTCGCACCTCGTCGTCGAGGACGCCCCCCGGGCGGTCGACGACGCCTGGCGCTGGATCACCGCCACCGTCGAGAGGCCACTTCCCGACGCCACCTCCACCGTTGAGAGGCCACTTCCCGACACCCACGCGCCCCTCTGGCAGGGCCTGCTCGACCGCGCCGGTGACCCCGCCACGGCGGTCGTCGAGCTCGGGGGCGAGGGTCGCCGCATCGGGTTCGACCTGCTGGAGCAGCGGGTGCGTGACCTCGCCGCGGGGCTCGTCCTGCACGGTGTTCGGCCGGGCCACCGGGTCGCCCTGCTCGTCCCGCCCGGTGCCGACCTCACCCTCGCCGTCTACGCGTGCTGGCAGGCCGGTGCCTCGGTCGTCGTCGCCGACGCGGGCCTCGGTCTGCGCCGCATGGGCCGGGCCCTCCGCGGTGCCCGCCCGGACCACCTCATCGCGATCGACCGCGGACTGGCCGCCGCGGCCGCCATGCGCGTGCCGGGCGCGCGCGTCGTGTCCGGCCCGCGCCTGCCGCGCGCCGTCGAGCGCGCGCTCGGCGTGACGGCATCCGTCGGCGAGCTCGTGGATGCCGGTCGGCGGCGTCCCGACGTCGTCCCCACCCCGCGCGGCGACGACGCGGAGTGCGCCGTCCTCTTCACGTCGGGCGCCACCGGCGCCCCCAAGGGGGTCGTCTACCGCGGCCGGCAGCTGCGGGCGCAGCTCGCGGCGCTGCGGGCCACGTACGGCCTGACGGCCGACGACCGCCTCGTGGCCGCCTTCGCCCCCTTCGCGCTCTACGGTCCCGCCCTCGGGCTCGCCTCGGCGGTGCCCGACATGGACGTCACCGCCCCGGCCACCCTCACCGCGACAGCGCTGGCCGACGCCGTCGCCGCGGTCGAGGGCACCGTGGTCTTCGCCTCCCCCGCCGCCCTGCGCAACGTCGTGCATACCGCGAGCTCGCTGACGCCACAACACCGTTCGGCTCTGGCCGGAGTGCGACTGCTCATGTCCGCCGGCGCCCCGGTGCCCGCGTCGCTGCTGCACGAGGTGGCCGCCCTCGTCCCCCAGGCGCGGCTGCACACGCCCTACGGCATGACCGAGTGCCTGCCCGTCGCCGACATCTCGCTCGCCCAGATCGACGCCGCCGGCCACGGGGACGGCGTCTGCGTCGGCCACCCGGTGCCCGGAGTGACCGTCGCCCTCAGTGCTCTCGACGCCGACGGTCGTGCGACCGGCGCCCTCGCCGACGCCACGGGGACGACAGGCGAGATCTGCGTCCGTGCCGACCACGTCAAGGACCGGTACGACCAGCTGTGGGCCACCGAGGCCGACAGCTCCCGCGACCACGGGTGGCACCGCACCGGCGACGTCGGGCACCTCGACGACGACGGCCGCCTCTGGGTCGAGGGCCGGCTCGTGCACGTCGTCACCACCGCCGACGGCCCCCTCACGCCGGTGGGCCCCGAGCAACGGGTAGAGGCTGTCGGCGACGTCGCCCTCGCGGCGTTCGTCGGGGTCGGCCCGGTGGGCACGCAGCAGCCGGTCGTCGTCGTGACGACGACCGGCTGCGCCCGTCCCGGGCTCGCCGACGCCGACCTCGCCCGCGCGGTCCGTGGCGCTGCTGCAGTGGGCGTCGCCGCCGTGCTCGTCACCGACCGGATGCCGGTCGACATCCGTCACGCCTCCAAGATCGACCGCGCCCGCGTGGCCCGCTGGGCCGAGCGGGTGCTCGCCGGTGAGCGGGTGGGCCGGCCGTGAGGGTGCTCGTCACCGGCGCGAGCGGACTGCTCGGCGGGCGGACCGCGACCGCCCTGGCCGACCGGGGTGACGACGTGACGGTGCTGCAGCGCCGTGCCTCCGGCCTCGGGCTGCGTGAGGTCCGTGGCGACGTCACCGACCGCGACACGGTGGCCCGGGCCGCCGAGGGGCACGACGCGGTCGTGCACCTCGCCGCCAAGGTCGACGTCACCGGGCGGTGGTCAGACTACGAGCGGGTCAACGTCGGGGGCACCGCCGCCGTCGTGGCGGCCTGCCGCGCCGCCGGGGTTCGCCGGCTCGTGCACGTCAGCTCGCCCTCGGTCGCCCACGCGGGCGAGTCGCTCGTCGGCGTGGGCGCCGGCCCGGCCGACCCGGCGACGGCCCGGGGTCACTACGCGCGCAGCAAGGCGCTGGCCGAGCAGGTCGCGCTCGGCGCCGACGGTGACGGCCTGGCCGTCGTGGCCGTACGGCCGCACCTCGTCTGGGGCCCCGGTGACACCCAGCTCGTCGCCCGGCTCGTCGACCGCGCCCGGTCGGGTCGCCTGCCCGTCGTCGGCACCGGAGCGGCCCTCATCGACAGCACCTACGTGACGAACGCGGTCGAGGCCCTCGTCGCCGCCGTCGACCGGTGCGAGAGCGCCCACGGCCGTGCGGTCGTCGTCAGCAACGGCGAGCCGCGGCCCGTGGCCGAGCTCGTCGCCGACATCTGCCGGGCGGCGGGAGCGCCTGCCCCTCACCGCCGCGTGCCGACCGTGGCCGCGCTGACGGCCGGCGCCGTCGCCGAGGGGTGGGTGGCCGCCCGCGGAGCGGTCCAGCGCCTCACCGGGCGACCCCCCGCGGCCACCGACCCGCCCCTGACCCGTTTCGTCGTCGAGCAGCTGACGACGGCCCACTGGTTCGACCAGCGCGAGACGCGCGCGCTGCTGGGCTGGACCCCGAGGGTGTCCGTCGAGCAGGGGCTGGCCGAGCTGGCGGCGTCGCTGCGCTGAGGCGCCACCCGCCGGTCGGCACCGGCCACATCACCGGCCGGTCCGCCGGCCGCACCGCGGCTTGCACCGCGGCTCGCACCGCCTTTCGTCCCTTTTCGGCGCCCCTGTCGGGGACCTGCGCCGTCACCGGACCGGGTAGCCCTTGACCGCGGACCCCGGGGGCACCAGCCTCGGTCCCGGGGGGAGTCCTCCACCGACGACAGGAGACGACATGAGTGGTGTTCTCACACGCCCGCGCACACGCCGGACGGCCTATCTGGCCGCCGTCGCGCTGGCGGCAGGTGGACTGCTGACGACAGGGGCGACGACGAGCGCGCAGGCGGGTGCCCCGGCGGCCCCCGCGGGCGAGCAGTGCGCACCCGGGGGCGACACGGCATCCACGCCGGGCTCGTCCGCGGCGAGGGTGACGGCCGGTCACGGTGGACGCGACCGCAACTCGATGACGGCCGCGCAGTCGGCGAAGTGGGACGCGGCCCTGCAGCAGCGGGTCGCCCAGCGCAACCTGGCCCAGCGCGCGCAGGTGGGTCGGTTCGCGCCCATCGACATCGACGTCCGTGTGCACGTCATCACCCGCAACAACGGCACCGGCGGCGTCACGCCCAAGCAGGTCGTCGACCAGATCAAGGTGCTCAACGAGGCCTACGCCGGCAAGACGGCGGGCGCGTCGACGTACACGCCGTTCCGGTTCACGCTGAAGTCGTACGACGTCACCGCCAACAGCGACTGGTACAACTTCGGCGACGACGACGAGCGCCCGGCGAAGAAGAAGCTGCACAAGGGCGGCTACGACGACCTCAACATCTACATCGCCAACCTCGACGGCGGCCTGCTCGGGTACGCCTACTACCCGCAGGACCAGGTCGGCTACCTCGACGGTGTCGTCGTGCTCGGGGCCAGCCTGCCCGGCGGGTCGGCCGCGCCGTACAACGAGGGCGACACCCTGACGCACGAGGTCGGCCACTGGCTCGGTCTCGCGCACACGTTCGACAACGGGTGCACGGCTCCCGGCGACCGCGTCGACGACACGCCCTACCAGGCCGACGGCGACAACATCTTCTTCTGCCGCGAGTCCGACAACACGTGCAAGCAGCCCGGCCGCGACCCGGTGCACAACTTCATGAGCTACGGCGACGACCCCTGCCTCGACCGCTTCACCGAGGGCCAGGGCTACCGGATGCTGCTCAGCTGGCTGGCGTTCCGCGACCCGGCCGCCTGACGACCGACAGCACGACAGCACGACGAGGCCCCGGGGCAGCTGCCCCGGGGTCTCGTCGCGTCACCCGTGAGCGGCCAACGCGCGCAACGGATCTCGTTCAGGCGGAGCGGGGCTGGATCTCCCCCATCGGCCCGAAGTCGGAGACCTCGTCGGAGTCGACGTAGATGATCTGCGGCTGGGCCGCGACGATGTCGGGCATCTCGGCCATGAAGCGCGTGACGTGCTGCTGCGCCATGTGCTCCTTGCCGGCCGCGTCGTCGCGGAAGCCCTCGATGCACACGAACGTGTTCGGCTCGAGCACACTCTCGGAGAACTCGAAGAAGACGTTGCCGGGCTCGGCGGTCACGGACTCGGCGTAGAACCGCGAGAGGTCGCGCCACTCGTCGAGCTTGTCCTCCCGGATGGGGAACTTGACGAGGATGAGGATCACTGGGGCTCCTGGTGGTCGGTCGGGAAGGGTGGTGGGCCGGCGGGTCCGCCGCGCCGGGCGCGGCGGACCCCACCGCTCACGGGGTGAGGATGGCGCGACCGCGTACCCGCCCGCCGTCGAGGTCGTCGACGGCGGTCTGGAAGTCGTCGAGCCGGTACTTCTGGGTGTGCAGGGTCACCATGCCACGGGCGGCCAGCGCCATGAGGTCCGACAGGTCGTTGTACGACCCGACGAGGTTGCCGATGATGTTGATCTCGTCGGAGACCATGTCGATCGTCGGCACCGTGATGTCCTCGCCGTAGCCGACGACGTAGTAGTCGCCCGCCGGCCGCAGCATGGCGATGCCCTCGGCGGTCGCGCCGCCCTCGCCGACGAAGTCGATGACGGCCTCGGCCCCCAGGCCCGCGGTGAGCTCGCGCACCGCGTCGACGTGGCCGCCGTCGCCGGGCACACCTTCGTCGGCGCCGATCGACTCGGCGAGCTTCAGGGCCTCGGGGTTGCGGTCGACGACGACGAGCCGGGCCGGCGAGAGCGCCCGCATGACCTGGATGCCGATGTGCCCCAGACCGCCCGCGCCGATCATCACGCACGTGTCCCGTGGGGTCAGCCGGCGCGCCGCCTTGGCGGCCGCGTGGTACGCCGTGAGGCCGGCGTCGGCCAGGGCCGCGACGTCGGAGGGCTCGAGGGCGCTGTCGATCTTCACGCAGCTTCGCGCCGTCGTACGGATGTACTCGGCGTAGCCCCCGTTCGTGCTGATGCCGGGGAACTCGTTGTTCTCGCAGTGCACGTCGTCGCCCGAGCGGCACGCCCGGCAGAGGCCGCACGTGATGAGCGGGTGGAGGATGACGGTGTCGCCCTCCTTGACGTTCGTCACCGCGCTCCCGACGGCATGCACCCAGCCGGCGTTCTCGTGGCCGATCGTGTACGGCAGGGTCACCTGCGACTTCTCGGCCCACTGCCCCTCGAGGATGTGCAGGTCGGTGCGGCACACCCCCGCGCCGCCGACGCGCACCACGACGTCGTACGGGTTCTCGACCTGGGGCACCGGCAGCTCGGTCATCTCGAGCTTCTGGTGGTAGCCGACGACCTGGACGGCCCTCATGGTCTCGCTCATCGATGGGTCTCCTTGACTGTCAACGGGATCAGGTGGTGGTGGTCTCCCGGCTCGGCGCCGTCGGACCGCTGGGTCTGGTCGGCGCCGGAGCCCTCGTACCGGGTGCGAAGCAGCCCGCGGCAGAAGTGCGCGTTGCCGTCGACGGAGATGCGCGTCGAGCGCGCCCGGCGCAGCGCCATCGGCACCTCGCCCTCCGCGTACGAGCGGCCCTCGGCGTCGACGAGCACGAGGTCGTCGGCGCCGAGCGACAGCCCGAGGGCCTCCCGCCGGCGCAGCAGCGAGTCGGTGTGGTCGGATGCCGGGAGGTCGCGCAGGCGCACCCGGCCGGCGTCGGCCTCGGCGCGGTCACGGTCGGCGCGGAGCCAGTCGGTGAGGCACCGCTCCATCGCCGCGGTGTGCGCCTTGCGCCGGAAGGTGGCCCGCAGCTCGTCGAGGTCGCGCTCCGCCTCGTGGCGGAAGGTGCCGCGGTAGCCCGCGTCGGCGGCGAGCCCCGCGTTGATGAGGTCGCTGTCGTGGTGGTCGTCGAGCTCGACGACCACCGTGTCCACCCACGGCAGCGACGTCAGGGCGTCCTTCGCGTCGGAGGCCATGAGGTAGGCGAAGTTCGGCGAGCAGAACGAGGTGGGCAGGCGCAGGTGCACGCTGACCCGCACACCGGCATCCGTCTGCGCGACGTCGACCGAACGGACGAAGCCGAGGTCGGTGACCGGCTCGTCGAGCTCGGGGTCCATGACGACGTCGAGCGCGCGGAACGCCTGGTCCTCACGGGCCGACCGCCCGGTCGACTGATCGGTCGACTGATCGGGCGACCGCCCGGCCGACCGCTCGAGGGGGGCGATGCTCATCGTCAGACCCCCGCCAGGGCGTTCGTGTCCTGCGCGCGCTCGGCGACGTCGTCGGCGCCGCGGGGGCCGGTCGTCGTCTCGTCGGCGTCGGGCAGCTGCAGCTCGGCCGGCACGTCGAGGCCGTAGACCTTGGCCGCGTTGAGGCCGAGGATCTTCTTCTTCTGCGCCGTCGTGAGCGGCGCGTACTCGGTCATGTCCTCGGGGATCTGGAAGTCGACGAAGCTCTCGACCAGCCACTTCGGCGTCCACAGCGCGTAGTCGGAGCTGAAGAAGATGCGGTCCTCGCCGATCCAGTAGAGCAGCTCGCCGATGATCTGGGCGAAGTAGCGCGGGCGCGTGTGGATGAACGGCATGGCCACGGCGAGCCCGCCGTAGACGTTCGGCTCCTGCGTCGCGATCCAGCAGAAGTCCTCGAGACGCGGCAGGCCGACGTGCTCGACGACGAAGTTGAGGTCGGTGAAGTCGGTCGCGGCGTGGTCGACGTCGGCGACGTCGAACGCGTCACGGTCGAGGGGGCGGATCGTGGGGCCCTTGTGCACGTGGATGTTCCTGATGCCGAGCTCCCGGCACACCTCGAAGTACCGGTAGGTCTCCGGGTCGGACAGCTTGTAGCCGCGGGAGTCCCCGTGCCACTCGGCGGTGTAGAGCTTGACGCCCTTGAGGTCGTACTTCTCGGCGGCGGCGCGCAGGGCGTCGAGGCCCGCCTCACCGTTGCGCGGGTCGAAGTGGTGGTTGTACGTCAGCTTGTCGGGGTGGGCCTGGGCGAGCGCCGCGGCCTCCTCCTCCTGACCGAACCCGCGCTCGTAGAACTCCCCGAGGTAGGCCGGCTGGAAGATGGCGTGGTCGACGTAGCCGTCGGTGAAGAGGTCCTTCATGAGACGGTCGCCGCCCTGGTAGAGGTACTCCTCGTAGGTCCACAGCTCCGACTCCGGGCTGAGGTTGCGGTGGTAGTCGTAGAAGCAGTCGATGAACTGCTTCCCGTGCACGTTGCGCTGGTTCTCCGGTCGGGCGTCCCAGAGCGCGATGTGCGCGTCGCAGATGTAGTACTTCTCGCCGTCCTTGCTGTACATCGGTTCTCCTCGCAGGGGTGATCGTCGGTGATCACGGCCGACATTAGGGCGGCGGTCGGCGCGCGCCACCCCCTCCGGCGTCTCAATCTGAGACACCGCCCTTGGCGCACCTCCGCGGCGGCCGGGTCGGAGAGGTAGCGTCGGGGCA
Organism: Terracoccus luteus; assembly: GCF_003635045.1. NCBI lineage: Bacteria > Bacillati > Actinomycetota > Actinomycetes > Micrococcales > Intrasporangiaceae > Terracoccus > Terracoccus luteus. Next base: position 1,443,398 of record NZ_RBXT01000001.1, on the reverse strand, counting down.
CCGGTCGACGAGCGACGGGTGGGAGGCGGCGACGGTGCCGGCGAGCGACGACGTGGTGAGCCACCGGGCGGGCCTGCTGCGCGCGCCCGACGGAGAGGCCCTGCCCCAGCGGGTCGTCGCGTCGTGGCAGCGCAGCGCCGACTACGGGGTCGACCTCGAGACCGTCGAGCCGGTGTTCTCCGGCACGCCCGTCACCGACTCGCTGTTCGCCGAGTGCGGCCAGGAGGTGCTCTCGGGCCTGCACCGCACCCTCGAGAACGAGCCGATCAGCCTCATGCTCACCGACGCCGACGGTCTCGTGCTCGGGCGCCTCAGCGGTGACACGTCGCTGCTCAGGGCGCTGGATGCCGTGCACCTCGCCCCCGGGTTCGCCTTCTCCGAGCGCGAGGCGGGCACGAACGGGCTCGGTCTGGCCCTCGCCGACCGCGTGCCCTCGGTGGTGCGAGCCGAGGAGCACTACAGCCTCAGCCTCTGCACGTACACGTGCGCCGCCGTACCGGTGCTCGACCCGGTGTCCGGCCGGCTCGAGGGAGCGGTCAACATCACGACGTGGTCGCGCTCGAACAGCGACCTGCTGCTCGCCCTCGCCCAGTCGGCGGCGAGCAACACCTCCGCCCTCATGCTCGCCCGCTCGCAGGGCCGCCGACCCCGGCCCGCCCCCCGGGGCGAGGTGGTGCGGGTCGAGAGCGCCCGGCTCGAGCCCGGGTCGGGCACCGCGCACGAGCTCGGCGAGGCGTGGTCGGATGCCGTGGGGCGGGCCGCCCACGCCCTCGCCGCCGGGCGCGTGGTGGCCGCGGTGGGCGAGGCCGGCTCCGGGAGGGCGACGCTGCTCGCCCAGGCGCTGCGCCGGGCCCGCCCGCACGACCGCATCCTCAGCGCGGCCGCTCCTCCGCCCGCCGACGTCGAGACGTGGCTGGCCCTGTGGGCTCCCGAGGTGGGCAAGCCCCACACCGGCGTCATCGTGCGCGACGTCGACGTGCTGCCCGCGTGGTCGGCCCCGGCCCTGCGGAGTCTGCTCGTGGGCCGTCCGTCGGGAGCAGGTCCGGTCGGTGGTGCGGTGGTCGGTCTTGGCGGCGGTCGGCCCGGCGGGACGACGGCAGGCGACCACCCGGCATCCGGCGCAGGATGGGCGGTGACGGCGGAGTCGGCGAACGCCCTGCCCGCCGAGCTCGCGCCCCTCGTCGACGTCGTGGTGGAGGTCGCGCCGCTGCGCGACCGGGTCGAGGACGTCATGCGCCTGGCCGAGCACGTTGCGCACCGGGCCCGGGGCCGGGCCATCGAGTTCACCCCGACCGCGCGTCGGGCACTGGAGTCGTGCCCGTGGCCGGGCAACGTCGAGCAGCTCGTGCGGGCCGTGCGGCACGCCGTGTCGCGGACGAACGTCGTCGACGTCGCGCACCTGCCCGCCGAGGTCCTGTCGGGCTCGTCGCGGGCGCTGACCCGCATCGAGGCGTTCGAGCGCGACGAGATCGTGCGGTGCCTGACCCGACCCGGTGCGACGATGAAGGACGCTGCCGCCGAGCTGGGGATGAGCCGGGCGACGGTGTACCGCAAGCTCGGCTACTACGACCTGCAAGTGCTGCGCGACTGAGGGCAGCGACAGTGGTTCAGGCGGTGAGCCACCAGCCGAGCGCGGCCGCCCCGACGGCGAGCACGAGGGTGCCGAGCAGGTTGGTGGCGGCGAGGGCGACCTCGCGTCGCTCGCCGAGGCGGGCGGTCTCGACCATGGCCGTGCTGAAGGTCGTGTAGCCGCCGCAGAAGCCGGTACCGAGGACGGCGGCGGTCGTCGCGGGGAGGTGGCCGCCCTGCAGGGCTCCGGTGAGGGCCCCGAGGGCGAGGGACCCCGTGACGTTGATGAGCACGGTGGCCGCCGGGAACGGCCCGGGTGCGCCGGTGGCGCTGCGTCGGGTCCGCGCCCGGGTGACGGCGTCGTCGAGCAGGTAGCGGGCCGCGGCGCCCACCCCGCCGGCCAAGGCGAGCAGCGCCACGGACCACGGGTTCACCGGTCCCGCCCGTCGTCGGAGGTTGGTTCGGGGGCTGCGCGGGGCGTGGCGGTCGAGTCGCCGTCGGGGTCGACGGGCGCGGCGGAGCCACCGGACGTAGGGGCGGTGCGGCCACCGAGGCGCAGGCCGACGAGGGCCGCCACAACACCCGCCACGAGCGAGACCACGACGTAGGCCAGGGCGAGGGCCGGCCAGCCGTCACGGACGAGCCGGTCGGTCTCGACGGCGAAGGTGCTGTACGTCGTGTAGCCGCCGAGCACCCCGGTGCCGAGGGCGAGGCGGGTGGCGCGACGGGCCGGGGTCTCGGCACCACGTGCGGCCATTGCGCCCAGGAACAGACCCAGCACGAGCGCCCCGGTCAGGTTGACGGTGAGCGTGCCCCACGGCATCCCCTCACCGGCCGGCAGGGACTGCTCGACGCCGTAGCGGGCGAGCGTGCCGGCGGTGCCGCCGGCGAGGACGAGAAGACTGCCGCCCTTTCGTGAGGGGGCGGCAGCCGGTAGCGCTGAGGGTCCGGTGCGGCTCAGCGGCGCGAACCCGGGGTCGGCCGGTGGCGCGAGGCGCTGTCGGGCACCCACTCGTCGTCGTCGAAGGCGTGCCAGACGACGGGCGCCGGCCGTGCCGGGGTGGCGCGGGGCGCCTCGTGGCGGGCCGCGGTGGAGGTGCGGTGCCGGGTCAGACCGAGGAGCAGCCGTCGCAGGCTGAGCGGTGGGCTGTGCACGATGTGTCGCGATGCAGTAGTCATGGAGGGGTCCTACTCACGCCGTTGGAGGTAGCCCAGGCCGGCGGAGGGGGCCGACGCTGGACCTTCAGGATGGCAGATGCCGGGGATGTCAGCACCTCGAAGCGGTCGAAATTCTGGACACCGCCCCAAACGGACATGTCGTGCGTACTCCCCCGGCCACGGAGCGAGGTCAGATCGCCGGTCATGTCGCGGTCGACGGGGTCATGGCGCCGGATGCCGCGACATGACGCGCGACGTGACCCGGGAACGCGGAAGGCGCCCGGGCCGCTGTCGCGGCTCGAGCGCCTTCGTCGTGCTGGTGGGCGATACTGGGTTTGAACCAGTGACCTCTTCCGTGTCAAGGAAGCGCGCTACCACTGCGCCAATCGCCCGAGTGCGTCTCACGACCGAGGTGGAGACGGGATTTGAACCCGTGTACGCGGCTTTGCAGGCCGCTGCCTCGCCTCTCGGCCACTCCACCGCTTGAAGGCAAGACCTCTGGAGTTTGCCTCCGAGCGGACGACCGGGCTCGAACCGGCGACCTCAACCTTGGCAAGGTTGCGCTCTACCAACTGAGCTACGTCCGCGGAACACCAGCGGTGTAACTTCCCCGCGGTGCGAGGTAAACGTTAGCGGATCCCCGGACCAGACACAAAACCGGGTCGTCGCGGGGCCGCCGAAGAGCGCCGGATGCCGGTCGCTGAGCACGAATCGCCCTGTCCTTCAGCGGGGGTCGGCGTCACGGCCACCGCGTAGGCCGTGCGAGAGCTCCCGCTCGATGGCCTCGGCGAAGGCCGACCGCTCGCGCTTGGCGAACTGCTGCTCGAGGGCCCGGCGGGTGGCCTCGTCGTCGAAGCCCGGCAGCGCGTCGCCCGCCCCGTCGGCACCCGCCGGCGCGTCCGCCCGCTCATCCGGCCCACCGGCATCCGGCCCGCTGTCGGCCAGCGCGACCTCGGCGGGCGTCACGGTCGGCGACGCCCCCACTGACCCGGCTGCGGGCGACACCGCCGGTCGGCGGAAGCGGGAGCGGGCCTGGCTGATGAGCCGGCGTGAGGTGGGGTCGAACAGCCGGACCGGCCAGATGACGCGCGTCGCGGCGTTGAGGCCGGCGCCGATGAGGATGGCGATCGCGAGGGTGTAAAGCCAGATGAGCAGCACGATCGGCGTGCTGAGGGGCCCGAAGATGGTCGTCGAGCCGCCGAGGGTGGCCTGCAGCGCGACGCGGACGACGACCGAGGCGAGCAGCCAGATGACGAGGGCCAACGCGGCGCCGGGCACGTCGCGCCACCACGAGGCCCGTCGCGGCATCGAGACCTGGTAGAGCGTCGTCAGGCCGGCGACGCTGAGCAGCAGCACGAAAGGCCAGTAGAGCAGGCCGATGAAGTCGAGCTGGCTCGGCAGCCAGCCGCGCACGAGCTCGGGGCCGACGAGCACGAGCGGCAGCGTGACGATCGCCGCGAGGATGCCGATGACGTAGAGGACGATGCTCACCGCCCGCATGTGCACGATCCCGCGGACGTCCTTCTGCCCGTACATGATCGAGATCGTGTCGACGAAGACGTTGAGGGCCCGCGAGCCCGACCAGATCGACAGCAGGAAGCCGACCGAGACGAGCTCGGCCCGGCCGCCCCGCAGCACGTCCTCGATCGTCGGCAGCACGAGCTCGGTGACGCTGGCCTCGGTGAGGAAGCGCAGCGCGTACTGCTCGATGCTCTCGACGACGACGGAGACGGTCTCCGGCCCCAGCCACCGGCCCACGTAGCCGAGGCCACCGAAGAGGCCCAGCACGAGAGGCGGCAGCGACAGCAGCATGTAGAACGCCGCCTCCGCCGCGAGACCGGTGACGCGGTAGCGCAGACACGTGTTGAACGTCTGCAGCGTCAGGCGCGCGAGGGTGAGCAGGCCCGGTACTCGCCCGAGTCCGGCCCTCAGCCGCGTTCTCCAGGTCATCGGCTCGAGGTTATCCGCCGAGCCTGTCCGGCGAGCGCCCGCCTCAGCTCTCGGCCAGACGCACCTTCTCGATCTCGACGTCGAAGTCGGCGGCCGGCCACTGGAGGTCCATCGACCGCAGTGCCTCGAGCAGCAGCTGCTGCACGGCCAGCCGGGCGTACCACTTGCGGTCGGACGGCACGACGTACCAGGGCGCGCCCACCGTCGACGTCTTGTCGAGCACGGCCTGGTAGCCCTCCATGTAGGCGTCCCAGTGCAGCCGCTCGTCGACGTCGCCCGGGTTGTACTTGTAGAACTTGTCGGGGCGGTCGAGCCGCTCGGCGAGGCGCGAGCGCTGCTCGTCCTTGCTGATGTGCGTCATCACCTTGACGACGTGGATGCCGGCGGCCGCGGCCCTGCGCTCGAAGGCGTTGATCTGGGCGTAGCGCTTCGACCACACCTCGCGCGGCACGATGTCGTGGACCCGGACGATGAGCACGTCCTCGTAGTGGGAGCGGTCGAAGACCCCGAGCTGGCCCGGCTCGGGCAGCGCCTTCTCGATGCGCCACAGGAAGTCGTGGGCCAGCTCCTCCTTCGTCGGCGACTTGAAGGCGGTGGCGCGCACGCCCTCGGGGTTGACGGCGACGACGTGGCGCATGATGCCGCCCTTGCCCGAGGTGTCCATGCCCTGCACGACGAGCAGCAGCGAGCGCTTCGAGCCCGCCGTCGACTCGGCGAAGAGACGCTCGAGCAGGTCGCCCAGCTCGGCCTCCGAGGCGCGCAGGGCGGCCTGACCCGCCACCTTGTCTCCGTCGAACGCGGGCGTCGAGTGAGGGTCGACGTCGGCGAGCACGAAGCCCTTGGCCACCCGCAGCGCGGAGCCGAAGTCACCCAGCGCGTCGAGCGACTCCTTCTCGTGCTTGGCGATCGCCTTGTCCTTCGCGATCTGCTTCGCGTCGTCGGCCTTCTGGTTCTTGTCCCTCTTCTTCGCGCCCATCCGGTCATCCTGCCGGACGTGGCGTCGCGGTGGGCGGACCCGCGCCCGATACTGACGACATGCGCCTGCTGCTCCAGAGCCCGGATGCCGTGTCCGCTGCCATCGGTGGCGAGCTGACCCCCGACGCCCTCTTCGAGGCGTACCGCCCTCCCGTCGACACCGACCGTGGGTGGATGCGGTGCAACATGGTCACCTCGGTCGACGGTGCAGCGACGGGCGCCGACGGGAAGTCGGGCTCGCTCAACGACGACGCCGACCACGTCGTGTTCGAGCAGCTGCGCGCGGCCGCCGCCGCGGTGGTGGTCGGGGCGGGCACCATTCGCGCAGAGGGCTATCCGCCGCTGACGGTCGCCGATGACCTGGTGCGGCTGCGCCGCGACCGGGGACTGGCCGACCGGCTCGTGCTCGTCGTCGTGACGCAGCACGGCGAGGTGCCACCGACGGTGCAGGGCGTCACCGACGGCTCGGTGCTCGTCGCGCTCCCCCGGTCGTCGGGCCTCGTCGACGAGGCCCGTGGCCACGTCGGCGACGGCAACGTGCTCGTCTGCGGTGACGACCACGTCGAGCCCGACGAGCTGGTGCGGCAGCTCGGGGACCGGCGCCTGCACCACCTGCTCTGCGAGGGCGGTCCGGGCCTGCTCGGCACCCTGCTCGCGGCCGGACTCGTCGACGAGCTCTGCTACACGATCGCACCGCACGTCGTCGGGGGTGACGCCCCGCGCACCGTCGGCGAGCGCGGCACCCCGGCCGAGCTCGACCTGCGCCTGCTCGTCGAGCAGGACGGCACCGTCATGGGCCGCTGGCTGGTCCGTCGCTGACGGCCGGCCTCCCGATCGGATCAGGTCCGGTCAGGTCGACCGAGGTCGACCGAGGTCGACGAGGAAGTCGCGCACCGCCCGTTCCCAACGGACCGGGTCGGTGTTCCACTCACGGCAGTGGCGGGCGACCTCCCACCGCTCCAGCCGGACGAGGTCGGGCCGCCGCTCGGCAAGGGCGAGGGCAGCCGTGTCGGGGACGAACGCGTCGCCGGCCGAGGCGATGACGAGCATGGGACGGGTCAGCTCGTCGGCCCGGGTCACCCAGTCGGTGAGGGCGACGTCGACGGGCTCGATCACCCCGACGAGACGCCGCGCGTGGGACGAGGCCATGAGGCCGGTCGTCAGCGACACGAGCGGGCTCGGGAAGCGGTTGGTGCGGGCGTGGTGCGCGATGACCGACCCCCAGTCGACGACCGGGCTGTCGAGCACGACGGCGACGACGTGGTGCGCGAGCGGCGACTGCGCGAGCAGCTGTAGGGCGATGGCTCCGCCCATCGACCAGCCGAAGAGCACCACCCTCCGGGCGCCGTGCTCGACGGCGTACCTCACGGCGGCCTCGACGTCGCGCCACTCGGACAGGCCGAGGTTGTAGCGGCCGTCCGGCCCCCGCGGGGCGTCGCGGTCGTTGCGGTACGCGACGACGAGAGCCGACCACCCGGCATCCTGCAGGACGGGCACCGCCCGCAGCGTCTCCTCCTTGCGGGCGCCGCGGCCGTGCACGAGCACTGCCCAGTCGCCCCCGCCACCGCTGGGTGAGGGCGGGCGGACGAGCCACGCCGGCATGGCGCCCACGTCGGAGCGCACCTCGACGTCCTCGTCGGCCAGGCCGAGGCTGACCGACGGGCGGTCCCAGTAGTAGTACTGGTTCCAGCGGGCCGGGCCGACGGCCACCTCGCCGCGGTCGACCGACACGAGGGCACGGCGCACCGTCGTCGCGTCACGCGAGAGCACCTCTCCCACCCGCAGGTGGCCGCGGCCGCCGTCGAGCCACACGCCGTACCGTCCCGGTGCCGTCGTGTCGACGGTGGCGCCGAAGGTCACCGAGTCGCCGTCGTGGGCCGTGACGGCCACGTCGTCCGGCTGCAGCTCGTCGGGGGTCAGCACCCGGCGCGCGATGTAGGCGCTCGTGGCGACGGTCGCCGAGGCCATGCCGAGGGCGCTGCCCGCTCCGGCCGCGGCGGCCACGAGGGCCGGCCGCGTCACGAGCCGACGCCGGCGTGAGGTCCCGCTCGCCATGCCGCGCGCGACCTCAGCCAGCGCCGAGGATGTCGGCGAGGTCGTAGCGCACGGGCTCCTCGAGCTGCGCGTAGGTGCACGAGCGGGGGTCACGGTCCGGCCGCCACCGGTTCCACTGCGCCATGTGGCGGAACCGCTCGCCCTCCATGTGCTCGTAGCGCACCTCGATGACCCGCTCGGGGCGCAGGGGCGTGAACGAGAGGTCTTTGCCCGCGTTCCAGCGGCTCGTCTCGGAGCTGCGCGGCGTGCGGGTCCCCTCCTCCTGGCGCCCCCATGCCCACGGGTGCTCGTCGAACGTCGCGACGAGGGGCTGCAGCTCGGTGAAGAGCTCGCGGCGACGGGCCATCGGGAACGAGCCGATGACCCCGACCGAGGCGAGCGTTCCCTGCTCGTCGTACAGGCCGAGCAGCAGCGAGCCGATGGCGTCGGGGCCGCTCTTGTGGACCCGGTAGCCGGCGAGCACGCAGTCGGCGGTGCGCTCGTGCTTGACCTTGCTCATGGTGCGCTTGTCGGGCTCGTAGGTGCCGCCGAGCGGCTTGGCGACGATGCCGTCGAGGCCGGCCCCCTCGAACTGCTCGAACCACTCGGTGGCGGTGGCCGGGTCGCGGGTGGCGGGGGTGAGGTGCACGGGGGGCCTGGCTCCGGCCAGCGCGTCCTCGAGCATCGACCGCCGCACCGAGAAGGGCTCGCCGCTGAGGTCGCGGTCGTCGAGGGCGACGAGGTCGAAGGCGATGAAGGAGGCCGGCGTCTGCTGCGAGAGCATCGTCACGCGGCTGACAGCCGGGTGGATGCGCTGCGAGAGCACCTCGAACTCGAGCCGCTCCCCCACGACGACGACGATCTCGCCGTCGACGACGCACCTCTCGGGCAGGTTGGACCGCACCGCCTCGACGACCTCGGGGAAGTACCGGGTCATCGGCTTGCCGTTGCGCGAGCCGATCTCGACCTCGTCGCCGTCACGGAAGATGATGGAGCGGAAGCCGTCCCACTTCGGCTCGTAGCTGAGCTCGCCGGTCGGCATGCCCTTGACGGCCTTGGCCAGCATCGGGGCGAGCGGCGGCATCACGGGCAGGTCCATGGCCTCATTGTGCCGGGCGGGCCCCCAGCCGTCGCGGCCGCGCTACTCCTGCACCCGGTTGCCGTCGGCGTCCCAGTGCTCGGCGACCTTCTTGCTCGGCTGCACCCGGGGCGGCTCGCCCGGCTGCTTCGGGTAGTCGGGCGGCCAGTTGAGCTCGCCGCCGGGCAGGTCCTCCCACAGGGCGAGCAGCGGCTCGATGGAGTGGGCCTGCTCGTCGATGTCGGCCCACGGGTCGCCGTCGGCGAGCCGCTCGGGCACCGTCACGAGGTTGAGCTCGGCGGGGTCGCGCACCTCGGCCAGACCCTCCCACGTCAGTGGGGTGCTGACGGGCGCGCACGGGCGGGCGCGCAGGCTCCAGGCCCCGGCGATGGTGCGGTCGCGCAGGTTCTGGTTGTAGTCGAGGAACAGGCGGGTGCCGCGTTCCTCCTTCCACCAGGCCGTCGTCACGCCGTCGTCGCGTCGCTCCAGCTCGCGGCCGAGGCCGATGGCGGCGTGGCGCACGTCGTCGAAGTCCCACCGCGGCTCGATGCGCACGTAGACGTGCACGCCGCGGTTGCCGCTCGTCTTGGGGTAGCCCCGCAGACCGTGCTCCTCGAGCAGCTCGCGCAGCACCGCCGCGACCCTCTGTGCGTCGGCGAAGCCGGTACCGGGCTGGGGGTCGAGGTCGATGCGCAGCTCGTCGGGGTGGTCGACGTCCGGTCGGCGGACCGGCCACGGGTGCAGGGTGAGCGCGCCCATCTGCGCGGCCCAGACGAGGGATGCCGTCTCGGTCGGGCAGAGCTCGTCGGCCTCCCGGCCGCTCGGGAACCGGATGCGCACGGTCTCGACGTAGTCGGGCGCGCCCCGCGGCAGCCGCTTCTGGTAGAACCCGTCGCCCTCGCGGTCCTGCGGGCCCGTCGCGAGCCGCATCCCCTCTCGCCACCCGTCGGGCCAGCGCTCCATGGCGGTCGGCCGATCGCCCACGGCGCGCATCATGGCGTCGCCGACGGTCGCGAAGTACTCGCAGACCTCCAGCTTGGTCACGGCCGGCGTGCGGTCGGTGGCCTCGTAGACGACCCGGTCGGGGCTCGAGACCCGCACCTCGCGGTCTCCGGCCGTGACGGTGGCGGCGGGGGCTTTGGCCATGACGCCACCCTAGGGGCGGGCGGCGACACCGCACCGGTACCAGCCAGGGTCCATGGCGGGCACAAAGCGGGGCCGGCCGGCGTTGAAGGCTGCATGAGCGACCAGACCAAGGGCAAGACGTACGCCGTCGACAAGACCGACGAGCAGTGGCGGGCCGAGCTGACCCCGGCGGAGTACCAGGTGCTGCGCCAGGCCGGCACCGAGCCCGCGTTCCGCGGCGAGTACACCGACACCAAGACCAAGGGCGTCTACAGCTGCCGCGCCTGTGGCGCCGAGCTGTTTCGCAGCGACACGAAGTTCGAGTCGCACTGCGGGTGGCCGTCGTTCTACTCCCCGTTGGCCGGTGACTCGGTCGAGTACATCGAGGACCGCGCCTTCGGCATGAAGCGCGTCGAGGTGCGGTGCGCGACCTGTGGCTCCCACCTCGGCCACGTCTTCGAGGGCGAGGGCTACGGCACCCCGACCGACCAGCGCTACTGCATCAACAGCATCTCGGTGCGCCTCACCCCTGACGAGTGAGCCCGCGCCGCTGACGTGAATGGCACCCCGGACCCATGACAGATGTCGTGGGTCCGGTGTCGTGTCGGCTCCTACCGTCGTGCCATGAGCAACGACCACGACACCCGCGCCAGCAGCACCGACCGATCGCAGGCCCTCGAGGCGCTCGCCGCGCACCGCGCCGCCGGCCGTCTCGACGCCTTCGAGTACGAGGACCGTCGCGGCCGTGCCGGTGACGCCGACTGGCGCAGCGAGCTCGACGCCCTCTTCACCGACCTCCCCCCGCTCGCCGGGGTCGGCGCCACCACCCACACCGACGAGGATGCCGGTCGGTCGGCCTGCGTCGGCCTGCTGCAGCGCCCCTACGCCTGGGTGCCGCTCGTCGCGACGGCCCTCTTCTTCTTCACCCACCAGTGGGTGTGGTTCCTGCTCATCCCCGCCTCGACGATGCTTGCCGGGCGGCTCGGCTCGCAGGGGCGTCACGACCTGCGCGCCGACGGTTCGCCCTGGGTGTCGCGACGTGGCCGTCGTCGTGGGTGTCCTACCGTCAAGTCATGAGCGACGAGCGCGACGTCCGGGTCGGATCGGCGGAGCGGGAGGCGGCCCTCCAGGCCCTCGCCGCACACCACGAGGCCGGGCGCCTCGACGCCGACGAGTACGAGGACCGCCGCGGCCGCACCGGTGACGCCGTCCTGCGCCGTGACCTCGACCGGCTCTTCGTCGACCTTCCGCCTCTCGATGGCACGGGTGCCGGCGGCCCTCGCCTCGGCGAGACGGCCACCGGCACGCGGAGCACGGACCCGACCACCGCCTCTCCTCTCGACGGGACGAACCGGATGGCCCGGCGCGCCCAGCGCCGGGCCGAGCGCGGCTACGGCTCGGCCCCCACGCGGCGTTGGCGCGGCGTCGTCGCCCTGGCCCCGTTCGTGGCCCTCGGCCTCTTCCTCTGGACCGACAAGTGGTGGGTCTTCCTGCTCGTCCCGGTCACGGCGATCATCGTGGGCATGCGGAACCAGGACGGCTGACCCCATCCTCGTTTGCGCCTGACGTCAGTGGGTTCGTGCGACGAGCCTGACCTCCGCCGTGTGGCCATCGGAAGCGAGCTTGCTGTCGCAGGTGTACAGAGGCACGTCCAACGCCTCCGCCAAGGCGACGTAGGAGGCGTCGTAGGCCGTGAACCGATGGCGGAGTTGCCAGACGCGCTCGGCATGAGGATCCAGCCCGTGTCGAGTGATTCTGAAGGCGAAATGGTCAAGCCGGGCTTGCTGGGCCACGGGAGGGGCGAGTTTGCGGCCGAGCTCAAGGCCGCGCAGCACGGAGAGCACCTCCACGTCCAAGAGGTGAGGTGCGTCTAGGTCCCCCGCCAGCACCGACAGCAACTGGGCGTCGACGTCACGACCGACCAGAGCCTCGACCATCGCCGAGGCGTCGATCACGATCACCGTCTGCCGGCCTGGACCACCTCGAGGATCTCGTCGGCGGTGGGTCCGCCGGACCTGTCGCGCTCCCGCAGTCGGGCCACGATCTGCGCATTCGTCGGTCGGGTCGCGATCTTCGTCAACTCGGCGCCGACAAAGGCTGACAGAGACTTTCCCTCCGCCGCGGCTCGCTCTTTGAGTATGTCGGCAACATCGTCCGAGACATCTCTGATGTACAAGGTCGTCATGACTCGATGCTAGCAATCCGCAAGCGCTACTTCGGGCGGCGGCGTCGGGCGACCGAAGCCGCCCCTCAACGCGGCAGAAGCGGAAGTCCACTTGCGTTGTCGATCGCGTCGCCGCGACGACGGGGCATCTACTCTGATCACGTCCCCGCCCTAGGTGCGATGGCTCCGGATGATCGCACCCTCCTTGGAGAGGGAGGCCGCCCGTTCAAGCCGGGCCGGGTCCGGGGGGTGCCCCGAAAGGGGCGCCTCCAAGCCGAGGCGAGAGACCGCCTCGCGGCAGTAGCGGACGTCTTGGGACGGTTCTGACGCCGAGCATCCTTTGGTGATCGGACACAACCTTGAGGCGCCTCACTCCGTTAGAGGGTCAAGAGGGAAGGGGGTGGGCGTGACTCGCGGTAGCGACGAGGAGTTCATCGCCTTCGTGTCCTCCTCCTCGCCTGGGTTACTACGGCTGGCGTGGATGCTCAGCGGCAGTGAAAGCACGGCGGAGGAGATGGTCCAAGACGCGCTGTCGAGGGTCTACCCGCGGTGGCAGTCGGTGAGCGCCTCGGCGCCCCTGGCCTATGCCAGACGGGTGCTGATCAACGTGAACATCGACCGGATCCGCGCACGTTCTCGTGAGGGGGTCACCGTTCACGGCGCGGTCCCGGAGCGCGGCGCGGTTTCCTCGGTCGTTGAAGACCGCGACCACGTTGTCCGGATGCTGCAGATCCTTCCCCCGCGCGAGCGTCAGGTCGTGGTCCTGCGGTGCTACGTCGGGCTCCCGGAACGTGAAGTGGCCGACCTGCTCGGTATCAGCCTCGGCAACGTCAAGGCAGCCGGCTCCAGAGGGCTGTCCAAGCTGCGAGGCCACCTGAAGAAAGTCGAGGCAAGGTCATGAACATCGAGAATCTTCTTGCCCAGGCAGAGCCCCGCTCGATGACCGTCAACCCAGAGCGGGTCCTGCAGGCGGGTAAGCGCCGACAACGCACCCTCCGGCTGCGCGCCGCGCTGCTCGGATCGGCTGCTGCGCTGGTCCTCGTTGCCATCGTCCTTGGCGGCGTCCACCTCCAAGGTGCAGCAAAGACCACCACCCCTGCCGCCGTTACTGCGACTGCGGCAGCGACGGTGTTGCCTGGAGGTACAGATGTGACGGTCCTGTCAGGTCCGCTCGAGACCACGCACACCGGGTCGGCGGCCATCGATCTCGGCCCTCGACCCGCAGAGGCCACCGGGGTCCAGGTCGAGTTCCGATGCCTGAGTGCGGGCGTTGTTCGCTTCCCTGACGGCAGCAGCGCTGCATGCGACGGCGAAGAGCCGAACGGTCCTGGCGGGCAGTTCCCAATGATGCAGCGGTTCACGCTGGCCGTAGGTCAGGACACCATCAGCTTCGAGGCCGCACCCGGGGTGCGGTGGGAGGTCCGTTCTCGGTACATCAACGAACGCGGCACCGAGTGGGAGACGAACGCGAACGGGCAGAGCTATGGCGTTCTGAAGGGCAACCGCGAACCTGATCTGCAGGCCGTCACGGCTACCAACGGCGCGTCCGGATACGTGTTCACCCGCGATCTCAACAACGTCGGGGGGCCGCCGCCGACGGACCTTGGTGACTCCGCCGTCCGACAACCCGTCAGCGCTGACATCCCGGTCTACGAGTCAGACGGAACCACCCGCATCGGCACCTTCCACGTCGGCAGCTAAGCCGGCGCACTCGCACCCAGACAGCGGCAAATGCGGACGTCCTGTCAGGCAAACTGAGAGACATGGAGATGCGTGCGACCGTAGAGGCGGTGGATGCGACTGTATGTGCGGCTCTCGCCGACACTCCTTGGAAGCGTGAGCCGACGGTGCGCCCACAGACCGGCGCTAATGTCGACCAATGGCCGTCCCGAGAGCACCGGCTGGTGTGGTGCGGTTCCTACGACGCTGTCCGCCGTCGCTACCACGACCTGCCTCAGTCTCACGGGAACGAACCCGGTGGGTGCGTAGACCTCTGGGTCCACATCGACGAAGAGGCAGCTCTCAGCGAAGTGGACTTCGAAGGGCTCTCCCTGTCGGAGACATTCCGACTGATGCATAGGCCCGCCGAGGCCGAGGAGGTCGACGCTCTGCTCGGGCGTCCCGCCGACGTCGTCGCCCCCCGGTTGGCGCGACACCTTGTCGATGTTTTGAGCGACGCATCGGCGACTGGACGCTGACTCACAGCGGCAGATGAGGACTCGCACGATACGTGCCGCGGTGACTCAGGATGAGCCCTGCACGAGCACGACCGCCGCAACTGTTGCGGTGACCAAGACCGCAATGAGGCCAATGACGCGCCGGCGCACCAGGTGCTCCTTGCCCGCTGGCCACAGGTGAACGATCTCGTCCATGAGCAACGCTGGTCGGCCTCCCGTCCCGAGGCAGGCCGCACTGAAGACGGCGATCAGTCCCCAGCGGTCTTCCGGGTCAGCGAAGATCGCGACGGCGACAGCAGGAACGAACCAGAAACCCGCAATGAGCAGTCGTTCACCAAGCTCACTCTTGCGAAGTTCCGGCTCGCGGAACGTCAGTCCGGACGTCACCAGCGTCACCCCGAACATGACCACTAGCGACGTCGTCATCGGCCCTGACGACCTAAGAGGATCACGCGCGAAGTGTCGCATTCCCCGGAAAAGAGCGTCATCCAAGCTCACCGGTGATGCGCCGGCCATCGTGGCCAGGCGCCCTTCCACGCGGCAAGTCGGACGAGCGTAGCCGCCCTCCACGCGGCATGAGCGGTAGGTGCCTCACCGCTGGAAAACGAGCGAACAGGTGTGGCAGCGACCGCGGCGGCAGCACGTGTTGCGGGTCGAGCGTGACCAACTAAGCGGCCCGTGACACCGAAAACGTGGCAGCGCAGGGTTAAAGCCCTGCTCCACCGACACTGCTCGATTCAGCATCGAAGATCAGCCGAGGTCCTCACCGTCGCGCCGCGGTTCATCCACGAAGGCTTTGAGACTGGGCGGGTGGGGCAGAGGGCGCCGAGGGACCATGGCGCCAGACGACCCGTCATCCTCATCGGGGCCGAAGTAGTACACCTGCGTCCGCGCTCGAGTGATCAGCCTGACGCCCTCCGGCAACTTTCGCGATGCCTTGTCCACCAGCACTCCGCTCCCGCACGTCTGGTCACTCAAGTTACCGGCGATGGGCACATCCGTCGTAGGGCATGGCTCGCCACAAGGCGGCGCTCAGGTCGCGGCATGCCAGGTGCGGCCTCTGAGCCACGATGATCGGACGCAGTCCGGAGAGCGGCATGAGCGGTCGTCATCCGCACGCTCACAGCCGACATGACGAAGGATGGGCCCATGCCGCCACCGTCAGAACCCCTAGAGGCATTCGTCGAAGTTGCCCGCTCCTACTGCGGTCTCATTGAGCAGGTCGAGACCCTTTCGCGCGATACGGTCCTCGACCGTCTGGCGGTCTTGCTGCCCCGGTTGCTCGAACTCGCCGTGCAACTCCCGTCCGACGAGCCCTCGACAGATGTGGACGCGGGAGAAGTCAGCTACGGGGCGTGGCGGGAGCGGTTTGTCGCGGTGAACCACACACTTGGAGACCTCGGGGACTACTGGACTTCCATGGACGTCGGCGGCGATCAAGAGCCTGAGGTCGTCAACCTGCCTCTCGCCGATGACCTGGCTGACATCTGGCGCGACCTGCGCGGCGGCCTTTCGCTCGTGGACGTTCCGGAGACGGTCGTCGACGCGGTGTGGGAGTGGCGATTCAACTTCGAGATTCATTGGGGTGCCCACGCCGTCGAGGCCTTGCGCGCGGTCCACGCGGCACGAACGCACTCGCCTAGGGATTGACCTATGCGCGGCATGAGCGGATGTCCGCTTGGGCCTGCTGGGGCCTCGTATGACTCATACTGCGGCTGTGAGTGTGGGCGTGCGAGGGGCGTGGTTGTGGCCCGATGGTGGGCGGGTCGGTCGTCCCTGGCTTGCCGGTTCCATCGGTGGCGACGCCTTGGCCAAGGCGGGCGCGGTCGTTGCGGCCCAACTGCGGATCTTGCTTGTCTCGCACGAGGTTCGGCTACGGTCTTCTCTCGTTCAGGTCCTGATTGCCGACGAGGTTGAAGCACCCGAGGCCCTGGAGCTGACCGTGTTCGATGAGCTGATGGAAGGCGGCGAATCCGGGGGAGTAGCCGTGCCGGATGCCGTTGCCGGGCTGAGTGTCGAGCAGCGGTGGTGGTTGGCCTTCACGGTGCTGCGCCGCGCCTGCGAGGAGCTGGCTCCGCTGGCTGGTGAGGACCCGGGACCGTGGCCGCTGTTGGCAGCAGAGATGTTGGCGCGCGGCCCCGTCGAGCGGCTCGTCAGTCGGTGGAAGGCTGCCCCTGACCGCCGACACCGGGCGCGGCTGGTGACCGAGGTCCGGGTGGGCGCGCCGGACGAGACGTGGATCGAGATCGCCCGACGCGGCCAGGACGAGCCGATCGGACGAAGTCGCAAGGTGCATGCCGGCGTCTCTCGCCGCGGGCCGGACGCACCAACGTGGCAGGGAGCCGGCAGCGCCACGATGGCCTTGGCCGTAGACCTGGGCGGGTTCCAGCTGAGCCACACGCTTCTGATCGCCGACCTCGACAGCCTTGAGCCAGTGAACCCGTTCGACGCGCTGGCGCTGACCACCGAGCCGCAGGTACCGGCAGTCCGGGTCGTGCATTTCAGCACGAGTGACCCGTCGCGCCCGGCCGACGTCGAGCTCGGCTGGATCAACGGGGAGCCGTGGCGACTCTCGCGGGAGCACCAGCGGGCCTGGAGGACCGTGGGCCTGGCGCGGCTGCCTGAAGTGAAGCAGTGGTGGGCCGCGTCCGGGATGGCGACCCTGAACATCTCGGCGGTGTGCATGCCTGAGGCCACCCGGCCATCGAGCGGCCTGGACGGGCGAGACCTGTGGGTCGAGGTCCCTCTGCACCCACAAGTAAACGCTCACCCCGAGCCCGAACAAGCCGTGCTCGATGCGCTGCAGTCCGCGGTGCGTGTGGCGGCTCGACGAGCGAAGATCGCGCCCCTGACGCTGACCTGACAGCGCAGCTGAGAGAACGTTCCGAGGCTGCGCGTCAGGGCGGCACAATCGTTCCTAATACGGCAGTAGCGCGCGTTTGTACGCGTATCGAAGTCGGAGCGGTGGGGCGTCGGTCTGGGCGGTGCATGCCCATCCGGAGCGGAGCATCTGAGAACATTTAGACGTGACAGGGCGTGCTTTCGGGTTGACCCCGGCTGAGCGCGACCTCCGTACGTCGGGGGGATTCACCACCTTCGGAGAGGGTGGCCAGAGCAAGACGCCGGTCACGTACCTCGACTTCACCATGGCTGGGGCGTCGGTGTTCACGATGTTGGTCGAGCATGCGCCTGCGGATCTCGATTTCGTCGGGGTCATTCAGGAGGCGTGGCCAAACGAGAGTGTGGCCGCGATCAAGCGACTGCTGGGTGATGCCCCTGGCGATCTACCGGACGGCCGCGTCTCTCTGTACACCTGCCCCGAATGTGGTGATCTCGGATGCGGTGCGGTGACTGCCCGGCTCATCTTTGATGCTGACGTGGTCACGTGGCAGGCGATCGGTCATCAGACCGACTACGACGAGGCTGCGTCCGCGCTTGGGAACGACGTTACGTTCCCCGACCTCGTGTTCGACCGAGCGTCATATGAGCATGTGCTCCGTCAGGAGATGATCCGGATCGAACCCAGTATCGAGGGGTTTGAGTACCCGTACCAGCGCGAGAGGCGAGAGCGACGGGAGCGGTGGGAGCGACGAGCACGGTTGTTCAGACGCATGTTTCGCCCTGGCTGACACTCGCCTCACCAGGGCGGCGGTCACGGCAGAGTCGGGCGTCCGCCATCAGCGATGAGGCTGGTTCTGGCACTCTTTCTGCCATGGGCCTACTTCTCGCCGTCGGAGGAGATAGATCACCACAGGCGGCATTTCTCGCCAGCCGGGAACGGCTCTGTCGGTGAAGTGGCAGCCCATGCGGCGCGGGGAGCTGATCGCGTGGGGGGTGTTCTTCTTCGCGCAACCAGCCCCAGTGGTCTTTTGGCTCGCAGAGGTCCTCCAAGACACGGGGGAGGCAACCGGCCGGCTATGGCTGCCGTGGGTTGTCGCAGTTGTCGACGCACTCGGGATGGGGGTGGCGGCGTGGAGGTTTCACGTGACTCGTCATCCTCCGGATCCGTCGGGCCGCTACGCGCGAAGGCACCAGTCGTAGTCGTCCGCTATTCGGCATGAGGGTGAAAGCCGACTGGCGTGAGGTCGCGATGCGATGACTGCCTAGGCTGCACCCAGCTGCAGCTTTCGCCAGCCGCAAAGTGTGCGTGCCCGAGCCGGGCTCCACGTCATACCGCTTACGCCGCAGGCGCCTGCACGGTCGACGTGTTCCGCCCCGGGCGGACTCAGCGCAGCGAGCGCACGAGCTGACCGGCATCCACCTTGGGGCCGGTGTAGAACGGGATCTCCTCGCGGACGTGGCGACGGGCCCGGGACGCGCGGAGGTCACGCATGAGGTCGACGATGCGGTGCAGCTCGTCGGCCTCGAAGGCGAGCATCCACTCGTAGTCGCCCAGGGCGAACGAGGCGATCGTGTTGGCGCGCACGTCGGGGTAGTCGCGGGCCATCTGGCCGTGCTCGCGCAGCAGGTCGCGACGCTCGCCGTCGTCGAGCAGGTACCACTCGTACGAACGGACGAAGGGGTAGACGCAGACGTAGCGGCGGGCCGTCTCGTCGGCCATGAACGCCGGGATGTGGCTCTTGTTGAACTCGGCCGGGCGGTGCAGCGCCGCCGAGCTCCACACGGGGCTCAGGTGGCTGCCGAGCTCGGTGCGCAGCAGGCCGTGGTACGCCTGCTGCAGCGCCTCGATGGTCTCGGCGTGCCACCACACCATGACGTCCGCGTCGCCCCGCAGGCCGGCCACGTCGTAGAGGCCGCGCACGACGACGCCCGACTGCTCGACCTCGGCGAGGAAGGTCTCCAGCTCGCCGGCGAGCTTGTCGCGGTCGTCGCCGAGCGGCTCGCCCACGGCGAAGACCGACCACATGCAGTACCGGATGGTGTCGTTGATCTCGCGCATGCGGGCGGGGGTCAGCTTGTCGCTCATGGTCACATCATCCCAAGCGGTCCGGGCTGCTCGCGCACGGCCTCCCCGGGCGCCGCCAGCTGCTCGAGCACTGCCCGGGCGGCGGCCCGCCCGCTCGCGACGCACGCGGGGATGCCGACACCGTCGTAGGCCGCGCCGCACACGTGCACGCCGGGCAGAGGCGCCCGGGCGACCTCGACGCGCTGCCGGTGACCGACCTCGTACTGCGGCAGGGCCCCACCCCACCGCTGCACGTGCACGTCGACCGGCTCGGGCAGCCGCCGGCCGAGCACCGTCGCGATGTCGCCCAGGGCCACGTCGACCAGCTCGGCGTCGGACCGTTGCAGCACGTGCTCCTCGCGAGCGCGGCCGACGGAGGCCCGCAGGACCGTCCTGCCCGGGTGCGCCTGCGCCAGCCACGGCCACTTGACACTGCTGAACGTGGAGGCCTTGATCGTCAGCGGCTCGGTGGGCGGTACGAGGAAGCCGCTGCCCTCGAGCAGGTCGGTCGGCTTCCCCTCGAGGGCGAGGGTGACGAGAGCGAGCGAGGCGTACCGGATGCCGGCCAGCGCGGTCGCCGCGCCAGGGGCCTCCTTGCGCAGCAGCCGGGACGTCGCGGCCGCCGGCGTGGCCAGCACCACGGCGTCGACGACGTGGTCCACCTCGTCGGTCGTCGGCCCGGTGACGAGCACGAGCTCGTCGCCCCGGCGGGTCAGGCGCCGCACCGTCGTCGACGTGCGCACCTCCACCCCCTTGGCCCGAAGAGCGTCGACCACGAGACCGGGCAGGGTGCCGAGTCCGCCCACGAGAGAGGCGAACACGGGCGCTGGCGTGTCGGTGGTGGCGGTCGCCGAGGCGGCCTTCGCCGCCACCCGGGCCGTCGCGACGAGGGACCGCCCCTCGCGCGCGGCGGCCGCCAGTGCCGGTACGGCCAGCTCGGCCGAGATTTCGCGCGAGTGGCCGGCGTAGACCCCGGCGAGCAGGGGTTCGACGAGCTTGTCGGTGACGGCACGTCCGAGTCGGGCGTCGACGAGATCGCCGACGGACACGTCCCCGTGCACCGGTGAGATCCGTTCTGCGGCAGCGCGGTCGGCCTCCTCGTCGGTGAGCAGCCCACGCACGCGGTCGATCTCGGACGGGACTCCCATCAAGGTTCCCGACGGCATCGGCCACCGCCGCCCGCCGGAGACGATCGAGGCCGAGACCCGGGCGGGGTGCGTGATGCGGTCGCCGGCGCCGACCTCGGTGGCGAGGGCGACGCCCTCCGGCCGCCGGGCCAGCATCGACTCCGCCCCGACGTCGAGGGTCACTCCCCCGACCGTGGCGAGGGCGAGCTTGCCGCCGACGGCAGGGGCGGCGTCGAAGACGGTCACCTCGAGGGACCCCACGGCATCCGGGTGGCTGACCAGCTCCCACGCGGCGGCGAGCCCGCTGATGCCACCACCGACGACGGCGACGCGCCTCACTCGGCCCGCCGCGGCGCGTCGTCCGGGATGGCGTAGTCGAACGTCATGTGGTGCGCGCCCTCGTCGTCGATCGTGAGCGAGACGGTACCCGAGATGCCCACCAGCGCCCCCGTGCCACTGCCCCGGACGATGAGGCCGTACTCGTCGGCTCGGTCCTGGCCACTCGTCGACGCCGCGTGGACGAAGTTGAAGCAGCCGGTACGCCCCTCGACGGCTCCCTCGAAGGACTCGAGGGCGACGTAGGTACCCACCCCGCTCGCCTGGTCGAAGGCGGAGGTGAATTGCGTGACGCTCCTCCCCGCGACCTCGCCGGTGTAGACCTTGCGCATCCGGAGGTGGCCGGTGGGCAGGGCGGTCGTCACGTCGGGGACGAAGTCGGTGACCTCGAAGTCGGATGTCGTGAAGGTGGCACTGGCGGTTGGCATGCCCATGACGCTACTCGCCGGCGTCGCGGCCCTGCGGGGTCAGCCGGCGACGCGCGAGCGCACCATGGCGGTGAGCTGGCGCACCTCGCGCACCTTCAGGGCGTGCGCGACGAGCAGGTAGACCACGACGAGCACGAGCCCCACGAGGCCGATCTCGACGGCGCTGGCGAACATGCGGCGCAGCACGGACGCCCCCGACTCGACCGAGCCGACGGTGAAGGGCTCGACGACCATCGTGGCGCCCCAGGCGACGAGACCGGCGACGGCGGCAGCGACCCCGATGCGGGCCACGGTGTCGACGACGACCGTCAGCCCGAGAGTGCCGAGACGACGTCGCAGCAGCATGAGCCCGGTGCCCGAGCTGATCACGTTGCCGACGGTCTGGCCCATGGCCATGATGCCGATGGCCGCGACGGGGCTGAAGCGCAGCGTCAGCAGGGCGGCCACGGCGCTCGTGCCGGTGAGCAGCACCTGCATGAGCACGGTCGGGCGGCCGTCCTCGAGGGCGAAGAACATGCGGTAGCAGAGCAGGTCGACGCCGAACGGCACGATGCCGAGGATCATGATGACGAGCGTCGCGGCGGCGACGTCGACCGAGCGCTGGTCGATCCCGGGGTTGAGCAGCGCCACGACCGGGCGCGAGAGCACCATGACCCCGACCATGACCGGCACGGTCGCGACGAGCGGCATGACGAGACCGGTACGGAAGTCGCGCCCCAGCTGCTCGCGGTCACCGTCGGCGGCGGCCCTGGAGAACCGCGGGAACAGCGCGGTGATGACGGACACCGTGATGAAGGCGTGCGGCAGCATGAACAGGGTGAAGGCGATGCCGGATGCCGCGGGACCGCGCGCGACCTCGCCCAGCCCGATCTCCTTGGCCTCCGCGGTGGCCCGGTTCAGCGTGCCCTGCGAGATGAAGAAGCCGAGCTGCGAGACGGCGAGGCCCGTGAAGGCCCAGAGCGCGAGGCGGCTGACACCGCCGAGTCCGACGCCGCGCAGCCCCCAGCGCGGCCGGTAGCGGAACCCGGTGCGGCGCAGGGCCGGCACGAGCCACAGCGCCTGCACGACGACCGACAGCGTCGCCGACCCGGCGAAGAGCCAGATCATGCCGGGCGTCCACTGCGTCGGCTCGAGCGGCGCCCCGGGCGGGCTGCCCGGGCGGGGGCCGGGCTTGGGATGCACGACGAGGAAGGTGAGCAGCCCGAGCACCGCGACGACGTTGGCGACGAAGGGAGCCCAGGCGAAGGCCCCGAACCGCCCGCGGGCGTTGAGGATCTGGCCCAGCAGGGCGAAGAGTCCGTAGAAGAAGATCTGCGGCAGGCAGATGAGCGAGAAGGCGATCGCGAGGCGCTTGAAGTCGGGGCTCTGCTCGCCGGCGAGCAGGGTGACGAAGAGCCCGGCGCCCGCCATGACGACCGCGGTGATGACGGCCATGCCGACGAGCGCGACCGTGATGACGCGGTCGGTGAACTCCTGCCCGCCGTCGTCGAGCTTCATCGCGCGGGCCAGGGCCGGGATGAGAACGGCGTTGAGGATGCCGCCCGCCGCCAGCACGTAGAGCACGTTCGGCAGGGTGTTCGCGATCGAGAAGGCGTCGCCCGCGAGCCCGGCCCCGACGATGGCGGTGAGCAGCCCGTTGCGCACGACACCGAGCACCCTCGAGGCCACCGACCCGCCGAACATGGTCAGGCTGGAGCGGGCGACCGACGGGCTGGTCGCCGCCGCGGTCTCGTTACTCGACGCGGTCGTCGTCATGAGCGGGTGGAGCACTCGTGCACGAGCGCCGTCACCCGCGTCAGCACGTCGGGGTCGACGTCGGGCAGCACGCCGTGGCCGAGGTTGAAGATGTGGCCCGGCGCCTGCCGACCCTCTTCGACGATCTCGCGCACCCGGCGCTCGAGCGCCGGCCAGGGCGCGAAGAGCAGGGCCGGGTCGAGGTTGCCCTGCACCGCGTAGGACGGGCCGAGCCGACGCGTGGCGTCGGACAGCGACACCCGGAAGTCGACGCCCACGACGTCGGCACCCGCCTCCCCCATGAGGTCGAGCAGCTCGCCGGTGCCGACACCGAAGTGGATGCGCGGCACGTCGAGGTCGTCCACGGCCGCGAGCGCGGCCGCCGAGTGACGCTGCACGTGGGCCACGTAGTCGGCACGCGAGAGCGCCCCGACCCACGAGTCGAACAGCTGCACCGCGCTCGCGCCGGCCGACGCCTGCACCCGCAGGAAGGCGCCGGAGATCTGGGCCAGCCGGGCGCACAGGTCGGCCCACAGCTCGGGGTCGCCGTGCATGAGGGCCTTGGTGCGCTCGTGGTTCTTCGACGGGCCGCCCTCGACGAGATAGGACGCCAGCGTGAAGGGGGCGCCGGCGAACCCGATGAGCGGGGTCGGGCCGAGCTCACGCGTCAGCTGCTCGACGGCATCCGTGATGTAGGGGACGTGGTCGGGCGTCAGCTCGGGCAGGCGGTCGAGGTCGGCGCGGGTGCGCACCGGGGCGGCCACGACGGGCCCGACGCCCGGGACGATGTCGAGGTCGACCCCCACGGCCTTGAGCGGGACGACGATGTCGCTGAAGAAGATGGCGGCGTCGACCCCGTGCCGGCGCACCGGCTGCAGGGTGATCTCGGTGACGAGCTCGGGGCGCATGCACGACTCGAGCATCGGGATGCCCTCGCGCACGGCGCGGTACTCGGGCAGCGAGCGCCCGGCCTGCCGCATGAACCAGACCGGCGTGCGACCGACGTCCTGCCGCCGGGCCGCCCTGACGAGGTCGCTGTCTCTGGTCAGGTCACGCGGGGTCGTCGGGGCTGTCGTCGGCACCGGTCCATGGTGCCACGTCGGCGTGTCGCGCCCGGACGCGCCGTCGGCGCGCCCTGAGGACAGATCGCGCCGCCCCGGCTTATCGTCGTCGGGTGCACACGAGAACGATGCCGGGCCACGGCGCGGTGTTCGCCAGGACGCTGTCGTCGCTGCGCGACGTCCGGCTCCGGGCCGAGGTGCGCCTGACCGAGGTGCCCGCGCCGACGCGCATCGCGCCCCACGCGGCCGCCCTCACCGCCGACGTCATCGACCCGACCGACCCCGACGAGGACCTCGCCACCGGTCGTTTCGTGCTGCTGCACGACCCCTCCTGTCCCGAGGCCTGGGAGGGTGCCTGGCGCATCGTCACCTTCGCCCGGGCCGAGCTCGAGCCCGAGCTCGCCGGTGACCCCATGCTCGGGGCCGTCGGCTGGTCGTGGCTCACCGAGTCGCTCGCGGCGCGAGACCTCACGTGGGCGGCCGAGGCCGGCACCGTGACCCGCGTCGTCTCCGAGAGCTTCGCCGGTCTGGCCGAGCGCGAGGCGAGCGTCGAGATGGAGATCCGCGCCTCGTGGTCGCCCGCCGAGGGTGCGGTCACCGACCACCTGCGCGCCTGGGCCGACATGCTGTGCACGGTCGGCGGCATCCCGCCCCTCCCCGACGGCGTCGTCCCGCTGCCGGGGCAGCGCCGGTGACCGAACCCGCCGCCCGTCCCGTCGCCCTCGAACCCGACGTCGCCGAGCCCGTCATCGACTCAGTCGAGCCGGATGCCGGTCAGCCGGGCGCCGAACACTCCGCTGGGTCGGGTGCCGCGTCGGCCGCCGAGGCCGAGCCGGTCGCCCAGTCGCTCACCCCACCGCTCGTCGCCCTGACCCACCCGCGCGACGGCGTACCCGACGTCGTCTCGACCGAGCGCGGCCTCGACGAGGTCGCCCGCCGCATCCGGGAGGGTCACGGCCCGATCGGGGTCGACGCCGAGCGCGCCTCGGGCTACCGGTACGGGCAGCGCGCCTACCTCGTGCAGCTGCGCCGTGAGGGCTCCGGCAGCTTCCTCATCGACCCCATCACGTGCCCCGACCTCAGCCCGGTACAGGACGCGATCGGCGACGCCGAGTGGATCCTGCACGCGGCGACCCAGGACCTCCCCTGCCTCACCGAGGTGAACCTCCGCCCCAAGGCGCTGTTCGACACCGAGCTGGGCGGCCGCCTCGCCGGACTCCCCCGCGTCGGCCTCGGCGCGATGGTCGAGCACTACCTCGGGCTGTCACTCGCCAAGGAGCACTCGGCCGTCGACTGGTCGACCCGGCCGCTGCCCGAGCCGTGGCTGCTCTACGCCGCCCTCGACGTCGAGGTGCTCGGCCGCCTGCGTGACGCCGTCGCCGCCGACCTGCAGGCGCAGGGCAAGGCCGCCTGGGCGGCCGAGGAGTTCGAGAGCCTGCTCGGCTTCACCGGGCCCGAGCCACGGGTCGACCCGTGGCGGCGGACGTCCGGCATGCACAAGGTGCGGGGGCGCCGTGGCCTCGCGGTCGTGCACGAGCTCTGGCTCGAGCGCGACCGCATCGCCCGTGACCGCGACGTCGCGCCGGGCCGGGTCGTGCCCGACGCCGCCATCAGCGAGATCGCCATCGCCAACCAGCGCGCGACGAAGCCACCACGGTCGCTGTCCTCCCCCGACGGGCGTCTGGCCCGGTCCATCCGGCGGCACCACGACGCCCTGCTCGCGGCCCTCACCCGGGCGCTCGAGCTGCCGGAGTCCGACCTGCCCCCGCTCACGCTGCCGCCCTCCGGCCCGCCGCCGATCAAGGCCTGGGCCGACCGCGACCCGGTGGCCGCCGCCCGGGTGGCCCGCGCGCGCGAGCTGCTCACCGCCGTCAGCGGCGAGCTCGCCGTGCCGGTCGAGAACCTGCTGACACCCGACCTGCTGCGCCGTTTCCTCTGGGACGGACCGGCCGCCCCGACGACCGACGACGTCGCCG
The DNA here is from genome assembly GCF_003635045.1 of Terracoccus luteus. Lineage (NCBI taxonomy): Bacteria > Bacillati > Actinomycetota > Actinomycetes > Micrococcales > Intrasporangiaceae > Terracoccus > Terracoccus luteus. The sequence continues at coordinate 1,417,600 of NZ_RBXT01000001.1, read as the reverse complement.
CCGCGCTGCAGGCGCTCGGTGCCCGGCGTTGGCAGACGACGATCACGGCGCCGCTCATCTCGCTCGCCTGCCGCGAGCACCCGGTGCTCGCGGGCTGACACCCCGGCGGTGTGACGACCGCCACGACGGGCGCGGACGGGTGCGACCGGCATCCAAGTTACCGAGAAGTAGGATGCCGGTGTCCGCCCGTCGTCATTGGAGGCACCGTGCCCCGTCCGCTCTCAGAGGTCGTCTTCGTCGACGGCGTCCGCACCCCCTTCGGCAAGGCGGGTGAGAAGGGCATGTACGCCCAGACCCGCGCCGACGACCTCGTCGTGCGCTGCATCCGCGAGCTGCTGCACCGACACCCGTCCCTGCCGAAGGAGCGCGTCGAGGAGGTGGCGGTCGCCGCCACGACCCAGATCGGTGACCAGGGCCTGACCCTGGGGCGCACGGCCGCGCTTCTGGCCGGCCTGCCGAACACGACGCCCGGCTACTCTGTCGACCGCATGTGCGCGGGCGCCATGACGGCCGTCACGACGACGGCGTCCTCGATCGCCTTCGGGGCGCTCGACGTCGCCATCGCCGGAGGCGTCGAGCACATGGGCCGCCACCCGATGGGCGAAGGCGTGGACCCCAACCCGCGCATCGTCGCCGAGCGCGTCGTCGACCCCGACGCCCTCGTCATGGGCAAGACCGCCGAGAACCTCCACGACCGCTTCCCGCACCTGACCAAGGAGCGCGCCGACGCCTTCGCCGTCGGCAGCCAGGACAAGCTCGCGAAGGCGTACGCCGACGGCCACATCCAGCCCGACCTCGTCACCGTGGCCACCCGGCACGCGGAGCAGGGCTGGGGGCTGGCCACCGTCGACGAGCCGCCGCGGCCCGGGACGACCGTCGACGACCTCGCCGCCCTCAAGACGCCGTTCCGGCCGCACGGCAACGTCACCGCCGGCAACGCCGCCGGGCTCAACGACGGCGCGACCGCCTGCCTGCTCGCGTCGGAGGAGGCCGCCGCCGAGCTGGGGCTGCCCGTGCGCATGCGCCTCGTCTCGTTCGCCTACGTCGGCGTCGAGCCCGAGGTCATGGGTGTCGGGCCGGTGCCCGCCACCGAGAAGGCACTGGCCAAGGCCGGTCTCGGCATCGAGGACATCGGCCTCTTCGAGCTCAACGAGGCCTTCGCCGTGCAGGTGCTCGCCTTCCTCGACCACTTCGGGATCGCCGACGACGACCCGCGCGTCAACGAGTACGGCGGCGCCATCGCGACCGGGCACCCGCTCGCCAGCTCGGGCGTGCGCCTGATGACCCAGCTGGCCCGCCAGTTCGAGGCGCACCCCGAGGTGCGGTACGGCCTCACCGCCATGTGCATCGGCATCGGCATGGGCGGCGCCGTCGTCTGGGAGAACCCGCACCACGAGGCCTACCGGGCCAGCACCGACTCCGACGCGAAGGAGGTCGTCGCGTGACCGCGACCACCGAGAAGCCCAGCAGCGCAACCGATTTTGCGACCGAGGTCGTCACCCACAGTCTGGTGCGCGACGTCGCGCTGCCCGGCGGTGCCGGCACGCTGGCGCTCATCACCCTCGACAACGGGCACGACCACACGCGACCCAACACGTTCGGCCCCGCGTCCCTCGCCGAGCTGGCGTCGGTGCTCGAGGCCCTGCACCGCCGGGCCGCCGCGGCCGAGATCACCGCGGTCGCGGTGACCGGCAAGCCGTTCGTCTTCGCCGTCGGGGCAGACCTGTCGGGCGTCCCCCACGTCACGGCGCGCGAGCAGGCGCTCGAGATCGCCCGGGCCGGGCACGCCGCCTTCGCCGCCTTCGAGGACCTGCCGGTGCCGACCTTCGCGTTCGTCAACGGCGCGGTCATGGGCGGCGGGCTCGAGCTCGCCCTCTCGGCGAGGTACCGCACGATGAGCGCCGGTGTCCCCGCCGTCGCGCTGCCCGAGGTCTTCCTCGGCCTCGTCCCCGGCTGGGGCGGCTGCTGGCGCCTGCCGAACCTCGTCGGCATCGAGCGGGCGCTCACCGTCGTCGTCGAGAACCCGCTGGCCCAGAACCGCATGCTCAAGGGGCCCGAGGCCCACCGCCTCGGCCTGTCGGACGTGCTGCTCGAGCCCGCCGACTTCATCGAGGAGTCGGTCGCGTGGGCCGCGCGCGTGCTCGGCGGCGAGGTCGTCGTCGAGCGACCCGGCGTCGACCGTGACGAGGCCGCCTGGTCCGCGGCCGTCGCCAAGGCCCGGGCGCTGGCCGACGCGAAGACCGGCCGTCAGGCGCGCAGCCCGTACGTCGCACTCGACCTGCTCGCCGCGGCTCGCACCGCGACCCGCGAGGAGGGTTTCGCCGCCGAGGACGACGCCCTGGCCGACCTCATCATGAGCGACGAGCTGCGCGCCGGGCTCTACGCCTTCGACCTCGTCCAGAAGCGGGCCAAGCGCCCCGCGGGTGCCCCGGACCGCTCCCTGGCCCGGACGGTGACCAAGGTCGGCATCGTCGGTGCCGGGCTCATGGCCGGGCAGCTGGCCCTGCTCGTGGTGCAGCGCCTGCAGGTGCCGGTCGTGCTGACCGACGTCGACGAGGCCAGGCTGGCCCAGGGCGTCGGCTACGTGCACGCCGAGCTCGAGAAGCTCGCCGGCAAGGGACGACTGTCCCCCGACCGGCTGCGTCGCCTGAGCCGGCTCGTCACGGGCTCGGTCGACAAGGCGGGCTTCGCCGACGCCGACCTGGTGATCGAGGCCGTTTTCGAGGAGATGGCCGTCAAGCAGCAGGTGTTCGCCGAGGTCGAGGCCGTCGTCGGCGCCGAGTGCGTCCTGGCGACCAACACCTCGAGCCTATCGGTGACCGAGATGGGCTCACGGCTCCAGCACCCCGAGCGGGTCGTCGGGCTGCACTTCTTCAACCCCGTCGCGGTCATGCCACTGCTCGAGGTGATCCCGGGCGAGCACACCGACGAGGCGACCCTCGCCACCGCCTTCGCCGTCGGCGCCTCCCTGCGCAAGACGTGCATCCGCGCGGCCGACCGGCCCAGCTTCGTCGTCAACCGCTTGCTCGGTCGCTTCATGGGCGAGGCCGCCCGCATCGTCGACGAGGGCACTCCCATCGAGGTCGTCGACCGGGCCTTCGCCGGCCTGGCCCCGATGCCGCCGTTCGTGCTCATCGGCCTCGTCGGACCGGCCATCGCCCTGCACAACGGCGAGACGCTCGTGCGGGCCTTCCCGGACCGGTTCTGGGCGTCGCCGACGCTCAAGCGGGTCGTCGAGTCGGGCCGTCGCGGCTTCTACGACCTCTCGTCGGGGCGCCCCGTGCTCGACCCCGAGGTGCTCGAGCTCGTCGAGACGCCGGCCGACCCGGTCGTGCTCGACGTGGCCGCGGTGCGCGAGCGGGTGCTCCGCGTGCTCGCCGACGAGGCGCGGCGGATGCTTGACGAGGGCGTCGTCGCCAGCCCCAAGGACCTCGACCTCGCCATGATCACCGGCGCCGGCTTCCAGTTCTGGAACGGCGGCCTCACGCCGCTGCTCGACCGTACCGGGGTCGCCGAGGCCGTCACCGGCACGCGCTTCCTCCCGCCGGGCGTGGCGCAGGTGGCCGCCCGCGGCTGAGGCGCTTGCCCCCGGGCCTCGACCACGACGTGAGGATGCCGGTGCGCTGACCGAGCGCACCGGCATCCTCGGCCGTTTCGCGGGTCACAGACCGTGGCACGACTGGTGACGAACCGGGCCACGTCGGGCGCGGCGATTCGTGGGTATCTCATATATGAGTTACATTCGTCGGCGTGACCCAGACCTACCTCACCCGTATCGGCGGTCTCATCCGCGACGCCCGGCGCCACAAGGGCATGACGCAGAACGACCTCGCCGAGCTGCTGGCCACCTCGCAGAGCGCGGTCGCGCGCATTGAGCAGGGGCGCCAGAACCTCAGCCTGGACATGCTGGCCAAGATCGGTGACGCGCTCGACTCCGAGTTCGTCAGCCTCGGCCACTCCGGCCCGCAGCACCTGCGCATCGTGGGCGGGCAGCGCCTGTCCGGCTCGATCGACGTCAAGACCTCGAAGAACGCGGCCGTCGCGCTGCTCTGCGCCTCGCTGCTCAACCGCGGCCGCACGACACTGCGCAACCTCGCGCGCATCGAGGAGGTCAACCGCATCCTCGAGGTGCTCGGCTCACTCGGGGTCAAGACCCGCTGGCTGCCCGACAGCAGCGACCTCGAGATCACGCCCCCGGCCCGCCTCGACCTCGACTCGATCGACGTCGCGGCCGCCCGCCGTACGCGCACGGTCATCATGTTCCTCGGTCCGCTGCTGCACGACTACGACGCATTCGAGCTGCCCTACGCCGGCGGCTGCGACCTCGGTACCCGCACCGTCGAGCCGCACCTGTCGGCGCTGCGCGCGTTCGGCCTCGAGGTCACGGCGACCCACGGGTTCTACGAGGCGCGCTCCGATCGCAGCGTCAACCCGCAGCGCGCGATCGTCCTCACCGAGCGCGGCGACACCGTGACCGAGAACGTCCTCATGGCAGCCGCGCGGTACGAGGGCACGACGGTCATCCGCAACGCCAGCCCGAACTACATGGTGCAGGACCTCTGCTTCTTCCTCGAGAAGCTCGGCGTGCGCATCGACGGCATCGGCACGACGACCCTGACGGTGCACGGCAAGGGCGTCATCGACATCGACGTCGAGTACTCCCCCAGCGAGGACCCGATCGAGGCCATGAGCCTGCTGGCCGCCGCCGTCGTCACCGACAGCGAGATCACCATCCGCCGGGTGCCGATCGAGTTCATCGAGATCGAGCTCTCGACCCTCGACGGCATGGGCATGAAGTACCGCCTCTCCGACGAGTACGTCTCGGCCAACGGCAAGACCCGCCTCGTCGACCTCACGACAATCTCGGGCCCGCTCAAGGCGCCGACCGACAAGATCCACCCGATGCCCTTCCCCGGCCTCAACATCGACAACCTGCCGTTCTTCGCGCTCATCGGCGCGGTGGCCGAGGGCAGCACGATGATCCATGACTGGGTGTACGAGAACCGGGCCATCTACCTCACCGAGCTGACCAAGGTCGGCGGGCGCGTGCAGCTGCTCGACCCGCACCGGGTCATCGTCGAGGGCCCGACGAAGTGGCGCGCGGCCGAGGTCGTCTGCCCGCCGGCCCTGCGGCCTGCCGTCGTCGTGCTGCTCGCGATGCTCGCCGCGCCGGGCACGTCGGTGCTGCGCAACGTCTACGTCATCAACCGCGGCTACGAGGACCTCGCCGAGCGCCTCAACAAGCTCGGCGCCACCATCGAGGTCTTCCGCGACATCTGAGTCACGGGCTCCGGTGCGCGATCAACTGGCGGATCAGCTGGCATCCGCTGTCGCTCTGACAGCACCCGACGCCAGCTGATCTGCCAGTTGACAGCGGCTCAGCGGTGGCGGTCGTTCACGGCCCAGGCCGCGACCGCGCTGACCGCGGCGACGGAGAGCACCGCGGGCCAGGCGCCGATGCGCTTGGCCAGCACGTGCGAGGCGCCGAAGCCGCCGAGGTAGACCGCCGACAGTCCGGCGGTCGCCGCCGGCCCGGACTGCGCGAGCCAGCTTCTCCCGGCGTAGAACCCGGCGAGGCCGAGCACGACGCCTCCGAGGGGCCGGATGCCGGTCTCTCTGGCGGCGAGGAACCCGCCGACGAGCCCGAGGGCGGCCAGGGGTGCGGTGTCGACGTGGGCGGGGTCGCGGAGCTCCATGAAGGCAACGCTACGTCGCCCACCTGCACGCCCCCTGGCTGCCCGGGCTCACCGACGGTTCAGAGGCGGGACTCGAGGTCCGTGACGAGCTGGTCGGCGGTGAGGCCGAGCTGCTCGAGCAGCTGGCCGCGCGACATGTGGTCGAGGAACCGCTTCGGGATGCCGTACGTGTGCACGGGCACCTGCACGCCCGCCTGCGACAGCGCGAGGGTCACCGCCGCGCCGACGCCGCCGCTGACGAGGTTGTCCTCGACGACGGCCACGGCAGAGGCCGCGCGCGCGAGGTCGACGACGTCGTCGCTGACCGGCAGCACCCACCGGGGGTCGACGACGCGGACGGTGCGACCGTGCGCGGCGATCTTCTCACCGGCATCCGTGGCGAGACCGGCGAAGGCACCGACCCCCACGACGAGCAGGTCGACGGCCTCGCCCTCGTTCTCGAAGAGGACGTCGACGTCGCCGTGACGGCGCACCGCGAGCAGCGGGTCGGCGACGTCGCCCTTGGGGAAGCGCAGCACGGTCGGGCCGTCGTCGACCTCGACGGCCTCACGCAGCTGGGCGCGCACCTGCTCGCCGTCACGCGGCGCCGCGAGCCGCAGCCCCGGCACCATCGAGGTCAGGGACATGTCCCACATGCCGTTGTGCGACGCACCGTCGCTGCCGGTCAGGCCCGCCCGGTCGAGCACGAACGTCACACCGGCGCGGTGCAGGGCGCAGTCCATGAGCAGCTGGTCAAAGGCGCGGTTGAGGAACGTCGCGTACACCGCGACGACCGGGTGCAGGCCGGCGTAGGCCAGGCCTGATGCCATCGTCACGGCGTGCTGCTCGGCGATGCCGACGTCGAAGACGCGGTCGGGGTGGGCGGCGGCGAACCCGTCGAGCCCGACCGGGATGAGCATCGCCGCGGTGATAGCGACGACATCGGGGCGCTCGTCACCGATGGCGACCATCTCGGCGTTGAACTCGTCGGTCCAGATGCGGCCGCCGACCTCGAACGGCAGCCCTGTCTCGGGGTTGATCTTGCCGACGCTGTGGAACTGGTCGGCGGCGTCGTCGATGGCCGGCTGGTAGCCGCGGCCCTTCTGGGTCAGCACGTGCACGATGACGGGCCCGCCGAACTCGCGGGCCTTGGCCAGGGTGCGCTCGAGCGTCTCGATGTCGTGACCGTCGACCGGCCCGACGTACTTGAGGCCGAGGTCCTCGAACATGCCCTGCGGGGCGACGATGTCCTTGATCCCCTTCTTGACGCCGTGCAGCGTCTCGAACATCGCCCCGCCGACGACGGGCGTGCGCGAGAGCGTCTGCTTGCCCCAGTCGAGCACGCGCTCGTAGCTGCGCGTCGTGCGCAGCGTCGCGAGGTGCTCGGCGAGACCACCGATCGTCGGGGCGTAGCTGCGCTCGTTGTCGTTGACGACGATGACGAGCGGGAGGTCCTTGTCGACGGCGATGTTGTTGATCGCCTCCCACGCCATGCCGCCGGTGAGCGCGCCGTCGCCGATGACGGCGACGGTGTGCCGGTCGCGCTCGCCCTTCAGCCGGCGCCCCTTGGCGATGCCGTCGGCCCACGACAGTGAGGTCGAGGCGTGCGAGTTCTCGACGACGTCGTGGTCGCTCTCGGCGCGGCTCGGGTACCCCGACAGCCCGCCCTGCTTCTTCAGCTTGGAGAAGTCCTGCCGCCCGGTGAGCAGCTTGTGCACGTACGACTGGTGACCGGTGTCGAAGACGATGACGTCGCGCGGGGAGTCGAACACCCGGTGCAGCGCGATCGTCAGCTCGACGACCCCGAGGTTGGGCCCGAGGTGCCCACCGGTCTTCGACACCTCCGTGACGAGGAACGTGCGGATCTCCTCGGCCAACGCGGGAAGCCGGCTCGGCTCCATCGCCTTGAGCCGCGCTGGGCTCGTGATCGTCTCGAGCAGGCTCACGCGTGCCTCGTCCTCTCCGCATCGGGTTGTCGGTCGAGTCTACGTGCCCAGCGCGCCACGACCCGCACGCCCGGCGTGCCGGTCGTGTGAGCACCCGGTGTCGACGGTGTCGGATGCCGGTCGTCCCGGTCCCCGTCGACGCTCAGAGCCGCGGGGCGAAGACCTTGCCCTGCAGCGCCTCGTGCAGCAGCCGAGCCGAGCGTGAGGCAGCCAGCAGCCGGATCCCCTCAGCCTCGATCTGGGCCAGGATCTCGGTCAGCGCCTCCGGCGGGACGTGCGGGCCGACCTCGACCCGGGCCTCGCGCCAGGCCTCGCGCATAGCCCCGACCTGGCCGTCGAGGTGGCGACGGGCCAACCAGGCGAGGGCGATCGGGTGCTTGCGCCACCCGCTGTAGCCCCGGTAGTCGGGCGGGCACACGTCGAGCAGCCACATCACGGCGCGGTCCTGCCAGCCCGGGGTGTGGGCCGGCGGGACCCCCTCGGGCCAGCCCGGTGGGACGTGCGCTGCCATGGGCCCCAGTCTGCCCCGGTGGGCGCACCGTCCCTGCGCCGGGCGGTCCGGTCAGGCCCAGTTGGCCTCGGCCGGCGGCGGCGGCAGGGGGTGGTCGGCCGGGTGCATGACGTAGGTCATCCCGCCGTTGGTGCCGAGCCAGACGCGCTCGAACTGGTCGCGGCGGTAGACCGTGCGCACCTCGTCGTTGCTCGGGATCCGGTGGCTGTTGGGGTCGTTGGAGACGACGTCACCCTCGGGCGTGAACCCGACGACGGTCAGCAGGTGGCCCGAGGTGCCGTAGCCGGCGCCGTCGAGCTGCTCCGGCTCGAAGGCGACCGACACGACGACGGGCACCCCGGCGGCGACGAACGCCTCGACCTCGGTGAGGTCGCGCAGGCGGGTGACGTAGGCCCGCAGGCCCCTCGTCGCGGCGTAGGCGGCGTTGAAGGCCCAGTTGCCGGCCCCGGCGAAGGCCGCGTCGTAGACCCGGCTCACGGCGTGCACGACGGCCGGGTCCGGGCGGTCGCCCACCCACGCCGTCTCGTCCGCGGTCGGGGCGTGCCCCCAGTGCTCGAGCAGCATCGTCGTCGACGTCGGGGAGCACCACGACTGACCGCCCTCGTCCCAGTGGGCGAAGGTGTCGACGTGCAGCCGCTGCGAGTGCGGGGGGACGGCGATCTCGACACCGCGCGCGACACCGGGTCGGCTGGTCGGCTCGTCGGCCCCGACGGTGACGGCCGATACGCAGGCGGCCACGAGCGACACCGTCGGCCACGGCCCGTGGTCACGCTCGGACAGGGCCGTCAGCCGCACCTGCCACGCCGAGAAGGGTGACGCGGGGTCGGCGACGAAGGCGTCGTGGGCCATGCGCCCGCCCTCGACCGGCTGGTCCTTGACGGTCGTGCGCACCATCGCTCCCCCACCGTGGTCGGGGTCGACCCCGGCGTCGGTCCAGCGGGCGAAGGTCAGCCACGGGCTCCACCCCGACGCCTGAAGCACGCGCCCCTCGACGAGTAGCCACGTGCCGGCCGGGGTCTGCGCGTTCCACGACGGGACGAGCTCGAGCGCCTCGAACGTGCTATCGACGACCGGCGACTCCCAGCGCCTCGCCGACCAGCGCACCGGCCCGGCCCCCTCGACCCAGGCGTCGGTGTGCTCGACGGGTTCGGCCGGGAGCCAGTCCAACTCGTCCTCCCAGACGGTCAGGGTCACGTGTCGCTCGCTCACCCCACGAGCATGTCACCCGCCCCGGGACGGACGACAGGGGCCCGGTCACCGCGCGTCGCGGCATCCGGGCCCCTGGTCGGCCGACGGGAGGGTCAGCTGTTGACGAGCGACCGCAGGACGTACTGCAGGATGCCGCCGTTGCGGTAGTAGTCGGCCTCGCCGGGGGTGTCGATGCGCACGACGGCGTCGAACTCGACGCTCTCGCCCGACGTCCTGACGGCCGTCACGTGGACGGTGCGCGGCGTCGTGCCCTCGTTGAGCGCGGTGATGCCGCTGATCGAGAACGTCTCCGTGCCCTCGAGGCCGAGCGACTCCGCGTTCTCGCCCTCGGGGTACTGCAGCGGGATCACACCCATGCCGATGAGGTTGCTGCGGTGGATCCGCTCGTAGCTCTCGGCGATGACGGCGCGGACGCCGAGCAGGCTGGTGCCCTTGGCCGCCCAGTCGCGCGAGCTGCCCGAGCCGTACTCCTTGCCCGAGAGGATGACGAGCGGGGTGCCGGCGGCGGCGTAGCTCTGCGCCGCGTCGTAGATGCTCGTCTGCTCGCCGTCCTTCGTGAAGTCGCGGGTGAAGCCACCCTCGACGCCGTCGAGCAGCTGGTTCTTCAGGCGGATGTTCGCGAAGGTGCCGCGGATCATCACCTCGTGGTTGCCACGACGCGAGCCGTAGGAGTTGAAGTCCTTGCGCTCGATGCCGTGCTCGGCGAGGTAGCGACCGGCGGGGCTGTCGGCCTTGATGGCGCCGGCCGGGCTGATGTGGTCGGTCGTGACCGAGTCACCGAGCTTGGCCAGCACCCGCGCACCGTCGATGTCGGTGACCGGGGTCGTCTCCATCGTCATGCCGTCGAAGTACGGGGGCTTGCGCACGTACGTCGAGTCGTCGGCCCAGTCGAAGGTCGCGCCCTCGGGGGTGGGCAGCGACTGCCACCGCTCGTCGCCGGCGAAGACGTCGGCGTAGTCGTCGGTGAACATCTGCTGGTCGATGCTGCGCGCGATCGTCGCCTCGACGTCGGCCGGGGCCGGCCAGAGGTCGCGGAGGAAGACGTCCTTGCCGTCCTCGTCCTGACCGAGGGCCTCGGTCTCGAAGTCGAAGTCCATCGTGCCGGCGAGGGCGTAGGCGATGACGAGCGGCGGGCTCGCGAGGTAGTTCATCTTCACGTCGGGGTTGATGCGCCCCTCGAAGTTGCGGTTGCCCGAGAGCACCGACGTGACCGCGAGGTCGTTGTCGTTGATCGCCTGACTGATCTCGTCGTTGAGCGGGCCCGAGTTGCCGATGCACGTCGTGCAGCCGTAGCCGACGAGGTGGAAGCCGAGCTTCTCGAGGTAGGGCCACATGCCGGCCTTGTCGTAGTAGCCCGTCACGACCTTGGAGCCGGGTGCCATCGACGTCTTGACCCAGGGGGCGACCGACAGGCCACGCTCGACGGCGTTCTTGGCCAGCATCGCGGCCGCCATCATGACCGACGGGTTCGAGGTGTTGGTGCAGCTCGTGATCGAGGCGATCGAGACGATGCCGTGGTCGATCTCGAACGAGCGGCCGGTGCTGTCGGTGACGGTGACCTTCTTCGACGGGCGGCCGGAGCCGTCGCCGCTGTCGGACGGCTTGCTGCCGCCGTTGACCTCGTTGGTCGAGTCGGTCGGCGCGGGGTCGCTGGCGGGGAACGAGCTGCCGGTGCCGGCGTCGCCCTCGTCGTGCGCGACGTAGGTCGGCAGCACCTTGCGGAAGCTCGACTTGGCGTCGGTGAGCGCGATGCGGTCCTGCGGGCGCTTCGGGCCGGCGATCGAGGGCACGACCGTCGACAGGTCGAGCTCGAGGTACTCGCTGTAGCGGGCCTCGGGCTGGTCGGGACCTGCCGTCAACCAGAGACCCTGCTCCTTGGCGTACGCCTCGACGAGGGCGACGCTCTCGTCGGAGCGGCCGGTGAGGCGCAGGTAGTCGAGCGTGACGTCGTCGATCGGGAAGATCGCGCACGTCGATCCGAACTCGGGGCTCATGTTGCCGATGGTGGCGCGGTTCGCGAGCGGCACCTGGGCCACGCCCTCGCCGTAGAACTCGACGAACTTGCCGACGACGCCGTGCTTGCGCAGCATCTCGGTGATGGTCAGCACGACGTCGGTCGCGGTGGCGGCGGTGGGGATCGAGCCACTCAGCTTGAACCCGACGACGCGCGGGATGAGCATCGAGACGGGCTGGCCGAGCATGGCCGCCTCGGCCTCGATGCCGCCGACGCCCCAGCCGAGCACGCCGAGGCCGTTGACCATCGTCGTGTGCGAGTCGGTGCCGACGCACGTGTCGGGGTAGGCGACCTGCTCGCCGTCGATCTCACGGACCATGACCGTGCGGGCCAGGTGCTCGATGTTGACCTGGTGGACGATGCCGGTGCCCGGGGGGACGACCTTGAAGTCGTCGAAGGCGGTCTGGCCCCAGCGCAGGAACTGGTAGCGCTCGCGGTTGCGCTCGTACTCGATCTCGACGTTGCGCTCGAAGGCGTCCGAGCGGCCGAAGACGTCGATGATGACGGAGTGGTCGATGACGAGCTCGGCCGGCGCCAGCGGGTTGATGCGGGCGGCGTCGCCACCGAGGCCGGCGACGGCCTCACGCATCGTGGCGAGGTCGACGACACAGGGGACGCCGGTGAAGTCCTGCATGATGACGCGGCCCGGCGTGAACTGGATCTCGGTGTCGGGCTGGGCGTTCTCGTCCCAGCCGCCGAGGGCGCGGATGTGGTCGGCGGTGATGTTCGCGCCGTCCTCGGTGCGCAGCAGGTTCTCGAGCAGCACCTTCAGGCTGTACGGCAGGTTCTCCTGCCCCTCGATGCCGGCCAGGCGGTAGATCTCGTACTGGCGACCCTGAACCTCCAGGGTCCCCTTGGCCTTGAAGCTGTCCACACTGCCCACGACGGGCTCCTTCCAGCGACTCTGCTCAATTTATCTTGACGTCAAGATATATCTAACCACACGGCGTCCCCATTGTCAGCCCGCCACGCACCCCGCGCCACCGGCCGTCACGGCCCGCCGACCGGCATCCTCACGGGCTCGACGGCGCCCGGTCAGGCGGCGCTCAGGGCGCCCCGCACGTGCTCGTCGAGCGGGATCTTCGCGCCGGCGAGGGTGTCGAACCAGACGTAGGTGATGACGCAGGATGCCGTGAGGGCGGGGTCGGCGCCCGTGCGCCAGATCTCGTGGCGCAGGGTGAACGACGACGTGCCGACCCGGTCGACCGTCACCCGGATCTCGGCGCGGTCGAGCGGGCGCAGGCTGACGACCCAGTCGATCTCGGCGTGCCGCACGAGGGCGAGGTGGTGCTCGGCGGCGAAGCGGGCGGGGTCGTAGCCGATGCTGTCGAGGAAGCCGACCTTCGCGTCCTCGCACCACGTGAGGTAGTGCGAGTTGAACACGACCCCGGCGACGTCGATCTCGGAGAAGCGGACGGTGACGGGCAGGGTGAACGGCGGTCGGGCTGACATGGGCCCATGCTCTCGCGGCCGCGTCGCGGCCTCGTTGGGGGCACCCCCGGCCGGGCCCGGGCGAACACACCGAGCAATGCGCAGGTCGGCGAGTTGCAACACGCGTACCTGCTCATTGCTCGGTGTGTTCGCCGGCGAGGGGTCGGATGCCGGTCAGTCGGCTCGCTCGAGCACCGCGATGCACTCGACGTGGTGGGTCATCGGGAAGGCGTCGTGGGCCTCGAGCGAGGCGAGCCGGTAGCCGTGGGTGAGCGCGGTCGCGACGTCGCGCGCGAGCGCGGCCGGGTCGCAGGCCACGTAGACCGCCCGGCGCACCCCGAGCGCGGCGAGGTGCGCGATGACCTCGGGTCCGGCGCCGGTGCGCGGCGGGTCGAGCACCGCGAGGTCGGCGCCCACGCCCTGGTCGACGAGGGTGGCCAGCTCGGCGTCGACCCGGCCCGCCCGCCACTCGACGTTGGGCAGGTGCCCGGTGTTGGCCCGACCGTTCTCGACGGCCCGCCGGTCGCCCTCGATGCCGAGCACTATCCCGTCGGGGCCGACGAGCTCGCCGAGGCGCGCGGTGAACAGGCCCGAGCCGGCGTAGAGGTCGAGCACCCGGTCGCCGGGGGCCGCCTCGAGCAGGACGGTGACCCGGTGCAGGAAGGTCGGGGCGGCGCCGGGGTGCACCTGCCAGAACCCGCGCGCGGCGACGGCGTACTCCCCCGACCAGTCGCCGTCACGCACGACCTCGCGGACGAGGCCACCGTCGCCGGCGTCGTCCCTGCCCGCATCCGGCTGCGGACCGCGGTAGCGACGGTCGCCGCCCCGTCGGTCCCGGCCCTGGGGCCGAGCCCGCTCGCGAGCCCGTTCCAGCGGTACCGGGACGAGCACCGGCTCGGCCGGGTCGGCGGCGTCGATGACGTCGACCGCGGCCACGCCGGGCCACGACCGGTCGAGCACGCCGGACCCGACCACCGGACGGGTGGCGATGAGGCAGTCCTCCACGGGGACGACGTCGCGCGAGCGGTGGCGCCGCAGCCCCGCCCGGCCGGTGCCGTCGACCGCGAACTCGACCCGGGTGCGCCAGTCGAGTCCGTCGTGGTCGCCCGGCACCGCGGCCACCTCGACGTCGACGTCGAGCCCGGCGAGCCGGGAGAACTGCTCGCGCACGACCGCGGCCTTCAGGGCCCGCTGCTCGGCGAGGTCGACGTGCTGGAAGTCGCAGCCCCCGCACCGGCCGGGGCCCGACCACGGGCAGGGCGGCACGACCCGGTGCGGCGACGCCTGGCCGACCGACACGGCATCCGCCCGCACGAAGCGGTCACCGACGCGACCCTCGGTGACGCGGGCCAGGACCCGCTCGCCCGGCAGCGCGTGGCGCACGAAGACGACCTGGCCCTCGTGGCGGGCGATGCAGAAGCCGCCGTGCGCGACGGGGCCGACCTCGACCTCCCACTCGGCGCCGACGAGCGAGGGGGCGGACACGGACGGTTCGCGGCGACGAGGCCGCCGTCCGCCGCAGGCCGAGGTCACAGGTTGCCGCCGCGCACCGAGCCGCTCACCGGCGGCTCGTCGATCCACTCGCGCTCGGCGCCCTCCGACGACTGCAGCTGCCACGGCACGCTGACGACCATGACGCCCGGGGTGAAGAGCAGACGGGCCTTGAGGCGCAGGGCGCTCTGGTTGTGCAGCACCTGCTCCCACCACCTGCCGAGCACGTACTCCGGCAGGTACACCGTGACGATGTCGCGCGGGTTGCCGCTGCGGATCGAGCGCACGTAGTCGAGGATCGGCCGCGTGATCTGCCGGTACGGCGACGACAGCGCCTTGAGTGGCACGGGGATCTGGCGGCGGTCCCACTCGTCGATGAGCGCCTGCGTCTCCTCGTGGTCGACGTCGACGACGATGGCCTCGAGGTAGCTCGGGCGGTTGGCGCGGGCGTAGGCGAGGGCGCGCATCGTCGGCTTGTGCACCTTCGAGACGCAGACGATGGCGTGCACGTGGCTGGGCAGCATGGGCCGCTCGACGTCCCAGTCGATCTCGAGCTCCTTGCGCACCCGGTCGTAGTGGCGACGGATGCCGAGCATGAGCACGAAGAGGACGGCCATCGCGATGATGGCGTAGCGGGCGCCCGCCTGGAACTTCGTGATGAGCACGACGATGAGCACCGTGGCCGACATGGCCGCCCCGACCCCGTTGATGACGCGCGAGCGCATCATGCGCCCCCGCTCCTTCGGGTCGCGCTCGAGGCGCAGCAGCCGGGTCCAGTGGCGCACCATGCCGGTCTGGCTCGTCGTGAAGCTGACGAACACACCGACGATGTAGAGCTGCAGCAGGGCGTTGACGTTGGCCCGGAAGACGACGACGAGCAGGATCGCGGCCGCCGCGAGGATGAGGATGCCGTTGCTGAAGGCGAGGCGGTCGCCGCGGGTGTAGAGCTGGCGGGGCAGGTACCCGTCGCGGGCGAGGATCGAGCCGAGCACCGGGAAGCCGTTGAAGGCGGTGTTCGCGGCCAGGATGAGGATGAGGCCGGTGACGATCGAGACGAAGACGATGCCGACCGGCAGGTTCGCGAACACCGAGGTGGCGAGCTGGCCGATGGCCGTGTGCTGCACGTAGTCGTCGCCGACCGGCTGGCCGTCGCGCAGCAGCTGGGTCGCGGGGTCCTCGGCGATCTTGATGCCGGTCCAGTTGCTCAGGGTGATGATCGAGGCGAGCATCGCGATCGAGATGCTGCCCATGAGCAGCAGGGTCGTGGCCGCGTTGTCGCTCTTGGGCTTCTTGAACGCCGGCACGCCGTTGCTGATCGCCTCGACGCCGGTGAGGGCCGCGCAGCCCGACGAGAAGGCGCGCAGCAGCAGGAAGGCCGCCGCCACCCCCGTGATCTCCTCGCCGCCCTCGGGCACGAGTACGAGGTCGGCGCTCTCGGACGGGGTGAGGCTGCCGGTGAAGTGTTGGATGAAGCCGAAGATGCCCATGCCGATGATGGCGAGCATGAAGGCGTAGACCGGCACCGCGAAGGCCTTGCCCGACTCGCGCACGCCGCGCAGGTTCATCGCGGTGAGGAAGACGATGAGCCCGACCGCCACCGGCACCTCGTTGCCACGGACGAAGCCGAGCACCGTGCCGGCGTTCTGCACGCCCGAGCTGACCGACACCGCGACGGTGAGCACGTAGTCGACGAGCAGCGCGCTCGCGACCGTCAGGCCGGCCTTGGGGCCGAGGTTGACGGTGGCCACCTCGTAGTCGCCGCCGCCCGAGGGGTAGGCCCGCACGTTCTGCCGGTACGACGCCACGACGACGACCATGACGAGCACGACGGCGATGGTGATCTGCCAGCTGTGCGTCATCGCGAAGGCGCCGCCGGCGAGGCCCAGCATGAGCATGATCTCGTCGGGCGCGTAGGCGACCGACGAGAGCGCGTCGCTCGCGAAGATGGGCAGCGCGAGCCGCTTGGGCAGCAGGGTGTCACCCAGCTTGTCGCTGCGCATCGCGCGACCCACGAGCACACGCTTGAACAGCGAACCGGTACCTGGCACGGCGATACTGTATGCCGCTGCGGATGCCGGTCGCGCACCGTCGCGACACCCGTCCGGGTGGCGGTACGCCACCACGGCGCCGGGCCCCGTCCGGCGGGGGCCCGCGACCCGGCATCCGGCTGCCGTCGGTCGGCTCGGGAGCGCCCCACGCACGGTGTACCGTCGCGCTCGTGCACTTCGTCATCATGGGCTGCGGCCGTGTCGGCTCGACCCTGGCCCGCACCCTCGGGCGTGCCGGTCACGACGTCGCCGTCATCGACTCGGAGGCCTCCGCCTTCCGCCGGCTC
This sequence comes from Terracoccus luteus, assembly GCF_003635045.1. Taxonomy (NCBI): domain Bacteria; kingdom Bacillati; phylum Actinomycetota; class Actinomycetes; order Micrococcales; family Intrasporangiaceae; genus Terracoccus; species Terracoccus luteus. Next base: position 1,400,988 of record NZ_RBXT01000001.1, on the reverse strand, counting down.
GGCACCGAGTTCGAGGGGCAGACGGTCACCGGCATCGGCTTCGACCGCGACACCCTCGTCGCCGCCGGCATCAAGGAGGCCTATGCCTTCGCCGCGGTGAGCAGCGGTGACAACTCGAACATCCTCGCGGCCCGGGTGGCCCGCGAGACGTTCGGTGTCGAGCACGTGGCCGCCCGCATCTACGACCCGCAGCGCGCGATGGTCTACCAGCGGCTCGGCATCCCCACCGTCGCGACCGTGCGCTGGACCTCGGACCAGATGATCCAGCGGCTGCTCCCCCAGGGCGCCATGCCCGAGCTCACCGACCCGAGCGGCAAGATCGTCATTGCCGAGGTGCCGCTCGCCCCGGCGTGGATCGGCCGCCCGCTCTCGGCGGTCGAGGAGCAGACCGGCGGACGCGTCGCCTACGTCACGCGGCTCGGCGAGGGCGCGATCCCGACGCCGGGCATGGTCGTGCAGCAGGGCGACCTCGTGCACCTCAGCGTCCGCCGAGACGAGCTGGCCCGGGTGGAGCGCATCTGCGACCAGCCACCGGCCCCCGTCTGAGCCGTCCTCTCCCGCCCCCTCGTCCGACCGTCAGCCCCACAGCCACTGACCGACACCCCGAAGGAGACGTGCATGCGCGTCGTCATCGCCGGAGCCGGCAGCGTCGGCCGCTCCATCGCCCGCGAGCTGCTCGGCAACGGGCACCAGATCCTGCTCATCGACAAGGACGCCGACGACGTGCAGGCCTCGCGCGTGCCCGAGGCGTCGTGGCTGCTCGCCGACGCCTGCGAGATCACGGCTCTCGAGGAGGCCCACCTCGAGACGTCCGACGTCGTCGTCGCCGCGACGGGTGACGACAAGGCCAACCTCGTCATCTCGCTGCTGGCCAAGACCGAGTTCGGGGTGCCGCGCACGGTCGCCCGCGTCAACAACCCCAAGAACGAGTGGATGTTCGACGAGTCGTGGGGCGTCGACGTCGCCGTCTCGACACCGCGCCTCATGACGGCGCTCATCGAGGAGGCCGTCAGCATCGGCGACCTCGTGCGCATCTTCGAGTTCCAGCAGGGCCGCGCGGCCATGGTCGAGATCACGCTGCCCGACGTCAGCCCCTTCGCCGGCCGCCGGGTCGGCGACGTCGACTGGCCGATCGACACGGTGCTCGTCGCGATCATCCGCGAGCAGCGGCCGCTCGCCCCCACGCCCGACGACGCGATGGAGGCCGGCGACGAGCTGCTCTTCATCACGACGACGGAGCAGGAAGAGCACCTGCAGGCCATCGTCGCCCCCGGTGACCGGCCGAAGTCGCTCGGCGCGCTCTGACCGGAGCGAGCCACCCGGCATCCTGCGTCCGTCGGCGCTTGTGTGATGCCGAACGCCGTCTGTTCACCGCTGTGTGATGCCAGACGCGGCGCATACGGCGCGCTCGGCATCACACAACGGCGCGTCCGGCACCCCTGACGGCTCAGCGGTGTCAGGCGCACACGGTGACGCGCGTCCGGCACCCCTGACGGGTCAGAGGTGCCGAACGCGGCGGACCGGGTGAGGTCAGGCGGGGGCGGCGGGGCCGCGGGCGTCGATCGGGGTGCGGCCGCGCAGCAGGATCGCGCCCATGACGGTGAGGGCCACGAGGTAGAGCGGCCAGCCGAGCACGACCTTGGCCACGCCGAGGGCCGCCACCTGCTCGGCGAGGTAGAGCGGCACCATGACGGCGAGACGCACGACGTTGAGGGCGATGAGCACCCACGCCAGCCGTGAGGCGACGGTGACGATGCCGCGGTGGCGCCGCCACCAGGTGGGGTCCTCGGCGAAGACCTCGGGCTCGGCGACGCCGACGACGAAGCCGAACAACGGCCAGCGGGTCAGGTTCGTCACGAGCAGCAGCACGAGCAGACCCGCGTTCTGGATCATGCCGGGCAGGAAGGCGTCCTCGGCACGCCCGGACCGCAGCGCGAAGAAGGCGGAGATGCCGACGCCGACCGCGGCGTAGGCGATGAACCGGGCGTCCTGGCGCTGGACCAGCCGCACGAGCAGCAGCACGACGACGCACGCGCCGGCGACGACGAGAGCGGTGCGCAGGTCCTGGGTGCGGGTCCACGTCAGCGCGAAGGCGAGCGTCGGCACCGCCGACTCGGCCGCGCCGCGCCAGCCGCCGATGGCCTCGGAGAGCTTGTCGCGCAGCAGCTCCTCGACCGTGGCGTAGCGACGGAGGTCGGCCTTCTCGGGGGCGTCCCGACGACCGGGGGCGTCCGGTGTGCCGGTCGCACCCGTCGCGCCGGACGAGCCGGGATGGTCGCCGCGTCCGGATGCCGTCGTGGCGGGGTCGTCACTCATGTGCGGCTCCGGTGCGGCCGATGATCTCGTAGGCCGGGTTGAAGATGGTCGTGAGGTTGCGATGGCGCGAGACGCGGCCGGTGGCCCGCAGCTTCACGCCGGGGTCGATGCCGGCGATGCGCCGTCGGCCGAGCCACACGAGGTGCAGCGTGCCGGTGCCGTCCCACACCTCGACGTCGAGCGCGGGCACGTCGTCGCGCGGCCGGAGGGTCACGGAGCGGATCTCGCCCGACACCGTGGCGCGCTCGCGCAGCCGGACGGCGTCGATCGGCACCACGCCCACCTCGGCCGACTCGCGCTGCATCTCGGCGGCCTCGAGGTCGTCGGTCGAGCGCGTGAGCCGCTCGGTGAGCCGGCGCAGCACCCCGGTGTGACCCGTGGCCACGGTGTCAGCGCACCTCGGTGATCTCGGGGCCGCGCTCGAAGGGGCGCAGGTCGTCGAGGCCGACGGGCTGCTGCCCGCCGTCGGAACCGTCCGAGTCGTCGTCCACGGCCGCGTCGGCCGCACCCTCCGGGGCGGCGGGGGCCTCCGGCAGGCGGAGCGCCAGCAGCTCGCGCGGCGGCATCGCCTCGTCGCCGCGGTCGACGACCGCCGTGCGGATGACCTCGTACACCTCGTCGGCTGCTTCGGGCTCGACGGCGGCGCGACCGCTGACGACGGCACGGAGGAACCAACGCGGCCCGTCGACGCCGATGAAGCGGGCCGGCATGAACACGACCCGGCCGTCGGGAGCGTTCTGCGGCATCCGCGTCATGAGCTCCTGGCCGAACTCGCCGGTGACGACCTCGGCGGTGCCGCCGGCGTCGGTGATGCTGCCGGCGATCTCGTTGCGGATGTCGACCCACACGCCCTCGGTGCGCGGCGCGGCGAACGCCTGCAGCTGCACCGCCGACTCACCGATCAGTGCGGTCACCCCGGTGATCTGCTGCTCCTGCTCGTTGACCTCGAGCCGCAGCTCCATGTCCTGCTTGCCGCGCAACCAGAGGGCGCCGAGGTTGAGGTACTCGGAGTCGTCCTGCACGTGCGACCGGTCGAACGGACCCTCGTCGCCGGTCCGCGGCGGGTTCGCCTCGCGCTCGGCGTCGACGGCGTGGCCGAGGTCGGCGGCGTCACCGGACTCGTCAGCAGGCCCGTCACCGGGGTCGACACCGAGGTCGACGCCGTCGGGACGGTCGCCGTCCGTGGCGTCCTCGCGGAGGTCGGCGTCGTCCCGGATGCCGTCGTCGTCGGGGCGCGTGTCCGCGTCCTGTCCCGTGGCCTGCTTGGTCTTGCCGCGGTTGAAGAGTCCCACCGTCATTCCGTCCTTCGCGTCGTGCTGCCCTGCGCGGGCGCGGTCGTTGTGGTCGTGTCGGGCACCAGCTGCGCTGCGGGGCCGAAACCGCCCGTGGAACCGTGACCAGTGTCACCCCTCGCCGTCGTCCCGAGCGAATCGACCTCGGCGATGAGCGGACGGGCCACCCGCTGCACGACGAGCTGGGCGATGCGGTCACCCCGTCGCACGTGGAAGGGCTGCTCACGGTCGAGGTTGACGAGGTTGACGAGCACCTCGCCGCGGTAGCCCTCGTCGACGGTCCCGGGGGCGTTGACGATCGAGATGCCGTGGCGCGCCGCGAGTCCGGAGCGGGGGTGCACGAACCCGGCGTGGCCGGCCGGCAGGGCGACGGCCAGCCCGGTCGGCACGAGTGCCCGCTCCCCCGGCCCCAGCGTGACGTCGACGCGCGACGGCAGGTCGAGACCGGCATCCCCGGGGTGGGCGTAGGCCGGCAGCGGGAGGTCGGGGTCGAGGCGCAGGACGCGCAGCACCACCTCGTCGCCCGCGTCACCGGCCTCGCGCACCCCACCCGGGACAGCGAAAGGGTCGGTCACGAGGACCGACCCTACTTGCCCCACTGTTGCGCCGGTGATCAGGCAGCGCACTCCGTGCAGATCATCGTGCCGTTGGTCTCCTTGGCGAGCTGGCTCCTGTGGTGGACCAGGAAGCAGCGACCGCAGGTGAACTCGTCGGCCTGCTTGGGCAGGACCCGGACCGACAGCTCCTCGCCGGAGAGGTCGGCGCCCGGGAGCTCGAAGCCCTCGGCCTGCTCGGTCTCGTCGACGTCGACGCTCGAGCTGCTCTTGTCGACGCGGCGGGACTTCAGCTCCTCGATGGAGTCCTCGTTGAGGTCGTCGTCCGTCTTGCGTGGTGCGTCGTAATCGGTTGCCATCTCGTCTCTTCCCTCATCCCTCTCGGCTGCTGCAGCGCGCAGCACCCTGACGCGGTGAACGCGCATGACCCCGGGCTTGTTCCCTGCTGGAACGCCCCCCGGACCACCCGATGCATGCATCACCGCGTGCGCGGATTGTGCACCTTTTCCCGGGCGTTGTCACCTCGGGTCTGCGGACCGGCCCGCACACCCCTGACGTACCCCCGACGACCCGGTCGTGGGCACCTCCCAGCACCCCTCCGGGCGCCCCTCCCCGGTCGCCCAGGGTTCACCGACCGGACGCCCGACGGTCGCGTCGACGACGTGTGTGGCGCACGACACTGAGCAGAGGGCGCGGACCCCGACCGCCCGTGGTCGCTGGGCGCCGAGCGCCCGGTCGACGGCGGCCGGGGTAGGGTCGGCCGTCCGCCCATCCGAGCGACCGACCGATCTGCCGACCACCACGGAGGTGCCCCATGACCGAGTTCGTCGACCAGATCCGGCAGAGAGTCAGGGACGCCCTGGCCGACCTCGAACGCGCCGCCGACGCCGGCGACGACTACGGCGTGCAGGTGCACACGGGCGAGCTCGAGTCGTTCGCGCGGCTGGCCGCCGAGAACGGGCTGACCGTCCCCGAGCTGGCCCCCTTCCGCGCCGCCTGAGCAGCCCGACGGCTCAGCCGACGAAGAGCGACTTCACCTCGTCGACGAGGGACGGCGGGGCCGCCACGGTGAGCTCCTTGCCCGGATGCCGTCCGGTGCCGGTCACGATGCCACCCGCCTCCTCGACGAGCAGCCACCCCGCGGCGAGGTCCCAGGGGTTCAGCCCCGCCTCGGCGTAGGCGTCGACGGTGCCCTCGGCCACCCGGACGAGGTCGAGCGCGGCGCTGCCGATGCGGCGGATGTCGCGCACCGCCGGCAGCACCCGGGTCATCACCTCGGCCTGACGCGCACGGGTCTCGGCGGCGTAGCCGAAGCCGGTCGCGAGCAGGGTCCGCGCGAGCAGCGTCTCGTCGCTGACGTGCAGCGCGCGGCCGGTGCGTGAGTCGGGCCCCTCACCCTCGGCGACGGTCCACGACCCACCGCCGCGGCGGGCGTGGTGCACGACCCGACGTGACGGGTCGGCGACGGCCCCCGCGACGACGGTCCACCCGCCGGCGACCGAGACGTCACCGGTGACGACCGCGATCGACACCGCGTAGGCGGGGATGTCGTAGAGGTAGTTGACGGTGCCGTCGATCGGGTCGACGACCCACGTGAGGCCGCTCGAGCCGGCGACGTCGGCACCCTCCTCGCCGAGGATGCCGTCGTCCGGCCGGGCTGCGAGCAGCCGCTCGTGGATGAGCCGCTCGGAGGCGGTGTCCATCAGCGTCACGACGTCGGTCTCGGTCGACTTGGTCTGGGCGACCCGGACGCGGTCGGGCCGCTCGTCTCGGATGAACCGCGAGGCCTCGGCGGCGACCTCGACGCAGAGCCGTTCGAGCTCGACGACCACCTCGCCCGAGGGCTGCCCGGCGTCGCCGGTCACGAGGGCTCCCCGGCGGCGAGCGCGGCGGAGTCGCGGCCGCACAGGGCGGGCTTGGCGGCCCGCAGGTTCGGGCAGCAGCCCACCTCGCAGACCGACGGGCGGCGCCCGTCGAACTGGGGCACGGCCTCGCCGCGCGCCTCTGCCGCGCGCTCCTCGAGCGCGTCGACGAGGTCGGCGACGAACACGGGGTCGGTGCCGACCGTGGGCACCCGCACGAGCTGCACCCCGACCTTCTCGGCGGTCTCGGCCGCCTCGGTGTCGAGGTCGTAGGCGACCTCCATGTGGTCGCTGACGAACCCGATCGGGGCGACGACGACGTGCTTGACGCCGTCGGCGGCCAGCTGCTCGATGCGGTCGTTCACGTCGGGCTCGAGCCACGGCTGGCTCGGCGGCCCGGACCGCGAGCAGAAGACGAGCTCGCCCTCGAGGTCACGACCGAGGACGCCGTTCGCCTCCTCGGTGAGCGACGACGCGAGGGCGAGGTGCTGGCGCTGGTAGAGGTTGCCGTCACCGTCGCCGGGGCCGGACGTCTCGTCCATCGTGTCGGGGATGGAGTGGGTGACGAAGAGGAGCGCGACCTCGGCGTCGGGGGCGCCGTCGAGGGCCCGCATCGACTGCACGAGACGGCCCAGGTTCGCCCGATGGAAGCCGGGGCGGGCGGCGTACTGCCCCACCTTGTCGACCTCGAGACCGTCGGTGCCCTCCGCGTCGGCCTCGAGCTCGGCCATGGCGGCGGCGAGGTCCTCGCGGTACTGGCGGCACGAGGAGTAGCAGGAGTAGGCGCTCGTCGTCAGCGTGACGACGCGGCGGTGCCCGGCCTCACGCGCCTCGCGCAGGGCGTCGGCGACGAAGGGCTCGCTGTTGCGGTTGCCCCAGAGCAGCGGGGTGTCGATGCCGCGGCGGTCCAGCTCGGCCCGTAGGGCCGCGAGCAGCTCGCGGTTCTGGTCGTTGATGGGGCTGCGCCCGCCGAAGAGGTGGTAGTGGTGACCGACCTCCTCGAGCCGCTCGTCGGGGATGCCGCGACCGGCGGTGACCCGGCGCAGGAAGGGCATGACCTCCTCCGGGGCCTCGGGCCCACCGAAGGAGAGCAGGAGGATGGCGTCGTACGGGTCCATGTCGTGGAGCTTTCTAGGTCGAGGGCGTGGTGCGGCTGGCTGGTGGTCGGATGCCGGTGGGTGGGCTCGGGCTGGTCATGCCCGATCGGGCGGGCCGCCTCCCCGGGAGGACGCGGAGGACGTGCCCGCCGAGTGGCCGCCCCCGGTGCGCAGGGGGGTCGGGGCGTTGAGGTCGAGGTGGACGGCGACCATGCGGACGGCGAAGACGAGGGCGGCGGCAGACCACAGGGCGAGGTCGCCGACGGTGCCGAACTGGGCGAAGGTGACGACGACGATGGCGCCGAGCATGGCCGGCACGGCGTAGAGCTCACGACGGAGCACCTCCGGCACCTGACCGGCGAGCAGGTCGCGGATGACACCGCCGCCGACGGCGGTGAGGACCCCGACGATGACGGCGGTCACCGGGGTCACGCCGGGGGTCGTGACGGCCTTGAGGCTGCCGGCCACGGCGAACGCCGCCAGCCCCACGGCATCCAGCACCCGCACGAAACGCGTGATGCGCGCGACGCCGGGGTGGAAGAGGAAGGTGACGAGGCCACCGAGCCCGGCCGCCGTCAGCAGGCGCCAGTCGCTGATGCCGACCGGCGGGATGGCGCCGATGAGCAGGTCGCGCAGGACACCACCACCGAGCGCGGCCGCGCAGGCGAGGACGAGGACGCCGAAGAGGTCGAACCGCTTCTTCACCCCGACCAGCCCGCCCGAGAGCGCGAAGACGAACACGCCGACGAGGTCGAGGGCGAGCTGCGCGGACGGGTTCGTGGGGAGCACCACCTCAGACGGTACTCGTGCGGCGTGGTCGCTTTCGTGCTGCCCGGGCCGGTGGCATGCTCGACGCTCGGTACCTGTCGTCGTGGACGTCGGCACCTGACCACGAGACCAGCACGAGACCACCGCGACGAGCGACCGGGAGAGCACCGCCATGCAGGACCTCAGGTTCATCGGCGTCCACGAGGACGGCCTGCACCTGCTGCTCGCCGACGACGAGGGCAACCGGTACAGCGTGCCCATCGACGAGCCCCTGCGCACCGCCGCCCGTCGGGAGCGCCCGCGCACCTTCTCGACGGACGCCGAGACCGGCGCGCAGATGCGCCCGAAGGACGTCCAGGCCCTCATCCGCGCCGGGGTCGGCGCCGACGAGGTCGCCGAGCGGGCCGGGTGGAGCGTCGACAAGGTGCGCCGCTACGAGGGGCCGATCATCGCCGAGCGCGAGTACGTCGCCGGCCTGGCCCGTCAGGTGCGGCTGCGCCCGCGGGGTGCCGGTGCCGGCGGTCCCGCGCCCACGCTCGAGGCGCGGGTCACCGAGCGGATGCGCGCCCGTGAGCTCGACCCGGGGACGGCCGTCTGGGACTCCTTCCGTTCGCCGACCGGTCGCTGGAGCGTGCTCGTCCTCTTCGTCGCCGGCGGGCGCCAGCGTCAGGCGGTGTGGGGCTTCGACCCCCTCGCCCGCACCGTGTCGGCCACCGACGACGAGGCCCGCTGGCTGAGCGAGGACGACGACGTCCAGGCGCCCGGCCCGATCCCCGCCCCGCACCTGCAGGCGCCCTCGCGGCCGAGCCAGGTGTACGACGTCGAGGCCGAGGGTGGCGTGGCCGCCCGTCCCAAGCGGCGTCGGGCCGAGCCCGTCGACCTCATGGCCGCCATGCGGGAACGCAGCTCGGCCCGTGGCCGGCGCCGTCGCGGGTCGAAGGCGAGCGACGCCCCGGGCCTCGACGCCGCGCCCGACGAGGCGCTGCCCCTGGAGGAGCTCTCGGTGCGGGTCGAGGACGCCGGGCTCCCGCCCGCCGCCCACGGCGCGGCCGAGGACGACGACGAGCGTCGCTCCGCGGAGGTCGAGTCGGCAGGAGACGCCGCGCCGGAGCCCACCCTCGACGACGCCGTCGACGACCTCGTGGACGACGGCTCGGACGACGGCTCTGGCGACGCCGTCGACGACGGCTGGGACGACGCCGACACCGAGGATGCCGAGGCCGCCGGGACCGGGGCCACGGCGAGCGACCGCGCCGCGACCTCGACGGCGAGCCCGAGCCGGTACGACCAGCCGCTCCCCCTCGACGACTTCGAGGACGCCAAGGACGCCGGGGACGCCGACACGCCCGCCGGGTCCGACCAGACGGCGCCGCTCCCGGTCGCCCGTGACGACGACCGGGACGATGACGGGGACGACGACGGGGCGGACGCCCCCGAGGTCGGCCCGCCCGTCGACGACGCCCTCGGCGACCCGGGCTCGTCTGCGCCGCAGGAACCGTCACGGGACGTGGAGGCGGAGGCCGCTGACGCCGCCCACCCGGACGACGACGAGCACGACACCGACACCGCCGCGGCGACCGAGCCGGAACGCAAGCCCGAGCCCGAAGCACCCGCCGAGCCGGCGCCCGCACGTCCGACGCCACCGAAGCGACCGGCATCCGGCCGCAAGGGTCGCCCGAGCGTGCCGAGCTGGGACGACATCATGTTCGGACGCAAGGGCGACTGACCCCGCACGAAACGATGCCGCCCGGGTCACCGACCCGGGCGGAATCCTGACGTCATCGCGACGTCACCACCACGGTGGGTGGCGGCCCGACCGACGTCAGCGCAACACCGCGAGCCGCACGGCGGCGCCCATGGCGGCGTAGCCCGCCGCGTTGGGGTGCAGGTGGTCGCCCGGGTCGTAGACGGGGAGCATGCGCGCGGCGTCCTGCGGGTCGCGGATGACGCGGTCGAAGTCCACGACGGCGTCGAACTCGCCGCTCGTGCGGATCCACGCGTTGACCGCCTGACGGTCGCGCTCGCCCGCCGCGCTGTAGTAGCCGGCGCCCTTGTACGGCGTCAGCGTGGCGCCGACGACGGTGAGGCCGGCGTCGTGCGCCCGGGTGATGAACTGGCGGTACACGCCGATGAGCTGGCTCGGGTCGAGCGAGCCGCCGGTGACCCCGATGTCGTTGATGCCCTCGAGCAGGATGACGCTCCTGACACCGGTCTGGCCGAGCACGTCGCGCTCGAACCGCGCCATGGCGTTGGCCCCGGCACCGTCGGCGAGCAGGCGGTTGCCGCTGATGCCGGCGTTGAGCACGCCCATCTTGAGGGCCTGCGGCTGCGCGGTGAGCCGGTCGGCGAGGAAGTCGGGGTAGCGGACGTTCTGGTCGACGAACGACGCGGAGCAGCAGCCCTCGGTGATGGAGTCGCCGAAGGTGACGACCGCGCCCGACGAGCGCGTGTACACGTCGACGCCGTCGAGGAAGTAGAAGCTGGCGCCGATGGCCTCGTAGCGGGAGGCCCCGGTGGCGCGGGTGGCGTCACCGTCGGCGGCGTACGAGGTCGACCAGCCGCTGCTGCGGTACGTCGCCGGTCCGGTGGCCTGAGGCAGGTAGGTGCTGATGACGAGGTCGCTGTCGTCGGGCACGGTCATGGCGAGCGGGTCCGAGACCGCCTCGGCGCCCGGCGGGATCGTCACCGACTCCTTGCCGTTGAAGGTCAGCCTGGTCGGGGCGCCGGCCGTGGCCGCGCCGCCGGCACGCGCGTGGCGGGCCACGCTCGTCGTCCCGACGACGAGGTCCTGCGTGCCGAAGGCGTTGGTGAGGCGCACCCGGACCTGGTCGCCCCCGATCGACAGGTGCGTCACCTGGCGCAGGGTCTGCTTCTCGAAGCCCGACGCGGCCGGCTCCTGCGTGCCGGCCTCGTACACCGCCGTCGCCCAGCTGCCCACCCACGCGGGGCTGTCGGGGTCGGCGGTGAGGGCGGATGCCGGGGTGCCGGGTGCCGCGGCGGCCGCGGGCTGTGCCGCGCCGGCCGACCCACCGACGAGCCCGGTGAGGCCGGTGGCGATCAGGGCGGCCGCGGCGCCGGCGGCGAGGGCCCGGCGACGGTGCCGGTGCCGCCCCTCGGGTGCGGCTGCGGCCGCGTGCACCGTCGGACACGGGGCGTCGGGGCTGTCGGGCGGGGCGGTTCGGCGGTCGGTCACGAGGTGCTCCCAGGATGTGGGCTGCTCCGTTGCAGCCGTCTTCGACGCTAGGTACGCCTCAGGCGGTCGGCAACTCGAAAGCGTCGGTGCGCTCGTGTCGGTCGGCTCGTGTCGGTCAGCTCGGCTCAGGTCCGGCTCAGGTCCGGGTCAGTCGGCCTGGGTGATCGGCAGTGGTGGTCGCGTCGACTCCGACGGGTGGGCGGGCGGCGACGGCACCGCGCAGACGTCGAGGTCGAACGGCAGCACCTCCGGCGAGATGCTCGCGGCCCGGGCGGCGTGCGAGGTCATCCGACGCATGTAGTGCCGTCGGCACAGCACCTCGTACTCGACCTCGGGGACGACCTCGGACCCGGCCGGGGCGGTGTCGCCGACGACGACCTGCTCACCTTCGACGACCATCTGCCCGTCGACGACGCGGGCGTTGGTCGTCGCCCGGCGGCCGCACCAGCACAGGGCCTCGACCTGCAGCACCGACACGCGGTCGGCGAGCTCGATGAGCCGCTTGCTGCCGGGGAACAGCTCGGTGCGGAAGTCGGTCGTGATGCCGAAGGCGAAGACGTCGACGTCCATCTCGTCGACGACGCGGGCCAGCTGGTCGACCTGGGCCGCGGTGTAGAACTGCGCCTCGTCGCAGACGAGGTAGTCGATGCGGGCGCCGGCGGTGGCTCGGCTGACGGTCGACTCCCAGAAGTCGAGGTCGTCGCCGACCTCGAGGGAGCCGCGCGAGAGCCCGAGGCGCGACGAGAGCACGTTGGCCCCGGCCCGGTCGAGCTTTGTGTAGATCAGGCCCACCCGGCCGCGGGCGGCGTGGTTGTGGTCCATCTGCAGGGCCAGCGTCGACTTGCCGCAGTCCATGGTCCCGGAGAAGAAGACGAGCTCAGCCACGAGGGACCACCCTAGAGGTCCGGGGCCGCCCGTCCCTGCGCACCGGCGTCACGCGCCGGCCCGCGGCGCGACGACGACGACGGGCACGGCGAGCTCGTCGTCGCTCGTCGAGCCGTGCAGCCCGAGCAGACCGACGACCTGTGGGCGCATGAGGCCCGAGTGCACGACGGCGAAGGAGCCGTGCATGACGGTGACGACGTCGCCGATGCGTTCCGTCACCGCGGGGCGCACCGCGCCGAACCAGCCCCCGTCGACGACCTCGTCGCGGGTGAGCACGCTGAGGCGGTCACCGAGCTCGGACGTCCACCGGGCCGCGACGTCGCCCGCCGCTCCGGGGCGCGTGTAGAGGTGGAGCGAGCGCGCCTCTCCCCCGAGCTCGGCCACGCCCTCCATGAGGTCCGGCTCGTGCGCGAGGTCGACGCGGTCGTGGAAGGGCACGTCGAGCATTCCGTGGTCGGCCGTCACCACGATGGTCACGTCGTCGGGCACCGTCGCCGCGAGCCGGGCCAGCCCGCGGTCGAGCGCCTCGACCTCGTCACCCCACTGCCAAGACTGGCAGCCGTGCACGTGGCCGACCTTGTCGACCTCGCCCCAGTAGAGGTAGACGAGCGAGCGGGAGTCGGCGGCCACCGCGGCGGCCGCGGCGTCGACCCGGTCGTCGAGGCTCGCCGCGGCCCGGAAGCCGCCCCCGCGCAGCGCGGCCGTCGTCAGCCCAGACCCCTCGAAGTAGTGGGGGCCCACCATGGTCACGCGCACGCCGGAGGCCTCGACCGCCTCGAAGACCGTCGAGTTCGGCTGCCACAGCAGCGGATCGGGCCCGTGCTCCCACGACAGCTCGTTGAGCAGCCGCCCCGTGTCGGGGTCGAGCACCTGCATGCCGACGAGCCCGTGCGAGCCGGGCGGCAGGCCCGTACCGAACGTGCCCATCGACGTCGCGGTCGTGCTCGGGTAGCCGCACGGGACCCGGTGGGTCGTCGCGGCGTGCGAGCGCAGGAACGGCGCGTGGCCGCTGCGGCGCACGAGCAGGTCGTGCCCCAGGCCGTCGACGAGCACGACGACGGCCCGGCGGGTGCGCGGCAGACCGAAGCGGTCGCGCCCCGTGAAGGCCCGCACCCCGAGCGCGTCGGCCACCGACGGCAGCACCGAGGCGAGGGAGGCGGAGTGCCAGTCGACGGGCCCGGATGCCGGTGGGCCGGCGGGCGGGGCAGGCGCCCCTGCCGTCGTGGCCGACATCGCCGGCGTGGCTGGCGCCACGGTCGGGTCGGTGCCCGACGCAGGCGCCGGCGTGGTCGGACCGGTGCGTCCGGCCCGCGGCTTGCGGGGCTTGCGCGGCGACGCCGTCACGCGGCCGGGCCGCCGCCGATGCTCGCGGAGAGCACGCGCGCGAACTCGAGGGCCCGGTCGACGGCATCCTCACCGTCGGCGGCGGCGCTGACCCGCAGGGAGATGTCGTCGCTGGCGATGGTCCCCTCGAAGCCGTGGTCGGCCGTGCAGTCGGGGTCGCCGCACTGGGCGGGCACCATGTCGATGCGGCTGACCGCACCCCAGCCGAGCGTCAGGGTGATGTCGCGGCTGTGGGTGCCGGGCGTGAACGACTCGGGCTCGGCCACGACGTGGGTGACCATGACACCGCGCACGGCCCCGAGCGGCACCGTCTCGGTCGTGGCCGTCGCCATGAGCTGCTCGCCGGGCTCGGCGTGGTCGTCGGCGTGGGCGATGACGAGCCGACGGTCGGTGACGACGAGCACGGTGACGTGCCGGCGCACGGAGTCCTGGTCGAAGGTCGTCTCCTGGTGCACGAGGTGCGCGCGAGCCACACCGCCCGCGAGGGCCGACTCGACGACGTCGCAGACGAGCGCCGGGTAGTAGCCGGCCCTCGTGATGGCCGCGGTGAGCTCGTCGGGCAGGGTCTGCCCGCTGGGGGGACGTCGCATGGGGGCCATCCTTGCACCTGCGGGCCCGCCCGCCGACCGGAGCGAGACCGGTTGAGGACGGCCGCCCGCGCACCCGGGCGGGTGACGCTCAGCCCATCTTGCGGCGGCCCGGGTCCTTGCGCACGAGGGCGGGACGCACGACGACGTCGGCGCCGAGCAGGTCGACGCCACCGGTCCACGCGTTGACCGGGTTGAGCTCGACCGAGGCGAGCTCGGGGTGGTCGTCGGCGAGCACCGACAGCCGGGCGACGAGGTCGGCGAGCGCCGCCCGGTGCACGGGCGCCGACCCGCGGTGGCCGGTGAGCAGCGGGGCCGCCTTGACGCCGTCGATGAGGTCGGTGACGTCGACATCGGTCAGCGGCGGCACGCGGTGGGCGACGTCGCCGAGCAGGTCGGTCGGCGGCCCGGCCACCGAGAAGCTGACGACGGGGCCGAAGAGCGGGTCCTCCGTCGCCCGCAGCACGCACGAGACCCCGGGCACCGCCATGCGCTGCACGACGAACCGGTCGGCCGCCAGCGGGCCGAGCCGCTGCGTCAGGGAGGCGAAGGCGTCGCGCACCGACTCTGCGTCGACGAGGTCGCTGCGCAGGCCCGCGATGCCCGGCTGGTGGCGCACGATCGGTGACGTCGACTTGAGGATGACGGGGTAGGTGAGGGCGTCGGCCGCCTCGACCGCAGCCTCGACGTCGTCGACGACGACCGCCGGCCACAGGCGCATGCCGTAGGCCGCGAGCAGCTCGGCGGTCTCGTCGGCGTCGAGCGACCGCCCTTCGGGGCTCGCGTTGAGCACCCGCGCGATGAGGGTCTCGGCCGCCGCGCGGTCGATGCCGACGGGCGAGACCGTCGTGCCCCGGTCGCGGGCCCGCCACTGCCCGTACCGCGTCACCGCGTTGAGGGCCCGGATGCCGTCCTCCGGCGTCGCGTAGGCCGGCACCGACCGCGACACCCCGTCGGCCTGGACGTAGTCGAGCCCCCCGTCGACACCGCGGACGCCGAGGAAGGTCGCGACACAAGGCTTCTCGTACTTCGACACGACCGTCGTCATCGCACTGCGGACGTCGCTGACACTCGTGACGAGCGGGGGGATGAAGGCGGCGACGACGCTATCGACCTCGGGGTCGGCGAAGGCGGCGTCGAGCGCCGCGGCGAACTCGGCCGCCGGCGCCTGCGGCAGCAGCGACACCGGGCCGTGGGTCACGCGCAGCCCCCAGCTGAGGCAGGCGCCGGCGCTGAGCGCGCCGAGGGCGTCGGAGTTGCCGACGATGGCGACCCGGTCACCGCGCGGCACCGGCTGGTGCAGGGTGAGCTGGGCGACGTCGAAGAGCTGGTGGATGTTCTCGACCCGGATGACACCCGCCTGCCGCAGCAGCGCGTCGAAGGCCTGGGGCGGCACGTTCGTCGTGCGGGTGCGGTGCCCGGGCGGGGCGGCGAAGCTCGAGACGCCCGACGAGACGACGACGACCGGCTTGACGGTGGCGAGGTGGCGGGCGATGCGCGAGAACTTGCGGGGGTTGCCCATCGACTCGAGGTAGAGCCCGACCGTGTCGGTCTCGGGGTCGTCGATCCAGTACTGCATGAGGTCGTTGCCCGACACGTCTACCCGGTTGCCCGCCGACGCGAAGACGGAGATCCCGAGGCCTCGGCGCGCCGCGGACGCGAGGACGGCGATGCCGAGCGCGCCGCTCTGGGCGAACAGGCCGAGCCGCCCGGCATCCGGGATGACCTGCGCGATCGTGGCGTTGAGGCGCACCGCGGGGTCGTTGTTGATGAGGCCGAAGCTGTTCGGCCCCACGACCCGCATGCCGGCGCGGCGGGCCCGGCGACGCAGCTTGTCCTGCAGCTTGACGCCCTCCTCCCCCGCCTCGGCGAACCCGCTGGAGAGCACGAGCAGGGCCCGCACCCCGGCCTGGCCGCACTCGCGCACGACCGCGAGCGCCTGCTTCGGTGGCACGACGACGACGGCGAGGTCGACCTGCCCCGGCACGTCGAGCACCGACGGGTAGGCCGGCACGCCCTGGATCTGGTCGGCCTCGGGGTGGATGGCGTAGAGCCGCCCCGCGAAACCCGCCCCGAGGATGTTGCGCATGACGAGGGCGCCGATCGAGTCGTCGCGCCGGCTCGCCCCGACGACCGCGACCGTCTCGGGGAAGAGGATGGTGCTGACGCTGCGGGCCTCGGCGCGGTGCTCGCGGGCGAGCTGCACCGCCTTGCTCTGCTCGGTCGGCAGGATGTCGAAGGCGACCTCGATGACGCCGTCCTCGATGCGCGAGGACACCTCGTAGCCGGCCTCCTTGAAGACCGTGATCATCTTGCGGTTCTGCGGCAGCACCTCCGCGGTGAAGCGCGTGATGCCGACCTCCTGGGCGATGGCGGCAAGGTGCTCGAGCATGACCGAGCCGATCCCCTTGCCCTGGAAGCGGTCGGAGATGTTGAAGGCGACCTCGGCCGACGACCGGTCGATGCGGTCGAAGCGGCCGATGCCGATGATGTCGCCGTTGAGGGTGGCGACGAGGGCGACCCGGTCGTGGTGGTCGACATGGGTGAAGCGGTGGATGTCGCGTGCGCTCAGCTCGCGGATGGGGGCGAAGAAGCGCAGGTAGATCGACTCGGCCGACTGATGCGCGTGGAAGGCACGAATGCCGTCGGCGTCGGCCGGGGCGATCGGCCGGACGTGGGCGACCGAGCCGTCCTTGAGCACGACGTCGGCCTCCCACTCGACGGGCCCGCCGCTCTCACGCGCGGAGACCACCTCCATGGGCTGGGTCTCGTCGAGCAGGTCCGGGTCGACGGCGCGCGGGCTCGGCGCCTCACCGGATGCCGTCGTGCCGTCCGCCATGGGCCCATCGTGTCACGTCGTGCTGACGTCGCGCTGTGGCCGTGGCCGCCTCGCGGCGACCCCGACACGACCCCGCGTGACGTCGTGGGTGCAGCCGGGCGGCGTCGGCGGCGGGTGGCAGGGTGGCGCCATGGAGTTCAGCGAGGTGGTGCGCCGGCGGCGCATGGTGCGACGGTACGACCCCGACCGGCCGGTGCCCGACGACGTCGTGCAGCGGTTGCTCGAGAACGCGGTCCGGGCGCCCAGCGCGGGGTTCAGCCAGGGCTGGGACTTCGTCGTGCTGCGCGAGGCGGCCGAGCGCGACGCGTTCTGGTCGGCCACCGCCGAGGAGGGGGTGGCCCCCGACGCCTGGCTCACCGGCATCCGGTCGGCGCCCCTGCTCGTGCTGTGCCTGTCGGACAAGCAGGCCTACCTCGAGCGCTACGCCGCTGCGGACAAGGGGTGGGCCGACCGCGACGAGAGTCGGTGGCCGGTGCCCTACTGGGACGTCGACACGGGCATGGCGGCCCTGCTCATGCTGCTGACCGCCACCGACGAGGGCCTCGGCAGCCTCTTCTTCGGGGTGCCGGCCACGCGGCAGGACGCCGTGCACGAGGCGTTCGCCATCCCGGCCGACCGGCGGGTCGTCGGGGTCGTCGCGGTCGGGTACGCCCTGCCCGGCCCGAAGAGCCCGAGCCTGCGGCGGCACCGCCGCGACGCCGGCGAGGTCGGCCACTGGGGGCGCTTCGGCGTGCCTCGGCCCGGCCCCGTGGAGGGCTAGGGGAGGATGGGACGTCGGACACCCGTGCGCGGGTGACCGACCCGACCGACCAGCCTGACCTGCAGGACACACGCGAGGAGCCTCACGCGGCATGGCCCGACGAACGACCACCCCACCTCCTCCCGAGGACTTCGAGGAGAAGATCGTCGGGATCGACGTCGAGGAGGAGATGAGCAACGCCTTCCTCGAGTACTCGTACAGCGTCATCTACAGCCGCGCGCTGCCCGACGCGCGGGACGGGCTCAAGCCGGTGCAGCGACGCATCCTCTACGGCGCCAACGAGCTGGGCCTGCGCCCCGACCGGGGCCATGTCAAGAGCCAGCGCGTCGTCGGCGAGGTGATGGGCAAGTACCACCCGCACGGCGACACGGCCATCTACGACGCCCTCGTGCGCATGGCGCAGCCGTTCACGCTGCGGCTGCCGCTCATCGACGGGCACGGCAACTTCGGCTCCCTCGACGACGGACCGGCCGCCGCCCGCTACACCGAGGCACGCATGGCCTCGGCCGCGCTGCTCATGGTCGGCAGCCTCGACGAGGACACCGTCGACTTCGTCCCGAACTACGACGACACGCAGTACCAGCCCGCCGTGCTGCCGGCGGCGTACCCGAACCTGCTCGTCAACGGCGCCGCCGGCATCGCCGTCGGCATGGCCACGAACATGGCGCCGCACAATCTCGTCGAGGTCATCGGCGCGGCCCGGCACCTCATCACCAACCCCTCGTGCTCGCTCGAGGACCTCATGAAGTTCGTGCCCGGCCCCGACCTGCCGTGCGGCGGTCGCATCGTCGGGCTCGACGGCATCCGCGACGCCTACCTCACCGGCCGCGGCAGCTTCCGCACCCGCGCGACGGTGCGCATCGAGTCGGTCTCGCCGCGGCGCAAGGGGATCGTCGTCACCGAGCTGCCCTACCTCGTCGGGGCCGAGAAGGTCATCGAGAAGGTCAAGGACCTCGTGCAGGCGAAGAAGCTGCAGGGGATCGCCGACCTCAAGGACCTCTCCGACCGCCAGAACGGGCTGCAGCTCGTCATCGAGGTCAAGAACGGGTTCAACCCCGAGGCGGTGCTCGAGCAGCTCTACCGGCTCACGCCGATGGAGGAGAACTTCGGCATCAACAACGTCGCCCTCGTCGACGGGCAGCCGCGGACCATGGGCCTGAAGGAGCTGCTCCAGGTCTTCGTCGACTTCCGCACCGACGTCGTGCGCCGCCGCACGGCGCACCGCCTGGCCAAGCGCGAGGAGCGACTGCACCTCGTCGAGGGCCTGCTCGTCGCGATCCTCGACATCGACGAGGTCATCCAGCTCATCCGCGGCAGCGACGACACCGCCACCGCCCGCGCCCGCCTCATCGAGGTCTTCGAGCTGAGCGAGGTGCAGGCGAACTACATCCTCGAGCTGCAGCTGCGCCGCCTGACGAAGTTCTCCCTCATCGAGCTCGAGTCCGAGAAGGCCGACCTCGAGCGCGACATCGAGCAGCTGCGCGCCCTGCTCGACAGCGAGAAGCTGCTCAGCCGCCTCGTCTCGACCGAGCTCGCGGAGGTCGCCAAGGCCCACGGCACCCCCCGCCGCACCGTGCTGCTCGAGGGCACCGGCGCCGCCGCGTCGGCCGGTGCGACCCCGCTCGAGGTGGCCGACGACCCGTGCCGGGTGCTGCTCAGCTCGACCGGGCTGCTGGCTCGCACCGCGAGCGCCGACCCGGTGCCGACCGAGGGCGGGCGCAGCAGGCACGACGCCGTCGTCGGGTCGGTCGCCACGACCGCCCGCGGCGAGTTCGGCCTCATCACCTCGGCGGGGCGCATGGTGCGGCTCTCGGCCCTGGACCTGCCCACCCTGCCCCCGACCAACGGCGCCCCCAGCCTCTCGGGCGGGGCGCCGCTCGCTGCGTACGTCGACCTCGCCAAGGGCGAGCAGCCGGTCACCATCGTGCCCGTCGGCGAGCTGGCCCCCGTCGTCGCGCTGGGCACCGCCGCCGGTGTCGTCAAGCGGGTCACCCCCGACGCGCCCAAGGGCGGTGAGTGGGACGTCATCGGGCTGCGTCCCGGCGACCGCGTCGTCGGCGCCGCGGTGGCCGACCGTGCCGACGTCGACCTCGTCTTCATCACGAGCGACGCGCAGCTGCTGCACTTCCCCGCGGGTGGCGTGCGCCCGCAGGGGCGGGCCGCGGGCGGCATGGCCGGCGTCAAGCTCTCCCCCGGTGCGACGGCCGTGTGGTTCGGGGTGGTCGACCCGGCTCGCGAGGCCGTCGTGGTCACCTCGTCCGGCACGAGCGCGGCGCTGCCCGGCACGGAGGCCGGCGCCCTCAAGGTGACGCCCTTCACCGAGTACCCGCCCAAGGGCCGGGCCACCGGCGGCGTCCGCTGCCACCGCTTCCTCAAGGGCGAGGACACCCTCGTGCTCGCCTTCGCCGGCAACACCCCGGTGCGCGCCTCGGCCGCCAACGGGGTGGCCGTCCCCCTGCCGGACGCCGACGGGCGACGCGACGGGTCGGGTGTGCCCGGCACCGCCGTCATCGCCGCCGTCGCCGGGGTTCCGGCCGACTCTTCGCGCGACTCCCCGGGCGGGGCCGGTCCGCTCGCGGCGGACGCGCCCGATGCGGATGCCGACGGGGCGGGGCCGGCGACCGAGTGACGACCCTGCCGGGGCAGCACCCCGCCACCGCGGGCCACGGGCGGTCGGCTGCCGACGCCTGCTCGGTGCTGTCGGACCTCGACGGCACGAGCGCCTTCGGCACGGCCGCCCCGGCGCGGTTCTTCGTCGTGCTCGAGCAGAACGGGCCGTGGGGGCGGGTGGCCGCGCGCCAGAGCCACCTCGACCCGGCGCTCGGCGGCGACCTCGAGACCCGGTGCACCCGTCTCGGTGGGCGGTTCATGCTCATGCGCCGCCCCAGCGGACACCCCGACCAGCCGCACCCGCGCCAGGTGCTCGTCGCGTGGACCGGCGGTGAGCGCCCCGCCGAGGCGTGGCTGCTGCTGGCCGAGCTCGGCCGCGCGGGCGACCTCGTCGGCCTCGACTGGCACGCACTGGCGGCCGGTGACCGCCGAGCCGTCGCCGCGTCGCTGCCGGGCTCTGTGACGGCGCCGCCCGCCCTGCTCGTCTGCACCAACGGTCGCCGTGACGTGTGCTGCGCGGTCCGCGGTCGACCGCTGGCGGCTGCCGCCCACGCCCTCGCCCCCGACCGCGTGTGGGAGGTCTCGCACACCGGTGGCCACCGGTTCTCACCCACCGCCGTGCTGCTGCCGTGGGGCCAGAACTACGCGCGTCTCGACGACGCCAGCACCGCCGAGCTGCTGACGACGAGCGCCGGGGGGCACACTCCCGCAACGCTGTTCGGTCCGCTGCACGACCGCGGCCGCTCCGGCATCCCCTCCGCCGAGGCGTGCGCGGAGTCGTTCGTCCGGGGCCTGACGGACGAGACGTCACTCTCCGCGTTCACGACGCGACCGGCATCCGCCGGCATCGGCCGGGACACCGACGGGGTCGCCACCGGTGCGGTCGAGGTGGTGCACGCCGACGGCCGCCGCTGGCTCGTGCACATCGAGCGCGTGGCGTCGGGGCCGGTGCGCCCGGGCTCGTGCGCTGCCAAGGCATTCCCCGTCGTCGAGCACCGGGCCCGGCTGGTCGACGGTCCCTGACCATCCTCACCACTGCGTGGGCTGCTGGTCGGTGACTCCCGGTCGTGCCACAGTGGCGCGATGGCGACGGTCGACGGAGCGTCCGGGGCGACGGTGCACGAGGCGATGGGCGGTGGTCCCGGCGTCCGGCGTCTCGCCCACGCGTGGCACGAACGGGTGCTGGCCGACGCGGTCGTGGCCCACGCCTTCAGCCACGGGTACCGCGACGACCACACCGAGCGGCTCGCCGCCTACTGGGCCGAGGCGCTCGGCGGACCGGACGACTACTCGCGCGGGCTCGGCGACGAGTCGTCGGTCGTGCGCGCCCACAGCGGCAACGGCGAGCACCCCGAGATGAACGAGCGGGCCGTCGCCTGCTTCGACCTGGCCCTCATCGACGCGGGCCTGGACGGGGAGCCCCTCCGGACGGTGCTGCACGACTACTTCACCTGGGCCACGACGACGTCGATGTACCGCTTCCACGTCTCCGCCGACGACGTGCCCGCGGGTCTCGCCGTGCCCCACTGGTCGTGGGACGGGCTGCAGCCCGGCGCCTGGACGGAGCCGGCCGTCACCCGGCCGTGCGCTCGGCGCCTCCGAGCCAGCGGGGGTGCCAGACGTACATCGTGACGCGCGTTCGACACCCCCGGGCGGCGAGAGGTGCCAGGCGCACGATGCCCGCCACCCGGCATCCGCTCAGCGATGACGGACGCGGTCTGTCGGCGCTGTGGTCACCAGGGCTTGGGCACCGCCGGGCCTCCCCCGCCGCCGTTCTGGCTGCGGGAGTCGTCGTCCTGCTGCTGGTTGCGCTCGGCCGTGTTGCGCTGCTGCTGCTGGCGCAGTCGCTCCTGCTGTTCAGGCGTCGGCTGCTGCCCGGAGTCGGGCTGCGGCTGGGGCGGAGGCTGCTCGCCCTGGCCCTCCTGGGGCTGCTGCGGCTCCTGGCCCTGCTGCTGCTCGTCCTGGCTCTTCTGCTCCATGCGCTGCTGCGCGTCGGAGGCCCGCTGCCCGCTGTCACCGCCCTCCGGCGCGTCGCACAGGGGCGGCCGCTCGGCCATCGTCGTGATGCCCTTGTCGTAGAACTGGCGCCACTCGGTCTCCCGCTCGGCGGCCTTCGCGGCGTCACCGAGCGCCTCGTAGGTCAGGCCGAGGTTGACGCGCACCTTGCACTCGTCGACCCCGCCCTTCGGCACCTCCTCGAAGGCCTGCTCGAAGTACGGCCGGGCCTGCTCGAACCGGCCCGCCAGCACCTGCGCGTCGCCGAGCGCGAAGGGGGCACGGAACCCCTCGACGACGTTGACCCAGCCCTGCCGCTCGCCCCACGTGGTCGTGCCGTCGACGTCACCGGCCGTGTACGCGGCGAGGGTGCGGTCGTGCACCGGGTTGAGGGTGACGAGGCGCAGTGCGACGAGGGCGAGCAGCACGGTCACGGGCAGCGAGGCGAGCAGCAGACGTCGCCGCCGCGCCGCGAGGTGCGGCGGCAGGGCGCGGCGCCGGCGACGCGGCATCCGGGACAGGAGATGACGCCACCAGCGGTCGGATGCCGTCGGGGCCGGGGTCGCCGCGCCGGGCTCGCTCGCGCGGGGTGGCGGGGTCGTCAGGGTGCTGGGCCGGGTCACGGTGCGGCCTCCCGGCGGCGACGGCTCGAGGTGATGCCGGCGACGGCGGCGCCGATCTCCCAGACGGCGAGGCCGGCGACGCCGAGCAGCAGCGGCCAGTACAGCTCCTCACGGGCACGCACCCGCTGCTGCTCGATCTCGGCGTTGGTGCCGTAGCGGTCGAGGTCGATGCCGTCGACGACGGCGCCGATGCCGTCGCCCGCCTCGCGGTGGACGTAGGGCACCCGCAGCTGCTCGGCGATGGCGCGCAGCGTCCCATCGTCGGCGACGGAACGGGCGTCCTCCCCCGTGGTCGGGTCCTTGAGGTACTCGGTGCTCGAGCCGAAACGGGCGGCGGTGGCCCGCATGCGGCCGCCCTCGCTCGTGCCGTACCCGAGCACCGCTCCCCCGTTGACGAGGCCTTCACGGATCTCGAACGGGGCCGGCGGGTCGGCGGCCGTCTGCTCGCCGTCTCCGAGGTAGAAGACGACCCGGCCGCGCTCGGGCTGGGCGGTGCTCGCCTGCTCGAGCAGGGCCGCCAGCCGCTCCCTGGCCTCGGAGACGGTGGTGCCGCGCGAGTACTCCGACGGCTCGGGGGCGAGGGTCTCGACCGCCGCACCGAGGGCCGTCGTGTCGGTCGTCAGCGGCAGCCGGACCCGCGTCGACTGGTCGAAGGTGAGCACCGAGTACCGCGCCCCCGGCAGGGCCCGCGCGATGTCGACGATGTCGTCGCGCACCCCGAGCACGCGCGGCCGCTCGTCGCCGTAGTCCTCCGCGACGATGCTCGTCGTCGTGTCGACGACGAAGTAGACGTTGAGGTTGGCCGCGGTCGTGTCGACCTCACCACCGGGGAGTCCCGGCCGCAGTGCCGCCGTGCCGAGCAGCGCGACCGCAACGGTCAGGCGCCATCGGGTGCCGGCCGGCCTCGACAGTGCCGACCGCACGGACCTCCCGGTCGGGACGGTTCCCGCCCCGACCGACCCGGGAGACCCGGTGACCGCACCGGCGCGCCCGGACCGGCCCACCGGCATCCGACCGTCGGACGGCCACCACACGGCCACGAGGGCGGCGAGGACGAGGAAGAGCAGCAGGGGCCAGGCCACCACGGGCAGGAACGTCACGACGACCACCGCCGTGCCGCCCCGATGACGCCGGCGAGGCCGAGGCCCGCGAACGCGATGGGCAGCGTCGGGCTGTCGGTGTAGAGCGCGCGGGCGGCCGAGTCGATGAGGCTGGCCTCCTGCGCCTGCACCGAGCTGACGATGGAGCCGATGGCGCCCTCGTCGCCCATCGCGAAGTAGCGGCCGCCCGTGGCGGTGACGACGGTGCGCATCTCGGCGGCCTCGCTGTCGAGCCCGTCCTCCTGCGGGTTGAGGCCGTAGACGCGCACGCCCTTCGACGTGGCGAGTCGGCCCGCCTCGTCGACCTCGACGAGCGGTCGGCCGGCGAGGTGGTTGTCGGTGGCGAGCACGACGGAGCGCGCCCGCTGGGTGTCGACCCGGTCGAAGCTCGTCACGCACGTCGCGAGGCCGTCGCCGATCAGCGAGGTCCCGCGCCCGTTGAAGGTGCCGGCGAAGAAGGAGTCATACTCGGGGTCGCCGGACAGTGCCTTCTGCGCGTTGGCGAGCTCGTCGTTGATGAAGACGTAGTCGTCGGTGAGCGGGAAGACGGTGGCGGCCGACGAGTTGAAGATGACGAGCCCGATGCGCTCGCCCTGGAAGCTCTTGACGAGGTCCTGGAAGGTCGAGACGAGCTCGGCGTCGAACGAGGCCATCGAGCCGGAGATGTCGAGGCAGAGCATGATGTCGCGGTTGCGCGTCTGGGGTTGCTCGACCGTCGTGTCGAGCGGGCGCGCCGCCCCGACGAGGGCCGACCCCGCGAGCAGGCACCCGCTCGCGGCCAGGACCGCGAGCCGGATGCGGTGCCCGCGCAGCGCCCGCTGGAAGGCCGGAAGTGCTGTCAGGGCAGTCGAGTTCGCGACAGCGGCGGCGCTGACACCGCGCCGCTTCGTGAGGCGCCGGTGGACGAGCATCACGCCGACGACGGCGAGGAGCAGGGCGACGGCCAGCAGGGCCGGGTACTTCAGGTCCATCGCGCCACCACCTGCTTCGCCACGGCCGCGGCGCCGCCGACGGTGCTGGCCTGCCCGGGCGCGAACTCCCCGGGGTAGAGCGTCCCGACGACCTCCGACACGGGCTCGAGCCGCTCGCCGCGGGCGTTGAGGTCGGTCAGTGTCATCGTCGGGGCGTGGATGCCGGACACCTCCTGCACGAAGTGGCGCACGAGCACGCTCAGCTGCTGGTGCGCCCGACGTTGGGTGATCTCGCCGGTGTCGGCACGGGCGACGACGACGTCGATCTGGCGGGCGTAGTCGGCCCGCAGCCGGGTCAGCCGGTCGGCGGTGATGCGGGGCGGCACCACCAGCGCCCGCTCACGGGTCGACCACCACACCCACGCGTACCAGAGCACGACGGCGGCGAGCAGGGCCACACCGATCCACAGCCACCGGGTGGCGTAGGGGTCGGGGGCGTAGAAGCCGGGTGGCGGCGTCGGGTCAGCGGCGAGCACGGCGCTGCCTCTCGAGCAGGGCGAACACGGTGGTGACCACCTGGTCGGTCGAGCCCACCCGGGCGTGGTTGATGGCGCGCCGGTCGAGCAGCTCGTTCGTGCGCTGCAGCCGCGCCCGGGTCTCGGCCGCCCACGCCGCCCGCACCTTCGGGTCGAGCCGCACCCCGGTCGGCAGGGAGTAGCCGTCGGCCACGTCGTAGGCCGTCACGCCCGCGTCGATCGCGGTCGGGTCGGCGTCCTCGACCGTGAGCCAGAGGATCTCGTGCTGCACGTGCAGCCGGCGCAGCAGCTCGTCGAGGGCCGGGTCGAGGTCGCGGTCGTCGGCGACGACGAGCAGGAACAGGCGCCGCTTGACGTTCTGCACGATCCACCGCAGCTGCACGGCGAGGTTGCTCTGCTCCCCGTCGAGCCGGGTCGCGCCGTCGACCGCGCGCAGCAGCAGCTCGAGGTGCGCCTCGGTGCCGCGCAGGTCGTGCGAGACCGTCGAGGATGCCGTCCCGCGAACCAGCCCCACGAGGTCACCGTGCCGCTGGGCGAGCCACCCGACGAGACCCGCCGCGGCGACCGCGACGTCCTTCTTGCTCTCCCCGCTGCGCGTCGTCGCCGCCATGCCTCGGCCGGTGTCGACGACGAGGACGAGGTTCTGCTTGCGGTTGGCGACGTAGCGCTTGACCAACGGCCGCGTGTGCCTGGCGCTCGCCTTCCAGTCGATGTCGCGGACCTCGTCACCGATGACGTAGTCGCGCAGGTCGTCGTAGTCGAGGCTGCGCCCGTGGAAGACCGAGGCGTACTCGCCCTCGAGCATCCCGCGCGAGCGACGCCGGGCATGGACGAAGAGCTTGCTCTTCACCCGCGTCAGCATCGTCGTCGGCATGTGGTCGGCTCCTGCGCTCTCTCGCTGCTCCGGCTCGTGGGGCTCTGGTCCGACCCTCAGGGGGTCCGGATCCCGTTGACCATGGCGTCGACGACCTGCTCGACCGCCACCTCGTCGGCGGCGGCCTCGAAGCCGAGGGTCACCCGGTGACGCAGCACGCGGTGCGTCAGGGCCTTGACGTCGTCGGGGACGACGTGGTTGCGCCCGTCGACGAGCGCCCGCGCCCGGGCGGCGCTCGCGAAGGCGATGCTCGCCCGCGGGCTCGCCCCGAACTCGACGTACCCGGCGAGCCGCGGCTCGACGTAGTCGCGCGGGTGCCGGGTCACGTAGGTGATGCCGACGATGTAGTTGACGATCGCCGGGTCGACGTAGACCCGGGAGGCGAGTCGGCGCAGGCGGCTGACGTCGTCGAGCGAGACGACCGGGTGCGGCTGCGCGGCGAAGACGCCGGAGTCGATGCGGCGCAGCACCTCGGCCTCCTCGGCGGGCGAGGGGTAGTCGAGGACGTCCTTGAGCATGAACCGGTCCATCTGCGCCTCGGGCAGCGGGTAGGTGCCCTCCTGCTCGATGGGGTTCTGGGTCGCGAGGACGAGGAAGGGGTCGGGCAGCGGGTACGTGCGGTCGCCGATCGAGGTCTGCCGCTCCTGCATCGCCTCGAGCATCGCCGACTGCGTCTTGGCGCTGCTGCGGTTGATCTCGTCGAGCAGCACGACGTTGGCGTGCACCGGGCCGAGCTGGGTCTCGAAGGTCCCCGAGTGCTGGTTGTAGACCTGGGTGCCGACGATGTCGCTCGGCAGCAGGTCGGGGGTGC
The DNA here is from genome assembly GCF_003635045.1 of Terracoccus luteus. Classification (NCBI taxonomy): domain Bacteria; kingdom Bacillati; phylum Actinomycetota; class Actinomycetes; order Micrococcales; family Intrasporangiaceae; genus Terracoccus; species Terracoccus luteus. The sequence continues at coordinate 1,374,031 of NZ_RBXT01000001.1, read as the reverse complement.
ACTGGATGCGGTGGAAGCGCCCGCCCACCGCCTCGGCGAGCGTCTGCGCCGCCGTCGTCTTGGCCAGGCCGGGGACGCTCTCGAGCAGGACGTGACCGCCGGTGAGCAGGGCGATGAGCAGCGTCTCCTGCAGCCGCGCCTGCCCGACGACCTTGGCCGTGAAGGCCTCGGACACGCGGCGGATCCGCTCGGCGGCCCAGTCGAGCTCGTCCTGCTGCAGGTACGCGGTGGCGCCGGGCACGGTCGTCTCCGGCCGGACGTCGAGGGCCGCGACGGCCTCGTCCGCCTCGCTCGCGCCGTCGGTACCCGTCGCGTCCGCCACTTCGCGGACCTCACCGGATGCCGGTGAGCCCGGCCCCTCCGACCCGCCACCACGGGTGCCCACGTCGTCACGTCGCCCGGTGGCAGGGGTTCCGGCGGGCTGCGGCGGCGGCTGCTCCTCGAGCGGCCGCTCGGGCCGGGTCAACGGCTGCGACCCGGCCCCGGAGGCGGGCACGTCGACGGCAAAGTGCCGGTCGTGCCCGTCGGCGGCGTCGGTCGTGCTGCCCTGACTCATGCGAATCCCCTTCGGCGACGGTCCCGCACGCCGGGCGGCACGGGACCACATGGTAAGCACGGGTCGCGGAGCAACGGGCCTGCGAGGGCGCTCACCGTCTCGCCGGGCGGACCGGCATCCGGCCCGGTGGGCGACGCTCAGGCGTCGATGCGCTCGCGGTCGACCTCGGCGGCGCTGTCGATGATGAAGTCCTTGCGGGGCGCGACCTCGTTGCCCATGAGCAGCTCGAAGACGCGCTCGGCCGCCTCGAGGTCGCGCATCGTCACCTGGCGCAGGGTGCGCTTGCGGGGGTCCATCGTCGTGTCGGCCAGCTGGTCGGCGTCCATCTCGCCGAGGCCCTTGTAGCGCTGCATCGGCTGCTTGATCTTCTTGTTGCCGCGCTCGAGGCGCGCGAGGGTGCGACGCAGGTCGGCGTCGTTGTACGTGTAGATGAGCTCGTTCTTCTTCGCGCCGGCGTTGACGACCTCGATGCGGTGCAGCGGCGGCATGGCGGCATAGACGCGACCCGCCTCGACGAGCGGGCGCATGTAGCGGAAGAACAGCGTGAGCAGCAGCGTGCGGATGTGGGCGCCGTCGACGTCGGCGTCGGTCATGATGATGACCTTGCCGTAGCGGGCGGCCTCGAGCTCGAAGGTGCGGCCCGACCCGGCGCCGATGACCTGGATGATCGAGGCGCACTCGACGTTCTTGAGCATGTCGCCCACGGACGCCTTCTGGACGTTGAGGATCTTGCCGCGGATCGGCAGCAGGGCCTGGAACTCGCTGTTGCGGGCCTCCTTGGCCGTGCCCATGGCCGAGTCGCCCTCCACGATGAACAGCTCGGTGCGCCCGACGTCGGTCGTGCGGCAGTCGCGCAGCTTCGTCGGCAGGCTCGAGCTCTCGAGGGCGGTCTTGCGGCGCTGGGTCTCCTTGTGCAGCCGCGCGCTGATGCGCGACTTCATCTCGGCCGTCACCTTCTCGAGCAGCCGCGTGGCCTGCAGCTTGTCGTCGCGCTTCGACGACGTCAGACGCTCGGTCAGCTGCTGCTCGACCACCTTGGCGACGATGGCGCGCACGGCGTTGGTGCCGAGCACCTCCTTCGTCTGGCCCTCGAACTGGGGCTCGGCGAGGCGCACGGTGACGACGGCGGTGAGCCCGGCGAGCACGTCGTCCTTCTCCGGCTTGTCGTTGCCGACCTTGAGGCGGCGGGCGTTGAGCTCGAGCTGGCGGCGGAAGACCTTGAGCAGCGCCTGCTCGAACCCGGTGACGTGGGTGCCGCCCTTGGGGGTCGTGATGATGTTGACGAACGACAGCAGGCGGGCGTCGTAGCCCTGGCCCCAGCGCAGCGCGACGTCGACTCCGCACTCTCGCTGCACCTCGGTCGGGGTCATGTGCCCCTGGTCGTCGAGCACGGGGACCGTCTCGGTGAAGGTGCCCGACCCCTCGAGCCGCATCACGTCGGTGATGGCGGCGTCGGGGGCGAGGAACTCGACGAACTCGCTGATGCCACCGTCGTGCTGGAAGACCTCCTCGACGACGGGCTCGCCGGAGGAGGCCGCCCGCTCGTCGCGCAGGACGAGGCGCAGGCCGGGGATGAGGAAGCTCGTCTGCCGGGCGCGGGCGGTCAGCTGGTCGTAGTCGAGGTCGGCGCTCTTGAGGAAGATCTGGCGGTCGGGCCAGAAGCGCACCCGCGTGCCGGTGACGCCCCGCTTCGCCTTGCCGACGACGGGCAGCTCGCTGCGGGTCTCGTAGGCGGTGAAGGCGGCGTCGGGCGAGTGTGGTGCACCGGTCGTGCCGGAGTCGGCGAACCGCCCGGGCTCGCCCCGACGGAAGCTCATGCCGTACGTCTTGCCGGCGCGGTCGACCTCGACGTCGAGGCGGGACGACAGGGCGTTGACGACCGAGGCGCCGACGCCGTGCAGGCCTCCCGTGGCGGCGTAGGAGCCACCGCCGAACTTGCCCCCGGCGTGCAGCTTGGTGAAGACGACCTCGACGCCGGACAGACCGGTGCGCTGCTCGACGTCGACGGGGATGCCACGGCCGTTGTCACGCACCTCGATGGAGCCGTCGGCCCCGAGGACGACGACGATGTCGGTGCACACACCCGCCAGCGCCTCGTCGACGGCGTTGTCGATGATCTCCCACAGGCAGTGCATGAGGCCGCGCTGGTCGGTCGAGCCGATGTACATGCCGGGTCGCTTGCGCACCGCCTCGAGGCCCTCGAGGACCTGGAGGTGGCGGGCGGTGTAGTCGCCCGTGCCGGACGAGGTGGGGCGGGAGGCGGAAGCCACAGGGCTGCTCTTTCGGTGGTGCGTGCTGGTGCCGGACGACACGGATGCCGTCCCAGGCAGCGTAACGAGGTGGCGGGCGTGCCCCCGGCAGGCACGCGGCCGGGGGCGGCTGTGGGCGGCTATGCGCGCACCTCAGGTCGGCGGCGGCGTGGGGTGGCGTGGGGTGGCGTGGGTGGAGCAGGCGGTGCGGACCGCGCGGGCGACGCGGACCGGGCGGGACGGCATCCGGTCTCGTGGGTCGGGCGCGGGTCGTGACGGGTACGGGACGGGTGCCCCCATCCGACCGGACGCCGGGAGCGAAGACGGCGTGGGGATGACGTGGGGGTAACGATCGTGGCATGACGCAGGTCTCATCCTTCGAGCCTGACGATGGGGAACGAATGTGCGTGATTGACTGTTGGAACCAGCACGAGCCCACGGGGGACAGAGCAGGGAGACCCGGCCCGGGCGAGGTTGGAATGGAAGAGGGTCCTCGACGAGGACCCGACGAGGGAGGATTGAGGCGAGCATGATGACTACAGCACTGGCACCCGAGATGACGGCAGCCGACCGCTGCGACCGCTGTGGCGCCCAGGCGTACATCCGTGCCCGGCTCACGTCGGGCGGCGAGCTGTTCTTCTGCGCGCACCACGGTCGGGAGTACGTCCCGGCCCTGCGCGACAAGGCCGTCGACATCATCGACGAGACGGACCGGCTCACGGACACCCCGGCCGCGGCCGGAGCCGAGGAGCGCTGAGCCAGGTCGCGGCCACCCGCTGACGGGGGCACAGGACCAGACGGACGCGCCGACCCTTCGGGGTCGGCGCGTTCGTGCGTCCCCGGGACGGGTGTGGTCGGTCGGTACGGTGCTCTCAGGACAAAGGTGCGACGACGACTGAAGGAACTCACGTGGTGATCTCGGAGACGACCGTGCTCGTGGCGCTCGCCATGGCGGTCGGGACGGTCGGGATCATCGTCCCCGTGTTGCCCGGGCTGCTGCTCGTGTGGGGGGCGTTCGTCGTGTGGGCGATCGCGGCCGGCACCACCGGCGGCTGGGTGGGGCTGGGCGTGGCGACGCTCGTCTACGCCGCCGGGCTCGTGGCGCAGTACCTCTTCCCGGGCCGACGGCTCAAGGCGGCGGGGGTGCCGACGTGGGTCATCGGGCTGGCCCTGCTCGTCGGGGTGGTCGGGCTGTTCGTCGTCCCGGTCGTCGGAGGGCCGCTCGGCTTCGTCGCGACCGTCTTCATCGTGCAGAGCGTCCGGCACCGAGACCCGGTGGTGGCGCGGCGGGCGACCGGTCAGGCGCTGCGGGCCGTCGTGGTCAACCTCGGAGTCGAGCTGCTCACGGCCCTCGCCCTCGTCACGACATGGGTCGTCACCGTGTGGGTGACGCGGGCCTGACGACGCGTCGGACCCGCGCTGGGGGCGCCACGGTCACGATGGCGGTGGTCACGACCGGGTCGACGCCGGGCATACCGGTGAACGGTCGGGGGTGGACCCCCGGGAGGTGAGGCTCAGAACTGGTCGCGGCGGCGCTTGTCCCAGCGCTCTTCGAGACGCTCCATGAAGTTGCCGCCGGCCTTGGGGGCCGTTCCCCGGCCGGGCGTCGTCCGCTGCTGGCGGGGCTTGGGCGTCCCGTCGTCGCTGACGGCCGCGAGGGTCGTCTTCGACGGGGTGATGGCGTAGACGATGCCGGCGACCATGATCGCGAAGCCGACGGCCCCGAGCCAGATCTGGCTGATCATGGCGGAGAACACGACGAGCGCGAGACCGGCGACGCCGGCCACGGCGCCCACGACGACACGACCACGCCCGCCCGACCGCTTCTTCGTCTTCTCGATCCGTGAAGCGAAGCGCGGATCTTCGGCGTAGAGGGCCTCCTCCATCTGCTGGAGTAGGGCTTCCTCGTGTTCCGAGAGTGCCACTCGGCACCTCCCTGTGCGATCTCGTCGTCTACTACCCGAATCGTATGCCAGCCGGCCACGACTCGGGCTCTTGAACTCAGGATAGGTCCGGTCGCCGCCCTTGGGAACTCGATGCCCCACGGGCACCTCGCGAAACCCTCGCGTGCGACGACTACCCCCCTCTCGTACCCGCGCCCGGGGTCCCGGAACCGTCACCCCGGCGACCCGGCGTACCCCCCATGAGGCTCGCCGGACGCACGGATCCGGCACCGAACCGGGCGCTGGCGCGGTCGACGGCGCGGTCGGCGTCGCGCCAGCCGTGCTCGGGCTCGTCGAGGCGGGCCTGGATGGGGGCCGCGCCGGTCTCGACGAGCCCTTCGAGGCGGACCCCGACGAGCCGGATGCGCGCGCGCTGGAGGCCGAGGCGGTCGTAGAGCTCGCGGGCCGTGGCGAAGATCTCACGGGAGACGTCGGTGTGGTGGCGCAGCGTCTTGGCCCGGGTGATGGTCGTGAAGTCGGAGAAGCGCACCTTGATCGAGACGGTGCGCCCGGTCATGCCGGCCGACCGGGCCCGGGCGGCCGTGCGGTCGGCGAGGCGCAACAGCTCGCGGTGGATGCGGACCGGGTCGTCGATGTCGTGCGCGAAGGTCTCGTCGGCACCGATGGACTTCTCGCGCCGGGTCGGTACGACCGACCGGGGGTCGCGGCCCCAGGCGAGGTCGTGCAGGCTGCGGCCGGCCACGTCGCCGAGGGCCCGCTGCAGCGTCTCGAGCGGGGTGTGCGCGAGGTCGGCGACCGACCGCAGGCCGAGCTGGTGCAGGTGCTCCTCGGTGCGGTCGCCCACCCCCCAGATCGCGCCGACGGGCAGCTGGTGCAGGAAGGAGACGGTCTCGGCCCGGGGCACGACGATGAGCCCGTCCGGCTTGGCCAGGCTCGAGGCGAGCTTGGCCACGAACTTCGTCGAGGCCACCCCCACGGAGCAGGTGATGCCCTGCTCGTCGGCGATGGTGTCGCGCAGCTGCTCGGCGATGCGCGTGGGCGGCCCGAGCCGCCGGATGGCGCCGGCGACGTCGAGGAAGGCCTCGTCGAGCGACAACGGCTCGACCTGCTCGGTGACGGAGGCGAAGGTCGCCATGATCGCGTCGGAGATGACGGCGTAGCGGTGGTGGTCCGGCTCGATGACGACGGCCTGCGGGCAGAGTCGGCGCGCCCGGGCCATGGGCATCGCGGAGGTCACCCCGAAGGCGCGGGCCTCGTACGTCGCCGAGAGCACGACGGAGCGCCCGCCGGCGCCGCCGATGACGACCGGTCGCCCGCGCAGCTCGGGCCGCGAGATGAGCGACGCGGACGCGTAGAAGGCGTCCATGTCGACGTGCAGGACGGTGCAGCCGGTGTCGTCGGCCGGACCGTCGCCGTCACGGGTGGGCGCGGCGAACTGACGGCGGCTCACCGGGCACCCCCCGCGGTCGGGCTCGTCGACAGACCCTCCGACAGGCCCTCCGACAGATCCACCGACAGACTCACCGACAGGCCCACCGACAGGCCCATAGGCGACCTCGCCGACGACCTCACGGCAAGGGGCGCGGGGCCTCGCGCCGGGTCAGTCGCGACGGGCGACGACGTGCAGGCCATGACCGAGGATGCGGAGGAGCTCGCTACCGGCCACCTCGACGAGCAGCTCGTCGAGCTCGGCGACGGCGGCACGGTCACCCTCGGAGTCGACGAGGGGGGCGGGGACGAGGTGGCGCAGCACGTCGATGCCGCGCGACTGCTCGACCGTGAACCCGGTGCGGGCGAGCAGCGCCTCGACCTCGTCGGGGTCGAACCGGCGCGGCAGCGGGTCGGTCGGGCCCCAGCGACCGCTCGGGTGCCGGAGGGCCGACCGCGCCTGGTCGAACTCGCCGGCCAGTGCCTTGGCGAAGACGACGGCGAGGCGGCCGGAGACGAGCAGCGAGAGCACGCCGCCCGGTGCGAGCGCGGCCGCGACCGCCCGCAGGGTGGTCTCGGGGTCGTCGACGAACTCGAGGGTGCCGTGGCAGCAGGCGAGGTCGACGACGCGCCCGTCGAGCACCTCCGCCAGCGAGTCGCCGTCGCCCTGGACGCCGGTGACGAGGCCCTCGATGCCCGACTCACGGGCGCGACGGGTGAGGGCGGCGAGGGCGTCGGGGCTGGGGTCGACGACGGTGACCCGGTGGCCGGCCTCGCCGAGGGCCACGGCGACGCCGCCGGTGCCGCCACCGAGGTCGAGCACCTCGAGCGGGCGACCGAGCCGGTCCGACCGGTCGGCGGCCAGGGCCACGACGGCCGCCCCGACGGCGTTCGGCCGGACCGAGGCACGTCGCCGCGGTCGCTGCTCGTCGGGCACGGGGTCCTCCAGGAAGGGTGCGGTGGGGTCCGGCCGTCCACCACGGCTTTCACCGGGGCTTTCACCGGGGCTTTCACCGGGGCTTTCACCGGGGCTTCCGTCGTGGCTCTCACCACGGCCGTGCCGGACCGGGTCGGACGGGTCGCCGACGGCGTCACGGATGTCCTCACCCTAGTGCCCCGAGCTTCCGGGACTGGCGTGCCACAGCTTGCGCGGTGGGGCGTCGACGGGGTGGCCGACGGCACCGGAGGCGGGGCGTCGGCGGGTGCCCGGGTCGGGGTCGAGGGCCGCGGCCGGGACGAACGACCCGGAGCCTCGGGTGGCCCGGACGTCGGTGCCGGCGGGCTTGATGTCGGCGTAGGGCGACTGCCGGAAGCCGGAGGCGTGCACGAGCACCCGACGGCCGTCGGGCCCCTCCCCGACCCCCTGCCCTGCGCCCTGCGCGGCGAGGGCCTCGACCCGCTCCCAGGCCCCGCGGTCGGCGGCCTCGAGGGCGTCACGGACCGCCTCGACGCCGCCCGCGGTCCAGGCGTCCTGCAACGCCGAGAGCTCCCACGCCCCGGTCGCCCGGATCGAGACCCCCCGAGGCCCGGTGCGGCGCACCACCCCCCGGCACAGCAGCAGCCACGAGTGGAAGACGGTGCCCGCGTAGGGGCCCTGGACGTCCTCGAAGAAGGTGAGGTCGCTCGGGCCGGTCGCGTCGTCGAGGGTGAGGAAGACGACGCGACGCCCCGAGCGGATCGGGGGCGTCTGGGTGGCCACCTTGACGCCGGCGACCCACACCTCGCGGCCGCTGCGGCCCTCGAGCAGGTCACGGGCGCGCGTCACCCCGAGGGCGTCGAGCATCGGGGCGTAGAAGTCGACGACGTGACCGCTCGCGTCGAGGCCGAGCACCTCGAGCTCGGCCCGCACCCGCTCGGGGCCGGTCATCTCGGGCAGCCCGCTCGTGGTCTGCAGGGTCGGGGTGTCGCCGAGGTCGAGGGCCAGCTGGGTCGGGACCTGGTCGGGCACCGGCGCCGCGGCCTGCGACTGGGCCGCGGCCAGGGCCCGGATGCCGCCGTCGACCGACACCGACGTGACCCGGGCCCGCCGGCCCTTCGAGGCGGCCGAGACCCGACGCTGGGAGGAGGACCACCGGTCGAGCTCGGCGACGTGCAGCAGCAGGTCGCGGCGGGTGACCCGGCCACGTCGGCCGAGCCCGCCCCGGCCGAGACCGGGGCGCCCCAGCCCGGCCGGCGCCCGACCGTTCGGCACGCCCTCGTGCTGCCGCCCGTCGGCCGGGCCGAGCTGCCGGTCGTCCTGCCAGCTGCCGCGTCGGGCCCGCGCCCCGGCGCCGGGGTCGCCCCCGAGGTCGATGTCGTGCAGGGCGTCGAAACCGCCGGCGAGCACGAGCCTCTCGGCCACGGGCCGCGAGACGTGCGCCCGCTGCCAGAAGTCGGACAGGCTCGCGTACGGCTGTCCCCCGACGATGCGTGCCACCTCGGCCTCGCTGATGCCGTGCACGTCGGCGAGCGACAGGCGGATGCCCGGACGACCGTCGTCGGTGCGCTCGTACCGGTAGGCGCCCGTCGAGGCGTTGACGTCGAGGCCGAGGATCTCGACCCCGAACGACCGGGCGTCGTCGAGGATGAGCCGCTTCGGGTACATGCCGGGGTCGTGGGTCAGCACCCCGGACAGGAAGGCGGCCGGGTGGTGCGCCTTGAGCCAGGCGGACTGGTAGGTCGGCAGGGCGAAGGCCGCGGCGTGCGCCTTGCAGAACCCGAACGAGGCGAAGGCCTTGAGCACCTCCCAGATGCGGTCGACCGCCTGCTCGTCGTAGCCGCGGGCCCGGGCCGCGGGCCGCCACCAGGCCTCGACCTGCGCCTGACCGGCGGTCGAGCCCATGGCCCGGCGCACCTCGTCGGCCTCGGCGAGGGTGACGCCGGTCGTCTCGGCGACGATCATGAGCACCTGCTCGTGGAAGACGACGACCCCCTCGGTCTGCTCGAGCGCGGGGATGAGGGTCGGGTGCAGGTACGAGGGGTTCTTCCAGCCCTGCCGGGCCTCGAGGAAGGGCACGATCATGTCGCTCTTGACCGGTCCGGGTCGGAAGAGCGAGATGTCGATGATGATGTCCTCGAAGCTGCGCGGGCCGAACTTGCCGATGAGCTCGCGCTGCCCGGGGCTCTCGATCTGGAAGCAGCCGAGCGTGCGGGTCGACCGGATCATCTCGAAGGTCGGCTCGTCGTCGAAGGGCACCTGCTGCTCGTCGTCGAGGTCGACGACGACCCGGTCGACGCGCTCGACCTCCTGCAGCGCGTGGGCCATCGCCGACTGCATGCGGATGCCGAGGACGTCGAGCTTGAGCAGGCCCATCTCCTCGACGTCGTCCTTGTCGAACTGGCTCATCGGGAAGCCGAGCCAGCTCGCCTCGACGGGCGTGCGGTCGAGCAGCGCCGAGTCGGACAGCACGACCCCGCACGGGTGCAGCGCGATGTGGCGCGGCAGCCCGTCGAGCCGTTCGACGATGTCGAACATCAGCTGCAGCCGCGGCACGTCGAGACCGCTCGCCCGCAGCTCGGGCAGCTCGGCGAGGGCGTGGCGCACGTTGCGGGCGGCGATGTGCGGGAAGGCCTTGGCCATCGCGTCGACCTCCGGCGGCGGCAGCCCGAGCGCCGCCCCGACGTCACGGATGGCGTGACGCACCCGGTAGGTGTCCATCATCGACACGCACGTGACGCGCTCACCGCCGAAGTGCTCGAGGATCCGCTCGTAGATCTCGGTGCGGCGGGCGGACTCGACGTCGATGTCGATGTCGGGCAGCTCGGCCCGCAGTGGCGAGCAGAACCGCTGCATGAGCAGGCCGTGCCGCATGGGGTCGACCCCGGAGATGCCGAGGAGGAAGTTGACGACGGAACCGGCGCCCGAGCCGCGGGCGGCCACCCGCACCCCCATCTCGCGGATGAGGTCGCACACCTTGGCGACGGTGAGGAAGTAGGTGGCGTAGCCCAGCCCGGAGATCACCTCGAGCTCGTCGTCGAGGCGGGCGTGCACCTCCGCGAGGCCGGCGCCGGACCGGGCGGGGTAGCGGGTGGCCACCGACGCGCGGCAGCGCCGGGCCAGCACCTGCTGGGGGTCGTCGTCGCCGAGGCCGAGCGCGGCCGGCTCGGGCAGGTGCACCGAGCCGATGCCGAGGTCGGCCCGGGGCTGTTGGGTGCAGTCGGTCGCGAGGGCGACCGTGCGCCGGACGAGGTCGCGGGCCTGCTCACGGGCGGCCGCTCCCCCACCGACGAGCCCCGGACCCGACACCTGGGTGACGTCGAGGGCGAGGGCGTGCATGAGGGGCGTGGGCGACAGGTGCCCGGCCGCGGTGACCCGGTCGAGGTGGCGGGTGTCGAGCGCGACGAGCCGGCGGGCGGCGTCGAGGACGTCGACGACGGCGGCGTCCTGCGGGTCGGCGTGCCGGACCGCCGCGGTGAGCACCGTCGGGACCCCGACCTCGCGGGCGAGGGCGAGCATGCGCCCGGCCTGACCGAGGCTGCCGGGAAGGTGCTCGGGCCCCCCGTGGCAGACCAGCTCGACGACGACGCCACCGTGCGGGAGCAGCGCTACCCACCGCTCGAGCGCGGCCCTGGCCCGGGAGTGCTGCTTGGCCAGCACGGCCCGGCCGACGTCGGAGTCGGGGCCGAGGAGCACGACGAGCGACCGCTCCCCCGCGACCGTCGTCGCGTGCTGCGCGACGAGGTCGGCCGTCGTGACGGGGGTGCCGCGCTCCCCCCGCAGGTGGGTGGCGGTGACGAGGCGGCACAAGGACGCCCACCCGGCCCCGGCGGGCAGGCCGCTCGTGCCGCTGCCGCGGGCCAGCACCGTGACCCGGGGCAGCCGGGGGTCGACCAGGGCACCGCCCCGGACCGGCGTGCGACCCGCACCGCGGGCCCCCGCCGACGCGACCCCGCGACGCGTCGGTGGTGGCTCGAGGGCGAGGTCGACGCCGAGGACCGGGGCGATGCCGTGGGCCATGCACGCCTTGACGAACTTGACCGCGCCGTACAGCCCGTCACGGTCGGTGAGGGCGAGGGCGGGCTGGCCCCAGGCGGCGGCACGCTCGACGAGCTGCTCGGGGCGGGCGGTGCCGTAGCGCATCGAGTAGCCGGAGGCGACGTGCAGGTGGACGAACGTGTCGGTCACGGGCCGCCGCCCTCAGGACGCGTCGCGGGTGGGCGACACCGGCGTGATGGTCTGCGGCAGGGGCATCGTCAGGGGGACCCCGAGGGCGTCCTGGACGATCTCGAGGAACATCTCGGCCTGGCGCAGCAGGTCGTCGGCCTCGCGCACCGGCACCCACCCGCCGCGGTCGACCACCGACCGGCGCGCCGAGCAGGCCGCGAAGAACGCCGCCCACTCGCCGAGCTCGGGGGCCAGCCCCGGCAGCACCTGCCAGACGCTGCGCGGACGGGACCGCGGGGTGGGCACGCTGCGCGCGGCGACGAGGGCCGCGGCGGCCCGCAGCGCGCCGAGGTGGGCGTCGCGGTAGCGCTCGCCGACGTCGCTCGTGCGGCAGGCCTGCTCGAGGGTGCGCCGCGACCGGTCGAGCAGGTCGAAGACGGCCGGTCCGATGGGAGGACGGGGCAGGTGCGTGGCGGTCATCGTCGTCACCTCAGTCGGCGACCCGGACGAGCTGCCACTGCTCGCCCTGGGCGCCCTCGTCGTGGGCGAGGTCGTAGACCCCGGGGGCGAACGACCACCCGGGGCTCGCCTCGACCCGCCACACCTGCTGCTCGGAGGCCGCCGCGGCGAGCGAGCCGCCCGGCACGACCGGACCGCCCCCGCCGTCGGCGTCGAGCGCCTCACGCCACCACGCCCGGCGCTCACGCCACTGGGCGAGCACGTCGCGCACGACGTAGAGCCGGCCGCGCCAGATGAACGCCTCCGGACGCCTCGCCACCCCGGCCGCCCCCTCCACGGGACGGACCTGCACCACATCACTGAACCTGCGAACCACGACACGTCTCCTTCGTACGGACACGTCGAGGCCGGAAATCACGACCCAGACCACCCGCGACCTGCGAGCGGCCCGACACCCAACCGACGACTGATGACCCTGACCGAACCACTTGACCTGCTCGAGCCGACCGACCCACCGGCCGACCCGTCCACCGACCGACCGGACACCCCCGACCACCCCGTGCACCCGGTGTGGCGGGTGCACGGCAGGGCTATGCTCGACCGATCGCGTCGAACACGTTTTTCGAACAGGTGTTCGACGCAGAACCACAGTAACCCCCGCCGCCGACAGCGTGTCAAGGTCGTCCACAGGCCCCCACCGACCCGCGGACGACGGGCCCGCAGCGGCATCTGAGTACACGTGCTCACGCCCCCGGAGCCCCCGCTGCGGCACAGTCGTGCGTGCGGGGTCCGGTCCGCGAACGGAGGGGCGCAGGGGTCCCGTCCGCTCACGGATCGGGCCCCGTCCGCACGCCCCGGCCACGTCGTTTGCAACCAGCCCCCCGATGCGGGACCGTCGGACCGGACGCCACCACCCGGCATCCGCCGCGGATGTCACCGCGGGTCCAGCGGACCCACCCCGACGCACCCGGCCCGCACCCGGCACGCGCCGCACGGCACACACAAGGAGCCACGATGGGCGCCGAGTTCCTCCCCATGGTCTTCACCTCCGGCTGGGCCAGCGGCATCAACGCCTACGCCGTCGTGCTCGTGCTCGGCCTCGCCGACCGGTTCTTCTCGCTCGGCCAGATCCCCGACGCCCTCGCGCGCACCGACGTGCTCGTGCTCGCCGGGGTGCTCTTCGTCGTCGAGATGTTCGCCGACAAGATCCCCTACGTCGACTCGTTGTGGGACACCGTGCACACCGTCGTGCGACCCGCCGTCGGCGCCACCATCGGCTACCTCCTCGGGCACGAGACGGCCGGGCTCGACGCCGCCGTGGGCGCCGCCACGGGTGGCATCACCGCGCTGCTCTCGCACGGCGTCAAGGCCGGCCTGCGGGCCGCCGTCAACACCTCTCCCGAGCCCGCGAGCAACGTCGTCGTCAGCACCGGCGAGGACGTCGCCGTCACCGGCGTCACCGCCCTCGCCATCGCCCACCCGTGGTGGGCCGCGTCGATCGCCCTCGTGCTGCTCGTCGCCGGCGCCTACCTCGTATACAAGCTGCTCGGGCGGGTGCGCCGGTTCAAGCGCAGCTACGACGCCTGGGGCGAGCGCGTCGGCATCGCCACCCCGTCGGGACGCCTCGACGGGCGCCCCGAGCCCCCACCGACGGGCCAGACCGGCCCGACCGACCCGGCGAGGACGCCGCGCGAGAACCGGCGCCTGCTGCGCGGCCGCGACGCCGCCGGTCCGTCACCCCGCGCCGACGAGCGTCTCGAGCGGCCCTTCGACCAGACCCGCGACGACGGCTGAGCCCGCCCACCGGCACCCGTCGCGTGCGACCGCCGCGACCGCCGCGACCGCCCCGTCCACCGCGTCCACCGCGTCCACCGTGACCGCTCAGAGGTTGCCGAAGACCTCGAGCGTCGCCGACGACCGGTTCATCGTGATGAAGTGGATGCCGGGTGCGCCCTCGTCGAGCAGCCGCCGTGACGACTCGGTGGCGATGGCGAGCCCCTCGGCGCGCACCGCGGCGGGGTCGTCACCGGCCCGCCCGAGGCGGTCGGTGACGGCGGTCGGCATCGGCTGGCCGGCGAGCTCGGCCATGCGCACGACCTGACGGGCGTTGGTGATCGGCATGATCGCGGGGATGACGGGCAGGCTGGAGCCCCGGCGGGCCACCTCGTCGCGCAGCCGCAGGTAGTTCTCGACGTCGAACACCATCTGCGTCACGGCGAAGCCGGCGCCGGCGCGCTCCTTGCGCACGAGCGCCTCGGCGTCGTCGGCCACGCCGCGCGACTCGGGGTGCCCGTCGGGGAAGGCCGCGACGCCGACGGTGAAGTCGCCGAGCGAGCGGATGAACGCGACGAGCTCGTCGGCGTGGTCGAAGCCCTCGGGGTGAGGGGTCCACGGCTCACCGAGACCACCCTGCGGGTCACCGCGCAGGGCGAGGATGTTGTGCACACCCGCCGCCGCGTACTGCCCGACGACGCGGCGCAGCTCGTCGCGCGAGTGCCCGACGCAGGTGAGGTGGGCCAGCGGCGTGAGCGAGGTCGACTCGAGCACCCGCTGGGTCAGCCGCACGGTGCGGTCGCGCGTCGTGCCGCCGGCGCCGTACGTGATCGACACGAAGCTCGGCGAGAGCTTCTCGAGCCGCCGGATCGCCTCCCACAGCGTCGTCGCCGCGGCGTCGTCCTTGGGTGGGAAGAACTCGAAGCTGAACGTCGGGGCGTCGGCCTGCACCATCTCGGGGATCGAGCGGGTGAAGCGCTCCGCCCGCACCATCGAGGATGCCGTGCCGTGTGCCATGCGACCACTCTAGGTCGCGCGCGGGGCCGGGCACCGGCGCGACCGAGGGCCGGGCGGGTGCGTCGCCCCAGTAGGCTGGGCCGCGTTGTCCCGACGCGATGGAGGCCCACCCGTGCACCGCCCCACCGACCTCGTGGCCCTGCGCGCCCGGGTGCAACAGGCCATCGACGCCGAGATCGTCGAGGGCAGTGCGCTGCTCGGACGCATCGGCGACGAGGTCGCGCCCCTGACGAACGCCGTGTCCGGGCTGTTGCAGGGTGGCAAGGGCCTGCGGGCCGGCTTCCTCTACTGGGGCTACCGCGCGGCGGGCGGGCCCGACTCCGAGGCGCTCGTGCGCCTCGCCGCGAGCATGGAGTTCTTCCAGGGCGCCGCGCTGCTGCACGACGACGTCATGGACCGCAGCGACACCCGCAGGGGGATGCCGTCCGCGCACCGTCGCGTGGCCGCCGTGCACGCCGAGCGGGGCTGGCGCGGCGACGCCGACCGGTTCGGTGAGGGCGCCGCGATCCTCGCCGGTGACCTGTGCCTCGTCTGGTGCGACCAGCTCTACGCCCGGTGCGGCCTGCCGACGACCGAGCTCGACCGTGGCCGGGTGCTCTTCGACGGGATGCGCACCCAGCTCATGGGCGGGCAGTTCCTCGACCTGCTCGAGGCCGCCCGCGGCTGGGACGGGCTGACCCTCGACGAGCGGGTCGCCTCGGCCCGCAAGGTGATCCGCTTCAAGAGCGCGAAGTACACGATCGAGCACCCGTTGCTCATCGGCGCCCTCGTCGGCGGGGTCGAGCAGGCCGACACCGGGCCGCTGTCCGACTACGGGCTCGCGCTCGGCGAGGCCTTCCAGCTGCGCGACGACCTGCTCGGCGTCTTCGGCGACCCCGAGGCGACGGGCAAGCCGGCCGGTGACGACCTGCGCGAGGGCAAGCTGACGGTGCTCGTCGCGCTGGCCCTCGACGCCGCCTCCCCCGCCGACCGCGAGCTCGTCGAGACAAGCCTCGGGCGCGACGACCTCGACTCCGACGTCATCGCGCGCATCCGCGAGGTGATGGTCACCTCCGGGGCGGTCGGGCAGGTCGAGTCGCTCATCAGCAACCTCGCCGACCAGGCCCACGACGCGGTGCGCCGCGCCGACACAACCGGGTGCTTCGACCGCGAGGCCCTCGACGTGCTCGACGACCTCGTCGGCGTCTCCACCGCTCGCCACACCTGAGCCCGGGCCGAGCCACCGCTCAGTCGCTGAGGGCCCGGATGCCGGACCCTGGCCCTCACGGGTGGAGGTGGACGCGTCGTGCGGGTGGAGGTGAAGCGCGACCGGTGGTGGTCGCGGAACACCTCCACCCGGTCGCGGGGGTGGGCAGGCTCGTCAGAAGGCGAGCTCCTGGGCGCGCCGGCGCACCTCGGTCTTGAACCCCGCCCACATGGCGTCGATGGGCGCACCCTCGACCGGCAGCGTGGAGTCGGGCGTGTAGAGCCACGTGATGGCCTCGTCGTCGTCGTAGCCGCCGTCTGCGAGCACGGTGATCGTGCCTCGCAGCTCGGGCCTCGGGCCCTCGTCGGTGAGGAAGCGGGCGGGGACCGCGAGGACCCGACGGGGGCCGATGCGCGAGGCGATGAGCTCACGATCGGCCAGCATGGTGCGCACGGCCGACAGGCTGACGCCGAGCCGCTCGGCGATGTCCGGGACGGTGAGCCAGTCGCCGACCAGGGTCTCGAGGTCGGTCGTGGAGCGCCCGCCGGTCTCCGGCTCGGAGGTGGCGTCGGTGCTGGCGTCGGTGCGGTGGTCCGCGGGGGCGGCGTCGTTCTCGGTCACGGCGGCAGTCTGCCACCCGTCGGGACGTGGCCACTCGACGGTGGCTGTCGGGGCGGTCCGTGCGGTGGGACGGAAGAAGGCAGAGGTCAGCGACGAGTTACGCCGCTGTCATTCAATTCTCTTTACCTTCAATGCATTACTGTCGCAAAAGCCCCACAGGGCAACACCAGTCACGACGCCACCATGCCGGTCCCCAGTGTGCCCGCGACGCCACCCCTCCCCCCGCCCGACACGCCGAACAAACCCCGTCAAATCGCCACCCGCTGCCGCGACCGGCACCCACCCCGCCCCCGCTCGCCGCCGGGGCCCCCGGGAAGGACCCTCATGCCATTCGCCGCCGACGCCGTCGCGCTCGCGCCCGCCCACGCCTTCGTCGCCCCCGTCACGACGGGCTGGAAGACCATCACGCTGAGACCGGGTGACACGGTCTGGGACCTCGCGCTGCGCCACCACACCACCCCGGCGCAGATCGTCGCCAAGAACCGCCTTGCCGACGGTGGCCGCATGGTCCACCCGGGCCAGAGGCTGCTCGTGCCGGGCACCGCCGCCGGTTCGAGTGCGCCGTCGAAGCCCGCCACCGCGGGACGCCCGTCGTCCGCCCCGGCCGGCTCCCCGGCATCCTCGACCCCGTCCTCGTCCCTGTCCTCGTCGCAGCGCGTCTACACCGTCGTCCGCGGCGACACGCTCTACGGCATCGCCGGCCGCTACAAGGTGAGCCTGACCAAGCTCATGAGCGCGAACGGCCTGCGCGGCTCGAGCATCCTGCGCATCGGCCAGCGCGTCGTCGTGCCCGGGACGGGCGCCCCCAGCGGCACCAAGCCCGGCACGTCCACCCCGACCCGGCCCACGCCCCCGAAGCCCGCGCCATCCAGGCCGACGACGCCGACGACGTGGCCCGACGCGACGAAGGCCACCGTCGCGCAGAGCAAGGCGCGCCTCGCCGCCACCGCCGTACCGAGCCGTACGCAGACCGCGGCGATGATCCGCGCCACCGCCCTGCGCCACGGCGTCGACCCCCGGCTCGCTCTCGCCGTCGGCTGGCGGGAGTCGAGCTGGAACCAGCGGTCCGTCAGCTACGTGAACGCGCTCGGCGTCATGCAGGTCATGCCGACCTCGGGCATCTGGGCCTCGCAGCTCGCCGGTCGCACGCTCGACCTCTACGACGCCCAGGACAACATCACCGCGGGGGTGCTCATCCTGCGCTCGTTGCAGTCGCAGGCCGACTCGCGCGAGCAGGCCGTCGGCGCGTACTACCAGGGCCTCTACTCGGTGCGCAAGAACGGGATGTTCACCTCGACGAAGGCCTACGTCGCCTCGGTGCTCGAGCTCGCCAAGACGATGTGACGCCGTCCCCGTCATCCGGCCCACCCACCGCGCGCGGGCAGGCCGGATGCGGGGACCGGGTCGGTCGTCACCGTAAACTCCTGCCGTGACGTCCAGCGTGGCGGACCCGCTCATCGGCCGGCTGGTCGACGGGCGCTACCGCATCCTCAGCCACCTCGCGGACGGCGGCATGGCCACCGTCTACGTGGCGCTCGACGCACGCCTCGACCGGCAGGTCGCCCTCAAGGTGATGCGTCCGGGCCTGGCCGCCGACCACGTCTTCGTCGAGCGCTTCCGCAGCGAGGCCCGCTCGGCCGCCCGGCTGAGCCACCCCAACGTCGTCGCCGTCTTCGACCAGGGCGAGAGCGGCGGCGACGTCTTCCTCGCCATGGAGCTTGTCGACGGCAAGACCCTGCGCGACGTCATCCACGAGGAGGCGCCGCTGACGGTGCGCGAGTCGCTCGCGATCCTCGAGCCCATCCTCGAGGCCCTGCGCGCGGCCCACGCCGCCGGCATCATCCACCGCGACGTCAAGCCCGAGAACGTCATCGTCAGGCGCGACGGAGAGGTCAAGGTCGCCGACTTCGGCCTCGCGCGCGCCATCACGAACCAGACGACGACGAGCCAGACCGGCGTGCTGCTCGGCACTGTCAGCTACCTGTCCCCCGAGCAGGTCGAGCGGGGCGTCGCCGACACCCGCAGCGACGTCTACGCCGCCGGGCTGCTGCTCTTCGAGATGCTCACGGGGCGCAAGGCCGTCACCGGTGACACCCCCATCCAGATCGCCTACAAGCACGTGCACGACCGGGTCGGGGCGCCGTCGCGCCTCGTGGACACGGTGCCGGCGCCCGTCGACGACCTCGTCGCCGAGGCGACCGCGGTCGAGCCCGACGACCGGTTCGACTCCGCCGCAGCGCTGCTCGCCGCCCTGCGGTCGGTGCGCCGCTCGCTGCCCGCCGACGTCCTCGACGCCCGGGGCACGCTCGCGCCCGAGGGCGGCCGCGACGGTGTGGATGCCGGTCGGCCGGCCGCCGCCCGCGACGCCGGCTCGCGTGACCGGCGGCGTGACGACCACGCCGCGACCGCGGTGCTCTCGACCGGGGCGCGCTCGTACGCCCCACCGTCGGGCGGCACCCCGACCGGGCCCGTCCGTGGGCTCCACCGTGACGACGCCCCCTCGCGACCGGCACCGGTGCAGCACACGTCGGCGCTCGCCCTGCCCGACCGCCTGCCCGCCCGGCGTCGCCGGTGGCCGTGGGTGGTGGCGGCGCTGCTGCTCGTCGGCGGTGGCGGCGCGGGCTGGTGGTTCACCGGTGGCCCCGGCGGCTCGACCGTCGTGCCGACCGTCGTCGGCCAGCAGGCGCCGGTCGCCAGCGGCCGGCTGCAGGCGGCGTCCCTCGACGTCGAGACCGACGAGGAGTTCTCCGAGACGGCGGCGCGCGGCACGGTCCTGCGCTCGGACCCCGCGGCCGGCGCCGAGCTCGGCAAGCAGAGCGTCGTGCGGCTCGTCGTGTCGAAGGGCCAGGAGCGCTACCGCGTGCCGAAGCTCGCCGGGGCGACGGCCGACTCGCTCGCCGGAACCCTTGCGGCGCGACGGCTCTCGCTGGGCAAGGTCACCGAGGACTGGAGCGAGACGGTCAAGGCCGGCACGGTCGTCTCGCAGCAGCCCGACGCCGGCACGTCGGTGCGGCGCAGCACCGAGGTCTCCGTCGTCGTCTCGAAGGGGCGCCAGCCGATCACCGTGCCGGTCGTGCGCGACCAGGGCGTCGACGCCGCCGTGTCGGCCATCGAGGGGGCCGGCCTGACGGTCAAGCGCCTCGACGACGAGAACAGCGACACCGTGCCGCAGGGCGCGGTCATCTCGCAGTCGCCCGCCGACGGCACGCTCTACCGGGGCGACGCCGTGTCGATCACCGTCTCCAAGGGCCCCGTCATGGTGCAGGTGCCCGGCGTCGTCGGCCGGCCGGTCGCGGAGGCCGAGAAGGCGCTGACCGACCTCGGCTTCACCGTGAAGAAGGAGTATCCCTTCGGCCGCCTCTTCGACCTCGTGCGGGTGCAGAGCGTCGAGGGCGGCCAGTCGGTGCGCAAGGGCAGCACCATCGTGCTCACCATCGTCTGACCCCGCGCACCGGCATCCGGGGGCGTGGAGGACCGTCGTCGCCGGGGCGACGCGAACCCTCCACGGGACCGGCCGAAAGGGGCCTGGGCCGGTCAGGGCAGGACGGGGCCGGTCTCAGCGAGATCGGTGATGACGTCGATGGCCGCGTCGGTGGCGGTGTCGTCGACGTCGAGGTGCCAGACGAGCCGGACCGCACGCGGCCCGACGGCGTACGTGCGCACCCCGCGGAGCAGGGCCGCCTCGACGAACTGCGGCGCGGTCCACCCCGACACCGACACGTCGGCGATGACGATGTTCGTCTCGACGGTCTGCGGGTCGACCGTGCCGGGGACCGCCTGCGCGAGGGCCTCGGCGGCCCGGCGCGCGCGGGCGTGGTCGTCGGCCAGCCGCTCGACGTGGTGGTCGAGCGCGAACAACCCTGCGGCAGCGAGGATCCCGGCCTGGCGCATGCCGCCCCCGAACCGCTTGCGCCAGATGCGCGACTCGGCCATGGCGTCGGCCGACCCGACGAGGACGCTCCCGACGGGGGCGCCGAGGCCCTTGCTGAGGCAGACCGAGACGGTGTCGAACTCGGCGGCGTAGTCGCGCACCGACACGCCCGAGGCGACGGAGGCATTGAAGAGCCGTGCCCCGTCGAGGTGCATGGCGACGCCACGCTCCCGGGTGACGGCGCGGGCCCGACGGATCTCGTCGAGCGACTGCACGGTGCCGCCGCCGAAGTTGTGGGTGTTCTCGACGACGACGAGGCCGGTGCACACCTGGTAAGGCCCGACCCCCGTGATCATGAGGGCCTCGGCGTCGGCCGAGCGGAAGCGGCCCTTCTCGGCGACCCACGTGCGCGACGAGATGCCCGAGAGCACCGCGGCCGCACCGAGCTCGGCCCGCACGACGTGGGCGAGGGAGTCGCCCACGAGCTCCTCCCCCGGGCGTACGTGCAGCCGGACCCCGAGCTGGTTGGCCATCGAGCCCGACGGGGTGAAGAGGGCGGCCTCGTGCCCGAGCAGGTCGGCGACCCGCTCCTCGAGGGCCCGCAGCGTGGGGTCCTCGCCGAAGACGTCGTCACCGACCTCGGCCTGCGCCATGGCGGTGCGCATGCCGGGGGTCGGGCGGGTCAGGGTGTCGCTGAGCAGGTCGGCGCGCAGGGCGCCCGCAGGGTCGGCCACGGTGCGCTCAGGCCTGGCCCAGCATCTCGGCGACGAGGAACGCCAGCTCGAGCGACTGCTGGTGGTTCAGGCGCGGGTCACACAGCGACTCGTAGTTCTTGCCGAGGTCGGAGTCGATGATCTTCTCGGCGCCGCCGAGGCACTCGGTGACGTCGTTGCCGGTCAGCTCGACGTGGATGCCGCCGGGCACGGTCCCGAGGGAGCGGTGCACCTCGAAGAAGCCGCGCACCTCCTCGATGATGTCCTCGAAGTCGCGGGTCTTGAAGCCCGATGCCGCCTCGAAGGTGTTGCCGTGCATGGGGTCGCAGATCCACGTCACCGTGGCGCCCGAGGCGGTCACCTTGTCGACGATGCCCGGCAGCGCCTCGCGGATCGTGCCGGCCCCCATGCGGGTGATGAAGGTGAGCCGGCCGGGGGTGCGCTCGGGGTCGACCTTGTCGATGAGGCGCAGCACCTCGTCGATGTCGGCCTTGGGGCCGAGCTTGACGCCGATGGGGTTGCTGATGCGCGAGACGAAGTCGACGTGGGCACCGTCGAGCTGGCGGGTGCGCTCGCCGACCCAGACGAAGTGGCCGGACGTGTCGTACAGGTGCCCGGTGCGCGAGTCGATGCGGGTGAGCGGGCGCTCGTAGTCGAGCAGCAGCGCCTCGTGGGCGGCGTAGAACTCGACGGTGCGCATCGCGTCGAAGTCGGCGCCGCACGCGTCCATGAAGCGCATGGCCTTGTCGATGTCGTGCGCCATCTTCTCGTAGCGCGAGTTCGCCGAGTTGGCGATGAAGCCGCGGTTCCAGTCGTGCACGTGGCGCAGGTCGGCGAATCCGCCTGTCGTGAAAGCGCGCACGAGGTTCAGCGTCGCCGAGCTCGCGTGGTAGCCCCGCACGAGGCGCTGCGGGTCGGGCACCCTGGCGGTCTCGTGGAAGGCGAAGTCGTTGACCATGTCGCCGCGGTAGGCGGGCAGCGTCACGCCCTCGCGCGTCTCGACGGTCGAGCTGCGCGGCTTCGCGTACTGCCCGGCCATCCGGCCGATCTTGACGACGGGAACCGACGCGCCGTACGTGAGCACCGCCGCCATCTGCAGGATCGTCTTGACCCGGTCGCGGATGTTGTCGGCCGTCGCCGAGGCGAAGGTCTCGGCGCAGTCGCCGCCCTGCAGGACGAACGCCTTGCCGACCGCCGCGTCGGCCATGCGACCGGTGAGGATGTCGCACTCACCGGCGAACACGAGCGGGGGGTAGGAGCCGAGCGTCTCGACGACCTCACCCAGGGCGGCCGTGTCGGGCCAGCTCGGCTGCTGCGCCGCCTCGAGCGCGGTCGCGGCCGCCGTGAGGTCGGCGAGGGCCTGCTGTCCGTCGGCCGCGACGCGGTCGGCGGGCGCGGTCGTGGGGCTCGTGTTCACCGATCCAGCGTAGACGCCCGGACGCGGCACCCCGCCCGGGGTCCGCGATCCGATCACGTCCCGCGAGCGTCCCGGGGAGGTCGGGCCCGTCAGCGACGGGCCTCGCCGAGGTCGATGCCGCGCTCGAGGGCGAACCGGGCCAGCTCGACCCGGTTGCGCAGGTGCAGCTTGCCGAAGATGTTCTGCACGTGGTTCTGCACGGTGCGGTGCGAGAGGAAGAGCATCGCCGCGATCTCCTTGTAGCCCATGCCGGTCGCGACGTAGCGCAGGATCTCCGTCTCGCGCTCGGTCAGCTCGGGGACCTCGCGCGCGTCCGCGGCATCCGGCTGCGCCTGGCGACGGCGGAACTCCCCGAGCACGAGACCGGCGAGGCCTGCCGTGAACACCGGCTCGCCGGCGGCGGTGGCGCGCACCGCGGAGAGGAACTCCTCGCGCCCGGCCGACTTCACGAGGTAGCCGAGGGCGCCGGCCTTGACGGCGTCGAGGACGTCCTGCTGGTCACCGCTCGCCGACAGGATGAGGATGCGGGTGCCGACGCCCGCGGCGGCCAGCCCGGCGCACACCTCCGGGCCCGACAGGCCGGGCAGGTTGAGGTCGAGCACGAGCACGTCGGGCTCGGTCGCGCGGGTGCGGGCGAGCGCGGCCCGACCGTCGTCGGCGGTCGCGACGACCTCGAACCCGGCGTCGGCGAGGTCGCGCGACACGGCGTCGCGCCACATCGGGTGGTCGTCGGCGACGACGACGCGGGTGCGCGTCGCGCCTGTCCCGGATGCCGGGTCGCCCGGCCCGGGTCCGTCGGTTCCGTCGCCGCTGCCGTCCATGTCTGCCCCTGTCATCGGTCCCTGCCCGTCCCTTCCGAGGTCACGGTCGCGCCCACGGCGCCGCTCACCGTCCGGCGCTCGGCACGCGCAGCTCGACGGTCGTGCCGTGACCGGGCACCGAGCTGATGCGGGCCGAGCCGCCGAGGTCGTCGAGCCGGCCGCGGATGCTCGACGCGACGCCCAGCCGCCCCTGGCCCGCCGCCTGCTCGAGACGACCCTCGGCCAGACCCGTACCGCTGTCGCGGATGGTGACGCTGACGGTGCGGCCGTCGTCGTCGAGCAGCACCCACGCCCGGGCCTCGTCGCCGGCGTGCTTGCGCACGTTGTCGAGGGCCGCCTCGACGGCGGCGGCCACCTCGTCGGCCACCCGCCGGGGCAGCGTGATCGGCTCTGCGGGGGAGACGAGCTGCACCCCCGGGCGCTCGACGTGTCGCAGCGTCGCGCGAAGATCGGTGGCGCCGGTCATGGCGCGGTCGACCTCGCCGAGGTCGCCCTGGCCGACGAGGGTGCGCAGGATGCGCTCCTGCTCCGCGGCCATCGCGCCGAGGGTGACGGCCTCCCCACCGAGGTCGACCGCCCGACGGTTGATGTAGGCCAGCGTCTGCAGCACACCGTCGTGGACGGTGCGGGCGAGGCGGTCGCGCTCGGCCCTCGCGGCGTCGCGGCGCATCGCCTCGCGCAGCGCCTCGTGGCTCTCGCGGGCGAGGTCGACGCAGTAGCCGATGCACCCGCCCAGCAGCAGCCCGAGGATCGAGTTCGTCACGGTGTTCGCCGTGGGCTGCACGACCTCGATGAACGAGAAGGCGGCGACCATGCACCCCGCGGCCACTCCCCCGCGCCAGCCACGCAGCACCGCGAACCCGGCGATGGCGGCCGACGGCCAGATCGACGGCAGCGTCTTCGCGCCGGCGGTGATGACGTCGGCGTCGTCGACGAGCCGCGTCGCGAGGATGGCGAGGCAGCCCAGCAACAGCTCGACCGTGTAGGCGCGCACCGTGCGCATGGGGCGCACGGTCTGGGCGACCGTCCACGCCGCGAGCACGGCGAGCACCGCGACCGCCGCCGTGGGGTGCAGCACGTCGCCCCGGCGTTCGTAGAGCGACCAGGCGGCGTAGGCGAGCGCGAGCACGCGGAAGACCTCGATGCCCCGCCACAGACCGCGCACGATGGCGTGCTCGTCGTGGGCGAGCGAGAGGGCGGCCGCGCCACCGTCGGTACGGCCGGGCCACGGGGAGCGCGCACCGGCCCCACCCACACCGGTCGCCCGTGCACGCGCGGTCACGCCGACGTCGGTGGATGCCGGGTGGCCGGGTGCGGCGTCGACCCGCTCCCCCACGCGTCCGACGCCGCGCTCACGGGCCATGGGTCAGGACGCGACCTCTCCGCGCTCGTCGCGCACCGGGCCGCGGTCGTCCGGCCCGGCCTCGCCGACACCCTGACCGGCACCCGCACCCGCGTCGGCGACGACCTCGTCGGTGGCGTCGTCACCGAGGCTGCCGACCCGGCGTTCCGCCGCCGCGGGCAGCGGCGTCGCCCCGTCGGCCCCGCCAGCCCCGACACCCCCGTCAGCCCCGTCGGCCGCGTCGAGCGCGGCCTCGAGCTCGGGCGCGGCCGAGCCGGGCTTGGCCGCCTCCTGCAGCTCGCGGGCCTTGGCGCGGGCCGCCTTGAGCAGGCGGTCCTTCATCGAGGTGGCGTACATGTCGACGTACTCCTGGCCCGACAGCATCATCAGCTCGTACATGATCTCGTCGGTGATCGAGCGCAGGACGAACCGGTCGTCCTCCATGCCCTCGTAGCGCGAGAAGTCGAGCGGCTTGCCGACCCGGACGCCGATGCGCATGATGCGCGGGATGACCTTGCCCGTCGGCTGCGCCTTGTCGGTGCCGATCATGGCGACGGGGATGACGGGCACGCCCGCCTCGAGGGCCATCCGGGCCACCCCGGTGCGGCCGCGGTAGAGCCGGCCGTCGGGCGAGCGCGTGCCCTCGGGGTAGATGCCGAGCAGGTCGCCCCGGCGCAGCACCCGCAGCCCCGACGTCAGCGCGGCGTTGCTCGCCTTGCCGCCGGAGCGGTCGACCGGCAGCTGCCCGATGCCCTTGAAGAAGGCGGCCGTCGCGCGGCCCTTGATGCCGCGCCCGGTGAAGTAGTCGCTCTTGGCCAGGAAGGTCACGCGCCGCGAGACGACGAGCGGCAGGAACACCGAGTCGGAGAACGACAGGTGGTTGGACGCGAAGATCGCGCCGCCGTCCTCGGGAATGTTCTCGTCACCCTCGACCCAGGGACGGAACAGCAGCTTGAGGATCGGGCCGATGACGATCGTCTTGAGAACCCAGTAGAACAACCGTGTCCACCTCCACCTGTGACGGCGAGCACTCTACGGCACTCGCGAACCCACAGTGCCGCGTGCGAGGATTCGGGCAGACGGCCACACCGGCGGCCGCCCAGCGTCACCGACGTCGAGGAGTGCCACCGCATGAACGATCGCGACCTCGACGCCGAGTTCGAGCGCATCGTCGCCGGCTGGGACACCGAAGCCCCCGACCGGCAGCCGCGTCGCGGTGCCGCGCCCGAGGGGTCGAGCGGCACCGGCGGTGACGAGGCCGCGTCCACGCAGCCCCCGCAGCCCCCGCAGCCCGGCGATCCCACCGCGCCCGCCGAGGTCGGTGACGCGCTGGGCGCGGCGCCGTCCGCCACCCCGTCCCCCTCGTCGCCCGCGTCGGATGCCGGTCGGCCGGCCCCCGAGGCCCGCCGCAGCGAGGCGCCCGACGCGGCCGGGACGGCATCCGGTGCGGTGGGAGGGGCGGCTCCGCGCACCCCACAGCCGGAAGCGCAGGCCCCCGGCGGCGACGGCGGCCTCGGCCTGCCCATCGCCCCCGGCGCCGGCCACGTGTGGCGCGGGCACCAGCCCCCCGGTGACGACGACGCCGTGCTCGACCTCGTCGACGACGACCGGCAGGGCGAGCACTTCGTCCCCCCGACGGAGACCGATCTGCCGACGGCCGAGGACGACCCGATGTTCTGGGCCATCGTCGGCGGGCTCGTCGGCGGCCCGCTGCTGCTGCTCTGGGTCGTCATCTTCGACCGCGGCGGCAGCGGCTGGTGGCTCGTCACGTCGCTCGTCATGATCGTCGTCGGGTTCGTGCTGCTCGTGCTGCGCGGCGGCAGCGAGCGCGACCCGTTCGACGACGGCACGCGCCTCTGACCCTCGCGTGCCCGTCGGGCTCGTCAGCCGCGGCCCGCGCGCGCCAGCTCGGCCGCGCCGATGAGCCCCGCGTCGCTGCCGAGCACCGCGCGCACGATACGCGCCTCGGGGCGGTAGCCGCGCCCGGGCAGCTGCTTGCGGAAGGCGTTTCGCGCCGGGGCGAGGAGCATCTCGTCGGCGGCGCTGACTCCCCCACCGACGACGAACAGGCCCGGGTCGAAGGCGGCGGCGAGGTTGGCCATGCCCACGCCGAGCCACGTGCCGATGTCGGCGATGAGCTCGCGTGCGGTCGGGTCGCCCTCGCGGGCGGCCTCGGTGATGAATGGACCGGTGAGTGCGCCGGGGTCGCCGCCGAGGCGGGCGAGCAGGTCGGCGACGACAGGCGAGCCGGCCTCCATCATCCCCTTCGTCTCGCGCACGAGGGCGTTGCCGCTCGCGTACTGCTCCCAGCAGCCGCGGTTGCCGCACTCGCAGCGCATGCCGTTGGGCACGATCTGCATGTGGCCGAACTCGCCGGCGATGCCGTGCCGGCCACGCTGCACCTGCCCGTCGACGATGAGCGCGCCGCCGATGCCCGTGCCGAGCGTGATGACGACGACGTGCGACTCACCCTGCGCCGCGCCGTGGGTCGCCTCGGCCCAGGCCGCCGCGTTGGCGTCGTTGTCGACCGTGACCGGGTAGCGGATGCGGGCCGACAGCGCGTCGTGCAGCGGCTCGTTGCGCCACGACAGGTGGGGCGCGAAGACGACGGTGGCACGGTCGGCGGCGACGAAGCCCGCCGCGCCGATGCCGACGGCGACGACCTCGTCGGGGTCGACGTGCCGCAACAGCTCGTCGACCGCCTCGACGATGGTGTCCTCGACGACCGACGGCGAGGTCGAGCGGTGCGGGGTGTCGCGGCGGGCCCGGTGCAGGATCGCGCCGCTCTCGTCGACCACCCCGCCGGCCACCTTCGTGCCGCCGATGTCGATGCCGATGGCGAGGCGTGGGCTCACGGGGTCTCCTTGGGTCCGCGGCGCCGCTCGGCGACGTCACGCAGGGCGTCGGCGGCGAAGGCCGCGAAGTCGGCGAGTCGGTCGATGGTCTCGGGGCTGACCCGCTGCACGACGGCGAGCACCTGGCACACCGGGCAGACGGCGCAGGCCGCGGGAGCCCGGCCCCCGCACGTGCACTCGTGGTCGGCGTCGGTGGCGTGGTCGCCGTCGTGGTCGCCGGCGTGGTCGGTGTGCCGACCGGATGTCGTGGCGTCCCCGCCCGTGGACGGCGCGTCCGCGTCGGGTCGGGGGCGGTCGGCCGAGTCGGCTGCGGGGGACGCGTCGGTCGTCCCGGCCTTGTCGGCCGTGTCGCCGGAGGCGGGCCCCCGGGAAGCCGGGCGGCCGTAGCCCTGGGCCGACAGGACCTCGAGCAGCCGCGCGGCTTCGCGGGCCACGGACGGCGGTCCGTCCGTGGCGCCGACGTGGTCGGCGTGGTCGGCGTGGTCACCGTCGCCCGCCGCGGGGTGGGCGCCGGGGTCGACGGGCGGCTCCGAGCTGGTGTGCGGTTCGGGCACGGTCAGCCCTCGACGCGCTTCTTGAGCTCCTTGAGCGCCGTGTCGACGATGACCTTCTCGGCCTTGCGCTTGAGCATCCCGATCATCGGGATCTTGACGTCGACCGCGAGGCGGTAGGTGACCTGGGTGCCCTCGCCCTGGGCGGTCAGGGTGTAGGAGCCGTTCATCGCCTTGAGCACCGTGGCCGACACGAGGGTCCACGACACGACGCCGGTGCCGTCCTCGACGACGTCCCACTCGTACTCGAGGGTGTACGTGTCCTTGATCGCCCCGGCGTCGAGGGTGAAGCGCACCTGGTCGGCCCAGCCGTCACCGTCCTCGGCGACGATCGCGACGTCCTTCACCTCACCGGCCCACTCGGGGTAGGCCTCGAAGTCGGCGATGACGTCGAGCACCTCGCCCGGGGAGGCGTCGATGAGCAGGGAGGACTCGGTGCGATCGGCCATGCGCCGAAGGCTACCGCCTGCCCTCGAGCCGGCCCCCCGGCATCCTGACGGGCCCCGTGCTCGGCAACCTCACGGCACCGACCCCGCCCGGCCGACCGACCACGTGACCGGCGCTCCCCCCTCGCGGGTGGGGCCGTGCGAGGATGTGCGCAGCCGGGGCGGCCACGCCTGCCCCGCCACCCGCTCGACCACTACCGGGGCCCGCCGGACGGCCTCCGGCAGACCGAAGGAGTGCCCGTGAGAGACATGGTCGTCGACCCGCTGACCGTGCCGACGACCGAGGGGTCTCTCGCCGACCTCGTCGGGCGCAACGCGGCCGAGGCCGGGCCCGAGACCGCATTCTCGGTCCGCTCCACCTCGTCGGCCACCTCGTCGGCCACCTCGTCCGCCACCTCGTCGGGCGGCGCCGTGACGTGGCGCCCGGTGACGTGGGCCGAGTTCGACGAGCAGGTGCGCGCCGTCGCCAAGGGCCTGGTCGCCCTCGGCGTCGAGCCCGGTGACCGGGTCGGGATCATGAGCCGCACCCGCTACGAGTGGACGGTGCTCGACTTCGCGGCCTGGACCGCCGGCGCCGTCGTCGTGCCGATCTACGAGACCTCGTCGTCTGAGCAGGTGCTGTGGATCCTCGGTGACGCCGGGGTGCGCACCGTCGTCGTCGAGACCTCCGCCCACCGCGACGTCGTCGACACGGTGCGCGGCGAGGCGACCGACCTGCGCGACGTTCTCGTCGTCGACGAGGGCGCCCTCGACCGTCTCCGCGAGCTGGGCGCCGAGGTGGGCGACGACGACCTCGCCCGGCGGCTGGAGGGCATCGACCGTACGAGCCCGGCGACGATCATCTACACCTCCGGCACGACCGGGCGCCCGAAGGGGTGCGAGCTCACCCACGGCAACTTCCTCGACCTCACCGACAACGCGATCGGCAAGCTCGGCGACGTCGTGCTGTCCGACGGCGCGGCGACCCTGCTCTTCCTGCCCCTCGCCCACGTGTTCGCCCGGTTCATCGAGGTGCTCTGCGTGTCCGGGCGCGCCCGCATGGGCCACTCCGCCGACATCCGGACCCTGCTCGACGACTTCGCCGGTTTCCAGCCGACGTTCGTGCTGGCCGTCCCGCGCGTCTTCGAGAAGATCTACAACTCGGCCGAGGCCAAGGCGACGGCGGAGGGCAAGGGCCGCATCTTCTCCCGGGCCGCCGACGTCGCCGTGGCGTGGAGCGCCGCGCAGGACGAGGCCGGCCCCGGACTTGCGCTGCGGCTGCGGCACGCCGTCTTCGACCGCCTCGTCTACGCCAAGCTGCGCGCCGCGATGGGCGGCCGGGTGCGGTACGCCGTCTCGGGCGGAGCCCCGTTGGGCAGCCGCCTCGGCCACTTCTACCGCGGCATCGGCATCCTCATCCTCGAGGGCTACGGCCTCACCGAGACGACGGCCCCCGTCTGCGTCAACACCCCCGACCGGGTCAAGATCGGCACGGTGGGTCCGCCGCTGCCCGGCAGCGCGATCCGGATCGCCGACGACGGGGAGATCCTCGTCCGCGGCGTCGGCGTCTTCGGGGCGTACCACGGCAACGAGCAGGCGACGCGTGACGCGCTCGTCGACGGCTGGTTCCACTCCGGTGACCTCGGCAGCCTCGACG
Source organism: Terracoccus luteus (assembly GCF_003635045.1). Classification (NCBI taxonomy): domain Bacteria; kingdom Bacillati; phylum Actinomycetota; class Actinomycetes; order Micrococcales; family Intrasporangiaceae; genus Terracoccus; species Terracoccus luteus. Next base: position 1,344,103 of record NZ_RBXT01000001.1, on the reverse strand, counting down.
GTGACGGCTACCTGCGCATCACCGGTCGCAAGAAGGAGATCCTCGTGACGGCGGGCGGCAAGAACGTCGCGCCGGCCGTGCTCGAGGACCGCCTGCGCGCCCACCCGATCGTGTCGCAGTGCATCGTCGTGGGTGACCAGAAGCCCTTCATCGCCGCGCTCATCACCCTGGACGCCGAGATGTGGCCGTTGTGGGCCAAGAACCACGGGCTCGACGGGGTGTCGCTGGACGCCGCCCGCTCGCACCCGGCGGTGCAGGAGGCGTTGCAGGAGGCCGTCGACCACGCCAACCTCGCGGTGAGCAAGGCCGAGTCCATCCGCAAGTTCGCGGTGCTCGACGGCGACTTCACCGAGGACAACGGCTACCTCACCCCGTCGCTCAAGCTGAAGCGCAACGTCGTCATGCGTGACTTCGCCGACGACGTCGAGGCCCTCTTCGCCTGACCCGCGCGGCTCCGTGCTGCCGCGTCAGCGCGAGGGGGTGGATGCCGGGTCGGCCGGTCCCGCGAGCGCGCGCAGACGGGCGTCGGCGTCGGTCACCAGCTGTTCGGGCGTCGTCGACAGCTCGCTCACAAGGGCGGCGTCGAGGTCGTGGCCGCCGGCGACGGCGCGGTACAGGCGCACGACGCCGTCGAGGCCGCGGGGTCCGGCCGCCGCGGCTCGCACGACCGCGAGGGACCGGGCGTAGGCCTTCGGGAGGTCGCCCGACGACGGGTCGAAGTCGCGGTCGGCCGGAAGGGCGGTGACGCGGCCACCATCGTCGCCCGTCAGGGCCGGCGTCACCCCGACCCGGTCGGGCAGCCCCGCTCGACGGTAGGCGACGAGCTCGGCGAAGCCCTCGGACAGCCACAGCGGCACGGAGGCCGTGGTCGTGCGGCGCACGACGACGTGGGTCAGCTCGTGGGTGAGCACGACGTCGCGCCCGGCCGAGGTCAGGCCCGCCCAGACCGACGGCACGACGACGACCCGGTCGGCACCGGCGCCGACCCCCGGGTTGGAGGGCCCGTCCGTCACGGCGGCGACGTCGCGCAAGGGCCCACCCTGCGCGTCGGCCGACGTCTCGAGACCGCCGCGGCCGAGCAGCCGGGCCGCGTCCCCGTCGCGCGCGGGGAGCACGACGACCGCCGGGGCCGAGTCCCGCCACACCGAGGACACCGCCCCAAGGGCCGGCGCGACGCGGCCGGCGAGGTCGGTGAGCGTCGGACCCGCGGGTGCGACGACGAGCGAGCCGCCCGTGCGGGTGGCGACGACGCCGTCGAGGTCCCAGGGCTGCGGACGGTCGGAGGGCGACCACCCGACCACCTCGCCCGACGACCGGGCGTGGGCGGTCACGGTGGTCACGGTGGTCCCGGGAGCCTGACCCGGGCCGGAGACGCCGGTCGTGGCGCTCGGTGACGGCGTCGCCGGACGCCTGACCGTCAGGTCGAGGGTGAAGGTCCGGTCGGCGACGTCGATGCCGGTGAAGCGGTACGTGAAGGAGGCTCGGACCGTGCTGGTGTCGTGGTCGACACCGGTCGTGCCGGCCGCAGTCGGGACGGGCACGACCGACCGCAGCGACAAGTCGCCGACCCCCATGGAGCGCATCCGGTCGACGACCACCTCGGCGCGCCGACGGACCGCGCCCGGCTGCAGGAGCGCGAGCCACGGCGCCGTCGCCGCGGGCACGGTGCCGACGACCGTGGCCTGCACCCCCGCCGCCAGGTCGCGGACGAGGTCGGAGGCGCCGTCGCCCCCATCGGCGGGGTCGGGGACGGGGGTGAGGCTCGCGGTGGGTGGGCCCGAGGTGGGCGGGCCCGACGTGGCAGCCGTCGTGCCCGTGCCGGTCGTGACTGTCGTGACGGTCGTGCTCGACGCGACCGCGGCTCCCGGTGCAGCCGGCGCACCGACCGTCGGGCCCTCGCACGCGGCCGACCCGAGGACGAGTCCGGCACCGACCACCGTGGTGACGACCGCGGTGACGACGACCTCGAGCCAGCTCCGACCGGAACGGCGGCCCGCGCCTCGCCGACCCGCTCGCGGCGCGCGCCATGGTCGGGGTGGTCGGGGTGGTCGGGCTCGCCCCCTCCACCAGCGGGAGACAGGGCGGGCGTCCGGCATGGCGACATCGTGGCACGGGAGCCCGGTGCCACCCGCGCCGTCACATGGCCCGGCGCACCCCGTGGCCCGAGGGGGCGCCGTGACCGGTGTGACGGGGGTGGCCGGTGCGAGGGGTGAGCTCGGCCCGGGCGTGGTCGGCCGTCTCGTGGTCGACCAGCCCGGCACCGATGAGCACGGCGAGGGCACGCCGCTCGGCGCGGTCGAGGGGCACCGTGTCGGCCTCGTCCGGCACCGCGGACCGCTCGGGCACCCCACCGACGGGGGCCGCCGAGAGGGTCTCGGCCGGGCCGGCGGCGGTCAGGGGACGGCGCACCCGAGGGACCGGGACCGCGACAGGGGCACGGTCGGCAGCGTGGTGCGGCAACGCGGCGAACGCCGTCACCACGCAGTCGGCGCAGTGGACGTCGCGCACGGGGCAGGTCTGGCAGTCGACGATCATCATCAGGCTCACCTCTCTCTGTCGGTCTGTGTTCTGTGGTCCGTGTGGTCTGCACCGGTCTCGGCCGGCCGCCCGGACCGAGGACCGGCACCGGGCTGGCATCGGGCTGGTGCGGTGCTGCTGGTTCGGTGTCGACGACGCTAGACGCGGCCACCGACAACGGTCCCGAACGGTGGTGGCCCGGGCCGCGCTGCACGACAATGGCGCGACGCGGTGACCCACCTGCCGCCCCGCCTGCCGCCAGACCTGCTAGGAGGCACCCGTGCGCCCGCTCCCCCGCCCCACCGTCCGTCCGGCCCCCACCGCGACGGGTGCCGTCGCCGCCGCAGCGGCCCTCGCCCTCTGCCTGCTCGCGCCGGGCGCCAGGGCC